>NZ_JBKIWO010000002.1:0-795326 GCF_046600695.1 Marisediminicola sp. LYQ85
TGGGGACTTCTCCCCATGGTGTGTGGTGTGGTGCGACCGTAGGGTCATCGTGGAGGTGGTGCGACCGTGGGAATGATGTTGCCGAACGAGCTCGTCTGGGTCATGGAAAAACTCGGATTCGAGTGGCCCGACGTCGACGAGGACGAGGTGCGCAAAGGCGCCGTGCTCGTGCGCACCCTCGGATCCGACCTCGAGGGTGTCGTGCAAGCCGTCGACCGCAAAGTCAACGGCGACGTCGCCGGAGCGATGCGCGGCCAAACCGGACCCTCGACCATGAGTGCCTGGAACACCAACCGGTCGCAGAACCTCCAACAACTCATCGACATCATGCCGCCGGCCGCGACCGCGATGGACATCGGAGCGGACGCGATCTTCGCACTGAAGATGAAAGTCATCGTCGATGTCACGACGACGATGATCACCCTGGCCGCGATGCTCACCAACCCGGTCACCGCGGCCGGAGCCGGACCGATGCTGCTGATCAAGAAGAAACTGTTGAACGCCGCGGTCGATATCGCCGTCGAGCAACTGATCATGCAGTTGGCGCCGATGGCCATCGAGCCGCTCGCGGAACAACTGCCCGCCATCATCGACGCGATCCTCGACGCACCGATGGTCGAGGGTCAGGTCGGTGACTCCGACGAGTTCTACGCCGACCTCGAAGCGCTCGAGGATGCCCGCACCGAGATGAAGATCCACGGGGCAGACATCCAAACCATCACCTCGACGTTCTTCACCGAGTTCTCCGCCCTCGACTTCGGAGGCGACGCCTGATGTCCGCCATCAAACCGGTCCTCCGCGAACTCAGAGAAGCAGGCGTCAAGGGCGGCGCGAACCTGAAAGACAAACTCCATCAGGTCGCCGACAGACTCGACAACCACATGGACGATGTGATCAGGCGGGTGAAGAACAACGACCGCTACGACGGCCCCGGCAGCAACGGCGATCGGACGCCCGATTCCCGGACCAACCCGTGGCAGCCCAGCCTGAGCCGTAAGCCCTCATCGATGAGTGACCAGGATTACTTGGACATCCTCGATTCGAGTGTGCACAACCCGAACGGCGGCGAGGCGGTACTGGGCAAGTACTACGTCCCCGGCACGTCCAGCTATGTCGACGTCGCCGAGGGCCAGCAGCCACCCGCCACCTATTTCAGTCTCGGCGACCGGTGGGGGGACATCAGGGATTCGAATAACCTGACTGACCCCGACATGTTCGACGCCTTCAACGTGCCGTTCCTCGAACGTATGATGGCCGAAGGAAAGCCGATCACCTTCTCTCACAACCCGCTGGACTTTCCCGACAGCGCGCTGGCGGACGAACTCGATTTCCTACGGGACCACGGCTACCGCTTCGACCCCACGACGATGCAGGCGGTTCCGCGATGAAGCTGAGGAGCGAAAATGCCGCACGATGACATGGCCGTTGACGACGTGCTCGACCTGGTCGAACAACATCTCCCAGCAGCGAGGCAGGTACAGAAGCTGTCGGATGGCGAGGTCACCTTCGTTCTGTACGACGCGTTCGCCGTTCGTGGCCGATACGACGACTACGGCGAAGGCAACTGGGGATTCGGTGTACTCCTGGGCGGCGACGTTTCGGTGTCCAAGCCCCTCGGACGACGGCTGACGATCCGCGGTACCCGGGAGCAAGTTCGAGTAGCTCTCGAGGACATCGACTATTACGTAAGGTTGAGACTCGGATCCGAGTACCTCGCGGCTTACGAAGCCGCATATGGCGCGGGCCAGTCCTGACAATCGACGTCACAACCGCATGATCCAGAGTCCGCAATCGATCGATGCAGCGAGGCACGGAGTGACCGTCGGCGCGACCATCGCATGGCGGTACGAATCCTCCGGCTGGGTGGTCCGCGTGGATTCCCCCCACTTCGACCCCATCGAGGCGAGCGCGGATGACGCGTTCGAAGCTCTGTGCGTCGTACGCAACGCACTGGAGCCTCTCGGCTGGCGGGTCGGCGTCGTCGGCGCCCAGGCGGATGTCTGGCCGAGCGGCATGGGCCGCGATCAGGGCGGCGGTTTGACTTCTTATCGCATGACAACGGCCGGAGCCGCAGGTGTCGTCGACACCTTCGAGCCCGTGGATCCGGCCACAGTGACCACCGTTGCAGAGCAGCGCGCAGAGATCGACCGCCTGTACGACGAGAGCCAGCGCGGCGCGTAGGCCCGGCCATAACTTCTGACAGGGCAATTCGAGAGGTCTGAAGATGAACGTCGACCAGCTGATGCGGATCGTCGACGCCGAACACCTTCCCACCCCTGTCGTCTATGGAATGGGGCGCCTCCACCTCGACGCGGTCGTCCTCGAGCGCGACGGGGAACTGTGGAGGGTGTATCTCGCGGACGAACGGACGCAGCCGTTCGAAACGACGATCCGCACGTTCGCTGACGAAGAAAGTGCTCTCGAGCATGTTCTGGTCAAGCTTCGCCACGTTGAGAAGTCGCGGCGGTCGCTGCCACCGCTCTCAGACTGAATCACATCGACCTGCGATGAGGAGCGAGAATGCCGCACGATGACATGACAGCTAACGCCGAGCGCGCACATCTGTCGGCAGCGACAGAGGCACACGTGAGAGCGAACGTGAGACCGATCGTGGCGGTCCAAGCGTGTCCTCGACGACGATCCGGTAGCGGCGATGACTGATCCGGTTGAGGCATACGCCGGGGCGTGCGAAATCTGCTCTGGGTATTGGGCAAGCTATGCGCCGGAGGCACGGGCAGTCACCATTGGCGATAGCGACGAGTTCATGGCTGAAGTGCGTCGCTGCCGCTACTGCGGCACTTACTGGGAGGTCGGGGCTTTCAGCTATCCCCAGGTGATATCGCGGGAGCGTGCGAACCTCGAGCTTCCAAACCTCGACGCGCTCGAACAGGCACGGGGAATCGATTTCCCTCCCCCGGCGTCTGGTTGACCTAGGTGAACCGCGATCCTGACACGCGTCGGAGGCGGGTGGGGACTCCTCCCCATGGTGTGTGGTGCGGTGCGACCGTAGGGTCGTCGGCGAGGTGGTGCAGTCGTGAATCACGAACCGAGAACGGATAGTCCGACGGTGACGTCGATGTTCTCCATGGAGCTCTCCGCCCTGAACTCGAGAGGGGAAGACTGATGTCCGCCATCAAGCCGGTCCTCCGTGAACTGAAGCAAGCCGCACTCAAGGGTGGTGTGCAGGCGAAGGACAAGCTGCACCGGGTCGCCGACAACCTCGATGGGCATCTCGACGCCGTCATCAGGCAGGTCAAGGACAAAGACCGCTTCGATCGGCCGGATATGGATGCCCCGGACGACGCGGTCGCCCGGGGCTGGCTGAAGAACCGAGCGCTGCGCAGGGGAAAGAAAACGGATGCGGGGTGGCACTTTCTTCCCGACAAGGATCGTGCCGCCGCGGGTGACGTGCCCCGGTACCCGGGCGAGTACGTACTGGATCTGCACGGCTCTCCGCACGCGGTCCAGGGCGGCGACGGGTCGATGATGAATGCCGCCGACTTCGCCGAACAGGTCAGAAAACGAACCGATTGGGACGGCGAGTCACCCATCCGGCTCTTCTCGTGCGACACCGGCTCTGCGCCCGACGGCTTCGCGCAGCAGCTGGCCGATGACCTCGGCGTCACGGTGACCGCGCCCACGAAGCCGGTGTGGTCGACCGCGGGCGGCGCGCCCTTCGTCACGGACATCGATCCGGTCACCGGTGCTCCTGTCTGGCCGCCGAACGGCGGCTGGGTACAATTCCAGTCGAACGGCTAGGCGCCGTTGCCGACTCGGCAGAGAAATGGTGAAAGCGAATGGTCAAGCAGGTTTCTGTCTTCCAGCCGGGTGTGGCCGACACGACCCAGGGTGAGCGGCCGTTGCTCAACGAGGGGAGGCTCTCCGACGAGGAGCAGTCTCTCGTGGGCGCCTACCTCGACGCGGGTGCCGTTGTGATGCACACGACCGCGCGCGGCATCGACATTCTGCGGGGTGACGAGCATGTCGTCCCTCTGACGATCCGGACCGACGGCGAATACGTGTGGACGGGCCCGGTGACCTACTACGTTCAGACCCACGGCGTCGCTCCCGATGAGGGTTTTCTCGAGCACGTGCGTGCGCGTGGCTACGAGAATCGTGTGCCGGATGAGGCCGAGATCCAGGCGGCCGCCCGGGTCTTCACACCCGGGCGCTGACGTCGTCGGCCGGCGCCCGATGTGACCGTGGAAGACCGAGACCTGACCCGCGCCATCGTCGCGTACCTCGGCAAAGGACGGTCGCCCTTCCCCCGAACGGATGAGGACGCCGTCAGAGCGCTCGCGGTCGGCGAGGACGCTGCGGTGCTGCTGACGCGCGTGCGCGCCGTCACCGACGAGATGATGTCGATCAAGATCGACTGGGCGACGAAGACCCTGTCCGAAGGCGGGCGGGAGGCTCAGGAGGTTCTGGTGGCTCGACGTCCGGAGCTTGGTCAGGACGCGCTCGAGGCGCTCTATTGGATGTTCACCTATCAACTGGCGTTGACCTGGTCCCGGATGAACGGGTTGTGCCCTCGGCCGGGTCATCCTCGACGCGGGACTCGCTGTGTACGCGTGGTGGACCGCGGCACTCGGCTCGGCACGCCGTCGCTGTCCTAGCCGCACGGCGGGTGGGGACTTCTCCCCATGGTGTGTGGTGTGGTGCGACCGTAGGGTCATCGTGGAGGTGGTGCGACCGTGGGAATGATGTTGCCGAACGAGCTCGTCTGGGTCATGGAAAAACTCGGATTCGAGTGGCCCGACGTCGACGAGGACGAGGTGCGCAAAGGCGCCGTGCTCGTGCGCACCCTCGGATCCGACCTCGAGGGTGTCGTGCAAGCCGTCGACCGCAAAGTCAACGGCGACGTCGCCGGAGCGATGCGCGGCCAAACCGGACCCTCGACCATGAGTGCCTGGAACACCAACCGGTCGCAGAACCTCCAACAACTCATCGACATCATGCCGCCGGCCGCGACCGCGATGGACATCGGAGCGGACGCGATCTTCGCACTGAAGATGAAAGTCATCGTCGATGTCACGACGACGATGATCACCCTGGCCGCGATGCTCACCAACCCGGTCACCGCGGCCGGAGCCGGACCGATGCTGCTGATCAAGAAGAAACTGTTGAACGCCGCGGTCGATATCGCCGTCGAGCAACTGATCATGCAGTTGGCGCCGATGGCCATCGAGCCGCTCGCGGAACAACTGCCCGCCATCATCGACGCGATCCTCGACGCACCGATGGTCGAGGGTCAGGTCGGTGACTCCGACGAGTTCTACGCCGACCTCGAAGCGCTCGAGGATGCCCGCACCGAGATGAAGATCCACGGGGCAGACATCCAAACCATCACCTCGACGTTCTTCACCGAGTTCTCCGCCCTCGACTTCGGAGGCGACGACTGATGTCCGCCATCAAACCGGTCCTCCGCGAACTCAGAGAAGCAGGCGTCAAGGGCGGCGCGAACCTGAAAGACAAACTCCACCAGGTCGCCGAGAGACTCGACGGCCACTTCGACACGGTCATCCGCCGAACCACCAATAACGACCACTACGACGGCCCGAGCGGGACCGACGCCCCCGTACAAGGGCCGCAAGTCCCCAACCCCGACGGAACCGGCCCCGTCATCTTCGACGTCGTCGACGGAGCAACGCCCGAGGAGATCGCTCAGTTCCACGACTACGTCAACCGCAGCAATCGGTACCTCGCTGACGGCTCGCTGTCGGACTCCGGTCGCGTCAGCACGGCCGAGCAGATCGCCCGCGACGCGCGGCGTGAAGCGCGCCTCGAACGGATTCGCGCACGCGACGCGGGAACCCCCTACCAGGGAGTCGTCGCACACGTTCCCGACTCCACCTGGGTCGGGCAGGGCAAGCCGCCGGGCTGGGGCGATTACAGTAGTAGAGTCAACTCCAGCCTCGCCGGGCAGGTCAACCGCTACCCGGTGGGATATGACCCGACGATCTTCATTGTGAGGGAATGATGACCGACTGGCCCACAAAGATCGTGGAGTTGGCGCGTGTGAAGGAACGCATTGCGCAACTCGATGTCGATCGCATCTTTCCGTTCACGATTCCGGCGGTAGCCGCCCTATCGAGTCGGCTCGACGAGTACGAGGAACGCACCGGACTCGTGCTCGACCCCGGCCATCGCTCCTTCCTCGAGGCAGCCGACGGTTGGCGGGCGTTCTTCGAGACGCAGGACCTCCTGAGCGTCGAGCAACTCGCAGCCGGGGAGCACCGCGAGGTATTCACCGCGTGGATCGAGACTGCCCCGCCACAGGCCCTGGCCGCGGGGTATTCGGCAGCGACCCTCCTCCCGATCGCCGTCGACCTCGAGATGCCGATGTTCGCCGCCATGCGGGTGATCGATGGACGAGTGGCGAGTGAGGTGCTCTCCCTCGACCCGTCGGGGATCCTCGACGAGTACGCATCCTTCGAGGAGTACTTCGATTCGAGAATTGCGCTGACGCTATTGAACCTCGAGGACTTCGAGTCGGGCGCATACCGCCTGTGAGACCGAGATCGTGGGAGTTCGACCGTCGAGTGGGTGACCACTCGCCGGGGTCGTCCAGCGGGGTCGGGGGCACTCCCTCCTCTGCTTGCGCTCAGCCTGGCAACAAACGCTCATGATCTGGGAGATCGATGAGCGGGAGCGGGCCGTCGAGGGGGTCGACGCCGCGGGACGCCCCGATCCGGCCTACGCCGCTGCCCTCGGTCTGCTGCGGGCACCCTTCGGCCGTCGAGCACTCGCGTACGCGTGCGACGTCACGCTCTGGGTGATCCTGCAGCTCCCCCTGTGGCTCGGTGCGGTTCCGCTGCTGATCAAACTCGCGACGGGGTCCATCTCGTCCTACGGCTTCGTGAACCATCCCGACTTCGTGCTCGGCATCGTCATGGCGTCGATCAGCGTCGCACTCTCGCTCGTGCTCGTCGTCGCCCAACTCGTGCTCCACGGGCGCAGGGGTCGCACGATCGGCAAGTCCCTCGTCGGCATCCGCAGCGTGAATGTGCGCACGCTGGAGCGACCCGGCATCGGCGCCGTGCTGCTGCGCTACCTCATCGTCCTAGCCGCGGGCATAGTTCCCGGCATCGGCTCGGCGCTCATCCTGCTCACCCCGACCTTCGATCCCGACAGACGCGGTCGAGGCTGGCACGACAAGGCGACGGGGGTGTGGCTCGTCGACACACGGCGGGGGCTGAACCCGTTCGACGAGAAGCGGATGCGAATCGCCCGCAAGATGGTGAAGGTCGATCCCCTGCCGGAGCGCTCCGAGCTGCCGTCCCTCGCCACGCGCAGTGCGCCCTCGGCTCAGCCCGAGTACCGTCCCGGGAGCCGCAACAGTGCGGGGGTGCTCGGTGTTTCGAGGCCCGACGATGCGGAGGTGCTCTCGGCGGACTTCGTCGTGGCACCGCCGACACCGCAACCGCTCGCGACGCCCCCGCCGGAGCCCGCGGTTGCGGCGCGCGCTGCGGCCCCCGCACCGGTCGCGCAGCGCCCCGCGCCCGTACCTCCGCCGGTGGCCGCTCCCATCCCTGCGCCCGTGGCTGCGCCCGTTCCCACGCCAGTGGCCGCACCGGCATCCCCGCCCGCCGCGCCTCAGCAGGAGGTGCGCACCGCGCTCTTCTCTCTTCGGCTCGACACCGGTGCGAGCATCCCGGTGTCCGGACCGATCTTCTTGGGGCGTGACCCCGACCCCGCCGACCACCCCGGCGCACGGTCGATCCCCGTTCCGGACCCGAGTCGGTCGATGTCGAAGACGCACCTGCTCGTTCGTCCGGTCGGCGACGGGCTCGAGGTCGTCGATTGGCACTCCACGAACGGGTCGGCGCTCACGCACGACGGAGTCGACCGTGAGCTCGCGCCCGGTGTGCCGGTCTCCGTCGTCGACGGCGACAGCATCCGGCTCGGCGACCGGGTCGCAGACGTGGTCCGGATGTGACACCCCGCGTGACGACGACCTGTGCTGCCGTGCGGCGCATCCACCTCGGAGAAGAGCCATGAGACTGAAGCTGACACTGCACCGCCACGCGAGCGACCCCGCCGACATCGTGATCACCACGGATTCGACCGCCACGGTCGGAGACGTGGCACGCCATGTCGCGGAATCGGATCCCACCCGATCGATCGTTCTCGGCGACGACGACGTGCTGACCCTCGCCGTCGCCCCACCGACCGGCCAGCGCATGGTCTCGCTCTCGCCCCACCTCCCGATCGGCGAGGCGCCGATCGGGTCGGGGTTCGCGGCGTCCATCATCAACTACGGGTCGGGATACACCGCGTCGGCGCAGCGCGAGATCGTGGGGAGGATGCGCGCGATCGCCGGCCCGCTCGCCGGGCAGGAGTTTCCCATCGCGGCCGGCCACGTCTCGCTCGGGCGCGACCCGGAGAACGACATCGTGCTCGCCGATCCGATGGTCTCCAAGCGCCACGCACGGCTCGAGGCCGGTTCGCACGTGGAAGTCGTCGACCTCAACTCCGCCAACGGCGTGCTCGTCGACGGGGTGCAGCTGCAGCGGGTGCGGGTCGAAGAGGGCACACCGTTCGTGATCGGGAGCACCACCCTCGTGTTCCACCTCGCGCGCTCCTTCGACGGCTCCGCAGACGAAGATCCGATCATCGAACGCGGTGGCGGAGTGATGTTCAACCGAAGTCCGCGCGTCGAGGTCCGTTACCCGGGCACGGGATTCAAGCCTCCCCGTCTGCCCACCGAGAAGATCGGCAAGATCTTCCCGTGGCCCATCCTCATCGCACCCATCCTGATGGGAGCCGCGTTGTACGCCCTCAACGGCAACCCGCGGTCGCTTCTCCTCATCGTCATGACCCCGCTCATGGCCCTCGGCAACCTCTTCAACCAATCAGTGCAGAGCCGGAAGAAGCAGAACCACGAGTTCCTCCTCTTCGAGCGTCAGTACGAGCAGCTGGAAGAGGATCTGTTCCGAGGCAAGCCCGAGGAGGAGCGCGCCCGCAACGTCGAGGCCCCGCCGGTAGCCGAAGTGTTCGACCAGGCGATGCGGCTCGGCCCGATGCTCTGGACGAGGCGACCCGAGCACTGGAACTACCTCGGCCTGCGGCTGGGCAGCTGCCGGTTGCCCGCACGCAACTCGATCGACGATGCGGACACCCCCGAGGGACTCCCCGAGTACATCGACCGCGTCGACCGCCTCCGCGAGCGCTACGACTCCGTCGATGACGTGCCCGTGTTCGAGATGCTGTCTGCCGCAGGCTCGATCGGCATAGCCGGACCCCGAGCACTCGTCGCCGACACGATGCGCGGTGTCGCCGTCCAGCTGTTCGGCCTCCACGCCCCCAACGACGTCGTCGCGGTGGCCTTCGCCGACTCGACATGGACGCCCGAGCTGGAGTGGTTGAAGTGGATGCCGCACACGTCGAGCGAGCGCAGCCCCTTTCGCGACCGGCCTCTGGCCGACTCCGCACCGACCAGCGCGGCGCTCTTGAGCTCACTCGAGGAGTACGTCGCTCGTGCCGCCGGTGACGCCGGCAAGCCCGAACCGCGAGGGCCCTTCAAAGAGGACTGGAACCCGCTGCTCTTCGGCACCGACGTCGCGCGCGCGGCAGGCGAGCGACACGTGACTCCGCCGATCTCGATCATCGTGTTCGTCACCGGCGACGCCCCGGTCGACCGTGGTCGGCTGACCGACGTGCTCGAGCGCGGAGCGGATCACGGCGTGCACGCGGTCTTCGTCTCGTCCACCGTCGAATCCCTCCCCGCCGTCTGCCGGAGCTTCGTCGAGCTGACGACCGCCGGCCTCGAAGATGCGCGCGTGGGCCTGGTCCGCACCGGCGAAGCGTTCGACCACGTGCGAGTCGAAGGTGTGTCGAACGCGTACATGGAGATGTTCGCGCGGCGCCTCTCCCCCGTCGTCGACGCGAGCACGGTGGTGCACGACGCATCCGACATCCCGAACTCCGTGATGTTCCTGCAGCTCATCGACCCGGCGATCGCCGAGGATCCGACCGTGGCGATCGAACGATGGCGACAGAACACCACGATCATCGACCGGTCTTCGAACCCCCGGCCGCGGTTGAAGAAAGCGGGCACCCTCCGGGCGATCATCGGGCAGGGCCCGAGCGATGCGATGGCGCTCGACCTGCGCACGCAGGGCCCGCACGCGCTCGTGGGCGGCACGACGGGCGCCGGCAAGTCGGAGTTCCTCCAGGCCTGGGTGCTCGGCATGGCGGCGGCACACAGCCCCGACCGAGTGACGTTCCTCTTCGTCGACTACAAGGGCGGATCCGCCTTCGCCGATTGCGTCGATCTGCCGCACTGCGTGGGGCTCGTGACCGACCTGAGTCCTCACCTCGTGAGCCGCGCTCTCACGAGCCTGCGCGCCGAGCTGCAGCATCGCGAGCATCTGCTCAACCGCAAGAAGGCCAAGGACCTCCTCGAGCTCGAGAAGCGCCAGGATCCGGAGTGTCCCCCGGCGCTCGTTCTCGTCATCGACGAGTTCGCTGCTCTCGCGTCGGAGATGCCGGAGTTCGTCGACGGGGTCGTCGACATCGCGCAGCGCGGGCGGTCGCTCGGCATCCACCTCATCATGGCGACCCAGCGCCCCGCCGGCGTGATCAAGGACAATCTCCGGGCGAACACGAATCTGCGCATCGCGCTTCGGATGGCCGACGAGTCGGATTCCCGGGATGTCGTCGACGACGAGATCGCGGCGAGCTTCTCGGCGAGCATCCCGGGTCGGGCGATCGCCAAGACCGGCCCCGGTCGCCTCGTGCCGTTCCAGTCGGCATACACGGGTGGCTGGACCTCCGACGACGACACCGCCGTCGCCGAGGTGCGCGTCGCTGAGCTCCGGTTCGGTGCCACGCGAGAGTGGGAGCCCGACCGATCCGCGGAATCCGATTCGCACGAGTACGACCTCGGCCCCAACGATCAGAAGCGCATCGTGCAGACCCTCGTGCGAGCGAGCGAAGTCGCGGGCCTCCCACGCCCCCGCCGGCCGTGGCTCGACGACCTGCCGCAGCTCGTCGACCTCGAGCGCCTGCCCGCCGACGGCGACACGAGGATCCCGCTCGCACTGATGGACGTCCCCGAGAAACAGCTGCAGGAATCGGCCGTCTTCGTGCCCGACCGCGACGGGTCGCTCGTGGTCTACGGCACCTCGGGTTCGGGCAAGTCGACGGTGCTCAAGACCATCGGGACCGCGGCGGGGCTGCGCCCGGATCGCGGTCGCGTGCAGGTCTACTGCCTCGACTTCGCGTCCGGCGCGCTCGGAGCCCTGTCGGCCCTCCCCCACGTGGGGTCGGTCGTCGACGGCGCGGATGTGGAACGCATCCAGCGACTGCTTCGCACCCTCGATCAGGAGATGGACCGTCGGGCCGCGGCCTTCGCTACCGCCAGTGCGGCATCCGTTCAGGAGTACCGCGAGCTCGTCGATCCGGCGATGCCGCGCATCATCCTGCTGATCGACAACTACCCGGAGTTCAAGAAGGACTGGGAGGTCGCGCCGGGCAGGGGGCCGTCGTACCGCACGTTCATGCGCATCCTCGGCGAGGGGCGCACCCTGGGTCTGCACACCGTCATCACGGCCGACCGCGGCAACGCGGTGCCGAGCGCCGTCGGCGCCAACATCTCGCGTCGCGTCATCCTGCGGATGGGCGACCAGAGCCAGTACATGCTCCTCGGTGCGCCTCGCAACATCCTCGACGAGCAGTCACCTCCCGGTCGAGCGGTCATCGACGGGCACGAGGCACAGATCGCCGTGCTCGGCGGCACGTCGAACGCCGTCGAGCAGACCAGAGCCCTCGCCGCCCTCGGCGATCGTCTCCGCGGCCTCGGCGTGCGCGACCTGCCGGAGATCGGAGCACTCCCGACGATGGCGCTGGCGGCGGACATGCCCGCGCATGTCGAGGGGATGCCGGTCTTCGGTATTGCAGACGACACACTGGCCCCCCGCGGGTTCGAGCCGATCGGCTCGTTCGTGGTCTCCGGTCCGCCGGCCTCGGGGCGCACGAACGCCCTCAAGGCGCTCGTCGTCGCGATGGAACGCTTCGACCCCGCTGTGCGCCTGTACCACTTCGGGAGCAGGCGCGCCGATCTCAAGGACTTCAGGCCCTGGTTGCGCAGCGCCACACGCCCCGAGGACGAGGCCGAACTGGCGACGGAGCTCGCGGGTCTCGTCGTCAGCGATGCCCCGGGCGAGCGGATCATGATCGTGATCGAAGACATCCCGCACCTCGCTGACGGGCCTGCCGACCGCCCGATGCGCGCGCTGCTTCAAGCGATGGGCAATAGCGAGCATCTTCTCGTCGCCGAGGCCGAGATCAGTCGCGCCAGCGGAAGCATCGGCGTGCTCGGCGAGTGGAAGACCGCCCGGCAGGGAATCGTGCTCAAGCCCGACACCTACGACGGGGAGGCGATCTTCAAGACGGCTTTCGGGCGCGTCAAGCGCTCCGACTTTCCGGTCGGTCGCGGCATTTTCGTGCAGGCGGGCCAGGCGGTCACGATGCAGATGCCCTTTGTCGCGGAGTCTGCGAGCACCGACGCGGCCACGCCGGCGCCGGGCACACGGGCAGCGGCCAGGCAGGCAGCGACACATGGGTAGCGCTCCCCATGTGCACTCGGGCGTTCCTTCGTTAGCCTCAGTTGTGGGGAAGGCCAGACGGGCCTGAACACGACGAACGCTGGGAGGCGGGTTTCATGGCCGGACATGATTTCGGTGCAACATACAGCGAGATGGAGACTGCGGCGCAGCGTCTGCGCGACGGACGCCAGACGGTCACCGACACGCTGAAAGAGCTCGAAGGCATCATCACAGACCTCGTGCAGGACGGCTTCAAGACCGAGAACGCGTCGGAAGCGTATTCCACCGCGTACGCGGAGCTCACGACGTCGCTCGACGACGCCGCCGAGGCCGTCAACGACATGGCTGAGGCGCTCGACCGCATGGCCGACAGGATCCGCGACACGGATGCGGAGATGGCTGGCGGCTGAGCCGACACACCTTCGGAGGTCGTGGTGCGAACGATCGCACCACGACCTCTTTCGTTTCCTCGGGCGATTAGTATCCATGTCATGAACGGAGTGCGGAGCCGATGACACCAGCACAGACCTATTGGTACAACCTGACGACCCAGTCGGTGCAACGAGCCGACGAGCGTCCGTCCGAAGATACGATCGGACCGTTCGCCTCCGCTGAGGAAGCCGAAGAGTCGCCTGCGACTCTGCTCGAGTATGCGCGGGCGTGGCTCGAGAGTGAAGAGAGCGAGCGCTACCGCGAGATGGGTGCCGAGAGCGACGACGGCACCGACCTCGTGTGAGGTCGGTGAGCAGAAAGTCTCCCCGCCGGGCCGCCGCAGCCGGGGTCGTGGTCGTCGTCGCGAGCCTGACCGCGTGCGCACCCGGTGTGCCTGACACGGTCGTGCCCGACACGACGGTCACGGTGGGCTGGACCGGCGAAATCACGTCGTTCAATGCCGCCGCCTCGCCGACACGCGGCAACATCGACATCGCGGAGGCCACGAGAAGCAGCTTCGGCGACATCGTCGACGGCGAGTTCGTTCCCGACGAGAGCTTCGGGACCGTGACGATCGTGAGCGACATCCCGTTCACCGCCCGCTACGATCTCGCGGAACCGGCATGGTCCGACGGCATCCCGCTCGACGCCGCGGATCTTCTGCTCGGATGGGCAGCGGGAAGCGGACTCCTCGCTCCGGAGGGGGAGACCGAGGACGAAGACGAAGCCGACCTCGACGACGATGCCGAGGTGCAGGAGGCACCGATCGTCCCCGAGCTCGACGAATTCGCGCGCGCGATCGAGGTGACGTCCCCCGAGCCGACGATCGGGTGGCAGAGCGCGATCGAGGCGTCCGTTCCCGCGCACGTGGTCGGCGGGCGTGCCTTCGGCCTCGACGATGCGATGGAGGCGAAGCAAGCGGTCATCCGCGCGATCCAGGACGAGGACGACGCTGCCCTCGAAGCGGTCGGCGAGGCGTGGACCGACACATTCGATGTGACCGAGGTGACGGATGTCCCCGCATACGTGCGCTTGTCGAGCGGGGCGTACCAGGTCGACGGGTTCACCCGCGACGACGACGGACAGAGCGTCACACTCGTGCCCAATCCTCTGTATGCGGGCGCGGCCACGCCGCAGGTCGCGCGCATCGACCTCGTGCCGATGGGAGACGACGGCGTGTCGGCGATCGGCGGGCGGATCGACGTCGTTCAGGTGGCCCCGACGCTCCAGAACCGCGCGATCGTCGACGACTTCGAGCGCCGCGACAATCCCGTTCTGACATCGCACGATGGAACCGTGTGGACCGTGCTGCTGCGCCCGACCGGTGTGTTCGCGAAGCCGGCCGCGCGCACCGCATTTCTCCGCACGGTCCCCGCGCGCGACATCGTGGATCGTGGCGCCGGCGGGTGGGCGTCGGCCTACACGGCGACGACCTCGATGTTGTCGGCGCCGGGCTCCCCCGCCTACGACATCGTGAACGAGGACTCGGGATTCGCGTCGGTGCTCGGCACGCCGAGCCGCGAGCCGGCCCTCGAGCGCGCAGCCGCCGGCGTCGCAGCGGGCACATCGCTGTGCGTGCTCTACGATCGCGGCAGCGAGTTCGCCGTCGGCGCCTTCGAGGCCCTGAGAGATGCCGTCGGCGCCGAAGGGTGGAACATCGTCGACTGCGGGACCGACGACATCGTCGCCGAGATGGACGAACCGGGCTGGGATGCCGCGATCACCCGCGTATCCCTCCCGCAGACGCCCGCTCAGATCGCGGCGCAGTGGGGCAGCGGGAGCGAGACATCCCTCATCGGCGACGCCGATGCCGACCGAGATGAACTCATCACTCAGCTCGATCAGACCGTCGACGTCTACGAGGCCCGGGAGCTGCTGGCCCGGATCGAGTCGAGCATCGTGCGCGCCGCCGTCGCGCGACCGTTCGCCGTCAATCCCACCGTGACCGTCACCGACCGGGCCGTGACGGGCGTTTCCGTGCGCAGCGGGCCGGTGGCGCCTCTCATCCACGACCTTGAGCAGTGGGCGGTCGTGGAGTAGGCGCCCCCGACACGCAGAACGGCCCGCCACCTCGAGGTGACGGGCCGTTCCTTCGTGCGCGAGGGCCTAGTTGTAGGTTCCCGGCGTGTAGTCGTCCGACGAGAAGCTCTCGAAGTCGACGAACGACAGGTCACTCTCGCTGAACACCGACTCATCCGTGAAGATGCGGTTCGGGTAACGCTCGGCCTTGGCTTCTTCCGTCGCCTCGACGTTGACGTTGCGGTACTTCGGCAGACCGGTTCCGGCAGGAATCAGCTTTCCGATGATGACGTTCTCCTTGAGGCCCATGAGCGGGTCGGACTTGCCCTCCATGGCCGCCTGGGTCAGAACCCGGGTGGTCTCCTGGAACGACGCGGCCGACAGCCACGACTCGGTCGCGAGCGACGCCTTGGTGATACCGAGGATCTCCTGACGAGCCGAAGCCGTCTTCTTTCCCTCAGTCAACGCGGCGCGGTTGAGCTCGTTGTACTTCAACCGGTCGACGAGCTCGCCGGGCAGCAGGTCGGTGTCGGCGTGGTCGACGACGGTGACCTTGCGAAGCATCTGGCGGACGATGACCTCGATGTGCTTGTCGTGGATCGGCACACCCTGCGAGCGGTAGACACCCTGCACTCCACCGACGAGGTGCTCCTGAACCGCCCGGACACCGCGAACCCGGAGAACCTCCTTCGGGTCGACGTTGCCGACGTGCAGCTGCTGGCCGAGCTCGACGTGCTCTCCGTCTTCGACGAGGAGCGTCGCGCGCTTGAGCACCGGGTAGGCGATCGGCTCGTCTCCGCTGTCGGGCGTGAGGATGAGCTTGCGGCTGCGGTCGGTGTCTTCGATCGTGATGCGGCCCGCGGCTTCGGCGAGAGGCGACGCACCCTTGGGGGTGCGGGCTTCGAAGAGCTCGGTGACGCGGGGAAGACCCTGCGTGATGTCGTCGGCAGACGCGATACCACCCGTGTGGAAGGTACGCATGGTGAGCTGCGTTCCGGGCTCACCGATCGACTGGGCCGCGATGATACCGACGGCCTCACCGATGTCGACGAGCTTGCCGGTCGCGAGCGAACGGCCGTAGCACGCCGCACACACACCGACAGCGGACTCGCAGGTCAGCACCGAGCGCACGCGAGCGTGCGTGATGCCGGCCTCGATGAGCTGCTCGATGAGCACGTCTCCGATGTCGTCGCCCGCCTTCGCGATGACCGTTCCCGACTCGTCGACCGCATCCTCTGCGAGGCTGCGAGCGTAGAGCGAGTTCTCGATGTTCGGGTCAGGCACGAGAACGCCTTCGGCGTTCGGGGTTCCGACGAGAAGCTTGAGACCGCGCGTGGTGCCACAGTCGTCTTCGCGGATGATGACGTCTTGCGAGACATCCACGAGTCGACGCGTGAGGTACCCCGAGTCGGCCGTGCGGAGCGCGGTGTCGGCGAGGCCCTTGCGAGCACCGTGGGTCGCGATGAAGTACTCGGCGACCGACAGGCCCTCGCGGTAGCTCGAGATGATCGGGCGAGGGATGATCTCACCCTTCGGGTTCGACACGAGTCCACGCATACCGGCGATCTGGCGAACCTGCATCCAGTTACCACGAGCCCCCGAGGTGACCATGCGGTTGATCGTGTTGTTCTCGGGCATGTTCGCCTCCATCGCCGTAGCGACCTCGGCGGTGGCCTTGTTCCAGATCTCGATGAGCTCCTGGCGACGCTCGGCGTCGGTCGTGAGTCCCTTCTCGAACTGGGTCTGAACCTTGGCTGCCTGCTTCTCGTAGCTCCCGATGATCTCGCGCTTGTTCGGCGGGGTGAGAACGTCGGAGAGAGCGACGGTCACTCCCGAGCGCGTGGCCCAGTAGAAACCGGCGTCCTTGATGCGGTCGAGAGCTGCCGCGACCTCCACCTTGGGGTAGCGCTCGGCGAGATCGTTGACGATCGCCGAGAGCTTGCCCTTGTCGGCCACCGCGTCGATGAACGGGTAGTCGGTGGGGAGCGCCTCGTTGAAGAGGGCGCGACCGAGGCTCGTCTCGTGCAGCGCCGTCTGGCCCTGCTCGAAGCCCTCGGGAGCGACTTCCTCATCGAGGTAGAGGTTCTCGAGACGGATGCGCACCTTGGCGTTGAGGTCGAGCGAGTGCTGATCGAACGCGAGGATCGCCTCGGCGACCGACGAGAACGCGCGTCCCTCGCCCGTGACACCCTCCTTGAGGGTGGTCAGGTGGTGGAGACCGATGATCATGTCCTGCGTGGGCAGGGTCACCGGGCGACCGTCGGACGGCTTGAGGATGTTGTTCGAGGCGAGCATGAGGATGCGCGCTTCGGCCTGAGCCTCGACCGAGAGCGGCAGGTGGACTGCCATCTGGTCACCGTCGAAGTCGGCGTTGAACGCCGCACACACGAGGGGGTGGAGCTGGATGGCCTTGCCCTCGACGAGCTGAGGCTCGAACGCCTGGATGCCCAGACGGTGGAGGGTGGGTGCGCGGTTGAGCAGCACGGGGCGCTCGCGGATGATCTCCTCGAGCACATCCCACACCTGCGGACGCGAACGCTCGACCATGCGCTTGGCACTCTTGATGTTCTGCGCGTGGCTGAGGTCGATGAGTCGCTTGATCACGAACGGCTTGAACAGCTCGAGAGCCATCTGCTTGGGCAGACCGCACTGGTGGAGCTTGAGCTGCGGTCCGACGATGATGACCGAACGACCCGAGTAGTCGACGCGCTTGCCGAGCAGGTTCTGGCGGAACCGACCCTGCTTTCCCTTGAGCATGTCGCTCAAGGACTTGAGCGCGCGGTTACCGGTTCCCGTCACGGGGCGACCGCGGCGACCGTTGTCGAACAGTGCGTCGACGGCCTCCTGCAGCATGCGCTTCTCGTTGTTGACGATGATCTCGGGGGCACCGAGGTCCAACAGACGACGCAGACGGTTGTTGCGGTTGATCACACGACGGTAGAGGTCGTTGAGGTCGGAAGTCGCGAAACGACCACCGTCGAGCTGCACCATCGGGCGGAGCTCCGGCGGGATGACCGGAACGACCTCGAGCACCATCGCGGCAGGCGAGTTGCCCGTCTGGAGGAACGAGTTGACCACGCGCAGTCGCTTGATGGCACGGATCTTCTTCTGACCCTTGCCCTCGGCGATCTGGAGGTGGAGCGACTCGCTCTCAGCCGCGAGGTCGAACGCCTGCAGTCGCTTCTGGATCGCCTCGGCGCCCATGAAGCCCTCGAAGTAGATGCCGAAGCGGTCCTGGAGCTCGTGGAATACGGCGTCCTCGGGCTTGAGGTCTCCGACCTTGAGGCTGCGGAAGTCATCCCACACGCGCTCGAGGTGAGCGATCTGCTCGTCGAACGACTTGCGGGTCTGGCTCATCTCCTTCTCGGCGCCGTCCTTGGTGCGACGCTTCTGGTCGGCCTTCGCCCCCTCGGCCTCGAGGGCAGCGAGGTCGGTCTCGAGCTTCGTCAAGCGGTCGGCGATGCGCGAGTCGCGCTGGCTCTCGAGCTCTTTGATCTCGAGACGCAGCTCGTTCTCGAGGCCGGGCATGTCCGCGTGACGGGCATCCTCGTCGACCGAGATGATCATGTACGCGGCGAAGTAGATGACCTTCTCGAGGTCCTTCGGCGCCATGTCGAGGAGGTACCCGAGACGGCTCGGAACACCCTTGAAGTACCAGATGTGGGTGACGGGCGCGGCGAGCTCGATGTGGCCCATGCGCTCGCGACGCACGGAGGACTTGGTGACCTCCACGCCGCAGCGCTCGCACACGATGCCCTTGAAGCGCACTCGCTTGTACTTACCGCACGAGCACTCCCAGTCACGGCTCGGTCCGAAGATCTGCTCTCCGAAGAGGCCGTCCTTCTCGGGCTTGAGTGTGCGGTAGTTGATCGTCTCGGGCTTCTTGACCTCACCGTGCGACCAGCGACGGATGTCGTCGGCGGTGGCGAGGCCAATACGCAGCTCATCAAACGTTGTTACGTCGAGCAATTTTTCTCCTTGAAGAAGGTCCAGCTAAAAAAGGGCTAAATCAGGTCCGGGTTACCGGCTGGCTCAGATGTCGTCGATGGACGAGTTCTCGAACCGCGTGGAGATGTTGATTCCGAGCTCCTCGGCGGCACGGAAGACCTCGTCGTCCGTGTCGCGCAAGCTCACCGCGGTGCCGTCGGCCGAAAGGACTTCGACGTTGAGGCACAGCGACTGCATCTCCTTGATGAGCACCTTGAAGCTCTCGGGGATACCGGGCTCCTGGATGTTCTCGCCCTTGACGATCGCCTCGTAGACCTTGACGCGACCGAGGATGTCGTCGGACTTGATCGTGAGCAACTCCTGCAGGGCGTAAGCGGCGCCGTAGGCCTCGAGAGCCCAGACCTCCATCTCACCGAAGCGCTGTCCACCGAACTGCGCCTTACCACCGAGGGGCTGCTGCGTGATCATCGAGTACGGACCCGTCGAACGCGCGTGGATCTTGTCGTCGACGAGGTGGTGGAGCTTCAGGATGTACATGTAGCCCACCGAGACCGGCTCGGGGAACGGCTCACCGGAACGGCCGTCGAAGAGACGGGTCTTTCCGGTCGAGTCGATGAGTCGGTCACCGTCGCGAGTCGGGGTAGTCGAGTCGAGCAGACCAGCGATCTCCTCCTCGAGCGCACCGTCGAACACGGGGGTCGCGACCTTCGTGCCGGGAGCGGCGGAGTGCGCCTGCTCCGGCAGACGGCCGGCCCACTTCGGGCTTCCCTCGACGTTCCAGCCCTGCTTCGCGACCCAACCGAGGTGGGTCTCGAGCACCTGACCGAAGTTCATCCGACCGGGGATACCGAGCGGGTTCAAAACGACGTCGACCGGCGTTCCGTCGGCGAGGAACGGCATGTCCTCGACCGGCAGAATCTTCGAGATGACGCCCTTGTTGCCGTGACGACCCGCGAGCTTGTCGCCCTCGGTGATCTTGCGCTTCTGGGCGATGTACACGACCACGCGCTGGTTGACACCCGAGCCGAGCTCGTCGTCGTTGTCGGCGTTGAACTCCTTGACGGCGATGATCGTGCCCTGCTCACCGTGGGGGACCTTGAGCGAGGTGTCGCGCACTTCGCGGCTCTTCTCGTTGAAGATGGCGCGCAGCAAGCGCTCCTCGGCACTCAGCTCGGTCTCGCCCTTCGGCGTGACCTTGCCGACGAGGATGTCGCCGGGGCGCACCTCGGCTCCGATGCGGATGATGCCGCGGTCGTCGAGGTCGGCGAGCAACTCGGGGCTGACGTTGGGGAGGTCACGCGTGATCTCCTCCTTGCCGAGCTTCGTGTCGCGGGCATCCACCTCGTACTCCTCGATGTGGATCGACGAGAGCACGTCGTCTTTCACGAGGTTCTGGCTCAGGATGATCGCGTCTTCGAAGTTGTGACCCTCCCACGGCATGAACGCCACGAGGAGGTTCTTTCCGAGCGCGAGCTCGCCGTTCTCCGTCGCGGGACCGTCGGCGAGGACCTCGCCGGCTTCGACGCGGTCGCCCGCGCTCACGATCACGCGGTGGTTGTAGCTCGTGCCCTGGTTGGAGCGGTCGAACTTGCGGAGGTAGTAGTCCTTCGTTCCGCCCTCGTCCTGCTGCACGGTGACGACGTCGGCCGAGACCTCGGAGACGACACCGGCCTTGAGGTTGGTGAGCACGTCTCCGGCGTCGATGGCCGCGTAGCCCTCCATACCGGTTCCGACGAGCGGGCTCTCGCTGCGGAGCAGCGGAACAGCCTGACGCTGCATGTTGGCACCCATGAGGGCGCGGTTCGCGTCGTCGTGCTCGAGGAAGGGGATGAGGCTCGTCGCGACCGACACCATCTGGCGAGGCGAGACATCCATGTATCCCACGTCTTCGACGGGGATGAGGTCGACCTCGCCGCCCTTCTTGCGGGCGAGAACGCGAGCCTCGGTGAACGAACCATCTGCCTTGAGCGTGGCGTTGGCCTGGGCGACGATGAAGTCGTCCTCTTCGCTCGCGGTGAGGTAGTCGATGGTCTCCGACACGACGCCGTTGGCGACGCGACGGTAGGGGGTCTCGATGAACCCGAACGCGTTGATGCGAGCGAACGATGCGAGCGACCCGATCAGACCGATGTTCGGGCCTTCCGGGGTCTCGATCGGGCACATGCGGCCGTAGTGCGAGGGGTGGACGTCTCGCACCTCGACGCCGGCGCGCTCACGGCTCAGACCACCGGGGCCGAGGGCCGAGAGTCGACGCTTGTGCGTCAGGCCCGCGAGAGGGTTGTTCTGGTCCATGAACTGGCTGAGCTGCGACGTTCCGAAGAACTCCTTGATCGCGGCGACGACGGGGCGCACGTTGATCAGGGTCTGCGGGGTGATCGCCTCGATGTCCTGAGTCGTCATGCGCTCGCGGACGACACGCTCCATGCGGCTGAGGCCGGTGCGCACCTGGTTCTGGATGAGCTCGCCCACGGCGCGGATGCGACGGTTGCCGAAGTGGTCGATGTCGTCGACGTCGAGGCGGATGTCGACGGCCTTGCCCTCGCGGACTCCGGCGATCGTCTTCTGCTCGTCGTGGAGCGACACGAGGTACTTGATCGTGCCGATGATGTCTTCGACGGTCAGGACCGAGTTCGACAGCGCGGACTCGATGCCGAGCTTGCGGTTGATCTTGTAGCGACCGACCTTCGCGAGGTCGTAGCGCTTCGAGTTGAAGTAGAAGTTGTCGAGGAGTGCGCGCGCAGCCTCGGCGGCGACCTGCTCTCCCGGGCGGAGCTTGCGGTAGATGTCTTTGAGCGCCTCATCCTTGGTCAGGATGTTGTCTTTCTCGAGGGTCAGCTCGATCGACGAGAAGCCCTTGAACTCCTCGAGGATCTCTTCGCTCGTGAGGCCGAGGGCCTTGAGGAACACCGTGACCGACTGCTTGCGCTTGCGGTCGATGCGAACGCCGACCTGGTCGCGCTTGTCGATCTCGAACTCGAGCCAGGCACCGCGGCTCGGGATGATGCGAGCGGAGTAGATGTCCTTGTCGGAGGTCTTCTCCTGGGCGCGGTCGAAGTAGACACCGGGGCTACGCACGAGCTGCGAGACGACGACACGCTCGGTGCCGTTGATGATGAACGTTCCCTTTTCGGTCATGAGCGGGAAGTCGCCCATGAAGACCGTCTGGGTCTTGATCTCACCGGTGAGGTGGTTCATGAACTCGGCCTCGACGTAGAGGGGAGCGGAATAGGTCTTGCCGCGCTCCTTGCACTCGTCGATCGTGTACTTCTCGGGCTCGAGCTCGGGCTTCGCGAACGAGAGCTGCATGGTCTCGCCGAGGTCCTCGATCGGGGAGATCTCCTCGAAGATCTCCTCGAGCCCGCTGCGAGTCGCGAGGTCTTGACGACCTGCGGCCTGAGCGTCGGCCACGCGCTGCTTCCAGAGGTCGTTTCCGACCAGCCAATCGAAGCTCTCGGTCTGCAGTGCAAGCAGATCGGGAACCGTCAGGTTGTCAGTGATCTTCGCGAACGAGAGGCGTGACGCCGTCCGTCCGGTCTTGAGGGATCCTGATGTCGAATCGTTCGTCGTGGTTGCGTTTTGCGCAGCAGCCAAGGAAATAACCTCCGGTGGGCCTTGTGGCCAGTTACAGTCGGTGTGATGAGTGCTCCACAGACGAGGCTTGTGGGAGAGATTCCGAACAAACACGAGCCGACCGCAATATGAAGGCGTGGATAGTCTGGGAGCGCAAAGAACAAGCATAGGTCTAAACGACTCGCCTTGTCCACCTGTTCCTTGACCAGATTCTGAGAATCGGCTATAAGGTGCCGCAACCGCCTCGTGGAGCACGCTCTACAGTCGGGATGTGGAACAAAACCCCTCGACCAAACTCGCTCTCAGCGGGCACCACGCGGAGATCACCCCCGACCGCTACGTTCCCGGGAGCTTCACCCTCACCGTCGACGGAACCCCGCAATCGCACGTGGATGTCGGCGACCCCACGCACCTCTTCTTCGAGTACGTGAGGCGCATCGGTCACGTCATCGACGAACTGCGCATGCCGGGCGAGCCCATCACCGCCGTGCACCTCGGCGCCGGCGCGTTCACCCTCCCCCGCTACGTCGAGGCGACGAGGCCGGGGTCGAGGCAGCAGGTCGTCGAGATCGAGAGCGACCTCGTCGACCTCGTGCGCTCCGCCCTCCCCCTCCCGAAGTCGGCGTCGATCCGCGTGCGTCACGGCGACGCCCGCGCCGTGGTCGAGAAACTCCCGCCAGGACTGCGGGGCACCGTCGACCTCGTGGTCGTCGACGTCTTCTCCGGGGCACGCACGCCCGCTCACGTGACGAGCCTCGAGTTCTATCGCGAGGTCGCGACGCTCCTGGCCCCGACGGGGGTCGTGGCCATCAACGTCGCCGACGGTCCGGGGCTCGCGTTCGTACGCGGGCAGGCCGCGACCCTGCAGACGGCGCTCGGCCACGTCGCGGCGCTCGCCGACGCCCAGGTGCTCAAGGGGCGACGGTTCGGCAACGTCGTGTTCGTGGCATCCGCCACCGAGCTCCCCCTCGACTGGATGCCGCGACTGCTCGCCGGCGGACCACACCCCTCGAAGGTCTTGAGCGGAACCGAACTCACCGAGTGGATCGCGGGAGCCCCCGTCGTGACCGACGCGACGGCGATCCCCTCGCCGCCGCCGTCGAAGAACATCTTCCAGACCAAACGCGGGTCGTAGCCCGGCGGCGCACCTCCGAATCGACCGGCAATGCCCCGATCGGCACCGGGTCTCGCGTGCCGCTCTTCGAGACTGGAGACTCGACGATCGCCCTGGAGGCACAGCATGCGCCGAGCACTCACCCCGACGACCGCCCTCGGCGGCGCGGCCCTCGCCCTCACCCTCGCGGTGAGCGGGTGCGCATCGCCGGCCGCAGAGCAGCCCACCCCCCTGCCGCCCGCGCCGTCTCCGAGCGAAACCACCGATGCGCCGGCCGCGGGGCCCGTCGAGCCGGTCGGCGAACCGAGCGTCGTCGCGACGGGTCTCGAGGCCCCGTGGTCCATCGCCCCGCTCGCCGACGGGTCGGCACTCGTGAGCGAACGCGACACCGCGATGATCACGAGCGTTTCGAGCGACGGCGAGGTGGCCGACGTCGGGGTGATCGACGGCGTCACCCCCGGAGGCGAGGGCGGGCTGCTCGGCATCGCGGTTCTCGAGGGCGAGAGGGAGAGCGACGGCGGCGACGACAGCGACGCCACCTGGCTCTACGCCTACTTCACGGCGAGCGCCGACAACCGCATCGTCCGGATGCCCCTCGACGCGGGGGCCGGGGGCGTGACCCTCGGCGCACCCGAGACCGTGCTCGAGGGCATCCCGAAAGCCAACACCCACAACGGCGGTCGCATCGCCTTCGGACCGGACGGACATCTCTATGCGACCGTCGGCGACGCCAACGTCACCGATGCGGCGCAAGACGTCTCGTCGCTGAGCGGCAAGATCCTGCGGATGACACCCGACGGTGCGACACCCGACGACAACCCGTTCGACGATTCGCTCGTCTACTCCCTCGGCCACCGCAACCCGCAGGGCATCGCGTGGGACGACGACGGCCGCCTGTGGGCATCGGAGTTCGGGCAGAACACGTGGGACGAGGTCAACCTCATCGAGCCCGGCGAGAACTACGGATGGCCCGTGGTCGAGGGCATCGGCGACGACCCCGCCTACGTCGACCCCGAATACCAGTGGTCGACCGACGAGGCGAGCCCGAGCGGGCTCGCGCACATCGGCGGCACCCTCTTCATGGCGGCGCTGCGGGGCGAGCGAGTGTGGGCTCTCTACCCCGACGCCGAGGAAGAGGTCGGAGACGGGGGCACCGTTCCGTATTTCCAGGGACAGTTCGGCCGCATCCGCGACGTGGCGGAGGGTCCGGACGGGTCGCTCTGGGTGCTCACCAACAACACCGACGGCCGGGGTGAGCCCCGAGACGGCGACGACCAGATCATCCGCGTTCAACTCGCACCGCTTGTCGCGGACTGAGCGACGAGCGCCCGGGTTACTCTCGTACAAATGATCAGCGACAGCTTTCACGACACCCCCGACGAGACCGCGGCCCGAGCGCGGCTCGACGAGCTGGGCACGGCGCGCAGCACCGCCGCCGTGGCCGAGCGGGCGGAACTCTTGCGTGTGCTGGGTCGACTCGACGACGCTCTCGCGATGGCCGAGGAGAGCTACCGGCTCGCGTTCTTCACGGGCGACCGCGAGCAGCTGACCGAGGCCAGACTGCGGCGAGCACGCGTGTTCCAAGATCAGGGCGCGCTCGAGCGTGCGCTCACCGAAGTGAAGGCGTGCCGCCAGACCGCGCACACCGAGAGCTGGGGCGAGCTCGAGGCATCCGCTCTCTATCAACTCGCGAGTGTTCTCGTCGACCTCGGAAAACTCGACGAGGCGCGCGAAGCCGTGTCGGAGCTCATCCGCTTGCGCGTGGCTCAGGGGGCACCCCCCGAACAACTCGAGGCGCTCGACGGGGCCCTCGAGCTCATCATGCGCCGCATGCTCATCGAGCCGGCGTGATGCTGCCGGCCACCACCGTGTCTTCGGTCAGCACTGTCGGGCGTCTCGGCTAGGTTCGACGCGTGGCTGAACTCGAACGCGTGCGGCACTGGGCCAACGCCCTCATCGCCCTGCACCTCGACGCGTCGTGGTCGTTCTCGTTCGACACCGCGAAGACGCGAGCCGGGCTCTGCAACTACACCCACAAGCGCATCTCGGTGTCGCGCTACCTCGCGGCTCGGTACGACGACGACGAGATCCACCAGGTGCTTCTGCACGAGGTGGCACACGCGATCGCCGGATCGAAGGCGGGTCACGGCGCGACCTGGAAGCGCATCGCCGCCGACCTCGGCTACGAGGGCAAACGTTTGCACGACGGCGCCATCGCCGACGAGTTCGCCCCGTGGGTGGGCACGTGTTCGAACGGTCACACGCACTACCGCTATCGCAAACCCGCTCGCGCCCTCGCGTGCGGTCGGTGCGCCAAACGGTTCGACCCGACCCACCTCATCACCTGGTCGGAGCGCTCGGTCGCCCGAGCGCCCCAACGCCGCGCCGCGGGATAGCCGCTACTCGGTGACCTTCACCTCTTTCCAGAAGGCCACGTAGTTGCTGTAGTCCTTGCCGACGCGGTCGAACGACGTCGGGTAGGGGGTCGGGTAGCTCCACGCGCGGTCGGGGAGCGACGTGTCGCCCGCCTTCACCGTGAAGTACTGCGTCTCACCCTTCCACGGGCACGTGTATGGGGTGGGCGACTTCTCGAGCAGCTCCTGGTTGACGCTCGACGGCGGGAAGTACCAGTTGCCCTCTATCGAGATGAGGTCGTCTTTCGGGGCCTCGGCGATGACGATTCCGTCGACTGTTGCCTTCATGGTCTCTCCTCGTTACCGGCACGCTCGAGGCGTGTCTCCTGGATGGGTGTGTGAGGTTCGAAACGCTAGGCTCGCGAGCTGAATTCCCGACGGGAATCGCCTCGTGCGGCAACTCATCGGCAGCGTCCGCTGCCCGAACTCGCATCCGCCGCGCACATCTGCCGGGCGGATGCCGAAACGGTCGGCGGATGCCGCGGCGAGCTCGGCGCGGCGACGGCTCGGGGTCGGGGTCGAGGTCGGGGTCGGGGCAGTGCCGCTCAGGCCGACGGGGCGTGCGCGACATCCGCCTCGGTCACCGAGTCGATCGCGATGGCCGCGTCGACGTCGGAGCGGCGACCTGCCGCGGTGCGCTCCCGGCCGCTCGCGCTCGCGCCGACGAGATGACCTGTCGCGTTGCGCAGCCCCGTGAAGGCCGCGGATGCCGCCGCGGCTTCCGGCGAGCAGTAGTCGATGCCGAGGTCGGCGAGAGCGTCGATCACGGCGCCCGCGGCCAAGAGGTCTTCGACGGCGAAGCGCACCGCACCGGTCGGCCATTCCTCCCCCGCGGCGACGACCGCGACGGCGAACCTGTCTCCCTTGTCTGCCTGCTGCGCGAGTACCCACGCGGCAACCGCGCTCTTGTTCGTAAGCCCCGCAGTGATTACGGGCGCGCCTCGTCCGTCGCGCGAGGCTCGGTCGAGATCGTCACGGAGGGCTGCGGATGAGGGCGACTCGAGCACGTCGACGAGCACGACGACATCGGCCCCCGTGCCGATCGCGGCGGCACCGTCACGCCCCCAGTCGAAGCGCACCTGGTACTGCTGCTGGGATGCGGAAGCCGTCGCGACGGTGGACGCTGGGGCAGGGGCAGGGGCAGGGGCAGGGGCTGGAGCGGTTTCAGGCACCGATCCACGCTAGCCGCGCGCCCGGCGCCGCGCCGTGACATGACACTGCGTGACGCTCTCGCAGCCGCACCGGCCACACTGAACCCATGCGCATCCTCCTCAAACTCGTTCTCGACTGCGATGTCGACGCCGCGTGGACCGCGGTGCGGTCGCCCGCGGTGTTCCAGCAGGTGTCGGCCCCGATCATGAGGTTCACCTCCCTCGAGCCGGGCGGCTACCCCGAGTCGTGGCCGGAGGGAGAGCATCCGGTCGCAGCGAAGGCATTCGGCCTCGTGCCCGTGGGCGAGCAGGTGATCCGCATCGGCATCCCGCCCGAGCGGGCCGGCGCCCGACTCGTCGTCGACACGGGCTACGGCGTGAGCGGCATCTTCACGACCGTGACCGCGTGGCACCACACCATGGCCGTCTCTCCGCTCGCCGACGGCCGCACCCTCTACCGCGACGAGCTGCGCTTCGAGGCGGGTCGGGTGACCGCTCTGCTGTGGCCCGTCTACTGGGTGTTCTGGCAGTGGCGCGCGCTGCGCATCTCCCAGCTCGCGCGCACCTGGCAGGCATAGCCGTGCGCTGCGGGGTTAGCCTCGAACGATGACCGCACTCGAGCTCGCCGACTGGCGTCGCAGCGTCTTCGCCCTCTACGCCGACATCCGCCGGGCGACCGACCTGCAGGCGGCTCACGATCAGTGGAGGCGCGAGCGCGACAGGCTCCTCGCCGAGCACCCGTCGAGCCCGTTGCTGCCGGAGGATCTGCTCGAGTTCACCGGCCTCCCGGTGAAACCGTACGACCCCGATTGGCGCTTCGAGGTGGAGGTCGAACCAGCCGAGATCGACCCCGAGACGGGCGGCGCACGCCGCATCGAGGTCGAGACGGGCACCGACGGCACCGTGCCGTTCGAACTCGTCGGGGTAGCGCACGTGCCCTCGGTCGGGAGCCTGGATGTCTGGCGCCTCGCGAGCTACGGGGGCGGACTCTTCCTGCCCGTGAAAGACGCACTCGCGGGAACCCCCGGCGGCACCTACGGCGGCGGCCGCTACCTCCTCGACACCGTCAAGGGCGCCGACCTCGGGCCGGGAGGCACCCCCGAGTCGCTCGTGCTCGACTTCAACTTCGCCTACAACCCGTCGTGCGCCTACGACCCGGCCTGGGCGTGCCCGCTCGCGCAGCCCGGCAACACGGTCGACGTCGAGATCCCCGTGGGCGAGCGCTACAGCGGTATCAGCGGGCACTGAGGGGCCACTGGCGGGCGACCAGCCGGCCGCGAACATCCGCGAGTGCTAGGCTGAGATCACTCGCGTGTTCATCACGAACACCGTGCGTCGTGGAACGCTTCCTCTTCTCGCCGCTCAGCATCACTCGCTGACAACGGTTCGTAGACACTTTCTTGCGGCGAACGATTGTGGCCATCGCCACCTTCGCCATCACACCATCGACGGTTCGACAGTCGTGCTTCTGCGCGCCGACACCCGGTATGGATCTGCCCGAAAGGCAAACATCTTGACCGAAACATCCTTCGGCGCGCTCGGCGTGCCGGCTCCCCTCGTCGCCGCGCTCACCGCAGCGGGCATCGACGCCCCCTTCCCCATCCAGCAGGACACCCTGCCGGACACCCTCTCCGGTCGCGACGTCCTCGGCCGTGGAAAAACGGGCTCGGGCAAGACCCTCGCCTTCTCGATCCCGATGATCGCGCGCCTCGGCGGCAAGCTCGCCGGCGGCAACCGCCGCGCGGGTCGGCCCCTCGGACTCGTGCTCGCCCCCACGCGCGAGCTCGCCACCCAGATCACGACCGCGATGGAGCCGCTCGCGGCCTCGTACGGCCTCAAGCTCACGACGATCTTCGGCGGCGTCTCACAGCAGCGCCAGGTCGCCGCGCTCAAGGCCGGCGTCGATATCGTCGTGGCCTGCCCCGGCCGACTCGAAGACCTCATGAAGCAGGGCTTCGTGTCGCTCGACGCCGTCGAGATCACGGTTCTCGACGAGGCCGACCACATGGCCGACCTCGGATTCCTCCCCGTCGTCACGCGCATCATGGACAAGACCCCGCAGAGCGGGCAGCGGATGCTGTTCTCCGCAACGCTGGACAACGGCGTCGACAAGCTCGTGCGCAAGTACCTCCACAACCAGGTGCTGCACTCGGTCGACGAGGCCACATCGCACGTCTCGGCGATGACCCACCACGTGTTCGAGGTCGAGTCGGTCGAAGCCAAGCGCCTGCTCATCGAGAAGCTCGCGTCGGGCACCGGTCGCCGCATCCTCTTCATGCGCACCAAACACCACGCCAAGAAGCTCGCGAAGCAGCTGACGGATGCCGGCATCCCCGCCGTCGACCTGCACGGCAACCTGTCGCAGCCGCAGCGCGATCGCAACCTCGCCGCGTTCTCCGACGGCACCTCGCGCGTTCTCGTCGCGACCGACGTCGCCGCCCGTGGCGTGCACGTCGACGACATCGAACTCGTGATCCACGTCGACCCGCCCGCCGAGCACAAGGCATATCTGCACCGCTCGGGTCGCACCGCTCGCGCGGGCAAGGAGGGCGAGGTCGTGACCCTCGTTCTGCCGACGCAGCGCAAAGACACGGCAGCGCTCTTGCGCAAGGCGGCCATCACGGTCACGCCTCAGCAGGTCACCGCGGACTCCGCGGCGGTCAGCGCCCTCGTGGGCGACGTCGCGGCCTACGTCACGCCCGCTCCTCGCGCCGCGGCGCCCGCACGCGGACAGTCGCAGGGCGGACGCTCGCAAGGTGCCAACGCGCAGCGCAAGCGCGCCAACCGCGACGGCGCTCCCGCCGGTGGTGGCCGCTCGGGCGGTCGTTCCGGTGGTGGCCGTTCCGGAGCCTCGGGCTCCGGCGCGGGTCGCCCCGAGCGTGCTGCGGCAGGTGGCTCACGCCCGTACTACAGCAGCGGCGACGCGCCGGCTTCGGGCCGTTCATCCGCCCCTCGCTCGAGCGACCGGTCGAATGACCGAAGCAACGACCGAACCAACGACCGCGCTGCGAGCTCGGATGCTGCACCCGCGCGCCGCTCGGGCGGACCCCGCCGCGCCGGAGCCCCCGGCGGTTCGGGCAAGCTCATGGTCGGCTCGGTCGTGCGCTCCAACGGTGGCGGACAGCGCCGCGGTGGCGGCGGCGGTCGCTGACCTCGAGCACTCGCTGCACCAGAACCAGCACCAACCAGAACTAGAACCAACCAGAACGGCCCCGGCGCGTTGCGTCGGGGCCGTTCTGTGGTTGCGGATAGCGAGCGTGCGCCGCTAGCCGAGCGCTCCGACCGACGCGAGGCCAGCGCGCACGAGGGCTCCGCGACCGCCCTCCATCTCGGCGGCGATGGCGTCGGATGCGGCATCCGCGGGGCTCATCCAGGTGAGCTCGAGGGCGTCTTGACGCGGGTCGCACGACCCCGTCACGGGCACGACGTAGGCGAGCGAGACCGCGTGCTGACGGTCGTCGCGGTACTGCGCGCCCGGGAACGGAAAGTATTCGGCGACCGAGAACGGCACGGCGCTCGCGGGCAGAAGCGGAAACGCCATCGGCCCGAGGTCCTTCTCGAGGTGGCGGAAGAGCGCGTCGCGGAGGGTCTCGCCGTACATCACGCGGCCCGACACGAGGCTGCGCGACATCGCGCCCGCAGCGTTCGCTCGCAAGAGCATGCCGACCTCGGTGATGCGCCCGAGACCGTCGACCCTCACGGGCATCGCCTCGACGTAGAGGATCGGGAGGCGGCGGCGGGTCTCGGCGAGCTCATCGTCGGAGAGCCAGCCAGAGTTCGGGTCGGGGGTGCCTACGGAGCTCATGCTCCATTCTTACCCGACTCCGCCGGTGTGAGCGCCACGGCCCCACCGCAGGCGGATGTCAGGGGTCTGCATGATGATGGGCAGGTGAGCTCTCCGCTCGATCTCTTCTCCCCCGCCACCCGCGAGTGGTTCGCGGGGGCGTTCCCCGCGCCCACCGACGCGCAAGCGGGAGCCTGGAACGCGATCTCGAGCGGGTCGCACGCTCTCGTCGTCGCCCCCACGGGTTCGGGCAAGACTCTCGCGGCATTCCTGTGGTCGATCGACCGCCTCGCGTCGTCGCCTGCCGCGACCGCCACGGCCGACGGCGAAGACGCCCCCCGCACCCGTGTGCTCTACATCTCGCCCCTCAAGGCCCTCGGTGTCGACGTCGAACGCAACCTCCGCGCCCCGCTCGTCGGGGTCACCCAGACCGCGAAGCGCCTCGGGATGTCGCCGCCCGACGTGACCGTGGGTGTGCGATCGGGCGACACGACGTCGAGTGATCGCCGCCTGCTGCAGCGCACGCCGCCAGACATCCTCATCACGACTCCCGAGTCGCTCTACCTCATGCTCACCTCGGCCGCGCGCGAGACGCTGCGCGGGGTGCAGACCGTCATCATCGACGAGGTGCACGCGGTCGCGGCGACGAAGCGCGGCGCCCACCTCGCCCTCTCGCTCGAGCGCCTCGACGCCATTCTCGACACCCCCGCGCAACGCATCGGTCTCTCGGCGACCGTGCGTCCTCGTGAAGAGGTCGCGCGCTTTCTCGCCGGCGACGCGCCCGTCACGATCGTCGCGCCCGAGGCGAACAAGAAGTTCGACCTCCGAGTGGTCGTGCCCGTCGACGACATGACCGAGCTCGGCACGGCACCCGTGCGCGAGGGCTCCGCCGCCGCGAGCAGCGAACCGCAGCAGGCATCCATCTGGCCGCACGTCGAAGAGAACATCGTCGACCGCATTCTCGAACACCGCTCCACCATCGTCTTCGCCAACTCGAGACGCCTGGCCGAGCGCCTCACCGCCAGGCTCAACGAGATCTTCGTCGAGCGGATGTCTGCGCCCGAGGTCGAGTCGGAGGGCGAACTGGTTGCGGTGGGGGGCGCGAACCAGACCGCCGTCGCAGGCTCCGTCGGCGCTGGCGTCGCGGGATCGCTTCGCGATCCTCAAAGCTCCAGCGCGGGCGTCGCAGAATCGCTTCGCGATTCTCATAGCTCCAGCGCGGGCGCCGAGCCCCTATTAGCCCGCGCCCACCACGGCTCCGTCTCGAAAGATCAGCGCGCGATCATCGAAGACGACCTCAAGAGCGGTCGCCTGCGCTGCGTCGTCGCGACCTCGTCGCTCGAGCTCGGCATCGACATGGGTGCCGTCGACCTCGTGATCCAGGTCGAGGCGCCGCCCTCGGTCGCGAGCGGCCTGCAGCGTGTCGGACGCGCCGGGCACCAGGTGGGAGAGGTGTCGCGCGGCATCATCTTTCCGAAACACCGTGCCGACCTCATCCACTCGGCCGTCGCGAGCGAACGCATGCTCTCGGGGCGCATCGAGGCCATCACCGTGCCGACCAACCCTCTCGACGTGCTCGCGCAGCAGACCGTCGCCGCCGTCGCCCTCGACACCCTCGATGTCGAGGAGTGGTTCGACACCGTTCGCCGCTCCGCGCCGTTCGCGAGCCTCCCCCGCAGCGCCTACGACGCCACCCTCGACCTCCTGAGCGGGCTCTACCCCTCCGACGAGTTTGCCGAACTGCGCCCCCGCATCGTCTGGGACCGCGTGAAGGGCACCATCACCGGCCGCCCCGGAGCGCAACGTCTCGCCGTGACGAGCGGCGGAACCATCCCCGACCGCGGGCTCTTCGGTGTGTTCATGGTCGGCTCCGACCCGACGAAGGGCAGCGGCGGTCGCGTCGGCGAGCTCGACGAGGAGATGGTCTACGAGTCGCGCGTCGGCGACGTCTTCGCCCTCGGCGCCACGAGCTGGAAGATCGAAGACATCACGCACGACCGCGTGCTCGTGACCCCCGCGTTCGGGCAACCGGGGCGCGTGCCGTTCTGGAAGGGCGACGGCCTCGGCAGGCCTGCCGAACTCGGTCGCGCGATCGGCGGGTACATCCGAGAGATCGCGTCGAGTTCTCTGGCGGATGCTCGCACCCGCATCGAAGCGGGAGGTCTCGACACTCGCGCCGTCACCAACCTCATCGCCTTCATCGACGACCAGAAGAAGGCGACGGGGCACGTTCCGAACGACCGCACCCTCGTGGTCGAGAGGTTCCGCGACGAGCTCGGCGACTGGCGCGTCATCCTGCACTCGCCGTACGGCATGCCGGTGCACGCGCCGTGGGCTCTCGCCGTGGGCGCGCGCATCCGCGACCAGTACGGACTCGACGGTGCCGCGATGGCGAGCGACGACGGCGTGATCGCGCGCATTCCCGACACCGACAGCGAACCCCCCGGGGCGGAGCTGTTCGTCTTCGACCCCGACGAGCTCGACGCCATCGTGACCGAGGAGGTCGGCGGTTCGGCCCTCTTCGCGTCGCGGTTCCGCGAGTGCGCGGCCCGCGCCCTGCTGCTCCCCCGCTACAACCCCGGCAAACGCTCGCCGCTGTGGCAGCAGCGCCAGCGCGCCTCGCAACTGCTCTCGGTCGCAGTGAAGTACCCGAGCTTTCCGATCGTTCTCGAAGCGGTGCGCGAGGTGCTTCAGGATGTCTACGACCTCCCGTCACTCATGGAGCTCACGCGCGCGATCGACAACCGCGCCATCCGCATCGTCGAAACCGAGACCGAGCAAGCGTCACCGTTCGCGCGCTCGATGCTCTTCGGCTACGTCGCGGCCTTCATGTACGAGGGCGACTCGCCCCTCGCCGAGCGACGGGCTGCCGCCCTCTCGCTCGACCCCGGCCTGCTCGCCGAACTCCTCGGTCGCGCCGAACTGCGCGAACTCCTCGACGCCGGGGTCATCGAACAGACCGAACTCGAGCTGCAGAGACTCGCACCCGACCGCCGCGCGAAAGGGGCGGAAGGTGTCGTCGACCTCTTGCGCATCCTCGGGCCACTGGACATCGACGAGATCGTCGAGCGCCTCGTTCCCGTCGCCGAGGGCGCCGTCGCCGACCCCGCGGTGACCCGTTCGGCGGTCGAGACCTGGCTCGGCGAACTCGCGACGGTCAATCGCGTGTGGCGCGCGGGCGCATCCCGCTGGGCCGTCATCGAAGATGCCGGCCGGTTGCGCGATGCGCTCGGCATCCCGCTCCCCATCGGCATCCCCACGGCCTTCATCGATCCGGTCGACGATCCGCTCGGCGACCTTGTGAGTCGATACGCCCGCACGCACGGGCCGTTCACCGTCGCCGACCTCGCCGACCGGCTCGGCATCGGAACGGCGATCGCCTCCGACGCGCTGCGCAGGCTCGAGAAGAAGCGCCGCGTGGTCGAGGGGGAGTTCCGCCCCGCCAGCACGGGGAGTGAGTGGTGCGACGCCGACGTGCTCCGCCGCTTGCGCAGCCGCTCCCTCGCGGCCCTGCGCCAGGATGTCGAACCCGTCGACGCCGCGACCCTCGGCCGGTTCCTCCCGTCGTGGCAGCACGTGAGTGAACCTCTGCGAGGAGTCGACGGGGTCGCGCAGGTGATCGACCAGCTCTCCGGTGTCGCGCTGCCGGCATCCGCGTGGGAGACCCTCGTGCTGCCCGCTCGCGTGCGCGACTACTCGCCCGTGATGCTCGACGAACTCACGGCGACGGGCGAAGTGATCTGGTCGGGCGCGGGATCGCTTCCGGGCGACGACGGATGGATCAGTCTGCACCTCGCCGACAGCGCTCCCGTGACCCTCGCGGAACCCACGGGCGACGAGACGACCGAGCTCCAGCGCGAGATCCTCGCGTCGCTCGCGGGCGGCGGGGCCTACTTCTTCCGGCAGCTCTCCAACTCGGTCGGGAGCACCGACGACAAAGCCCTCACGCTCGCCCTCTGGGATCTCGTGTGGTCGGGGCTCATCACGAACGACACGTTCTCGCCCCTGCGCGCCTACCTCGGTGGCGCTCCCGCCGCACGGCGCCCTGTGCCGCGGGCTCGCGCCTACCGTGGCCGCGCGCGCCCGATCCTGCCGACGCAGGGCGGAACGCCGAACGTCGCCGGGCGCTGGTCGCTCCTGCCCCTCGCCGAACCGGATGCCACCGTGCGGGGCCTCGCCCTCGGTGAGCTGCTGCTCGAGCGCCACGGCGTCGTCACGCGTGGCGCCGTCGCGAGCGAAGCCGTGCGCGGAGGCTTCAGCCTCGTCTACAAGGTGCTCAGTGGGTTCGAGGAGAGCGGTCGGGCCCGGCGGGGATACTTCGTCGAGGGGCTCGGCGCCGCGCAGTTCGCCACCGGTGCGACCGTCGACCGATTGCGCGCCTTCACGAGGCAGAGCGATGACGCCGATGACCTCGCCGCGGTGACCCTCGCGGCAACCGACCCCGCCAACCCCTACGGCGCAGCCCTGCCCTGGCCGGGCGCACCCGTGAGCGCGGAGAGCCCCGACGGTGCAGCCGCGCCGGCAGAGAAACGCGGCCACCGCCCCGGGCGCAAGGCCGGAGCCCTCGTGGTGCTCGTCGACGGCCGCCTCGTGCTCTACGTCGAGCGCGGCGGCAAGACGATGCTCACGTTCGGGGCGCCCGACAAGTTCATCGAGCCCGCGACGGCCTCGCTCGCGACGGCGGTGCGCCGCTCGCTCCGTCGACTGAGAGTCGAGAGGGTCGACGGGGACTTCGTCATCGGATCGCCCGTGGGCGACGCCCTCGTGGCCGCCGGGTTCTCCACGACACCGCAGGGGTTGAGGCTGCGTGCCTGAGGGCGACACCGTCTACCGCACCGCCAAGAACCTGCGCGCCGCCATCGAGGGTGCCGTGCTCACGCGGTGCGACATCCGGGTTCCGAAGTTCGCGACCGTCGATCTCACGGGTGAACGGGTCGACGAAGTCCTGAGCCGCGGCAAGCACCTGCTCATGAGGGTCGGGGATGTCAGCATCCACACGCACCTCAAAATGGAGGGATCGTGGCACCTCTACCGCCACGGCACCCGCTGGCGCAGACCCGCCCACTCGGCCCGGATCGTGCTCGAGACCACAGACTGGGTCGCGGTCGGCTACTCCCTCGGCATCACCGAAGTCGTCGATCGCGACGACGAGCACACCGTCGTCGGACATCTCGGGCCCGACCTGCTCGGCGACGACTGGAACGCCGACGAAGCCCTGCGCAGGCTCACCGCCGATCCCGACCGCGCCGTCGGACTCGCGCTGCTCGACCAGCGGGTTCTCGCGGGGCTAGGCAATGTCTATCGCGGCGAACTGTGCTTCTTGCGCGGGGTTCTGCCGACCCGGCCCGTCGGCACGATCGAGCACCCCGAGAAGATCATCGCGCTCGCCCACCGCCTCATCCACGCCAACAAAGACCGCGTCGAACGCACGACGACGGGCACCCTCCGCGGCGCGACCGACTGGGTCTACGGGCGCGCGGGCAAACCGTGCCTGCGCTGCGGCACCACGATTCTCGAGGGCCGGCTCGGCGAAACCGAACTGCAGGAGCGGGAGACCTTCTGGTGCCCGCGCTGCCAGACCTGATGGCGCGAGACCGTGTGCGTCGCCGGGCGGCGACACCGTGTCAGGCGCGGCGTGACCCCACCCGCAGCGAGTGCGCCGCGTAGACGAAGAGGATGCCGACGGCCGTCGCGAGACCGAGCAGGATCAGCATCGGGGCGAGAGCCGACGCCGTCTGCGACAGGTAGAAGTTGAATTCCGCGTTCGCCATCGTGGCTCCACCGGCGCTGTTGAGGGCAACCATGAGCTCAGGAATCCACACCGTCAACCACACACCGACGACGATGAAGACGACGCTGAGCACCCACAGCGCGATGAGGAACGGGTTGGTCGCGACCGACGAGCGCGCCGCGTCGTCGTCCGAATCGTCGCTTTCGACGTCGTCGACTCCGAAAGGATCGTCACCCGCGCGGTCGTCGTATGCGCCAGTGTTCGCGGATCGATCTGCATCGTCTCGCTCGACGGCCGCGCGATCATCGCGCGCATCGACGTCGCGGGTGCGGTGCGAGGGATGCGCGAGCGGAACCGGCGCGGGGGCGAACGTCGACGGGCCCCGCGCGGCACCCGCGGCGACCTCGTGACCGGGCTCGTGACCGGGCTCATGGCGAGGCTCATCGCCGGGCTCGTACCCGGGCTGGAACGCCGGGTCGAACCGCGGATCGAATCGGGCAGTGTCGGGGTCTCGCTCGGTCATGGATCGCCTCCGTCGAGCATCGAGTCTATGCGGCCCGGATGTTAGGTTGGCCTAAGTCGTGCTGGCGATACTGCGCCGGTTCTCTGACCGAAAGGGCGCATCGTCGTGAGCTACATCAAATCCCGTCTTCTCGACGAGAAGGGCTTCGTGATCCTGGACAGCTACGACCAGGCACGCGACCCGGATGAGTGGACGGCGCTCGACTACGTCGAATGGAAGTCGTCGGGCGACACGCGATTCGCCCCCCTCACGAGCGCGGCCGGAGAGGTCGAGGCCAACGGGTTCTGGAACCACACTCCCCCGCGCACCGACAAAGACGGTGTGTGGGTCGACGAACAAGTGGCGAAGGCCCCCATTCTCACGCGCCGCGCGAAGGAGCCCGGGGCCAATGTCGGCCGTTGCCGTGTGATCGAACTGCAGCCCAACGACTACGCGGGCACCGTCTACAACCTGCACCAAGACGACAACAACCGCCTCAACCCCGACGGCAGCGGGTGGATCGTTCGCGGGTTCTTCAACCTCAGCGACGACCCCGACTCGTTTCTCCTGCTGCGGGAGGACCGTTTCAATTCGGCCACCGAGATCCGCATCCCACTGCACGCGGGCGCCCAGATCATCGTCGACACGCAGCGTTTCTGGCACGCCGTCTGGCACGTCGGGCCCGAGCCGCGCTACTGCCTCATCACGTCGTGGGAGTCGGGGCCCGAGCTCGACGCCTACATCGAGAAGCACCACGGCCACAACGACCACACCAATCGGCACCTCGACGAGAAGCTCATCGACGAGGCCGGTGCGGAGATGCAGCGTCGGCTCGCTGAGCGTGCCGCGCTGCGTGTCGCCGAGGGTAGGGCGCAGAAGGAATCCGCGGCCGAAGGCTGACACTCGCCGCGCATAAGGGTTCGAAGACCCGCCGGATGTATTCGGGCGGCGAGTGAGCTCAGCGCCCCTGCCGGGGCCGCCGCGCGCGGGTCGGTCGCTTTCCCCGCGACTGCCCCGTGCGCGGCGACGCACTCTGAGCTGCCGCCTTCTTGGCGGCCGCCGCCTTCTTGGCGGAGGCCGTGGGGCGCTCGCTTGGAGCTGCCGGGGTCGCCCGCGAGCTGTTGGCGGTGCGTCCGCGCACGATTCCGATGAAGTCGTCGACGCGGTCGCGTGCGTCGTCGTCGAGCAGGTCGTCGCGCCAGACCAGGGCGACCCTCGTCGCGGGGGCGTCGGCGACGGGCACCGCCGCGACATCGCCGCGCGAGAACAGTCGAGCGATCGAGTGCGGCACGACCGTGACGGCGACCCCTGTCGCGACGAGTTCGACGGATGACGACCACTCGCCGTCGACGACGTTCTCGCCCTCGAGGTCGGCGAGCGTGACGGAGTCGGCTCCCGCGAAGCGGTGGTCTTCGGGCACGACGACGACCGCGACCTCCTCATAGAGGGGAATGGCGTTGAGACCGTCGGTGTCGACAGGCAATCTCACGAAGCAGACATCCGCGTCTCCGGTGAGAACGGCGTCGAGCTGCGTCTGCGGCGCCGTGCGCACGACGTCGAGGGGGATGTCGCTGCGCTCGTGCCACGCGCGCGTCCACCGGGTGAGGGTGACACCGGGCACCGCGGCGACGACGAAAGTGAGCGGTTCGGAGCGCACCGGGCCTCCCGCCACGACCGATCGGGCCGTCTGCATCCGATCGACCTCAGGCTAGACCATGTGGGCACGGAAGCACGGAGGCGTCGCAGTACGCTGGCACCATGGCCGCCAACACGACACCGCAGACGATGAAGCCCGAAACCGCCGCCAAGAAGCTCGGGATCTTTCTGCCCGCGGCACCCGAGGAGTTCCGCTCGGCGCCGGTGACGCGCGACGAGTTCAACTCGCTGCTCGAGTCGCCGCCGGAGTGGCTCGTCGAACTCCGCAAGAACGGCCCGCACCCGCGTGACGTCGTCGCCCACAAGCTCGGTATCTCGAACAGCGGCCTCGCCCGCTCAGGTGTGACCGACGCGCTCACGACCGAGGAGATCCAAGCCCTCCTGCAGGAGAAGCCCGAGTGGCTCGTCGAGGAGCGCGCCACGCACGCCGAGGTTCAAGACGAGAACGCGAGGGTCAAGGCCCTCAACGCCTACAAGCGTTCGCGCGCCGCCGAGCAGGCCGACGCCGAGCCGACGAAAGCCGACGCCGACGGGCGCGGCAACCGCGCTCCCAAGTAGCGGAAACCCGACTGCGCAGCCCGCCGGAGTCAGCTCACACGTCTTCGGGCGAACCGGGCTTGGGGTGACCGGGGATCGAGTCGCCGCTGAGGTTGAGTTCGCTCGGGTCGACCTCGATGTCGCCGACGTCGTCGGGCCCTCCGGTTCCGGGGAGCACTTCGATCTGATCCTCGTCGACCTCGGCGTCGTCTGTCGCGGTCGTCGACTGGTCGTTCTGCTTGGCCTGGATGTCGCGTTCGCTCGCGGGCGACGTGGTGGTCTCGTCGTCGACGGCGCCGTAGGCGCGGCTGTCGTCGTCACTCGCCGCCGTATCGTGCACCGGGTTGTTGAGATCGCTGCTGCTGGTGTCGCTCATGGTTGTGTCCTCACGGTCGTGATGGGTGTTGTCGTGATCGTCGTCGTGGTGATCGTCGTCGTACGGATCGACGCTACGCGGCAGACCCCACGGCCGGCAGCCCTCGACCTGGCCGGGTTTCGGCCATAGCATCCGACTCGCGGCATCCGGCTCGCAGGTTCAGAACGGCGGCGGTTCGGCGCCCGCCGTTGCCGCCGGTGGCGGGAGCGGATGTCGCGCGTACGACGAACCGGCAGGTCTCGTCGCGGAATCTGAGGTAGCGCTTCAAGTCGGGCGGCACCGCGTAGCGGTCTTTGCCGAACGAGAGCACGACTCCGGCCTCGGGGTGGGTGAGGATGCGGGTGGATGCTCGACGGGGGTGCGGAGTTCGCCCTCGGATGCGCCGGGGGAAGCAACCGTCCGTCCTCGAGAAGAGTGTCGGTGAGGACATCCGCCATTACCTGGGCGAGGGTGCGGGTCTCGCCCTCGACTGCGAGGCCGCGCGCGGTGGCGTGGAGCTCATTGCCGATGGCGACGAGCTCGGGGTTCGGCAGGTAGGCACTCAACCAGCCCATGCCGTCGCGACCGGGTTCGATGACGACCTCGCGGTCACGCCGCGCCCTCTCGTGTTGCTCGGCGATCGGCAACGCGAGGTGCTCGAAGCGAGCGCGCTCGGCGTCGTTCAAGCCTGCCGCTTCGTCGGCCATGATCGTGGCGTGGCGTTCCGTCACGCGGCCGGCGCGAAGCATCGCCATCGTGTTCGGGAGGTTCTCGACGAGGATGCGTGCGCGCCCCATGAGCGTCTCCGCGGCGCGCTCCGAGATCGAGAGAGCCGCGGCGAGCTCCGCCCTCAGGGGCCGCGAGAACATCCCGGCCCCGGTCGCGACGGGCGGCCGCAGACTCGAGGCGGTGGCGACGGAAGAGGTCGTCAGGCACGTCGTCGGGGCTCACGAATGCGCCCCTCGTGTCGACCAGGATCTCTGCTCTCATGCTCAAAGTGAAGCGACCACCACCGACATTCGTGCCCGCCGTCGACACTCGGGCGAACCCGGCGCGACATAGCATTTTCTCTATGCCCCTCACCCCCGAATTGCTCGACCTGCTCCGGCGACCGAGCCCCTGTTTTCTCTCGACCCTCATGGCCGACGGGTCGCCGCAAGTGACCGAGACCTGGGTCGACACCGACGGCGAGCACGTGCTCATCAACACCGTCGTCGGGTACCTCAAGGTGCGCAACGTCGAGCGCGACCCGCGGGTGGCGCTCGCGATTCAAGACCCGCGCAATCCGTTCCGCTACATCCAGGTGCGCGGGCGCGTCGTCGGCCTCGACACGGACGGCGGCGCAGAGAGCATCGAGGCCCTGTCGCAGAAGTACACGGGGCGCCCCTACCCCTGGTACGGCGGGCGAGACCAGCAGCGCGTGGTCCTGGCTATCGAGGCGGAGAAGATCAGCGGCCAGGGCTGACCGGCGCCCCGGCGGGCGGCTCGACGGGCTGCTCGACGGGCGGCCCCACGCTCAGCAGGATCTTGCCGATGTGCGCCGACGACTCCATGCGTTCGTGAGCGGCCGACGCCTCGGCGAGCGCGAAGACCGAGTCGATGATCGGTTGCACGCGACCCGACTCGATGAGCGGCCACAGCTTCTCGGCGACGGCGGCGACGATCTGCGCGCGCTCCCCGATCGGCCGCGACCGCAGGGTGGTCGCCCACACGCGCCCGCGCACGCGCATGAGGGCGCCGACATCCAGCGTGCTCTCGTCGCCGCTCTGGTTGGCGATGACCATGATTCGCCCGCCGATCGCGAGGCAGCGGATGTCGCGCGCGATGTAGTCGCCGCCCACCATGTCGAGCACGACGTCGACGCCCGCGCCGTCGGTGAGGCGGGCGACGGCCTCGACGAAATCCTCGTCGCGATATCGGATGCCCGCGGCCCCGAGCGACTCGACGACCGCGACCTTCTCGGCACTCCCGGCCGTCGCGATCACCCGGCAGCCGAGCGCGACACCGACCTGGATCGCCATCGTGCCGATACCGCTCGACCCGCCGTGCACGAGGAGGGTGTCGCCGTGCGCGAGCCCGGCGTTCATGACGAGGTTCGACCACACGGTGGCCGCGACCTCGGGTAGCGCCGCGGCGCTCTCGACCGTGACCCCGCGCGGCACCGGCAGCACGAGGCGCTCGTCGACGACGACCGACTCGGCGTAGCCGCCCCCCGAGACGAGCGCACAGACCTCATCGCCGACGGCGAAGCCCGTGACCGAACCGCCGACGGCGGAGACCGTTCCCGACACCTCGAGTCCCGGCCAGTCCGGCGCTCCCGGCGGAGGCGGGTAGACCCCGCGACGTTGCGCGAGGTCGGCACCGTTGATGCCCGCCGCCACGACGGCGATGCTCACATCCGTGTCGCCGACCGGGGGTGTCGGGATGTCGGCGAGCTGCAGCACGTCGGCTCCGCCCGGCTGCGTGATGACTACGGCGCGCATGGTGTTCTCTCTGCGGGGTGGTGGGTGGGGCGGTCTTGGCGGGCAGGCACGTCACACACCGTCGACGTAGAACCATCGGCCGTCGATTTTTGCGAAGGCGCTGTTCTCGTGCTGTTCGATGCGCTCGCCGTGACGTCGCGAGTGCGCGACGAACTCCACGGTGCCCTCGGTGTCGAGCATGCCCCCGCGCGTCGTCGAGAGGATGTCGAGCCGGAAGAACGACTGCTCGGGGTCGAGCTCGAGCGTCGGCGGACGAGTCGACGGATGCCACGACTCGAGCACGTAGCGGGCATCGCCGAGGGCGTAGGCCGTGAACCGCGACCGCATGAGTCGCAGGGCGCTCGGCGCGGGCGCAGCTCCCGCGATGATCGGCCCGCAGCACTCGCCGAGGGGGAAGCCGCTGAGGCACGGGCAGCGCCGGGTGTCATCGATCGGGTCCACCCCTCGAGGCTAGCGCTGCTCCCGCACGACGACTCAGTGGTTGTTGATGTCGTTGACGTCGTAGAGCATCCGGTTGTTGTCGACGACGGCGACCGAGCCGGTGTCGAGCTCGACCGTCTCGATCTCCTCGAGGGTCACGGCGATTCCGGGGCTCACGAGGGTGCTGACCCGGCCTCTTCCGGCCGCACTGAATTCGACGAAGTCGCCACCCTGGCGCACCGCCGCGGCGACCGCGGACTTCAGTTCCGCGACGTCCTGTTCTTTCATGAGGTAGTACTCGCGCGTTTGGACGAGCAGTCTGTAGGCAGTCACGGGTCTCCTTCCGAGGAGTTTCCCCGACCCTACGCCTCCTCCTCGACGAGCCACACCAGTTGACAGACGGCCCTCTCGGTGCCCCTAGTCGGTGCCGCTGTCGAAAGCGGCGCTCTCGGATGCCGCATCCGTCGCCCGGTCGAGGCGATCCGCCGCGGCATCCGCGGGCTCCACCGCCCCCGCGATCTGAGCGCCGGCCCCGACCTCGAGCTCGCCGACGAGCTCGCCCGTGGCGCCGCCGATGAGGCCGGCGGCGGCGTACTGCTCGAGGCGCGTGCGCGAGTCGGCGATGTCGAGGTTGCGCATCGTGAGCTGACCGATGCGGTCGTCGGGGCCGAACGCGGCGTCGCCGACGCGCTCCATCGACAGCTTGTCGGGCTCGTAGCTGAGGGCGGGGCCCGTCGTGTCGAGGATCGTGTAGTCGTCGCCACGGCGCAGGCGCAGAGTCACTTCACCCGTGACCGCCGATCCGACCCAGCGCTGAATCGACTCGCGCAGCATGAGCGACTGCGGGTCGAGCCAACGACCCTCGTACATGAGGCGGCCGAGTCGGCGACCCTCGGTGTGGTAGCTCGCGACGGTGTCTTCGTTGTGGATGGCGTTGAGGAGGCGCTCGTAGACGATGTGGAGGAGCGCCATTCCCGGCGCCTCGTAGATGCCCCGGCTCTTGGCCTCGATGATGCGGTTCTCGATCTGGTCGGAGACGCCGAGGCCGTGACGACCACCGATGGTGTTCGCCTCGAGCACGAGCGCGACAGGGTCGCTGAACTCGATGCCGTTGATCGCGACGGGACGACCGGCCTCGAAGCGCACCGAGACCTCCTCGGTCGCGACCTCGACGTCGTCACGCCACGCCGCGACACCCATGATGGGGTTGATGAGGTCGAGGCCCGACGAGAGCTCTTCGAGCCTCTTGGCCTCATGGGTGGCGCCCCAGATGTTGGCGTCGGTGCTGTAGGCCTTCTCGACCGAGTCGCGGTAGGGGAAGCCGCGGGCGACGAGCCACTCGCTCATCTCGGTGCGGCCGCCGAGCTCGCGCACGAAGTCGGAGTCGAGCCACGGCTTGTAGATGCGCAGTCGCGGGTTGGCGAGCAGACCGTAGCGGTAGAAGCGCTCGATGTCGTTGCCCTTGTAGGTCGATCCGTCACCCCAGATGTCGACGCCGTCGTCTTTCATGGCGCGCACGAGAAGAGTGCCCGTGACGGCACGACCGAGAGGTGTCGTGTTGAAGTAGGTCTTGCCGCCCGAGCGGATGTGGAACGCGCCGCACTGCAGCGCGACGAGCCCCTCTTCGACGAGCGCCGACTTCGCGTCGACGAGTCTCGCGACCTCCGCGCCGTACTCTTTCGCGCGATCGGGCACGACATCGATGTCCGGTTCGTCGTACTGCCCGATGTCCGCCGTGTAGGTGCACGGCACGGCACCCTTCTCACGCATCCACGCGACCGCGCACGAGGTGTCGAGACCTCCCGAGAACGCGATACCGACTCGCTCACCGACGGGGAGACTGCTCAAGACTTTGGACATAAGGAGAACTCTATTGAGTTCTCGAGCAGCGGTTCGCGCGAGCACCGCTTTCCACGACGGCCCCGTAGCCCAGCCCGGCTGAGCGACGGCGCGGGCGGCCGTGAGTATGCGCGTTTGGGTGCGCGGCGCAAGGGGATGGCCGAAGCCCGCGAGTGCGCGCACAGTCGAAGGCAGGCGGCATCCGCTGCCAACGAGAGAAGTCGGAGCCCCCCATGTACTTCCACGTGCAGAACCTCATCCACGAAATCGCTCAGGACGAGCCCGACCCCGCTGCCGCCAACGCGCTGCAGGAGGGCCTCGGCGGTCAGTTCGGCGAAATGCGCACCATGATGCAGTACCTCTTCCAGGCCATGAACTTCCGCGGCCCCTCCGCCAAGCCCTACCGCGACCTCATCCAGGGCATCGGCACCGAGGAGATCAGCCACGTCGAGCTCATCGGCACGACGATCTCGCGACTGACCGACGGTTCGCCGCGCTACAACGGCAAGCTCACCGACCCGCTCGACACCCCCGGCGCCGGCGGCGCCACCCCCCTCAACGTCGCTCTCGACCAGGGCAACATCCACCACTACCTCGTGGGGGCGCAAGGCGCGTTGCCCGTCGACTCGGTCGGCAACCCGTGGAGCGGCAGCTACGTCTACAACTCGGGCAACCTCCCGCTCGACCTGCTCTACAACCTCATGCTCGAGTCGACGGGTCGCCTGCAGAAGAGCCGCATCTACGAGATGACCGACAACAAGACGGCCCGCTCGACCATCGCGTACCTCATCGTGCGCGACCAGGCCCACGAGAACGCCTACGCGAAGGCCCTCGAGTCGCTCGGCGTCAACTGGGGCGCGCTGCTCCCCATCCCGAAGACCAACGCGGAGCAGTTTCCCGAGGTCAAGAAGCTCGTCGACATGGGTCTGCAGAGCAAGCAGTACTCGTTCGACCTCACCGACGCCTCGGAGGCGGGCCGCATCTTCCAGGGCGCGTCACCGTCGAACGACGGCACGACTCTCGACGCGAGCGAGCAGGCCCCCGAGGGCTTCCCGCAGACGATCGCGCCCGAGCGTCTCGAAGAGTTCTCCCCCGGACTCGACGCGTCGCTGCTCGAGCTCATCCAGCAGACCGCCGAGATGGAGCTCGCCGACATCGAGTCGTTCTACGGACCGGTCGCGAAGTAGGTAGCGGCACCACTCGGCACCGACACCACTCGGTGCCACCGGAACGGCGCTCAGCGGGCGGTCGTCGACAGGGCCACGGTCTCGTCGAGGATCGCCCGCACCGCGTCGGGGTCGTGGGCGAACCGGCCGAGAAAGAGCCCGTCGACTGCGTCGCTGATCTGACCGAGTAGCCCGGGGCCGGCACTGCCGCCGTAGAGCACGTCGAGCCGCTCGATCACGGCGTCGCCCGCGAGAGCGGCGGGAAGGTCTCGGCACACGTCGCGGATGTGATCGGCCGATGCCGGCGCGGGCGCCCCGATCGCCCAGTGCGGTTCGTAGGCGACGACGATGCGTCCGCGGTGCGACTTCTCGCGGGCGACGGCGAGCGCGGAACGCACTTGCTCGACGCACTCCGCGAGGGCATCGGATGCGGGCATCCGCTCGTGTTCGCCGATGCAGAGCACCGGCACGAGCCCGTTCCGCACCGCGGCATCCAGTTTGGCCGCGACGACCTCCTCGGTCTCGCCGAAGAGGGTGCGCCGCTCGGCGTGACCGACCTCGACGAAGCGGCAGCCGATCTCAGCGAGCTCGGCGCCGCTCACCTCACCCGTGAAAGCCCCCTCGTCGGCGGAAGCGAGATCTTGCGCACCGACACCCCACGGCGCGTCGATGTCGAGCACGGCCGGGAGGGAGGGGAAGGTCGGCAGCACGAAGACCTCGGTCGTGCCGCCGGTCGTCGCCTCATGCTCGCGGCAGATGTCGCCGACCGCGCGAGCCCACTCGACCGTGCGTGCGTGCGAGAAGTACATCTTGAGGCTCACACCGATGAGGAACTCGGGCTCGGAGCTGTCACGGGTCATGTCTCAGGATCCTGTCGTCTCATCGGCCGGCCCGATCTGTGCCGGGGCCATGCTCGACCCTAAAGCAGCCCGACCCCGCGTCGCGGCGCACGGGCGGGCTTGCCGTCACGGCGCGGGAGAGCATCGTCCACACGAAGCGAGTCGCGCGCGACACCGGCCATCAGCGACCGCTACCTCCGTCGGCGCCAGTCCTTGACCCACAGGTAGATCGCGCCCGCCGCACAGACCACGACGAATACGGCCAAGGCGAGGGCGGGCGGGTCGAGGAATGTCCAGGGCACAGTCGATTATCTATCGCGACCGGACGGTGCCCCGCCGTGCACGCGGGGCCGGCATCCGCATCAGTCTCGAGATGCCGCCGCCCGCGCTCGAGCCTTGATGGCCACGATGACCTCGGTCTTGGCGTCGGCGTAGTCGTTCATGTCACTCCACTCGGTGCCCATGAGCTCCCTCTTGGTGTTCTCGTAGAGGGCGCGATCGCCGGCGTCGACACGGAGGTGATCGCGCAGCAGAAAGTACTCTTCGACGGCCGGGTGGCCGCTTTCGAACACGTGAACGTGCGCGTCGCGAGCCGGTGTCCGCACGAGGCGATGCCCGGGTTCGCGCACCCGCAGTTCGTATCCCGCGCCGAGGAGGGCGTCGAGGTAGTCCTCCTCGGCGGTGATGTCGTCGACCGTCACGACGACGTCGATGATCGGTTTCGCCGCAAGCCCGGGCACCGACGTGCTGCCGATGTGCTCGACCTGGATCGCCGCTCCGGCGAGCGCGCCACGGATGCGCTCGCGATGGCTCTCGAAGATACTCACCCACCGTGGGTCGTAGGCATGGAGCTCGAGCGTGAGCGGCTCGACACCGCCGACGAGCTCGAGGGTCGTGACATCCGGTCGACGGGGCTTACTCATGCTTGTCTCCTGCATCGGGCACCATTACGTCAGTCATCGTGTCAGTCCAAATCACGTCAGTCAGCATCATCGAACCGGCGGCGGGCTTGCTCGATGAGGGGCATCTGGGCTTCGGCCCACGCGAGGATGACCTCGACGGGCGGCCGGAGGGTCTTGCCGAGCGGCGAGATGCGGTACTCCACGGCGACGGGTCGGGTGCCGACCACGACCCGATCGACGATGCCGTTGCGCTCGAGTCGTTTCAGTGTCGCTGCAAGTGATTTCGCCGTGACCGAGGGGATGACTCGCCGCAGTTCGTTGAACCGGGCGGGTCGCTCGCACAGCTCGTTGAGCACAGGAAGCGACCATTTGTCGAGCACCTGTTCGAGAAGCTCTCGGTGGGGTGCATCTATTTCGAAGCGCTCAGACGTCGCCCTACTGGTATCCATCACGACACCAAGTCTCGTTGAAGTGGCCGCCGTGCACCACGTATCCATGAGATACCGCCTCTATCGATTGGGAGCCTCACATGACCGTTCACCTGACATCGCCCGACAGCCTCATGCAGCCTGTGCCCTACCATCACGTCGCCGTCGCCACCGGCGCGCGCCACGTGCATGTGTCGGGTCAGATCGCTCGCACCGCCGACGCTCGCCCCGTGGCACCGGGTGATCTGGCGGGTCAGGTCGCTCAGGCCCTCCGCAACACGCACGCTGGTCTCGCGAGTGTGGGCGCCGGCTTCGACGACGTCGTGCGCCTGACCGTCTACGTCACCGACTGGAGCCCAGACAAGATCGACGCGTTCATGTCGGGGATCACGGGCGTCGCCGACGAGATCGGGCTACGGCTCCCCCTGCCGCCGGCGTCGCTCATCGGGGTGAGCTACCTGTTCGAGCCCGACGTCCTCGTCGAGATCGAAGCCACGGCCGTTCTGGACTGACGGCCGCACCGCCGATAGTCGGAAAACGAAGAACGGCCCTCGAAAAACTCGAGGGCCGTTCTCTTCGGGTTTCGCAAACGAATCTCATGAGTTTCGCAAGGAGCCCAGTGGCGGTACCGGTGGGATTTGAACCCACGGTGGGCTTTCACCCACACAACTTTTCGAGAGTTGCACCTTCGGCCGCTCGGACACGGTACCGCCGTCGATCTTAGTACACCTCGAAGCCCCGCCAGAATCGGGTGCCGACGTCGGCGCCGAGAGTTAGAGTGCGAGGGTGAGTCGCCCCCGCCGCAGAGCAACCTTCGTCGCGATCGGCACGTCTGCCGCGATCGGCACCGCCGCGCTCGGAACCGCTGCCGTCGTGGGCCGCAGCCTCGTGCTCCGCCGACGCACCGCCGGGGTGAGCGAGCTCGCCGACAAGATTCCCGAGCACTCCGCCTACTGGCGCGACCAGCGCCGCAAAGGCGGGGAGCTGCTCTACGTCGCCCTCGGAGACTCGGCGGCTCAGGGCATCGGGGGCAGTCGCCCCAACCGGAGCTACGTCGGGCTTCTCGCCAAAACCATCCGCGCGGCGTCGGGTCGCACGGTGCGGGTCGCCAACCTCAGCCAGTCGGGGGCGCGACTGCGCGACGCCATCGAGAAGCAGGTTCCGGCTCTCGCCAAACTCTCCCCCGACATCGTCACGGTGTCGATCGGCGCCAACGACATCGCGACGTTCGAGCGCGACCGCTTCGAGCGCGAGTTGCGCTACATCCTCGACGCGCTGCCCGCCACCGCGATCGTCGCCGACCTGCCCTCGTTCTACCTCGGCGAGTTCGAGCGACGCGTGCTCGCCGCCAACGAGATCGTGCGCCGCGTCGCCGCCGAACACGGCTACGCCGTCGCCCCCCTGCACTCGACCACGCGCGGCCGCACCGCAGCACGCACCGCCCTGCGCGACGTCGCCAAAGACTTCTTCCACCCCAATGATCGCGGCTACGCCGTGTGGGCTTCCGCCTTCGAGCCGCTCGTGCGCGCTGCCGTCGGCGCTCTGGCCACCCGACCCCGAGCGTAGACACGAGCGGCGGATGCGCGGGCTCCCGACCTGGTCGAAGCGGCGATACGCCGCAGCGTGGAGGGAACGCGCGACCGCCGCGGGGGCACTCACCTACGTCGCGATCGGCGACTCCGCCGCCCAGGGGCTCGGAGCGTCGACGCCGTGGTCCGGATACGTCGGACTCCTCGCCGCGGCAGCCGAGACACGGGCGGGTGCCGCCGTGCGCGTCGTCAACCTGAGCGTGAGCGGCGCGAAGGCGCGAGACGTGCTCGACCTGCAGATCCCCCTCGTGGCCGACCTCGAGCCCGACGTCGTCACGTGCGCCGTCGGAGGCAACGACGTGCGGCGGCTCGACCTCGCCGACTTCCGTGAGACCATGACCGGCATCGTCGAGGCCCTCCCCGAGCACGCGCTCATCGCCGACACCCCGTGCTTCTACGAGGGACGCGGAGAAGAGAAGTCGAGGGCGGCGGCCTCGGTCATCCGCGACATCCTCGCCGACCGCGGCCGGTCGCCCGTCGAATTGCACCGCGCCACCGAGGCCCGCACCCGCGAATACTGGCGCGGCGACTTCGCGCTCGACTTCTTCCACCCGAGCGATCGCGGCTACACGGTGTGGGCGTCGGCGTTCGAGCCACTGCTCCTCGATCGCGTCGACGTCGTGACGAAAACCACGGGAGGCGGGGCCACGGCACCCGGTGTCGGCGGACCGACCTAGGCTGGCCGCATGGCCAAGCAGCAGTCGAACTTCCGGTGCACCGAGTGCGGATGGTCGACCCTCAAGTGGGCTGGCCGCTGCGGCGAATGCCAGTCCTGGGGCACCGTCGTCGAAGCGTCCGAGATCGTCGGGCTCACCCCCAAGGCGGTGCGTCCGGTGACCGTGACGGATGCTCGCGCGGCGAGGTCCATCGTCGACATCGAGTCCGACTCGGTGGCCCACTGGCCGAGCGGGATCGCCGAGTTCGACCGCGTGCTCGGGGGCGGCATCGTCCCCGGCGCCACCATCCTGCTGAGCGGCGAACCGGGCGTCGGCAAATCCACCCTGCTGCTCGAGGTCGCCTCGCGTGCCGCCGCGAGCGGGGCGCGCGTGCTCTACGTCACCGCCGAGGAGTCGGTCAACCAGGTGCGACTGCGGGCGGGGCGCACGGGCGCACTGCAGCCGAGCCTCTTCCTCGCCGCCGAAACCGATCTCGGCACCATCCTCGGGCAGATCGACCAGATCCACCCCCAACTGCTCATCGTCGACTCCGTGCAGACGGTGTCGTCGGCGCTCTCCGACGGGCTCGCGGGGGGCCCCTCCCAAGTGCGCGAAGTGGCCGCGACGCTCATCAGGGTCTCGAAAGACCGCAACCTGCCCATTCTCCTCGTCGGGCACGTGACCAAAGACGGCAGCATCGCCGGGCCGCGCTTGCTCGAACACCTCGTCGACGTCGTGCTGCAGTTCGAGGGCGACAGGCAGACGGCCCTCCGCTTCGTGCGCGCCCACAAGAACCGCTTCGGATCGACAGACGAGGTCGGATGCTTCGAGATGACAGGTGACGGCATCGCCGAGGTGAGCGACCCGAGCGGCCTGTTCCTGTCGCGCGGCACCGTCGCGGTGTCGGGAACGTGCGTGACGATCGCCGTCGACGGCCGTCGCGCCCTGCCGGTGGAGGTGCAGGCTCTCATCGTCAAATCGTCGGCGCCGCAACCGCGCCGTGTGGTCAACGGCGTCGACTCGGCGCGCGTCGCGATGCTCCTCGCGGTGCTCGAGCGCCGCGCCTCGCTCGCTCTCAGCGGCTACGACGTCTACGTGTCGACCGTCGGCGGCATCCGCGTGACGGAGCCGGGAGCCGACCTCGCGATCGCCCTCGCCATCGCGAGCGCCTATAAGGACAAACCGTTCGCGGGGTCGCTCGCCGCCGTCGGCGAGATCAGCCTCGCGGGCGAGGTGCGCCCCGCCTCCTCGACCAAACAGCGCGCCGCCGAAGCGCGCAGGCTCGGCTTCACGACCCTCCTCGACGCGGATGCGGGCCACATCGGCGAAGCGGTGCGCCGCGCCTTCGCGACCGCGACCGCCGCAACCGAGCGCGTCGCGATACCGGAGTTCTGAGAACGGCCGCTGCCGGGACTAGAGCTTGAGCGCCTTGAGGATCGCCGCGGGGTCGGCTTGCATCGGGAATGGCCCCGCGGGGTCGAACCACATGGTCTCGAGCGAATCGAGGTGCAGCTCGAGAAACTCGGTGAGCAGAGAGCGGTCGTAGCCCAACACTCGCAGATCGGGGTCTTGCGGCAGCATCGCCGCGTAGTTCTCGGCCGTCGAGAACACGAGAAGCGTGAAGAGCTCGGCATCGGGCGCGCGGAAGACGCGCACCTGCGGGGCTCCGTCTGTGGGCAGGAGAGGCACGATGACGACTTCATTGCGGAGTGCGAACGCGACCGCGGCGGAGTCCCCCGCGGCGAGCGCCGCGATGAGAGCGGGAGACGACAGCGGCGTCGACGGCGGATCCGACGGGTCACCGACACCGTCGCCGCCGGCCGTCACCTCCGAGACCGGGTCGGGGCGAGGAGCGAGAAACGGGTCGCCGACGAACGGATCGTCGGGCATGCCGTCGGGCGCGGCGGGATCGGATTCGGGGGTGGCAGACATCCCCTCGACGGTACCGACTAGTTGAGCAGGAACGAAACCGGCGCTTCGGCCTCGACGTCGCCGACGGACACGTCGAGGTTGTAGGTCGCGCCGCCCGCCGGAACGGATGCGGGCTCGGCGTCGCACGCGTCGGGGTCGCTGCGTGTGCGGTCCCACGTGATCGGCGTCGGGCTCTGCGGCACGTTCGGTTCGAGGGTCACCGTGGCCTCGACGGTATCGCCCGCGCAGTGCGTCGACGACCAGTAGAGCTCGGCGCCGCTCGTGATCTCATACGACTGCAAGTCGGTCGACACGTCGACGGTGCACGCCGACGACGACGTGTTGGCGATCGTGAACGACAACTGCGGGGACTCCCCCGAGCCGTAGGCGTTCTGGTCGGCGACGGCCGTGAGTTCCAGGTTGGACGGATCGCACGGCGCCCCCTCCTCCTGGTCGGCGCTCGGCTCGGCATCCTCGCCGTCGTCCGATTCGTCGTCGGCCGCCTCGGCGGGCGCACTCGCGCTCGGGCTCGGCGCGACGGTGGGCTCCGACGCGCCCCCGCCGAAGCGGGAGACGATGAGCACCACGACGACGATCACGGCGACGAGACCGAGGATGAAAATCAGTCGTCGACGCCAGTACACGCTGCTCGGCTGCGGTCCCACAGGGTTACGGAACGTCGACATGCCCTCAGGCTAGCTACAGATGCTTGATCATCCGGGTATTGCCGAGCGTGTTCGGCTTGACTCGCGCTAGATCGAGGAACTCGGCGACACCCTCGTCGGTGCTGCGGAGCAACTCGGCGTAGACCGACGGATCCACGGTCTCCTCCCCCATCGGGGTGAAGCCGTGCTTCTCGAAGAAGTCGACCTCGAACGTGAGACAGAACAGTCGGCTGAGGCCGAGGGCGCGAGCATCCGCTTCGAGCCTGTCGAGGATGGCGTGGCCGACCCCCTTGTGCAAGTGGTCGGGCTCCACGGCGAGGGTGCGCACCTCACCGAGGTCTTCCCACAGCGCGTGCAGAGCGCCGCACCCGATGACCGTTCCGTCGGCCGACTCGGCGATGCGGAACTCCTGGATCGAGCCGTAGTAGACGACGGGGTCTTTGCCGAGCAGGATGCGCTTGTTGACGAAGGGCTCGACGAGCTTCTGCACGAGGGGGACGTCGCTCGTGCGAGCCTCGCGCACCGTGAATGACGGTGAATCCATGATGCGCTCCCCAACTGTCGACTGCCGTGCCAGCTGTCGAGCCTACGCGAAAGGGCCGGGAGCATCCGCTCCCGGCCCTTCACACGTGGCGACTGCTAGGTCAGGCTTCGACCGACAGCACGGGCAGCTCCTCGCGGCCCGGCTGGCGCGACGTCGTGAAGACGAACTCGCCCTCGATGTAGTCGACGTGCACGTGGTCTCCCGAGTTGAGTTCACCCTGCAGGATGCGCTCGCTCAGTCGGTCTTCGACCTCGTGCTGCACGGCACGACGCAGAGGACGCGCACCGAGTGACGGGTCGAACCCGACCTTGATGAGCTGCTCCTTGGCGGCGAGGCCGAGCTCGACGGTCATGTCGCGGTCGAGCATGCGCTCGCTCAAACGCTTCACGAAGAGGTCGACGATCTGCAGCAGCTCCTCGGGGCTCAACTGCGGGAAGACGATGGTCTCGTCGACACGGTTGAGGAACTCGGGCTTGAAGTGCTTCTTGAGCTCCTCGACGACCTTGCCGCGCATGCGGTCGTAACCGGTGGCGGTGTCGGATGCCGACGTGAACCCGATCGGCGTTCCCGTGATGTCCTTCGTTCCGAGGTTCGTGGTCATGATGATCACGGTGTTCTTGAAGTCGACGACACGACCCTGACCATCGGTCAGGCGTCCTTCCTCGAGAACCTGCAGAAGCGAGTTGAAGATGTCCGGGTGGGCCTTCTCGATCTCGTCGAAGAGCACCACGGAGAACGGCTTGCGACGCACCTTCTCGGTGAGCTGGCCGCCCTCCTCGAACCCGACGAACCCGGGAGGGGCACCGAAGAGGCGCGACACGGTGTGCTTCTCGCCGTACTCCGACATGTCGAGCGAAATGAGGGCGTCTTCGTCGTCGAACAGGAACTCGGCGAGCGCCTTGGCGAGCTCGGTCTTACCGACACCCGTGGGGCCGGCGAAGATGAACGAACCGCTCGGACGACGCGGGTCCTTGAGACCGGCACGCGTGCGCCTGATGGTCTTCGAGAGAGCCGAGATGGCCTCCTCCTGACCGATGACGCGCTGGTGCAGGGCCTTCTCCATGAAGACGAGACGCGCGGTCTCCTCCTCGGTGAGCTTGAACACGGGGATGCCCGTGGCGGCGGCGAGGACTTCGGCGATCACGCCTTCGTCGACGGTGCCGGTCGAGCCGGCCTCTCCGCTCTTCCACTGCTTCTCGAGGCGCAGTCGCTCGCCGAGGAGCTTCTTCTCCTCGTCGCGCAGGCTCGCGGCCTTCTCGAAGTCCTGATCCTCGATCGCGCCCTCTTTCTGCGTGCGAACACCCGCGATGCGGTCGTCGAACTCGCGCAGCTCCGGGGGTGCCGAGAGGATCGAGAGACGCAGTCGCGCTCCGGCCTCGTCGATCAGGTCGATCGCCTTGTCTGGCAGGAAGCGGTCGGCGACGTAGCGGTCGGCGAGGTTCGCCGCCGCGACGATCGCGCCATCCGTGATCGACACCTTGTGGAAGGACTCGTACTTGTCGCGGAGTCCCTTGAGGATGTTGATCGTGTGCGGCAGGGACGGCTCGTGCACCTGAACGGGCTGGAAGCGACGCTCGAGCGCGGCATCCTTCTCGAAGTGCTTGCGGTACTCGTCGAGGGTCGTGGCTCCGATGGTCTGGAGCTCACCCCGCGCGAGGAGCGGCTTGAGGATGCTCGCGGCGTCGATCGCGCCTTCGGCGGCACCCGCTCCGACGAGCGTGTGGATCTCGTCGATGAACGTGATGATGTCGCCGCGGGTGCGGATCTCCTTCGTGACCTTCTTGAGGCGCTCCTCGAAGTCACCGCGGTAGCGGCTACCGGCGATGAGCGACCCGAGGTCGAGGGTGTAGAGCTGCTTGTCTTTGAGGGTCTCGGGCACGTCGCCGCGCACGATCGCCTGGGCGAGGCCCTCGACGACGGCCGTCTTGCCGACACCGGGCTCACCGATCAGCACGGGGTTGTTCTTGGAGCGACGGGAGAGGATCTGCATGACCCGCTCCATCTCCTTCTCGCGCCCGATCACGGGGTCGAGCTTGCCGTCGCGCGCCGCTTGCGTGAGGTTGCGACCGAACTGGTCGAGCACCTGGCTGCCGGCCTGCTGGGTGGCCTGGTCGTTGCCACCGACAGCGACCTGCTCCTTGCCCTGGTATCCAGAGAGCAGCTGGATGACCTGCTGGCGCACCTTGTTGAGATCGGCCCCGAGCTTGACGAGAACCTGCGCCGCGACACCCTCGCCCTCGCGGATGAGACCGAGCAGGATGTGCTCGGTGCCGATGTAGTTGTGTCCGAGCTGCAGAGCCTCGCGGAGGCTGAGCTCGAGCACCTTCTTCGCGCGCGGCGTGAAGGGGATGTGGCCGGTCGGCTGCTGCTGACCCTGGCCGATGATGTCTTGAACCTGCTCGCGCACTGCGTCGAGTGCGATGCCGAGCGACTCGAGGGCCTTGGCTGCGACACCTTCGCCCTCGTGGATGAGGCCGAGCAGGATGTGCTCGGTGCCGATGTAGTTGTGGTTGAGCATCTTCGCCTCTTCTTGGGCGAGGACGACAACACGACGGGCTCGGTCGGTAAATCTTTCAAACATGATTACTCCCTGGGCACGGTGCAGGATTCGTGCCGATGTAAAGACAGTAACGACGGGTTCTGGCTTTTGATGCCCCTGTTCGCCCTAGGCGTGACACTTTGAGCGAATGTCTTGACGCTCATATCGACAATCGTTATGTTAACGACTAACGATAAGGAGCCGACATGACTTTCCGCACCCGCACCACACGCACCCTCGGTCTCGCCGAGAAGACCATGCTCGGCGTGGTCGCCGGCGCCGCCCTTGCCGCGGCCGCCGTTCTGACGACACTCGTCTCGGTCGCTGTCTGCGCAGCCCTCGCCTGGTTGTGCCTCCGAGTCTTCGTCGGACGCCCGTTCGTCGCGTCGGCGACGGCCGGAATCGGGGTCGTCGCGATTCTCATCGTCGCCGGCGGGCTCGGGTCGTCGTTCCTCACCTCCGTGGCGCACGCGCAGATCGGTGACTACCTCGCGTTGACCGAAGCCGGCGTGCCGCTCTTCGAGCTCAGCGTCGACCTGGCCCCGCTCGGGTGGGGCGTCGCCCTCGCCGTCGTCGCCGGAGCGTTCGAGCTGGGCCAGCGGATGCAGCGCGACACCACCGGACTCGTCTGATGGGCGACGACGACGACGCGAGCGGCGTGCACTGCCGACTCGACGAACTACTCGCCGAACGCGGGATGACCCTCACGAAGCTCTCGGAGATCGTCGGCGTGAGCATCGTGAACCTCTCGGTTCTCAAAAACGACCGGGCACGCGCCATCCGCTTCTCGACACTCAGCGCGATCTGTTCGGCGCTCGACTGCGAGATCGGCGATCTGCTCGTGCGCGAGTGAGTCGCGGGGCACCCTCACGCGACGGGGACTCTAGGAGTCGCTCGGGCGAGGGGTCGCGGCGGGTGGCGCATCGCCGAGCCCGCGCTTGGCGCGCTCCTCGGCCTCGATGCGTGAGTAGACCGCGCGCTCGGTGCGGTCCGCCCGCAAGATGGAGCGGATGACCATCCAGAAGATGAGGCCGACGAGGATCGTCGGCGTCACCGAGAAGACGGCGTTCGCCCAGAAATTCTCCAACACCCCGCCAGGATACGCGGGTCGGCTGGGAGCCGACGTCAGCCGGTGAGGATGCCCCAGATGCCGGTGCCGAGGAAGTAGAGCCCGATGCCGCCGACGGCCACCCACAGGGCGATGCGGCGAGGGGAAATCTCGGCCTTCTTGGCCTGCTTCTCGTCGCGCTTCGCGGCTGCGCGTCGTTCCGCGGCATCCTTCGCAGCGTCGTCGCTCTTCGGCGTTGGGGTGCTCATTCGTCCAGGGTACCCGGGCACACTCGGGGTCTCTCTCTACTTCACGAGAGGGAACAGGATCGTCTCGCGGATTCCGAGGCCCGTGAGAGCCATCATGAGTCGGTCGATGCCCATGCCCATGCCGCCGGTCGGGGGCATGCCGTGCTCGAGCGCGCGCAAGAACTCTTCGTCGAGGAGCATCGCGTCGACGTCTCCCCCGGCCGCGAGCTTCGCTTGCTCCACGAACCTCTCGCGCTGCACGACGGGGTCGACGAGCTCCGAATAGCCGGTGCCGAGCTCGAAGCCGCGGATGTAGAGATCCCACTTCTCGACGACGCCCGGCGTCGAGCGGTGCGCCCGCACGAGGGGTGACGTGTCGACGGGGAAATCGAGAACGAAGGTCGGGCGCTCGAGGCTCGGCTTGACGTAGTGCTCCCAGAGCTCTTCGACGAGCTTGCCGTGGGTCGGCAGGTGCACCTCGATGCCCAGCCGGTCGGCGTGAGCGGTGAGCTCGTCGAACGGCGTCTCGGGCGTGATCTCGACACCGGATGCCGCGCTGAGCGACTCGTACATGCTCACGCGATCCCACTCGCCGCCGAGGTCGTACTCGGTGCCGTCTGCCCACGTCACGACGTGCGACCCGCTCGAGTCGAGCGCGGCGTTCTGCACGAGCTCCTGAGTGAGCGCCGCCATCTGCTCGTAGTCCCCGTAGGCCTGGTATGCCTCGAGCATCGCGAACTCGGGAGAGTGTGTGGAGTCGGCACCCTCGTTGCGGAAGTTGCGGTTGATCTCGAAGACGCGATCGATGCCCCCGACGACGGCGCGCTTGAGAAAGAGCTCGGGAGCGATGCGCAGATAGAGCTCGGTGTCGAAGGCGTTGCTGTGCGTCGCGAACGGCCTCGCCGACGCTCCCCCGTGCATCACCTGGAGCATGGGCGTCTCGACCTCGAGGTAGTCGTGCGCCGCGAACGTGGCCCGCAGCGAGGCCATCGTGCTCGCGCGAGCGCGCACCATCTGGCGGGCACCGTCGCGGGCGATGAGGTCGAGGTAACGACTGCGCACGCGAGTCTCCTCGCTCAGCTCGGAGTGGAGGTTCGGCAGCGGGCGCAGAGCCTTCGAGGCGATCTGCCACTCGGCGACCATGATCGACAGCTCGCCGCGACGGCTCGAAATGACCTCGCCCGAGACGAACACGTGGTCACCGAGGTCGACGAGCTCCTTCCAGCTGTCGAGCGACTCGTCGCCGACCGCCGCGAGACTCACCATCGCCTGGATGCGGGACCCGTCGCCCGCCTGGAGCGACGCGAAACAAAGCTTTCCCGTATTGCGCGAGTGCACGACGCGACCCGCGAGGCCGACGATGCGACCCGTCGTGGAATCGGCCTCGAGCTCGGGGAACTCCGCGCGCACCTCGGGAATCGTCGTCGTGATCGGCACACCCACGGGGTAGGCGCCGACACCGGACTCGATGAGGCGCTCCCTCTTGCCGAGGCGCACCCGCTTCTGCTCGGACTCCTGCGCGGCCGCTTCGGCTTCGGCGGCGGCATCCGTCGCGATGTCGGTCACGGGCGTCTCCGCCGGAGTCGCGGGGGGCGTGGTCAGGTCAGGCATGGGGCTCCCTCGTGGGCGGTGTGCGGGCGACGAGACGCGGTCGGTCGCGCGCCCAGGCAATGCTACCGGCGGGCCCGGCCACCCAGATCAGCCGAGGTAGACGGCGGTGTTGTCGATGAGTCGGGTGTCGCCCACGAGCGCCGCGACGATGACGATCGCGCGCCCGGTCGCGTCGTTCGACACCGGCAGGAAGGTCGACGGCACGACGATCTCGAGGTAATCGAGACGCACGGTGTCGTCACCCGTGAGCACCGCTTGCGCGGCCGCGCGCACCGCGTCGGGACCGCGATCGGCGGCCGACTCCGCGGCCTCGAGCGAGCGTGACAGTGCCCGCGCGGCGTGGCGTTCTCGCGCGTCGAGAAAGCGATTGCGGCTCGACAGCGCGAGGCCGTCGTCGTCGCGCACCGTCGGCACCGTCGCGACGGCGACGTCGATGTTGAGATCGGCGACCATGCGCTTGACGAGAAATACCTGCTGGGCGTCTTTGTCGCCGAACACGATCGTCTCGGGCTGCACGAGGTTGAGCAGTTTGGCCACGACGGTGAGCACACCGTCGAAGTGCCCGCGGCGGGTGCGCCCTTCGTAGAGGTCGCCGACGTCGCCCGCGCTCACGGAGGTCTGCACGGCGCCCTTCGGATACATCTCGGATGCCCCCGGAGCGAACACGATCGCCACGTCGAACGGCGCGAGCTTCTCGAGGTCGGCCTCGAGGGTGCGCGGGTAGCGCTCGAGGTCGCCCGCGTCACCGAACTGGAGAGGGTTGACGAACACCGAGACGACGACGATCTCACCGCGGTCGACGGCCCGCTCGACGAGGGCGAGGTGCCCGTCGTGCAGAGCACCCATGGTCGGAACGAGGGAGACCTTGGGCCGCGTCACCCCGAAGCGCGCCGCATCCGATCGTGCCCGGCGGAGGTGCGAGCGCAAGCTCGCGATGGTTTCGACGACGATTGGCACCCGACGATGCTACTCGCCGCGGACCCGGCCTCGGGTCAGAGGTCGGGTGGCACGAGCGGCGTCGACGGCGACGTCGCCGCGAGGGCGTTCTCGACCGCCGACCGCACGAGAGGGGCGAGAACCCGACCGGGGGCATCGATGCCGATATCGCTGAGGATGCTCGTCGCCTGCTCGACGATCGCGGTCGAGAAGCTCGTCGCGGTGTCGATCGCCTCGGCGTATGCGGCGCGGTCCGCCTCGGCGACGATGACCGGTTCGCCGCCCATCTCGACCACGAGCGCCTGGCCGATCGGGTGCACGGGCGCGGGTGCCGTGACGGCGAAGTAGCAATCGGTGAGTCGCGCGACGTCGATCGACGACCCGGTGAACGCCATCGCGGGATGGAGGGCGATCGGAATCCCGCCGCGCGCGGTCGCGGGAGCGAGCACGGCGGTGCCGTATCGCGCCGCCGTGTGCACGACGAGCTGCCCGGGTTGCCACGCGCCCGTCGCGGCGAGCCCCGCGACGAGGGACTCGAGCTGGTCGGCCGGAACCGCGAGGATCACGAGTTCGCTGCGCTCGACGATCTCGGGGATCGGGAGGATCGGAACACCGGGGAGGATCGCGTCGGCGCGTTCCCGGCTCGCCTCGGAGATGGCGGAGATGCCGACGAGCGCGTGCCCGGCACCGGCCAGCGCCGCCCCGAGCACGGGGCCGACGGCACCGGAGCCGATGATGCCGACGCCGAGGCGACCGGAGCGGTCTTGCGGAGAGGGGGTCACCGGGGCGGCTCGTGGCCGGGCTCGGGCTCGACCGGCGGCTCGGGCGCAGCAGCGGGCGCTGGCTCAGCCGGCGGCGCAGACTCGACAGCCGGCTCACCCTCGCTCGAGCGCCAGCGGTGGGTCGTGTCCGTCGCCGACGTGCTCACCGCGGCATCCGCGACGGTGTCGAAGAGGGTGAGGGCGTCGGCGCGATCGAGACCGCCCAGCTGGGCCGAGATGGGGCCCGCGACGGTGTGCAGGTGCACCCACGCGAGGTCGAGCTTGCGATAGAGGGGCCCCTGGTGGATCGACACGCTCTGCAGCCGCGCGTGGGGAACGATCACGAGCTCGCGCCAGATCGCGCCCTTGCGCAGCAGGATGGCGCTCGGCGCGATCGCGAACCCGTTGCGACGCCACGAGAACCAGCGCACGACCGCGGCCCGCCGGGGTGAGGTCGTGAAGCCGTCGTCGGGAGTCGCCTTCGCGAGGCCGCGCCCGGCGAGCGCCTCGGCCGCGGGGTCGACGAAGTCGGGCAGCACGAGGCCGAGCACGCGACGCACGTCGTCGAGCGATCCGACCGGGAGGATCGTGGTGTTCTGCTGCCCCGCGGCACCCGAGGTCGACGAGTGGCCGGCCCTGTTGACCTTGATCTCCCACCAGCCCGCCGGTCGCCACAGCACGGGCTGGCTGACCTTGACCGAGTGGATGCGACCGGGCGGTAGGGTCTCGTTGCTCGTCGTGAGGAGACCGAAACCCACGCGCACGCCGTCGGGGGTTCCCGCGATCGAGTAGCGCAGCGACTTCGTGAACCGCTGCACGTAGAACCCCGCGATACCGATCGCGCTCGGGATGAAGATGAAGAGGCTCACGAGAGCGTCGGGGTTGATGATCGAGGTGACCGTGATGGCGATGATCGCCACGACGAGGAAGAGCGTCCACCCGCTCAGCACGAGCGACCCGATGAGACGTCCGAGGCTCAGTTTGACGACGGACTCCGGTTCGGCGAGGGAGGGGTCGAGTTCGGGCGCGAGCAGTTCGTGCACGCGACGATCGACCACGGAACCAGCACCGGCACCTCCCGCGGCGACGGCCTGCTTCGTCGCGGCGTTGCGCGTGCCCGAGGCGAGGCGCAACACTTCGGCGCGCAAGTCGTCTGCGGCCTTCGACGCGAGGTAGTCGAGCCTCACGTTCGCGTCTTGACCCGCCTGATTGACCTCGAGCCTCGCCGCGCCGAACAGCCGGGCGAAGAACGGCCGCACGATGTTGATGCCCTGGATGCGGTCGAGTCTCGCTTTGCGGTTGGTGCGGAAGAGCACTCCCGAACGCACCTCCACGACCTCGTCGGTGACGCGGAACGTGTGCATGCGCCACGACACGTAGAAGCCCGCGGTGAGCACGAGGAGCACGACGAGGATCGCGAGCAGGGCCCAGCCGACGAACCCGTTCTCGACGATGAGGGCGATCGGATCGCCGTCGGGGTCGTCTTCACCCGGAACGAAGAACTCGATGAGCCTCTCGCGGAGGTTCGCGATGATGACACCGATGATCGCGAGAAGCGCGATGCCGCCCTTGAGAAGCGGAGACGCGGGGTGCAGCCGATGCCACTCGCCGTCGCTCAGGCTCGCGGCGAGGTCGGTGACGGGCGTGCCGGGGAGGGCCGCGGGCGTGCCCTCGACCCTCGACTCGAGGCCCGGCGACTCGGGACGGGGCGTCGCGTTCGCGTCGGTCACAGTCCCGCCCGACGCGACTCGGCGAGCGCGACGAGTCGGTCGCGCAACTGCTCGGCGTCACTCTCGGCGATCCCGGGGATCGCCACGCCGCTCGATGCTGCGGCCGTCACGAACTTGAGGTCGCTGAGCCCGAGCGCACGCGAGAGCGGTCCGCGGTTGATGTCGATGAGCTGCATCCGCCCGTAGGGAACGGCCACGATGCGTCGAAAGAGGATGCCTCGTTTGAAGAGCAGGTCGTCGTCGCGCAGCGCGTATCCGATGGACTTGACCCGTCGCGGGGTGACCGCGGCCTCGAACACGAAGTAGGCGACCACGACTCCCGTGATGATCCACGCGAAGCTCCACCCGAAGAGGTGCGGCAACACCGTGATGCCCACGACGATCACGGCGGACACCGCGAGCCCGATGAATTGACTCACGACGTATTTCGGGGCGACCCCCGTCCACTCGGTGTCGGTCAGCTCGAGACTGGTGCTCACGGTCTTCCTCACGGTCTGCTCGTCGGAACGGATGTTCGGTCACCCACCCTAGGGCGCCCCGGTGACGCGACGCGTAACCCCGGCCGTCACCCGTCGTGTGCGCCGTGTCGTCACGAGCGCGCGCGCACGGGCCCGTCGGAGTCGTCGCGGTCGTCGTCGCGCGGCGGAACCCGGCACATCGCCTCGGCGATGAGCGCTCCCGCGAGCAGCACCGCGGCTCCCACGAGGGTCGCGACCGCGGGAGCGACGGTCGTCAGCGCGGGCGAGACCGCGCGGCTCAGGAGGTAGAGCACGAAGCCGATGCCCGCCCCGACCCCCACGGAGCCGCTGAGGGCGGAGGCTTTCGCGAGCGTCACGACCCTCGCGGCGTAGAAGGGGTCGACGGGCGCGGTGGTTCCGCCGCGCGTCATCCGCCGGATCGGAACGGCCATGACGACCACGATGACGCCGATCGCGGCGAGCGCCACGGGGAGCGTGAAGGGCGGCGCGAAGATCGGGCGCCCGCTCGTGGCGAGCGCGAGCTGCGCGAGGCCGCCGAGCACGGCCCCCGCGAACACGAGCACGACGACCGTGACCGCCGAGGTGCGCTTCACGGCGCACCCCCGAGAAGGGGTGCCGCGGGGTAGATCGCGAGCGCGTCGTCGGGGCCGCGCAATCGCGCCACGAGGTCGACGACCGGTCCCCCGCGCGGAAGCACAGCATCCGGTTCGATCTGCAGCCACGGCACGAGCACGAACGACCGCTTCTGCGCCTCGGGGTGCGGGATCGTGAGACGGTCGCTCTCGAGCTGCTCGTCGCCGATCGCGACGATGTCGAGGTCGATCGTGCGGTCTCCCCACCGTTCGGCGCGCACCCGCCCGAGGTCGCGTTCGATGTCGTTGAGGCGGTCGAGCAAGTGCAGCGGCGCGAGTTCGACCGTGGCCGTCACGACCGCGTTGAGGTAGGCGGGGGCCGAGTCGTCGACCCCGTGAGCCGTGAGCGCCTGCGACTGCACGATGTCCGATGCCGCCGTCACCGTCACGCCGTCGATGCCGTCGATGCTGCGCACCGCCTGGCGCAGCGCACTTTCGCGATCACCGAGGTTGCTTCCGAGGGCGATGACGACGCGCCGAGGCTCGATGGGGCCCGTCACGGTCGTGGCCTCGTGATGGTCACGGCGACGTCGTCGAACGGCACGGTGATGGGCGCCGACGGTTTGTGCACCGTCACCCGAACACTCACGGCGGCGCGATGCTCGAGCACGCGTGAGGCGATGCGCTCGGCGAGGGTCTCGATGAGGTCGACAGGGTCGGCTTCGATCTCCGCGACGACCTGCTCGGCGAGCACCCCGTAGTGCACGGTGCTCTCGAGGTCGTCGGCGGATGCCGCGGGGGCGGTGTCGAGCCACACCGTCGTGTCGACCACGAACTCCTGGCCGTCGCGCCGCTCGTGCTCGAACACCCCGTGCCGTCCGGTCGCTCGCACCCCCGTGAGGGTGATCGAGTCGAGGGGCTCGACCGCGCCCGCCGTCACTCTCGCACGCCCCGCATCGCGCCCCACACGTCGAGCGCGGCCTTGGTGCCGGCGACGTCGTGCACGCGCAGTCCCCAGACTCCCGCGTCGGCCGAGAGCGCGCTGATGATGGATGTCGCCGCGTCACGCTTGCGCGGTTTCGCTCCGGTCGGCAGCAGCTCGGCGAGGAACTTCTTGCGCGAGGCCCCCACGAGGAGGGGATGGCCGAGCTGCGCGAGTTCGGTGAGCGAGCCGAGGAGCTTCCAGTTCTGCTCCGCCGTCTTCGCGAACCCGATGCCCGGGTCGACGATGATCTGCGCGGGGGTGACGCCGCGCGCGAGCAGGGCCGAGACCCGGTGCTCGAGTTCGGCGAGCACGTCGTACACGGGGTCGGCGTAGTCGGTGAGGCTCGCCATCGTCTCGCTCGTGCCGCGAGAGTGCATCGCCACGAAGAGCACGCCGGTGTCGGCGACGACGCGGGCCATGTCGGCATCCGCGGTGCCGCCCGACACGTCGTTGACGATCACGGCCCCGAGCCCGACGGCGACCTCGGCGGTCTCGGCGTTCATCGTGTCGATGCTCACGGGGATGCCGCGGTCGACGAGTTCGCGCACGACCGGGGTGATGCGTGCGAGCTCATCCGCCACGGTGATCCGCCCGGCGCCGGGCCGCGTCGACTCGCCGCCCACGTCGATGATGTCGGCGCCCGATTCGGCGAGGTGCACGCCGAACTCGATGGCCGACGCGGCGTCGTCGTGCGACCCGCCGTCGCTGAACGAGTCGGGCGTGACGTTGAGTATGCCGAGGATCACGGGCCTCGTCGGGGTGGTCGTGCGGTCGGCCATCGCGCGGGCTCGACGAGACGTCGCGGGCGACCCCACGAGGTCGGCGACGCGCTCGTCGCTCGCGGTGCGGCCCGGTCGGCGACGCGCTCCCGCGGTCGTGCGGCGCTCAGCCACGCGGTGCTCCGATCAAGGTCATGATCTCCGTTCGTGCCACGGGGTCGGCGAGCAACCCTCTCGATGCCGTCGTCACGGTCGAGCTGAGCTCTTGGCGCGCCCCTCGTGTGGTCACGCACTGATGAGTCGCGTCGAGAACGACCAGAACTCCGAGGGGTTCGAGTGCACGGTCGATCGTGTCGGCGATCTCGTCACTGAGCCGCTCCTGCAGTTGAAGGCGGGATGCCAGCGTATCGACCACGAGGGGCAGGCGTCCAAGTCCGATGAGTCGCTCCCGCGGTGCGTACGCGATGTGCGCGACCCCGACGAACGGCAACAGGTGGTGTTCGCACATCGAGCGGAAGCGGATGTCGCGCACGAGCACCGTCTCACTCGGAGAGTCGTCGAGCGGGAGGGTCTCGGCGAGGTGCTCGAGAGGGTCGACTCCGACGCCCGAGAAGAACTCGGCGTAGGACTCGGCGACGCGCCGAGGTGTCTCGCGCACGCCCTCACGTTCGGGGTCGTCGCCGATCGCCTCGAGCAGTTGCGCGACCGCCGCGGCGATGCGCGCGGAGTCGACAGCCACGCCGTCGCTCAGGCCGTGGCGATGTCGGGTGAGGTGCGACGCGGCGGGCGCGCCGGTTTGGTCTCGGGCTCGGAGTCGATCGCGCCGTCGGTGGCTCCCGCGTCGATCGGGGCCTTCTCCGGCATGACGATCGGCGGGCGACTCGACACCGGACGCTTCGTGCTCGAGAGCCACTGCGGGCGCTCGGGGAGCTTCTTCACGTCGGCGAAGATCTCTTTGAGCTGGTTCTGATCGAGCGTCTCCTGCTCGAGCAGAGCGAGCGCGAGCCTGTCGAGGATGTCACGGTTGTCGTTGAGCACGGTCCACGCTTCGTCGTGGGCGTTCTCGATGAGCTCGCGCACCTCGGCATCCACTTGCTCCGACAGTCGCTCGGAGTAGTCGCGCTGGCTTCCCATGTCGCGACCGAGGAACATCTCGCTGTTTCCGGAGCCGAGCTTGACCGAGCCGATGCCTGAGCTCATGCCGAACTCGGTGACCATCTTGCGCGCCGTCGACGTGGCCTTCTCGATGTCGTTCGAGGCACCCGTCGTGGGGTCGTGGAAGACGATCTCCTCGGCGACCCGGCCGCCCATGGCGTAGGCGAGCTGGTCGAGCAGTTCGTTGCGGCTCACCGAGTAGCGGTCTTCGACGGGCATGACCATCGTGTAGCCGAGCGCGCGACCGCGCGGCAGGATCGTGATCTTCGTCACGGGGTCGGTGTTGTTCATCGCGGTGGCCACGAGCGCGTGACCGCCCTCGTGGTAGGCCGTGATGAGCTTCTCCTGGTCGCGCATCACTCGCGTGCGACGCTGCGGCCCGGCCATCACGCGGTCGACGGCCTCGTCGAGAGCGCGGTTGTCGATGAGCTGCGCGTTCGAGCGGGCGGTGAGCAGGGCCGCCTCGTTGAGCACGTTGGCGAGATCCGCTCCCGTGAAGCCCGGCGTCTTGCGCGCGAGCACCTCGAGGTCGACGCCCGCGGCGAGAGGCTTGCCTTTGCCGTGAACCTCGAGGATCTGCTTGCGGCCGAGCATGTCGGGGGCGTCGACACCGATCTGGCGGTCGAAACGACCGGGGCGGAGGAGTGCGGGGTCGAGGATGTCCGGACGGTTCGTCGCCGCGATGAGGATCACGTTGGTCTTGACGTCGAAGCCGTCCATCTCCACGAGCAACTGGTTGAGCGTCTGCTCGCGCTCGTCGTGACCGCCACCCATACCGGAACCGCGGTGGCGACCGACAGCGTCGATCTCGTCGACGAAGATGATGGCAGGCGAGTTCTCCTTGGCCTGGGTGAAGAGGTCGCGCACGCGACTCGCACCGACACCGACGAACATCTCGACGAAGTCCGAACCGGAGATCGAGTAGAACGGCACGTTCGCCTCGCCGGCCACAGCACGGGCGAGCAGGGTCTTCCCGGTTCCGGGAGGGCCGTAGAGCAGAACACCCTTGGGGATGCGTGCACCGACAGCCTGGAATTTGGCCGGTTCGCGCAAGAACTCCTTGATCTCGGTGAGCTCCTCGATCGCCTCGTCCGAGCCGGCGACGTCGTCGAACGTGACCTTGGGGCTCTCCTTCGAGACGAGTTTGGCCTTCGACTTGCCGAACTGCATGACACGACCGCCGCCGCCCTGCATGCGCATGAACAGGAAGTAGAAGATGACACCGATGATGAGGAAGGGCAGAAGGATGCCGAGGAGCGACGTGAACCAGTTGGCGGTCGTGACCTCGTCGTCGAAGCTCGCGATGTCGCTCGTCGCCGCGATGACCTCTTCGCCTCGCGGCGTCGAATAGTTGAACTGCACCTGGGTGCCGTTCTCCCCCGCCTCGCGCAGAACGAGGTCGACGCGCTGCTCGCCGTCGATGACTTTCGCCGACGACACCTGGTCGCCCTGGAGGAGTTCGAGGCCCTCTTGCGTGGTGATCTGACGGAACCCCGACCCGCTCAGCAGGCTGAAGCCGACCGACACGATGACGACGGCGAGGATGATGTAGACGAGCGGTCCACGCAGGAGCTTCTTGAAATCCATAGTGTTCCGGGAGCGGCCCCCGGCGCCTTTCTTACGGGATTGGTGGATGTCAGGCTACTGCCACGCTACCGAGCGGCAGCTATGTGTTCGCTCGAAGCGCTACGGGAGCGCGAGGGCCTAGTTCTCGTAGACGTGCGGGGCGAGAACGCCGATTCCGCGGAGGTTGCGGTACTTGTCGGCGTAGTCGAGGCCGTAGCCGATGACGAACTCGTTCGCGATCTCGAACCCGGCGTAGCGCACGTCCACGTCGACCTTCGCGGCATCCGGTTTGCGCAGCAGAGCGCAGATCTCGACCGACTCCGCACCGCGGCTCTCGAGGTTGGCGCGCAACCACGAGAGGGTGAGACCGGAGTCGATGATGTCTTCGACGATGAGCACCTTGCGGCCCGAGAGGTCGGTGTCGAGGTCTTTGAGGATGCGCACGACCCCCGACGACTGCGTTCCCGAGCCGTAGGACGACACGGCCATCCAGTCCATCTCGATCGGGAGGGTGAGCGCGCGAGCGAGGTCGGCCATGACCATGACGGCGCCCTTGAGCACACCCACGAGCAGCAGGTTCTGCCCGGCGTAGTCGGCGTCGATGCGCGCGGCGAGTTCGGCGATCTTCTCCTGGATCTGCTCCTCGGTGTAGAGGGTCGCGGCGAGGTCGTCGGCGATGTCGCTCAGTTGCATGGAGGCTCCGTGTCGGTGAGGTGCTGTGGGTTTCGAGGCGAGGGGGCTAGGGCGATGCCGTGCCGTGCGACGCCGACTGGAACTCGATGCGGCCGCCGCGCCTGACCACCCTAATGCCGGGCAGGTCGACCGGCCCCTGCCCGTGCCACTCGGTCACGAGCTTCGCGACCTCGAGGGTGTGCGCGCGCGTGAGCGACACGTGGAACTCGCCCTCGACCACGAGCCTGATGAGGCGCTGGCGCAGCGCCGCGGGGTTGTTGGCGAGAGCCGCGACCCCGAGCGCGATGCCCGCTTCGGCAGGCTCGGCGAGCTCCTCGATGATCTCCTCGGCGAAATGGTCGAGGGCCTCGGCGTCTTCACGCACCTGCTCGGCGGTGCGCGCGAGACTCGCGGCGATGCCCGGGCCGAGCTCGCGCTCGAGCACGGGCAGCACCGTCTTCCGTGCCCGCACGCGGGCGAACGCGGGGTCGGCGTTGTGGGGGTCGATCCACGGCTCGAGGCCGGAGTCGGCGCAGAACCGCACGGTCGTCGAGCGCGTGACCCCGAGGAGCGGCCGCACGATCGACCCGCGGCGATGCGGCATCCCCGCGAGGCTCGTCGGTCCGCTGCCGCGCGCGAGCCCGAGGAGCACCGTTTCGGCCTGATCGTCGAGCGTGTGGCCGAGAAGCACGACCGACGCTTCGGTGTCACGCCGGGCACCCTCGATCGTGGCGTAGCGCGCCTCCCGCGCCGCAGCCTCGGGCCCCCCGGCCGAGCCGACCTCGACGGTGCGCACGAGAACGGGGTCGAGGCCGAGCGACGTTGCGTGCGCGGATGCTGCGGACGCGACATCCGCCGACGACTCCTGCAGCCCGTGGTCGACGATCACGGCGCCCGCCCGCAGCCCCGCACGCGGGGCCTCGAACGCGGTCGCCGCGGCGAGCGCGAGGGAGTCGGGTCCGCCGCTCAGGGCGACGAGAACGAGGGTGCCGTCGACTTCGCCCGCGATGCTCTCGCGCACGGCCCGGCGCACGTCGGCGATGGCGGGGGTGAGGCGCGGACGGCGGTCTGACAGCATCCAGTAACGTTATTGCAGCTTTCCGCCGAACCGAGGAGCCCACCATGGCCAGCTACGACGCGATCATCGAGGTGCCCAAGGGCAGCCGCAACAAGTACGAGGTCGACCACGAGACCGGTCGGGTGTTTCTCGACCGCGTGCTCTTCACGAGCATGGTCTACCCCACCGACTACGGCTTCTTCGAGAACACCCTCGGGCTCGACGGCGACCCCGTCGACGTGCTCGTGATCCTCGACCTCCCCCTCTTTCCGGGTGTCGGCGTGAAAGTGCGCCCCGTCGGCGTCTTCAACATGACCGACGACGGCGGTAGCGATGCGAAGGTCATCGCGGTCGTCGCGAAAGACCCGCGCTGGGCGCACATCCAAGACGTCGACGACATCCCCGAGTTCTTGCGCAAAGAGATCGAGCACTTCTTCGAGCACTACAAAGACCTCGAGCCCGGCAAGTGGGTCAAGACCGAAGGATGGGGCGACGCCGCGGAGGCTGAAGCCATCGTGGCCGCGGGCTTCGAGGCGTTCAAGACCGACGAGCACTGAGCGACGGGGGCTGAGCGGGTCGCGCTGCGCGAGTCGCGCCGGCCGCTCAGTCGACGGGCGGCTGCGGGTCGTACTGGATGCCGCGCTTGACCTCGCTCGCACGCTCGACGCTCACGAACCGGCGCACGAGGTGCAGGGCCATGTCGATGCCGGCACTCACGCCCGCGCTCGTGACGATGTCGCCGTCGTCGACCCACCGGTCGTCCCGGCGGGCCTCGATCGTCGGGTCGAGCGCGAGCAGGGCGTCGAACGAACTCCAGTAGGTCGTGGCCGGCCGATCACGCAGAAGGCCGGCCGCGGCGAAGACGAGCGAACCGGTGCACACGCTCGTCATGAGCTCCGTCGTGCTCGCGAGCGAGCGCACCCACTCGAGGTGGGCGGGGTCGCTCGCGAGAGCACGGGTGCCGTGACCGCCGGGGTGCAGGAACACCGTCACGGGCGGGGCATCCGCCACCGACGTGTGCGGTGTGAGCACGAGGCCCTTCGCCGCGGTGACCGGAGCTCCGTCCGACGACACGAGCGACACGGTGTAGCCGTCTTCCGGGTGGTTCTGCGTCCACCACGCGAGAACCTCCCAGGGGCCGACGGCGTCGAGCTCCTCGACACCGTCGAAGATGAGGATCGCGATGTGCTTCACGTCGTTCACCCTGCGAATCGGTGTGTCACGGCGCCCCTCGCGCCGACCGTCACCGTGAACAGCGCGCCGGCCGCCGGCTCGCTGTCGGCGTCGACACCCTCGAGCGACGTCGTGATGTAGAGCTGCGAGCTGCCCTCCCCGGCGAACGCGCATGAGGTCACGTTGCTCGCCGCGACGGTCACGACCTCGCTGAGCTCGCCGCGATCGTCGTACCGGTGCACGGCCTTGCCGCCCCACATCCCCACCCACAGTCCACCCTCGTCGTCGATGGCGAACCCGTCGGGTGACCCTGCGGAGTCTTCGGCGAGCTGCACGAAGGGTCGGGGATCGGTGAGGGTGCCGTCGGACGAGTCGAAATCGTAGGCTGTGATGCGGTTGTCGGCCGTGTCGCAGTGGAACACGGTCGAGCCGTCGGCCGACCACTGCAGACCGTTCGGAATCGTCATAGAGGGGAACACGGTCGACACGGCGCGATCCCGGTCGAGCCGGTAGAGCGCCCCTGCCCCCTCGCCGCCCCCGTAGCCCATCGAGCCGACGTAGAGCCGTCCGTCCGGCCCACACCCGCCCTCGTTGAGGCGCACCGCGGTGTCGGCGAAGACGCCGATCGTCTCCTCGAGCACCCAGTTCTCGTCGAGCAGCTGCACGGACCTCTCGGTCGCGACGACGTATCCCCCCGCCTCGCGCTCACGGATGACCGCGGCCACGTCGTCGACGTGCCTCCGGGTCACCGTGCCGGTCGGCAGGAGGGTGACGATATCGCCCGCGAGCATGTCGACGAACCGCAGCCTTTCGGCACGGGAGTCCCAGAAAGGGCCCTCGCCGTGAAACACGCACCGATCGGTCACCTGTTCTGCTGCCGTCACGAGTCACTCCTCATCGTCATCGTCATCGTCATCGCGCGCCTCTCGCGCATCCATTATCGGCGCCTAGGCCTCGCGCGCTGGGCCGCCTAGGGTCGGAGGGCGGGCTTCGACCCGCCACTCGAATCGACGAAGGAGTCGCCCGTGACCCCCACGACCCTCGACCAGGCCCCCCTCTCCGTGCTCTTCATCGGCGGAACCGGCACGATCAGCGCTTCGAGCGTGCGTCTCGCCGTCGACTCGGGAATGGATGTCTCGCTCCTCACCCGCGGACGCAACTCCTCCGGGCGCACCGTGCCCGAGACCGTCACGACGCTTCTCGGCGATGCGACCGACACGGTCTCCCTCGCCGACGCTCTCGACGGCCGCCGCTTCGACGTCGTGGTCAACTTCCTGTCGTTCACGGGAGACGACGCCACGCGCATGGTCGAGTTCTTCTCGGGCCGCACGCGCCACTATGTGCACATCAGCACCGCCTCGCTCTACGGCAAGCCCGTGCTGCAGTCGCCGATCGTCGAGTCGACGCCGCGACACAACAGGTTCACCGCCTATTCGCGCGCCAAACTCGACGCCGAGGAGGTGCTCGTCGCCGCACACATCCGCGACGGTTTTCCGGTGACGATCGTGCGACCGTCGCACACCTACGACGAGGCCTCTCCGCCGCTCCCCGGCGGCTGGACCGTCATCGACCGCATCGCGCGCGGCGACGAGATGGTCGTGCACGGCGACGGCACCTCGCTGTGGACTCTCACGCACGCCGAAGACTTCGCTCAGGGGCTCGTGGGCCTCCTCGGCAACCCGCGGGCCATCGGGGAGACGTTCCACATCACGTCGGACGACGTCTACACGTGGGACCAGATCTACACGATCGTCGCCGACGCCCTCGGTGTCGCCCCGCGGCTCGTGCACGCACCGACGGAACTCATCTCCCTCGCCGCGCCCGACTGGTTCTGGTCGGAGCTCATCGCGGGCGACCTCTCGCACAGCGCGGTCTTCGACAACAGCAAGATCCGCCGGTTCGTGCCCGGGTTCACACCCACGCGCACATTCCACCGAGCGGTGCTGCGGATGCTCGCGTGGCGCGAGTCACACCCCGAGCAGACGGCCGCCGACCCGGAGACCGACGCCGTGCTCGACCGACTCGTGCGCGGCTACCACGGTGCGGCCGCGGCGTTCGCCGCGATCGCGCCCGGGGAGAAGCCTGCAGGCTAGATGCCGACGCCCTTGCCTCGCAAGAAGGTGACGGGGTCGGTCGTGCTGCCGTTGACGCGCACCTCGAAGTGGAGGTGGCATCCGGTCGACGACCCCGTGGTTCCCGTGAGGGCGATCAGTTGGCCCGCCGTGACCTGCTGGCCTCCACCGACGAGGAGACCGCCGTTCTGGATATGCGCGTAGCCGGTCGTGACGCCGCCACCCGAGACCGAGATGAAGTTGCCGTAGCCGCCGTTGGGGCCCGAGTAGACCACCGTTCCGGACTGGGCCGCATAGATCGGCCAACCGCACGCGGCGCCGAAGTCGGTTCCGGCGTGCAGACGGTAGTCGTGGTAGATCGGGTGCAAGCGGTAGCCGTAGGCACTCACGACGGCGCCACCCGAGGGGCGCGCCCAGCCGCTCGACCCGACCTGCCCACCGGGTGCGGGGGCCGGTGAGGCGCTTCCGCCGCCGCCACCTCCGCCGCCGCCGCCGCCGGTCGAACCGCCGCCGCCGCTGGACCCGCCGCTGGACCCGCCGCCGCCACCGCCGCCGCCCGCGGCAGCAGCGGCCGCCGCAGCCGCCGCAGCAGCAGCAGCCGCTTCGGCCTCGCGAGCCGCCGCAGCCTGGGCCGCCGCGATGCGTCGCGCCTCGGCCTCGCGGGCACGCTCGCCCGCTTCGAAGTCCGCCTCGGTCGCTTCACGGTCTTCGACGAGAACCTCGAGCTGCGCCTGCATCTGGGCGCGGTTCTCCTGCTCCTCGTCGAGGGCGATCGCCGCCGCCTCGGCGGCCACCTGGGCCGCCTCGAGAGCGTCGGCCGCGGCATCCGCGAGATCACCGAGAGCCGCCTTGGCCACCTCGGCCTGGTCAGTCAGTGACTGGGCCGCGTTCTCGTCGATCGTGGCCTTGTCGTAGATGCCCGCCGACTGGTCGGTGATCTTGCTCGCCATGCCGAGCTGCGAGAGCAGGTCGTCGGCGGACCCGCTGTCGAAGAAGAGTGACGCCGAGACGTCTCCGCCTCCGCGGGCGAGCCTCGCCGCGAGCTGTCCGGCGCGGAGCTTGCTCTCGTCGGCGGTCTCGCGAGCCTCGTCAGCGTCGTTCTGGAGTTGGTTGGCCTTGAAGTCGGCTTCGTCGAACGCCTGCTGCGCCTCGCGCATCTCTTCACCGCGCTCGATCGCCTCGGTCTGAGCGTCGGCGACGTCGTCTTCGAGCTGAGCGAGCAGCGAGCGGATGCGAGTGATCTCTGCGCGCTTGGATGACTCACTCTTGCGAGCCGACTCCACATCGCCCCACGTCGGATAGTCCGCGGCCGACGCGGATTGCGCGGGAGCGCCGACGACGGCGCCCGTGGTCGCGACAGCGACGATGGCGATGGCTGCGAGCAGCGAGCCGGCGCGCCGACGTGCGGCACGACCGAGACGAGTGGTCGGCAGCGGCGCCCCCCGGCGACGTTCGATGTTGTTCATGTTTCCCCGCTTGTCGGTGTGACGATCGCGCACAGAACGCCAGTCACACTGTTAACATCCGCAACAGTAGCAACGTGCGCTTCTGTTGCGCCAGTGCCAGCGGCACGGTGCACCGCACTATCGAGCGGTTCCGCGTCACCGCACTCGCCCGCGACAGGGCCATCCGGAGGCTGACGACTCGAAACTAGCCGCTCGACCGCGCCGACCCCGCGACCATCGCCGGAGTGGCTCGAGACGGGCCTCCCGGGCCCGGTTCGCGGGCGATGCGGGGGCGGTTCGGGGGCGGTTTGGTTAAACCGTCGGGTGTCCGTATGCTTGGCTCTCGGTTGCTACGGAGTTCACAAACTTCACGGCCCCATCGTTTAGTGGCCTAGGACGCCGCCCTTTCACGGCGGTAGCACGGGTTCGAATCCCGTTGGGGTCACGAGCTTGCTCGAGAACGAAAGAACTTAATAGCTTGGCCCTGTAGCGCAGTTGGTTAGCGCGCCGCCCTGTCACGGCGGAGGTCGCCGGTTCAAGTCCGGTCAGGGTCGCTGATGAGGGCCTCTTCGCAAGGAGGGGCCTTTCGTCTCGGACGACGCAGTTCTGCTGCCGCCGTTCGGCTCTGTAGCTCAGTTGGTAGAGCGTTCGACTGAAAATCGAAAGGTCACCGGATCGACGCCGGTCGGAGCCACCGTCTTCACCCGCGTTACGTGGGTTCACTCCCCGCCGTGTCCGGCTCATTGAGCCGATCGAGCTCGCGCAGTGCCTCCTCTGCCCGTTCGAGGCGCTCCGCCTCCGAGGATTCCCACCAGCGCGGACCCCGCTCGCCGAGACCGTGCTTCGCGAGACCCACGCGGGTGCGAGCATCCGCAACCGCTTGCTCGTCACCGTGCGACTTCGCGACGCGCACGCCCGATCGCCCGCGGCCGAGGTGGGACTTCAGTCTCTCGACGACGGGCTCGGGAAGCGACGGATCTGTGCGGCGCCACCGACGGCCGTTGACGACGAGCCAGCGCTCGGCCTCGGTGCTCGCGTCGTCATCGGTGCTCCCGTCGTCATCTGTGTTCGCGTCGTCGGCTGCCATTCGTCGAGGGTATGCGGGCGGCCGGTGAATCAGTCGTCGAGCGGCTTGCCCCGCAGGTCGGGCAGGGTGAGGGCCGCGATCGCGGCGACGACGAAGAAGGCCGCGAAGACCGCGAACGGGAGGGCCGTGCCGCCCGCAGCACTCATGATCGGCACGAGCAGCGGCGCGATGATCGACGCGAGGCGACCGAAGCCCGCGGCCCACCCCGCCCCGGTGCCGCGCACGCGCGTCGGATAGAGCTCGGGGGTCACGGCGTAGAGCGCGCCCCACGCGCCGAGATTGAAGAACGAGAGCATCGAGCCGAAGATCAGGATGCTCGTGACGTCATCCGCCGTCGCGAAGAGCCCCGCCGACACCGCGCTGCCCGCGAGGAACACCGCGAGGGTCGCTCGGCGCCCCCAGCGCTCGATGAGGAACGCCGACACCGCGTAGCCGGGAAGCTGCGCGAGCGTGATGATGAGCGTGTACTCGAACGAACGCACGAGGGGGAAGCCCGCAGCGACGAGAAGCGTCGGGAGCCAGATGAAGGCGCCGTAGTACGAGAAGTTGACGCAGAACCAGACGATCCAGAGCGAGATCGTGCGCCCACGGAGCTCGCGCCCGAAGAGGGTCGCGAAAGGTCGGGTCTTCAGGGTGCTCATGCTCGCGGTGCTCACGCTCGCGGTGGTCGCGGGCGTCGCGGCCGGCGGGGTCGCCTCGGGCGGCGCGGGGCGCGCGGGCGAGCCGTCTGCGCGACTCACGCCCGCGGCATCCTCGAACTCGCGCACCGTCGCCTCCGCCTCGGCGCTGCGGCCCGTCGACTCGAGGTAGCGCACCGACTCCGGCATGCGCAGGCGCACGACGATCGCCCACACGGCGGGCGCGGCGCCGATGAGCAGGGCCCAGCGCCATCCGTCCGTCCCCGTCGGCACGACGAAGAACCCGATGAGGGCCGCCGCCGTCCAGCCCACGGCCCAGAACGACTCGAGGATCACGATGACCCGGCCCCGGATGCGCGCGGGGGCGAACTCGCTCACGAGCGTCGACGCGACGGGCAGTTCTGCCCCGAGCCCGAGACCCACGACGAAGCGCAGCAGGATGAGCACACCGACCGACCACGAGAGCGCGGAGAGCCCGGTCGCGACCCCGTAGACGAGCAGGGTGAGCGCGAACACCTGGCGCCGGCCGAGGCGGTCGGCGAGAAGTCCCCCGAGGCTCGCGCCGATCGCCATGCCGAGGAACCCCGCAGACGCGACCCACGAGAGCTCGGATGCCTCGGCACTCCACACGACGGCGAGCTGTGCGATCACGAACGAGATGAGCCCGACATCCATCGCGTCGAGCGCCCATCCGATGCCGGAACCCGCGAGCACCTTCGAGTGCTTGCGCGTCCACGGCAGAGCGTCGAGTCGCTGCGATCGTGTTCGGGTGGCGACGGCGGGTCGGGTCTCGGTCATGGGTCTCCTCGGTCCATCCCAGCCAACAGGTCCGGCGCCCCGGGTCGCGCGTCGAGAGCGACCCGCTCGACCCACCGTTACCGTTTTGTGATCGGCGAGTGTCGTCGGGGCGACAGGCGGGCGCGGAGTAGGACCCGTCTGCCGCCACGCGCGCGCCGCCGCACCCGCGCACCCCACACCCCACACCCCACACCCCACACCCGGCGCGCGATCGTGCCACACTCGGACTGCTCGTCGCGACGGATGTCACCGCCCGGACCCACCCGGACTATCCGCGTCGCTCGGCCCGAAAGCTCCATGCTCACCGTTCTCCTCGGCCTCGGAACCGCGATCTTCTTCGGCGCCGCCGACTTCCTCGGCGGTCTCGCCGCCCGCAGGATCAGCGCGATGCGCGCGACCGCCCTGAGCGCGATCGCGGGACTCGTGGTCTTGAGCCTCGCCCTCCCCGTGCTCGGCGGCACCTGGTCGCCCGGGGCGCTCGGGTGGGGCGTCATCGCCGGGCTCGTGGCCGCGACGACCGTCGCGCTGCTCTACGCGAGCCTCGCGATCGGCCCAATGAGCATCCTCGCTCCCCTCACGGCGGTCATCGCCGCTCTCGTTCCCGCGACCTACGGCCTCGCCGTCGGCGAGCGACTCGGGCTCGCGGGTTACGGCGGCGTCGCGGTCGCCCTCGTGGCCGTCGTGCTCGTGGGTCTCGTGCCCCATCGTGAAGCGGTGCGCCCGCGCATCCTCGGCCTCGTGCTCGCGGCACTCGCGGGCGTTTCGATGGGCAGCGGCATCGTCGTGCTCGACAACACCCCGCCGGACTCCGGCATCGTGCCTCTCGTCGTCGGGCGCGCAGTCGCGGTGGCCGTGACTCTCGGCATCGTCGGAGCGGCGGTCCTCGCGCCGCGCCGCGCAGTCGCCGACCCCGACCCTGCGCGAACCGGGTGGCGCGGCGGCTTGCGCTTCGCTCTCGTCGGCGGCACGCTCGCCGCGACCGCCGACGTGTTCATGATCACGGGGGTGCGCGTCGGCGAAGTCACCATCATCGGGGTGCTCGCCGCCCTCTGCTCCGCCGTGACGATCATCCTCGCCGCGACTCTCTTGCGCGAACGCCTCGCGCCGCCCCAGTGGGTCGGCCTCGCACTCGCCCTCGGAGCCGTCGCCCTCTTCGCCGTCGACTGAGGGCAATGCGGGGAATACGCCGTAGCGTGGAGCGTTGTACTCCATTCGCCATCAGGTTCGCATCAGACGATGCCGCGCCGAGAGAATCCAACGGAAACGAGGACACCATGGCCACCATCGCACTGACACACGACGCATTCGAGACCACCGTGACGAGCGAAGGCATCACGATCGTCGACTTCTGGGCCGACTGGTGCGGGCCGTGCAAGCAGTTCGCCCCCGTCTTCGACGCCGCGAGCGAGAAGCACTCCGACGTCACCTTCGCGAAGGTCGACACCGAGGCCGAGCAGGCTCTCGCGGGTGCGGCAGGCATCACGTCGATCCCGACGCTCATGGCGTTCCGCGACGGCATCCTCGTCTTCCAGCAGGCCGGAGCGCTCCCCGCCCCCGCCCTCGAGCAGGTCATCACGGCGGTCAAGGACCTCGACATGGAGCAGGTTCACGCCGAGGTCGCGAAGCAGCGAGCCGCAGCGGAATCCGGAACCCTCAGCGAGTAACCGGCACGCGACCGGTCACCATCGCCGTTCGGATGACTCCCGGATGATCTCGAGCAACGCCGCTCGAGTCGACGGGGTGTCGCTGAGCGACGGGAACACATCGGACTCGAGCGTGCGTGAGGCGCGCCACACCTCGGTGCCGGCATCCGTTCTCTCGACGGAGCGGCGTCGTGCGTCGGCGGGGTCGAGCGTGCGGCGAACGAAGCCGTCGCGCTCGAGACGGTGGATGGTGCGCGACATCGTCTGAGCTTCGACTCGCGCGGCGCGCGCCAGTTCGGTCTGATTGAGCGGGCCTGCGCCCAACAAGTGCAAGACGATGAGCCCGGCGTGGGTGAGGCCGATGCTCTCGAGCGCTTCGCTCCAGGCGTGCTCGACGAGTCGGGCCGCGGTGGAGAGCAATCGGCCCGTCGGCCAGTCGTGCACGTCGTCGGCGGCGGACTCGGGCACGTGCGGCGCGGGGGGCACTGGAGCGCCGGGGAGCGCTGTCGGCTCCGCCGGTGGCTCGGAGGCGTCGTCGGTGGGGGGCATCGTGCACAATCTAGTGCCTCGCACCGTGCCCCTCCGTCGGATAGTCAGCCGACTGACGGTCTGATATCGTCAATCCATCAGCTAGCTGACGAAAGGGCGATGATGAGCGGCATGACGACCGACGGCGTGGCGAAGAGCGCGACGAGAAACACGACCACCAGCACGGGGCACAACGACACGCTGCGACAGGTCATCGTCGTCGTGAGCGCCGTGCTCGCCATCATCGGCGGGTTCGTCGGCTCCGGAGCCGCGGGAGGCCAGGCCGTGCAGGTCGCCTCGGGCGGAGCGCTCGCCGCCGACGCGACGCCGATCGCGCCCGGCGGCCCCGCGTTCAGCATCTGGAGCGTCATCTACCTCGGACTCGTGGCCTACGCGATCTGGCAGGCGCTGCCCGGTCAACGCACTATCGAACGTCACCGGCGGCTCGGCTACTGGGTCGCGGCATCCCTCCTCCTCAACGCCGCCTGGATTCTGAGCGTGCAGTTCGACCTGCTGCCCCTGAGCGTGCCGGTCATCGCCCTCCTGCTCGTCGTGCTCGTGCGCGCATTCTTCATCACCCTCGCGACGCGCCCCGAGAACCTCGTCGACACGGTCGTGACCGACGGAACCGTCGGCCTCTACCTCGGCTGGGTGTGCGTCGCGACCGCCGCCAACATCGCCGCCGTGCTCGCGGATGCCGGGTTCCGCGGCTTCGGGCTCGGGCTCGACACCTGGGGCGTCGTGATCGTCGCGGTCGCGGGAGCCGTCGGCGTCGCCCTCGCTCTCCGCGGACGAGGACGGATCGCCCCGACCCTCTCGCTCTCGTGGGGGCTCAGCTGGGTCGCGGTCGCACGCCTCTCGGGCGACCTCGAGTCGACACCCACGGCGGTCGCGGCGATCGTCGCCGTCATCGCGGTCGTCGTCGCGACGATCGTGCTGCGACTCCGCGAGCGTCGCTCCCCCGAGCTCAGCGCCCGCCGCTAGTCGATGGTCCCTACTCGCTACTCGCCGAGCATCTCGAGCACCATCGGCTTGACCTTCGTGCCGTAGAGCTCGATCGCGTGCATCATCTTCTCGTGCGACAGCGGACCCGCGCTGTACTTGAGGTCGAACCGGTCGATTCCGAGGCCCGACGCGGTCGCCGCGATCTTACGCGCGACCGTCTCCGGTGATCCGACGTAGAGCGAGCCGTGGTCGACCTCGCTGTCGAACTCCGCCTTCTGCATCGCCGGCCAACCGCGGTCGCGTCCGATGCGATCGCGCATGACCTTGTAGTCGCTGAAGAACTCTTCGCGCGCTTGCTCGTCGGTGTCGGCGATGTAGCCGGGCGAGTGCACGCCGATCGGAAGCGTGGGCTGCTCCAGTTGCGCGAGCGCGCGGTGGAACAGGTCGACGTAGGGGGCGAACCGCTGCGGGTCTCCCCCGATGATCGCGAGCATGAGCGGCAGTCCGTAGCGCGCCGCGCGCACGACCGACTCGGGGCTGCCGCCGACACCGATCCACGTCTTGAGCGAACCGGACTCGGTGGTCGGAAAGACGCGCTGTTCCGACAGCGGTGGGCGAGTGGATCCGCTCCACGTCACCGGCTGTTCGGCGAGGAGCTTCGAGAACAGGTCGAGCTTCTCCTCGAAGAGCACCTGGTAGTCCTCGAGCGCGAAACCGAAGAGCGGGAACGACTCCGTGAAAGAGCCGCGACCGAGAATGACCTCGGCGCGACCGTTCGATGCGGCGTCGAGACTCGCGAAGCGCTGGAACACGCGGATGGGGTCATCCGAACTCAGCACGGTGACGGCGGAACCCAGGCGGATGCGCTCGGTGCGACCGGCGATCGCCGCGAGCACGACGTCGGGGGCCGAGATCGCGTAGTCGTCGCGGTGGTGTTCGCCGATGCCGATGAAGTCGAGCCCGACCTGGTCGGCGAGCACGGCTTCGTCGATGACGTTGCGGATCACCTGGGGGTAGTCGACAGGCGCGCCCTGAGCGTCGCTCGTCACGTCTCCGAAGGTGTCGATGCCGAATTGGAGGGCCATGTCGTGCTCCTGTCCTGGCGGCGAGACCGCCGACTCATTTGCATGCGTTTGTATATTACTACTCAACGTGCGGGGCGGAGAAATCATTCCGGGGGAACCGACCGGGCCAGATGAACCGCTAATGATAATCAGGATCGCGGATGCCTCGGCGGCAGTCTCCAGCGTACCCGGCACCTCTGACACCGCATCCATCCGCGCGTCATAACCTGACCTCACGCGTCACCCGGGCGCGCACGATCAAGGAGGATCACATGGCAGGAAACAGAGCGGTCGCCTACAAGGGACCGGGCAAGGTCGAAGTCATCGACATCGACTATCCGACCTTCGAACTCAAAGACGGCCCCGGCGTGAACCCCGCCAACGTCGGACGCAAGGTTCCCCACGGCGTCATCCTCAAGACCGTCGCGACCAACATCTGCGGCTCCGACCAGCACATGGTCCGCGGGCGCACGACGGCACCCGCCAACCTCGTGCTCGGCCACGAGATCACGGGTGAAGTGGTCGAGGTCGGACCGGACGTCGAGTTCGTGAAGGTCGGCGACATCGTGTCGGTTCCGTTCAACATCGCGTGCGGTCGCTGTCGCAACTGCAAGGAGCGCAAGACCGGCATCTGCCTCAACGTCAACCCCGACCGGCCCGGCAGCGCATACGGCTACGTCGACATGGGCGGCTGGGTGGGAGGCCAAGCGGAATACGTGCTCGTGCCGTACGCCGACTGGAACGCCCTCGTCTTCCCCGATCGCGACCAGGCGCTCGAGAAGATCATGGACCTCACGATGCTCTCCGACATCTTCCCGACCGGATTCCACGGCGCGGTGACGGCGGGGGTCGGCGTCGGGTCGACCGTCTACGTCGCGGGCGCCGGGCCCGTCGGACTCGCCGCGGCCGCCGGAGCGATGCTGCTCGGGGCTGCCGCCGTGATCGTCGGCGACATGAACGCCGACCGACTCGCGCAGGCCCGCAGCTTCGGTTGCGAGACCATCGACGTCTCCGCGGGCGACCTCCCCGACCAGATCGAGCAGATCCTCGGCGTGCCCGAGGTCGACTGCGGTGTCGACGCCGTCGGGTTCGAGGCTCGAGGCCACGGCAAAGACGCGGGAGAGGCGCCCGCGACGGTGCTCAACTCGCTCATGGACGTGACGGCGGCGGGAGGCGCGCTCGGCATCCCCGGGCTCTACGTCACCGGCGACCCGGGCGGAGTCGATGAGGCCGCGCAGAAAGGCTCCCTCTCATTGAGCCTCGGCACCGGGTGGGCGAAGTCGCTCTCGTTCACGACCGGCCAGTGCCCGGTCATGAAGTACAACCGCCAGCTCATGATGGCGATCCTGCACGACAAGGTGAGCATCGCGAAGAACGTGAACGCGAAGGCCATCACGCTCGAGGATGCTCCGCGCGGGTATGCGGAGTTCGATGCGGGAGCCGCGACCAAGTACGTGCTCAACCCCAACGGGTACCTCGCCGCCTAGCGCAGCTCGTGGCGCCGCGGCCCGGCGGTCGACGCGATCGCCGGGCCCCGGCCCCGGCCCCGGTCCCGGTCCCGGCCCCCACAGTGCCTCGTTTCCGCGAGCGTATGCCGGATCCGGCGTCCCCTCGCGGAAACGACGCACTGTGGGGGTCGCGTGCGGGGCGCGGGGTTAGCCTTCGGGGATGACCAGTGATGTTCACCTCGCCGCCCCCGGCGCCACCCCTCCCCGCGCCGCTCTTCCCGGTGCCCGGCTGCCCCGCGCCACCCCGACCGAGCACGGGGTCGACCCCCGCGGCATCCTCTCCTTTCTCGACGTCGTCGATGCGGCGGCCGACGTCGAGACGCACAGCGTCATGCTCCTGCGACACGGCACCGTCGTGGCGGAGAGCTGGTGGGCTCCCTACGTCGCCGACCGCGTGCACTTGCTTTATTCGCTCAGCAAGACCTTCACATCGACCGCTCTCGGTTTCGCGGTCGCCGAAGGGCTCGTCGACCTCGACGCGACCGTGCTGAGCTACTTTCCCGAACTCGACGCCGACATCACGGATGCTCGCAACCGCGCCACGCTCGTGAGGCATGTCGCCGCCATGGCGAGCGGGCACTCGACCGAGACGATCGACCTCGCGCAGAAAGCCGACCCCGCCGACATCGTGCGGGGGTTTCTGTTGACACCGCCCGAGCACGACCCGGGAACGGTGTTTGCCTACAACCAGCCGTGCACTTTCACGATCGCCGCGATCATCCAGAAACTGACGGGGATGACCCTCACCGACTACCTGCGTCCTCGCCTCTTCGACCCTCTCGGCATCGGCGAGGTCACGTGGCACACCGACACGCGCGGGAGGCAGCTTGGCTACAGCGGTGTGCACGCGACCACGGAGACCGTCGCGCGGCTCGGCCAGCTCTACCTGCAGCGCGGCGAGTGGAACGGTGTGCAACTGCTGCCACGCGGTTGGGTCGCCGAGGCGACGGCGAAGCACATCGACAACGCCGGGAGCGGCGCCCCCGACTGGGAGCGGGGATACGGTTTCCAGTTCTGGGTCGGCCAGCACGGCTACCGCGGTGACGGCGCCTACGGACAGTTCTGCGTCGTGCTGCCTGAACACGACATCGTGCTCGCTGCGACCGGCCAGAGCACAGACATGCAAGCGGTGCTCACTGCGGTGTGGACACACCTGCTGCCCGCGCTGTCACCGGATGCTCGCGTCGACGACGATGCGGAGCGAGCGGGCCGAGCCGCGCTCGAGCACCGACTCGGCGTCGCGGCGCTCCCGGTGCGAGACGCGCAGCCAGTCGCTCCCGGGACTCACGTGTTCACGCCCGGCGACCGCAACGAGGTCTCGTCGATCACCGAGGTCCGGGTCGATGTGACCTCGGCCCCCGGAACCGCGGCCGCGAAGGTCTTCGTGCACGAGGGGGAGTCCGTCATCCATGCCGAGGTCGGCACCGGTGAGTGGATCGTCACCGACGCACTCGCGGCGAGCGGCGGAGTCACCTCCGACGGCTCGACAGTGGTCGACCTCATCTTCGTCGAGACTCCGCACCGCATGATCATCGAGTGCAGCGATGGAGTGTTCGCTGCCCGCTGGCAGACCCCACCGCTGCACACCGAGCTCACCCTCGCCGAGATGCGCTCCCCCGGAGCCTGACCCGCCGGCCGCGCCAGCCCCGCCGACCCGCGTAACCCCCGCCGACCGAACGCAGTTTCCGCGAGCGAACGTCGGATCCGACGTTCGGTCGCGGAAATTGCGTACTTCGGGGCGCGGGGAGGGGGCTCGGGGCTGGGCGGCGGGCTAGGCGCCGGTGCCGACGGGGGCGCCGGCGGGGGTGCCCTCGCGCACCTCGGCGGGCTCGAGGCGCACCACGACCGCCTTCGAGACGGGCGTGTTGCTCGCCTCCGACGCGCTCGCGAGCGGAACGAGCACGTTCGCCTCGGGGAAATACGCCGCAGCACACCCGCGCGCGGTCGGGTACGACACGACGCGGAACTTGCGCAGCACGCGGTCGGGTTCATCCCTCCACTCGCTGTAGATGTCGACAGACTGACCGTCGTGCAGCCCGAGCTCCTCGATGTCGAGCGGGCTCACGAACACGACGTTGCGACCCTGCTTGATGCCGCGGTAGCGGTCGTTGAGGCTGTAGATGGTCGTGTTGAACTGGTCGTGCGAGCGCAGCGTCTGCAGCAGCAGGCGCCCCTTCGGACGCTCGACGTGCACGAGCTCGTTGACCGTGATCATGGCCTTGCCTGTCGACGTGTTGAAGGTGCGCGAGTCGCGCGGACCGTTCGGGAGGATGAATCCCCCGTCTTGGCGCACCTTGCGGTTGTAGTCCTCGCAGCCGGGCACGACGCGGGAGATGTGCTCGCGGATCGTGTCGTAGTTCGCCTCGAATCCCTCCCAGTCGACATCCACCCTGTCGCCGAGAACGGCCCGGGCGACGCGCGACACGATCGCGACCTCCGACAGGATGTTCGGCGCGACGGGCTCCACCTTGCCGTACGACGCGTGCACGGCGCACACGGTGTCTTCGACGGTCACGAACTGGTCGCCCGAGTCTTGACGGTCGATCTCTGTGCGGCCGAGGGTCGGCAGGATGAGCGCGGCATCCCCCGTGACCACGTGCGACCTGTTGAGCTTCGTCGACACCTGCACCGTGAGCTGGGTTCCGCGCATGGCGGCTTCGGCGGCAGCGGTGTCGGAGATCGCCGCCACGAGGTTGCCCCCGACGGCGAACCACACTTTGATCTCGCCGCGCTGCATGGCTTCGATGCCCATGAGGCTGTCGACGCCGTGCTTGCGGGGCACGGGGAACGAGAACTCGTTCTCGAGCGCGGAGAAGAAGCTCTCGGGCATCTTCTCCCAGATGCCCATGGTGCGGTCACCCTGCACGTTGCTGTGCCCGCGGATGGGGCAGGCGCCCGCGCCGGGCTTGCCGATGTTGCCGCGCAGCAGGAGCAGGTTGACGATCTCCTTGATGGTCGCGACGGCCTTGGTGTGCTGCGTGATGCCCATGGCCCACGTGATGATCACGCGGTCGGCCGCGATGTAGCGCGCCGCGAGCTCGTCGATCTCGGCGGAGTCGAGCCCGGTCGCGTCGCGCACGGCCGTCTCGTCGAGGTCGGCGAGGTGCGCGCGCAATTCGGCGAGACCCTCGGTGTGCTTCTCGAGGAACTCGTGGTCGAGCACGGTGCCGGGGTTGCGGTCTTCGGCGTCGAGCACCCGACGGGTGACGGCGTGGAGCAGAGCCATGTCGCCGCCGAGGCGCACCTGGAGAAACTGGTCGGCGAGCGGCGTGCCCTTGCCGATGATGCCCTTGACCTTCTGCGGATTCTTGTAGCGCTGCAGCCCGGCCTCGGGCATCGGGTTGACCACGACGATCGAGCACCCGTTGGCTTTCGCGTCTTCAAGGGCCGTGAGCATCCGCGGATGATTGGTGCCGGGGTTCTGGCCCATGACGATGATGAGGTCGGCCTTCTCGAAGTCGGAGTAGGCGATCGTCGACTTGCCGACACCGAGCGTTTCGCCCATGGCCGTTCCGGTCGACTCGTGGCACATGTTCGAGCAGTCGGGGAGGTTGTTGGTGCCGAACGCGCGCACGAAGAGGCCGTAGACGAACGCGGCCTCGTTCGAGGTGCGACCGCTCGTGTAGAACGCGGCCTCGTCGGGGCTCGCGAGCGAGTTGAGCGATTCGGAGACGATCTCGAACGCCTCATCCCAGCTCACGGGGCGGTAGTGGTCTTCACCGGCCGGCTTGTAGACGGGCTCGACGAGCCTGCCCTGCATGCCGAGCCAGTACTCGTCTTTGTCGAGCAGCGAGGTGACCGAGTTCTCGGCCCAGAAGCTCTGCGGCACGGTGACCGGGGTGGCCTCCCACGTGACGGCTTTCGCGCCGTTCTCGCAGAACTCGGCGAGCTTGCGGTGGTCGGGGTCGGGCCAGGCGCAGCTCATGCAATCGAAGCCGCCCTTCTGGTTGAGCGTCGCCATGAGCTTGAGGGTGCGCGGAAACCCCATCTGCGTGATCGCGGGTTGCATCGAGTGCACGACGCCGGGAACCCCCGCCGCCCAGTTCTTCTTCTTGGAGACCTCGAACTCGTTGTCGGTGGAACCCGACATGGGTGGCTTCATCGTCATTGAGCTGTCGCTTTCTCGCGGTGGTCGAGCTGATGGTCGTGCGTGCCGTGCGGATGCGTCGCGCTGAGCGTCGCAGGAAGTAGGGGGCGTCGGGCTGCCGGAGCGGGCGGTCGCGTGGCCGCCCTGTCGATCGGGCCCTCGACCGACTCGTCGACGATGCGGCTTTCGCCCGAGTAGATCACCATCGATTGTCCGCGGAGGAATCCGACGAGGGTCATGCCCAGTTCGGTCGCGAGCTCGGCGGCGAGCGACGACGGCGCAGACACGGCGGCGAGCATCGGGATGCCCGCCATCGAGGCTTTCTGGGTGAGCTCGAAGCTCGCGCGGCCCGACACCATGAGCACCGTTCCGCGAAGCGGCAGCATCCCCTGGGTGAGGGCCCAGCCGACGACCTTGTCGACGGCGTTGTGGCGGCCGACATCCTCGCGCAGCACGAGCAGCTCCCCCGTGACGCCGTCGAAGAGTGCGGCCGCGTGCAGGCCCCCGGTCTTCTCGAACACGGCCTGCTCGGCGCGGAGTTTGTCGGGGAACGACACGAGGGTCTCTGCGGAGACGACGAGAGGGTCGTCGGCGACGGTGAAGCTGGAGAGGGTGCGCACGGCGTCGATGCTCGCTTTGCCGCACAGTCCGCACGAGCTCGTCGTGTAGAAGTTGCGCTCGAGGCTCGGATCGGGCGCAGCGACCCCCGGGGCGAGCGTGACGTCGAGCACGTTGAAGGTGTTGTCGCCGTCGACCGTCGCGCCCGCGCAGTAGCGGGCGGCGAAGTAGTGGTCGGCGCTCGAGATGACTCCCTCGGAGACGAGGAAGCCGGCGGCGAGGTCGAAGTCGTGCCCGGGCGTGCGCATCGTGATGGCGAGCGACGTTCCGCCGACCCGGATCTCGAGGGGCTCCTCGGCCGAGAGGAAGTCCTCGCGTTTCTGCGCGACCGAGCCGACCGTCAGCCGCGTGATTCGCCGTCGAACCGTGATTCGTCCCATCGCCCATGCATAACACCCGCGCCTGGCAGCCACAACCAAGGGTGCGGTTGCCCGGTCACCGTTTCGCGTCAGCGGCGCAGCACCCTGCGGGCGAGACCGTTGCCGAGAAACTGCACGAGTTGCACGAGCACGATGATGACGACGACCACGACGAGCGTCACCTCTCCGTTGAACCGCTGGTAGCCGTAGGAGATCGCGAAGTCGCCGAGCCCGCGCCCTCCGATCGCGCCCGCGATCGCCGACATGTCGACGATCGCGATGAACACGAACGTGTAGCCGAGGATGAGAGGCGCGAGAGTCTCGGGCACGAGCAGGGTGAGGATGATGCGCAGGGGTCCCGCCCCCGCGGCACGCGCCGCCTCGATCGTGCCGGGGTCGATCGTCACGAGGTTCTGCTCGACGATGCGCGAGATGCCGAACGTCGCGCCGACGATCATCGCGAAGATCGCCGCGTTCGGTCCGAGCTGCGTGCCGACGACCGCGCGCGTGACCGGGCCGAGGGTCGCGATGAGGATGATGAACGGGATCGGCCTGACGATGTTCACGGCGACGTTGAGCACGTTGTAGACCACGGCGTTGGCGAGGATGTGGCCGGGCCTCGTCGCGTAGAGCAGCACCCCGAGGATGAGCCCGAGAAACCCGCCGACGATGAGCGTCGTGACGACCATGTAGAGGGTGATCCCGAGATTCTCGACGAGGAGGGGGAAGAGCTGGTTCCAGTCGGTCGTCACCGTGCCACCTCCGTGACGGTCGTGAGGTCGCGTAGGTGACCGATCAACGCGTCGACACCGCCGGTCGGGCCCGTCAGTTCGAGGGTCAGGCTCCCGAACGAGCGTTCCTGGATCGCGCCGATGCCCCCGAAGACGACCTCGAAGTCGACACCGTGGTCGGCGTGCGCGCGCCCGAGCACATGCCCGATCTGCACGTACTCGCGGATGTCGACGGTCACGATGCGCCCCTCGTGCACGCTCTGCAGTCGCTCGAGATCGTCGGCATCCGGCTGGTTGCGGATGACGGTGCCGATGAATCGCTTGGCGATGTCGGTCGACGGGGCGGAGAAGATGTCGAACACGCTGCCCTGCTCGACGATGCGGCCACCCTCGATGACCGCGACCCGGTCGGCGATCGCGCGCACGACATCCATCTCGTGGGTGATGACGACGATCGTGATGCCGAGCTCGCGATTGACTTTGCGCAGCAGACGCAGCACCTCGAGGGTCGTCTCGGGGTCGAGCGCGCTCGTGGCCTCGTCGGCGAGGAGGATGCGGGGGGATGTCGCGAGGGCCCGCGCGATGCCCACCCTCTGCTTCTGGCCTCCCGACAGCTGCTCGGGATAGTCGTGCGCCCGGTCGAGGAGGCCCACGAAGTCGAGCAGCTCCGCGACCCTCCGGTCGCGGTCGGCACGCGGCCAGCCCGCGACGCGGAGAGGGTAGGCGACGTTGCCCGCGACCGTGCGGGACCGGAAGAGGTTGAACTGCTGGAAGATCATCCCGATCTCGAGCCGCATGGCGCGCAGGTCGCGCTCGCGGAGCGAGCCGATGTCGTGCCCGTCGACGGTCAGTGTGCCCGAGCTGAGCCGTTCGAGGCCGTTGATGAGCCGCACGAGCGTGCTCTTGCCCGCCCCCGAGCGACCGATGACGCCGAAGATCTCCCCTTCGTCGATCGTCAGATCGATCTCGTGGAGGGCGTGCACGCGCTGCTGTCTGGTGTCGAAGGATTTGGTGACGCCTCGGAACTCGACGATCGCTGTCATGTCACCCTTCCGCGGTGATCTCGGTCTCGATCTCGGCGAGGAGGTCGCGCAGGTCCTCTACCGAGAACCCCTCGACGACGACCGCCGTGCCCTCCGACGACTCGACGACCGAGTCGAGCACCTCGGGGTCGTGGTAGAGCTCCGCCACTCGCTCGAACACGGGGTCGTCGGCCTCGTCGGCGCGCGCGACGATGAGGTTGATGTAGGGCTGAGCCCCCGCAGACGACGGGTCGTCGGCGAAGATCGCCGAGTTCGGATCGATGTCCGCGTCTTTCGCGAAGTTGTTGTTGATGATGGATCCGTCGACCGAGGGAAGCGAGAGGGCCGTCTGCGCCGCGTCGACCGTGATGACGCTCACCCTCGAGGCTTCCGTGTCGATGTCGGCGGGCGTCGGGGCGAACTCGTCGCCCGTGAGCGTCACGAGCCCCGCGGCTTCGAGCACGAAGAGGGCTCTCGCCTGATTCGAGGGGTCGTTGGGGATGGCGATCTCGCCGCCCTCGGGGATCTCGTCGACCGACTCCCACCGCTCCGAGTAGAGACCGAGCGGCACGATGATGGTCGACGCGATGGGCACGAGGTCGTCGCCGGTGTCGACCCGGTGCTGGGCGAGGAACCGCAAGTGCTGGAACGCGTTGAGGTCGACCTGATCGTCGGCGAGCGCGGGGTTCGGCTGCAGGTAGTCGGTGAAGTTGACGGTCTCGATCGTGATGTTCTCGTCGGCGGCCTTCTCTTGCAGGATCGCCCAGTACGGGAGGCTCTCATCGGAGACGCCGATGCGCACGACGGTCGGTTCGGCACCGTCGGCCGCCGCTTCGCTCGAGGACGCGTCGGAGAGGTTGACGACCACGAGGGTGGCCGCCACGAGGCCGGCCGCTGCCGCGAGGGCACCGCCGACGATGAGGGGAGCGCGATTCTTTCTGCGCTCGGGGAGCCGGGGGGCCGACGGGTCGGGTGTTCTCGGGGTTCCGGGGGTGACCGGTGTTCCGGGCGTTTCAGACATCGTCGATCTCTCTTCTGTGCTGGGGTTCGTGGTGCGGACCGTGCTGCGGACCGTGGTGCGGCTCGTTCTGCAGACGACGGGATCGTCGTCGCGGACGATCAGAATCGCGCGGCACTCCCGATCGGCCGAATTCGATGTCGTTGCGCGTCGAACTGTGACGTAACACGGCGGCGAGGGCCGAGAGTTCGCGATGATGGTCGGCCGGTCGCGAGCCCCGGCCGTCGCCTACTCTGGGGAGGTGAGTGACACGACGGAGTCTCCCCGGCCCATGACCTCGACCTCGACCTCGACCGCCGGCCCTGCCGCCGAGAAAGCACCGGTCGTCGACGCGATCGTGCTCGCGGGCGGTCGATCCAGCCGCTTGGACGGCACCGCGAAGTCGGGGCTCGTCGTCGACGGACGCACCCTGCTCGACCTCGCCGTCGACGCGTGCTCGGGCGCGCGAGCCGTGGCGGTCGTCGGGGACGCCGCCGACCTGCCCCTCGAGGCGCGCCTCTCTGATCGCGTGCTCATCACGCGGGAGGAACCCGAGTTCGGGGGACCCGCCGCTGGTATCGCGGCCGGAGCGGCGCTGCTGACCGTGCTCGGATCGGAACCGAGCGCCCTGACACTCGTCGTCGCGTGCGACCTCGTGCACGCCTCCGACGCCGTCGAGCGTGTGCTCGACGCCGCCCGCGCGGCCGGGTCGACCGATGGCGTGATCGCCGTCGACTCGACCGGTCGGCGCCAATGGCTTCTCGCGGCATACAGCACCGAGAAGCTCGCCGCGGCTGTCGAAGCGCACGGACCCGACCTCACGGGGGCATCGGTGCACGGGATGCTCGGCGACCTCGAGCTCACCGAGGTCGCCCTGACCGACGGCGTCGCCGACGACGTCGACACGTGGGATGACGCGGAACGCCTCGGCGTCACCGCCCCGGATGCTCGAAAGTGAGCGACGACGCACGAACGAGCCCCGCGCCGAACGAGCGCGCAGCTCTCCTCGCGCAGTGGACCGAACGCCTCGCGACCGAACTCGGCGTGAATGACCTCGACGTCGACATCGACGGTCTGCTCGGGCTCGCGGGTGAAGCCGCGCACTCCGTCGTGCGCCCGGCCGCCCCTCTCACGACCTTCCTCGTCGGATACGCCGCGGGGCTCGCGGCTGCCGACGGCCGACTTCAGCCCGCGTCGGCCGTCGAAGCCGCCTCGGCCTCGGCATCGCAGCTCGCCCAGGCTCACGCTGACGAACAGGCTCGCGAACAGGCTTCCGCGGCCACTGCCCCTCCCGAATGAGCGACCCCGCCGCGCGACGGCCGCCGCGGATGACCTGGCACGAGGCGAGGTGGGCGGCGTTCGCGGCAGCATCCGCTCTCGCGATCGACACGGTGCCGCTCGCCACCGCGGTCGGGCGCACCCTCGCGTCGGACGTGCTTTCGCTCATCGACGTTCCGCACTATGCGTCGGCCGCGATGGACGGCTGGGCTGTCGCGGGCACCCCACCCTGGCGCGTGCTCGACCCGGGCTCGGAGGCGCACCCCACTTCGCAAGCCGCCCTCGACCGCGGCACGGCGGTGCTCATCGTGACCGGCGGTCTCGTGCCCGAGGGGGCCACGGGGGTGCTGCAGAGCGAGTTCGCCCACGTCGACGGCGGGGTGCTGACGGTCGCCGCGGTGCCGGGGGCTCGCGAGCCTTCTGCACTCAAGCACGTGCGGCCGGCGGGCGAGGAGTCCCGTGCGGGCGAGGTGGTGGTCCGCGCCGGCGCGACGCTCACGCCTCCGCGCGTCGCCGTGATCGCGGCATCCGGTCACGACGAGGTGCCGGTCGTGCGCGAACCGCGCGTCGCCCTCGTGCTCACGGGAGACGAGGTGGTCGAGGCGGGGATCCCCGCGCCGGGCCGCGTGCGCGACAGTTTCGGAGTGCAATTGCCCGCCGTCGTGGGGATGCTCGGCGCGACCCTCGACGGAGCAGTGCGCGTGCTCGACGATCGCGACGCCGTCGTCGCGGCGATCGGGGCCGCCGCGAGAGCCGACGTGGTGGTCACGACGGGAGGCACCGGCACGTCGGCCGCCGACCACATCCGAGGGGCGCTGCTCGAGCTCGGCGCGACGATCGTCGTCGAGCGCGTCGCGATGCGGCCGGGCAGCCCGAGCCTGCTCGCGACCCTCCCCGACGGGCGGCTCGTCGTGGGCCTTCCGGGCAACCCCCTCGCGGCGATGATGGGCGTCCTGACACTCCTCGAACCAGTGATCGCGAGTCTGCTCGGCCGCGCGACCCCTCCGCTCGGTGCCGTCGAGCTCGCTGCGGATGTCGCCGCGACCCCTGCGGCGTCGAGGCCGACGCGACTCGTGCCCTACGTGCTCTCGCGCGAGGAGTCGGCGGCGCGATCGGGCGCGGTCGCGACGCCGTGGACCGGGTCGGCGATGCTCCGCGGGCTCGCGGAGGCCGCGGGAGTTCTCGTCATCCCGCCCGACGGCGCGGCGCGAGGCGAGACCGTCGAGGTGCTCCGGCTGCCGTGGACGGCCTGAGCGATCAGCCTCGGGGGCGTGCCGGAGCGAGGCGCGTGAGGGTCACCCTGACCCCGCCGGGCGACCGCGACCGCGACAGCGACGACGACGACGACATCGTGACCACCGCGATCGCTCGGGCGACGGGCGCACCCCGCGAGGCGGTGCGGTGGTCTCGCTCGTGCCCGACGTGCGGGTCGACCGAGCACGGTCGCCCGCTCGTCTCGCGTCCGCGAGGTGTCGCGGTGAGCATGAGTCGTGCGGCCGGGGTGCTCGCCGTCGCTGTTCTCACGGGAACTGCGCTCACGGACGGCGAAACCAGCGACGACGTGAGCCTCGGCCTCGGCGTCGACATCGAGAGCGTCGCCGACGTCGCTCGCCACGATGTCGACGCGGTGCTCGTGCACCCTCTCGAGGTCGCCGAGGTCGGGCCGCGGCGAACCGAGGGAGGACGGATCGCCCGCGCACGCCTCTGGGTCGCGAAGGAGGCGGCGCTCAAGGCGGCGGGGATCGGGTTGCGCACCGAGCCCGCGACCGTGCGGGTGACAGCGGGTGGGCCCGAGGATCCTGAGTCGGCGACGACCGACTCGGGCGCGAGCATCCGGTTCTTCGCGGCGGGTGACGGCCTCGCGGGCGCCGTCGCGGTCGTCGGACCGGGTGGTGACGCGATCGGCGGAGCGGCTGGGCTCGAACTCGAGCTCGAGCTCGAGCTCTTCTGAACGACGCCGACGCCGGCCGGCGACGGGAGTCGGCTCAGCGACCGGCTCTCGGCAGTTTCGGGAGCGCCGACTCGAACACCCACGCGCGCACGAAGTCACCGAGGGGTTCGGGAGAGAACCGGTCGAGATGCTCCACGAAGTCGTCCGTCGTCACCGAGCCGTGGCGGTGGTCGCCGGTCCACGCGCGCAGCATGTCGAAGAAGGTGTCGTCGCCGAGTGTGAGCCGCAGTGCGTGCAGGGTGAGGGCACCGCGCTTGTAGAGCCGGTCGTCGAACATGAGGTCGGGGCCGGGGTCGCCGATCACGATGTCGGTGTCGAGGGCCGAGAGGTTGGCCCAGAACCCGGTCGCGAGCCGCTGCGCCGACGGGCCACCGGAGTGCTCGGACCACAGCCACTCGGCGTAGCACGCGAACCCCTCGTGCAACCAGATGTGCCGCCAGCTCGCCGCGGTCACGCTGTTGCCGAACCACGAGTGCGCGAGCTCGTGCGCGATGAGGCGTTGCGACCCTCCGTGCCCGTCGACGTGGTTGCGTCCGAACGTCGACATGCCTCCGGCCTCGAGCGGAATCTCGAGCTCATCGTCGGTGACGACGACCGTGTACGACGCGAACGGGTAGGGCCCGAACATCCGCTCGAAGAGCTGCATCATGTGCGGTTGCGCCGCGAAGTCGGCCCCGAAGTCGTCGAGGAGATCGCCGGGCACATACGACCGCTGCACGACGGTCGCCGAACCCTCGGGGGTGTCGAGGGCGCGCAGCTGCCGGTAGACCCCGATCTGCACCGTGGCGAGGTAGGTCGACATCGGTTCGGTCATCTCGAACACGCGCGTCGTGCGACTGCCGACCTTGCGGGTCGACGTGCACGAGCCGTTCGCGACGACCGTGTACTCCGACTCGGCGGTCACCGCGATGCGATAGGTCGCCTTGTCGCCGACGACGTCGTTGCACGGAAACCACGTGGGCGCGCCGTTCGGCTGCGCCGCCACGAGCACTCCCTCGGTGAGTTCCTCCCACCCGACCTCGCCCCACGCGCTGTCTCGGGGAGCCGGGTCGCCCGTGTAGCGCACGACGACGGTGAACGCCGTGCCGGTGGCGAGAGGCTCGGCGAGCGTCACCGCGACCGCCGTCGCCCCCTGGCGGTACTGCGCCGGTTTCGCGCCGTCGACGAGCACCTTCGACACCGAGAGACCCTCGAGATCGAGTCGGATGCTCGCGATGTCGCCCCGCGCGACGGCCTCGAGCGTCGCCGTGCCCGTGAGACGGTTCGTGGCGACACGGTAGTCGAGGTCGAGCGAATAGTGGTGCACGCGGTATCCGCTGTCACCGCTGCCCTCGACGTAGTCGTCGGGTCGCGCGGTCACGTCGGACCGGGGATTTCGCTTGGGCACACCAGAGTCTGTCACGCCCGCGGGGCGCGCTCGGAGGCCCACGGCGCGATGGGGTTGCCGACCCACCGACTCGAGGTCGGCACGGTCTCGCCGCGCATGACGAGCGACCCCGGTCCGACGGTCGCGTGGTCGTCGATGCGCGCGGCGGGCAGGATGACGCTGTGCGGCCCGATCGTCGCCCCGGCGGCGAGCTCGACCGAGTCGAGGCCCATGACGCGGTCGTGGAAGAGGTGGGTCTGCACGACGCACCCGCGACCGACCGTCGCGCCGTCGCCGATCGTGACGAGGTCGCACTCCGGCACCCAGTAGGTCTCGACCCAGACGCCGCGCCCCACGGTGACCCCGAGGGTGCGCAACCACACGGCGAGCGCGGGGGTTCCGGTGGCTTGCGCGGCGAACCACGGCGCCGCGACGGTCTCGACGAAGGCATCCGACACCTCGTTGCGCCAGATGAACGACGACCAGAGCGGATGTTCGCGCGCCGAGATGCGCCCCACGAGCACCCATTTGGCGACCGTCGTGACACCGGCGGCGACGGCCCCCGCGGCGAGGAGCACGGCCCCGGAGAGTGCGATGGCGCCGCCGACACCGACCGTGAGCACGAGCGCCTCGAGGGTCGCGAGCACCCCGATCGCGATGATCACGGTCACGACGATGGGAACGAGGCGGCCGAGCTCCCACAGGGCGCGTGCGACGCGCAGCCTGCGGAGCGGATGGAACGTGCGCGTCTCGTCGAACTCGACGGTCGCGCGACGCAACCTCACGGGAGGGTTGCCGAGCCACGACGACCCCGACTTCGCTTTGCGAGGGGCAGCGGAGAGCACGGCGACGAGACCGTTCTTCGGCACGACACGACCGGGTGCGGCGATGCCCGAGTTGCCGAGGAACGCGCGTCGCCCCACGCGCGTCTCGTCGACCCGCATCCACCCTCGCCCGAGTTCGTAGGAGCCGACCATCGTGTCGTCGGCGAGGAAAGCGCCGTCGTCGATGCGCGTGAGCGAGGGCAGGAGGAGCACGGTGGATGCTTCGACCCCCGCCCCCACGCGGGCGCCGAGCAAGCGCAGCCACACGGGCGTGAAGAGGCTCGCGTAGAACGGGAAGAGCAGGGTGCGCGCCGAGTCGAGCAAGCGCTCGGTCATCCACACCGCCCACCCGGTGCGGCTGCGCACAGGAACGGTGCCGGGACGCACCGCGAGCGCGAGCAGTCGCACGGCGGCGACCGTGAGCACGGCGTAGACGACGACGGCCGCGACGACGGCGACGGGCGACCACACGACGGCCGCGAGCGCCGCGGCCGCGAGGGTCGGGGCGGAGACGACGGCGCTCCCGATGATGGCGACGGCTCCCGAGACGGCGACGACGGGCAGCAGCGAGAGGGCGAGCGATCCGGCCGCGAACGCCGCGAGCCACCGTTTGCCCGCGGGCGGTCGCTCGTCGGGCCAGGCGTTCTTGGCCTTGCCGATGCGCTGGGCTGGCGACCCCGCCCAGAGCTGGCCCGCGCGCACGTGCCCGTGCACGACCGATCCGGGCGCGACCTCGGAGTTCTTGCCGACGCGGGCACCGGGCATGAGGGTGCTGCGCGAACCGATCGTCGCGCCCGCGCCGATGTGCACGCGGCCGATGTGCACGGTGTCGCCGTCGACCCAGTAGCCCGAGAGGTCGACCTCGGGCTCGATCGCGGCTCCCGCGCCGACCTTGAGCATTCCCGTGATGGGCGGCAGCGAGTGCAGGTCGACGCCCGGCGCGATCGTGGCACCGAGCGCCCTCGCGTAGTAGCTGATCCACGGGGCACCGGCGATGTTGACGGCGCCGACGAGTCTCGCCACCTGTTCGGCGAGCCACAGCCGCAGGTGCACGCGACCCCCGCGCGGGTACTCCCCCGGGGTCACCCCCGCGAGCAGGAGTCGCGCCGACCCGACGGCGAGCGCCATGCGCCCGAGAGGGGTCACGAGCACGACGAAGCCCGCGACGATCCACCACCACGACACCGTGGGAGCCCACGGCACGTCGGCGACGAGGGCGAGCACGTTGTTGGCGGCGAGGAGGTAGACGATCCACCGAGCACCCGCGAGCACGTGCAGAGGGATGCCGAGGAGGGTCTGGAAGATCTGCGTGCGGCGTCGCACGGGCGCGACCGTGCGTTCGAGCGCGGCGACCGCGGGCGCCCTCGCGTCGAGCTCGTCGGCGAGAGCGCCGATGCGCGGGTGGTCGTAGATGTCGGCGACCGTCGTCTCCGGGAATCGCGCGCGGATCGCCGACACCAGCTGGGCGGCCGAAAGCGACCCGCCACCGTGCGCGAAGAAGTCGTCGTCGGGCGACGTGACCGGGATGCCGAGCACCGACGTCCACGCGTCGGCGATCCACAGCGCCGTCGGGCTCAATCGCGACGCCGAGTCGTCGCGCGACCCCGCGTCGCCCGTGCCGGCACCGTGCGCCCCCGCTCCCCCCGACGACGGAGACGGCAGCGGCCACGGCAGTGCCGAGCGGTCGACCTTGCCCGAGGTGCGCGTGGGCAGCGAATCGACGACCGCGAGCACGGGCACGAGCGGCGCGGGGAGCACCTCGCGCAATCGGGTGGTCGCGGCATCCGTGTCGAATCGGGACTGCGGGTCGACCGGCGCGAGGTACCCCACGAGAACGCTGTTTCCGGCGGGGGTGCGCTGCACGACGGTCGCGGCGCCGGCGACACCCGGGAGTGCGGCGAGAGCGGCGTCGATCTCGCCGAGCTCGATGCGGCGGCCGCCGAGCTTCACCTGGTCGTCGGCACGCCCCTGGAACACGAGGCCCTCGGGGTCGAAGCGCACGAGGTCGCCCGAGCGGTAGGCGCGAGCCCAGCCGAGCGACTCCATGGGGGCGAACTTCTCGGCGTCCTTCGCGGGGTCGAGGTAGCGCGCGAGACCGACGCCGCCGATGATGAGCTCGCCGACCTCGCCGGGGGCCACAGGGTGGCCGTCGGCGTCGACGACCGCGAGATCCCAGCCGTCGAGGGGCAGACCGATGCGCACGATGTCGGAGCCGTCGAGGAGCGCGCCGCACGCGACGACGGTGGCTTCAGTGGGTCCGTAGGTGTTCCACACTTCGCGGCCGTCGACGGCGAGGCGCTCGACGAGCTCCATCGGGCACGCCTCCCCGCCGAAGATGAGCAGTCGCACGAGTTCGAGCGACTCGACGGGCCACAGCGCGGCGAGGGTCGGCACAGTCGAGACGACGGTGATGCCGTGCGCGATGAGCCACGGGCCGAGGTCGACACCCGACCTCACGAGCGAGCGCGGAGCCGGAACGAGGCACGCTCCGTGGCGCCACGCGAGCCACATCTCCTCGCACGAGGCATCGAACGCGACAGACAGTCCGGCGAGAACGCGATCGCCGGGTCCGAGCGGTTCGCCCTGCAGGAACAGTCGCGCCTCGGCGTCGACGAGGGCCGCGGCCGAGCGGTGGGTGACGGCGACACCCTTCGGCACGCCCGTCGACCCCGAAGTGAAGATGACCCACGCGTCGTCGGCGGGCGTGACCTCGGGGAGGAGAGTGATCGCCGCGGTCATCGGCGTCGTCGCGGGAATCGACTCTGCGGGGGCGGCGTCCGGGATGCCCGCACCCTCCCGCCGCGCGAACACTCCCCCGGCGCCCACGACACCGACCACTCCCGCTTCGCCGAAGACGAGGTCGGCGCGGTCGTCGGGATCGTCGGCATCCACGGGCACGTAGCTCGCCCCCGCCCAGATGATCGCGAGGATCGACACGTAGAGCGAGCGCTGCCCCGACGGGGCACGAACCCCGACGCGGTCTCCCCGCCGCACTCCGGAACGCACGAGGTCGACGGCGGCGTGCTGCACGAGGCGCACGAGTTCGCGATAGCTCACGCTGCCCTCGGCATCCGCGATCGCGGGCGCCTCGGGGTTCTCGGCCGCGGTCGCGCGCAGGATGTCGACGAGGGTGCGCGGTTCGGGAGCCCGCTCGCCGGCGAGCAGAAGACCCGTGCTGCCAGACCCTGTGCTGCCAGACCCCGTGCTCCCAGACATCCTCACGACCCCTCCGCCAGAGCGTTGGTGCTCGTGCTGCGCCGGGAGTCTATCCAGCCCCGGTGACGCGGGAGTTAACGGCGCGGCGGGCGACGCAGAACGCGATCGCGATCGCCGATCGCGCTCGCCGATCGCACTACCCGATCGCGGTCGCGACCACGCGCGCGAGCCTCTTGCGCACGAGATGGTCTCCCGCCTCGACCTTGTGCACCGACACGTGGCGCATCTGCTCGATGATGCGCAGCCCTCCGGGCATGAGAAACGGGTCGAGGGTCCCGTAGACGACCTCGACGGGAATGCTCACCGAGGCGATGTCGCTCACGCTCGTCTGCGACTCGATCGCCTGCTGGAGCGAGAGCACGAAGGCGTTCCAGTTGCGTTCGCTCACCTCGAGCACGTTCTTGATGGGCGACATCCGAGCGAGAAACGTCGCGTTGCGGATCGTGAACTCCTTGTTGGTACGCAGGTACTCGTAGGCCTTGAGGTAGAGCCCCATCGCGGCCCGTTCGACAGGGTCGCCGAGCGCATCGGGGTCGACGTAGACGGGCGGGCTCACGAGCACCAGTTTCGCCACGTGCCTCTTGTGGGTCGCGGTGTAGCGGGTCGCGATGAGACTTCCCATCGAGTGCCCGACGAGCACGAACGGCCGCCTCAGCCGGAGCGAATCGATCGTGTCGCTCAGGGTCTCGACGTGCTCCTCGATCGTGAACGTGGCCGACTCGGGGGCCACCGACTCCCCGAACCCGAGGAGGTCGATCGCGACGACCCTGTGGGTGTCGAGGATCATCGGGATCAGCTTCTCGAAGGTGACCGACGACGACGCGATGCCGTGCACGAGGATGACCACGGGGCCGCTGCCCTCATCGAGAGCGATGTGCAGCGGGGGTGTGCGCCGGGATCGCCACCGATCTCGCGCGCGCTCCCACAACCCCATGCCCCGAGTATGGCAAGTGTTCCGAGAACAGGGTCCAGCGCGGCGTGCCGCGGCAGCGGTCGTATCACGCCGCGTGTGCCGCTCAGTCGACTTCGGGCACCGCGAACCAGGGCGGGTGCACGGCCACGCGAGGTGAGTGCGGGGTGTCGGCGAGCATCTCGCGCACCAGACCCCGGGCCCGATCGTTCGCGACACCGATGAGCGTGATGGCCTCGAACGGCACGGCGTGCTCGACGAGCAGCTCGGCGCGGTGGACGGCCGTCTCGTCGCGCGCGAGCCGCGCGATGAACATCGACGCGGTCTCCTCCGTCGCCGCGAAACGGCTGCGCGGATCGGCCGCGTCACCCTCCGCGACGACGAGGGGGGTGTCGACGGCGTCCCGAACGAGCGCGACGGTCGTGACGAGGATGACGAACTCCGAGGCGGGGAGGGCGCGCACGGCGTCGCTCACGCGGGGGTCGTTGCTTCCGGCCCGCATGCCCGTCCACACGGTGCCGTCGGGGCTGAGCGAGAACGGAACGTGCTCGGCGACCGTCGCGGAGCCCTCTCCCGCGACCCGCGCCAACCTCCGGATCGACCGGTTGTCGGGCGACGACGCGTCGACGACCGGCGTCGCGAGGATGTCGGCGACGATCGACCCTCCCGCGAGGATGCCCGGGAGGTTGCTGATGTGGGTCACGTGGTGCAGGCGCTGGGCGGCGACATCCACCGGCTTGGGGGCGGTTCCGGCGACGCGACCGGTGGACGAGGCGCTCGAGCGGCTCGGCGCGCGGCCCGCCGATGCGGTGCCGGCGGTCGTTGCTCCGTCGCTGCGCAGCGACGGGGTGGACCGCAGCGACGTCTTCTGCACTCTCGGCGCGCGAACGACGGGCGCAGACGGCGCCGCGACCTTCGGGCTGCAGATGTCGCAGAGCGCGGGATCGAGCTCGTGGATGCACTCGTCGATCACTCGGTCACCTGGCACGCGGTCGCCGAAACGGAACAGGAACAGCTGGGCGGGGACGTCGGATGCAGGGTCATGCGGGGGGAGCTCACACAGTGACTTTACGCGCGGTCTCGGGCGTCGTGTGACGGTCGCCCGACCATCCGAGCACGGGCGAGATGTGGCGCACGACCGAGTCGAGCAGGCTCGCGTTGAAGTCGACCCCGAGCTGGTTCGGCACCGTGATGAGCAGTGTGTCGGCGGCGTCGATGGCCGCGTCGTTCGCGAGCTCTTCGGCGAGCACATCCGGCTCACCGATGTAGCTGCGACCGAAGCGCGCGAGCCCCCCGTCGAGGTGACCGACCTGGTCTTTGCCCTCGACCTGGGCGCGCAGCCCGAAGTAGCGGTGGTCGAGTTCGGTCACGAGGGGGATGATGCTGCGACTCACCGACACCCGACCGGTGCCGGGGTGACCGGTCGCGGCCCACGCCTCGCGATAGATCGCGATCTGCTCGGCCTGCAACTCGTCGAACGGAACCCCCGTGTCTTCGGTGAGAAGGGTCGAGCTCATGAGGTTCATGCCCTGCTCGCCCGCCCAGCGCGCCGTCTCTCGGGTGCCCGACCCCCACCAGATGCGGTCGGCGAGACCGGGCGATTGCGGCTCGATCGCGAGAAGCCCCGCGGGGCCCATGCGCGGGTTCGCTTGCGCCATCCCGGCCCCCGAGATCGCGGCCCGGAAGATCGCGGTGCGGTTGCGGGCATCGTCGGCGTCGGTCGAGCCCTCGGCGGGCACGTAGCCGAACGACTCGTAGCCGCGGATCGACGTCTCGGGTGATCCCCGGCTCAAGCCGAGCTGCAGTCTGCCGTCGCTCATGAGGTCGACCGCCGCCGCCTCCTCCGCCATGTAGAGGGGGTTCTCGTAGCGCATGTCGATCACGCCCGTGCCGATCTCGATGCGGCTCGTGCGGGCCGCCATCGCGGCGAGCAGCGGAAACGGCGACGCGAGCTGCCGGGTGAAGTGGTGCACGCGCACGTAGGCGCCGTCGACACCGATCTCCTCCGCGGCCTCGGCGAGCTCGACGGACTGCACGAGTGCGTCGCGCGCGGTGCGCACGTGCGACCCCTCGACATCCTGGTAGTGGCCGAACGACAGGAACCCGATGCGCTTCATGCCCTCCTCAGCGTCGACACGGCTCGCGCTATTCCCACTCCTCTAGGCTCGAAAATCATGCGCCTGCTTCTCATCCGCCACGGCCAGACCCCCTCCAACGTCGACGGTCTGCTCGACACCTCGCGCCCCGGCGCGCCCCTCACCGGTCTCGGCGAGCAGCAGGCGGCCGCGATACCCGAGGCCCTCGCGGGTCAGCGCATCGACCACCTCGTCGTCTCGCCGCTGCTGCGCACGCACCTCACCGCCGCACCGCTCGCCGCCGACCGGGGACTCGAGGTCGGGACGGAGGTTCCCGTCGTCGAGGGACTCGAAGAGATCGGCGCCGGCTCGCTCGAAATGCGCAACGACCCGGAGGCCCACCGCGCCTACCTCGAGGCCGCCTTCGCGTGGGGTGCGGGAGACCGGGATGTGTCGATGCCCGGCGGTGACGACGGACACGCGTTCTTCGAGCGCTTCGACCGTGCCGTGCGCGAGGCGATCGCGGGTGCCGGTGCGGCGGGCGCCGACTCCGACACGACGGTCGCGATCGTGAGTCACGGAGCCGCGATCCGCGTCTGGGTCGCGGCGCGGGCCGACAACATCCACCCCTCGTTCACGGCCGAGAACGACCTGCCCAACACGGGCATCGTCACGCTCGAGGGCTCGTTCGAGTCGGGCTGGACGCTCGTCGACTGGCTCGGCACACCCGTCGGTGGCGCGGCCCTCGACGATCCGGCCGCCGACGACTTCTCGGGCGAGACACTCGACGAGGTGGAGTCCGACGCGCACCCCGACGCAGCCGTCGATCGGCGTACCCTCGACTGACATGATCACGAGACGCGACGCGGCACAGCGACTGGACATCCCGCTCGAGATGGCTCAGCGCCACGGCATCCCGTCGCGGCTCTCGGAGGCGGACCTCGCCGCGATCGAGGCGAACCCGCCCGTGTGGCTCGCGCAGTCCCGCGCCAACCGCACCGGCAAGAAACCCGTGTGGGTGCAACTGACGTGCAGCATCTGCGGGGCGACCGAGTCGGCGAGGCCCAAGAAGTGGTGGCCCGAGTTCACCTACCTCAGTTGCGAGTTCCACGATCCGAGCGAGCTGCCGACCGTCACGGCGGGCTACATCCGTGCCGAGTTCGACGGCGTCGGCTCCCGTTTCGTCGGCATCGTCGACGACCCGCACTGACCCGCCCCCACTGTGCGCAATTTCCGCGAGCGTGCGTCGGATCCGACGTACGCTCGCGGAAATTGCGTACTTGGGCTAGACGCCGCCGCCACCCCCGCCGCCACCGCCGCCACCCGCCGAGATGCCGCCGCCGGTGCCCCCCGAGGGGCTGCTGTAGCTCGACACGCTCGTCGAGACCGACGAGATGGTGGATGCGAAGACCGCCGCGTTGAAGGTCGTCGAGCCCGAATACCACCCGGGTTCGGTGCCGTTCTGCTCGTAGAAGCGTCCGAGCTCCGCCGCCCACTTCTTCTCGACCCCGAACAGCACGGCGTAGGGCAGGAGCTTCTCGTGCAGACGCACGACCTCGGCCGGGTCGTCGACCGAGACGCGCGCCCGCTCCGCACCCTCCGGCGACTGCAGAAAGCGCAGCCTCTCGGCTTCGGCGAGGTCGATGTAGGTCTTGAGGCCGAGCAAGTGGTCGCGCACGCGCACACCGCGCGCCCCGAGCGGAACCTTCGCGACGGCGGTCAGCGCGACGACGATCGCGGCAGCGGAGGCGAGGAGGAACAGAATCGGCACCCCGCCCCCGAACGCGCCGCCGAGCGAAACGGCGGCGAAGACGGCCGACACTAGCCCGGCGACGAGCGCGACGGTGAACGCGATGCCCGGCAGGGCGTGCGAGACGCGCTTGAGCGTGTCGTCGGTTGCGGCATCCTTCTTCACCCGCTCGGCGAGTTTCGTGAACCGCTTCGCCGACTTCTCGTTGGCCTTCTTGAGGCTGCGGTTCTCCCCCGGGGTCAGGGTCGCCCCGAAGAGGGCGTGCAGAGCTTCGCGCTGATCAGGCGTCGCGCCCTCGTCGGTGAGGTAGTCGAGGCGGTAGCGCGGTTTGGATGACGTCGACTCGTCGACGATGCGCACGTGACCGGTGACGGCGAGGTCGAGGATCTGCGCCGTCGTCGCGACACTCTGCTTGTGCAGCACGAGGGCGGCGACGGCCACGCTCGCGTCTTTCGGGGGGAGGTATTCCGCGACGATGGTGCCGCGCCCGGGAGCGTCGGCGAGCATGGTTCGCCGCAGCACGAGCGCCCACACGGCCGCGGCGAGCGCGACGATCATCGCGACGAGCGAGATGGTCGGCCACGGTGCGGCTCCGAAACTGTTGTCGCGAGGCACGAACGTCTCGGGCTCGAAGGCGATCGCGATGGTGAGGGTCTCTTCGGGGTCGAGGTCGGTCGCGCTCGCGACGAGGCCGTCATCGGTCGCCTCGACGACCGCGCTCGAGTCCGATGTGATGTTCGCGTTGCTGAGGGTGGCACCGGTCTCGCCGGCGATCGCGGCGATGTCGCCCGTGAGCGAGTCGACGAGTTCGGGGTCGACGACGACCGTCGCCGACACCGAGTCGAACGGTTGCGCCCAGTCGACGCCGTTGACGTCCCAGTAGAACTCGTCGACGCCCGTGTCGTCGGCGAACCGCGTCACGTTGCGCGCCTCCCACGTGATCACGTAGGTCTGCTGACCCCGCACGAAGTCGTCTCCCGCGATGGTGACCTCTCCGCCGTCTTCGCTCTCCACTTCGCGCGGCTCCCCCGATTCGTCGGTGACCGAGACGATCTCGAGGTCGATCGGATGCCCGTCGTAGCGATCCGGGATGACGCGGAAGATTCCGCGGTTCTGGTCGAAGTCCGGAAACTCGGCGACGATCGTCTCGGTGACTCGCAGCTGCGAGCGGCCCTCGTCGTCGGCCGAGAGCTCGTAGACGGCGTCGAAGCTCGAGAACGTGAAGTCGTCGACATCCGCGCGAAGCGAGCTCGCCGACGCCGGTGCACTCGCCGCACCTCCCCCCGTCAGGAGAGCAACGAACCCCAGTGCGGCGAGGGCTGCTGATGATCGGGTGAGCACGGAGCGAGCGGACATGCCCCCGAGCCTAGGGGCCGGGCGCTCCGCGCCCGCGAGTCGGGCGAGCGTGGCGGCACTGCGAGACTGGGAGCATCGACCCCACAGATCTCGTTCCCGACTGGTCGGCGCTGTTCTCCCGCGCCGATCCGATCGACGTGCCTCCGACGGTGCTCGCGGCCGCGCTCGTCGCGGCCGCGCTCGTGAGCGTCCCGAACGCCACCTGGCGGTATTTCGGCCTGTTCACGACTCTCGTGCACGAGCTCGGGCACGCCGTCGCGGGGGTGCTCACCGGTCGCACGGTGCGCGGCATCCGCATCCGGCGCAACCACTCCGGCGAGGCTCTGAGCAGCGGGCGCGGAACAGCGAGCGCCGTGGTGAGCGGGGTCTTCGGCTATCCGGCCCCCGCGATCGTCGGTGCCGCTCAGCTGTGGAGCGTGTTCGCGGGCTACCCGTCGCTCGCTCTCTTCGCGGGAGGTGTCGTGCTCGTCGTCACCCTGCTCGTGATCCGCAATCTCTTCGGCGTGCTCGTGGTGCTCGCGTCGATCGCGGCGAGCGCAGTGCTGTGGTTCTTCGCGACACCGGAGTGGCAGAGCTACGCGCTCCTCGTGCTCGGGGTCGCTCTTCTCGTGGGGTCGGTGCGCGCGCTCGTGGGTGTCGCGAGCGTGCACGTGCGTCACCGGTCGCGGCTCTCGAGTTCGGATGCCTACCTGCTCGCGCGTCGCACCGGGGTGCCGTCGGCGGTCTGGCTCGTGCTCTTCGCGCTCATCATCGGGGCGAGTTGCGTGTTCGCGGTCGCCTCCTACCTGGGTTCTGCGGCCGTCTAGGACTGCGCGTGCGGGGCGAGCCTCAACACCATGAAGACGCTGTACGGGTCGAGCTCGTACGAGCCGAAGGGTTCGGTCTCGACGAAACCCGCGCGCTCGTAGAGTCGTCGGGCCGGCGCGAACTCCTCGGGCGTTCCGGTCTCGAGATAGATCGCGCGGTGGCCGCGGTCGACCGCGAGGTCGACGAGGTGTCGGAGGAGTGCTGCCCCCACGCCGCGACCGCGCGCGGCGTCACGCGTGCGCATCGACTTGAGCTCACCCGCGCCGTCGCCGAGGTCGGCGAGCGCGCCGCACGCGAGAAGCGAGCCGTCGGCGGCCCGGACCGTGACGAACGAGATCTCGGGGGCTTCGAGCGCCGACACGTCGAGGGCGTGCACGCTCTCAGGCGGCGAGGTCGCGTGCATGTCGGCGAGGTGCTCGAGCAGGAGTGCCGTGACGTCGGGAGCCGACGGACTGTCCGGCCCGATCGTGAGGGTGCGGTCGGTCATGCGTCGATTCTCGCGGAACCGCTACCCGGCGTTCGGCAACCGCACCTCGACCTCGCCGTGCACGACGCGCGTCGAGAAGCGCGGCTGCGGGGCGGTCGCGGGTCCGTGCACGACCTCGCCCGTCGTCATGTCGTAGACGCTGCCGTGCCACGGATCAGTGACGAGCGGGGTGTCGGTGTCGACATCCGTGAGCCGACCCTCGTCGAGCGGCCCGCCGAGGTGGCTGCCCACGTTCGACAGCACGTCGACGCTCTCGCCGCGTCGCAGCACGAGCAGCGGTTGCCCCGCGACATCCACTCGCGTGAGCTCTCGGTCGGGCAGGTTCTCGAGCGAGGCGAGAGGATGCCACCCGGGCGGGAACACGTGGGGCACGTGCTCGACGTGGTTGGCCCCCGCGGCCTGGCGATAGCTCAGGTGGCCGCCGAGAAAACCCGAGCCGGAGACGACCGCGAGCCCCGCGTAGGCGAGCACTTTGCCGCTCGTGTGTTTGCCGCGCTTGCGCTGCATCCACGACGCCCCGTAGAGCACGATCGCGACGGCGTTGGCGGCCGCGTGAACGATACCGACGCGTTTCTGCTGCGGGTGCAGCTCCGACCAGTCGGTGAGCCCCGCGGCGGATGCCGGCACCGCACTGAGCACGCCAAAACCGACGAGCGTGCGCGCCGCCCGCGTCGTCCCGGGCACGACGTCGAGCACGGCGGTCGACACCCACGCGCCCGCCGGGAGCAGGATCGCGAGGGGGTGGAACGCGTGGCCGATCGGCACCCCGTGGAGGGCGTCGCGAACCGGTTGCGGCTGGATGACGCGCATGACTCCCCCGCGCACCTTCGCGATGAGGGGGTCGAGGGCGTTCGCGTTCTCGAGCACTTCGAGGGCTTTGACGATCCGGAGCTCTTTCATGGTCCCAGACCACTCGCTCGGCGGGCATCTGACAAGACCCTTGTCTTCCGCGGCGCACACACTACGCTTGCCGCCCCGTGCATCGCACCCCCTTGCTCGCGACGTCGAGATCGGCTGAGCTTGATCCAGTCCGATAATGAACGACCGCGACGAAGGTGACGACGATGAGTGATCCCGACATCCAGGCTGTCGAGTTGGACGGCGGCGTGCCGAACGCCGCCACCGACGGAGACCTCGAGGCAGCGACGAACGACGCGCTCGGGGAGACCGACGCGACACTCGACGACGAGTCGCCGGCCGTCGACTCGCCCGCGGCCGACTCCCCCGAGGCCCCGTCACCCGACGCCGTCTAGGCGCTCCGAACGCTCGCACCCCCGGGCCCCGCACGGTCGGCCCCCGCCGAGGTGCGAAACTGTCGGTGTGAACGACGAGAGACCGCGCCTACCGACCACCCGTTTGCAGGTCGTGCTCAACCTGGGTGACAAGAGGGCCGCGAAGCTTGCCCTGCCCCGCACCCTCGACCACCCCGAGCTCGATGCCGAGTGGGACGAGGAGACGAGGTCGACCGCCGTGTCGGTCGACTTCGCCCGCGGGCAAGTGCACCTCGATGTCTCGGACGACGGCATCGAGCACCATTTCCACACCGCTTCGGGGTCGGCGACCGACCGCAACCCGTTCTCGCGGTCCGACGCCGACGCCGTTCTCACGTGGGCGCTCGCGTTCGCGGCCGACGTGCACGCGCTCATGCCCGGACTCGAAGAGGATGCCGGTGAAGCGGCGGCCTGGCACGACGAGGGCTACACGATCTACGTGTGCGAGACCGAGCCCGCGCAGCTCGATCTGCTCGAGATCGACATCGAGGGCGAGATCCTCACCCTTCCGTGGCTCGGCTCGGGGCAGGTCGACCAGCAGCACGTCGAGGGCGACAATCACCCCATCGAGTTGCTCTGGCACCCGACCGGCGAACCCGACCGACCGATCGCGCGCGCGTGGCTCGACCCGCGCACCGAGGAGCCGAAGTGCGCGAGCATCCCCGGCGTCGACTGGACCGAGGTCGGTCTCGCCGAAGCCGAAGTTCTCACGTGGCTCGAAGACATCTACCTCAACCACCACGTGATCGAAGACCCGGCGTCTGCCGTCTTCATCGCGGCTCTCGAGCGCATCGCGGGCATCGACGGGGCCGAGCGCGACGAGGCGTAGCCGCCGCGGCAATCAGTGGTCGACGATCTCCTTGCCGAGGGGCAGGAGCGCGACGGGCACCATCTTGAAGTTGGCGATGCCGAACGGGATGCCGATGATCGTGATGCACAGCGCGATGCCGCTGAAGATGTGGGAGAGGGCGATCCACCAGCCGGCGAGCAGAACCCAGATGACGTTGCCGATCGCCGACCACGCACCCGACCGGGGCCTCTCGACCACGGTCTTGCCGAACGGCCACAGCGAGTAGACGGCGATGCGCGCCGACGCGATGCCCCACGGGATGGTCACGATGAGGATGCACATGATGACGGCGGCGAGCATGTATCCGAGGAAGAGCCAGAACCCCGAGAGCACGAGCCAGATGATGTTGAGCAGTGTCTTCATGATGCGGCCAGTCTGACAGGCGGGCCTGACAGCGAACAGGCGGGCAGGGTCACCCGTCGCTAGCGGGCGTCACCCTCCCGCGCCATGGCCGCGAGTTCGGCGAGCTCGCGAGACAGCGCGGCGATCCGGTCGGCGAGCGTCACACCGGGCGACCCGGGCTCTCCGGGCGCAGAGGTCACGCCGGGCGCAGACGTCACCCCGGGCGCGGCGGCGACGTCGTCGAACGCCGCGGTGCGCGCATCCGATCCGGGCACGACGTCGATGTCGAAGACGACCCGGTCGGCGCGGTGCCACGTGCGGAACACCTCGACGGGCCGGCCGTTCTGGTCGACGCTCGTGCCTTCGAGCAGCAGGAGCGGCGCCCCCGCCTCGATCTCGAGGTGGCGGGCGAGGCTCGCGGATGCCGCGACACCGCGCACCTGGCGTCGACCCGCCACGACGGTGACACCGCGGGTCCGCTTGAGCGTCGCGTGCAGCGAGGCGTCGGTGAGCTCCTCGGCACCGAGGTCACCCGCGAGGGCGCGGGGCAGCCAGGTGTGGATGACCGCGATCGGTTCGCCGTCGGTCGAGCGCACGCGGCGCAACTCGACGACCGTCTCGACACCCAGTGCCTCGCGAGCACGCGTGTCGTCGGCCTCGCCGAGGGAGAGCACGCGAGTGGTCACGTGGGCGAGCTGCGTCGAGAGACCGGAGATGCGCTGCACGAGCCTGTGGTGTTCGCCGCGCGGCGCGACGACACTGCCGCGCCCGCGACCGCGGGTCACGAGGCCTTCGGCCGAGAGGGCGAGGAGCGCTTGCCTCACGACCGAGCGAGAGATGCCGAACTTCTCCTGGAGCTGCGCTTCGGTGGGGAGGCTCGAGCCCGCCGGAAGCGATCCGTCGGTGATGCGCGCGCGGAGGGCGGCGCTCAGCTGCTGGTGCAGGGGCGCTCGGCTCTGCGGGTCGAGGGCGTCATCCGCGAGTTCGTCGAGCCACACGGGCGCCTCCTCTTCACGGTCGGACATGTCGTCGTCGTTCGGGCCGACGATCGGGTGCGTCCGCGATCCGAGCGTACAAGGCGGCGAACTCCCCCGAGGGACCACATGTCCGGACCGGTTTCTCAGGATTCACCTGTACGTTAGCCGGGTGTTTACCGGGATGAGTGCTGCGCGGATCGGCTTCGAGCCGACCCACCGCGTTTTCGGGTGCCCCGGCACCAACGGGTACCTCTCGACATGGGGCGCCATTCTCGCGGGAACCTCCCCCCACTCGATCGTCGCGTCAGCGTCGATCGAAGCTCACTAAGCGCCTCGCGCGAGTGGGCGGACCCCCGTCTCGGGTTCGATCGGCAGCAGTTCTCTGTCGTGTCAACCCGAATGGTCTCCGTTGCTTCTCGCCTCCCTCGCGCTTCTCGCTGCCGCGTGCATCGCCGCCGCCCTCCTCGGTCGCGCCCTCGGGCGGGAGAACGGCTTTCTGCTCGCGGCACCCCTGCTCGCCGCCGCCGGGCTCCTCGCGGCGGCGAGCACGGGCGCATCCGGCTCTGCGGCCCCCGAGCAAGCGTGGTCGTGGATGCCGTCACTCGGCATCTCGTTCGCCCTGCGGCTCGACGGCCTGAGCCTGCTGTTCGCCCTCCTCGTGACCGTCGTCGGCGCGGGGGTCTTCGCCTACGCCGCGCGCTACCTCGGCAAGGGCGGTCACCGGCGCTTCTTCGTGCTCATGTCGGTGTTCGCTCTCGCGATGCTCCTGCTCGTGCTCGCCGACGATGTCGTGCTGCTGTTCGTCGCGTGGGAGGCGACGACGCTGTGCTCGTTCTTCCTCATCGCGCGCTCGGGCGAGCACGCCAACGAGCCGGCGATCCGCACGCTGCTCGTGACGGCCCTCGGCGGGCTGAGCCTTCTCGGCGCCGCCGCCACGATGGCCGTCGCGGCCGGCACCACTCGCTTGAGCGAGATTCTCGCGGCCGACTTCTGGTCGGATGATTCCGCGCTCACCGCGTGGGTCGTCGTTCTGCTCGTCGTCGCGGCGTTCACGAAGTCGGCCCAGTTTCCCTTCCACGCGTGGTTGCCCGACTCGATGGTCGCGATCACCCCCGTGAGCGCCTACCTGCACGCCGCGGCGATGGTCAAGGCGGGCATCTACCTGCTCCTGCGCTTCTCACCCGTGCTCAACGACAACGCGCTCTGGTCGACCCTCCTCATCTCGAGCGGCCTCATCACGGCGATCATCGGCGGCATCGCAGCGCTGCGCTGCACCGACCTCAAGGCACTTCTCGCCTACTCCACGATCAGCCAGCTCGGGTTGCTCGTCGCGCTCATCGGGGTCGGCACTCCCGCCGCCCTCACGGCCGCCGTCGCGCACACGGTCGCCCACGCCCTCTTCAAGGCGGCCCTCTTCATGATCGTGGGCATCCTCGACCACCGAGCGGGAACGCGAGACATCAACGCTCTCGCGAAACTGCGCATCCGGATGCCCGTGACCCTCACGGTCGCCGCGATCGCGGCCCTCTCGATGGCCGGGGTTCCGCCGCTGCTGGGCTTCGTGAGCAAAGAGAGCATGTTCGACGCCCTGCTCGAGACTCCGGGGCCCGCGTGGCTCGCGGGTGTCGTCACGACCGCCGTCGCGGTGACGGCAGTGCTCACCTTCGCCTACGCCGGTCGGTTCGTGATCGGCGCGATGGGCGGGCGCACGGGCCGCATCGTGCGCGAAGCCGCCCCCTCGTTCTGGATCGTGCCCGCCCTGTGTGCCGCCGCGGGCCTCGGTCTCGGTGTCGCCCCCTTCCTCCTCGACCCCCTCGTGAGCCCTGCGACGACCGACGCGAGCGGAACGGTCGTCTCCGCCGACCTCGCCCTGTGGCACGGCCTCAACCTCCCGCTCCTCATCTCGGGCATCGTCATCGCCTCGGGTGCCGCTCTCGTGGTCTTCCGCTCGCGCGTCGAGACGGTCACCGCGCGCATGACGTTCCCGTTCTCGGCTCTCGCGGTCGTCGACAGCGTGCGCGCCGGCATCATCGCGGCCGGTGGTTTCGTGGGGCGTCTCACGGCGACCGACGCCCCCCGGCGCCACCTACTCCTTCCCGTCGTGAGCCTCCTCGTGATCGCGGGCGCCGTGTCGCTCCTCCTGCGTGACCTGCCGGCCGTGGTCGGAGACCCGACCCGCCCGCTCGACTGGGTGCTCGTGGCCCTCATCGCCGTCGGCACGGTCGCTACGGTGCTCGCGCGCACCCGCGTCGCGGCCGTCGTCGTCGTGGGGGTGACCGGTTTCGCGATGACGCTCTGGTTCTTCTGGTTGGGTGCGGCGGATGTCGCGCTCACCCAGCTCCTCGTCGAGATCCTCACGGTCTGCGTGCTCGTGCTCGTGCTGCGCCGACTGCCGCGGACTTTCCGCCGTGACAGCACGCGTCGGCGCGTGTCGTCGGCCGTCGTCGCGGTCGCCGCGGGCGTCGCGACCTTCGCGGCCGTGCTGGCCTTCACGGGTCGTCGCGAGCTCTCGAACGCCGCCGACTATTTCCTGCGCAACGCCGAGGCCGAGACGGGCGGGGCCAACATCGTCAACACGATCCTCGTCGACTTCCGTGCACTCGACACACTCGGCGAACTCGTCGTGCTCGGGTTCGCGGGCGTCGCCCTCGCGGCCCTGCTCTCCTCCCGCCGCGCGATCTCCCCGCCGAGCGACGACACCGAGGTCGATGAGACCTCGCCCCTCGCCGACGCTGAGAGCAACGCGGTCTTCGCGCGCTCCCTCACGCGCTGGGCCGGCCCGCTCATCATCGTGCTCTCGATCGTGCTGCTGTGGCGTGGGCACCAGGAGCCGGGGGGCGGGTTCATCTCCGCCCTCGTCGGCGGGGCCGGGTTCACCCTGCTCTACCTCTCGGCCTCGACGGATGAGAGCGCCCGCATCCGTCTGCCATACATCCCGCTCATCGCGGCCGGGGTCATCGTCGCGACCGCGACCGGTATCGCCGGGTTCACCGAGGGCTCCTTCCTGCGCCCGCTCGAATTCGAGGTGCTCGGCTACAAGCTCACGACGGCGCTCATCTTCGACATCGGGGTCTACCTCGCGGTCATCGGAGTCGTGCTCGCCGCGCTCAACCTGCTCGGCGTGCACCGGCACGATCCACCAACGACTCGCGACGACGACACCGACACCGCCACCGCCGAACCGACACCGACCCCCGAGAGGAGCCTCACATGACACTCGCCATCACTGCAGGAGTGCTCGTGTGCGGAGCGGTTTACCTCTTGCTTCGGCGCGAGCTGCTGCGCGTCATCCTCGGCTTCGTGCTGCTCACCCACGCCGTCAACCTCATCCTCTTCGCCGCGGGGGGCACCGCGAATCGCGACGCACCGTTCGGCACCTTCGACGACACCGCCGGGGTCGCCGACCCTCTGCCGCAAGCGTTCGTGCTCACGGCGATCGTCATCGCGTTCTCGATCACGATCTTCCTGCTCGGCCTCGCGGTGACCGGTCGCGTGGACGACGACACGGTGGGTGACGACACGGTCGACCCCGATGCCGACGAGGACGCCGACGCGGATGCCGCCCACGCGGATGTCGCCGCCGCAGATCGGGCGGACACTGCTCGCCCCGCCGACCCCCGGGAGCGCACCTCGTGACGACCGCGCTGCTCCCCCTCTTCGTCGCGGCCCCGATGCTCGTCGCGGTCGTGCTGCTGCTCCTCGGGCGCCGCCCGCGACTGCAAGCGGGCATCCTCCTCGCGGGGTCCCTCGCCTCGATGGCGGGAGGCATCGCCCTCATCATCGCCGTGAGCGACGGCGGCGCCGTCGGGCACGGCGTGGGCGGGTGGCCCGGAGGAATCGCCATCCCCTTCGTCGCCGACATGTTCACGGCGCTCATGATCACGGCCACGGGGTTGCTCACGGCCGTGTGCTCGCTCTTCGCGATCGCCGCGGGCACCGCCGACGGGCGCTATTTCACGCCCCTCGTTCTCGTGCTCATGGCCGGGGTCAACGGCTCGCTCCTCACCGCCGACCTCTTCAACCTCTTCGTCTTCATCGAGGTCATGCTCCTGCCGTCGTACGCCCTGCTCGTGCTCGCGAGGCCGGGCGAGGGTCGCGCTCGTCAGGTGCGCGGCGCGCGGCTCTATGTGACCGTGAACCTGCTCACGTCGACGATCTTCCTCGCGGGAGTGGCGTTCATCTACGGCACCGCGGGCACCGTGAACCTCGGCGAGCTGCAGGGTGCCGCTCACGAGTCCGACTCGGTCGCCGCGGCGACGGGCATCGCCCTCTTCGCCCTCGCGATCAAAGCGGCGATCGTGCCGGTGCACGGATGGCTCGCCCGCGCGTATCCCTCGACCTCGCCCGCCGTCACGGCGCTGTTCTCCGGCCTCCACACGAAGGTCGCGATCTACGCGATCTACCGCATCTACGCCCAGGTGTTCGACGGCGACGACCGCTTCCTCACGATCGGCATCGTCGTGTTCAGCATCACGATGGTCGCGGGGGTGTTCGCCGCCGTCGGCGAGACGACGACACGGTCGATCCTCTCGTTCCACATGGTCAGCCAGATCGGCTACATCCTCATCGGTGTCGCGCTCTTCACCGGGGCGGGGCTCGCGGCCGGAATCTTCTACCAGATCCACCACATGGTCGTGAAGGCGGCACTCTTCCTCTCGACGGGCGCGATCGAAGTGCGTTACGGCTCCGGCACTCTCAAGAGACTCGGCGGCATGGCGCACCGCGAACCCGTGATCGCGGCGGTGTTCTTCGTCGCCGCGCTGTCGATGGCGGGCATCCCCCCGTTCTCCGGGTTCGTCGCGAAACTCGCCCTCGTGCTCGCGTCGCTCGAAGCGGGTCAGATCGCGGTCGTCGTCATCATGCTCGTCGTGAGCCTCATCACGCTCCTCTCGATGCTCAAGATCTGGTCGGGGGTGTTCTGGGGGCGCTTGCCCGACGACCACGAGTTCGCCCACGAGCACAGCCACGACGAGCAGGCTCGGCCGCCTCAGAAGGTCGGGGTCGCCCTCGCGGCTCCCGCGATGATCCTCGCGCTCATCACGATCGGGCTCGGACTCGGGGGCGAGGGGCTACTCGGTCTCGCCGACATCGCGGCCGAGTCGCTGCTCGACACGACCGACTACACCGAGGCGGTGATGGGCTCGTGAGCTGGCTCACCTGGGCGCCGCGCCTCGCCGGCTTCGCCGGATGGTTCGGCGTGGAGATCGTGCGCACCAACGTCGCGGTGCTCTCGGACAACCTGACACCGGGGCAGAACTCCGCACCGGGAATCGCGCGCTACGACACGCGGTGTCGCACCGAATTCGAGATCACCCTCCTCGGCTCGCTCATCACGCTCACGCCCGGCACCCTCACGCTCGGCACGACGCGAACGGATGCGGGCGACTGGGTGCTCTACGTCCACGGGATGTACAACGCCGACGCCGACGACCTCCGCTCGTCGCTGCACCACATGGAATCGCGGATGCTCGGAGCCGTGCGAAGGAAGGGGCTCACCGAATGATTCTCGCGATAGACATCGCCATCGCCATCATCGTGCTCGTCGGCATCGCCGCGACCTATCGGATGCTCGCGGGGCCCACCGACGCCGACCGCGCCGTCGGTGGGGACCTCCTGCTCTTCGGCCTCATCGGCCTCGTCGCCCTCGTGGGTGTGCGCATCGGCAGCACCGCGACCTTCGACATCGTGCTCGTCGCCGCTCTCCTCGGCTTTCTCACCGCGATCTCGCTCGCCCGCATCCTCACGAGAGGCAGACGATGACCGCCTTCGACATCATCGGCAGCGTGCTCGTCGTTCTCGGCGCCCTCGTCTTCGCCACGGCAGCACTCGGCGTGCTGCGATTCCCCGACGTCTACACGCGCGCCTCGGCGGTGGGCACGGCGGGCGGCCTCGGAATCGTGCTCGTCGTTCTCGGCGCCCTCGTTCTGCAACCGACGGTCGCCGATGCGGTCAAGGTCGTGATCATCGTGATTCTGCAGCTCGCGACATCCGCGATCGGCACCATCGCGATCGCAAGGTCGGCCTACCTCACGGGCACCGAGGCGAAACGACTCGAGTTCAACGAGCTCGAATCCGACGAGCTCGAGCAATGACCCTCTCCGTCGCGATGGTGCGGCACTGGCCGCGCTGGGCCCTCGACGGGCGCCACCGCTGGGGATACAGCAGGCTGCGATCGAGACGCTACGGAGCACAATCGCTCGCCGTGCACGTCTACCAGCCCGGTGAGCCCCGCGTGCTGCGCCGCTGCGCACACTTGAGCCGCATGTGGACACCGATCTCGGCCGTCGGCACCCTCACGACGGCCCCGACGGTCGCGGTGGTCGCCGAGATCTCGATGCTCTCGGCGAGCGCGGGGCCTCTCGCCCTGCTCATCCTCGCGGGCACGTCGCTCAATCGCATCTCGGCTCCCGTGCGCGCACGACTCATCACCGTATCGGCGAGACGCGCGGCGGCCCAAGGCGATGTCGCGGCCGACGCCGAGTTCCACGCGGTGCACGACATCCTCGACGCGCTGCGCGACGCCGAACGCCAACTCGACGCCGGTGCCATCACCGGCGCCGAGTTCGACGAGACGTGGGCGGGCGTCGCCGCGCGGATACCCCGCTAGTCGGCTCCGCCCGCCCAACGCCCGCCCGACGCGCTACTCGGCGGCGTCCATCTTCTGCGCGGTGCGCCACACGTGGTCCCACCCCGGGGCGAGGGCTGCGGCACGCTCGAGCGAGAGCACGAGGCTCGCCTCGCGCGCGATGCCCCGGCCCGCGATGTCGAACGCGGTTCCGTGGTCGACCGACACGCGCACGACGGGGAGCCCGACGGTGATGTTGACGCCGTCGTCGCCGTAGACGGCCTTGAACGGCGCGTGACCCTGGTCGTGATAGCAGACCACCACGAGCTTGAACTTGCCGCGCACCGCCGCCGGAATGAGGGCATCCCCGGGGAGAGGCCCCTCGACGGTGAGACCGCGCGAGCGCGCCTCCTCGACGGCGGGGGCGAGGATGTCGGCGTCTTCGTCGCCGAAGAGACGGTTCTCGCCCGCGTGGGGGTTGAGGCCCGCGAGGCCGATGCGCTCGTCGGGGGTGCCCATCGACTTCGCGAACGCGCCCGCGAGCTCGAGCACGTTGACGGTGCGGTCGAATGTGATGTTCTCGATCGCTTGCCGCATCGACACGTGGGTCGTGAGGTGGAAGAAGTAGAGCTCGCCCGCGCTCAGCACGAGGGAGAAGTTCTCGACGCCGAACTCGTGGGCGAGCAGCTCGGTGTGGCCGGGCCACTTGTGCCCGCCCGCGTGCATCGCGGCCTTGTTGAGGGGCGCGGTGACGATGCCGTCGACCTCGCCCTCGCGAGCGAGGCGGCACGCTTCGACGACGAATCGGTAGGAACCGTCGCCGGCCTGGGCGCTCAGTTCGCCCAGCTTCACGTCGGCGAGCGACGGACCGGTCTGAATGAGTTCGATCGTGCCCGGCGTGTTGGTGGCGTCGGACACGCGCTCGATCACGCGCACGACGTCGGGGTCGCCGCCGACGTTCGAGACGCCACGGCGCATGGCCGCTTCGTCGCCGATGACGACGGGAATGCATTTCTCCCGCACGTCGTCGTGCCCGAGCAGCGACTTCGCGGTGATCTCGGGGCCGATGCCGGCCACGTCACCGAGGGTGAGGGCGAGGCGGGGCAGCGGTGTGGTGGTGAGAGACGTCGTGGGGGTCAAGGTGTTCTCCTAGCGTCGAGCGGTGAAGCGGTGTGGTCTGCGGTGTCGAGAGGCACGGCGGCGAGCGGCACGGCGGCGAGTTCGGGAACGATCTCGGTGAGGGATGTCTCCGTGCCGAACCCTCCAGCCTTCGTGACGACCGTGAGGCCGTGGGAGCGTCCACCCTCGACCACCCCGATGGGAATCCCCTCGCGGATCGCGTCGGTCACGCGCACGGCGTCGGCGTCGAGGCGCGCGAGCACGGCTCGAGCACCCTCCCCGCCCATGAGCACGAGGGCGTTCGCCGCGGTGTGCGCGATGACGGCGTCGGTGATGGTCGCGAGCCCCGCGGCGACGCGTTCGCTCGCGTCGGGGTCGGTTCCCCGCTCGGCGGGGGCGAGAACGGCGACGGCGGTGAGGCCCGAAGCTGTGCCGGGCACGCCTGTGCCGGGCACGCCTGCGCCGGGCACGCCTGAATTCAGGGCGTCGAGCTCGGCGCGGATCCACCGGGTCGCGGCATCCGTCGAGCTCACGTCGTCGAGGGTCGGGGCGAACGTGTGCACGGCCGTCGAGCTCGCGGCGAGGTGCGCGTGCTGGGCGCGCGAGACATCGTGGAGGGAACTGACCTGCACGACGACGACGCCGCCGGCGCCGGTCGACGGCGGCGGCGGGGTCACCGCGCTCGTCGAGGCGCCCGAACCCCACACGCTCGCCATGACCACCGCGAGACCGGCCGACCCCACGGGCACGACGCGCGCCCCGAGCGCGAGGATCGCGTCGCCGATGGTGCTCACTTCGGTGTCGGTGACCGCGTCGACGACGATCACGCGGTCGCCGTCATCCGCGACCCCCGCGATGAGATCGGCGAGCTCAGCGGCGCCGCGGCCGGCGGCCGACACCGAGGTGCTCGACGGGATGAGGTCGGCGAGCACGCTCGTGGTCACGGGGGTGACGGGGTCACGCCCGACCGACGTCGTCTCGACACCGGCTCCGTCGACGAGCAGTCGCCCGCCATCGACCGTGCGCCCCATGGCCGGATAGGCCGGGCACACGACGGCGATGGCGTCCGGGTGAACGAGGGTCCAGGCGTCGAGAGCGCCCTCGATCTGCGCGCTCACCGTTCCGCGCATCGTCGAATCGATTTTGAGGAAGACCCGGTCGATGCCCGACGCCGCGAGGGCGTCGACGGCGTCGCGTGTCTCGCGCTCGGCCTGGGGAGCGGAGTGCGCTCGCGCGTCGGTCACCACGGCCGTGACGCTGCCGTCCGCGGTCGTCACGCCCGCGGGGTCGGTGAGCACGAGCCTCGCGCTCCACCCTCGGCGAGAGAACTGCACCGCGGAGTCGTTCGCTCCCGTGAGGTCGTCGGCGACGATGCCCACCGAAACGGGCGCGGTCGTGTCGGCGAGCGCAGCGGTCTCCGATCGCTCGACCACGGCACTCTCCACGGCGCTCTCCTCGGGGCGCCCCGCGCGATGTCGGCCGGTCACGCGGTGTCGCCTCCGCGCGCACGCCGGTCGCCGTCACTGTCGCGGTCGCGGTCGGCCTCGGGAGCGGGAGTGGTGTCGGTGTTGAGCGCGCTCGCGTCGGACCGAGACCCGAGCGCCGCGGCATCCGCCGCCACCTCACGATCGGTCACGTCGTCGTCGGAGCCGGCGACGGGCGCATCCCGCAGTCCTCCCTGCTTCTTGAGCACCCACGCGGCGAGCAGCGGGGCGAGCACCGCCGACACGAGCACGGCCGCGGCGACCTGAGCGGTCGCGACCTCGACGAACGGCGCGAAGGTGGGGTCGGCCGCTCCGACGATCGCGGGGGTCGCGATGGCGTTGCCCGCGGTCGTGGCCGAAGCGATGCCGATGCCCGACTCCTTGCCGCGGCGCAGCAGCCAGCGGTAGCCGAAGTAGGCGATCGTTCCGGTGAAGAGGGTCGCGACGATGCCGACGAGGATTCCCGAGAGACCCCCGGTCACGACGTTGCCGAGGTTGATGCCGGTGCCGAGCGCGAAGGCGAAGAACGGGATCACGATGTTGGGCACGGGTCGCATGACCTCGGTCCAGCGGGCGTCGAGGTTGCCCACGATGATGCCCGCGATGAGCGGGATCACTGCCGCGATGAGGAGGGTGATGGGGATGTCGGCGAGCCCGGCGACCCCGAGGAAGAGCAGCGAGAAGAAGGGGCCGTCGTTCACGGCCGAGGCGATGTAGGCACCGCGGTCGCGCTCGCGACCGTAGCGACCGGTGAAGGCGAGCCAGAGGCCGCCGTTGCTGTTGTCCATCGCGACGAGCAGGGCGAGGATCGAGACCCCGAGGATGCCCTCGATGCCGACGATCTGGCCGAGGAGCACGACGATCGTCGCGGGGATGATCGACTTGCAGAGCAGGAGCACACCGGATGTCGCGAGCACCGGCCCCGAGGTGCGGAGGGTGATCTGCATCCCGGTCGCGAAGATGAGCACACCGATGAGCGGGAGAGCGCTGTCGCGGAAGAGCGCCGTCGTGAAGTTGCCGAGTTCGAGGAACCCGGGTGCGAACGTGCCGACGATCGATCCGAGGATCAGGGGGATGAGCATGAGCCCGCCCGGGATCTTGTTCATCCCGTCGAACAGGGGGACTTTGCTGGTGACGTGCGATCCGGCTGCCATGGCGAATCTCCTCGAGTTGTGGCGTCTCTGCCTCGGTCGCGCCGTCGTTGTACGGACACGATGTACTGACATTAGGTGGGGTGCGGCATCCTGTCAACGCACAGCCGCACCCCCTTGCGGTCGCCCCTCCGATGGACTGGGCTTGCACGGGCGCGGGTGGTCGCGATCACACCGAACCACCAGCGCCGATTCATAACCAGCACCGATTCATAACCAGCACCGATCCCTACCTCCGAGAGGCTCACCCATGAGCGACACGACCGTGAACATCCCCGACGACGCCGACAACCCGCTCGTGCAGCCCGGAATCGACAAGCAGACGGTGACGAACGACGCCGTCGCGGGCGAGACCGTGATCGACACCGGTCACTACGCGGGCCCGACGGGCTCGGAGCCCCTCGAAGGAACCCCGACCCTCGGCGAGAACGACCTCGCGGGCGAGGACATCGACCTCGACGACGGCGAGTAGAGCGCACCGGAGCGCACCAGAGCGCACCGCCACGCCGCGCCGGGCCGCTAGGGCACTACAGTGTGATCATCCGGCCCAGCCCCCGCCGTTTCGCAACGGAGGGGACTCGCCATTCTCACGACATTCGATCGACTGGTCGCGCGTCCTCTCGTGCGCCTGTGGCTCCGGCACTCCTCCGACTCGTGGCAGCGACTGCCGGTTCCGCACGACTCGCCCCACGTGCACACCGTCGGCAGTGATGCCGATCGCGTGCTCATCGCGGGAGACGGCGCGGCGACCGGTCGCGGCGTCGTCACCCACGACCTCGGTCTGCCCGGATACCTGGCGCGCGCCGTGTCGGAACGCACGCGGCGTGCGACCGACGTCGACATCGTCGTCGCGGGAGACATGACGGCGGCGGCGTGCCTCGAGTCGATCGCGAACCTCGAGCTCTCCCGCTTCGACTGTGTGCTGCTCGCCGTCGGAGGGGTCGAGGCCCTCGCGTTCACGCCGATCGAGGCGTGGGAACGCGACCTCGGTGCCCTCCTCGACCGCATCGACGCGGATGCCGCCCCCTCGACCGGCACGTCTCTTCTCTCGATCCCCCTCTTCGAGCCGCGACATCTCCTCCCGCGCTTTCTCGCGCGGGCCGTCAACCGTCGGGTGCGACTCATCAACGACGCCACGCGGCGCGTGCTCGCCGATCGTCGAGACGTGCACCTGATCACCGTCGGGCACACAGAAGTGCTCGAGTCGTCGGGAGCCCACACCTACGCCGTGTGGGCTGCGAGCGTCGCCCCCCACCTCGCCGCTCAGCTCCCGCACGGCGACGAGGAGAGGCGCTCGCGTCGCGAAGAGCACACGAACGAGGCCGCGAGGCAAGCGGCCGTCGATCGCCTGGGCGCGCTCGCGAGTCGCGGGGACCCCGTGCTCGACGTGCTCACCGCGCGGGCGCGCGGACTCTTCGGCACCGCATACGCGGCGGTCACGATCATCGACGACGACACGCAGAAGTCGGCGTCCACCGCCGGAGCCACAGACCTCGCGATGCCACGCAGCGAATCCTTCTGCGAGATGACGATCAGGCGGGCCGAGCACTTCGCCGTCGAAGACGCGACCCTCGACCCCCGGTATCGCGACTTCCGGTCCGTGACGGGTGACCCCCACTTCAGGTTCTACGCGGGATACCCGATCGAGTCGATCGACGGCGAACGCGTGGGTGCGCTGTGCGTCATCGACACGGCGGCGCGCGAGTTCACGCGCGACGACTCCGCGCTCCTGCGGTCACTCGCACTCCAGGCGCAGGAGCGCGTGCAAGAGCTGAGCGAGCCGCTCGACCCCTGACCGCGCGGTCGGGTCGACGCTCGCCCGGCGGCGCGAGGGAGAGTACCGTGGACGTCAGGTTCATGCCCGCCCAGATATCGCGTCATGAAAGCCCCCATGTCCCACCCGTTCGATCGCATCGTCGCGAGGCCGCTCATCGCGCTGTGGCTGCGGTTCTCGCCGCACTCGTGGGACCGTCTGCCCGTTCCGACCGACGAGCCGCGGGTCTTCGCCCCGGGGCGCGACCCCGACCGCATCCTGATCCTCGGCGACGGTCCGGCGACCGGGCGCGGGGTCATCACCTACGACCTCGCACTCCCGGGGGCGCTCGCGCGCCGACTGTCGGCACTCACGGGGCGCGGTGTCGACATCGAGATTTTGGTCGACGCGCGGATGACCGCCGCCGCTAGCCTCGCGGCGCTCGACGGGGTCGACCTCTCGCGGTTCGACGCGACCGTCGTCTCGGTCGGCCCCGTCGAGGCGCTGCGGTTCACGAGCATGGGCCGATGGGTGCGTGACCTCACGGCACTGCTCGACAGGCTCGACCGCGCGGCCCCCAACGCCATCACGTTCTTCATGGGGGTTCCGTTCTTCGACTCGCACCGCCACTTTCCGACAGCGCTCGCGCGTGCCGCCGACCGTCGTGTCGAGAGACTCAACCGGGCCGCGCGCGCCATCATCGCCCGGCGTCGCTCGACCGTCTTCGTGCCGATCGAACGCACGGCGTCTCTCGAAGCCGCGGATTCGGCGCGCTACATCGACCCCGCGACCATCGTCGCCGAGCACATCGTGCCCGCGCTGCCACCCCACGAGGTGAGGGAGGCGATCGCCGCGCGCACGCTCGCTGCCGACGGCGCCGCCCCGGTGGATGCCGCCACCGCGGCCGCCGCTGACGACGCCTACGAGTCGCAGCGCCTCATCGCGCTCGGCGCTCTCGGAATGACGGCGTCGATCGACGACCCCGTGCTCAACGGTCTGACCCGTCGGGCGCGCGAGCTGTTCGGCACGTCGATCGCGATCGTCAACCTCGTGGGTGAGCGCCGACTCACCTCCGCCTCGACGAGCGGCTATCCCGCCCTCGACGAACCGCGCGAAGAGACCTACTGCGACCTCACCATCCGCGAGGCCAAGCTGCTCGTGCTCGAAGACCTCGAGTCGGATGAGCGCGCCGCCCACTTGCGGGCCGAGTCGGCCAGGCACGGGGTGAGGTTCTATGCCGGCTACCCCATCGAGTCTCCCGACGGCCATCGCGTGGGCGCGTTCTGCGTGCTCGACTCGCAACCGCGCACCTTCTCCGACGACGACGCGATACTCCTCCGGTCGCTCGCGCTCGAAGCGCAGCGGCGACTGTGGGAGCTGTCACGCCGCCCCAGCGCCGACTAGCGCGCGACCGAGCGCCGGCTAGCGTTCGACCATGCCCGACGATCCGAGCACGCTCGTCACGGCGATCTCGATGACGACGCGCTGAGGGTTGATGCGGGGTTGCCGGTAGCGGCCGGCGTAGAGCTCCACGGCGTGGGCGACGGCATCCGGGTCGCGGTTGATGGTCGCGGTTCCGATGAACGAGATCCAGCGCCCCCCGTCGACCTGGCCGACGGTCGCGTGGCCGCCGCGTTCGACGTTGAGCACTTTCTGGGTGCCGTCAGACGTGATGATGCGCACGACACCGTTCTCCACGGTGAACCCCACGGGCACCGAGTGGATGCTCCCGTCGGTGCTGTGCGTCGACAGGATCGCGAGGTGGCGGTCGGTCGTGAATGCGACGGCGTCGGGGGTGAGCTCGAGAGTCACGGTGCTCCTGGGGTCGGGGGTTCCTCGGGTCGGGGTTCCCCGGCTCGGGGTTCCATTCTCGCGGTGCGCGCCTGGGCGCTCGCGATCGGCCCGCTACGGCAGCAGCGCTCCCGCCACCATCGACCACAGCATCGGACCCACGGCAGGCACGGCGATGAGCGACGCCGCCACGACCCCGAGCCCCCACATCACGCGCACCCGGCGTGCTGCCCGCACGGAGCGGTGCAGTCGGGCGAACTCCGCGACGGCGTGCGGTGCGGCCGGGGCGTCGTCGCGCCAGTTGCCCGGGCTGTCGAGTGCCGCGACGGTGGCGGCGAGGGCGTCGGGTGCGAGCATCCGCTTCTGTTTCATGATCCAGCGCCGCAACCGTGCCGCGTCGAGCACCGTCACGTCGGCGGGAGCGGCTGTGATGCGCAGTTGTTTCGCCCCGACGACGGCGATCACGCCGCGCGCGGCGGGCGCTGCGGGGAGTCTCCGGCGCAGTGTCGCGGTCACGCCCGCGGCTTCTCTCGAGGATCTCCGGATGTGCGGCTGCCGCTGACCCGACACCATGAAGGTTGTTCCGGCGACCCACACGTTTCTGCCGCGGTGGTGTTTGGTGTTGATGGTGAACACGCCTCCCGGGCCGACCACGAGGTGGTCGATGTCGGCGCGTCCGGTGCCGACGGGCACGGAGTGGAACACGGTGTAGTCGTCGGGCAGGGCCGCGAGCATCCGTCCGACCTCGAGTTCGCCGAGCGCGCCCTGATACCAGGGGTGCATCTCGTCGCTCAGGGGCGGCATGCCGGGGATGCGTGCGAGCAGCCGTCTCATGTGGGTCCGCCGTTCGTCGGATGTCGAGCAGCGCCCGTCGTCTGTGGGTGAACGACTTCGTGACCGCACCCCACGCGCGGCGATCCCTGCTGTGCGTCAGCTCACCACACGCTGTGCGTGCGCGGATAGACCCACGTGAGGGGGTCAGCGACGCGGTCGGTGATGGAGCGTCACACGCTCCCGCGCGCCGTTCCAGGTGACGAGTAGACAGTCGACGCTCGGTGGGGCGGGCGACATGACGCGAGCACAACTGCGTCGGGTGCGGAAGGATGGAGAGGGGCACCGTTGCGCTCATCCTGCCCGACGACGTGGAGGCCGCATGACCGACCGGTTCGAGTTCTCGCCGTGGGATTTCTGGCGCGGTGCCGACGCCTCCGCTCGCGACGCACAGCTGACGCGACAGGGTGAACTCACCTCCGGTCCGTCACCGATTTCCCTCGGTGAGCGGTGCTTCGTCGCGCGCGGGGCGGCGGTCGACGTCGACGGGCTGCGGCTGGGTGACCGGTCCTACGTCGCGGCCGGCGCCTACCTGACCGGCGACCTGACCGTCGGCGACGATGTGAGCGTCAACCCCTACACGGTCGTGCGCGGCCGAGTGACCATCGGTGACGCCACGCGCATCGGTGCGCACACCTCGATCCTCGGTTTCAACCATCGGATGGACGACCCCGACCTCGAGATCTTCCGTCAGCCTCTCGTGTCGAAGGGCATCGTGATCGGCAGGGACGTGTGGGTGGGGTCGCACGTGGTCGTGCTCGACGGCGTGACCGTCGGAGACAAGGCCGTGCTCGCGGCCGGAGCGGTCGTGACCAAAGACGTTCCCGCGGGCGCGATCGTGGGCGGCAACCCCGCGAAACTGATCCGATGGCGCGTGGCCCCCGCGACACCCGAAGGTGGCGAGCGGGTGTCGCACGCGCCCGCCGATCTCGCCGAGCGGCTCGCGCGGTTCGGCAGGCGCGCTCGCGACGAGGCGACATCGGTTCTCGAGCGAAGTTGGGACTCGACCCTGCGCCTCTTCGTCGACCGCCCGGGCGACGCCCCGACGGTGCGAGCGCAGTGCGACGCGGTCGAGCTCGCCGACCTGCTCCTCGGCAGCGCACCGCCGCAGTTGCCGAGAGCCGAACAGATCGACCGTCTGCTCGGCTGGCACGATCCGGCGAGCGGCCTCGTCGGGCGGCTCGACACGACGCGGGGGTCCGCCACGGTTCAGCAGTCCGCCACGACGCTGCCTCCCGACCCGACCGACGGCGACACGGCCTACCACGTGCTGTGCGTGGGCTACGCGCTCGACCTCCTCGGCGTCGACCTCGGCGCTGACGCCCCCCGACCCGAGCTGCTCGACGCACCGAGCGCTGAGGTGTTGCTGCGGTCGATCGCCGCGTTGCCTTGGCACGACGACCCGTGGAACGCGGGCCACTGGGTCGACGCCCACGGGACCGCGGCGCTCCGCCGGGCGGATGCGGCCGACCCGCGACTGTCGGCCCTCCTCGGGTGGCTCGTGCTCAACGCCGACCCGCGCACGGGCATGTGGGGATCACCGGATGCTCCCGGCGGGCTACGCCAGCTCGTCAACGGCTACTACCGCGCGACCCGGGGGACTTTCGCGCAGTGGGGCGTGGCCGTGCCGCATCCCGAGCGGGTCGTCGACACCGTGCTCGAGCACGCTCGTGACCCGCACTGGTTCGCTCCCGACCGCCTCGACGCGTGCAACGTGCTCGACGTGGCCCACCCGCTGTGGTCGACCCGCGCGAGCGGGCACCGTCGCGCCGAGGTGCTCGCCGTCGCGACCGCGCTGCTCGAGCGCGAGCTCGACGGCTGGGTGGAGGGGGCGGGGGTGTCGTTCCGCGCGCGAACACCGCAGACCGCGAGCCTGCCCGAGGCGCAGCCGGGGCTGCAGGGCACCGAGATGCATCTCGCGATCGTCTGGTATCTCGCCGACCTGCTCGGGCTCGCCGGCTCGCTCGGATACCGCCCGCGCGGGGTGCACCGGCCGGAGCCCGCGCGGCGCACCGGGTGAGCGCTGCCGGGCATCCCGGCAGGAGCGGGTGGCTACCGCTGCGCCATCCCGCGGCTCTCGGTGATCACGGCGGCGAGAGCGTCGAGTTGTGAGGCGTCTTCGAGCGCCGAGCCGACGGCCGCCACGCGCACGCCGGCCTCGAGAAACGTGGTGACGTTTCGCGCGTCGAGACCGCCCGTAGCGACGAAGCGCACGTGCGGAAAGGGGCCGCGCATGTGGCGGAACCACCCGGCACCGAGCCACTCGGCGGGGAACGCCTTCATCCAGGTGAGGCCGAGCGCGACCGCGGCCTGCACTTCGCTCGGTGTCGCGACGCCGGGCAGAATCGGGATGCCTCGCTTCTGGGCCGCGCGCACGATCTCGGGATCGGTGCCGGGCGAGACGAGGTAGGCCGCACCGCACTCGGCCGCACGATCGACCTGATCCGTTGTCAGAATCGTGCCCGCACCGACGAGCTTGCCCCGCAAAGCGCCGAGACGCACGACCTCCCGGAGGGCCCGCTCGTCTTCGTCGGTCTGCAGCGGCACCTCGACGGCATCGATGCCGAGATCCCACGCGGTGGTCGCGAGCCGCACGGATCGCTCGAGCCCCATCCCCCGGAGGATCGCCATGATCGGGGCGCCGGCGAACGCCTCGTCGAAGAACTCGGTGCTCATCGTGGTGCCTTTCGTCGGGCTGTCTCGGTCTCTGCTGTCTCGGTCGGTGCTGTCTCGGTCGGTGCGGGGCTCGTCGATCGAGTCGCCCCGCGTTCTCAGGGTCGTCGCGGCACGGGCGTGACCGGCTCGCAGCCGGTCGCTCGGTGGTGCGCCGGCGAGGAGCGCGGCGAGGTATCCGCCCGCGAAGGCGTCGCCCGCGCCGACGGCGTCGACGACGTCGACCCGCTCGCTCGGCACGAAGAAGACGTCGTCTCCGATGTGCGCGGATGCTCCGACGTGGGCGTCTTTGACGATGACCTGCGGCACCTCGGCGAACCGCGCCCGGATCTCCGATGCCGTGGAGTCGCCCCACAGCGACTCCGCTTCATCGCGCCCCACGAGCAGAGCGTCGGCGCGACGCGCGAGCGCCTCGAGAGCGCCCGCGGCATCACGTGCACCCCACAGCGCCGGTCGATGGTTGACGTCCACGCTCACGAACACGCCGGCGTCACGCGCGCGCACGATGACCTCGTCGAGGAACTCCGCAGCTGAGGCGGAGAGGGCGAGAGTGATGCCGGAGATGTGCATCACCGCGACCCCCTCGAAGTCGAGGCCGCGCGCATCCGCCGCCGACAGGGTCGACGCCGCCGACCCCGCGCGGTAGTAGCGCACGGGCGCACCGGGGTCTTTGACGTAGAGCCCCGTCGGATGCTCGCGATCGATGATGACGCCGCGCGTGTCGACTCCGCGGCGGGTCAGCTGGTCGAGGATGCGCGCGCCGAGCGCATCGTCACCGAGGCGACTGAACCAGCGAGCCTCCCCTCCCGCTGCCGCGACGTGGGCGGCGACGTTCGATTCGGCACCCCCGGCATCGACGAGGAACGTCTCGGCCGTGCGCACTCCGCCGTCGACCGCGGGCGTGACGACCGCCATCGTCTCGCCGATGGCGAGCAGTGCGCCCGTGAGCGCCACCGTCATCTCAGCTCGGTGACGGGCGCGGCATCCATGTCGTCGAAGGCCTGGTTCTCTCCCGCCATCGCCCACACGAACGAGTAGGCCGCCGTGCCGACGCCGGAGTGCAGCGACCAGCTCGGCGAGATCACCGCCTGCCGGTCGGCGACGACGAGGTGTCGGGTCTCCTGTCGTTCGCCGAGCAGGTGGATGACGCGCGCCTCCTCCGGCAGGTCGAAGTAGAGGTAGCACTCGGTGCGGCGATCATGGGTGTGCGCGGGCATGGTGTTCCACATCGACCCGTCGTGCAACTGGGTGACGCCCATGACGATCTGGCACGAGCGGATGCCGTTCTCGTGGATGTACTGGTTGAGGGTGCGCCGGTTCGACGTGCTCTGGTCGCCGAGCTCGCGCACCGTTCCTTCGCCGGGCGAGACGAGAGTGGTCGGGTAGCTCGTGTGCGCGGGCGCAGAGAAGAGGTAGAACTGGGCCTCGCCGTCGCCGTCGGCGAACGAGATGTCGCGCACACCTCGACCGAGGTAGAGGCACGCGCCCTTCACGAGCGTGTGGGTCTCGCCGTCGGCGGTGACCGTGCCGGTTCCGCCCACGTTGATGACGCCGAGTTCACGGTGCTCGAGAAAGGTCTCGCTGCGGATCTCGGGGTAGCCGGTGAGCTCGAGAGTCCCGCCGGCGGGCACGGCGCCCCCGAGCACGATGCGATCGTGGTGGGTGTAGGCGAGTCGGATCTCCCCCGCGACGAAGAGCTCGGGCAGCAGGTACTGCTGGCGCAATTGCGCGGTGGTCCAGCCGGGGATCTGCTCGGGGTTGGTCGCGTAGCGCTGTTCCATGTCTGTGGTTCTCCTTGCGTTGTGGTTCGAGGTCACCGGACGAGCCAACCGCCGTCGACGGGAACGATGGCGCCCGTCACATAGGAGGCGGCGTCGGAGGCGAGGTAGACGAAAGCGCCCTGCAGGTCTTCCGCCTCTCCCCAGCGCCCCGCGGGGATCCGACCGATGATGGTGCGCTCCCGTTCGACATCTGCGCGGATGGCCGCGGTGTTGTCGGTCGCCATGTAGCCGGGCGCGATCGCGTTGACGGTCACGCCCGAGGCGGCCCACTCGTTGGCGAGCGCCTTGGTGAGGCCGGCGACGGCGTGCTTGGATGCCGCGTATCCGGGCACGAGGATTCCGCCCTGAAAGCTCAGCATCGACGCGACGTTGATGATGCGACCCGAACCGCGGGCGAGCATGTGTCGCCCGGCCGCCTGCGAGAGGTGGAAGACGGCGTCGAGGTTGACCGCGAGCACCTCGCTCCACGCGTCGGCGGGATGCTCGGCGGCCGGCGCCCGGCGGATCGTGCCCGCATTGTTGACGAGGATGTCGACGGCCCCGAGTTCGGCGATCGCTTCGTCGACGGCGGCCGCGAGTTCGGTTGCGCCGGCCGACGCGAAGTCGCGGCGGATGAGGTGGACGCGGCGCCCGAGCGAGCGGATGCGCTCCGCCGTCTCGGAGGCGTCCCCCCGGTCGAGGAGCACGACGTCGGCACCCGCCTCGGCGAGACCGACTGCCGCGGCCTGGCCGAGCCCCTTCGTCGATCCTGTGACGAGGGCGACGCGCCCGTCGAGTCGAAAGCGGTCGAGGATCATGATCGGACTCCTTCGGTGCGGGGCGCAGCGGCCGCGAATCGGGTGGTGAGTTCGCCGAGACCGGCCACACGGATGGTGACCGAGTCGCCGTCGGCGAGGGGGCGATGGGCCGCGAGGGCGTCGGGTAGTTTCTGCGGGCTGCCCGTGGCGATCACGTCGCCCGGTTCGAGCACCATGACCTGGCTCAGGTAATGCACGATGAACGCCATTGGGAACACGAGGTCGGCGGTGCTCTGCGACACGGTGACGAGCCCGTCGCGCACGACTTCGACCGTGAGATCGTGCGGGTCTGCCACGGCGTCGGATGTCGTGATCCACGGGCCGAGCGGGCCGAACCCGTCGAAGCACTTGCCGAGCTCCCACTGGCTCGAGCGCCCCTGCCAGTCTCGCGCCGACACGTCGTTGAAGAGCGTGTAGCCGGCGATGTGCGATGCGGCGTCGTCGAGGCTCACCGCGTCTGCCCGTCGACCGATGACGAGGGCGATCTCCCCCTCGTAGTCGACATCGTCGCTCACGCGGGGCAGCGTGACGACATCCGCGGGCCCACGAAGCACGTTCGGAGTCTTGACGAAGACGTCGGGGTACTCGGGGTCGGGGTCGCGCTCGGAGGCCCCGGCGCGAACGTGGCCGCGGTAGTTGTAGCCGAGGCACAGGATGCGGCCCGGTTGCACGGGGGCGAGCAGTCCGACCTCGGCGAGCGATCGCGTCTGCTGCCCCGCGGTTGCGAGCTCGCGGGCTTCGGCGAGCGCGGCGGTGTCGGCGAGCAACGCCTCGAGACTCTCGGCGATGCCGCTGAGGTCGACGACCCGCTCGCCGTCGACGACCGCCCCGGGCCGAGGGCCGTCGTCGGAGCGATACGTGACGAGCCTCACCAGTAGCCCCGCCAGTTCGGTCGGGATGCCCGAGTGAGCGCCTCGAGGTAGAAGTAGTCGCCCCACAGGCTGCCCTCGTCGACACCGACGCTCTTGGGCAGGTCGTAGACACCGTGGAGCAGCAGCGCGTCGGAATCCTCGGGGTGCTCGGGGGTGTAGTTGGCGATGAGCGACCCGAGGATCGCTCGCGCGGTGTCGACCGCCCACGCGGCCCGCTCGGGGTCGGTCTCCACCTCCGCGAGGGTGAACAGTCCGCACACGGCGATCGCGCCCGACGAGCTGTCTCGAGGCGCATCGGCGCCGTCCGTGAAGACGAGGTCCCAGAACGGAACGCGGTCGGCGGGCAGGCGGGAGACGAAATAGTCGGCGCACCGACGAGCCGCGTCGAGCAGCCGCGGGTCGCCTGTGGCCCGAAAGTTCATGGCGAAGCCGTACAACCCCCAGGCCTGTCCGCGGGCCCAGCACGATTCGTCGCCGGCACCCTGCTCCGTGCCTCCCCGGAGCGCCTCCCCCGTCTCCGCATTCCAGTAGAACGTGTGGAACGTCGAGTCGTCGTCGCGGAGGATGTGGTCGTGCAACTGCACGGTGTGTCGCCTCACCGCGTCGGCGTACCTGCCGTCACCGGTCTGCTCGGTCGCCCACGTGAGCAGCGGCATGTTCATGAGGCTGTCGATGATGGTGCGGCCGCGCTGCTTCGGATCCTGCAGGTCGCCCCACGCCTGGATGATGCCGGCCGGTTCCAAGAAGCGCCGCATGAGGTGGTCGGCGGCGAGCACGCCGGCATCGCGCGCGTCGCTGTCGCCGTCGAGGCGCCACGCCGCAACAGTGGTGAGGCTGTAGAGAAAACCGAGGTCGTGGGTGTCGAGGTCTTCTCCCGCCCGCACGCGCCGCGAGAAGTCCGCCGTGTCGACCCGCGCCGCCTCGCGGAAGCGGTCGTCGCCGGAGAGCTCCCACGCGAGCCACCGCAGTCCCGTCCAGAAGGTCGTGGTCCACCCGCGGTTGGCTCCGAGCGCGAACCCCTGGCCCGCCGGCCGGAGGAGATACCGGTCGTCCGTCGTCGTGTCGTCAGGAAACTGCGTTCCGAAGGTGGCGATGTTGCGGCGCACCGTGCTGAGAGCGTCGGTGATCGCCCTGTCGAGCGTCGCCGGATCGAGGGCGGTGCCCGTTGCAGGCGTGAGGTATGTCATGGTTTCCAGTCCTTGGTCGAGAGCGTTGATTGCGCGAGCACCGCTCACGCGGTCGCCGGCTCCACGTGCAGCACGGGCTGCAGGGCGAAGCGGGAGTTGGCCCATGCGAGATAGAGGGCCGCAGACGCGGTGATGCCGATCCCGATCGCCGGCAGGTTGACGAAGAGAGCGGCTTGCGTGGCGATGATGAGCAGGGAGACGACGGTGAGATACCACCGGCGCAGGGCGAGAACCGCGCTCGCCGCGAGAACCGCCCCGAGTCGGGCGCCGGGCACCTCCGAGATCGCGACGAGAGCGAGCAGACCGACGGAGACGGCGAGCACGGCCAGGACGCCGAGCAGCGGCACCGTCATGACCGCGACATCCGTTCCCGCGAGCAGACTCAGGTCGACCAGGAGCACGACGACGACCGCGACGACCATCGCGCCGATGGCGAGCGATCGACGCCAGCCGTCGCGAAGCCCCGCGAGGTAACCGCGCACGGGTCCGAGCCCTCCGGCAGCGTGCTCGCGGAAGGCGCGGAACGCCGCGGTCACGGCCGGCGCCGCGAAGACGGCCGCCACGGCCAGCACCGGCCACGACCGCGTCGGGTCGGTCGTGATGAGCAACACGACGAGGGGCAACGCCGTCACGAGCATGAGCGCGTTGACGAGGAGACCGAGCGCGACCACGCCGATGGTGCCGGAGACAGCCTCGAACGAGATGCGTCGCATGCGCTCAGCCCTTCAATCCGCTGGTGGCGATGCCCTCGACGAAGTACCGCTGGCCCAGCATGAAGATGATCGCGATGGGCACGATCGAGATCGTGAGTCCCGCGAACAGGAGGGCGTAGTTGGTGTCGTAGAGGTTGCTGACGAAGCTGCGCAGACCGAGCTGCATCGTCCACAGTTCCGGGTCGCGCAGGTAGATGAGCGGGCCGAGGTAGTCGTTCCAGGTGTTCACGAACGTGAGCAGCGCGAGACTCGCGAGCGCGGGCACCGACAGCGGGAGCATGATCTTGCGCCAGATGGCGTACTCGGTCATGCCGTCGATGCGCGCGGCCTCGCTCAGCTCCTCGGGGATCGTCTCGTAGTACTGCTTCATCAGGAACACCCCGAAGGCACCGAAGGCCTGCAGCAGCATGATCGAGATGAGGCTGTTGGTGAGACCGGCCTCGGTGAGCAGGATGAACTGCGGGATCATGTAGGACTGCCACGGAACCGCGATGGTTCCGATGTAGAGCAGGAACAGCACGTCGCGACCGCGAAAGCGCATCTTGGCGAAACCGTAGGCGGCGAACGACCCCGTCAGCACTTGCAGCAGCGTCACGACGGTCGATACCACGAGAGTGTTCCGGGTCCACGTCACAATGTCGGAGCGCGACCAGATCTCGATGTAGTTGCTCCAGATGAACGTCTCCGGAAACCACTGCACGGGCACCGAGAAGACCTCGTTCGCCGACTTCAGCGAGCTCATGAGCATCCAGAAGAACGGGGTGAGCAGGGCCGCCGCGAAGATGATCATCGCGATGTAGCCGATGGCCCGGCCGACCCGATAGCGCGCGGTCTGCTCCCGCGGGGTGCGCATCGGGCGCGGATCGTCGAGCTTGCGCAGGGTCTGCTGCGTGATGTTCCGATCGAGGAGTTCAGACATCAGACGCTCCGTTTCTTGTTCCAGAGGAACTGGACGACCGTGACGGCGATGCAGAGGAAGAAGAGAGCGACGGCAGCCGACGAGGCGAAGCCGAACTGGTTCTCTTCGAAACCGCGACGGTAGATGAACTGGGAGATCACGAGGGTGGACTGCCCGGGGCCGCCACCGGTCATCACGAGGATGAGGTCGAAGATCTTGAGCGAGTTGATGGTGAGCATCACCATGACGAAGAACATCGTCGGTCGCAGGCACGGGAGCGTCACGTTGACGAAGCGCTGCCATACGCCCGCGCCGTCCATGCGAGCGGCCTCGTGCAGTTCGCGGGGCACGGTCTGCAACCCGGCGAGGAACAGCACCATGTAGTAGCCCATGTCGCGCCAGGTGCCGACGATGACGACGGCGGGCATCGCCCACTCGGGCGATGTGAGCCACCCGGGAGGTTCGGTGATGCCGATGAACCGCAGCGCCTCGTTGATGGGCCCGGAGTCGGGGCTGAAGAGCAGGTTCCAGACCACGGCGATCGCGACGATCGAGGTGATGTAGGGGAAGAACGCGGCGGTGCGGAAGAACGAGATGCCGCGCAGCTTGTTGTTGAGCAGCAGCGCGAGCCCGAGCGACGCGACGATCGTCAGCGGGATGTGGAGAACCGTGTAGTAGAGCGTGTTGATGAACGAGATGCGAAAACTGCCGTCGCTCATCAGGCGCTCGTAGTTGGCGAACCCGACCCAGTCGGCGGTGCCGAAAGCGTTCCAGTTCGTGAACGACATGTAGAAGAGCACGACGATCGGGATGAGCGTGAGCAACCCGAACCCGATGAAGTTGGGCAGGATGAAGCTCCAGCCGACGATAGTGTTGTGTCGGCGGAGCTTCGAGCCCGGTCGATGCTGCGGAACCTTCCGCGACGCCGGCGCTGCGGCGGTTGTGGCGCTGGTCGCCATGGGGTCCTCCGGTTATCTGACGATGGTCGGTGCAAACGGTGGTCGGTGCCGGCCCGGGCGATCACCCGGGCCGGCGGGGTGGGTTATTCGGTTCCGACCTCGCTTGCGACTCGCGCCTCCGCCTCCTCGATGGCGGCGTCGATCGGGGTCGAGCCCGAGAGGATCGCGCTGTGCATGTCGGCGAGGATTCCCTGGATGGCCGCCGTCTGGCTCGACGTCGGGTTCTCCGGAAGGGTCTCGTGCTCGGCGAAGGCGAACGTCGAGAGCTCGTCTGTCGGGGCGCCGTCGATCGAGAAGTAGGTCTCGACCACCGAGTCGTTGAGAAGCGCCGGGGTGATTCCGATGCCCGCGAGCACCTGAGCGGCATCCTCACTCGCAGCGAACTCGAGGAACGCCTTGGCGGCGTCGATCTTGTTCTCGTCGATGCCCGCGTTGATTCCGAAGCCGGTCGGGTCACCGAAGGTCACGGGCTCGGCATCGAGTCCGGTCGTCGATGCGTCGTCCTGAGGAATCGGGGCGATACCCCACTCGAAGTCGTTCGCCTCCCCCGATTCCTGCTGGGCGATGAGAGTCGCGACGTACCACGTGCCCATGGGGAGCATGGCTGCCTTCTGGGTGCCGAACTCGCCCTGGTAGGTGAGCTGGTTCGCGGTCGCGGTGTTGAAGGCGACCTCGGAGCCCTCCTCCTCCATGGCCTGCACGCGCTCGTAGTACGGCGCGAAGTGTCCGAAGTCACCCTCGAGGATGTCGGCGCCGCTCTGCGCGCTCGCGAACCCCTGCACCGTCGACTGCCACGTGTGCAGGTAGGCACCCTTGACGTCGGCGGTGGTCAGCTCGGCTGCTGCAGCCTCGTAGTCGTCCCACGTCCACGAACCGTCCGGCTGGTCCACGCCCGCGGCGTCGAAGAGGTCTTTGTTGTAGAAGAGAACCCAGGAGTCCTGGCGATACGGCACGGCGTACGACGCCCCGTCGATCTCGTACGACGACGTGCCGCCGACCTCCTCGGGCAGTTCGACGTCGGAGACGTCGAGCAGCTGGCCACCCTCCTGGAAGGTCGAGACGAACTTGACCTCCTTCTGGGTGATGATGTCGGGGCCGGAGCGGGCCGCGAGGTCCGCTGTGAGCAGGGTGTTGTATTCGACCGGGTCGTATCCGACGAGGTCGAAGGTGATGTCGGGGTTCTGCTCGGTGAACGCGTCGGTGATGGCCTGGAACTCGGGGGTCGTGTCGAGGCTCCACCCCGACAGGGTGAGCGTGACGGGACCGTCGGGGTCGCTGGCCTCGGAGCCGGAACTGCACCCGGTGAGAACGATCGCCGCGGTGGCGACGACGCCGGCGACTGCTGCGAATGAACGCTTCATAGTTGATTACTCCTTCGTAATGGATGGATGTGATCGCCCGCGGCGCGGACGTTCGGTGCTACCGGTCCGCCGCCTCGGCGGGTCCGGGGGTCGGTATGCGGCCGGTGGTCACTGCACCGTCCGGCCAGGTGATGGTGGCGACGCCGTCGACGAGGTCGACACCGGTGTCGGTGACCTCGACTCGATCGATTCCGCTCAGTTCGATGAGGCTCGCGGTCCACGCGCCGACGGTCACCGGCAGCTCGAGCACGGGCACGGCGGAGTCGGGCCCGAGCGGGCTCGCATCCGCCCGACGGATGATCGCTCCACGGGCATCGTCGGTCGCGCCGACGGGCAGCGAGCCGACGGGCAGCGAGCGGATGCGGCTCCGCACCGCGCCGCAGCGAGCCTCGGCACTCGCATTTTCAGCCGAAGCCTCCACGGTGTCGCCCGACACGGCCCACCCGCCGATGCGGAGGCGCACCCCCGCGGGTGCGACGGCGAACCCGTCGAACCCGTGGAGCCCATCGACGCGAGCGAGTCGCACCTCCCACGCTCGACGCACGAACGAGACCACGGTGATGTCTCCGGCGATCTCGATGTCACCCTCGATGCCCGACCCGTGGCGGTGCGCGGCGACGCGTGCAGACATCCAGTGGGCCGGCCACGTCGAGGCGGCGACACCCACGGGCTCGTCATCCTCACCCTCGATGCGCACGTCGAGGAGCGTCATCGCCGCGCGATGGGTGGCCCTGCCCGCATCGTCGACGAGTGCGACGGACTGTTCGAGAGGGTGCTCCCAGGCCGCAGCATCGGCGAGAGGAGCCGCCGCGGTCGCGTAGCCGATGCGCGCATAGAGCGGGGAGTCGCCCGTCACCGCTCCCTTGAGCGCGTGGTCGGTGCCGTGGTTGACGACGCGCGCGATTCCGTCGTCGGCGGTCGTCGCGATGATCCACCCCGCGGAACGCACGGCCCGCAGCGCATCCGCTTCGCTCACCGGAAGCGGCTCGGCTGCGGCCGTCCAGACCGGATGCTCGGCGGGCAGAATGAGCCCGAGAAAGCCCTTGACGGCCCAGTAGGGCGAGCCCGGGCCCGAGTAGGACTGCGCGAGTGCGGGCCACGCGTGGTGCCACCCGAGGGTGAGCTGCCCCTCGTCGGTCGGCGCCCCGTGCTCGGCGAAGTGCCCGACGATGCGTTCGGCGATCGTGCGGAGGCGCCCGGGAGACACCGACGGGACGTCGGCGATGGCGCCGATCCAGAACGGCGCCGCGGCGGCGAAGCGGTAGATGAGGCTCCGCCCCTGAATGAGAGGCGACCCGTCGGCACCCACGAGGTGGATCGCATCCTGCAGGTACCTGTCGAGGGCGGCGACATCGCTCGCGGTCCGCCCGCCGGCGAGGTCGGCGGCCCCGCGCATCCGCGACCAGAGCACGGGATACGTGTGCAGAGCCCAACCGACGTAGTGGTCGTAGGAGCGCTCGACGCCGTCGGAGATCCAGCCGTCTTCTCGCGCGAGCTCCTCGTGCAGCGCGAGGTCTGCCGCGACATCCGCTTCCGACCACGGGCCGCCGACCGAGCGCAGGAAGGTCTGAACGACGATCCGGAACCAGAGCCAGTTCGTTCGCGGGTAGGTGTCGTCGCCGACCACGGGGGCGAGATAGTCGATGACCCGCTGCTGCGTGAGGGCGTCGAGGCGGTCCCAAATCCACTCCCGGGTCATGTCGAGCACGAGGGCGATGGACGCGGCTTCGACCTTGGCTTGAGCGTGCTCGTCGAGGCGCACCCAGCGGTCGGGGGCCTCGGGGTCGACCCCCGCGGTGATGCCGCGTCGATAGAAGTCGGCGAGTTCGTCGAGTCGCGAGTCGTGGGGGGTGTCGATCGATTCCGCGGAGAGACGGAAGCCGGCGAGGAGCAGGGTGCGGGCGAAGCCTTCGAGCCCGTCGACGTCTCGTCCGTAGCCGCCGACCTCGCCGGGAGGGATGATCTGTGAGCCACTCGGCGACGCCCACGCCCGTGCCGCATCGAGGAGGCGATCGGCTGCCGCAGCCCAGTCCGCTCGGGCCCAGCTTGTCGCTGGTCCGGCTGCTGCGTGCACGACGTCGTCCACGAATCTCCTTTGATCGAGCTCCGGTCAACCGGAACTAGAAAGGACGATAACAATCACTTTCGTCATGTTCAAGACTTTTATCGATTGGTTATGATCGTTTATGATCGCTTTATGGTTATCCCGAGCGACGAAGCCGTGACGCCGACATCCGCCGACGGTCGCTTCGCGGGCCCGCTCTCGGCGCAGATCGGGATGTTCGCCGACGCCGACACTCTTGCAGATGCCCTGCGTGTGCATCTCGTCGACCCCGCCGAGTCGCTCGACATCCCGCACGATGCCGAGGCGTGGAGTGAGGGCGGGGTCGCCGACAGGGCGACGCTCCTCCACCTGCTCGACCTCGCGAACGCCGAAGCCGCGACACCGTGGCCGCAACCGCTCGCATCTCTCGCCGCGCGCGTGCACGACGACGGCGACCGCGATCGCTGGGAGCAGCGCGCGTTCGAAAGGCAGCGACGGCTGAGTCGAGCCGTCGTCGCGGCTCTCGCCACAGACGACGACCACCCCCTCGAGGCCGTGCTCGACGGGGTCATGCTGCTGTGCGAGCAGAGCTCGTGGTGCTGGCCGGCCCACGACGACGTGCGAGATCAGACCGGTCACGTGCTCGCCGACATCGAGCGCCCCTTTCTCGACCTCGGGGCAGGAGAGGTGGTCGGTCAACTCGCCGCACTCGATCACGTGCTCGGGCAGCGCCTCGAGAGGCGATATCCCGGCACGCGGGCGCGGATCCGGCTCGAGGCGAAGCGGAAGATCATCGACCCCTTCGTCTCGCGTCGGGATTGGCACTGGATCGGCCTCAACGGCGACGTGCACAACTGGAACCCGTGGATTCACGGCAACGTGCTTCTCGCGGCGCTGCGGCTCCTCGATGATCCCCGGGATGCCGCCCTGCGCGTGCACGTCGTCGACCTCGTGATCGAGGGGCTCGACCGCTACCTCGCCTCCCTGCCCGACGACGGCGCCATCGACGAGGGCTACGCCTACTGGTGGAACGGCGCGTGCCGCGCGATCGAGGCGGTCGACGCCCTCGATCACGCGCTCGGTCGTCGCCTCCGCATCGCGCAGATCTCCGCGCTACGCGAGACCGTGGCGTTCCCTCACCGCATGCACCTCGGTGCCGAGTGGTATCTCAACCTCGCCGACGGCCAAGCCCGCCCCTCGGCCGACCAGCCCTGGCACGCCCTCCATCGAGCCGCGCGAGCGGTCGGCGACTCCGACGCGCTCGCGCACGCCGCGGCCCACCGCACACCGGACAGTCCGGTGGCATCCGAGCACGAGGGTCTGCCGCGATTGCTGCGCGGGATGACCGACCGCGCGTGGGTCGAGGCACTCCCGCAGGCATCACCGCTGCCCGCCGAGGTGTGGTTGCCGTCGACCGAGGTGCTCGTCGCTCGCGAGACCGCGGGCGACTCCCGCGGCGTGTGTCTCGCGGTGAAGGGCGGGCACAACGGCGAACACCACAACCACAACGATGTCGGCTCTTTCGTCGTCGCGTCCGACGGCGTTCCGGTGATCGTCGATGCGGGCCGTCCGACCTACACGCTGCAGACGTTCGGGCCGGAGCGGTATTCGATCTGGACGATGCAGAGCGGATGGCACAACACGCCCGTGCTCGCCGGGTCGGAGCAGCGCGCGGGCTCCGATGCGGCCGCGAGCGATGTTGACCGCACGTCGTCGCCTGACGCAAGCCGGTTGAGCCTGGACGTTCTCGCCGCGTATCCTGACACCGAATTTACATCGTGGCACCGCACGGCGGGGCTCGACCGATCCACGGCGACGATTGTCGTGGAGGACCACTGGACGACAGGGGACGACGCGGGTGCTCCAGATGGCACGAGCGTGCGGATGCTGATCGCCGGCGAGGTCGAGCTCGGCGAGGGCACCGCACTCGTCACCCCCCTCGACGGCGCCTCCCCGCTCCGGGTGACCTGGGCCCCCGCGGCTCCGGCGACCGTTGTGGTTCGCGATCTCGACGACCCGCTGCTCACGGATGTCTGGGGCTCTCGTCTCCGGCGCCTCGATCTGGATGTGGTCGGCCTGAACGGGCTCACGGTCGTCATCGAGCAGGACCCCACCGTGAGAGGGGTCGTTCGATGACCGATCAGCCTCCGCTCGCCTCCGAACGCCGGTCGCACGTGCTCGCGACTCTCGCTCGCGACGGTGCCGTGCGTCTCTCCCAGCTGATCGACGATCTCGGTGGTTCGCCGGTGACGCTGCGCCGCGATCTGGCTCAGCTCGAGCGCGAGGGGCTGCTGCAGCGCGTGCACGGGGGCGCCGTGGCGACCGAGGCGACGGCCGGTAGTGTGCGCGCTGCGCGAGCTCAGGGCGGAGCGATCGCGGTGCTCGTGCCGTCGCTCAACTATTACTGGCCGGGCGTTCTGCGGGGGGCGGAGCGCGCGGCGAAGCGGCACGGTCTCGATGTGGTTCTGCGCGGGGCATCATACGACTTGCAAGACGAGCGCCCCGTGCTCGAGAGGCTCGTGCGCGACGAGCGGGTGCGCGGCCTCATTGTGGCGCCGAACACCGACACCCCTCACGCTCACGACGTCGTGCGGTGGCTCGCCGACGCCGCCGTGCCCAGCGTGCTCGTGGAGCGGGATGCCGTGCTGCTGCCGGAGGGCACCCCCGTCGAGTCGGTCACGACCGACCACGCACTCGGGGCGGTGCTCGCGGCTCGGCACCTGGCGAACCTCGGGCATCGGCGGGTGGGGCTCATCAGTTCGCGCGACTCGCCCACCTCGCGCAAGATCCGGGCCGGCTGGGAGGCGGCGTGTGCCGAACTCGGACTCACCCCGTCGGATCACTTCGAGACGGTTCTGCCGCCCCGATCGAGCCAGGACTTCTCCACCGTCATCGAGCAGACCCTCGACACCGCGCTCGGCGCGCGGGTGAGCGCTCTCGTCGTGCACTCCGACCCGGAGGCGATGGCGTTCGTCGACCTCGCACTCGACCGCGGCATCCGTGTGCCCGATGACCTGTCGGTGATCGCGTACGACGACGAGGTGGCCGAACTGTTCACCCCGGCGCTCACGGCGGTGAGCCCGCCGAGGTCGGATGTCGGTGCCGCCGCGGTCGAACTGCTCGCGCAGCGTCTCGACGACCCGAACCGGCCGGCGCACCGCGTCGTGCTCAACCCGAGCCTCAACGTGCGCGGTTCGACGGCGCCCCCACCTGCCGACTGACGGGGCTGACCTCACGCCGTCACGCCGTCACGCCGTCACGCCGTCACGCCGTCACGCCGTCACGCCGTCACGCCGTCACGCCACGAGCTTCGTCCGTTGTCGCCCGAGTGGCCGCCAGATCTGATCCGGGTCGAGCCAGGGTGGCGCCAAGAGTCGGGGTCTGCCCCGGATCATCGCCATGGTGAACTCGGACGCGTGCAGCATGTGGTGATGCGCCGAACACAGCAGCGCACCGTTGTCGATGTCGGTCGGCCCTCCGTTGGCCCGTTCGATCACGTGGTGGGCTTCGCACCATGACGGGGGCGCCTGGCACTGCGGCCACACGCACCCACCGTCGCGAACCGCGAGCGCTTTACGTTGGGCGGTGCTGAAAAACTCCCGCTTGTGGCCTAAATGAAGCACTTCGCCGGCCTCCCCGAGCAGGATCGGCTGATACCCGGCGTCGCACGCGAGCTGTTGCATCGTGACGGCGGAGACGGGTTCGGCGACGTCGTCGAGCCACCCCACTCCGCGCCCGGTCTGCAGCGCGTCGAGGGTCGTGACCGCCATGACCGTGACCGTCGGCCGCAGACCTCCTCGAGTGGTCTCCGCGGCCCGAAGCCCGGCGGTGAGTGTGCCCATCACGATGTCGTACTGCCGCTGCTCGCGAGTCCGAGGGTCTCGCACGCGCTCGACGATAGCGGCGTCGGCATCGCCATCGCCGTCGGCGTCAGCCCCGGTGCCCCCGTCCGCTTCGCCCCCGTCCTCTGAGCTCAGAAACCGCGGGGTGACGCCCGGCGCCGAGCCGTCGGCGAAGACGGCGCGCAAGAGCGCGCCGCCGACCGAGTCGCAGGTGCCGCTGAAGCGAGTAAGTCCGTTGATCTCGCGCCCGAGGTGAAAGCTGCGGCGCTCGCGAATCTCGGCGTCGCGGGGCTCGGGGCCGTCGGGGTCGAGGGTCTCGCGCCAGGCTCGCGCCTGCACCGCGACGAGATCGGCCGACTCGGTGCGGGCACTCGTCACGAGGGCGCGCTCGGCTGCGGCGACGCTCTCGGGGCCGGCCGTGCGGGAGGCCTGCGTGAGGCTGCGGATGATGACGGATGCCGCCTCCACGCCGATCGACCCCGACCGCAGCGCGTGCGCCACCGCCGGATATTCGCGCGGCAGTTGCTCGCCCTGCAGCGTCGACCTCGGCGATACGGCGGAACCAAGCCGGATGCGCCTGGCCGCCTCGGCTTGCGACACCCGCGTGTATGCCTCGACGAGGTGCACTCCCTTGGCATGCCCGAGGCGCTGCGCGAGGCCGTCCTGGCCGAGGCCGTATCGCGATCGATCGTCGACCTCCGCCGCCGCGACCGCGCGGACACCGTCGACGAGGCGGCCGACCGCTTCGGAGCGCGTCATGAGGGCGCACGCATCCTCATCGCTGAGCTCGCGCAGAGCTGCGCCCGAGCTCACCCGCGCGACGCGCGCGAGCAGCTCTTCGGCCTGCTCGAGGAGGGCGATCGCTTCGTTCATGGTCATACTGTGACAGTGGCCACCGACATTCGAATATCCCAGGTCAGAAGCCTGTTTTGCTGTGGACAATACGAGAAATACGAACCTGTGGAGGAGAAGAGCGAGGCCACCCGAGCACGGGCCCGCGACCCCCGATCGCCGTCAACCGCGCCCCCACCCCCACCCGCTACCCTCCCCTCATGACCTACATCGGCGTCGACCTCGCGTGGGGTGAGGGCACCGCGGCCAAGCGCGCGAACGAGACCGGCCTCGCCCTCCTCGACGAGTCGGGTGTCATCCTCGATGCCGGCTGGGCGCGCGGCATCGACGCCGTCACCGAGTGGGTCGTCGACCGCGCGGGCCCCGGCACGGTCATCGCCATCGACGCTCCCCTCGTCATCCCCAACGAGTCCGGCATGCGGCTCGCCGAGCGCCAGGTGGGCATGGCCTACGGCAACAGGAAGGTCGCTGCGAATGCGAGCAACACGGCGATGGGCTGGCAGGGCGGTGTCGCGCTGCTGCAGAGACTCGAGGTGGCGGGATTCGCGTACACCGACGGCATCCGTCCTCCGACCGACGAGACCCCGGTGTTCTTCGAGTGCTACCCCTACACGACGCTCGTCGGGATGGCGGAGCTCGGCTACGACGTCGAGCGCCCCCGCTACAAGCGACTCGACAAGACCCTCACGGCCCCTCTCGGCAGGGAGCGTCGAGCGCGGGAGTGCGACGAACTCATCAGGCGGATGCTGACGCTCGACGATGCTCGCCCGCCGCTGCGGTTGGCGTCGCACCCGCTCACTCGCGAGCTGGCCGTGACGCCGTCACCGATCGATGACGTGCCGTACAAACACCGCGAAGACCTTCTCGACGCGGTGCTGTGCGCCTGGACGGCCGCCATCTGGCACCGCTTCGGCGACGAGCGCACGCAGATTCTCGGGGCCGACGACACTCCGGATGCCCGCGGCCGCCGCGCCACGATCGTCGCCCCCGCCCGCCCGGAGCAGAGGGTCGCGGGCCGCCCGATGCGGGCACCGGCGGCCCGCCGCGGCCCGACCGTTCGCCACCCTGTTTCCGCGCGGCCCGCCCGACCCGCGACAACCGGCTCGCCCACGGCAACCGGCTCGCCCGCTGCTCCTCCGTCACCGGACTGACGCGCCGAACCACCCCGCCGACACAGCGAGCAGCACGCCGACATTCACGACGACCGACACCCAGAAGGCCCACTGAAAGCTGGCTTTGCGCGTCTTGTGACGCAGGATCTGCTGCGCCAGCACCGCGCCGGGCCACCCGCCCAGCAGTCCGATGACGATCAGGGTCGTCTCAGGCGTGCGCCACCGGCCATTCTGCGCCGCCGACTTGTCGACCGCGTAGGTGATGACGGCGAGCAGGCTGAGCGCCAGGTAGCCGAGTGCGACACCGACTGGCGCTGCCCGCTCGAGCGCGAGGAAGCCGAGCAACACCCCGAATGCCGCGACCACGACGAAGGGCAGCGCGCTTCGTTTGCCGCTGAGCTTCTTCGCCGGCGAGCGAGCGGGCGCACGCCCCGACCCGACTGACCGCCCCGACCGCTCAACCGCCCTGGCCTGCTGCTTTCCGTCGGATGTCAGCACCGTCTCGTAGCTCACCACCTCGCCGACCCGCGGGGTGGGCGTTCTGGCCGCGAACGAGGTGATGTGCACGAACACGTCGCGCCCACCACCCGTCGGGCTGATGAACCCGAAGCCGCGTTGCGCATTCCACGTGACGACCGACCCTTCGACTCGGGTCGCCCCCACAGCCACTACCCCTCCACCAGCCGGATGAACGCGCTCAGCTGCGCGAGCCCCGCGACGTTCGTCGGCAGATGGTCCGTCAGCCCGGGCGAGTAGATGAGGTAGGCCGCCCACTGCGCCCGCGAGATGGCGACGTTGAGCCGGTTGGCGAGCAGCAGAAACTCGAGCCCGCGCGGCACGTCGTGCGCCGACGACGCCGCGAGCGACACGATCGCGACCGCCGCCTCCCGACCCTGGAACTTGTCGACCGTTCCCACGGGAACCGCCCCGAGCCCCGCCGCCGCGAGCCGAGCGCTCACCAGTTCGACGTGGGCGTTGTACGGCGCCACGACGATCACGTCGGTCTCGACGAGCGGGCGCGACATCCCGCCCCCCTCCCACGACAGCCCGAGCACCGACTGCACGCGCGCGACCACCGCGTCGGCCTCTTCAGGTGAGGATGTCGAGTTGCCGCCGTGCTCGAGCGGCACCGCGTGCAGCCCCGGTTCGACGCCGGCCAGGCGCCGATCGGAGGCGTGTGATGTGAGCCGGCCGAGGTACGACAGGTCGGAGACGCGCGAACAGAGGGCCGGATGCATCCGCCAGCTCGTGTCGAGAAAGAAGCCGTATTCGGCGGGCAGGACGTCTTCTCCTGCCGACAGCCACCCGAGGGCGGACTCGTCCACAGGCTCGGGGTGCGTGCCCTGGCTCACCTGGGGCAACTGCTGCGGGTCGCCCAAGAGCAGCAACCGCGACGCCGCGACCGATGCGGCGATGGTGCTCGCGAGCGAGAACTGCCCGGCCTCGTCGACGACGAGCAGGTCGAGGGATGCCCGAGGCACCGTGTTCTCGTTGCTGAAGGTCCACGCGGTGCCGCCGAGCACGAACCCGCCGTCGGGCAGCGCGGTGGGCGAACCGCTCCACTCGACCTCGACCGACTCGTCGCCCTTCTTCGGCTTCTTGGCGACGCGCGCGGGATCGAGTCCGGCCTTCACGACGCCGCGCAGCATGTTCTCGACGGCCGCGTGCGACTGCGCGACCACGCCGACGCGCCAGCCGTGGTTCGCGACGAGGTCGGCGATCACGCGCGAGCCGGTGTAGGTCTTGCCCGTTCCGGGCGGGCCCTGCACCGCGAGGTAGGAGCGGTCGAGACCGAGCAGGGTGTCGCGAATGGCGTCGACGGTGGAGGGCCGGCGGATGATCGCATCCGCTGCTCCAGCCGTGCGCCGAAGGATGTCCATCGCGGGGTCGGGCAATATGACCGGAGCGGCATCCAGCACGCGGTGGCCCCACTCGGCGATAGCTGACGCCTGCGTTCCGGGGTTGGGGCTCGGCGCGGGGGTGATCGCCATCGGCAGCTCGGCGTAGGGCGGGGCGCCCTGCTCGAGCTTCTCCTCGAGAATGAAGCTCGTCGCACTCAGCACCTCGACGATCGCCGTGCGGTTGTGTGCGGTGCGCGCTCCCGGCGTCGTGCTGGGTCGGATGGGCGGCAGCGGCGCGTCGTAGAGCACGAAGAACTGGCTGTCGCCGGCGCGGAGTGCGCTGCCGGGCGCGATGGTTCCGGTCACCCGCAGGTGGCGTCGATCCTGTCGCTGTCTGCCCTCGCGAAACCAGTCGCGCTCGACGTCGATACGGTCGATCACAACCACACCGCGGGTGTCCGACCACTCGTCCACCGGGCTGCTCAGACGCGTGAAGTGCTCCCACCAGAAACTCTTCGCCTCGCGGCGGTGGTAGTCGATCGCGGCCGCGGCGAGCGCGAGAGCCGTGTCGTCGGCGGTGCGGTCGGCGAGGGGGATGTCGGCGAGAAGGGCTTCGAGCGCGAGGTAGACGGGGTCGGGCTCCCGCACCGGCACCTCGAGGGGCAGCTCGGCCGCGGCGGTGGTGGCGATGGCGGCGTCGGAGCCGAGACCGCGCGCGACCGCCCGCAGCCAGTCGCGCAACCGCAGTGTGGAGATGCAGTCGTAGGTGTTGTAGCGCTCGATGTCTGCCAAGACAGTCGCCGCATCATCCGCCTCCCCCGCGTCGAGCAGGTCGCGATACCGCACGTATTCACTGATGGAGTCGGCGGCGTTCGCGACGCCCTGGCGCTCGAGCGACCCCATGTAGAGGGGCTCGAGTTTCTTGAGCGAGTAGCTGGGGCTTCCGATGCGCAGACCCTGCCGCACGACGGGATAGAGGTCGATGAGCACGTTGTTGCGCAGGAGGTCGTCGACCGTCTCCTCCCCCACGCCGTGGCGGGCGGCGAGGCTCAACAGGTGCGAGCGTTCGTAGGCGGCGTAGTGGTAGATGTGCATGCCCGGGTGGGCGGCGCGGCGGGCGGTGACGTAGTCGAGAAACTCGATGAGCGCCCGGCGCTCTTGAGCGAGGTCGTGGGCCCAGAACGCGCGGAACGTCTCATCCGATTCGACGAGGCCGAACAGGTAGTCGAGGCCCCACACCGGCCGCGCACTGTCGCCCTCCTGGTGCAGCGGATCACCTTCGAAGTCGAAGAAGATGTCGCCGGCATCGGGTTCGGGCAGCCCGTCGAGCCTGCTGCGGTCGAGCACGCGCCAGGCGGGGCGGTCGGGGGTCGACTCGAGCTGCACCGCAGCCTGGTCGCGCAACGCGGCGAGGGTCGAGGCCGACATGTCGGCGACCGGATGCGTGCGTTCCGCGAGTTGCTCGATCGTGAGCACCCCCGCAGCGTTGAGCCGTGCGCGCTGGGTCAGGCGGAGTCCGGCGACGAGCAGCACGTCGCGGTGGGCGGCGATCTCGGCGGAGCACGTGTCGCAGTGCCCGCACGCGGTGTAGCGCGGGTCGCCCCACTGCACCGGCTCGAGGTCCGCCGCACCAGCACCAGCACCAGCACCCGCATTCGCACCGGCATCCGCACCAGAACCGATCCGCGACGCGATGAGCTCCCCCAGTCGCTCCCGCCGATGGCGATACACGGGAAGGATGTCGCGAATCTGGTGCGCGCTCGTCGAGCCGTCTCCGAGCAGCACCGACACCGTGTCAGACCGTCGGATGCCGAGTGCTCCGAGCTGCTCCCAGTAGGCGGCGAGTTGCAGCAGCGCGGTCACTTTCGCCGAGCGGGCGAGCTTGGTGTCTTGCACTTCGTAGCTGTCGTCGGCGGTGCGCACGATGAAGTCGGCGAACCCGACGAAACCGCCGTCGAAGAAGGTGGCCTGGAACACGACGTCCGCCCCGCCCGCGAAGGCCGCCGTGGTCTGGGCCACCGCCTCGGCGAGTGATGCGCGGTCGCGCACATCCGGCCTCTCGATCTCGACGACTCCCGCGCCGAATTGCTCCCGAAGCGCATTGAGCACGCGCTGTTCGTGCACGTCGCCGAGGGCGCCGGTGCGGGCGAGCATTTCGTCGGGCGCCGTGTCGACGGCGTCGATGCGCCCGAGTTTCACGTCGATGCCGCGCGCGAACGCGAATTCGCACGCCGAGGCGGCGCTGAGGTCGCTCGCGCTCGTGATCACGCTGCCGTCGAGAAAGTACATGGCGCCTTTCGGGTGAGGTCGGCTCGGGCGAGGTCGGCCCATTTGAAGCGCCGGGCCGGTTGTCTGCACCGTATCCCGTGCGGGCGACAGCGGCGTGCGCGGGCGATCAGGCGCGTTGCACGGGCAACCACAGTTCGCACGTGGCCGTGCTGAAGTCGTCGGAGCGGTCGAGCACGGCGACGATCGACGGGCCCGGGCGGAGCTGCCAGCGGTTGGAGGGGAACCATTCTGTCGCCGTGGCCGCCCACGCCGACTGCAGGGCGCCCGGGTGCTCACCCTCGGTGCGGAACACCGCCCACGTGCCGGCCGGCACCTCGAGCGCGTCGAGGTCGTCGGCAACCGGAGTCGTCTCGTCGACGGCGACCCCATGGAGGTAGGTCAGCTCACTGCCCTCCGTGTAGTCGGGGTCGACGTCGGCTGTCACTTGGAGCAGACCAGGCGGTTCGGTGGTGCCGAGGTCTTTGAGCCTGGCGTGCTCCGTCGCGGGCAGCGACGTGATGTGCGCCTGGATATGCGGGTTGATGCCCTCGTGGATGAGCGGAACCCGGGCCGCGTGTCCGATCAGCCGGAATGCCGGGCGTTCGGTGATTCGAGTGTCCATGCTGGTGTTCCCTTCTACCGTCAGGCGAAACCTGAGCTGCGATTGCGGGTGAAGGGGGCCGCCATCTCTGCGAACCTCGGCGGGGCCAACGCCGTGCACCGAGCGGAAGGCCCGACCGAACGCTTCGGCCGAGCCGTAGCCGTACCGGGCGGCGACGCTCAGCAGGGTGTCGCCGGCGACCACGTCTGCTGACGCGACGGTCATCCTGCGACGACGGATGTATTCCGACAGCGGCATCCCCGCGAGCGACGAGAACATCCGGCGCACGTGGTACTCGGTCGTGCCGAGCCCGGCCACAAGTTCGGCCACATCGACGTCGTCGGCGAGACGATTCTCGATCTGGTCGATGAGCTGGTTCAGTGCAGCGATCACGGTTCCCCCTTCGTCGTCCACACTGCCGGGTGGCGTCGCTCGGCACCCTACTATCGCGGTCCGATCGGATCGCGGTCGCCGTCATCCGATCACTCGGTCACGGGCCAGCGGGAACTCAACAGCTGGACTTGTAAGCTGACGTGTGGGCGCATTTCGGGGAGTCGGCTTCGACCTCGATGGCACCTTGTTCGATCACCGCGGTTCAGCTGCCGCCGGACTGAGCGCGTTTCTTCGAGTTCTGAACGTTGAGCCAACCCCCGCCGCTCACCGAGCGTGGTTCGCGGCCGAAGATGAACAGTTTGAGCGCTGGCGCTCCGGGCAGATCAGCTTCGCGGAACAGCGTCGCGAGCGACTTCGCACGGTGTTGGCGTTTCTCGGGCTGACTCCGCCGAATGACCCGTCGCAACTCGACGAGCTGTTCGAGGTATTCCTCGATGCCTACCGGGTCGAATGGCGAGCCTTTCCAGGCAGCCTGGACCTTCTGAACGATCTGCACGCGTCAGGTTACCGAGTCGGACTTCTGACGAATGGGATCGAGGAGCAACAACTCGACAAGTTGCGTCACACCGGTCTTGCCGACGCATTCGACGTCGTCTGCGTGTCGGAGAATATCGGGGCACAGAAGCCCGATCCGAGGGCGTTTCGAGCACTGGCCGACGGGCTAGGACTAACCCCACCGGAGTGCCTATTCGTCGGCGATAGCGTCGCACACGATGTAGAGGGTGCCCGCGCCGCAGGCATGGGAGCTCTGCTGGTCAACCGCTACGCCCGTGACGCAACCAGCATCACGAAGGACGTGTACACCGGGCTCGCTCGGACGTGAGCGGGCCCCCGGAGAAAGTTCTACAGCTGCGCCGCATCAGGCGTGCGGGCCCGGAGCAATCGGCTCGACAAGGTCGCCGCTGCCTCTTCTATCGACGCGGGCCCGACGATCTCGAAGTGCGCATCAAACCGCAGCACCCAGGCGACTAAGCCCGTCCACGACCATGAGCCGGCGACCACACGGCACGTGCCGTCGGGCAACTCCTCGAGCTCTCCGTCGTCGAGGTACGGCACGATCTGCCGCGCGGGCAACGCGATGCGGAACTCGCCGCGGCACGGCCAGCGGTCCTCGGTCTCGGACCCCTTCGACCGGGCGGCCAGAAGCGTTGCGACATCGCCCGTCGGCAGCGGGCGACGTGCGAACGGCGCCCCGCCGGGCATGCGCGGCGTCATCCTGTCGAGGCGGAACGTGCGCCAATCGTCCCGTTCGAGATCCCACGCGACGAGGTACCAGTGCTCTCGCCGAGCGACGACAGCGTGCGGCTCGACGCGGCGGGGCGGGAGGTCAGCAAGGGCCGCACCGTCGTCGTCGACGGCACCCCGGTAGTCGAACCGCAGCGTGCGCTGGTCCCGCACCGCCCCGCTCACCGCTTCGAGCACCGCCGGGTCGACGCGCGCTGTCGCCGCAGAGTCTGTGAAACGGATGCCGTCGATCCGGTGCCGCAATCGCGACGGCATCACTTGGCGCACTGTGGACAGTGCCCGCGCCGCCGCCTCGTCGATATCGACGCCGCTCGATCGCACACTCTGCAGCGCCACGGCGATCGCCACAGCCTGCTCGTCGTCGAACAGCAACGGCGGCAGCTCGGAGCCGGCGGCGAGCCGATATCCGCCGTCCGGCCCCTTGATCGCGGCGATCGAATACCCGAGCTCTCGAAGCCTCTCGACGTCACGCCGCACCGTGCGCGGCGTCACTTTCAGCCGCTCGGCGAGCACCGGTCCGGGCCAGTCCCGTTGCGTCTGCAGGAGGGAAAGCAGCGAAAGCATCCGCGACGACTTTTCGGCCATGAGTTCAGTGTGACCGATGTAGCGGACCGAAACTGTCCTCTTCAGGCGAGAGGGTTTCTTCGCGGCATCCGCCGTTCCCACCAATCGAAGGGCACCCCATGACCATCACGACCACCACCCACCTCAACTTTCGCGGCACGGCACGCCAGGCGCTCGAGTTCTACCAGTCCGTGTTCGGCGGGCAGCTGACATCCGCGACCTACGGCGACTTCGGCATGCCGAAGGAGGCCCCGGGCGCCGACAAGATCGTCTTCGGCCGCGTCGTGAGCGACACCGGTTTTCGCGTGATGGCCTACGACATCCCGGGTCCCGACACCGCAGACATGGCCGCGACCGCGGGCACGACCCGTCGCGAAAACGGGGCGACCATCACCGATCGCACGTTCTTCCAGTCCCTCCAGGGTCAGACCCTCGACGAGGTGACCACGTACTGGCACGGTCTATCGGCCGGCGCGCAGATCATCGAGCCGCTCGCCGCGTCGGCGTGGAGCCCCGGTTTCGGCATGCTCACCGACCGGTTCGGCGTGACATGGGTCGTCGACGTGCAGGCGCCCTACGCCAACTGAACCACCCGCACTCGATCGGGCCCGAATTGGCAACTGCGGTTCGGGCCCAACACCGCGAGCGCGAGCGGCTCAGCCCGCGAGCAATCCCGCCCCGATGTTGGCAACAGCGTGGGCGAGGGCACCGGGCAGCACACTCCCCGACCGGTGTCGAAGCCATCCGAGCAGCAGCGCCGCAACGAACTGCACCGGCAGAATCGGCCACATCGCCGGGTCGACGGCGAGAAGCAGGAGGTGCGGAACCATGAAGATGATGGCCTGCAGGATGTTGCCACGGATGAATCCGAGCCGCCGGAAGAGCACACCGCCGATCAGACCGCGGAACAGTATCTCTTCGCCGAGCGCTCGCGCGATGACGGCGACTGCCGCCCCCACCGACGTCACGGCGGTGATGGTCACGCCGGGTGCGTCGAGCGCCGAGTCGGGGATGAGGATGATCGCGAGGTAGCCGAGCACGCCCAGCGGAATGAGCAGCACCGCAGCCCACAGGTAGTCGCGCCCGCCACCCCACGTCGCACCGAGTCGCTCTGCGGCTTGCCTCCGCCCGAGGCGCTTGCGGCTGCCCTGAACGAGAAAGTAGATGACGGCGGGGATCGAATAGAGGATGAGCTCGGGCACCCGCCCACCCTAGGGGTTGGGCACTAACGCGGTTGCTGGCGCAGACGTGTCGAGTCACGCACGCGCATGCGCTGCTCGAACAGCCCGATTCCGAACGCGGCCGCGAACCCGCCGACGAGGGCGACGAGGGGGATCAGCAGAAGCGATTCGGGGCTCGCGGCCCAGTCGCTCGAGAGAACGAGCAAAGACCACCCGGGGTCGGCCTCGATCGTGTGTTCGCTCACCCGCTCAGTCTCTCCCAGCAGAACGAACTCGACCACGTCGACTCTGCTGAGGTAGCCGTCACACGGATGTCGGCGGGGCGGGCGTCTCGGGAAGGCCGGACTGCAGCGCTCGCAGCTGACGCACGAAGTCTCGGTGGCGCATCTGCCGCTCGAACAGTCCGAGGCCGAGCCCGGCGATGAGACCGACGACAAGCGACGCGAAAATGACGAGCAACGGTGTCGACAGCCCGGCCGACCAGGTTTCGGCCCCGATGAAGATCCGGCACCCTGTGGCAACCACCCCCGCAGCCCCGATGCCCGCGGACACCATCCGATACTGCGGAGACCTCTCATCCCACCGGTCGGTAATCAGCAACGCCGCGAGCGACCCGACGGCCGCGAGTGTGGCGACAAAAGCACCTGCGGCCCCGGAGAAGACGATGTAGAGAGGCGCGTCTTGCCATGACCCGGCGACGACCGCGAGCGCGACCCCGGCGAGCATCCCAAGCACAGCTCCGCCGACGATGCCGAGGCTGAACAGGGCGAGCACCCGCAGTAACGACCGCCCGCTGCGGGTGGGCGTCGCCTGAGGTGCGTCATCGGTCACCCCCTGATTGTGCCGCGCTCGCGCGTCATCCCCCTAGCGAGGTCGGCGGCTTCGACGCAGCTTCTCAGGAGCACTCACATTCGACTCTGACGCGCGGCCGCCTCACTGAGGCAGAGGACGCAGAGCATCCGCGGGCACCGGAAACGGAACGGTGTAGTAGATCTGTGGAGCATCGATCGCACCCCAGTCGTCTTTCTTCACCCGGATGCGCTCGGGCGTGACCTCGGCCACCCGCACCCGCAACCAGTCGCCGTTCTCCAGTCGCAGCTCGTAGGCGTCGGCGAGGTAGCCGATGCCGAGCGCGTCGAGAGTCTCTTCGCCGACCAACCAGTCGACGACCTCGGTGCGCGGCCACCCGAGAAGGTCGATCGCGACGAATCCGTCATCGATCGGCTGCATCCACCCGAGCAGTTCGCCGTCGACGCCGCGTCGGTGCTCGATCCAGTCGGTCTTCATGCCGCCAGTGTACGGATGTCGACACAAAACACTTGCCATATCGGAAACTCTCCGTTTAGACTTGCCGCTATGGAAAACGACTTCTCGAACCGACCGTCAGCCGCCGAGGCCGCCGCGAGTCTCGACGACCTCGAACTCGACCGCCACACTCTCGCCGAAGGCGCACGGGTGCCGCGAGTGCTCACGGCAGCGCTCGGCGGTGTCGCCGCCTGGTGGGTCGGCATGGCGGCATCCACCACTCCCGGCGCCGACTACGAACCTCCGAACACCGCGTGGCTGGCCGTGGCCGCCGTTCTGGTGATCGGCTATCTGATCCGTCGCGAGCTCGGCGTGAAGTTCCGCGCGATCGGCGCGAAAGCGGTCGGCGCCCTCGTCGCCATCCTCGTGCTGTGCCTGGCGCTCTACTCGGTGTCGCTCGGTTTCGTCTCGTTCGGGCTCACGTGGGCGGTCGCCCTCACGAGCCTCGCGGCGTTCGCGCTCGTCACCTGGCTCTCCGGCGTCGCCTACCGGTCGGCCCTCGACAACCTCCGCCGTGGCTGAGGCGCACTTCGACGAGGTCATCCACGCACCCATGCGGCTCCGCGTGTGCGGACTCCTCCGCCGCGTCGACGGCATGGACTTCGCCGTGCTGCGCGACACCCTCGAGGTCTCCGACGCGACACTCTCGAAGCATCTCAAGACGCTGACCGAGGCCGGCTACGTCACTCTGAAGAAGAGCGCGTCGACAGCGAGAACGGATGCCCGGCGCATGACGTGGGTCAGCCTGACGGGTGACGGGCGCACCGTGTTCGATGCGCACATCCGGGCTCTGCGGGAGATCGCAGGCTCGGCGGACTGACGCAGCTCCCGAGACTGGAACGTGCACGGGACTGGGCGACGAACGGCAACCCGCGACGCCCCTCGATTAGGGTTTCCGAATGCGCGAGCTTGAGCGGGATGGCTACGTCAACGTGCGGGATCTGGGCGGTCTGCCGACATCCCTCTCTCCCACCGGCTCGACGATTCGCGGGCGGATAGCACGCGGGCCACGACGAGAACTCCTCACTGACATGGGATGGGCCGACGCGCGAGCATGGGGGCTCACCACTGTCGTTGACCTCCGATGCGAGCACGAGATCGGGCGTCGCGAAGAAGACCCGAGCGTGGCGGCGGACGGCGCCGACGGCCTGACGCTCCTCAACACCCCGACAGAAGATCAGGACAACGCCGAGTTTCGCGAGGTGTGCTTTCCGATTCTCGACTCACCCGAATACTGGCAGCACAACTGGCGCATCCTGCCCGACCTCGTCCGACGCACGTTGCGGTCTATTGCGTCAGCGCCCGCCGGCGTGCTCGTGCATTGCAGCGCCGGACGAGACCGCACCGGGATGATCTCGGCTCTGCTCTTGGGAAACGCGGGAGTCGCCCCCGACCGGGTCGCCGAGGATTACGCAGAGTCCGTGAAAGTTATGGCGGGAGCACTTTCGAACACCCCGACACATGATCGCCAGGCGTCGTGGGATGCTGCGCAAGTCAGCGAGTGGATCGACCAGACAGCGCCGATCGTTGAAGATCTTGCCGCAGACACGGACCGCATCTTCGACAGCCTCGGTCTGACGCAGGATGACCGCGACCGACTTCGGAACGCCCTCACGCAACCATGACCACATGATTCCGTGACGCTGAGCGCTCGGCTGGGTCGATCGCTTTACGGCCGCCACCCCTCCTGCTCGCGAATGGCCTTCTGAATCCGCACGCTGATCTCGCGCAACTGCCCGCGCTGCGCCTTCGTCAGTGGGTCGAGCACAAGCTGCCGAACTGACCGAACGTGCGCGGGGGTCGCCGCCTCGAGCACCCCGAGCCCGGCCGCGGTGATCGTCGCCAGAGTGGACCGCCCGTCCGCGGGGTCGCGACTCCGCTCGGCCCACCCGCGACCTTCGAGCCGGGACACCGCTCGCGAGAGCCGCGAGAGCGAGCTGTTGGCGAAGCCCGCGAGGACGCTCATGCGCAGCGCATGGTCGGGCGCATCGGCGAGCGCGAAGAGGATGCCGTACTCGAAGTGGGTCAGGTCGAAGCCGCGAACCAGTGGGGCGTCGAGTGCGGGCGGCAACCACTCGAGCAGGGTCGCGAGCGACGCCCACGCGTCGAGATCATCGCCGGAGAGACGCTGCAGGCCGTCGGGATCGCTCATGCCCCCAGCCTACGGCCTTAGTTGACTGAGCAAGCAAACATCCGTACGTTGTTGCTTGCCCAAGCAACTAACTCGGGCGCTAAGACGAAAGGTCGATACGACCATGGACATGCAACTCACCGACAAGCGCGCCTTCATCAGCGGGTCGACCCAGGGCATCGGATACGCGATCGCCCATGCCCTCCTGCGCGAGGGCGCCGCTGTGGTCATCAACGGCCGCGACGAGACGCGGGTGCAGGAGTCGGTCGCGACGCTTCAGGCCGAGGTGACCGGCAGCACCGTGACGGGCATCGCCGCCGATTTCGCGAACGCAGGCGACGTGCGCCGTCTGCTCGACGAGCTCGGCAGCGTCGACATCCTCGTCAACAATGTCGGACTCTTCGACGTCACCCCCTTCGCCGACATCCCCGACGACGATTGGGCGCGCTACTTCGAGGTCAACGTGATGAGCGGCGTGCGACTGTCGCGCGAGTTGCTGCCCGCGATGCTCGAGTCCGGCTGGGGCCGCATCGTGTTCATCGGAAGCGAGTCGGGCGTCAACGTCCCCGCCGACATGCTGCACTACGGCGCGACAAAGGCGGCGTCGCTCGCGGTGAGCAACGGCTTCGCCAAGCTCACCCGCGGCACCGGCGTCACGGTCAACACGATCCTCGGCGGACCCACCTTCTCCGACGGGGTCGCCGCCACGGTCGAGTCCATCGCCGAGACCCAGGGGATGCCAGCGGATGCACTCAAAGCGGCCATCATTGGACAAAACCGCACCACGCTGGTCGAGCGCTTTCTCGAGCCCGACGAGATCGCGAACCTCGCGGTCTACCTCGCGAGTCCCCTCTCGTCCGCGACGAACGGGGCGGCAGTCCGGGCCGACGGCGGCGTACTCACCGGGATGCTCTAGACGCAGGGGCGGGCCCCACAGTTCTCACGCCGACCGTCTGCACTGTCTACTGTGTCGCCATGACCTCTCGATTGCAGATGCGCCTCATCCTTATCTTCGGAGTCATTCTCACGGTGGCTGGCCTCGCGCTCCTCGTCGTGACGCTGTCGCAGCCAGTGATCTTCGGATGGTTCGGCTCCGCGCCACTCTCGCCCAATGTGTTCGCGCCCGGCCTCAACGTCTATTCCACCCCGCAGGTTATGAGTGCGGGCGTGCTGATCGTCGGTCTGCTAGTGCTGACATTCTGGGCGGGGTTCCGCGTCGGGAGTCACCGTCGGGTAGCCACCAGGCCCCGGCCACCGATTGACTAGCGGCATGACGAAGGCATCCGACTCCGCCACCTGGAACGCAGTCCACACCGAACGGCGCGCGTTGATCCGCGACCTGGAGTCGCTCGAGCCGGGCCGGTGGACCACCGCGTCGCTGTGCCCCGGGTGGGATGTGCACGACGTTCTCGCCCATCTCGTCGACTCCGCCAAGACGACCCGGCTGGGCTTCGTCAGGCGGATGCTGGCTGCCCGTTTCGACTTCGACCGCGACAACGCGGCGGGAGTCGCCCGCGAGAGGACGCGGGATCCGGGCCGCACCCTCGACAGATTTCGGTCGGTGAGTTCGAGCACATCCACCCCACCGGTGGCTCTGGCCACACGCCTGGTGGAGGCCTACGTTCACGGTGAAGACATCCGTCGCCCGCTCGGCATCGACAGCGACTATCCGCCCGAGCACGTCGCGACCGCGCTGGCGTACCAAGTCACAACGAGCGTGAAGATCGGCGGAGGAAAAGAGCTCGCCCACGGCTGGCGCCTGGTTGCAACAGACACGGAATTGGTGCACGGCGACGGACCGGAAGTGCGCGCACCCGCAATTGCGCTGTTGCTCGCGATCTCCGGGCGCCCCGTGTCTGCAGCCGAGCTCGGCGGGCCTGGAGCACCTGCATTCGCCACAACGATCACGAAGCCGTCGTGACGGGGTAGCAGAGGAGCCCGATCCGAGCGGCGAGTGGTTGAATCAGACCATGACCGACCCCGCGGGTGACGAGCTGCGGGCACTGCGCCGCAGAGCCTATGGGCCAGCCGCAGACATCCACCTGGATCCGACGGCTGCGCGACGCCTCCGTGAACTCGAAAGCGGTGGGGCAACGTCGGAGTCTGCGGATGCCGTCGCCCCCGACACTGTGGCGAGTCGGATCGAGTCGCCGTCGCCTGACGACACGGCACACGCCCCTCCCGCGGAGCACCAGTCAGAATCAGCAGCCTCGGAGCGGCGCACAATCCGCTTCGCGCCTCGCCGTTCGACGGTTCTGGTTGCGCTCGCCGTGGCCCTCGTAGCGGTCGCGGCGATCGTGTCGCTCACGCTCGTGCAACGGGTGCAGACCGACCCACTCCAGGTCGGCGCCACCCAGGTGGCGCGATTGTCGGTCGATCCCGACTACGACGCACCCGCCATCCTGAGCGGGGCTCGAGCCAGGGGCTTGGTCGCCTACGACGACTTCTATGGGCTCCGCGCCGTGGTGCAAGAACGCAGCAGAACCAGCCCGGATGACGAGTGCATGATCATCTACCAACCCGAGCTACTGGAGGTCTCGGACTCGGGTTACTCCTACTCGGGTCAGGTGTTGCTCCGCGCATGTGCCGCAGGGGTCTTTCCCGCCGCTATCGCTCTCCCCGTGCCAAGCGACTTCCCCGAAGAGTTGCGCGAGGTCTACCCCGAGGGCACCCCGCTGCAGTTCGTCTACGACAGGGGCAACAACGAGATCGTCGTCTTCGAGGGGTAGCGCGGCAGAATCGATTCAGGTCGCTCTTCGGGAACCCGAGACGACCGTCAGGACCGACGCGAACACCAGCGCGACACCCACCCCCTGAACCCACGTGAGGGTCTCCCTTGCGGCGAGCCCGCCGATGAGCAGCGCGACGATCGGGCTGAGCAGGCCGAGGAATGCGGGCATCCGGGTCGGCAGCATTGCGATGCCCCGGAACCATAGGAGGTAGGCGAGGGCGGTGCCGACCAGGGTGAGATAGAGGTACCCGGCGATGTTCGTGGGCGACGGCGCGCTCGTAGGCAGAGGCTCGAAGACGGCCGTGAGCGCGGCGAGCAAGACTCCACCGGCGATGAGCTGCCACGCCGTGGTGGCGATCGGCGGGTGCCTGTCTGACCACTTCTTCGCGAGCACCACTCCAACCGCCATCGAGATCGCTCCAGCTACTGCCGCTGCGACACCGATGAGATCGAGACCGGCTTGCGAGCGCAGCACGATGAGCGCGACACCGACGAATCCCCCGGCTCCCGCCGCGATCACCGTGCCGCTCATGCGCTCGGAGAGCACTCGCGACGCGAGAATCGCGACGAGCAGCGGTTGGATGCCACCCACCACTGCGGCCACACCGCCGGGCAGACGGTCGGCCGCCACGAAGAGGAACGCGAAGAAGGCACCGATGTTGAGCGCCCCGAGCACCGCCGACTTCCACCACCAGGCACCCTGCGGCATCCGTCGCGCGATGCACAGCAGCAGCAACCCCGCGGGTACAGCCCGCAGGGTCGCCGTGAGGAGCGGGTGGTCGCTGATGAGAAAAGTGGTGGAGGTGAAGTACGTCGTTCCCCACAGCAGGGGCGCGACCGCCGTCACCATGAGAACCGACCAGTATTTGCTAAGCACTTAGCAATACTACCTAAGTACTTAGCGATATGATGGTGGGATGGATGCAGTCGATCGAATAGTCGAGCAGTGGCGGGTAGAGCGACCCGACCTGGACCCCTCCCCCATGGTGGTGATCGGACGCCTGAGTCGAGCGTCCGCGATCGTGGATGCGCGACTGGCCGCCACCTTCGCGACCCACGGCATCGACGCGGCGACGTTCGACGTGCTGGCGACCCTGGCGCGCCAGGGCGCGCCCTACCGGATCACCCCCGCCGAGCTCGCCGCGAACAGCATGATCACCACGAGCGCCGTGGCTCAACGGCTGAACCGCCTCGACGGCCTCGGACTCGTGACCCGAGAGCCCAACCCCGACGACGGGCGAGGCAAGTTCGTGCAGCTCACCGCCGCCGGCCGCACACTCGTCGACGCCGTACTGCCCGACCATCTCGCGACCGAGGAAGAACTGCTCTCGGCGCTCTCGCCCGACGAGCGGAACACGCTCGCTCAGTTGCTATCGCGCCTCGCAGCGAATAGCTGAATGACCACAGCCCTCAGCTCGCGTCATCCCCGTGCACGAGGTCGGAGATCTGCTTCTTGATCTCGTTGAACGCGGGCGAGTTCACGTCGCGCTCGAGCTCCCGAGGCACCGACACGATCTCTTTCACGTGACCGGGGATGCCGCGTGAGGCGCCACCCGTCATGACGACCACACGGTCGGCGAGAAACACGGCCTCTTCGATGCTGTGGGTCACAAAGATGACGGTGGTGCCCGTCGTCTTGTGGATGCGTGACAGCTCCACCTGGAGGCTCGACCGGGTGAGGGCGTCGAGCGCCCCGAACGGTTCGTCCATGAGCAGCACCGACGGCTCGTTCGCGAGAACGCGGGCGATCGCCACGCGCTGCTGCATTCCGCCCGAAAGCTCGTGCGGGTATTTGCCGGCCACACGACCGAGCCCGACGACGTCGATGAACCGGTCGGCGATCGTTCCCGCGTTGGCTCGAGCAGACTTGCGCTGCTTCGGCCCGCACATCACGTTCTCGCGCACGCTCAGCCACGGAAACAGCCCGTAGTCCTGAAACACGACGCCCCGCGACGGACCGGGTTTCGTCACGGCGCCACCGTCGACCGCGACCGAACCCTCGGTAGGTGTTTCGAAACCCGCGATGATGCGCAGAAGCGTGCTTTTGCCGCATCCGCTCGCTCCGACGACGGCGATGAACTCGCCGCTCTCGACCTCGAGCTCGACGTCGGCCATCGCGGTCATGCCGGTGCCGTAACGCTTGCTGAGCTTGCTGATAGAGATGCCGCCGGCCTTCGTGGCGACAGGAGGGGTAAGTGTCGTTGTCATGTCGTGCTCCTTCTGGTCGAGCAATCAGTCGAGTAGGCGGTCACGCGCTTAGCGGATGAGGGGCCGGCCACGCAGGCCGAGCTTGATGAGGCCGACCATGATGCGGTCGCTGAGAAAGCCTGCGAGGCCGATGATGATCATTCCGCTGACGATGAGGTCAGTGCGGCTCGTGTCCCGCGCTTGCGAGATGACCGACCCGAGCCCGATGTTGATGCCCACGGTCTCGCCGACCACGAGAATCACCCACGAGAGGCCGAGTCCGATGCGGAGCCCGCCGAGAATGCCGGGAGCGGATGCCGGCACCACAACCTTGAGCAGCGTGCCGAGTCGGCTGATGCCGAGCATCGCCGCGGCCTCGAGCAGGCGGGGCGACACGTGCATCACGGCCGTGATGGTGTTGAGGAGGATCGGAAAGAACGCGGCCAAGAAGATCAGGAAGATGGTGGCCTGGTCGCCGAACCCGATGATGAGCAGGCTGAGCGGCGCCCACGCGGTGACCGGAATCGGGCGGATGAGGTTGACCGTGGGGTCGGCGATGCGGTTGATCAGTTTGAAGCGCCCCATGAGCACCCCGAGCGGAATGGCGAACGCGGCGGCGAGCAAGAAGCCGTAGAGCACCCGCTGCGTGCTCGCCCACAGGTGGATCCAAAGCGCGCCACTGAAGGTGTCGTTGAAGATGCCGCCGAACGCGAGATCCCACAGGCGTTCCGCGGTCTCGAACGGCGTCGGCAGGTAGGACATGCGGATGCCGAACGGCAGCTCCCACTGCATCGTCACCCCGAAATGCCACAGGAAGCCGAGCACGATGGGCAGCGGGATGCCTATCGCGGCGATGCGCGCTTTCGACATCGTGCGGCCGGCCATGCCCTGAGGTTTCAGTTCGCCGGTGCCGGCGGTCGGAACGGCGGCAGGTGTCACGGGCGGGTCGAGTGTGGTCTGAGTCATGGTCGTTCCTCCGGGGTCACAAATCGGGGGTCGCAGTTCGGGGGTCGCAGATCGGGGCGCCATGTTCAGAACCGTGGCGGGCGGCCGGAGCGGTGAAGCCCCGGCCGCCGTGGCGAGCTGTTATTCGAGCCGTCTACTCAAGAAACTGGGTGTCGAAGATGTCGTCGGTTGACGGCGCTTCTTCGATCGTGGTGAGCAGTTCCATCTGCGCGGTGAGGGCGTCGACCTGGGTGAGGTATTCGTCGCTGATGTCGTAGCGCAGCCAGATGTTCTCGATCGCGGTGTCGACGATGTCTTTCTCGAGGCCGAAGGTCTCGACGAGTCCGTCAGACCATTCCTCGGTGTTCTCGAGCATGTAGTCGATCGACTCGGTGTGCATGTCGACGACGCTCTGCACGAGTTCGGGGTCGGATTCGATGAGCTCGGTGGTCGTGATGAGGCCGAGGTTCACGCGCCCGACCTCGGTTTCGTAGGGCGACGCGATGATGTGGGCGCCGTTCTGCAGCGCCGTCGAGGGGCCGAGCTCGGCACTCAGGAACGCGTCGATCGATCCGCCCTCGAATGCGGTCGCCATGTCGCTGAACGGCAGGTTGATGAGGTTCACCTCGTCGATGTCGACGCCCGCCTCCGCGAGGGTGAGGCGCAGGAGGATTTCTTGCGACGAACCCTGCGGGTAGCCGACGTTCGCCCCGACGAGGTCGTCGAGGGTTTCGATCTCTTCGCCTCCGACGAGGTTCGACCCGCCGTCGGCGGCGCTCGCGACGACTTTGATCTCTTCGCCCTGGCTGATGCCCGAGACCGCCGACGGGATGCCAGCGATGCCGAAGTCGATCGACCCGCTCACGATCGCGTTCTTGATGTCGGGCGACGAGTCGAACAGCACGATGTCGATCTCGGTGCCGTCGGGGGCGAACTGGTCGTAGAAGTAGGGCTGGTAGAGGTGCGGCTGGCCGCGGAGGGTGCCGATGGTCACGGTTCCCTCTTCGGTCGAGCCACCTTGGCTGTCGATGGCACATCCGGCGAGGCCGATGCCCACCATGGCGGCGGCGGCGGTTAATCCGATTCCCTTGAGTACGCTCTGTCGCTTCACTAAAATTCCCTCGTGTGTGATGTTCCCTAGTGGTTCATTGCCGTTGCGGCTGAAGGTCTGAACTTCAGCCGCAACTCTCTTCGGTCGGCTACACGGCCTGCTCCTGCAGGTAGGCGAGCCAGCCTCCGAAAGCTGTGATGTCGGGTCCGCCGACCTGGGCGGCTTGGAAGCCGCTCACGGTGCGCCCGTCGTCGAGAAAGATCGGCCCGATGGACATCGGGGCCGTCAGTTGGGCGACGACCTCGCCGAGGCCCGCGGGTGAGAACATCCACTCCTCACCGACGATCGACTCGCCGTTGCCCGGTTCGTAGACGAGGCCCGGCCGTTTGATGGGTCCTGGCACGTCGTAGAGCCGGTAATCGGCGCTCGTCTGCACGAGGCCGACGAGCCTGCCGCCCGCGGCTTCGAGCTGCGCGTTGAGCGGTTGTCCCGACAGGTGGGCGCCGAACACGACGAGCGACGTGGCGCCGTCGACGACGAGCGGCGGGTCTTCGTCGAGCATGAGCGCGGCGAGGTCGATGCCGACCTGGTCGGCGAATCCGCGGGTGACGAAGGTGACGCCAAACATGCCGCCGTCGGCTTCGCCCGCCGGGATCGCGACGGCGGCGAGGTCGAAGAGGTTGACGAAGTTCGTATACCTGCCGAGTCGCGAGTTGACGACGAGAGGGTCGGACTGCACGTCGGCGATGGTCGGGTGCTCGGGCGCGGTCGGGAGCAACAGCGCGTCGAACCCGTCGAGGGCCTGGATGCCGCGCAGCCGTTGCTCCTGCACGAGACGCTGGTCGCGCGCGAGGTCGGTTGCCCTGAGCGTCCACGCGTTGGTCGCGATAGTGAGCACCGACGGGTCGGCGTGCTCAGTGTTGCTGGTGACGAAGTCGCCGAAGGCGTCGTGTCGTTCGGCGACGAGGGCTCCGCTGTAGAGAAGGCCGGATGCATCCATGAACGGCGTGATGTCGATCGGCGCCGTCTCAACGCCCCGCGCGTTCAGGTCGCGCACGGCCGCCTCGAATGCGGCACGCGTTTCGGGCGAGAGCCGCGCGAGCTCGGCGTCGTCGGGCACCGCGACGCGAGGCCGCGCCGGTGCGGCGAGCGGGGTGAACGCGGGCCAGGCGCGGGAGTAGGGGTCGCTCGCATCCGCCCCCGCAGCCACCCGCAGAACGTCGGCGGCGAGGCTCATGGTGGGGGCGAAGATGCTCACGCAGTCGTAGCTGATCGAGGCCGGCACGACTCCGGTGACGGGGATGACCCCGCGGGTCGGCTTGAGCCCGACGAGCCCGTTGTAGGCGGCGGGCACGCGGCCCGACCCTGCGGTGTCGGTGCCGAGCGAGAAGTCGACGATGCCGCTCGCGACGGCCACGGCCGAGCCGGAGCTCGAGCCTCCCGACACGCGCTCGGGCTTGATCGCGCTGTGCACGACGCCGAAGGGGCTGCGGGTGCCGACGAGTCCGGTGGCGAACTGGTCCATGTTGGTCTTGCCGATGACGATCGCGCCGGCTGCGACGAGACGGGAGACGACGGTCGAGTCAGCGACGGGCTCGTACGAGAAGTCGGGGTGGGCGGCCGTCGTCGGCAGGCCTGCGACGTCGATGTTGTCTTTGACCGCGAAGACCGTCCCATAGAGAGGGAGCGCCTCGCCCGCAGCGAAGCGGGCGTCGATGTCGGATGCCGCGGCGAGCACCTCTTCGCGCGACCGCACGGTGATCCACACCTCCGGCTGTGCCGCAGCCTCGAGTCGCTCGAACGCGGCGAGCACCCGGTCGTGGGCGACGGATGTGGTGACGGCGGTGGTCATCGGCGCGGCTTCTTTCGTGGGGCTGGTGGTGTGGAGCTGCGCTGTCATTGGCTGCGGCGTCATCGGGCGAGGAAGGCTTGGGCGGCGTTGCCGGCCGAGAGCATGGACGCCGACACCCTCGACATGACGACGTCTCTCGACTCGCCGATGTGCTCGCGCAGCGCCGCCTTCGCGCCGGGCATGTCGTCGCTGAGCGCCAACTCGCCGATGGCGATGTGTTCGGTGATGGTGGCGAGCATCCGGTCTTCGGTGACGTAGTCATACATGCGCACGGGGCGAATGCGCTGGTTGACCTGGCGCAGAAAGCGGGTGAGGGCGGCGTTGCCGGCCGATCCGAGGAGGGCGGTGTGAAAGCGCTCGTCGTTGGCGACGAAGCCGGCCTCGGGGGCGGGAACGTTGGATCGCAGCGAACGCCACCAGTCGACCTCAATCTCGAGCGCGGTGTGGTCGCGTTTGAGGGTCGGGTTGTCGATGAGGCGGTCGAAGCCGCGCAGTTCGAGGAGGATGCGCAGCTCGTAGTAGTCGACCATCTCGTCGAAGCTCGGCATGTACATGAAGAAGCCGCCGTCGCGTTTCTCGATGAGTCCGTCGGCGGTGAGTCGGGCGAGGGCTTCGCGAACCGGGGTGCGCGAGACGGAGAACTTCTCCGAGAGTCGCTCTTCGGCGAGGCGGCTCCACGGAGAGATGCGGCCCGACATGAGCTCGTCGCGCATAGCCAGGTAAACACGCTCGCTGTGCGGAACGCGCTTGCTCAGCTTCTCGGTATCCGTCGCTGTATCCATAGTTGTATACAGTGCTCGGCGGATGTTTCAGCCATCGTTTGAGCGCATGACGCTTGTGTTACGTATTCGGCATACCGGTCGCGCGAAGAGGCGAATCTGCGGCGCCCCTGGCGGGAAAAGCGGAGCGGCCGCTACCAACCTCTGGGTCTCGCGATGCTCGACTAACAGATGCGATTGCCGTAGTCGCCCTAGAACGCGGTTGTCGCCCGCCACGGATACTGTGGTGTCGAGAACGACGAGCCGGGGGAAAAGGGATGTCGAAGACGACGGAGTTGTGGGCGCCGGACCATGCACTGGTGCGCGAGATCGAGGAGCAGTTCTCCAGTGCCATCTTGGCGTATGAGGCCAAACCGACCTTGGTGACCGAACACGCGAATCACGAAGAGTCAATTCGTACAGGTGGCTATGCGAATCGGACGTTGCTTGAGCTTGTACAGAATGCCGCCGACGCCATGGCAGGGAATCCCGACGACGCAGACATCGGACGGGTGGAGATTGTTCTCGACCCCGCGACGAAGACGCTTTACTGCGCAAACTCAGGCAGACCGTTTTCAAAGACCGGCCTCATCGCTATCACTCATGCGCACCTGAGCGGAAAGCGCGGTGACGAGATCGGCCGTTTCGGACTTGGCTTCAAGTCAGTTCTTGCAGTGACCGATTCCCCGCAAGTGATCAGCCGGTCCGTCTCGTTCGAGTTTAATTCTGCCGCGGCGCAAGCCGCGATCGGCGGGATCGGTTCCTCCAGCCGTCGCTTGCCAGTCCTTCGCACGGCAACCCCGCTCGACGCCGCGGAGGTGATCAACTCGGACCCAATTGTTAGGGAGCTTGCGACCTGGGCGACGACGATCGTGCGTCTTCCTGATGTGGCTGGCGGAGTTCGCCTCCGCCGAGAGATGGAGACCTTTTCATCGGAGTTCCTCTTGTTTGTCGGCGCGGTTCGTGAAGTCCGACTCAGCGTGCTCGGTGAAGATGGCTTCGAGACAAGTCACACGTCCCGTGATCTTGGCGCGGGCCGCTTCAAGATTGAGCGGCCAGATGGAGGCGGCGATGAGTGGCTGGTCGCAGAGCGTATGCACGCGCCGAGTTCCGCTGCTCGTCGGGAAGTTGGAGAGGCCGTATCCCGGGACCAAATTAAGGTCAGCGTCGCGGTGCCGCTCAAACCACGGAGGGCGAACCCCGAGATCGGCGATCTTGGCACGCAGACCGGACAGTTTTGGAGCTACTTTCCGCTTCAAGACAGGACTTCAGCGACGGGTTTCTTCAACGCTCCGTGGAGTGTGAACGACGACCGGACCACCCTTCTCCGCAACGGCTACAACCGAGAAATTCTGGCGACACTGGCCGCGATGTTTGTTGAACTCCTGCCGCGCATTAGTACTGAAGACGACCCCGCACTTCAACTCGACTATCTGCCTGCCCGTGGACGCGAAGCGATCTACTTTGGAGACGAGGTGTTGTGCGCGCTTGTTCCTCCGCTGGCGGTAGCCGCGGAACTCATCCCAGACGGCACCGGAGTCCTTCGCGACCCCGCCAGCTTGCGCCCGCTCGACCTGACGTGCGATTGGAAGATTCCCGAGATCGCTCATGAGGCGTGGGTCGCATCGCCCAACACTGACAAAGACGTTCCGCATTGGAGGTGCTACAGCTCGACTCAGCGCGCTGCGAGACTTCGTCAGCTGTTCGCGGTCAGCGTTCATCCCGATCGGTTTGACGACGATGGGCGGGACATGAAGCGTGCGCTGGAGCTGGCGCCGAAGCGGGGTGTCCAGAGTTGGCTACGTGAATGGGCTGAAGGCGCAGACCCTGAATCCGCGGCCAACGCGCTCAAAGTGGTCATCGCCAATCGAGGCATGGATGGTGCGGAGGACGCCCGCGTCGTTCCGACTAATGATGGTCTCCGCGCGCTCCGAGACCGGAGCGTCGTGTTCCTGGCGCAGGCCGACGATCTCGAGATCGATGGTGCCGTGTTCGTGTCGCCTGAGTTTCTCGAGTACCCGGAAGTCGACAAGACCTTGCGTCGAGCTGGGTTTCGCGACCTCGATCCGTTGGCGATCTTCACCGCTCGTCTGAGCCGGCTGACCTCCTCAAACGACACGGAACTCCAGATGAGGTTCTGGGATGCGGCCCTGGGGGTCAACTTGCGAGAGGCGCTCGATGCTATCCGGGCCAACCCGAATGCGCAGGTGCTCGTTCCGACGCGCGACGGCGGGTGGCGGCTGCCTCAACAGGTACTCGATCTGGACGGCGAGCTGCCCGACGCCGACGGGGGACTGCTTCTGGATCGGGCACGCTGCCTTCCCGCTTTGGCGCATCACCTCGGTGTCTCAGATTCCCCTCGGATGAACTTCTCTTTCGAGGACGAGTTCGCTGCGATTGAGTATCAGGACTGGGTGCTGGCCGACTTGAACCGCAAGCTGAGTCCCGGGGACCGTCCAATAGACCGAATCGCCCTCTACCCAACGCGCGAGCATTCACCCGGTCCATTCTCGGCGTTGCCACTCATGAAGGAATCGGGAGCCAGCGATCAACTGCGGGAGGCATGGACGAGGAAGTTGCTCGAGTTCGGGGATGCGCCCTGGGATTGTGAAGACACTGCTAGCGGCGTCTCGTACCGAGTGCCCTCGCCGGTTCGCTGGGCAATTGACCAAGCCGGACTCCTTAGTAGCTCACTTGGGTATCGCGAGCCCGCCGACCTCGTGGCACCCTCCCTCGTTCAGTTCAGGGACCTACTTCCACTCTACGAGGGGCCTCGGGGCGTCATCGACACGCTTCGACTTCCTACCGAGCTTGCTGAGGTTCCGGATTTAGTGCTGCGGGCTGCGCTCGATGTCGAGATTCTTCCGCCCCAGTTCCCTGACCTGTTGCTCACCGAGTTCATTCTGCAAGCAACCGCTCGTGCGTATCGCGGCACGCACCCAGCGCGCATTCCTGCCCGGGTTGGGCGGATTATCGAGTCCTGCGCAACCAGTTCCGTGTTCGTGGCCGTCAACGAGGAGCAGCGGGACTATCTTGCGCAGCACCAGCGCCCGTTCCTGCTGAGCACTGAGTCGCAGGCTGATGACCTCGTCGACCGGGTTGGCTGTCTCCGATTCGAAGACAGTTTCACCTTCTCCACGCGGATCGAGGGGCAGCAAGATTCGGAACGCTTGCTTGACCTATTTACAGGGTTACGCGGTTGGCAATTCCGTGAGGATCTGAATAGCGTCAGCGTTGCGCGAGCTCACACGATCGCGAAGTGGGTCACAACCGAGGATGGCGTCGAAACTCAATCGATGGATCATTATCGCGACGGCGTGACTCTCGTCATTCAAGCCGTTCTAGACGAGCGCGCCACCCTGCGTCTGGTCGGCGAAACGTTCAACCTCGGCCTCAATAACGCGGACATCGAGCAAATCCTCCAGGTAGGACTCAGCCACCAACTTGAACTGCTGCGTGAAGCGGCAGTGTCTGCATCGACGAACATTGACAAGCTCGAGGTCTACTTCGGAGACGATGATCTGCGGGATAAATTACCAAAAGGTCTATGGAATGGCCTCCAGGCCCAGGGCCTCATCGCGAGGGACACGTCGGTTGCGGGACTCTGCCTCTCCGTCTACGGGAAAGACACGATCAGTGAGCTTGCAGACCTGTTCCGACGCGCGGGATTTCCCGACGTCCCCACGCAGTGGGCGGGCGGCGGCGCGACAGTCTCTTGGCTGCGCAAGATGGGGTTTGGCTCGGAGTTCGCTGGCCAGCGCACCCAACGCCAGGAGGCTGAGTTTGTGGTTCCCGGTGCGACGATACTCCCGGGGCTTCATGACTATCAGCGGCAAATCAGCGACGATCTTCGCGATGTGCTGCGCGAGGTGGGCGATGCGGGGCGACGGGCGAAAGCAATGGTCGAGCTCCCTACAGGAGCTGGTAAGACTCGCGTCGCTACTCAGACCCTTCTCCAGCTATTCATCGACGGCGAACTCAAGGGCCCCGTACTTTGGGTTGCGCAGTCGCAGGAGCTTTGCGAACAAGCTGTTCAGACTTTCAGCGAGGTGTGGCGAGGGCTGTGCACCGAGCAACGAGTTGACTTGCCACTCACGATCGGTCGACTTTGGGAGCACAACAACGTTCACCGGCCGGACACCGACCTCAGCATTGTGGTCGCAACTGATGCCAAGCTCGAAGTCGTCCTCGACGGCGCTGAGTACGAGTGGTTGAGTCAGGCAAGTGCGGTCGTTGTCGACGAGGGTCACGTGGCGGGAACCTCGACTCGCTACACAAGGATCTTCAATTGGTTGGGTGTCGATGGACGAAGGTGGGATCGGCCACTCGTCGGCCTCTCGGCAACACCGTTCAAGGGAACGTCCGCGCAAGCGACCGATCAGCTTGCCGCCCGATTCGGTCGCCGGAAGCTTGTTGCTTTCGAAGCCAACCCTTATCAGGAGCTCGTCTCTCGGGGTGTCCTGGCGCGGGTTAGACACCGAGTCCTGGAAGGGGCGAAGATCGACCTCTCCGACGCAGAGCAGACAGAAGCCATGCGTACGAACCGCATTAGCGGCACGGTGCTCGATCGAGTTGCTGCCGACCACGCCCGAATGGGCCTTCTCGTGAACAACATCCTCGATCTGGAACCGGACGCTGGACGATCAGTACTCGTCTTTACGCCAAACGTTCTCTCAGCTCAGGTGCTCGCCGCAACGCTCCGCTTCCGGGGCGTCGATGCTGCTTCAGTGAGCGGTCAAACCGGACGCCAAGAGCGCCGAGACGTTGTCAGGAGCTTCAAGGACGGGGCCATCCAGGTCTTGACCAACTGCGATTTGCTCACCCAGGGCTTCGACGCGCCGGGTGTAACCGCGCTCTACATCGCGCGACCGACCTTCAGTCCAAACGCATACATCCAGATGGCTGGACGAGGACTACGTGGGCCGAAAAACGGCGGCAAGGACGAATGTTTGATCGTCGATATGGCTGACAACTTCGGCAGTGCGGACATCAACAATCTCCTCGGGTACCGCGAGTACGAGGAACTCTGGCAGGAGCAGAAGTCATGATTCTCAGCCCTGACTTACACGACGTAGAGACCAGCGCTCAGAGCGGAGCCGAGCGACGCATAGCTCGGCTTCTTCACGCTATTCCCAGTGCTGAGGCTGTGGCATTTCATTCGGTAAAGCTTCGCTCGCACGAGTACAAGCAGATGGCGGAGGCAGACTTCGTAGTGCTATGGAAGGGCGCCGCGATCGTGATCGAAGTGAAAGGAGGTGGTGTCAAGAAGTTTGATGGAGCCTGGTACTCGGTCGACCGCAACGGGGACCCGCATCGCTTAGGGACCTCGCCGATGGAACAAGCGCGATCAGCAATGTTTGCTCTAAAGAAAATCCTCGGCGAGGACGGGCTCGGATGGTTTCCCGCGGCGGCGGCGGTGATTACGCCGGATATCGACGCGCCGCCTTCGTCTCCCGAGTGGAATTCGACCCACTGGCTCGCGAAGGACTCTATGACAGGAGCTGCGCTTGCCAGCGCGCTCGACATAATTGCGAAATCTGCTCCGGCGTCTCCCCGCAACGTCCGCCTTGCGCGGACCGAAGAGCTCCGAGCGAGACTCTTCGGGGAGTTCTCACGCTTGCCGGTGATCGACGCCCAGCGCGGCGCCGTAATCGACGAACAGAATACAGCGACCAAAGAGCAGGCGCGCGTGCTCGCTGGGCTAGCTAAAAATCAACGGATCATCGTGCTAGGGGGAGCAGGAACGGGAAAATCCGTTGTTCTGGCCGAGGCAGCGAAACAAGAAGCTGAAGCTGGCCGTTCTGTTCTCGTGACGTTTCGATCACCGGGGCTTCGGCGCTTCTTCGAACCACTACTGCTCGGTCGTGAGATCCAGATCGTTGAGTTTGACGCGCTTTCAACTTCCAGACGATTTGACGTTGTTCTTGTCGACGAGGCGCAGGATCTCATGTCCGCAGAAGCCATGGATGTGCTTGATCGGGTGTTGGTCGGTGGCCGCTCGCGCGGTCGATGGCGAATGTTTCTGGACCCGAATAATCAGGCTCAAGTCCATGGCCGCTTTGATGCTGACGTTTTGGAGCTCGTCGCTTCAGACGCAATGGAGTACGACCTCAGCAAGAACGTAAGAAATACGAGAGCGATCGTTCACATGGTCCAGGAGTATCTGGGAGCCGACGTGGGCGATCCCGGAATCGTGAATGGCGAGCGTATTCACTGGGAGTGGACCGCCGAAAGCCCAACCCTCGGCGCTGCGCTCGAAGTTGCGAGAGAGTTGAAGCGAGATGGGGTACGCCCAGCCGACGTTTGGATTATCCCTGTCTCGGCAGATAGCGACTGCGACGAGTCTCGGGATGGATTCCGTGTCTTGAGTCCCCGCGTGGGAAAAGGCCTCGAGGCTGAACACGTCGTCGTTTGCGACCTTCCTGCTGTGTACGACGACGCTACGCTCGCTGCCCTGTATGTTGCAGTGACCAGGGCTCGCGTGACATTGCATCTCGTAGCCAGCGAAGCCGATAAGAAGCGACTCAAGGCGCTTGAGCGGATCGTCGGACGCGAATCATGACACTAACTTCACCGCAAGCCGAAGCGCTTTCTCATCTCCGGCGGGCCTACCTGGGGCCTGAGCAGGGAGACTCGGAGATCCTCGTCAATCGGCCGTCTCTGCAGTACACGGTCGGGATGCTGTTTCCTGCCGAGGACTCCGGCTCACTGAATGCGAGTTTGCTAGACGCTCAGCAGTTCATCCTTGCCGACGTCGAGGAAGGGGACGTTGAAGAAAATGGAGCTGCGCCGCCACTTGCTGAAGACTGGCGACCATCTTCAGCAGCCCTGTCACTCGTCACCAACAGTGAATCCTTGATGTGTGACTTTGCGGCGGCCACCTACTCACCCATCGTTGATGACGGCCCATTGCGCTGGCAGAGGAAAGGACACAGGTTCGCCGGAATCGAGCTCGTCCGCGGCAGCTCTCCGCATCGCCAGGTCGATGCTGACGGTGTTCCGGTGGAAATCGGTTCCCGGTGGCGACGGCACCGAAGTGGCTGGCTTGTCACCGTGCATGTGCGTTTATTGGCGAAGTCGACAGGCGATGATCGAGAAGACATTTCGCGGATGCTCTTTCAGGTGGATCTCGACGCACGTGCTGCCGGGGGAGGACGGGTCTTTGAGTACGACGTAAGTCGAACGGTCGACGTCGACGCAGAGGCGCGGGAACTGAGGATTAGGTACCGGAACCAGAAGGTCTATGCCGTCGGACACGGAATGGCTGCGGGATGGGACTTGGACGAGTCAGGCGAGTGCACACGAGTGTTCCTCGACGCCGTGCCCCACTTCGTGGTCCCGGCGGTCGAGCAAACGCTTGAAGAAGACTTCGAGCTTTCCGGAACGGCGATGAAGTCGCTGGATCTGGCATTCCTCGAATCGATCGACCGAGACCCACTAGCGGTGACCACCGCACTAGGCGAGTTCGTTCAATCATTCGCCACATGGGCCGACGAGCAAAGCAAGGTAGCGCTGGCGCTCGGGGACGGAGCACGCGAAATAGCTGCTCGGTCTCAGACGGCTGCGGTCCGGATGCGAGCTGGCGTCGAGCTGCTTGGCCATCCTGCGCGCACGGAGCTCCGAGTGGCATTCGCGCTGGCTATGGCCGCGATGCGCCTGCAAATGCGTCAAGCAGCGCTCGCGCGTGGAGAGGTGGATCCGATCCCGTCATGGCGGCCGTTCCAGCTTGGCTTCCTGCTTGTTGGACTCGCATCCTCTACTGATGACGCACACCCCGACAGAGAAATAGTCGACCTCATTTGGTTTCCCACTGGAGGCGGAAAGACGGAGGCGTATCTCGCGCTGGCGGCGATCGTCATCTTCCTGCGTCGTCTGCTCCACGGTCAGCACGGAGCAGGTACCGCGGTCATTACGCGTTACACGCTGCGACTGTTGACTTCGCAACAATTTCAGCGAGCGGCTTCACTCATCTGCGCGATGGAACTTCTCCGCGGCTCTGACGATCGCGCCCGCGGAATGGTGCGATTCTCGATCGGTTTGTGGGTCGGGAACGAGGCCACACCCAGGGATCGCGCGGGCGCAAAGCATTCGCTCGAGCGCTTGTACAAGGCCCGCCATCCACGCGAAGCCAACGAGTTTCAAATCATGGAGTGCCCCTGGTGCGCGACTGATCTCGTGCCAGAGGACAAGGACGACACCAGACGGGCGTATGGCGCGCGTCTAGTAGGCAACGACGTCGTTTTCCAATGTGTCAATCCCGAGTGCGAGTTCTCGCGACGGGAGCTGCCGATGGCCGTGGTGGATGAGGTGCTCTACGACGAACCGCCTACCTTCCTCCTTGCCACCGTCGACAAGTTCGCTCGACTTCAGTTCAACGAACGCGCGGGCAGGCTCCTCGGACTCAACACGCCGTTCAAGCAACCCTCGCTAGTCATCCAGGATGAGCTCCATCTACTGTCAGGTCCACTCGGTACGACGGTCGCTGTATTCGACGCAGTGATTCAACTTCTTTTGAGCCGATCGGGACCGCCGCCGAAGATTGTTGCCTCGACCGCGACCATCCGAGCCTCGACGGATCAGGTCCGTGGTCTCTACGGGCGAGAAGTGGCCCTTTACCCGCCTGCGGGCCTCGACGGGGACACCACCTTCTTTGCTCGCCCAGTTCGGAGTGGTGAAGGGAGGCTTTACATCGGTCTCATGCCGCAGAGCGTCTCCCAAGCCACCGCGCTCATCGCAGCGTCAGCCCCGCTCTTGGAGATCCCCCGACACCTGATCGGTCTCGCGGATGTCGATGAGCGACTGGATCCTTATTGGACGTTGGTGATGTACCACAACTCGCTCCGCGAGCTAGGACGAACCGGCGCCCTGCTGCTCGACGACATCAACGGCCGCCTTGAAACTCGCTCGGAGCGCCTCGGCAAGGAGCTACGAAAGGTGCGCGCGGCGTCCGTGCTCGAACTCACGAGCAGGCGGGGGCCAGAAGAGTTGCCGAATGATCTCCGACAGCTTGGGGTGAGCGCCGACAACTCTTCGGAGGCAACCGACGTGGTCCTGTCGTCAAACATGTTGTCGGTTGGTATCGACGTTCAACGGCTTGCCTTGATGCTCATGGTTGGGCAGCCAAAAACGACGGCGGAGTACATTCAAGCCACGAGCCGCGTCGGCCGAGGTCGGGTCAACGGCATCGTAGTCACGTTGTTTAGGTCGAACCGAGCACGAGACCGCTCTCACTTCGAAACGTTCAGGAGCTATCACGACGCACTGTACCGCGGTGTCGAACCGACGAGCGTCACGCCCTGGTCGCTGTCATCGAGGGCGCGCTCGCTCGCTGGTGCCCTGGTCACGCTCCTTAGACAGACCTTCCCACTTCTCGCGGCAGATTCGTCGGCTGTGAACTTTGATCTCGACGACGCCAGCCTGCGCCCCGGACTCAACGTCCTGGTTGAGAGATTCCTCGACCTCGTGGCACGCGCCGACGGAGCCGAACACACGGATGTGACTGTTCAGGTCTGGGAACTGCTCAGAGAGTGGGATCATGAAGCGAGGAAAGCGCGTGACGACGGATCGCCGCTTCGCTACGAGCGACGGCCTGGCGATGAACGTGCTCTGTTGAAGCGTTTCGGGCAACCGGGACCAGGCTGGCTAGTCGGAGACTCGATGCGTTCGGTCGAGCCGAACGTCGCCGTCGATGTTCAAGAGCCCTTGAGGGAGGCGCGACGTGCAGCGGATCCGGCATGATCTACGGCTTTCCGAAACGATCTCGCCGTTCGGTGTGGGAGCCATTATCGATGTGCGGGGCGAGTCGCTGATTGCGCCGGACACCTCCTGGTGGGACCGTCAGTCGGCGCCGGAGATTATCTGCGATCGGCTTCTGGCTCAGCTTGGTGGCGGTGTCCTCCGGCAGGCACCCACTCACGCGGGGCGTGCCGGTAAAGACACGGCAGCTCTCCTGTATTGGCGATTTCCTGCTTGGCGGTTTTGCGAGCGGTGCGGAAGCCTCTCGCAACTGACGGGCACCGATAAGGGCAAGTTCCGGAATGCGTGTGCCTGCGGTGGCGCTCTCGTTCCCATGCGGTACGTCGCGGTTTGCGAGACAGGGAGCCACGTACAAGACATTCCGTGGTTCATGTGGGCGCACCGCGGCAACGACGCGGGAGTTACCGATGAGGTTCGCTTCTGCCGCGCGTACAAGGAGCTTCGATTCGAGCGATCCAGCAAACTTGGCGAGGGGCTCGCGTCCCTCCGTGTCGTATGCACTAAGTGCAAGCGGGCTCGTCCGCTCTCTGAGCTTGTTTCGAGGGATGCACTTCTTCGGGACGGGGTGCGCTGCAGCGGTCGGCAGCCATGGGAGCCTGAGGACTCCTTGGCTCAGCCATGCGAGTCGCATCTCGTCGGTGTCCAGCGTGGTGCGACCGGCAACTACATTGCCGAGCGAGTATCCGCCCTCGACATTCCCGAGGCGCAGTCCCGGTCGCAGGAGATCGTCGAGAAAGTTCGTGCCCATGACCTCTTTAGACGCCTTGTCGATGACAACGGCGGGCCGAAATCTGATCAGATCGCGGGATGGATCGCGGAGGAACTAGACGCGAGAACGGAGGCAGTTCTCGAGATCGCGTTCGCGTCAGGTGGCGACTCCCAATTGCCGATGCTCGACCTCAAAGATGGGGAATGGGCAGCATTCGTCAAGAAGCTCGCAAACCGTAGAGACCGCACAGTGAGCAACTTCGTCGTGGACGGCTGGGCCCGGGGCGACCTTACTTTCGGACCTGAGGAGCTTCGTGCGGTGTTGTCTGGGGTTGGTCAGGTAAGACGCGTGCGAGAGGTGCGCGCGCTCAAGGGTTTTCGACGCCACAGCGCGCAGGCGGACTTTGTCCGCGCCGACCTCGACCGCGATCCAAAACACCCTCCGGTTTACCCGTCGCTCGAGCTTTTCGGAGAGGGAATCTTCCTCCAGTTCGACGAGCAAGCACTCTCTGACTGGGAGTCGCACCCCGCCGTGCGTGCCCGAGCAAGCATTCTCACTGAGCGGCGAGCTCAGTCGGATTGGGCTCATCGCTTGGACGTACCGGAGCCGCGATTCGTGGCCCTTCACACACTCGCGCACCTGCTGGTGAGGCGCCTTGCCTTCGCCAGTGGATATTCGTCTGCCTCGCTGCAGGAACGGATCTATGCGAACTCTGATCGAGAGGACAAGACGGCGGGCGTGCTCATCTACACCGCAGCTGGTGATGCGCAAGGGACACTTGGCGGCCTCGTTCGCCTCGGCGATCCGAGGCACTTGCTGCCGCTTCTTGTGGCAGCCCTAGATGACGCGGATGTTTGCTCGAACGATCCCGTGTGTATAGAGAGCGACAGGCAAGGATCCTCGCAACTGAACTTGTCCGCATGCCACGGCTGCGCGCTGATCAGCGAGACTTCCTGCGAGACGGGCAATCGCCTCCTGGACAGGCAACTCGTGCTCGGAGGCAGTGAAGTGCCGGGCCTATTAGAAGGCGTTTTGAAAGCGGTTCGCGAATTGGCCGGTGTTCAATGATCGACCAGCCGGCGCGCCAGCGGCAGCCGAACGATTCAGCTCCGTACGATAGGAAAATGTCCCAAGAGATCACCGTCCTCGATCTCTTCGCGGGCGCAGGAGGTCTCACGGCTGGCCTCCACGCCAGTTCCGAGCGCTTCCGGACTGTTGGCGCTGTCGAGTGGGATCGGAGTGCAGCGGCTTCGTACGAGGCGACTTATGGAAAAGGCCTCGTCTACGCAGGCGACATCAAGACCTGGCTCGATGAGGAAGACGTTCCCTCGGTAGACGTGATCATTGGGGGTCCACCTTGTCAGGGATTCTCCAGCCTGGGAAAGCAGGACGTCGAGGACGAGCGCAACTCCCTGTGGAAGGAATACGCGCGCACCATCCGACGAGCGCAGCCCAAGTACTTCGTCGTCGAGAACGTAGGCGAGTTCGCAAAGTCGCCGCAGTATCGTCAGTTCAAGGCGGAGACCGCACGAGGCGGGACGCTGTCGGACTACGACTTCGAGTCTGCAGTGCTGAACTCGGCCGACTTTGGGGCAGCGCAGGCGCGCCGCCGGACAGTTGTCATTGGCTTCCGCCGTGACCTCGGATCTCCTGGGCTCCCTGTTGCGACTCATGCGGCTGAACCGTCGGGGACGGGGCAGCTCAGACATGCAACTGTGCAGGATGTGCTTGGTCAAGTGCCTCGCACTCCAGATCGTGATCATGTCTTCGCCGAACGGCGTACGCCATTCATGGGCAGACAATACGCTGGCGCTTTCCACGTTCGCGATCTCCATTGGAGCCGCAACTACACCCGCCTTTCGAGCGATAGGTTCGCCGTCATCCCCCCGGGAGGGAATCGCCGACACCTCGAGCCATACCCAGATCTGATGGCGCCCTGCTGGACAAAGCACAAGACTGGTTCGGGTGATGTGATGGGTCGACTCCATTGGGATCGTCCGTCCGTGACGATCCGGACTGAGTTCTTCAAGCCCGAGAAGGGCAGGTATCTCCACCCGGAGGAGGATCGCGCGATTACTCACTACGAGGCAGCGCTGCTGCAGGGATTCGGTAAGAACCACCGTTTCGTTGGTTCCCGCACTGATATCGCACGCCAGATTGGGAACGCAGTTCCGATCCCCTTGGGTGCCGCCATTGGTCGGTTACTCGCCGGGTCACTGTGAGCGATGTCGCGGGAAGCGGCGGAGCTCCAGTGGTCTTGAAGTTTGACCCGCAGACCCTCGAACATCTCGACGCGACGGATTTGGGGACAACGACCGCAGCGCGGGTTGCGTAAATAAAATGTCCGGAGCAAGCGCAATTGCGAACATCGGTTGAGTCAATCGTTTCGGACGATTCACACGTCGACACAGGGCAACAGGCTCCGCTTCTGGAAGATGTGCGTCATTTTGCCGCTGAGGACGCAGACTACGCGTGGCACCACATCAATTCGGCGGTCCAGGAGTCGACGCGCGCTTACTATGGCGCGGGCGATAGCTGGACTGCGGTGCAGGAGGCGATCGAGCGCTGCGTTGATGATTACCGTCAAATCGGGCGCGCCTGCAGATGAAGCGCTGAAGGTGGTCGCCGTCGCCTACGGGGACGCTGGCGCACTGAAGGCTTTGGATCGACCTAAGCAGTCGTCAGTGTTCACCGACACCACGCGAAGGAAACTTCGCGCTGGGCGGAAGCACCTCTCGATGGGAGTTCTGGCGGGGTTCAGGATCCCGATGGCTCACAAGGAATTGGCCGCCCTGAAGGCTAAGGGTGTTTTCGCCCACCAGGATTGCTTGGATGCTCTACGGATCCCCGCGCATCTGCCGCGGCGCCTCGATGACAGTGCGCCGCGACCGCCCTTCGTGGGTGTCTCGGTGACGGCCGAATCCATCCTGATTGGGTGCCCGATCGCCGACGCAACTTTTCGGGCAATGCCGATGTCAGCCGAGAGAGTCAGTGGACGAGGTCTAGAAGATTGAGCATTCCAGCCGACGCGATAGAGCGAATCCTTCAACCATTGCGGACACTCGCGCCGGTGCACCGTTCGGCGCGTGATCGCCATACATTGCCCATAGAGCGGGAACCCTGGCGGCGATACGCGGACGAGTTGTCTATTGCGATTGCATCCATTCGGGATCAACTCCATCTACCCCGGGATCATTTTGGACCGTTGAGGTCAGGGATTGACGGAGTAATCGAGCAGCGAGATCGCGTGGTCCGTTTACTCTTCGCGCTCGAGCCGTTCGCACCGTACGACGCGTCTGCGGCGGACGGTCTGCTCGACCTTCTGGATCGACTCCCCGGGTTGCTGTGCGAGGCTATCGAAGGGGGTTCGGAAGTCGATGGCGCAGCGATTTTGGCGCTCGGCGCGGCCTCGTCGTGGTGGGCCACTCGCGAATCGCAGCAACGCGAGGGGCGGGCGTTGCAAGTGGCATTTGCTCTCTCCGTGATGCCCTACGGCCCCGACGGCCATTTCCGGCCCGAGCTGGTTCTGGAGCGGTACGCCTATCGGGGCGGTGAGCTGCTGAACGAGCTGATTCCGCACCTCGTGTCCCTCGGCGTTCCCTACGTGACGGATGTGCTCGCAGGGGTCTACATCGTCGGACAAGTTCTCGACTGTGACGATCCTGTCGGGGCGTACATCGCGTTCAGCGAGATGACGAGTCGCTACATTGCAGCTGACCCTGCGGTGGCCAAGGGCGTACGTGACCACCTAAGGCAGATCGAACCCGCGCTTCAACGGACGCAACAGGCCGTTCGCCGGGCGCTTGCCGCGGCTCAGGGGAACGTCGATGATGGCGAAGCGAGCGCGCATGCGTTGGCTGATGCGTACAAGCGGGTCGTCGAGGGGCCGTTCCGTCAATTCATATGGGGGCTGCACTGCCTACAAGGGGGCAGCTGGAGCGAACCGCCGATGCTCACAAGCCTGCGTGAGCGGCTGATCAGCGGCGGAGGCGTATGCGCAATCCTCGTGCGAGACGTTGTCATTCCAGACCTTCGTAACAGCGAGACCCACGAGACCCTCGCCTGGGACGGATACACGGCGCAGTTTGTCACGGAGATCGGTCGTGTCGATGCAAACCGCGTCGTGCGATCGTTGTCGCGAGCAATCGACTTCGTCCAGGGGTCGGAAGCGGGGCTCGCCGCCATCCGGTCGACGCACGTCTCGCCCGGGCTTGACCTACTGCCACGCCCCAATGAGGACGGAAGGATGCCGACTTGGGATCGAGTTCGAGCCTTCTTCGGCACCAACCAGCTGATCCTTTTAGAGGCGAGACTGAACTCCCCTCGGGCGCACTTTCGGGTGCAGAAGATCGAATACTCGGCGATCAACCCATGTTTCCAGGCGCTCGTGCTGGCACGGCGTCTCCTTCCGCTTGCGACTAGCTTCGAAGTGAGCGCCGTCGATTCGGATGGGGCGTTGATTGTGGTCGATTCGCGCGCTCTTGACGAAACGATGCCGGTGTGGGAGCTGGCGGTCGCGAACCTAGATCAGATGCCCTTATCAACTTTTCTGCCCGCGAACTTCGATGCACGTCGTCGCTTTGAGTCAGAGACGCTGGCGTTACGATCCTCTGCCTGGATCGCCATCGATGATCTCCTCGATGCGTTCGATGGGGGCCCCGAGCGGTGGGATGACGACTATCTGCGCCTCCTTGAGATTCGTATGCGGATCGTCGAATCAGCCGTAGCTCACACAGGAGAACTGAGCTCGCGTCACCCGCGACTCGATGATGTGCACGAATCGGCAGCGGCTCTCCGCGGCTGGGTCATTCGCGAGCGGCCGGCTGACCCCTCGGCGGCCGAAGCGCACCCCGCAATCGTGAGGCTGCGCTCTCAGTGGAATCTATGGGGGCCAGTGACTCGGCACCCGTTGGTCCCGAGGTCGTCCACACCGCTTCACCCCCCGAGCCAACCTCGACTCCGTACCGCGCCCATGAAATCGCACTATCGAACCATCTAGTAGGCGCCGAAACCGCTCCAGCGTTCTGCGCGCGCGACTGCTGAAAGCGATGCGCTTCGTTCAACTTGGCATCAAATTGAATGGCATTCCGCACATCTGGGGGGCAGCAATAGGTTCGGCGGCTTGCTCGCGCCGTAAGGCTTCGAGGAACGCCCTTCGCTCTCGCTCGCGCCATCGATCGGATCGGTTCCTGTGCGTTCTGCCCTACCTTATTCCAGCGTTTCGGTGACATTCTGGCGGTTCTCGGCCAGCCCTGACTTGGCCCAAGCGAGCAGCGGACGGACGAGAATCACATACACCGTCTTGAGTTCTTCGGCGATTGATACCGCCGATGCGACCACTCGACTCACATCGTGCGCGACGTGTTCTACGTTGTCTGCGACGCCTCGATTAGCCCCGATGGAACTGCTGGGCTGATCGTTGTTCATTTCGTTTGCGCTCCAATTCGGGGTGAGATTGCGAGATGCCATGGCGGCTGATCTACGCTCGGTGAATTACACTTTCACACATGTCTGGTGTTGTGAAGTTTTTTCCTAAGGCCCACGGGAGCAGTGAAGTGAAATCAGGATCTAGCTCAGCGATCGCCTTTGGCCGCGTCTTGTATGCAGCCCGAAAGCGCGCAATTGAGAATCAAGCCGACGTCGCCGCATCTTTCGACCCAAAACTGTCTGTGGCCGCGGTCTCAATGGCAGAGAAAGGCGATCGTCCACCGAAGACCGACGTAATAGTCCGCGGCTATGCGCGGGCTCTTGATCTTGACGAGGACGATTTAGTTGAGCTCTGGTGGGCAATGCAAGGAATGGTTGAAGTAGAGGATCTGGATGGCGAGCGGACGGTCAGACGATGGTGGCGGCAGCTGTGGGCAAGCCCTCAGGTGGAACTTGACCATATGCAGGCCGACGGCAACGCCAAGGTTGCGTGGACTCCCAACGATGAGGTCTATGCACCTCCGCTGCATTTGTTCGCTCTCTCCGATGCCATTTGCGTGATCCTCCGACGACTACTTGGTGGGTCATGGAACGTTCGCCAGTACCCGGAGTTGGGCCTACTCGACCCAATCGGCGGACGCCTCGCCGTTGTCATGATCGAACTGAGTACCGGAGAACCAGCGGAGGGCGCCTGGAGCGGAGTCTCAGAGCTGACGGTCAAATTAGTTTGCCCAGAGCCTGTTGCTCGACCCGTTTTGCTTGACGCAGCCGCACGGAGCAAATCGGAGACTGTTCCGGCAGATGTCGCTTGGATCCTGTCGGCTGTCGAGGCCATGCCAGCGCGCGAGCGCGCGGCCGTCGCTGGATTCATACGTGGGCTGCAAGAGGGCGCAAGCCTCTTCTCGGAGCCTTCCTACTAGCAACTCGCGCTCATCCTTCATGATGACTCGGGTGAGACAGACCGTTTAGCCATGCCGAAAATGAGCTGCGATACCCCAGTCTGGCGACTTCGATCTGGCAACGCTGCACGGAAGTGTCCGCCGTTAGCTTCGCGAGAAAGCGGCGAGGCGGTCGCGATCACCGTCGGGGGCGAGAGGTGTGGCGCGCCAGGTCGACGAGCGCGACGCGGCCGCGGCGATGCACTGCACCTGCTCGTCGCTGAACTCGCGGCGGCGGTCGCGCAGCTTGAGCAGGTCGGTGTGCGGCATGACCAGCACACCCTCGGCGGGCGGGGCCTCGCCGCTGAACTTGTCGGCTCCGACCACCGCGATGATCGCGACAACCGGAACGGTGAGACCCGTCGCCTCAGACAGCAGCTTCTCGGCGCGCTGGGCCTCGGCCACCGCCTTCGGGATGTAGCCCGTCTTCGAGCCGTTGACGAAGAGGCCCCAGCCGCCGGTCCAGATCGAGGCGGATGCGTGGTGCTTCGAGTTGATGGCGAACACCCCGGGCGGCCCGATCACCACGTGATCGATGTCGCAGTCGGCGTTACCGACGGGCACGGAGTGCAGCACCGTCCAGCCCTCACCGAGACCGGCAAGCACGCCGGCGACCGTGAACTCCCCGAGCGCGCCGGTGTACCACGACGAGCGAGCCTCGGAGGTGCCGCCGGCCACGCCCGACCCGGTCGCCTTGGCCATGAGGCCCTGCGCAGGCATCCGTGCACGAAGATCCGACATGACCACCCCTGGTTCGCGCCGCCCCCGGCTGTTCGAGAATACGAGCGGGGCTCGGATGTCGCGATCCTCCGAGCGGGGGTGGGGTGGGGCTGTTCTAGCCTGGAGGCATGAACGCGTTCGAGATTGTCACCGTGCTTATCGGGGTCGCGCTTCTGGTCGCCGGGTCTGTTCTGATCGCGCGCCAACGACGACGCGTCGGCCCTCCCCTGACGAATCGCGAGGCGACGATAACCATCGTTCTGTTCGCCGCGGGCGGCTCCCTCACGACGATTGCGCTCGCGAACGCCTTCATCCTTTAGCGTCAGGCTGCGGTGCGTTCGCACCAGGGAGTCCCCCGCGCGACGGAGTCGCCGCGAACATCCGCTCGTTACCGTGGAGGCATGAGCGAGACGCCGAACCACGAGAACGCAGAGCCGCGACCCGACCCGCGGGTGACATCGAGGGCAGAGTCGAGCGCGATAGCGGCGGAGCAGGCCCGAAAGGCGGTCACCGTCAACCTGTGGGTCGGGGTCGTGTTCGTGGCTGCCGGGATCGCCGTCGTTCTGACGGTCGAGAACTGGGTCATCGGCATGCCGTTCGTGATCCTCGGGCTTTCGTTCGTGTGGACGGCCCAGAGCGCGAGGGAGAAAGCGAAGTCGGGCCGGTAGTCACGCGGCGCTGGTAACGATGCCCAACCTCACCGTCACCACCCGACGAGAGCGAGCACGCCGGTGGCGGCGAGGGAGATCGCGCCCGTCCACAGCACGATGGCGATGACCTGCCACAGGATCACCCACTGCTTCGACACCCCCGAGCCGACGAAGAACGCGGCGGTCAGCATGGTCGGAAGCGCGAGAGGGGCGAGGATGCTCGCGCCCGGAACGCCGAAGCGCACCATCCAGCGCGTGAGGCGCGCGCGTCCCTTCGCGCGCCGGGTCGGCTTCGCGTTCGGGTCGGCGGGCCCGGTGTCGGATTCGGTCGACGCGTCGTTCGGGTTCTCGAGCGTGATCACGCTGCCGTCGGTGCCGACCAGGCTCGTCGCCGAGGTTGTGGCCGCGCGCTTCGCCTCAGCACGCTGCGCGGCCGCACGCTTCGCCACGACCCGCTCGCGAATGCGCGAGCCGAGCAGCACCACGCCGATGACGCACAGGATGTTGCCCGCCATGGCGGCGAGCGCGGCGACGATCGGGTTGATGCCAGCGATGATTCCGAACGCCGCGGCACCCTCGCCCTCGATGTAGGGGATCGCGGCGGCGAGCGCCACGATCACGGGTTGGAGGATGCCGGGAACCTGGTCGATGAAGTTCTGAAGCCACTCGTAGGGATTGTCCATGTCGATTCTTTCTGCGGAGTCGGTTCGCGGCGGCCGGGCGGCCATCCGCGGGTATGACTGCAGTGAAGACCGTGTTCTCGGCACAGGGTCAAGCGCTGCGTCGTTCTCCATGAGAGAACGACGACACCTCTTGACCCGGTTGTCGGAACAGGGTCTTGAATGGGCTCACGACTGCGGCGCAGACATCCGCGTGCAGTAGAGAGAAGGAGGCGTCATGCCGTGGAGTACGAGCGAGATCGCCGAGCTCGCGGGCACGACCGTGAACACGGTGCGCCACTACCACCGCGAGGGTCTGCTCGAGCAGCCAGACCGCATGAGCAACGGCTACAAGCAATACGGTGCCCGCCACCTCGTGCGGTTGCTGCAGATCCGCCGCTTGCGCGACCTCGGTGTGCCGCTCGCGCAGATCGAGTCGGTGGCCGGTGGCGGCGAGACCCCGACGGCGGCGCTCATGTCGATCGACGCCGACCTCGCCGCGACCATCGAGCGACTGCAGCGCGCCCGCGGCGAGATCCGAGCCATCCTCGCCGGGTCGACCGCCACGGATGTGCCACCCGGTTTCGAAGACATCGCCGGCCGGCTGTCGACATCGGAGCGCTCCCTCATGCTCGTCTACTCCCAGCTCTACGACGAGTCGGCGATGACCGACCTCAAGAAGATGGTCGAGTCGGAGCCCGAAGACACCGACGCCGAATTCGCCGCGCTGACCCCCGACGCCGACGACGCCACCCGACAGCGGATCGCCGAGATCTTCGCCCCGCAGATCGCGCAACACCTGAGGGACTACCCGTGGCTGACCGACCCGGCCGAACACCTCCCGCGCGGCCCCCGCGTCACCCAGGAGACGTTCGCCGAAACCATGGTCGAGCTCTTCAACGAAGCCCAGCTCGACGTTCTCGCGCGCTCGAGCATCCTCGCGCGGGCCGAGAGTGACGCGGGTGCGGCAACTGCAGACCCGACACCCCCGACCGAAGGAGACGACCACGATGCCGGATGACCTCACCACACGCTCAGCAGACAGCGGGTCTCGGCCCCCGGCCGACGCGCCCCTCCTCGTCGAAGACGTTCTCCTGCTGCTCTTCCAGCCCGACTCGGGCTCCATCGCGGGCGAGAACATCCTGTTCTACGTGCTCGGCGGGGCTGTTCTCGGCGACCTCGCGCTCGCCGAGCGGGTCGAGCTGCACAAGCACGGCGCACTGAGCACGCGGGTGCATCCGATCGGCGATGCGTCGCCCGGCGACGAGCTCCTCGCGCCCGCGTGGTCGTACATCACCGAGAAGCCCCGCGGCGTGCAGACCGTGCTCGCCGCGATCGGCCCTCAGCTGCGCGAGCCCGTTCTCGACCGGCTCGTCGATCGGGGCGACCTCACCCGCACGAAGGGCAAGACGCTCGGCATCTTCCCGTCGACGAAGCTCACCCTCGGCAGCGACCGGCGCGCCGAGCTGATGGCCGACGTGCGGGCGGCACTCGTCGACGGCGAGACGCCGAGCCCGCGCACCGGCGCGAGCATCGCGCTGCTCTCGGCGAGCGGCACCCTGCCGCAGTTCCACAGCGAGATTCCGTGGAGCCGCGACGTGTACACCCGGGGCAAAGAGCTCGAGCGCGGCGACTGGGGCGCGGCCGCGGCATCCGACGCCGTGACGCGCACCCTCGCGGCGGTCATCACCAACGCGGTCGTCGCGGCGACGGTTCTGCCGCGCACGTAGGCCGCGGGCGCGGGGTCTGGTGAGCGCGGCGGGGCGAGCGCAGGTGGCTGGCGAGCGCGGCGGGGCGGGCGCGGAGTAGGAGTCGGGGCCGGACACGCCGTGCTTCGCGCGCACGGGGCGGCGCGCCGCATCCGGAGTCCTACTCCGCGCACCTGTTCGTGCGCGCGAGCGAGCGACGCTCACCCGAGCGCGCGAGCGCGCTTTCCCCCGCGCGACGGAGTCGCCGCGAACATCCGCTCGCTACCGTGGAGGTATGAGCGAATCGCAGAACGACGACAGCGTCGCCAAGAAGAAGGCCGACGCGAACAGCACCTATCCGGCACTCGGGGTGGTGTTCTTCGCGGTGGGCTTCGTGTTCTTCCTCACCATGGACAACTGGGCCATCGGGCTGCCGTTCGTCGCCCTCGGGCTCGCGTTCTTCTCGATGGGAGTTGCGAGGATGAAGAAGCCGAAGGCGCCGGAAGGACCGCTCGGCACAGACCCCGACGCCGACGGCCCGCCCGCCGGTGGCGCGGCCACACGCCCGGGCTCCGCGGCCACACGGGCGAAACGCCCCGACAAGGCCGGGGGCGAGGGTGGCGCACCGGCGATCGACGGCGGCACACACGCCAAAGACTCGACCGGGCACGCGGGCGACGGCAACGATGGCGGCGGTGGAGACGGCGGAGGCGGTGGCGGAGGCGACTAGCCCCGCTCATCCCGCCCACGCCGCCCCGACCCCGCCGTAGACTCCCGCACATGTCTCGCCCTGTCGCAGTGATCACCGGGGTCGGCCGCCCCGAAGGCATCGGCGCGGGCATCGCGCGCACCCTCATCGCCGACGGGTGGTCCGTCGCCGTCAGCTACTTCACCCCCTACGACGACCGCGTCAACGGCGGAGCCACCGGCCTCGAGGGTCTGCTCGCGGAGTTCGGCGACCACGCCATCGCCGTTCCCGTGGACCTTGAACGAGCGGATGCCGCATCCGTTCTCTTCGGCGAAGTCAGCGCGCGACTCGGCACCGCCTCCGCCCTAGTGCTGAGCCATGCGGAGAGCGTCGACTCGAGCATTCTCGACACCACCGTCGAGAGCTTCGACCGCCACTTCGCGGTCAACACCCGCGCGAGCTGGCTGCTCATCGCCGAATTCGCTCGGCGAATCGAGGCCGCTCGCGGTGCGGACGAGTCGGCGGATGGCGGCGCGATCGTCGCCCTCACGAGCGACCACACGACGCACAACCTGCCATACGGCGCGAGCAAAGGGGCCCTCGACCGCATCGTGATCGCGGCCGCGCGCGAACTCGGGCACCTCGGCATCCGCTCCAACGCGCTCAACCCCGGCCCCGTCGACACCGGGTGGATGACCGACGAGGTGCGGGCTGCTGCTCTCGCCGCGCAACCGACCGGGCGCCTCGGAACACCGGCGGATGTCGCCGAACTCGTGTCGTTTCTCGTCTCCCCTCGCGGCGCGTGGGTGACCGGGCAGCTGCTGCACGCCGACGGCGGGTTCGCGGCGCGGTACTGAGGGTGTGGCGCGGCGAGGCGCGGCGCGGCGCGGCGCGGCGGCGCGGGCTTGCAGGAGTTTCTGTTGAACCCGCACCTCTCGCAGGAGAAATGGGACGCCGCACGCACAGAACTCCTGCGCCCACGCCACTCGTGTCAGGCGAGCGGCGCGCGCCTACAGGTCGTCGAGTGAGGTGCGCGGGAGCATCGCGTTCGACGACAGTCCGCTCGCCGCACGCGTGACCGCCTCCCGCCGACCGACCGTGAGCAGGTGCTCGATCGCGCCCGGCATCGTGGGGAAGAGGGCCCAGGTGAAGTCGGCCCCGACCACCATGACCTCGAACTGGTCGTCACGGATCTCGATGTACCCGAGCAGGTGGCGCGGGTCGTCGTCGCGGAGGAGGGAGTCACAGACCCGCCAGCCTCCGAGAGCCACCTGCCGCACGATGGCCTCGGTGAGGTCGACCTCGGCGGGCCGATCGGTGCGGGCGAGCGTGTCGACTGCAACGTCTTTGATGGACATTTCCGGTCCTCCTGTCGAATGAACGAGTTTTGCCGAAGACCGGGGCAAGTGAGAAGAACGTAAGTCGGTGGCATCCGGCCCGTCAACCGGTCGACGAGATGCGGGCGGATGCTTGACAGGTGGGGCCGGGCGTGCGGTAATCGGGTCTTTTCGCCGGCGGGATCAGGGGTGCATCAGCACCGACGGAACACCCGGGGCCCGGCACCGCGCTCGAACCCGAGGCGCACATATCCGTCGGCGAGCGCGGGGGAGTCGGCGACCGCGACGACGATCGCGCCCGGCGGCACCGCTTCGAGCAGGCGGCGGGCCAACAGCAGTGCCGACATCCGCGTGCCGCGGCGCTGGGTCAACGCCATGACGGTCCATCGCTGCCCGGGCGGCGTCTCGGAGCCCACCGCCATGGTGAAGCCCGCGGTCGACATCATGGCGAGGGGGGCGATTCCGATGACCACGAAAAGCAGCGCGGCAGCCAGCACACCGAGTGGACCGACGGTCACCCACAGCGCGACTGCGGTGGCCACCATCCCGGCGAAGATGAGCAGCGCGAGCGCGATGGCCAGAACGAAGTCGAACACCGGGCGGTAGCGGCCGAAGATGACCATTCCGTTGCGGTCGGGCGAGAGGAACAGCACCCTGCGGAGCGCATACGGCAGCAGGGTCGCGACCGACATCGGCCAGGACGCCACCGCGAGCGCCCGGTTGCGACTGAACGTGTGCGCCATCAGCCACGCCAGCTGCGGGAGGCGCGCGAGTGAGGCTGGCGCGACGACGGGGGGCATGGGTCCAGTCTTGCGCAGGGTGGGGCGGGGGCGGCGCGGTAGCGCAGGAGGAACTGCTGAGCAGGCGCTCGTTGCAGGAGGTTTCGGGGTCTTCGAGCGCGCAACTCCTGCAATTCCGACACCCCTTCGACGGGCGTCACTGGTGCACGTCACCGGTTGACGCGACTATGGGGTGCATCCCGCACCGCAGAACCGAGAGGACCCCCGTGTCAGACCTCATCACCCTCATCGACCCGCCCGAGCTTCCCCACAACCCGGCGTTCAGTTCGGGGGCGATCACGCGCGCCGGCGCAACGCTTTACGTCGGCGGACAGAACGGCATCGACAGCGCGGGCGATCTCGTCGATGGCATCGCCGCGCAGACCGCGCAAGCACTCCGCAATGTGCTGAGCGTGCTCGCCGCCGCCGGAACAGGCCCCGAGCATGTCGCCAAACTGACGATCTACCTCGCCCCCGGCGTCGACCCGAGCGCCGGATTCGCCGCGTCGCGAGACGTGTGGGGCGACAACCGCACCGCGATCACGGCGCTGAGCGTGCACGCGCTCGCCCTCCCGGGTGCGCTCGTGGAGATCGAGGCGGTCGCCGCCATCCCGGAGTAGGGACTGCCCGTCCGCCCCCGAACACACCCCCGAGTGGGGCCGCCATCTGCCCCGAGCATCAGAAAGATAGCCCTATGGACGCGAACACACCGAGCTCAAGACCCGACCCGCGGCCCGAACCGCGCCGCGACCCCCGGCCGAGAGTCTCCCGCTGGAACAGCGACCTCGTTCGCGTGTTCGTGAGCAGCGTCATCGCTGTGCTCGTCATGGTCGTCGTGCTCCTGTGCCTCATTAACTTCACGAGCTTCGACGGCAGCAACGAATTGCGGGTGCAGGTCACAGGCTTCGTGATTCTGTGGGTTGTTCAGACGAGCATCTACGTGGGGTGGGGAACCTGGGTCTACTCGCGACTCGACCAGACCACGCTCGCGTTGCAGACCGCCGCAGACGACGAGGGCGAACGAAAACTGCCCGCCCGCGTTCTCGGAATGAGCGGGGCGACCAACACGACCCTCTCCGCCGCAGTGCTCGCGGTGGTCATCACGATCGTGATCGCGCAGCGACCCGAGTTTCGCGGGGAACCGATCTACGTCATCGCCGCGCTCGTCACCGTGGCCACGTCGTGGATTCTCATGGTCTTCTCGTTCGCACAGAACTACCTTCGCCTCGGAGCGGCCGACGACGGCGAGCACCTCCGATTCCACTTCCCGGAACGCCCCCGCTTCAGCGACTACCTCACCCTCGCGGCGCTTGTGTCCGCCATGGCCGCAACCACCCCCGCACAGATCAGCTCGCGCAAAGCGTGGGGTGTCGTGCGCGGAAACGTGATCATCGCCTTCGTGTTCAACTCGGTCGTCATCGCCATGATGGTGTCGCTGCTCTTCGGGGGGCTGCTGAACTGAGGTGTCGCCGCAGAGTTCGCGCGCGGGGGCAGGAGTTGCGGCAGCGGATGCGGCGTGGCGGGCGATGCGCGGCGAACACCGTGTGCGGCTCCCCCGATCGACCGCGCTGCAGGAGTTTCTGCTGACCGCACACGTGTCGCAGGAGGTTCTGACCTCCCGAACGCGGGCAACTCCTGCTATTCGGTCGGCGACCGGGGCCGCGCGGCGCGCGGCGCGCACCCGCGCCCGCGCCCTACTCCCCCGTCAGCCCCGCGTCGTGCACGGTGCGGGCGATCTGCACGCGATTGCTTGCCTCGAGCTTGGTGAACAGGTGCCCGATATGTGTTTTGACGGTCGCGACTCCCATGTAGAGCTCGGCGGCGATCTCGGCGTTGGAGAGCCCGCGGCCGACGGCGATCGCGACGTCGCGTTCGCGGTCGGTGAGCCGCTCGAGCAGGGCGACGGCGTGGGTGCGCCGCGCATCCGACCCCCCGGTCACGGCGGCGATGAGTTGCGCCGTGACGCTCGGCGACAGGATCGACTCGCCCGCCGCGACCCTGCGCACGGCGTCGACGAGTTCGGCGGGCGGGGTGTCTTTGAGCAGAAACCCGACCGCCCCGTGCCGCAGGGCCGTGAGCACGAGCTCGTCGGTGTCGAACGTCGTGAGCACGATCACCCGCGCGCGGTCGCCGCGAGCGGTGAGGGCCTTGGTGGTCTCGAGTCCGTCGAGGCGGGGCATGCGGATGTCCATGAGCACGACGTGCGGTGACGTCGCGGCGATGACCTCGAGGGCGTCGCGACCGTCGGACGCCTCGCCGACGATGTCGATCGACGCGTCCCCGCCGAGGATCATCCGCAGCCCCGCCCGCACGAGGGCGTCGTCGTCGACGATCGCGAGGCGCGTGCGGGGTGCGGTCGCTCGCTCGCCCTCGCCACCCGCCGTCACTCCCATGGCAACCTCGCCGTCACCACGAAGCGGTCGCCGCGGTCGACGCCGTGCGCGAGCGACCCGCCCGCGAGCTCCGCGCGCTCTTGCAGCCCGGTGAGGCCGACGCCGCTACCGCTGCCGCCTGATTCCCTGGCGCCAGCAACGGATGCCTGCCGCACCGGGTTGCGCACGGTGACACGCAGTTCGGCGTCCCGGCGTTCCAGCTCGACCGTCACGGGTGCGCCGGGCGCGTGCTTGCGCGCATTCGTGAGTGCCTCCTGGATGATCCGGTATGCGGTGCGGGAGACCGACTCGCCCAGGCCCTCGAGGTCGACGGCGAGGTCGAGGTCGAGGTCGCCCGCACCCGGAGTCACGCCAGCATCCAGGGTCACGTCCGTTCCGGCCTCGCGGGAGTCGTCGAGCAGCGCGGGCAGGTCGGCGAGGGTCGGCTGCGGCGGTTCGACTCGGGCGTCGAGGCGAGCGGCATCGGCGCGGCCGCCGTCCGCAGCATCCGCGCCGTCGGCGGCGCCCGCCCGGTCCGCTCCTCCCGAACCCCCCTCGCTCGACCGCAGCACCCCGAGAATCTGCCGCAGCTCGGTGAGCGCGAGCTGCGCGTTGTTCTGGATCACCGTCGCCGCCTGCGCGGTCTCGTCGCGCGTGAGGTCGGTGCGGTAGGTCAGGGCTCCCGCGTGCAGGGAGACGAGTGAGATGTGGTGGGCGAGCACGTCGTGCATCTCGCGGGCGATGCGGGTGCGCTCGGCCTCCCGGGCCGACTCCTCGCGCAGGGCCTGCTCGCGTTCGGCGTTGAGCGCGCGCTCCCGCAGAGACGCGAGGAGGTCGCGGCGAGCGCCGACGTAGAACCCCGTCGCCACGAGGATGCCGTAGACGGCGATCGCGATGCCGCCCGACGCCCAGCTCGAATACATCTCGGTTTGCTCGCCGGCCACGCTCGGGCGCACCACGAACTCGTAGACCACGGTGCACGCGATCCACACGACACCGACGGCGACCACGGGCCTCCAGCGACGCCGCGTGCTCATCGAGACGATGGCGAGCATCGCCGCGCCGATGGAGAACACGGAGACGGAGGAGAGCCCCGCGGTGATCACGGCGATCGTCACAGGGTGGCGGCGGCGAAGCGGGAGCAGCGCCACAGCGACGCCGCCGAGCACGAGGTCGAGCAGCATGAAACCGGTGATCACCGCGTTGTCGCGCTCCGACAGTTCGTCGGGCCCGAAACCGACGAACTCGGCGAGGGTGAAGATCCAGAACAGTGCGCCGGTGGCGAGCACGAGCAGGTAACGCCAGATGCGCGACCACGCCTGCAGCGGCGGGGCGGGCAGCGCGGCCGGGAGCGGGGCGCGGGATGCCGGGGCTCGGGACGCCGGGGTGCGGAATGCCTCGGCCCCGGATGCCGCGACTGGCCGTGCTCGCGTCGACCGCTGCGGCGGCACGGAACTTCGCCTGTCGGTCACGATCTCGAGCCTAGGGTGCAGCCGCAGGCATCCTCTCCCCTCTGGGGCTCGACCTGCTCCCCCCAAAGTCGGAGACGGTCGAGACCGGGCTCCGATCCGCGGCGGCCGCGGCGCCGAGAGGCTGAACACCATGATCACCGCAACCAATCTCACGAAGCACTATCGCTCCCGGGCGGCCGTCGACGACGTGTCGTTCACCGCCCAGCCCGGGCGGATCACCGGATTCCTCGGCCCCAACGGTGCCGGAAAGTCCACGACCATGCGCATGCTCGTCGGCCTCTCCTCCCCCACGTCGGGGTCGAGCACGGTGCTCGGCGTGCCCTTCCGCCAACTCGACAACCCCGGACGCCACGTCGGCGTGCTGCTCGACGCCGCAGCCCAGCACCCCGGTCGCACCGGGCGCGAGTCGCTCGCGATCTCCGCCCAGCTCATGGGCCTCGCCCCGGGGCGTGCCGACGAGGTACTCGACGTCGTCGGCCTCACCGCCAAGGAGGGGAGCGCGCGCATCCGCGGCTACTCCCTCGGCATGCGCCAGCGCCTCGGTCTCGCGAGCGCGCTGCTCGGCGATCCCGCCGTGCTGATCCTCGACGAACCCAGCAACGGGCTCGACCCGGCAGGAATCCGATGGATGCGCGGTGTGCTCACGTCGTTCGCCGCGTCGGGTGGCACGGTGCTGCTGTCCTCCCACCTGCTGCTCGAGGTCGAGGCCGTCGCCGACGACCTCGTGATCATCGGGCAGGGCCGGATTCTCGCCCAGGGCAGCGCTGACGAACTGCTCGCGTCGAAAGGCACCCAGGTGCGCAGCCTCGACGACGCCGCCCTCACGCGCGAGCTCACCGCCGCCGGGTTCGACGTCACCCCCGCCGGCGACGGCATCTCGACCTCGGCGACCGTCGACGACGTGGGGCGCCTCGCGCTCGCCGCGGGCGTCGTCGTTACCGACCTGCGCCCGGCAGCGAACGCCGGGCTCGAAGACCTCTTTTTCTCTATGACCGCCCAGCACGGGCGAGAGGATGTGCCCGCATGACCACCCCCAGCACCTCGACCTCGACGTCCCTGTCGGCCCCGCCCGACGACCTGTTCGCCGCCCGCACGTCGGGCACGAGCATCCGCCCGACCGGGGGTATCCCGTTTCTGAGACTGTGCGCGGTGGAGCTGCGCAAACAGCTCGACACCCGCGCCGGGCTGTGGCTGCTCGTCGCCATCGCGATCATCAGCGCGGGCTTCATCGCCCTCAACCTGTTCACCGCGGACGCCGAGTTCAACACCTGGACGAACCTCACGGCCTCCGCGTCGACCGGGCAACTGCTGCTGCTGCCGCTCATCGGGGTGATGGCGGCGACGAGCGAGTGGTCGGCCCGCACGGCACTGTCGACCTTCACCCTCGAACCGCGGCGCACGCGCGTGAACCTCGCGAAGCTCGCGTCGGCGAGCTCGCTCGGGGTCGCTGTCATGTTCGTCACGCTCGCCGCGAGCGCGATCGCCAACGTCATCGGCCTCGTGTGGCTCGACGGCGACGGCTCGTGGGCGCTCGACTGGGGAATCGTGGCCGGAACCGCGCTCGCACTCATCCTGCTCGTGTGGCAGGGCGTCGCGTTCGGGCTCGCGTTCTTGAGCACCCCCATCGCGATCGTCGCCTACCTCGCGCTGCCGACGGTGTGGTCGATTCTCACCTTCACGATCGAAGCGCTCGCGGAGCCCGCGGAGTGGCTCGACATGAGCCTCACCCTCGCGACCCTCATGGGCGGCGAGATGACCGCTGAAGACTGGCCGAAGCTGCTCGTGTCGCTGCTCGTGTGGGTTGGCATCCCCCTCGGCATCGGACTGTGGAGGACCGCTCGACGCGAGCCATAGGCGGAGGAGCCCTCGCTCGCGGGCGCGCGCGTGCGCGGAGTAGGAGTTGCGGCACCCGATGCGGCGCGGCGGGCACACAGCCCGGCGCGTCGCATCCGCCGTCCTACTCCGCGCACGCGACGACGTGCTCCGCTCACCCGGGCCGGAAGTTCGGGTGCCGGTCGTTCGCTCACGCCACCGGTTCTCGCCCTCGGGTTCATCCCCGGGTTCATCCCCCGTGCAGGAGTTTCTGTTGATACCACGCGTTCTGCAGGAGATTTTGCTCCGCGAATGACGCGAACTCCTGCAATTCCAACAGCAGCACCAGCACCACCCCGCCCCACCCCACCTACCGCCCGCGGCTCTCGAGCGCGAGGGTCAGCGTGACGCGGTCCCCGAAAACCGTCGGGTCGAGCCCCGTGATGGTTTCGACCCGCGCGAGCCGGTTGCGCACCGAGTTGACGTGCAGAAACAGCTCGGTGGCGGTCGCCGAGACGGATCCGCCGCTCGCGAAGAAGGCGTCGAGGGTCTGCACGAGCTGGGTTCCGTGCCGGGCGTCGTGCTGTTCGAGCGGGGCGAGCACGTGGTCGCGGAAGGGCGCGAACTGGTCTGACGACATGCGCCCGAGCAGGCCCGAGAGTGAGGCGAGGTCGCGCGGACCGGCCGAGCGACGCCGCGACGTCGCGATCGCGAACGCCGCAACGCTCTCTTTGAGTGAGTGGTGCAGTTGGTCGAGCGGCGCCATGCGTCCGACACCGACCACGCCCGCGGCATCCGAATCGAGAAACGCCTGCAGGTAGTCGTGCTCGGCCACGACGACGGTGTGGCTGTCGAGGTCGCCGACGACCGTGAGCCCACCGATCGCCACATCGGTTCCCGCCGCGAGACACACGGTGCCGAAGGTCGAGGCCGCCGCGAACTCCCCGCCGAGCTGGTCGCGCAGCACCCACGGGCTCGCGAGACCGCGGCGGATGTAGTCGAGCAGGAGACCGTTGTCGCGTCGCCGTTGCACGCGCTCCCGTGCCGCCCCGTGCAGCGCCGCGAGTTTCTCGGTGAACGCGACGAACGGCAGAGTGTTGGGCACGGTGAAGAGCGCGAGGCCGCGGGCGTCGGCGAGCGCGGCGAGCCCCGCGGGAGGGGTGTGGTCGACGACGTCCACCGCGAGTCCGATGGCGGCGGCGTCGCTCGCGATGAGCGCGTCGACGAACGCGGCGCACTTCGCGGCCGTGTCGAGGTCCGACCCCACGGTGAGGATGATCTCGTCGCCCCGCAGATAGGGCGACGGGTCGACGAGTTCGGTCGCTTGCGCCCAGCGCACCCGGTGGTCGACGCCTGTCGCGCCGGCCACGAGCGTCACGTCGAATCCCGGCCACTCGAGCACGTCGGCGACGGTGATGGCCGCGTCGAACGCCTCGGTCGGGGGAGTTTCGGGCGAAACCATGGCGAAACACTAGGGCGGCAATGTGTCAGCCGTGTGTCACCGCCTTGTGCGCGAGCACACTGCGGCACCGGGTCGCGCTATGACCTCCCCCACACCTCGATCAGCGGATGCCGCGGCGCTCCTACTCTGGGCGCACCCTCCTCCCCAGCCCCGCCCCAGCCGAAGGAACCCCACGACCATGACCGCGACGACCTCCGCGCCCGGCTCAGCCGAGACATCCGCCCCCATCGACCCCGACTACCCGCTGGCCAGGGTTCCGAAAGAGCACCGCAAGACCAACGCCTCGGTTGTGATCGTGATCGCGGGCTTCCTCTTCTTCACCCCGACGATGTTCGCGGGCGGGCAAGTGGCGGTGGAGTTCGCGTTCGGCGAGTTCCTCGGCCTCGCGGCGGTCGCGACCCTCGTGCTCGCGACCTACATCGCGCTCATCGGCGGCATCAGCGCGCGCACCGGTCTCACCGCGGTGCTGCTCGCTCGGGCGGTGTTCGGCAAGATCGGCGGCAAGTGGTCGTCGATCCTCCTCGGCGGCACGCAGATCGGGTGGTACGGCATCACGCTCAGCACCCTCACCGACTTCGTGGGCCGCGCGTTCGGCCTCGACTACACCTGGCCGCTCGCCGTCATCGGCGGAATCGCCATGGCGACGACGGCCTACTGGGGCTTCAAGGGCATCGAGGTGCTGAGCTGGGTGTCGGTTCCGCTCATGCTCGCGCTGTGCGTCTGGGTGCTCGTGCTCTCGCTCGACGAGGTCGGCGGCCCCGCGGGCATGCTCGCCCTCGAGGGCAACGGCGGCCTGAGTGTCGGCGCGGCGCTCACGATCATGATCGGCACGTTCATCAGCGGGGGAACCCAGATGGGCAACTGGACGCGCTTCGCCCGCAACGGCAGCGTCGCGATCGCCGGAACCTTCGTCGCCGTGATCGTGGTGCAGTTCGCGATGCTGTTCTTCGGTGGCGTCGGCGCGACGGCGTTCGGCCAGAGCGACTTCGCCGAACTGCTCGTGCAGCTCGGACTCCTCGTGGCCGGCCTCTTCCTCCTCGTCGCCAACCTGTGGACGACCAACGACAACACCGCATACGCCTTCGGTCTCGCCGGCGCAGAACTCTTCAACAAGAGCGACAAGCGACCGTTCATCATCGCGGGCGTCATCCTCGGAATCATCATCGCGATCATCAACGCCGGCAGCGTGCTCATCCCGTTCCTCTCCCTCCTCGGGGTGCTCATCCCGCCGCTCGGGGGCGCGCTCATCGGCTACTTCTACCTCGTGTGGAAGGGCACAGACCCCGGCATCGCCTACGGTTCCGAGCCCCTCGTGCGCTGGAGCGGACTCGCCGCCTACCTCGCCGGCGTCGCGGCCGCCGCCCTCGGGTCGACCTTCGACTTCGGCATCCCCGCGGTGCAGGGCATCATCGTCGCGATCATCGTTGCGCCTCTCGCGGCCATGGTCGAGAAGCGGATGTCGGGGGCTCGCGTCACCGCCTGACCCCTCCTCCTCATCCCCGAGTTCCGTCTCGCCCGCACACCCCCGCACCATCACGAATCGAGCACACCTATGAGCACGTTCATCTCCTCGGCCACCGTCATCACGATGGACCCGGTCACCGGCAGCACACCGATCACCGCGAGCATCCGCATCGATGACGGCGTGATCGTCGCGATCGGCACCGACCTCGTGCCCGGCGCGGGTGACACCGTCATCGACGGCACCGACCGGCTCGTGGCCCCGGGCCTCGTCAACGCGCACACGCACTCGTGGGAGACCCTCTTCAAGGGCCGCTACGACAACCTGCCGCTCGAACTGTGGATGCTCTTCTCCTACCCGATCCTCGGCAACAGCCACGTCTCCCCCGATCTCGTTCGTCTCCGCACGCAGCTCTTCGCGGCGGAGAGTCTGAAGGCGGGGGTGACGACGGTCATCGACGATGTGCTCGAGAATCCGACGCAGGACTTCGACCAGCTCGACGCCGTGTTCGAGGTCTACGGCGAGGTCGGCATCCGCGCCAACATCTCCGGGCACATCATCAACAAGCCGTTCGTCGACACCCTGCCGTTCGTCGCCGACCTTCTCGACGAGTCGGTGCTCGCCGAGGTGCGCGGCGCCGACATCCCGACCACCGACGACTACCTCGCGTTCAGTCGCGAGGCGTTCACGCGCTACCACGGGGCCCACGGCGGGCGGCTGCGCTACATGGTGGCGCCGTCGGGTCCGCAGCGGTGCACCGACGACCTGCTCGTCGGCGCCACGCAGCTCGCCCTCGAAAACGACGCGGAATGCCACATCCACGTGCTCGAAACCCAGGTGCAGCGCGTGACCGGGCAGGAGTTCTACGGCAAGACCCTCCCCGCGCACCTCGCCGAGATCGGCGCGCTCTCACCGAACACGACGTTCGCGCACGGAATCTGGGTGAGCGACGACGACATCGCCCTCATGGCCGACGCGCAAGTGTCGGTGTCGCACAACCCGATCTCGAACATGAAGCTCGGCTCGGGGCTCGCACCCTGGCGCAAATATCAGGATGCCGGGGTCAACCTCGGTCTCGGAAGCGACGGCGCCTCGAGCAGCGACACCCCCCGCATGCTCGAGGTGCTCAAAGCCGCGGCCCTCCTCCACAAGGTCGGCGACAGCGACTTCGAGCTGTGGCCGACCGTCGACGAGGTGCTGCGCGCCGGCACGATCGGTGGCGCGCGCAGCGGCGTGCTGCACGAGACCACGGGCTCGCTCGAGGTGGGCAAACGCGCCGACCTCGTCGTCTACAACCTCGACACCCTCGCCTTCACGCCGCGCAACAAGCTCGACCTGCAGCTCGTCTATTCGGAGAACGGCAGCAGCATCGACTACGTCATGGTCGACGGAAAGATCGTGGTGGACCACGGCGAGCTCACGACGATCGACGAGCGCGCGATCATCGCCGAGTTCGCGTCCCGCCGCACCGAACTGCAGTCGTGGCAGGACGACCTCGAGAAACTCAACCGCGTGTTCGTGCCCGGCTTCACCGAGATGTACCACCGGTGCACGGGGGCGGCGTCGCTCGCGGGGGTGTGAGTGCGGGTGCGGGTGCGGGTGCGGGTGCGGGTGCGGGTGCTGAGCGCAGGCGCGGGGCAGCTTTGAGCTCGCCGAGTCGCGCCGGACCCCTCGAACGTGGGCGGAGTAGGACGTGGGGCACGGCACACGGCGTGGCGGGCGCTGACCTCGGCGCGTCGCATCCGCTCTCCTACTCCGCGCACGGCGGGGGCGGATGTTCGCGCCCGGCCGGTCGCCTCCCGCACCGGTTCTCACCCCCGGGTCCGTCCCGGGTCCATCCCCGCTGCAGGAGGTTCTGTTGACCTCACGCCCCCTGCAGGAGGTTTTGAGCTCGCGAACCCGCGAACTCCCGTGATTCGGCGCGGCAACCATGCCCACCGGCACTCCGAACCCGGGTCCATCCCCATCGCACCAACCGGCCTCGCCCCCGGGTCCGTCCCCGCTGCAGGAGTTTCTGTCGACCTCACGCCCCTTGCAGGAGGTTTCGAGCTCGCGAACCCGCGAACTCCCGCAATTCGGCGGCAGCAGACCGACTCAGCCCTCGAGCGCGTGCTTGACCGCGTCCTCGACGATGTGCACGACGTGCGCGTCGGCGATGGCGTAGTGGGCTTCGCGGCCCGACCGTTGCACGCTCACGAGCCCGGCGGTGCGCAGAATGCGGAGGTGCTGGGAGACGAGGGGTTGCGACATCCCGCTGCGGTCGGCGAGATCGCCGACGGTGGCCTCCCCGCTCTTGAGCGCCTCGAGGAGGGTGAGTCGGGATGCCGACGACAGCGCCTTGAAGAGTTCGGCGGCGGGTTCGAGGTCGGCGGTCACCCTCATATATAAGCGCACTTTTATGGGTCGCGTGGTGCCCCAGGGTGAGAACACGAGGCATCACACGACGAAGGGCCCGACCATCCGGTCGGGCCCTTCATTGCTATCGAGGTGCTGGCTTACGCCTCGCCGTGCTCGTCGTAGTGGTCGTCGTGTGCCGCGTGGCGGTGTCCGTCGTGCACGTAGTCGACGTGGTCGCCGTGTGTCACGGTCTCGTGGCCGCAATCGGCGCCGTGCGCGTGGTCGGTGACGGTGTGCTCCGCGAGGGTTTCTGTCTCAGCCATGGGTGCTCCTTGTTTCGTGTGGTCTGGGTGCCCGGTGCGGGCTGACTCCAGTAGAGCACAATACATAAACACTTTGCAATGTGTTTATCTAATTGATAACGGTGATCACTCCGGTGCTCGATAGCGAGCGGCTGACTCGTCCTCCCCAGGGCGAGTCACCGCCGCCGCAGCACCAATCCCACTCGACCCCGCTGGGCCCGCCTCACGCCTCCGTACCGTCGACGACACGTCGCCGATCGGCGACACCCCCCGCGCCGAGAGGACTCGCATGCCGCGCCAGCCCGACCCCATCGCTCCCCGCCCCGACCCGCAACCACCCGCACGCGCTCGACGCACCATCCGCACCCTCCTCGCGACCGTCGTCGTGCTCGCGTGCGCCCTCGGAGGAGCCCTCGCCGTGCCGCACGCGGCTGCAGCCGCCGAGATCGGGCCCGGCTACCAGCAAGCGGGAAAACCGCTCAACCATCTCGGGGGCTATCGCACGCCGAACGGCACGATCGCCTATTGCATCGAGGCCGGCCTCCCGAGCCCCGTCGGCGGAGCGACGACCGACCGCGGGGTGCGCGACCGCATCAACGGGCTCGGCCCCGTCAAGATGCAGCGCCTCGGCGTCGTGCTCGCGCGCCACGGGGCCACAACGGATAACCGCACCGCCGCCGCCGTCGCGATGACGGTCTGGAGCATCGCCGACGCGAAGCGGTATGCCGCGGCAGGCGGCGACTCGCGAGCGCTGCGCCGCGCGCCCGAGTCGCAGAGGGCGCGAATCGCGGCGCTCGCGAAGAAGTTCCGCGCCGAGGCAGCCGCCTACACGCCCGTGACCCCACGAGCAGAGCTGCGCCTCACGATCGACGAGCACGACGAGCGCCGCGGCTTTCTCGAGGTCGAGCTCGACCCCGCTTCGGCGAGCGCGACCGTCGAACTCGAGGGGGCTGTGTTCGGCGAGATGGACATCGAGAGCGAGGCAGAGAGCGGAAACGACCTCGAGGGCCCGTCGGCCACCGCAGACAACGCCGATGACCACACCTCCGACCCCGCGAGCACCGACCCCGCAACGACGTCCACGACCACGTCTCCCCGAGCCCGAGTGTCCGACGGCGACCGTCTGCCGATCACCGCGATCGCGCCAGACGACGCCGAGTCGTGGTCCGTCTCGGCTTCGAGCGACGACATCACGGTTACCGGGATTCCGAGTTCGTCTGTCCGGGTCTTCGCGACTCCCCGCGCCCAGACCCTCGTGGCGGCAGCGCCGCCGACCACAGCCGTCGCATCGGCCACAGCGGCGGATGCGCGCGACCGCCGCGTTCCTCTCCTGTCGACCCTCGCGCAACCGACGGCCGTCGCGGGCAGCACTGTTCGCGACGTCGCGACCCTCGCGGGCGTGCCCGTCGCGGGGCTCCGGCTGACGTTCGCCGGATACCTGCAGCCCGCCGATGCGACAGAGCCCGTGTGCACCGACGAGACCGTCGTCTACCGATCGACGGAACCGGCGATCGTCGACAGCGACGGAGAGTTCCCCTCCGAGGACTTCGCGACGACTGCCGACCACGTCGGCACGATCTTCTGGATCGCCACCGCGTCGACAGCCGACGGTGTCCCCCTCGCGGTGGGCGCGTGTGGCGATCCGGCGGAGATCACGACGATCGCCGCGCCACCGACCCCACCCGCACCCCCGGTCGAGACCCCACCGACTCCGCCCACCCAGACACCGCCGACACCGACACCGCCGACCGCAACTCCGCCGACCCCGTCGACGCCGCCTCGCCTGCCCGTGGTGAGCGGATGACCGCGCGCGCCGGCATCCGCCCCCGACTCGTCGTGGGTGCGAGCGTCACCCTCGCCCTCGCGGCGATCGCAACCGCGGCCGCACTCACCCTCGGTGCCGCGTTCGGCGCCGGCGGGTGGGGCGGGTCGGGCAATGGGTCGGGCAGCGACCGCGCACCCGGCCACCCGGGCGCCGACACCGTAGACATCCGCGAGGTCGGCGACTCGGGCTCGGAGGGTGCGACAGACACTCCGACCGCATCCGGAGACGTGCCCCCGGTGCCCGGCCCGCTCGACGACCACGAGCTCGCCGCCCTTCCCGAGGCTCGCTACGACGCCGTGATCGCGGGGCTCATGGCGACGAGCGGCGCCGAGCCTCTCCCCGATCGCCGCCACACGATCGACGGCACGATCGCGCTCTACGGCACCGATCGGGCGACCCCCGTCGCGACCCTCCCCGCGCTGAACTTCCTCGGCGAACCGACGGTGGTCGTGCCACTCGAGACCGAGGGCGGCTGGGCCCGCATCCTCACCCCCGCGCGGCAGGCCCTCCCCTCGGAGAACGGCGGCACCGCGCCGGCGCAGACGTCGGCGTGGATCGACTCCAGCACGCTCGACCCGGCGACCGGGTCAGCCTCGCAGTCCCTCGAGCACGCCATCACCGTGTCGGTGTCGGAACAGACCCTCACCATCACCACCGCGGGCCGCGTCACCGAGAGCTTCACCGTCGGCGTCGGAACACCCGAGACACCGACACCCACCGGCGTCACGGGCTACCTGCAGGCCCGCTACCTCGACCCCGCCCAGAATCAGAGCGTGCACCCCGTGCAACTCACGTCACTGCACGCGGCCGACGACGACGAACCGTTCGGCGGCAGCGACGGCGGCCTCATCGGACTCCACTACGCCGAGAGTGCGTCGGGTGCGGTGTCCCACGGATGCATCCGGCTCAGCGCCGAGGCGATCGCCGCTCTCACGGCTCTCCCCCTCGGCACCCCCATCACGATGGAGGAGTGACGTCATCCCATCCGGACTGCGGGGTCTCACACGTTCCCCGGAAGACGTACTGCGATGGGAGCTTGCGCTGATGGCTCGACCAGTCGATCGCCGGACGCCGCTGCTCGGGCGGCAGGTAGCCGAGGCGGTAGACGGCCATGAGTTCGAGCTCGTCCGGCACCCTCAGCAGGTCGACGATCTGCTCCCACTTGCCCTCGACCTCCATCGGAAACGACACGAACTGGATGCCCATGCCGAGCTCGGTCGTCGTGAGCCACACGTTCTCCATCGCCGCCCCCATGCTGAAGAGCGAATAGAACGACGACAACTGGCCCGGGCGGTACTCCGAACGATCGAGCATGACCCCGAGGAGCAGCGGCGACCCGGCCACGAGCTTGCGGTTCTCCTCGCCGAGAGTCTGCGGAACCCGGAGGGTGTTGAGCATCCGCTGGCCGCGCTTCGTGAACACCTGGCTCGTGAACGGGCGCAGCGGCGCGGGCAGCTTGTCGAAGAGCATCCCGTCGCGGCGGCGCTCCATCTCCTCGGCACTGAAACGAAAATAGGGCTTGTACCGCTCGAAGAATGTGCCGTTCGACATCGCCGACGTCATGCTCTCGCCGCTGATCGACGCGATGCGCTCGATCGTGTCGCGCTCCTCCACGATCACGAAACGCCACGGTTGCGAATTCAGTTGAGACGGCGCGCGCCCGGCCACCTCCATGAGCACCCTCTGATGCTCGAGCGACACCGGGTCGGGCAGAAAAGCGCCGTTCGTCGTCTTGCGGCGACGAATCGCGTCGAGCAGATCCATCAGACCCTCCTAGACCGGACGACACCGGCGACGAAAAACGGCGCCGCCGACAGCGACACCGCGACATGCTTGCGCGACCGCGACCCCAGAAACGGGATGAGCGCGAGGGGAACGACAGCGGGCGCGAGGGCGACAGCGGCAGCAGGCCCGCGCGCACCCCCGCGCGCGCGTCCACCCCGGACGGCACCCGAGACGATCGCCGCACCGGCGAGCGCGAACGTCGACACATACAGAGCGTGATGCACCCAGCGGAACCCGCTCGAGTCGACGAGCTTCAGCGCGACACTCGACCCGAGAGCGCAGTTCGCCGCATAACTGGTGAGGGCGGCCACGAAAAGAGGCGCCGACGACATGACCCGAGTCTCCCCCTCCCCCACCTGCCAGACAAGTGGTTGCGGCCGGGGGCGCGACCTGACAAGCACACCGATCCGATAACGACCGGGCCCCCAATTGCCGCGCGCCGACCCAAACGGCCCCGCACACCGGATACCGTCGGAGAAACGAATCCTGGGGGACGAGTGCTCACACAAACCACCGCCGTGCTGGCCATGCTTCTCGGCGCCTTCCTCGCGGCTGTCGCCCTGCCACTCGTCGCCGTCGTCATCCTCGAAGGAATCGTGTCGGTGATCCGCCGCGCCGGCATCCGCACCCTCATCATCGGCGTGTTCGTCACCGCCGGGGTCGCGGCGGCGAGCTACTTCCTCTGGACGTTCGGCGTCGGCGAGCTCGCGGGCGAGGCCGACGACGACGCCTACATCCAGTCCATCCGCGACCTCGTGCGCACGATCCTCAACTACACGGTGCCCCTCGCGCTCGTGATCTTCGGCATCCGACTGCTCGTGCTCGGTGCGCGCCGGCGGCGCCAGCGATCCCTCGAGCGGTTCGAAGAGGAATACGCGCCGCGCCGCTAGCGAACGCCGAGTGTGCCCAGCAGCCCAGCAGCTCAACCGGACGACTGCGCAGGCCTCCGCACCTTCGGGCGCACGAGCCGGTGGCTGTCGGTGATCAGCTGCTCCACGAGATCGTCGGGCACCGCACCCGCACCCGCACCACCGAGGTCGATCGTGATCCAGTGCTTCTTGTTGAGGTGGTAGCCGGGGGTGATCTGCGGGTAGGCCGACCGCAGGGCGACGCTCTCGTCGGGGTCGCACTTGAGCGACACCGAGAAAGCGCTCGCTCCGAGGTCGCTGAGCGCGAAGATCTTGCCGTTGCCGCTCGTCTTGAACACCGACGTGGACTCGTCGAACGGAAAGGTCTCGGTCGCTTGCGGCAGCGCGAGACAGAACTCGCGCAACTCGTCGGGGATCATGCGCGCTCGTAGGCGCGGCGCAGCCAGTCGACGACGTCGGCGTCGAGGTCGTCGGATGCGCGCAACCCCACCCTGTGGGTGACCATGCTGTTCCACGAGCCCGCGGCGGCGAACCTCTCGGTGGTCGCGGCATCCGGGAGCTTGATTCCGAGGTCGAGCCGGGACGCACTCGGCTGCACGATGGCGAACTTCGCGGTGCCCTTGAGGAGACTCACGTAGGTGTTCGTCGCGGCAAGCGACACCTCACCGAAGCCGCGCGCCGTGTCGACGAGAGAGTCGAACAGCGGACGCCACTGCGCCTTCGACCCCGCGAAGAGCGACTCGAGTTTCTCATCTTTCGACAGCCCGGCCTTCGCGGTCTTGCCGAGGGTCGCGACGATCGCCATCGCGTGCCCTTTGCCGAGCCCGAAATCGCGCGCGAGCCACTCGACGATCTGCGCGGGTTTCACCCCCGGCTCGAGCAGGCCCTGCTTCTCGGCGAGCACGCGGAAGTCGGCGGGAGTCTTGCCCGTCTTGGACTTGATGGTGTCGAGGTAGGCCTGGAATGTCATCGGCAGCTCCTTCGCTCTCGGCGGTGTGCGCCCGGGGCACGCCGGTCGCGCCGGTGTTCGTCGCGCCGGTGTTCGTCGCACGCGGGTTCGTCGCACCAGTATCGTGCGGGCCGACGACATCGTCCAGACCCATCTGAGCCCCCGACGCGCGCCGTAGATTGGTCGGATGCCCGACCTCGCCCCACCCACCGCCCACCGCACCCCCGACTGGGTCGCGCACTCGATCTGGTGGCACATCTACCCGCTCGGTTTCGCCGGCGCCGACACAACCGGTGTCGACCGCACCCCGCCCGCCGACGCCGCCCGTGCGAACGCCTTCGAGCGGATGTCTGCGTGGCTCGACTACGCGCTCGAGCTCGGTGTCTCGGGCATCCTGCTCGGTCCCGTCTTCACATCGGAGACGCACGGGTACGACACGACCGACTACTTCGAGATCGACCCGCGATTGGGCTCGATGGACGACTTCCGCGCGTTCTGCGCCGACGCCCGCGGCCGCGGCATCCGGATCATGCTCGACGGGGTCTTCAATCACGTCGGTCGGAGTTTTCCCCCGTTCGAGCGCGCGCAAGCGGGTGGGGAGGAGCTGTCGTGGTTCCGTCCGATCGAGGGCGGCGACGACGCAAGCCCCCGGTTCGAGAACTTCGAGGGCCACGACGCCCTCGTCGCCCTCAATCACAACGCTCCCGCCGTGCGGGATCTCGTCGTCGACGTGATGAACCACTGGCTCGACGCGGGCGCCGACGCTTGGAGACTCGACGCGGCCTACGCTGTGCCGAGCGACTTCTGGGCCGAGGTGCTGCCGCGCGTGCGCGCCGCGCACCCCGACGTGTTCGTCGCGGGCGAGGTGATCCACGGCGACTACGCGCAGCTCGTGGTCGAGGGAACGCTCGACGCGGTGACGCAGTATGAGGCATGGAAGGCCACGCGCAACTCGATCGCGGAGCGCAACTTCTTCGAGCTCGCCTGGACCCTCGAGCGCCACAACGAGTTTCTCGACACTTTCGTGCCGTTCACCTTCGTCGGAAATCACGACGTCACGCGCCTCGGGAGCGCGGTCGCCGAGGAGCCGAACCTGCCGCACGCTCTCGTCGTGCTCTTCACGATCGGCGGCACGCCGGCGATCTACTACGGCGACGAGCAGGGGTTCGTCGGCGAGAAAGAGGATCGCGCAGGCGGTGACGACGCCGTGCGCCCCGCCTTTCCCGACAGCCCGGCCGAGCTCGCCGATGAGGGATGGCCGCTCTACCGCGTGCACCAGGAGCTCATCGGGCTGCGGCGACGTGCGCCGTGGCTGCACTCGGCCCGCGCGACCGCGCTGCACACCGCGAACACGGTGTTCGTCTACGAGGCGCGGGCGGCGGCATCCGACCCGGGTCGGGGTGACGACGCGGGCAGCGCGGGCGCCGCGTCAGCCGTCGGCGCCGCGGGGCGTTCGATCGTCGTCGCGCTCAACATCGGCGACGACGAGGTGACGGTGACCGCAGACGCGGATGCCGCGGCCTCGGCTCTGCGCGCAACCCCGACGCTCCTCGCGGGGACCGCCCACCTCGACGCCTCCGACCCGGGCGGGCGCGGCGTCATTCTCACGATCCCCGCGCACGGCTGGGCGGTGCTCGGGCAGTAGTCGATCGGCAGTCGTCGTTCGGCGGGGTGGCGGGATGCGACGCGACGCGACGCGACGCGATGCTGCGCTACACGACCCCGAGCGCGACGTGCGGTTCGGCGGGCAGCTCGACGCGGATGTGGTCGCCCGCGCGCACCTCGCCTCCCGCGACGACGACGCTCATGATGCCCGACTCGCGCAGCACCTCGCCGTCGGGTCCTTTCGACACGAGCGCTTTCATGAGCCCGGCCCGCAGACCGTTGATGAGTTTGCACGGGCTGCGCAGCCCGGTCACCTCGACCACGGCGTCCGCTCCGAGGTGCAATCGTGTGCCGAGCGGGAGCGTCAGAATGTCGAGGCCCGCCGTGGTCACGTTCTCTCCGAGCTCCCCTGCCGAGACGTCGAAGCCGCGGTCGACGAGCTCGCCGAAGAGTTCGGAGTGCAGCAGGTGCACTTGCGTGAGGTTGGGGCGCCCGGGGTCTTTGCGCAGGAGGTAGCGGTGCTGGGTGGTCCCGCCCGCGTGGGCGTCACCCTCGACACCGATGCCCTCGATGAGGCGGATGTTCGGCACCACGGCTTTGCTGAAATAGTGTTCGGGGGCGCGGCTCACCGACACCACCCGCGGGCCACGGGTCGCGTCAGTCACCGCGGCCGCCGGTCGGGGCGAGGAACTCGCGCATCGCCGCGGAGAGTGCGGCCGGGTCATCCGCCCCGCACAGTTCGCGCGCGGAGTGCATCGAGAGCAGCGGGATGCCGACGTCGACGGTGCGGATGCCGAGCCGCGTCGCCGTGATCGGGCCGATCGTCGACCCGCACGGGAGGGCGTTGTTCGACACGAACTCCTGAAACGGCACCCCCGCCGCGGAACACGCGCGCACCCACTCGGCGGCGCCGACGGCATCCGTCGCGTAGCGCTGGTTGGCGTTGATCTTGAGGAGCGGCCCGCCGTTGACGATGGGGCGGTTGGCCGGGTCGTGCCGCTCGGGGTAGTTGGGGTGCACGGCGTGGCCGGCATCGGCCGAGAGGTGCATCGAGCTCGCGAATGCGCGCGCCCGCTGCGATTCGGTGGCGCCTGTCGAGACGCGCGCGAGCACGTCGGCGAGGAACGGCCCCGCGGCACCGGAGGTCGTCGCCGAGCCGACTTCCTCGTGGTCGAAGGCGGCGAAGACACTGATGACGGGAGCGTCGGATGCGGCGCTCGCGACGTCGAGGATGGCGGCGAGTCCGGCGTGCACCGACGACAGGTTGTCCATGCGGCCTGCGGCGAAGAGACGCTCGTCGGCGCCGAACACCGCGGGCGCGGCGGTGTCGGCGACGGAGATGTCGTAACCGGCGACATCCGCTCCCGTTTTGCCCGCGAGCGAGGCGAGGTGCCCGACGATGTCGGATCCGCCGTGAGCGTCGTCGGCGCCCGCAACCCCGATGATCGGGTTGAGGTGCTTCTGCGGGTCGAGCCGCAGTCCGTCACTGTTGACACCGCGGTCGAGGTGCACGGCGAGCTGCGGAAACCGCAGGTAGGGCCCCGTGCGCACGAGCGCCGTCGTTCCGTCGGTGAACGCGAGTCGCCCGGCGAACTCGAGCTCGCGATCGAGCCACGAGTTGTAGAGCGGGCCGCCGTAGACCTCGACCCCCGCCTGCACCCACCCGTGGGCGGTCGTCGACGGTTTCGGCTTGAGCTTGAAGCCGGGCGAATCGGTGTGGGCCCCCACGATGCGGAACGGCGTCGTCGCGGTCGCCCCGGCCGGCACGACCCACGCGATGATCGCGCCGTCGCGCACCACGAACCGCGTGGCTGCTCCGTGCGCGGATGTCTCGTCCTCCTCGCCCGGCCACGCGTCGGCCTCGGCGAGCTGCGTGAACCCGGCCTCGACGAGGCGGCGCGCGGCCTCGTCGACCGCGTGGAACGATGACGGCGACGCCTGGATGTATCGAGCGAAGTCGTCGAGGTGGGCGCGGGCCGGCGTGATGGTCATCGTGCCATTCAAGCACCGCGGGTGAGGGCGGGCCGTCGACACCGGAATCGCAGGAGTTTCTGTCGAACCCGCACCCCTCGCAGGAGAACCTGCCCCTCGGATGCCGCGGACTCCTGCAATCCGCACACCCCCGGGCCGCACACATCCGCCGCCCCGCACGCCCGCCCCCGCACGTCCGCACCCGCACTTACGCCCACCTCCGCACCCGCTCCGTCACCGGTATCCCGCAACCGCACCCGTCACCCGTAATACAGCGCGATGCGCTGACCGTCGATGTCGCGAACATCCACGTCGACCTCGTACAACGACCCGAGCACGTCGGACTGCATCACCTCGAGCGGTGTGCCGTGTGCGACGACTCGACCGTCTTTCATCGCGATGATCTCGTCGGAGTGAACCGACGCGAAGTTGATGTCGTGCACGACGATGACGATACGCTTGCCGGTCTCGATCGCCGTGCGGCGCAGCAACCGCATGATGTCGACGGCGTGCTTCACATCGAGGCTGTTGAGGGGCTCGTCGAGCAGCACGTAGTCGGTGTCTTGCGCGAGAACCATCGCGATGAACGCGCGCTGTCGTTGGCCACCCGACAGCTCGTCGAGAAAACGCGATTCGAGTGCCGCGAGGTCGAGGTAGGCGAGGGAGCGTTCGATGATGTTCTGATCCTCGACCGTCAGGCGCCCCTTCGAATAGGGGTAGCGCCCGAAACCGACGAGGTCACGCACGGTCAGTCTCGCCGTGAGGTGGTTGTCCTGTCGGAGCACCGCGACCCGCGTGGCGAGGGTCGCGGTCGGGGTCGTGTGCACGTCGTGGCCGTCGATGGTGATGGCTCCGACATCCGTCGGGATCAGTCGAGCGATCATGCCCAGCAGGGTGGATTTGCCGGCGCCGTTGGGCCCGATGATCGACGTGACTCCAACCGCTCCGAACTCGATCGACACGTCGTCGACGACGCGCTCCCGGCCGTAGGACTTGCTGACAGACGCGACGGTGATCATCGCACTCCCCTTCTCACGAGCAGAACGATGAACAGGATGCCCCCGACGAATTCGACGATCACGCTCAGCGCGGTGTCGAGACCGAACGCGCGCTCGAGCACGAGTTGCCCACCGACGAGGCAGATGACCCCCAACAACACTGTCGCCGGCAGGATGCTCGCGTGCCGGTGCGTGCGCACGAGCGCGTAGGCGAGGTTGGACACGATGAGCCCGAAGAACGTGACGGGACCGACGAGAGCGGTCGACACCGCGACGAGAACCGCGATGAGAACGAGCATGAGGGTGACGACGCGTCGGTGGTCGACCCCGAGCCCCGTCGCGTGGCTTTCGCCGAGCCCGATCACGTCGAACACGCGCACGAGCCGCAGCGCGATCGTCGAGACGATGACCACCACGATCCCGGAGATGAGCACGAGGTCTTCGTCGACCGCGTTGAAGCTCGCGAAGAACGAGTCTTGGAGCACGGCGAACGAGGCGGGGTCGAGCATGCGCTGAAACAGGCTCGAGACGCTGCGGAACAGCATCCCGAACACGATCCCCACGAGCACGAGCAGATGGATGCTGCGGCGAGCGCCCGCGAACAGCCACTGGAACAGCAGCGTCGAGAACGCGACCATGAGCGCGACCTCGACGACCCACGACACCCGCGGGTCGGCAACGGCGAGCGCGGTCGACCCGAAGAAGAACACGACCACCGTTTGAATGAGCACGTAGAGCGAGTCAAAACCCATGATCGACGGCGTCAGGATGCGATTGTCGGTGATGGTCTGGAAGAGCACGGTGGAGATCCCGATCGCGAAGGCGACGATGACCATCGCGACCACTTTGCGCGCGCGGAACGGGATCGCGAACGAGGGACTCCCGACGATGCCGACGGTGAGGAAGAGCACGATCGTGGCGGCCGCGACGATCGCGAGCACGGTGAGGAGCACGATCGGGCGCTGGACGAACACCATCGCCCGAGCGACAGGCGAGGGCATCCGCGAGTCGACGACCTCCGTCTGGGCGCGGCTGTTCGCGGGGACGTCAGTGCGCACGTGCGGGCCTCCTCAGCAAGAGGTAGAGGAAGAGGGCGGCCCCGACGACCCCGACGACGACTCCCAGCGGAATCTCGTAGGGAAAACGGATGACGCGACCGATGATGTCGCACGCCAGGAGGAACGCGGCCCCGAGCGCGGCGACCCAGGGGATGGAGCGCCGCACGTTGTCGCCCATCATCATGCTCACGACGTTGGGCACGATGAGCCCGAGAAACGGGATGACCCCCGCGGTCACGACGACGATGGCTGTGACGGTCGCGATGATGAGGAGCCCGAGGGCGAGCACTCGCCCGTATCGGAGCCCGAGGCCGGTGGAGAACTCCTGGCCGAGGCCGGCGACACTGAACCGGTCGGCGGCGATCCACGCGAGGACCGTCATCGCGAAGGCGAGCCAGAGCATCTCGTATCGGCCTCGGAGGATTCCGGAGAAGTCGCCGGTCATCCAGGTGCCGAGGGTCTGCAGCAGGTCGAGCCGATAGGCGAAGAAAGTCGTGACGGCACCGATGACCCCACCGAGCATGATGCCGACGAGGGGCACGAGCACGATGGAACGAACCGGGATGCGCCGCAGGATGAGGAGGAAGAGCGCTGTTCCGGCGAGCGAGAACACGGCGGCGACCGCCATCTTGCCGAACAGACTCCAGGTGGGGGCGAAGACGGTGACGACGAGCAGGCCGAGCGCTGCCGACTCCGCGGTTCCGGTTGTGCTCGGTTCGACGAATTTGTTGCGCACGAGCATCTGCATGATGAGACCGACGATCGCCATCGCCACCCCGGTGAGGATGAGCGCGACGGTGCGCGGCACCCGACTGACGGCGAGGAGCCGCGCGGCGACGCCGTCGTCTCCCTGGGCGAGGAGACTCGCGGGCGTCACGTCGCTCACCCCGATGAAGGTGCTGACGACGCCGAGCAGCACGACCACACCCACCACGGCAGCGAGGCCCGCGCCGCCGGTGAGGGTACGTCGCTCGCCAGTGAGAGGGCGGGGTCGCGGATGTCGCGGCGCACGTGTCGACGTGGCCGCGGCATCCGTTCCGCTCGCGCGGCGCGCAGGATGGACGTCGATCAGCCGAGGCTCTCGGTGATCTGGTCGACCATGTCGTTGACGGCGGTGAGGCCGCTCATCACGATGTACCACGGCTCGGAGTCGAGGTAGACGATCTGATCCTCGCTCCTCGCGGTCATGCCCGCGACGACCTCGTTGTCGAGAACCTGCTCGGCCGACGACCCCGACTCCCCGATTGCGGCGTCGCGATCGATTACGAAGAGCCAGTCGGGGTCGCTTTCGAGAAGGAATTCGAAGGACACAGGGTCACCGTGGGTGGCCTCTTCGACGTTGTCGACGGCGGTCTCGACCCCGAGCTCGGTGTAGAGCCAACCGAACCGCGAATCGTCACCGTAGGCGGTCACCTCCCCCGCGCTCGTCATGACGACGAGCCCGGTGCCTGCGTCTGCCGTGATCTCTTGCGCCTCGACGATCTTGTCGTCGATCTCCGCGAGGGCGGACTCCGCTTCGGTCTGCTTCTCGAAGATCTCGCCGAGGGTCGTGACGTTGTTCTCGAAGCTGCCGCGGTAGTCCGCCCAGTCGAGGGTGAGGTCGATGGTCGGTGCGATCTCGTTGAGTTCGGCGAGCGCTTCAGCCGACCTGTTGGCGACGACGATGAGATCGGGTTCCGCTGCGTTGACCGCTTCGTAGTCGGGCTCGAAGAGCGTGCCGGCGTCGAGGTATTCGTCGCCCGCGTACGACTCGAGGTACGACGGAACGTTGGCCTGGGGGAACCCGGCGACCTCGACTCCGAGCGCATCGAGAGTGTCGAGGGACGCCATGTCGAAGGTGATGACCGTCTCGGGGTTGACCGGCACGGTCGTGGTGCCCTGAGCGTGGGTCACCTCGATCTCGGTGGCGGGGTTCGAGTCGCCGTCGGTCGACGATTCGACAGCGGATGGCGACGCGCACCCGGCGAGGCTGAGGGCGGCGACGGCGATGAGAGCTGCTGCCGCACGGGGGTGGCCGGTCGCGGAGGTAAGGGTTTTCATGGGACTCCTGTTGTCGGCGGTGCAGCGGGATCGCTGAACACGGTCGTTTTACTGAGGATAGGCTAGCCTAACTTTGCGCCCTCGCCGCGAGCGTTTCGTCTCCGTCTAATCCAAGGAATCGCATGCCCTTTGAGCTCGTTCGCACGCCTCTCGATCTCCTCCGACGCGCGGCGACGCTCACGGAACGGGTCTGGGTCACACCGAATTACGTGCGTGTTCGGCTCGTCGGTGAGGACCTCCGCGAGTTAACGACACTCGGCTCGGATGACCACGTTCGCGTGTTCTTCCCCACCGAATCGACGGACTCGGCGAGTTGGCCGAGCAGGGAGTACACCCCGATACCCGTGCCAACCGGATCGCGCGAACTGGGCACGGCTACGGACACCCCGGAAACCACAGACACCCCGGGAGCCCTCGACCTCGAGTTCGTCGTGCACAGCCACTCAGCGCCGTCGGCCGAGTGCGACCCGGCCTCGCTCACCGGCGTCGGAAGCACCTGGGCTTCGACCGCTCCGCTCGGCGCGTCGGTGGTCGTCGGCGGCCCCCGCGGCAGCCTCGTGGTCGACGGCCGCCCCGACGCGTGGTTGCTCGCCGGCGACGAGACGGCGATTCCCGCCATCCGTCGCTTCATCGGGCTCATGCCCGCCGATGCTGTGGGGCAGGTCATCGTCGAAGTCGTCGACTCCGACCACGAGCACGACCTCGACGCACCGGAGGGCGTCGACGTGAGGTGGGTGCACCGCGGAAACCACGGGCGGGAATCCGCCGCGTTGGCTGCCGCGCTCGACGGAATCGCGGCCCACGAACGACCCGAGGGCGACGTGTTCGGTTTCGTCGCGGCGGAGCAGTCGATCGTGCGTGCCGGGCGCGCTCTGTTGCTCGAGCGTTGGGGTCTCGAGGCTGACCACACCATCATCAAGGGGTACTGGAAGCGCGGCGACGACGCCTTCCACGCGCCGCACTGACGACCGGCAGCCACCCCGCACCCCACTCAACCCACCCGAGCCGCCGGGCTAGCCTGGAGCAATGACTTTCGACGCGCCATCCGCACCCCTCGACACCCGCTCGGCCGAGACCCTCGCCGAGCGCGGATTGCGACTCGGACTCGTCGACACTTCGGATGCCTCGGCGTTCGACACCTGGCTCGAAAGCGACTCGCGCGGCTTCCACGGTGGTGTGCCGTCGCCGGAGAGCCTTGCCGCCCAGCGCGCCGGTCTCGCCTACCGCCGCACGACGGGGGTGTGGGACGAGACCGCAGCCGAATCGCACGCACCCGTGTCGACCGTGAGCTCGTGGGTGAGCGACCTCACGGTTCCGGGCGGGTCGGTGGACGGCTGGGCCATCAGCGCCGTGACCGTCGCACCCACCCACCGTCGCAAGGGAATCGCGCGGGCGATGCTCGAGTCGGAGCTGCGCACCGCCTCCGCCGCCGGCATTCCGCTCGCGATGCTCACCGTCTCGGAGGCGACGATCTACGGTCGCTACGGTTTCGCCCCCGCGGCGATGAGCGCGAAGTGGTCGGTCGACCCTCGCCGGGGATCGTGGACGGGGCCCGAACCGACCGGTCGCGTCCACTTCCTCTCGCGCGAGGCGGCACGCGATCAGCTCGGCGAGATCATCGCGCGAGCGCGCGAGGAGAACCCCGTGCCGGGGGACATCGAGCGGTGGGAGTACCTGACGACGCGCACGCTCGGCTTCGACGAGCCCTCGGGCGACCGCGCGAAGAAGGCGCGCATCGTGCGCTACGACGACGCCGAGGGCACCGCCCAGGGCTTCGCGGTGTTCAGTCTCGCCGAGACCGATGAGAACAACTTCTTGCACACCGTCACTGTGCACGACCTCGTCACGGTCACCGACGACGCCTACGCGGGTCTGTGGCGTTTTCTGCTCGAGATGGACCTTGTGCAGGAGGTGACCGCGGATCTCCGCGCCGTCGACGAGCCACTCGCGTGGCTGCTCTCCGACTTCCGCGCCACCCGCCTCGCCGATCAGCGCGACTTTCTGTGGCTGCGCATCCTCGATGTCGTCGCGACGCTCGAAGCGCGCCGCTACAGCGCACCCGGTCGACTCGTTCTCGACATCGCCGACCCCCTCGGGTTCGCCGACGCCCTCGTTCTCCTCGAGGTCGCGGCTGACGGCACCGCCACGGTCACCCCGCTCGACGGTGAGGCTCCGGATGACGCGGCCGCCGTCTCGCTCACCGTCGGCGAGCTCGGCTCGATCTACCTCGGCGGGGTCACCGCTCGCTCGCTCGCGCGCGCCGGTCGCATCGAGGAGCTGCGGCCCGGGTCGGTCGACCGACTCGACGCGATGTTCCGCTGGTCGGACGCCCCCCGCTTGAGCGTCTGGTTCTAACCCTCCCCACGCAGCTCCGCTTCCGCTCCGTGCGCAGATCCAGCACGCGGCGGGCAAGGGGCGGCGCACCGCGTCGACGATGGCGGCATGAAACCTCCCCGCTACGACGACGAACTCGCTCCCCTCACGTCGGGCTCCCTCATCGAGTCGCGCATCGCCGCTCTCATCGGGCGTGCCTCGCGCCGGCAGGTGTGGTTCCTCTTCGTCGATGAGGCCGCCCGACAACTGCCGATCCTGCTCCCCATCGACGACCACCCCGCACGACCCGACCCCGACGACGCTGCACGGTTCGCCGCCCTTTTGCGAGAGATGGGCGAGACGACCGACGCGGTCGGCACGATCATCGTGATCGAGCGCTACGCCGACGCCACCCTCACGGCATCGGATGTCGCGTGGGCAAAGACTCTGCACACGGCCACGGGGCTCGCATCGTTCGGACTGTGCGGCATCCTCGTGAGCCATTCGCGCGGGGTGCGCTGGGTCGCCCCCGACGACTATCTCTTCGAGGGCGACGGCGCGTCAGCCGATCAGGCCGAGGCGGTGTGATGCTGCGCGGACTGCGCGCCGAAGACGACACCGTGCGCGACCTCGAGTTCGGCGCGCGCGTCGGCGACCTCGCGCGAGCGCGCCTGAGCATCCCAGCCGAGGGCAGACCCGACGACGTCGCCGAGCTCGTCGAGCAGCTCCGCCGTGACGCTCCCGGTGAACGCGAGGCTCGTGCGGCGCAGCAGCACGTCGATGAGGTGCACGACCGACTCCGCCGTCGCGAGGTACTCGATCTCGGTGCGCGAGTACTCCGCCGTCGCAGCGAGCGCGACGTCCCCGTGCTCCTCGAGGTAGTCGATGACCTCGGTCGCGCGGGTGCCGTAGCGCTCGAGCAGTTGCTCGGCGCGGAGCCGCCCCACGCGATCGGTCGGGTCGGCGAGCCACACGCGGCGGGCCGCATCCGTCGTCGGGTAGGCCTTGCCACCACCGATCGCGAGACCGACGGTGCTCACGGTGCGCGACCGCCCGAGAAGCTCGAGGACGTCGTTCGTCATGTGCTCGGCGAGGGCGCGGAACGTCGTCCACTTGCCGCCGACGAGACTCACGAGGGTGCTGCCCGCGCGCTCCTCGATGGGGGTCTTCACGATGCGGTAGTCCCGCGAGACGAAGCCCGGCTGGGTGTCGTCGTGCTTGGGCAGCGGACGGATGCCGGCGAACCGGTAGACGATCTGCGAGCGGTCGAGGGTGAAGGTCGGGAAGACGTGCTTCACGAGGTCGAAGAAGTAGTCGACCTCCTCCTCGGTGCACACGCTCGGTTCGCGAACATCCGCGTCGATGTCGGTCGTGCCGACCATGACGCGCCCCTTGAGCGGGTAGATGAGCACGATGCGCCCGTCGTTGTTCTCGAAGAACAGTTCGCGCCCGTCGAGCTCGGCGAGGAGTTCGGGGTGGTCGAGCACGATGTGCGACCCCTTGGTGCCGCCCATGTACTCCGTCGACATGCCGAGGGCCTCGTTGGTGAGGTCGGTCCACGGCCCGGACGTGTTGACGACGACGTCGGCGGCGATCGCGAACTCCGCGCCCGACACCCGGTCGCGCACGACGACGCCCTCGGGGGTGAAACCGACAGCCTCGACGTAGTTGGCGCTCCGGGCGTGCTCGCCCGCGGCGAGAGCGTCGTGGAGCACGTCGAGCGCGAGGCGCTCGGGGTCGTGCATCGACGCGTCGAAGTAGGTGGCCGTGTACTTCACATCCGGGTTGAGGGCCGGGAGGTCGGCGAGCGAGGCTTTGCGACCGCGGAACTGGTGGCGGGGAACCGAGCCGCCGTCGCGACTGAAGGAGTCGTAGAGCGAGAGGCCGACCTTGATGAGCAGCGCACCGCGCTCCTTCGTCGAACCGCCCTTGTGCGTGAGGAATCGCAGCGGGGCAGCGACGACGCCAGACACGGTAGAGAAGATCGGGATCGTGGTCCGGAGAGGCTTTACGTAGTGGGGGGCGGTCTTCAGCAGACCGTTGCGTTCTTGCACCGACTCGCGCACGAGACGGAACTCGCCGTTCTCGAGGTAGCGCACCCCGCCGTGGATCATGTGCGACGACGCCGACGACGCGCCGGAGACGTAGTCGCCGCGCTCGACGAGGACCACGTCGACCCCCTGCAGCGCGAGGTCGCGGAAGGTCGCGAGACCGTTGATGCCGCCACCGATGATGACGACGGATGCACGCGGGTTGGACGCGATGCGGGCGACATCCGTGCGCGTGGCCGGGGTGCCGTCGGGGGCGGTCGACGCGGACGGCGTCGACATCGGAGGAGTGGTCATGGGTGCCTTCTTCGTGATGCGAGGGGCTGTCGACCCCGAGTAGTTCGGTGCGAACCAGCGCGCGGGTTGCGCTGGCACGAATGCTGTGACTCAATAAGTCTCGACCCCCGTACACGAATGTTCAACAGCACTGCACATACGTGCAGGAAAGCCGCTATGACCGACACGATCCGCGACCCCCACGCCGACAAGACCCGCGACGCTCTCGCCGCCGCACACCTCTACTACCTGCAAGACCTCACGATGGACGCCATCGCGAGCGAACTGAACACCTCGCGGTCGTCGGTATCGCGCCTGCTCAGTTTCGCTCGATCCACGGGGCTCGTAGACATCCAGATCAAGTCGCCGCTGAGTGGGATAACCCACCTGCAGAACGAGATCCAGAACCGATACACCGTGACCGCGCACATCGTGCCCGTGCCCGACCACGCGAGCGAAGTCGACAGGCTCGAGCGGGTCGCGCTCTCCGCTGCACGGATTCTCGGGTCGTTCATCGACTCGAACATGACGATGGGCATCGCCTGGGGGTCGACGATGACCGCGATGAGCCGCCACCTCGTGAGCAAACCCATCCACAACGCTCAGATCGTGCAGCTCAACGGCGCCGCCAACACGCGCACGACGGGCATCGTGTACGCGAGCGAGATCCTCCGCCGATTCGGTGACGCCTACAGCGCGTACGTCCAATACTTTCCGGTGCCCGCCTTCTTCGACGACCCGGCCACCAAGAGGGCGCTCTGGCAGGAGCGCAGCACGCGCTACGTGCTCGGCGTGCAAGCGACGATGGACATCGCGCTCTTCGGAATCGGGAGCCCCGACGCCGACGTGCCGAGCCACGTCTACACGAGCGGCTACCTCGACGACGACGACGTGCGACTGCTGCGAGAAGAGAACGTCGTCGGGGATGTCGCGACGATCTTTCTGCGCGAAGACGGCTCGTGGCGAGACATCTCCCTCAACGCCCGCGCCACCGGCCCCGACCTCGACACCCTCCGGCAGGTCGCGCGCCGCGTGTGCGTGAGCTCCGGCACGTCGAAACTCCTCGCCCTCAAAGGCGCCCTCGCCGCCGGACTCATGACCGACATCATCATCGACGAGAGCACCGCGCGGGCGCTCCTCGACTAGAGCCCCCGATAGCCTTCTCACGATGCCGCCGTACCTCGACCCCGCCACCCGCGACGCACTGCAGCGACTCGCCGAATCGGAGAACGCCCCGCCCGCGGACGCCGCCGAGCCGCCCAGCGCGCACGCCGCCCTCGCCCGCGTCCGCGACATCCGCACCCTCGCCGCCGCGCTCGAGAGCGAGCCCGCGGTGATCGCGAGCGTGCGTGACGCCCTCGAGCAGGGCGCAACGTGGGACGACGTCGCGGCTGCCGCGACCCTCCGAGTCGCCGCCGCCAAGTGGCGCTGGCAGGGCACCGACGCCGACATCGCCGAGCGTCACGCGGCGGGACGCAAGCGAGCGGCACGGCCGAGCAGCAAGCCATCCGACCTGCCCGGCCACTCGGTCGCCGACGCGGCGCGCCTCCTCGGCGTCACCGCACAAGCGGTCTACCTGCGCATCACCCGCGGCACCCTCCGCGCCGAAACCATCACCCTCGACGACGGCCGCAGCTACAAACGCGTGTTCCTCGACGACGCGGCCGAACCGCCGACCGCACCGTCGCCCGTACAGCCGACCGCCTAGCCTTCCGACAGACGATGAGCGACGAAGCGGGGGCGGCGAAAACCGCCCGCCGCTCGCGGTGCGACAGAATCGGTCGAACACCATCGACGAAAGGACTCCCGTGCGCCCCCGCAAATCGAGTTCGTCGACGACCGTCGAGGTGCGCCGCGTCTACAGCGAGACCGGCGACGTCTACGCCCGGGTCAACACCGTCGGTCACATGGGTGACCGCGCCTTCGTGCTCGTCCCCGGCATCGGGGTCTCGTCGACCTACTTCGAGCGCCTCGCGCCCAACCTCAACGAGTTCGGCCCCGTGCACGCCCTCGATCTCCCCGGCTTCGGCGGGGTGCCGCACCCCGGCAAGGCCATGTCGATCCGGCAGTACGCCGACCTCCTCGGCAGGGTCATCGACGAACTGGGCCTCGTCGACCCCGTGATCGTCGGTCACTCGATGGGCACCCAGGTGGTGAGCGACCTCGTGGCGCGACGCGACGACATCACCACGCTCGTGCTCATCGGCCCCGTCGTCGACCCCGGCCACCGGCACATCCCGAGCATGGCCGTCCGCTTTCTCCGGTGCGCCCTCAAAGAGCCGTTCGCGGTCAAATTCCTCGCCGTGAGCGCCTACCTGCTGTGCGGGTTCAAGTGGTTTTCGCGCATCCTGCCGCGCATGATGCGCTACCCGATCGAAGACCGGTTCGCCGACATCCGCGCCCGCACCCTCGTGATCCGCGGCGAACACGACTACGTCTCCCCGCGCGACTGGGTCGAACGCATCGGCGACCTGCTGCCCGACTCGCACCTGTGGGAGATACCGGATGCCGCCCACTCCGTCATGCATGCCCACGCCGAAGAGGTGGCCGTGCTGTGCGTCGAACACGCCCGCGACACCCTCAAAAACCACGACCGGCCGGGCGTGAACGTGTATCCGGAACACGAACTCCTCGACAACGATCTCGAGCCGACCGCCGGCGACATCGTCGAGAGCATCAAGGGCCGGGTGACCGACACGATCGGCACCATCCGAGGCGACGACGAGATGATCGCCGAAGGCAAAACCCGTCACGCCCGCGCGATGGACGCCGCGGCGAAACGGGCGGACGCCGCGAGCGCCGCCGACGCCGAGGCCGCCGCGCAGAAGAGCGACGGCGACTGACGCCGACCGACCCCGACTGACGCCGACAGACGCCGACAGATTCGACGCGACGAACTCTGAGCGCCCCGACCCGCTACCCCTTCGACAGCCTGCGGCGGTTTCTGTTCTCCTTCTTCACGCGGTCACGCATGACCCCGTCGACACCGTGCGGCCCCGCGACCGGTTCGTGCACGTTGCCGGATGTCTGGCGCACGCGCACCGGCGACGAGTCGAGGTAGCTCTTCGACACGAGCGCCGTCGAGCGCCTCGCCGTTCCGGGCAGCAGCCTCATGAGCACGGCGGCGCCCCGAGCTGGCCCGACGTCGACCGACGGGACAGGCTTGCGGAGGGTGCGCACGATCGCGTCGACGACGCGCCCGGTGTCGTCGGGTCGCGGCATCCGCAGCGTCTTGCCGGTGTAGTTGGCGGCGTTCTCGAAGAACGGGGTGTCGGTGACCCACGGGTTGACGGTCGACACGGCGATGCCCGTGACCCCGCGCTGCTCGAGCTCCTGAAGAAGTGCCTGGCCGAGGCCCACGACCGCGAACTTGGATGCGGCGTAGGAGGAGAAGAACGGGAACGGCAGTTTGCCGCCCGCCGACCCGACGTTGAGCAGTCGTCCGCCGCCCACCTTCTCGAAGTGGCGCAGGGCGACGTGACTCCCGTTGAGCACCCCGATCGCCCCCGTCTCGATCACTCGACGATGGACGTCGAGCGGCACGTCGGTGAAGATGCCCGCCGCGCCCACGCTCGCGCAGTTGATCCACACGTCGAGCGACCCGAACCTGTTGAGCGCCGCCGCGGCGAGACGACCGACCGCCTCGGGGTCGGTCACGTCGGTCGGCACCGCGATGGCGTTCGGGATGCTCCGCGCGAGTTCGGCGAGCACGTCGTCGCTGCGCGCGGCGAGCACGAGGTTCGCGCCGCGATCGGCGAGCGCGAGGGCCGTGCCGCGGCCGATGCCGCTCGACGCCCCGGTGATGACGACGGTCGCGCCCTTGATCGTCCATGTGCTCATGCCCGCGCTCCTGACGTCGATGTTCCCCCACGGTAGGTCGCGCGGCGACGGAGGGCGACGGGTTGTGTTCCGGGCGACGCGTGGGTAGGCGGGTGCTGCGAGGCCGTGCGATTCAGTGACCGCGGCGAGCTCGGCTGCTGCAGAACCGAGCGAACCGGCGCGCCAACCCCGCGCTCAGCCCCAGAAGTCCCGCACGCGCCGCGCGACCGTCGCGCCCTGCCGCATCCCCGCCTCGACGGAGGGTGCGGTGGAGCTCGCGAGGAGCGAGTTGGGTCCGAAGGCGCGCAGGCTGTCGGCATCCGCTTCGATCACGAGCACGTTGCGACTCGCGCCGAGCGCCTCGGCGACGACCGGCAGGGACGGGCCGAGCGGGCTGTCTGCCCACTCCGGCCCGCACGAGATCACGAGGATGCGCTCGCAATCGGAGGCGACGTCGGCGTTCGTCGACGAGCGGACTCCGCCGTCCATGTGCGGCCTGCCGTGCACATCGACCGTCGGGAACACCCCCGGCACCGCACAACTCGCGGCGACCGCGCGCACGAGCTCGGCATGGCTCGAACGGTTGAACACCCGGAACGCGCCGTCGAGAGCGTCGACGGCCGTGATCCTCAGCTCGGTCGCGGGCCAGTCCGGCGACGAGAGGAGGGCGGCGAACCTCTCGAGGGCCGCGTCTTTGGCACCGTCGCCCGTGCGCGACGGAACGGTGCGCGCGAGCTCACCGAGGCGAGCGCGCGACTCCTGCTCCCCGACCCGGTTCGCGGATGCGGCAGCCATCGCCTCGACGAACGGGGCGATGTCGGGCACCGTGGGTTCGGTCGCGGCCGCCCGCGGGGCGGATGACTCGGGCGAATCGGAGGCAGCGGGCGCCGGCGCAGCAAACGGTGCAGCGGACGGTGCTGGCGCAGCGGCGGCGGCAGGCGAACCGGCGCGCGCGGGCGTGAGGCGCGAACGCAACCACCCCTCGAGGTCACCCGACCGGAGTGCGGCGCCGACGACGGAGCCTGCCGAGGTGCCGACCACGACATCCGCGGAGGAGAGGTCGACTCCGCTGCCCATCATGGTCGTGAGGAGCGAGGCCTCCCACGCGATTCCGGCCACTCCTCCCCCGCCGAGAACGATGCCGCGGCGACCCGCAGTGGGGTCGGCACGGAGGAGGGTGGCGGCGAGGTCGCTGTCGTTCGTGGTCACCGCTCGAGTCTCGCAGGTGCGCCGTAACCGGTTGCTGAACCCGATGCCTGAACCCGATGCCTCGTCGTCGAGCAGGGCGCGCAACCGACCGGCGGCTCAGTCCGCCGCGAGCACCTCGAGGATGCCCTCGCCGTACTTCTCGAGCTTGGACTCTCCGACTCCCGACATCGTTCCGAGTTGCGCGAGCGTGGTCGGCAGGCCCGTCGCGATCTCGCGCAGGGTCGCGTCGTGGAAGATGACGTAGGCCGGAACGCCCTGCTCTTTGGCTTCCGCCGCCCGCCACGCGCGCAGCTTGTCGAACACGGGCAGCGCCGCCGGTGCGAGGTCGGCCCCCGCTTTGACCGCTCGCGACGACCTCCGCGCCTGCCGCTCGGGCTCGCGCCGCAGCTTCACCGGGCGCTGGCCGGCGAGCACGGCGGCGCTGTCGTCGGTGATGACGAGGGTTCCGTAGCCGTCGCTGTTGACGGCGAGCAAGCCTTGCGCGAGCAACTGCCGCACGACGCCGCGCCACTCCTGCTCGCTCAGCTCGGTGCCGATGCCGAACGTGCTGAGTTCGTCGTGCTTGTTCTGCACGACGCGGGGGGTGCTGTTGCCGAGGAGGATGTCGATGAGCTGGCCCGCCCCGAACTTCTGGTTGCGTTCGCGCTGCAGTCGCACGATCGTCGACAGGAGTTTCTGCGCGGGCACCGTGCCGTCGACCGATTCGGGCGGCGAGAGGCACGTGTCGCAGTTGCCGCACGGGGTCGACTTCTCGCCGAAGTAGGCGAGCAGCTGCATCCGTCGGCACTCGACGGTTTCGCACAGGGCGAGCATGGCGTCGAGGTGGGCGGACAGTTTGCGGCGGTGGGCGTCGTCGCCCTCCGACTCGTTGATCATGCGGCGCTGCTGCATGACATCTTGGAGTCCGTAGGCGAGCCACGCTGTGGAGGGCAGGCCGTCGCGGCCGGCACGCCCGGTCTCCTGGTAGTAGCCCTCGACGCTCTTCGGCAGGTCGAGGTGGGCGACGAACCTCACGTCGGGCTTGTCGATGCCCATGCCGAACGCGATCGTCGCGACCATCACGACGCCGTCTTCGCGCAGGAAGCGCGACTGGTTCATCGCGCGCACGGGCGCCGGCAACCCCGCGTGGTACGGCAGCGCCGGCACCCCGTTGGCCACGAGAAACTCGGCGGTCTTCTCGACGGAGGCGCGCGACAAGCAGTAGACGATGCCCGCGTCGCCGTCGTGCTCGCTGCGGATGAGCTGCAGCAACTGCTGCTGGGGCGAGTTCTTGGGGGCGATGCGGTACTGGATGTTGGGGCGATCGAAGCTCGCCACGAAGTGCTGCGCGTCGCCGAGCTGCAGTCGCGACGCGATCTCTTTGTGGGTCTGCTCGGTGGCCGTCGCGGTGAGCGCGATGCGCGGCACCTCGGGCCAGCGCTCGTGCAGCATCGACAGTTGCAGGTAGTCGGGGCGGAAGTCGTGGCCCCACTGCGACACGCAGTGCGCTTCGTCGATCGCGAAGAGAGCGATGGTGCCGCGGTCGAGCAGGGCGGCCGTCGACTGCACTCGAAGTCGCTCGGGCGCGAGGTAGAGCATGTCGAGTTCGCCCGCGACATACGCCTGCTCCACGGCCGCGCGCGACTCGGGCGATTGCGTCGAGTTGAGAAACGCGGCGCGCACCCCCACGGCCGAGAGCGCGTCGACCTGGTCTTGCATGAGCGCGATGAGCGGCGAGATGACGACGCCGGTGCCCGGCCGCACGAGCGCGGGAATCTGGTAGCACAGCGACTTGCCGCCGCCCGTGGGCATGAGCACGAGGGCGTCGCCACCGGATGACACGTGACTGATTATCTCGGCCTGGTTGCCGCGGAACTCGTCGTAACCGAAGACCCGATGCAGCACCTCGGCGGCGTCGGGGCGCGCCGGACGAGTGTCGTGCAGAACGGTCATGTGCCGAGTGTAGGTGGGGCCGGTGACGTCGGCGGGCGCGAGGCGTCGGGTGCGTCATCCGCTCGCTCGGGCGTCGACTGGGGAGGGGTGGGGCCGTAGGCGGGCTGCGCGGCACCGACGCCCGTCCCCGGTCCGCCCGCATACGCGAACTGCTCGGGCTCCGGCGCCGCCTCGACAGTCCGCACGGTCTGCAGCCCCGTCTTCTTGGCCTGCCACAGCACGAGCGCGGAGTATCCGACCATCGTCACGAGCGTCATCCCGAGCCCGATCGGCGACCCGTCGGCGGCGTTGATGTCGATGAGGTCGAACGATCCGAGCGCGAAGAGCGCCGTGTTATTGACCACGTGCGCCACGATCGCGGCCTCGAGCCCGCCGGTGCGCCACGTGAGCCAGCCGGCGAAGACGGCGAAGATCGAGACATCCAGAAGGCCCCAGATGTCGTAGTCGTGGCCGATCGCGAAGAGCGGCACGGGCAGCAGAATGGCCCAGGCCGGATGCTTGAGCCACCCGCCGATCGTCTGCATGAGGTATCCGCGAAACACGTACTCCTCCGCCGTCGCCTGCAGGGGCACGAGCACGAGGGCGAGCACGAGAAGCAGCAGCCCGGCAGACGTGACGCTCGCCGAGACGGGAGCACCCCCGAGCAGCGGGTCGATCGCGAACGAGGCACCGAAGACGACGCCGTAGACCGCGAGCGCGGGGAGGATGCAGCGCGCGAGCCAGCCCCAGCGCAGCCGTCCGGCCACCGACGACACGAGCCCGATCGGTCGCGGCCCCATGATGAGCAGCGCGAAGACGAGGGCCGGGAGCATCACGGCGATCGACCCGATCGCGAACGTGAACGTGACGGGGTCGCTCAGGTCGAGGTCGAGGGTCGTCATCGACGAGGTGAACCCGTCGAAGGCCCTCGGGTTGACGAACGCGACGACAGCGAAACCGATGACGATGGCGAACGTCATGATCACGTAGAACGTGACCCCGATCACACCGGTGACGAGCGACTTCCACCAGCGGTACTTCGGCCAGGAGCGAGCGAGACGGTGATAGGCGTAATCCACGCGTCGAGCCTACGGGTGCGGGCTGAGCGGGTGATGGTGCGGATGTGTGCGGCGGCTGTGGTGGGGAGGCACAGGGTGCGCGCTCGAGTCAGGCTCGCGACCGAACCTCAGATGTAGATCGCGGGGTCGACGAAGAAACCGTCGGGCGCGGCATCCGCTCCCGCTCGCGGCACCGCGCGGGCGGGAACCCCGGTGAGCGTCGAGTCGGCGGGGGCGTCCCGCACGACGACGGCGCCGGCGCCGACGACCGATCGCGAACCGACCGTGATCGGACCGAGGATGGTCGCGCCCGCCCCCACGACCACGCCGTCGCCGAGGGTCGGGTGGCGTTTGACGTCGCGCATGCTCCGGCCGCCGAGGGTGACCCCGTGGTAGAACATCACGTCGTCGCCGATCTCCGCGGTCGCGCCGACGACCACACCCATGCCGTGGTCGATGAAGAACCTCCGGCCGATGACGGCACCCGGGTGGATCTCGACGCCCGTCGCCCAGCGCGCAAACTGCGACACGACGCGCGCGAGCAGAAACGCGCGCCGCTGCCAGAGCCTGTGTGACAGGCGGTACCACCACACCGCGTGCACACCCGAATAGGTGAGCGCGACCTCGAGGTTGCTGCGCGCCGCCGGATCGTGGATGCGTGCGGCGCGGATGTCTTCGCGAGCGCGCGCGAACACGCTCACGATGCCCGACGGCGCGGAGCAGACATCCGCTGCTCCGCGCCGCGGGTTCCGAGACCCGAACTCACGGAGGGGTCAGTCCTGCAAGTTCTCGAACAGCACGCTCGAGAGGTAGCGCTCACCGGTGTCGCAGATGATGGCGACGATGGTCTTGCCCTTGTTCTCGGGGCGCGCCGCGAGCTGCATGGCGGCCCAGATGATGGCGCCCGACGAGATTCCGGTGAGGATGCCCTCCTCGGTGGCGAGGCGGCGCGCGATGTCGAGCGAGTCGTCGAGGCTCACGTCGATGATCTCGTCGTAGGCCTCGCGGTCGAGGATGTCGGGAACGAAGTTCGCCCCGATACCCATGATCTTGTGCGGGCCGGCCTTGCCCTCGGTGAGCAGCGGGGAGTCGAGAGGCTCGACGCCGACGATGTGCACGTCGGGCCTGCGCTCCTTGAGCACCTGGCCGACGCCCGTGACCGTGCCGCCCGTGCCGATGCCGGCGACGAAGATGTCGACGTCGCCGTCGGTGTCGGCCCAGATCTCTTCGGCAGTGGTCTCGCGGTGGATCTGCGGGTTGGCCGCATTGGCGAACTGCTTCGCCCAGATCGAGTTGGGGGTGTTCGCGACGATCTCCTGCGCCTTCTCCACGGCACCGCGCATTCCGTCGCTTCCGGGGGTCAGCACGATCTCGGCACCGTAGGCGCGGAGGATGGTGCGGCGCTCCTTGTTCATCGTCTCGGGCATCGTCATCACGACCTTGTAGCCGCGAGCAGCGCCCGCCATGGCCAACGCGATGCCGGTGTTGCCGCTCGTGCCCTCCACGATGGTGCCGCCGGGCTTGAGCTCGCCCGACTTCTCGGCCGCGTCGATGATGGCCACGCCGATGCGGTCTTTCACGCTCGCGGCGGGGTTGTAGAACTCGAGCTTGCCCAGAATGGTGGCGTCGAGCCCCTCGGTGAGACGGTTGATACGCACGAGCGGAGTGTTTCCGACGAGCTCGGTCACGTTCGAGTAGATCCGTTTTGCCATGGGGTCGACTTCTTTCTGTGCTCTGCGCGAGAAATGTTTGTTCAGTTTAAAGGGCAGCGTTTCGATGTGAACGAATATTCCGAAGCCCAGTCGTTCGCCAGGGTGCGGTGGAGTGGGGTGTGGGGTTGGCGCGGTGGGTGCCGGGCACGCGCGCTGTCGCAGGAGTTTCTGTTGAACCCGCACCCTCTGCAGGACTTTTCGAGCTCCGGATGTCGCGAACTCCTGCATTTTCGCCGCACCCCGAGCACGACAAAGGGGACCCGCCCGCAGGCGAGTCCCCCAGTCGTTCTAGCGGTGCGTGTTACTCCGCCGCGACACCGTTGCGCAGCGCGCGGTGGCGGACGAAGAGCAGCAGGCTGCCCGAGCCGAGCAGGAGCGCGAGGAGAGCCCAGAGGCCGCTCGGCGTGCTCGCTCCGGTGTAGGCGAGGTCGCCGCCATCCGTGCCGGCTCCGGCGGTTCCGCCGTCGTCGTTGCTGTCGCCGCCCGCGCCGACACCCGAACCGGGCTCACCCGGGGTGGGGTCGACCGGGGTCGTCGGGTCGGTCGGGTCGGTCGGGTCGACGGGGTCGGTCGGGTCGACCGGGTCCGTCGGGTCGACCGGGAGCGCCGCGAAGGTGAACGGGAAGTCGGTCGACGTTCCGTTGCTCTCGACGACTGCGGTGAGCACCTGGTCTCCGCCGACTCCGGCGGGAACCGTGAACTCGACCGTGGCGCGGCCGACCTCGTCGGTGCTGTCGACGATGGTCGCGTCGATCTCCGAGGTGCCGAGGAGCGTGTCACCGAGGAAGAGCTCGACGGTCTGACCGGCTTCGGCCTCCGCCGAGAACAGCAGCGACGACAGCGTGATGCTCGTCTCGTCGCCGATGGCAGGAGCCTCATCGGGTGCGACAACGCCCACCGCACGCTGCTCGAGCGGCGGGGCGACGGGCTCGCCCTCGAAGGAGGCGAAGTAGTTCACCGCGCCCTCGAGGTCGATCTGACCGGTGTCGACGCGGTTGGTCCCCTCGCCGAAGGCAGTGAAGTTGTCTCCACCGGGAGCGAGGAACGAGTTGACCGCGGTGCGGAACGTCTGCTCGGGGGTCACGAGCTCACCCTCGACATAGATCGCGGTGATGCGCTCGCCCTGAGCAGCCGTCGGGTCGTAGGTGTAGCTGAGAGCCGAGGAGGTTCCGAGCTTGAGGAACGGACGCGACGCACCGGCCGGCTGCCACTGCTGCTCGAGAACGGCCTTGAGCTGCGCGCCCGTGAGGTCGACAGCGAAGAGGGAGTTCGCGAACGACTGCACGGCTGCGGCTTCGGCGTAGGTGACGACGCCGTCCGCGTCGCCCGTGCGGCCCTCGACGGCCTCGAAGTCGAGGTCGGCGCGAAGGCCACCCGGGTTCATGAGGCCGATGACCGTGGACTCGTTCTGCGTTGCGAACACCTGCGAGTCGGCAACGAAGTTGCCGATCGCCGACTCGCCACCGCGGTTCTCCGACCCGTTGGTCTGGATGGCGCGGTTGAAGTCCTGCGTGATGGTGCCGAGCTCGCGGCTTCCGGGTCCGTCTGCTGCCGCAACGGCATCGCTGACGATGGAGGCGACCTCCGCATTCGGGGCGAACGGCGTGAGACCGAGCCTCGTGCGCTCGGGCGTGGCGAGCACCTCACGCGTCGCGGTGATGGAGAGGAGCTCGTTCGTCGCGGAGTTGACGTTGATGTCGAGGGCCGCGAAGCCCTCGCTGTATTCGCCCGACTGCACGACGGGGCGGAGCTTGCCCGACTCCGAGGTGGGGATCAGGTGGTTGTACTCCGAGTGGGTGTGACCCGAGATGATCGCGTCGACGTTGTCGTTCGTGTCGGTCGCGATGACACCGAAGTTGGAGTCGTCGCTCGACGCGGTGATGTCGGCGTTCGCTGCACCCTCGTGAACGAGGAGAACGATGACATCCGCTTCGCCGTTGCTGTCGTCGCCATCGCTGAGCTCGTCGGCCACGCGGTTGACCGCGGGAACGATGGGGCCGAAGTCGAGTCCGGCGATGCCCGTGGGGGCCACGAGGCTCGGCATGTCGGTGGTGAGCGCACCGATGAATCCGACGTCGACGCCGTCGACGGTGATGACCTCGTACTCCTGGTATGCGGGGGTCTCGGTTCCGGCGTAGTAGATGTTCGCTCCGAGAAGCGGTGCATCGAACCGGGGCTCGAGACGGGTGTCGACGTCTGCACGGCCCCGGTCGAACTCGTGGTTTCCGAGCGCGGAGACGTCGAGGCCGATCTCGTTGAGGACGTCGATGGTCGGCTCGTCATCCTGGATGAACGACACGAACGGGGTCGCACCAACGTTGTCACCCGCTGAAGCGAAGAGGGTGTTCGGGTTCGCCGCCTCGTAGGCGTCGACCATTCCCGCGAGAACAGCGGCACCAGCGGTGGTGCCATTCGCCTCGAGGCGGCCGTGGTAGTCGTTGATCGACACGATGTCGATGTTGGTCACCTCGGGGACGGGCACCAGGGCGGTTGCGGAGCTGGCGCCGAAACCGGTGAAGGCGACGGCGGCGACGACGGTCGTGGCGACAGCTGTGCGCCCCCGCCTCTTTCGGAATGCTGACTGTTCGGGGGGCAAGCTGGAACGCATAGGTGTGGCCTCTTCATAGGGGTCGACATCGGTGTGCAACCCCAGAGCGGGGGCACCAGCCGACCCTAACCCGGTGCTCGCGCGACACACCAGGCGACGCCGCAACGTTTCACACACCGTTAACCCGGAGCGGTTGGGGGGCTCGAGAGCGGGGCCCGCCGGGCGTGGGCCGGGCCGTTGGCCGGCCATTGGTCGGCGCGTTGCTACGCAGAAGTATTCGTTGAAACCGCACCCGTCGCAGGATTCTCGAAGCTACGGATGCCGCGATCTCCTGCAGTTCCGCTGACTCAGTCTTTCCCTCCCCCGTCATGTGTGCACGAGGGATGCCACAGCCCGATGGTGCGACGACGCTCGTCGCACTCATCCGGCGCACACTGTCGTCGTGACAGAGCCTGGCCGCGTGTATCCGATCACTGACCCTCGAGGTGAAGTGCCCCGCGCGGGCGGAAGCGAGACTGCCGCGACGCGGGCGGCCGCGCGTGCTGTCCACGCGACGAAGATGCGCCGGGAGGCCGAGGTCCGTCGTCTCGACCGGGTGATGCATGGGCTCGGTCACCTCGCGCGCCGGCCGCAACTGGCGCAGCTCGGATGCGGTCGCGCCCTCGTCGATCGCGCCCTTCTCGACGGGCGTGTGCTGCGGGTGTCGCCCGGCTGGGTTGCGACGGGTGCGGCGAGCCAACTCGCCGTCATCGCGGTGCTGAACGGTGGACGACTCACGGGCGCCACGGCCTTGCGCACGTGGGGCGTGTGGGCGGGGATGGATCGGGACATCCACGTGCAGGTGCCACCGAACGCGCGACGCGTCAAGCGCAGACCCGCCACCTCGATCACGTCGTTCGCGCCGACCGGTTTCGTCGTGCAGCGCGTTCAACGTCACTGGACCTGCGCCGCACCGAGTCGCATCGACCAGCCAGCGTGGCGGGTCGACATCCGCGAGGCGTTGCGGGCGTTCGTGCTAGCTGCGCCTCCGGAGCACGGTGTCGCCGCGTGCGAAAGCGCTGTGCACCTCCGACTGCTGCCGCGCAGTGAGGTGGGCGAATTCGTCGACAGCCTCCCCCGAAGGCTCCGGTCGAGTCGCGCCCTCATGACCTTTCAGGCCGAGTCGGGCCTCGAATCGATCGCGGCGCTGCGGCTTCGCCAACTCGGGTTCACCGTCGCGCAGCAGGTGCAGATCGGCCGCGATCGCGTCGACCTGATGGTGGACGGATGGCTCGTGGTGGAGCTCGACGGCGACGCCCACCACGACCCGGTGGTCGACCGCATCCGCACCAACCGGCTGATCCGTGCGGGGGTCGGGGTGCTGCGGTTCGGCGCGGTCGAGCTGTTCGATCGATGGGACGAAACCCTCGCCACGATCGAGGCTGCGGGCGCGGAACGGACCGCCGGGGGTCGGGTCGGGCGGTAGGGGTGTGGTGGCGGGTGAAGGGGTTCGGGCGGGTTGGGCTTGGGGCAGGGCGGGTCGGTGGGACGGGTTGGTTGGCGAGTTGGGTAGGTGGGCGGGTTGCGCTCGTCGCACTGACCGATATGCAGGAGATCGCGGCATCCGGAGCCCCGAAAGTCCTGCTGGGGGTGCGGGATCAACAGAAACTCCTGCACAAGCGCAGGGATGGTGGAGCAGCCGCAGCCGCGCACGAGGGGCTGGTGCGGCGGAAGGGGCGGATGCAGACCGCGCGGTGACCGATATGCGGGAGATCGCGGCATCCGGAGCCCCGAAAGTCCTGCTGGGGGTGCGGGATCAACAGAAACTCCTGCACAAGCGCAGGGATGGTGGAGCAGCCGCAGCCGCGCACGAGGGGTGGGTGCGGCAGAACGGGCGGATGCAGGCCGCGCGGTGACCGATATGCGGGAGATCGCGGCATCCGGAGCCCCGAAAGTCCTGCTGGGGGTGCGGGATCAACAGAAACTCCTGCACAAGCGCAGGGATGGTAGAGCAGCCGCAGCCGCGCACGAGGGGCTGGTGCGGCGGAAGGGGCGGATGCAGACCGCGCGGTGACCGATATGCAGGAGATCGCGGCATCCGCAGCCCCGAAAGTCCTGCTGGGGGTGCGGGATCAACAGAAACTCCTGCGATCCGGCCAGCAGCGGGCGCCCGGCAGCGCGAACCACGGACCGCCCCCTCCCCCGCAAACGCCGACAGCCGCCCACCCCGAAGGGTGAGCGGCTGACGAAACACGCCTGAGCGAAAACCGCTACAGCGCCGCGAGCTCCTCGAGCACGCGGTCGCCGGGGCCGGCGGGCGCGAACGAGGCGCGGATGTCTGCGCGGTCGAGCAGCTCGTCCATGCGACGCTTGCGCGACTTGGAGACGAGGGTCACGACGGTTCCGACCTTGCCCGCGCGGCCGGTGCGACCGGCGCGGTGGAGGTAGGACTTGTACTCGTCGGGGGCGTCAGCCTGGATGACGAGCGAGATGTCGTCGACGTGGATGCCGCGGGCGGCGACATCCGTGGCGACGAGCACGTTGACGCGTCCCGACGTGAGCAGCTGCAGGTTGCGCGTGCGGCGCGACTGGTTGAGGTCACCGTGGAGCGAGGTGGCGGGCACCCCGGCGTCTTCGAGCTGGTCGGCGAGCTCCTCGGCGAACGCACGGGTGCGCGCGAAGATGAGCGTCTTGCCTTCGCCGCGCGCGAGCTCCTCGATGATCTGGCGCTTGTCGCGCTGCTCGATGAGCAGCACGCGGTGGTCGATAGTCGAGGAGGCCTGGTCTTCACCGGCGACCTCGTGAACCGACGGGTTGACCAAGAACTGCTTGACGAGGGTGGCGACACCCTTGTCGAGGGTCGCCGAGAAGAGCAGCTTCTGGCCACCCGCCTGGGTCTCCTTCAAAATGCGCTGCACGGGCTCCAAGAACCCGAGGTCGCACATGTGGTCGGCTTCGTCGAGCACGGTGATCTTCACTTCGCTGAGGTCGAGGCGACCCTGCTCCACGAGGTCTTCGACGCGACCGGGCGTCGCGATGACGATGTCGACACCGCGCTGCAGGGTCGAAACCTGCTTGAACTGCGGCACGCCACCGACGATCGTGGTCGTGAACAGGCCGACCGAGCGCGCAATGGGCTCGACGGTGCGGTTGATCTGCATCGCGAGCTCGCGCGTCGGGGCGAGGATGAGCGCGCGCGGCTTGCGTGCGGGCTTGCGTCCCTTGCCACCGTTGTTCTCCATGAGGCGCTCGACGAGGGGCGCACCGAAGGCGATGGTCTTGCCCGAGCCGGTCTTACCCCGACCGAGAACGTCTTTGCCCGACAGCACGTCGGGAATGGTCGCGGCCTGGATCGGGAACGGCGCCTCGGCACCCATCGACGCGAGCTGACGCTGGATGTTGTCACCCAAACCGAGGTCGGCGAAGGTCTTGCCCTCGGCCGTCTCGGCGGTGATCACTTGCGCTTCGAGGCGCTCGAGCACGACGTCTTCCTGCGGACCCGTGGTGGTGCGGGTCGGGTAGAGGTCGGATGAACGCCGCTGGCGGTCGTCGCCACCGCGGGGTGCGCGGTCGCTGTAGCTGGGGCGCTCGTTCCGTGCGGGGCGGTCGCTGTAGCTCGGGCGCGCTCCGCGATCGGGGCGGTCGCCGTAGGAGGGACGCGAGTCACGCTGCGGGCGGTCTGACGCGCCGTTGCGGTGGTCGCGCTCGCCGTACGAGCCGCGCTCGGGGCGGTCGCCGTATGACGGACGCGAGTCACGCTGCGGGCGGTCGCCGTACGACGGGCGACCTCCGCGATCGTTCGACGCACCACGGTCGTTGCGGTCACCGTACGACGGGCGCGAGTCACGCTGCGGGCGGTCACCATACGACGGGCGCGACGCACCACGGTCGTTCGACGCACCACGATCATTGCGGTCGCCGTATGACGGGCGGTCCGAGCGCTCGATGCGGTCACCGTAGGAGCCGCGGGTGGGGCGGTCGCCGGTCGAGGGGCGCGAGCCGCCACGGTCGTTGCGGTCACCGTATGACGGGCGCGAGTCGCGCTGCGGGCGGTCACCATATGACGGGCGCGACGCACCGCGATCGTTTGAAGCACCACGGTCGGGGCGGTCGCCATACGAGGGACGCCCTCCGCGGTCATTGCGGTCACCGTAGCTGGGACGCGAGTCGCGCTGCGGGCGGTCGCCGTACGACGGGCGCGACGCGCCACGGTCGTTGCGGTCGCCGTATGACGGGCGGTCGCCACCGCGGTCGGGGCGACCCGACGCAGCACCGCGTTCGTTGCGGTCGCCGTATCCGCGGTTCTGCTGGCGGTCCTGGTAGCTCGGGCGGTTTTCGCGCGGGCTCCAGTCGGGGCGGCGGTTGTCGCGGCTGCCGCCACCCGAGGGGGCGCGGCGGTCGTTCGTGGGCGGACGGTCGCCGGTGCGTGCGGCGCGGTCATCCGGGCTCCAGCGCTTCTTGGGTGCGTCTGAACCGCCGCGCGACTCGAATTTGTTGGTGTTGGGCTTCTTGAAGTTGGCCATGGTGAGTGTTTCTGGGTTGTTGTCTTTGCATGGCAACGCCGAACTCAAGTCGAGCTCGCATCGCTAGAACCCGCACAGTCATCTCGGATCAGGAATGAAACCTGAACAGAACCGATCGGGGCCGTTTCACACACATTGTGAATTCCTCCGCACGCCCTGCGATCACTCTCGCAGTTCGATCACACGGAGTCCATATCCGTGTGGTGAGGTCCGGCCCAGCTGACTTACAAACCCATCCGCACGATCGCGGTGTCAGAGCCGACCATTCTACGTTACCGGATGCCGCGCCCGAACGCGAGCACCCGGTGAACGTCGCGCGCCCTACCGGGCAGCCTCGGGGCGCAGGTCCATCCTGCGCAGCAGTTGCGCGTTGAGCGCCACGACGACGGTGGAGGCCGACATGAGCAGCGCCCCGATCTCCATCGGCAGGATGAAGCCGATGGGCGCGAGCACTCCCGCCGCGAGGGGCACGGAAAGGAGGTTGTAGCCGGCCGCCCACCACAGGTTCTGTTTCATCTTGCGGTAGCTGCGACGCGAGAGGTCGATGACCGAGAGCACGGTGCGCGGGTCGGAGCTCGCGAGGATGACGCCCGCAGACGCAATGGCCACGTCGGTTCCGGCGCCGATCGCGATGCCCACGTCGGCGGTCGCGAGGGCGGGGGCGTCGTTGACGCCGTCGCCGACCATCGCGACCGTCTTGCCTTCTCCCTGCAGTTCGGCCACTCGCGCCGCTTTGTCTTCGGGGCGCACGCCCGCATACACGCGGTCGATGCCGAGCTCGGCGCCGACGGCGTGCGCCACGGCTTCGGCGTCGCCCGTGATCATCACGACCTCGATGCCGCGGTCGTGGAGGGCGTCGACGGCCTGCCGCGACTCCTCCCGCACCTCGTCGGCGAGCGCGATCGCCCCGATCACGATGCTCGCCCCCGACTCGTTGTCGCGCACCACGTGCACGATGATGGCCCCGTCATCCGACCAGCTCGCGGTCTCGGGCAGAGGCTCGCCGCCGACATCCTTGAGCAGCGCGGGTCCGCCGACGCGCACCCGACGGCCGTCGACCGTCGCGCTGACCCCCACGGCGGTCGACGCGGCAAAGTCGCTCGCGGTCGAGAGTTCGAGCCCGCGACGCTCGGCGGCCGCGACGATCGCCTTGGCGAGAGGGTGCTCGCTGTCTCGTTCGGCGGATGCCGCCCACGCGAGCACTTCGTCGTCGCTTGGTCGCGCAGACGAACCGTCCGCTTTCTCCACAACAGCCACGTGGGTCACGGTCGGCTCGCCCTTGGTGAGCGTGCCCGTCTTGTCGAAGATCACGGTCGTGACGCCGCGCATGCTCTCGAGCGCGAGCCGGTCTTTCACGAGCACGCCCGCCTTCGCGGCGCGCTCGGTGCTGATCGCGACCACGAGCGGAATGGCGAGACCGAGGGCGTGCGGGCACGCGATCACGAGCACCGTGATGGTGCGAATGACGGCATCGGTGGGGCTGCCGACGATCGACCACACCACGGCGGTGATCACGGCGGCACCAAGCGCGAACCAGAACAGCCACGCAGCGGCGGTGTCGGCGAGGCGCTGCGCACGCGAGGTGGAGTTCTGCGCGTCGCTCACGAGTTTCTGGATGCCCGCGAGCGCCGTGTCGTCGCCGACCGCGCCCACGCGCACCCGCAGCGACGTGTCGGTGGCCACCGTTCCCGCGACGACCGCGGCTCCGGGCCCGCGGCTCACCGGCCTGCTCTCGCCCGTGATCATCGACTCGTCGACATCCGCCGTTCCTTCGGTGACGGTGCCGTCGGCGGGAACCCGGGCGCCGGGGCGAACGATCACGATGTCGTCGACACGAAGCTCGCTCGGTGAGACGGTGACGAACTCGTCACCCTCGAGCCGCTCGGCCTCGTCGGGCAGGAGCGCCGCGAGTGATTCGAGGGCGGTGGAGGTCTGCGCGAGTGACCGCATCTCGATCCAGTGGCCGAGCAGCATGATCACGACGAGGAGCGCGAGCTCCCACCAGAAGTCGAGTTCGGTGCTGAGCAAACCGAGGCTCGCACCCCAGGAGGAGATGAACGCCACGGTGATGGCGAGCGCGATGAGGAGCATCATGCCCGGCGCGCGCGAGCGGATCTCCGACACGGCGCCGGTCAGGAAGGGGCGACCACCCCACACGTACATGACGGTTCCGAGCACGGGTGAGATCCACGAGATCGGTCCGTCGTGCGGCAGCGGGTAGCCGAGCAGCATCGCGAACATGCCGTTGAAGGCGACGACGGGCACCGCCATGACGAGCATGATCCAGAACAGCCGCCGAAACTGCGCGACGTGGTCGCCGTGACCGCCGTGGCCGCCGTGGCCCGCGTGCTCGTCGTGACCACCACCGTCATGCCCCGCGTGAGCGTCGTGCTCCGCGTGCTCGTCGGTCGTCGCGTGCGTGTGCCGAGTCTCATCCATACCCGCCACCATATACCCCCCTAGGGTATAAAGACAGGCCCCGCGAAACATTCCCGAAGCCTCCGCGCACTACCGTGGTGGTCAATGTCTCGACGTGCGACCCGACCCGCGCGCGCCACGCCCACGCGTCGGCGCGTCGTCGGCGGGGCGGCCGTCGCGGGGGTCGCAACGCTCGTCGCGATCGGCACCCTCGCGGGGTGCGCGGATGATGGCGTGCAGCGAGAGACCGCGCCCGACACGGCCTTTCCGGTCTTGCAGGACTACCCCGATGTGGAGGTCGTGGAGGATCTCGAGTTCGGCTCCCCCGACGCCGCCACGCGCCTCGACGTGTGCCTGCCCGACGAGGAGGCTCCCCCGGTGGCCGCGGGAACGACCGAGCCCGAGACCTCGCAACCGCGTGCCGCGGTGCTCATCGTGCACGGGGGCAGTTGGCGCCAGGGCGACAAAGCCGATGTCGCGTGGCGCAACGTGTGCGAGTGGCTCGCCGACGAGGGCTTCGTGGCCGTCAACACGAACTACCGCCTCGCCCCCGAGCATCCTTTTCCGGCGGGCATCGACGATGTGCGCACCGCGGTGCACTGGATCCGCGACGACGATCAGGTGGAGCGCTTCGACATCGACCCCGACAGAGTCGCAGCGTTCGGTGGGTCAGCCGGTGGCAACCTCGCGTCACTCCTCGGCGTCGAGGGGGAGGGCGACCTCACGTCGGGCTCGCGCGTGAAGGGTGTCGTCAATCTGAGCGGCCCGGCCGATCTCTCGACCGCGGGGTTTGCGCTCGGCGGCGTCGTGGCGTCGTTCCGCGACATCCAGCTCGACTATCTCGGGTGCGTCGACTACGAGTCGTGCGGCGTCGCCGAGGCGGCGTCGCCGATCTACAGTGTCGACCCGACCGACCCGCCGTTCTTCGTGGGTCATTCGCACGACGAGCGCATCCCGATGCAGCAGTCGGATGCCCTCGTCGACGCGCTCGGCGACGCCGGCGTGGCGACGACCTACGTCACGGTGCCCGGCACGATGCACTCGATCGCGATGCTCAACGAGGAGATGCGCGACCGCATCACCGAGTGGTTGCGCGTGACGCTCGCGCCGTAGCGGCCTGCCGCCGCTCCGACAACGAAGAAAGCCCCCGACCGTGTCGGGGGCTTTCTGTCGTTCTCGAGCGGCGGGGTGTCCGCTGCGGAGTGGTGTTAGCTGTTGGCGCGCTGGCGGCGAACCGTGGTCATGACGACGACGAGTGCTCCACCGAGGAGGAGCGCTCCGGCGCCGGCCCACACGAGAAGCATGGTGGCGTCGCCCGCACCGGTGTAGGCGAGGTCGTCGGCGGAATCGCCCGAACCCGAACCCGAACCTGCGCCAGCACCCGCACCGGCGCCTGCGTCAGCAGCAACGACGGTGAGCGCCGCGCTCTCGACCTGGCCCGACTCGAGGCCCGTCGCGCTGATGTTGTAGGTGCCCGTGGCGTCAGCGGGGAGGGTGACATCCACGCTCGCACCACCGTCAGCGTCGGCGGTCTTGACGAGGGTCGTGGTCTGCTGACCTGCCGCGGCGAGCGTCACAGCCGTGGCGCCGGTGACGGCGAACGACACGTCTTCGCCGGCGATGAAGGCGCCCGCTTCGATGTCGACGACAACGGTCTCGCCGGGACCCGGCGTGCCGACGACGATGACATCGGCCTCACCCGGGTATTCGATGCTCGCGTTGGCGGCGGCCGGTCCCATGAAGACGGCGGCGGCCGCGATAGCGACGACTGACAGTGATTTGAGCTTGTTCATAAAAATTTCCCCCTGGGTGAATGGTGCATCGCAGAAACGGATGGCTCTCCGCCGACTACCAGCAAGCGTAAGGCAATTAACACTCAATTCCGATGTTCGATGTTTCGGGGAGATGAATTACTGGTGTGCTTTCGATCACGGTCTCGCCGTCGAATGGCGCTTCTCCGAGCCAATCGAAGTGCAGAATCGTCGATTCTCCGGGGGCCAGCTCGATTTCGAGCAGGCTCACCGGATGCTCGCGGTCGAATGCCGGCTGGAACGGAATGCTCTCGTCATCCCGCGTAACACCCATGTTCTCCATCCCCGGTGCGCCGTAGACAGAGACGACGGTATTGATGTTTCCCGGGGGCACCCCGTAGTCGCCTGCGCCCGTGACGTAGCCCGGGAGGCTCGTCGCGGCATCCGCCGGAGCGGTGTTCTCGAGCGTCACCTCGACTCGGTGCACCGGTCGGCCGTCCTCGCGGCAGGTCGCTTGCCCGAGGCCGAAGTCGACGTCGAGGTAGCTGCCCATCTTCGAGCCCGTGGCGTCGTTGAGGTAGGCGCCGAAACGCACGGTGTCGTCGGTGCTCGTCGGAAGAGTGCCCTGAAGCGTTGTTGCGGCGAGGATGTCTTGCTCGCCGGCATCCGCACTCCAGACGTAGACCCGGCGCTCGTCGCCCGCTTGCGCGAGTGCGCTGATGAGCGCACTCGGTTCGAACGCCCCGCTCGCGACCGTGGCGAAGACGGTCGCCGCGGCCCCCGCGAAGAACGCGTCTTGTGCCGCCGGTTCGGGGTAGCGCGTGTAGGCGTCGACGAGGAGGGTCTGCACGGCGTTCTCTGCTGTAAGCACGTCGCCCGTCGGGAGCGTTACCGGGCCTGTCGCTTGCAGCAGGTAGGCGAGAGTCACCGGATCGATGGAGATGACGCCGTCGACCTCGGTGCCGAATTCGATGCGCCACATCTCGCGGGCGAGTTCGGCGGTGAGAGGAAAGTAGGGGGTGAGGTTGACGCTCTGCATGAACCGACCGGTCGCCTCGCCATAGAGAGCGAGTGTTTCGGCGGGCAGCTCGACCACCGGTTCGGGGTACTGCGGAAAGTTCGCTGTGGACGCCTGCTGGGTCAGCTCGATGCGCCCCCCGTCGGTGCGCAGCACGGCGAGTGACCCCGGATTGCCGCCCGTGGCCCGCACCTCGGCCGAGTTGGCGAACAGGAGGAGGTAGTCGCGCGGGCCGTCGGCCCCGAGCACCGCCGGCAGGAGCCTCACGGCTCGGTCGATCACGTCGACCGTTGCGGAAGCCTCGGTCACGACTCCTCGCAGCTCGGCGGTCGCGCTCGTGACCGCGCCGATCGTCGAAGAGGTGTCGACGCGTGAGACGCGATCCGCCGCGGCCTGCAGAGCAGCGTCCGCTTCGGCGACATCGGTTTGCGCGGCGACGAGGGGGTCGACGTCGATCGCGCCGTCGACGGGCTTGAAGTCGGTGGCGTCGATCTCTCCCGCGAGGGAGATGAGCGGCGCGACGGCGTCTCGCGACACGTCGTCGACTACCCCGGCGACTTCGCGCACGGCCGTGAGATTGGGGCCGACGACGGGAAGCCACTCGACTCCCCGCCAGATCGGGTCACTCGTCAGCGCCGCGGCACTCGAGGCGTGATCGGCGAACTCGACATAAGTCTGCTGTGCAGCTTCGGGGTCGCCCGCGACGATCTGCTCTTGCATGCGTGACGCGAGCGGAACGGCGCTCTCGAGTTCACCCCGGGCGAGGAGCCCCCGCACCCCGACCCACGCGGCGACCGCGACCGGGAGGATCACGACGACGGCCACGACGATGAGCAGAATCCGCGTGCGTCGTGACCTCGGCTCGCCTGCTGGAGCGCGGGTCGACGACATCGGGCCATTCAAGCAGACCGGCCCGATCGGCCCGATGCGCCCGCCGCACCATCGTCTAGTTTGGGCTCCATGGCCTCCCCCGCTCTCGCGCCGCCGCAGAGGCGCACGCTCGAGCTCACGGTCGCCGTCTTCGCTCTCGGCGCCGTCGTTCTGCTGCTCGCGGTCGTAGAGTTCGCGCTCTCTCGGTATCTGATTCGGGATGCCGCGGTGGGCCAGCTCGTGAGCTATCTCGTCGTGTGGGTTCCGCTGCTCGGTGCGGTGCTCTACGCCTCGCGTCGTTTCGGGTCGGGCTCGCTGCACCGCGACCTCGGGTTTCGGGTGCGCCCCCTCGACCTCCTCTGGGGCATCGGCGTGGGGCTGCTCGCGCGAGCCTTCGCCACATTTCTCGAGATCGCCGTCAACGGCGGCCCGTCGACGGCCGCCCTGCAGCTCGGCGGCCCACTCGCCGCAGATCGCTTGACGCTGTGGTTCGTCACCGCCGCTGTCGCGCCGCTCGTGTTCGCTCCACTCATCGAAGAGCTCTTCTTTCGCGGCACGGTGCTGCGCGCGATCGCGCCGATCGCCGACGCCCGCCCCACGCCGCGCACCGCGATCATCGCGATCATCGCGAGCAGCATCGCCTTCGCGATCATCCACGTGGTGGGAGCACCGTCGACGTCGGCCATGCTCGTCGCTGGCGGCTCCACGCTCGTGTTCGGTCTCGCGAGCGGCGTGCTCGCGGTGCTCACGGGCCGACTCGGCGCGAGCATCACGGCGCACGTCACCTTCAACGCCCTCGTGGTGCTGCCCGCGCTCGCCGCGCGCTGAGCCGCTGAGTCGCTCCTCGGTCGTCGGAGCCGTCGGAGCGCCCGACCGGCACCGATGGGCCGTGCCCGCCGACATCCGTGCAAAAATACCTCGCGGGGGGACGATTTTCGGCCCGTTCGCACTCGACGAGAGGCCGCCGCGTGGAACTTCGCGACTACATCAGCATTCTCCGCAAGAGTTGGGTGACGATAGTCGTTCTCACCCTCGCGGGTGTGGGGGCGGCGTCGGCGTACTCGATCCTGCAGACCCCCACCTTCACAGCCACATCGAAGGTGTTCGTGTCGACACCCTCGACGGGCACCACGTCGGAGCTCGCGCAGGGCAACACATTCACGGTGCAGAGGGTCAAGACCTACTCCGACCTCGCGACCACACCGATCGTTCTCCTACCCGTGATCGCGGCCCTCGACCTCAACGAGCCCGCCGGGTCTCTCGCGGAACGCATCACGGCATCGGCGCCGCTCGACACCGCGATCATCGACATCACTGTGACCGACACCGACCCGGTGCGCGCGGCGGAGATCGCGAACGGCACCTCGGCGAGTCTCGCTCGGGTGGTCGAGAACATCGAGACGCCCGACGGCGACGACGCCGCGAGCCCGGTCAAGCTCACGCGCGCGCAGGAGGCGACCGTTCCCTCCGTTCCGGTCTCCCCGAACGTGCCACTCAACATCGCCCTCGGTCTTCTCGTCGGGCTCGCGCTCGGCATCGGTGCCGCGGTGCTGCGCGAAACCCTCGAGACCCGCATCCGCAACGAGCGCGACGTCGAGCAGATCACCGACGTGCCGATCCTTGGCGGCATCGTCTTCGACCCGAAGGCGCAAGACCGCCCCCTCATCGTGCACGTCGACCCGCGAAGCCCCCGTGCGGAGTCTTTCCGCACCCTGCGCACCAACCTGCAGTTTCTCGATGTCGGCCGCGCCGACCGCAGTTTCGTCATCACCTCGTCGATCCAGAGCGAGGGCAAGAGCACGACGGGCGCCAACCTCGCCATCGCTCTCGCGGATGCCGGCTCCCGCGTGCTGCTCATCGACGCCGACCTGCGCCGCCCGAAGGTCGCCGACTACATGGGCGTCGACGGAACCGTCGGTCTCACAGACGTGCTCATCGGCCGTGCCGAGCTGCAAGACGTCATCCAACCCTGGGGTCGCGCCGGACTCTTCGTGCTTCCCGCCGGTCACATCCCACCGAACCCGAGCGAGTTGCTGGGTTCGACAGCGATGAGCGGCCTCATCGCCGAGTTCAACCGCGCGTTCGATGTCGTGATCTACGACACTCCTCCGCTCCTGCCGGTGACCGACGCGGCCATCCTCGCCAAGAACGTCGGCGGCGCGATCGTCGTGGTCGCCGCGGGCCGCACGCACAAGAACCACTTGCGCGGCGCTATCTCGGCTCTCGACAACGTCGGTGCCGCCGTCTCGGGTGTCGTCGTGACGATGCTTCCGACGAAGGGCCCGGACGCCTACGGTTACGGGCGATACGGCCACGGCTACGGCTACGGCATCGAGGAGGAGAAGCCCGCTTCGGCGAAGGCCAAGGCACGCGAGCGCAAGAAGAACGTGAAGCGCACCGTGCGAGCCGGCGGATGACAACGCACCCGCTCGCCATCCTCGTCGTCTGCACGGGAAACATCTGCCGCTCGCCGATGGCTGAACGCGTTCTGGCGGCGAAACTCGAGCGAGCGGGCGTCGCCACCGTCGTGACGAGCGCGGGAACCCACGCGCTCGTCGGCGCACCCATGACCGACCAGGCGCGGGCCCTGACCGAGAAGCTGGGTGCTCCCGGCGCCGATCACCGCGCACGACTGCTCACCGCCGACCTCGTGGCGAGCGCCGATCTCGTGCTCACCGCGACGCGGGAGCACCGGCACGCGGTGGTCTCGCTGCACCCGCGGGCCGCACGCTTCGCGTTCACCCTGCGCCAGTTCGCGCGACTCGTCGACGACGTGGAGTTCGACGGCAGCGGCGTTCATGACGGGCCGACCCTCGTGACCGAGGCGGCGGCGCTGCGCGGTCTCGTTGCTCCGCCGGCGACGCCCGAGCTCGATGACATCGTCGACCCCTACCGTCGCAGCCAAGCCGTCTACGACGAAGCGGCAGAAGCGGTCGACGCCGCGGTGACGACGATCGTGACGGCACTGCGCCAGGCTCACACCGTCGTGCGGCCACAGTCGTGACCGCCCGCGCACGCTTCGCCCCCCGTGATGGGTCGCGGCGTCGCGGGTGGGTCTACGCCGGGCTTGCCGCGTTCCTCGTCGTCGACGTTCTCCTCGTGAGCTGGGCCATCAGCGCGGTGTCGGCATCGAACGAACCGACCGAGCAGCCGCGAGAGGTGTCGATCACGGCGCCGCAAGCATCCCCTGCTCCTCCCCGAGATGACGCCGACAGCGACAGCGACACCGACGGCGCGGCCGACGCCCCAACAGCGGTTCCCCCAAGCAGATTGCTCGCCGCCGTCGACGGCTCGACCGCATGGCGAGCGACGACGGGTGAGTGCGGCGTCGCCACCGCCGCCCCCGAGGTCACGACGGATGCCGGCACATCGTGGGCGACCACCGATGCCTCGACCGAGACCGGTGTGACGGCGCTTCTGCGACTCGTGCCCGCGAGCGCGGAGGTGGCATCGTTCGTCGGGCTCGCGCAAAACGACTGCACGCCCATCGCCGTGCGCACCTTCGTCGGCGGAGGCGACTACGCCATCGATCCGGCGGGCGTGGCGTCGACGTGGCACGTCGACCCCTCAGACCGTTCGGCGGTCGTCTCGCCCGCTGGCGCTGTCGATGCGCCGTGCGACACCGTGGTCGACCTCGCGGCACGCAATGCCGACGAGGCCGCGGTGCTGTGCGACGACGGCGCCGTGTCTGTCACGGATGACGCAGGCACTTCCTGGGCCACGCCTCGCGTCTTCGACGGCGCGATCGCGCTCACGCGATCAGACGAAGGGTGGACGATCGCCGCTGTGGGGTCGGATGACTGCGCCGGCGTCGAGATCACCGCCGTGACCGATGCACTCGCGCCGGGCGCCATCGGGTGCCTCCCCCTCGACCAACCAGCAGCAGACCTCCCGGGGTCGGTCGCCCTCTCGGCGGCCGACGGCACCCTGTGGGTATGGACGGATGAGGGAATGGCACGCAGCACCGACGGCGGTGCCTCGTGGCTCTAGCCCCACCGCATACGCCGAGCCTGAGTTACGCTCGGGAGCGCGGTCAGCGTTGACCCGTTCGCACAGCGGGGGGATCAGCATGAGCACCGACAGGGCAGGTGACACGACCACCACGCCCGCGCCCGCAACCGCGCCACGGCGTGACTGGCGGGAGATCTACGCTCGGCGTCTCATCGTCACCGATTTTCTCGTGCTCGCGTGGGTCACGTTCGGTGTGCAGATCGCGTGGCTCGGTTTCGACACGCGCGATGTCGCCTTTCGAGGTGACGCCGACGAGCTGGCACTGAACTACACCGGGCTGTCGGTGATTCTGATCGTTCTGTGGATGCTGCTTCTCGGGCTCACCGGCACCCGGAGCCATCGTGTGATCGGGTCCGGCCCCGACGAATACAAGCTCATCGCGACGGCCACTTTCCGCCTTTTCGGGCTCGTGGCGATCGTCGCCTACCTGTTTCGCATCGATGTCGCCCGCGGCTACATCCTCATCGCGTTCCCCGCCGGCGTCTTGGTGCTCATGCTGTCTCGATGGATCTGGAGGCAGTGGCTCAACGTCGAGCGGCTGAACACGCGATTCGTCTCGCGAGTGCTCCTCGTGGGGTCGGAGGTGACCGCGACGCACCTCGCGCGCGAGCTGGCCCGCAATCCGGAGGCGGGTTACGCCGTGGTGGGGGCGTGCTTGCCCACGGGGGCAATGGGCGGAACCCTTCCGGGAACGACCGTGCCCGTGTGCGGGAACATGGGCGCCGTGCTGCCAGCGATGGAGGCGACGGGGGCCGACACTGTCGCCGTCACGAGCGCCGAAGAGTTGACCCCGCGCGGCATCCGCGAGCTCAGTTGGAGCCTCGAGGCGGGTCGCTACCACCTGATCGTCGCCCCGAGCCTCACCGACATCGGCGGCCCGCGCATCCACACCCGGCCGGTCGCAGGGCTTCCGCTCATCCACGTCGAGACCCCGAAGTACAGTGGCCTCAAACACCTCAGCAAGCGCCTCCTCGACCTCGTGGGCGCGGTTCTCATCCTCGTCGCGGCGTCTCCCATTTTTCTCGTCGTCGCCGTGCTCGTCAGGGTCAACGACCCCGGCCCGGTTCTCTACCGCCAGGAGCGGGTGGGCCTCAACGGCAAGCATTTCGACATGCTCAAGTTCCGCTCGATGAGGGTCAACGCCGACAGCGAGCTGCAGAGCCTGCTCGAGTCGCAGGGCACGAGCGGGCGCCCCCTCTTCAAAGTCGACAACGACCCCCGGGTCACCCGGGTGGGCGCGTTCCTGCGCAAGTATTCGCTCGACGAGCTGCCCCAGCTGCTCAACGTCATCCGGGGCGACATGAGCCTCGTCGGGCCGCGTCCGCAACGAGACGGCGAAGTCGAGTTGTATGACTCGGCCGCTCGCCGCCGCCTTCTGCTCAAGCCGGGAATGAGCGGGCTCTGGCAAGTGAGCGGGCGCTCCGCCCTGTCGTGGGAAGACAGCATCCGCCTCGACCTCTACTACGTGGAGAACTGGTCTATCGCGGGGGATCTGATCATCCTGTGGCGCACCTTCCGCGCGGTGATCGCGCCCGGGAAGGAAGCCATCTAGACATGTCCTCGACTTCACGATCTGCAGCATTGGGCGTGGTGATCCCCGCATTCAATGCCGAGGCGAAGCTCCCGGCGGCGGTCGAGAGCGCCCTCGCCCTGGGTGTGTCGCCTGAAAACGTCATTGTTGTCGATGACGGGTCATCAGACCGAACAGCAGAGGTGGCGTCAACATTGGGGTGCACGGTCGTCAGTCAACTGAACGCCGGCGCCGCCTCGGCTCGGCGGGCGGGTGTCTTGGCGACCTCGCTCCCCTACGTCATCTTGCTCGACGCAGACGACACTCTAGAAGTTGCCGGAATCGACGAGTCCTTCGCTCTGGCCGAACGCTCTGATGAATGGGCAGCGGTGATGGGAGGCACTCTGGCTTCACCCAGCGAGCATGGCCACCACGTGGCAATGAATCCATGGCCGGAAGGCGTCAGCGTCGAGACCTTGCTCCGACGCGGTTTCTCGCCGGGACCCCCCGCCGCGTTCCTCTGGCGAACGGCCGTGCTCCACGATATGTACGCATCGAGCCATCCCTTGCTCGCACCGGCTTACGCGGAGGACTACGAGATGCTCATTCGCGGCGCAAAAGCAGGTCTCATCCTGACGCACACAACGCCAGCATGTCGCTATGCCCTCGTCGGAGGAAAATCTGCGAGGGCGCCGCTCGCCGACAACCGTGCCGCCGAAGTCATTCGAGTGCACTATGCGCACCAGTACGGTGTTGCTCTGACACCACGACGCGACTCGGAGCTGCGAAGCATGGCCCACTTTCGAACGGCATATAGCAAGACCGGGTGGGCCGGCGCGCCGGGTCGTGCACTGCACTATCTTCTTGCCGCTGTTGCGGACCCGCGCTTCGTCTCCGGACTTTTTCTTCGCAAGATTCGCCGCTCGTTCGCGAGGCACTCCTGATGAGCACACGTAATTCTCGCAGCGACTGGGCCGTCGATCGGTCTCGCTACGGCAAGGGGGCCTGGCTGGTCCAACCTTCTTACTGGGCGGTGGGCATCTACCGTTTCGGTCGATGGACGCTCACAGCCCCCCGGCTCGTTCGGGCTCCTGCCCATGGCCTCTATTTCTTGGCCTACAGCTTCATTCGCCTGGCGACCGGAATTGAAATTCCGCGAGGCGCTCTAATCGGGCCCGGTCTTCTGATCCACCACTTCGGGGGCATCATCATCCACCCACAAGCGCGGATCGGCGCTCGTTGTGTGATGCGTCAGGGAGTGACCGTCGGGACCCGGCACGACGACGGCAGACCACCTCGAATAGGTGACGATGTGACCATGGGGGCGTACGCGCAAATCATCGGAGACATCGATGTGGGCAACGCTTGCACGATAGGCGCCATGACGCTTGTCCTCGACGACGTCGAGAGCGGCGCGACCGTCGTGGGCAACCCCGGCAGGGTAATCAGAACAGGTTGAGTTCGAATTTCGGCCCGACTCTCAAGATTGTTGTTCACTTGCGGTTCGTGACCAGAGCCGAGCTTGAATGCGTCTGCCCGTGCGGCTTGCCCAGTGCTTGATCTGACTAATGAGTCGCAACAGCTTCGGCGTGTGAAGGATTGTTGCTTGAACACGGGCGGCCTCAACCGCCACCTGTCGGGCGTGATTGAAAGAGGCCCCGTCCATCCGGAACCTCGACACTGGCAACGAACTACTCCGTGCCGTGACGCCATTGCTCATCAGCTGGGCCGTGAACTGGTAGTCCGCGGACATGCGGTAGGACAGGTCATAGCGGACGTCGCCGAGCTCGCTTCGGGGGTAGAAGATCGCTTGATGCGATGTTGGCAAGCCGTGCCAGAGGTAAGACGGGGGCCTGGGGTCTCGCTCGATACTCCGCGCCCCGATCTGCAACTCGTAGGCACACATCAGTATCGAGGCGGGCTCCAGTCGCAATTCCTTTCTCAAACGTTCCCAGTCGGCCAGGCACTCGTCACCACCGTTGAGGAACCAGACGAACGAACCGGTGGATCGGTCGATCCCCTTATTCATCGCGTCGTAGATTCCGCCGTCCCGCTCGGACTCGATTGACGCCCAAGGGTACGTCCGACGGAGACGCCCGACGTCGATGTCAGATCCGCCGTCCACTACGACGAATTCGATCTCCCCTGCTGAGTCCGCGGCGAGCTTCGACAACGAATTCAGAGTGCGCTCAAGACCCTCTGGATCTTGATAGGTGACGGTGATCACGCTCAGGCTCTGCCCCGACTTCACTGCCATGCCCCGATGCTCTCCTTCTTTCTACGGCACCCACATAAGCGACCACCACGATCCAGGTCATGATTCCGAACTCCGGCGCAACAATGCCGCCCGAGAAGATGAGTGAACCCAGCAACCAGGCCGGCACCACCCATTCGTAGCCGGAATTCACTCCCTTCAGAGGACGCAGGGCGTTCGCGATCGCCCACGCAGCCATTGCCAAGACGGCGACTAAACCGAGCCACCCGAAGTAGTAGATGACGACGTAGATCCCGTTGTCGAGCGATGCCGTTTCTTGTACCCCGAACATGGTGAGCCCGTAGGTTCGAACGACATCGTAAATCGACCCGAGGGGGAGCCCGAACGGATAGGACTGCAAGACATCGGCGACGACCTCGAGGGGGGCGAGAAGACGATAGTTGGCACTCGATCCGGTGTCCGTGATCGAGGCCAATCGGTCGATGAGTGAGCCGCCGAGCACGCCGACGAGAGCAAGCGCCGCGACAGCTATTGGCACTGCAGTTCTCGGCCTAGAACGAATGCCTATCAACGCAACTATGGCAAGGAAAACGAGCAGTCCCGTCGCCGATTGGGCCGCAGCGAGTCCTGACAACGCCAAGACGATTGTGAGTCGCACCGCCTTCCCTGTACAGAGCAGTGCCGTTGCTAGGGAGGCGATTACGAAGGCGTTATACGACGGCTCGAGAAAAAATCCCTGGGCTCGGGGAACTGTCACGAACTCCAAGTACGGCATGTACTGGTTTTGGAACTGAAACTCACCGAAAATGTTGAACAGACGATCGGAACCAAGGGCCCCGGTGATCACCTGCCCCACTGAGAGGCCAACCACGACGATCAGCGAGGCTCTGATCCACGACCAGAATTCCGCCGCGTTTACGAGTTCCGTGCGCAGGCCCGCAGACGCAAGAACGATGAAGCCAGATGTGACGAGGAGTAGGCCGAGAGTCGAGAAGTAGTTTGCCGGATCTGCGAATGCGGGGGCGAGCAGGGCGGCGAGGGCACTGAGTCCGATAAGCACGGCCCAGGTCACGCTCAGGCGGACGAGAGGTATCCGCTTGGACGCCACCAGGAGAACGCATGACCCCACCAGGAACCCAACGGTGACCCGGAAGCTGGACAATTGGAACAGCTCGAAATGCTGGAAGACGACAGCTGCGAAGAGCAACGCCCCGGTTGCTTTCGCCCTCATCGCTTGGTCTCGCTTACGAGACGCTTGTAAACCGCGACGTAGTCAGCGGCCATCCGTTCAGGATCGAAGACCGCAACATCGTCCTGTCCTCTCTGGGCCGGCTTATCCTCCCGCGCGGCTGCTTCGAGCTCACCCGTCGAACTGAATATTCTGACCGCCGGGTGCCTTTGGAACTCCCTCGCGGCCTGCGAATCGACTGCATAGACCTCGAGGCCCGCGACCAGAGCCTCAGTGATCGTGAGGGGGAAGTAGTCGATGCGGGAGGTGAAAATCAACCGATCGTGCTTCATCATTTCTGTCGCGAGGTCTGCTCGATCGCTTATCGCATCCACCCACCTCGGCCCGGCGAAGCGCTGGGGAGCGTCGCTCCCCACAATCGTCAAGCTCTGCCCGTCGATCGAGGCGATTGTGCGCAAGAGCTCCCAGTCGACCTTGCGGTCGTCTCGCAGATCCCGACACATGAACAGATTCCGAGTCGGCCGCTCTCGTTTCGATGTATGTCGCGATCGCGTTACTGACCAGAACAACGGGTCAACGGAGTTCGTGATCGTCTCGACTCCGGAAAAGGAAGCCTGCCTCGCCTCATCCGCCAACCACTCAGCGCACGCTACGAGCGCGACCGGAACCGCCGCTTGCAGTCGTTCGATATCGCGTCGACGGTCTACCCACCGGGGCGCGGCCATGTCGATCACGGCGGGTGGGTAGGCCTGCAAGTCGGGGCACTTCTGGCAACCCGACTCCCATAGGCGGCACGTTCCGGGCTGCGCGCAGCGCCCGGTCATAATCCACTGGTCGTGGAGCGTCCACACGACGGGTTTGCGCGCGTCGATCAGAGCGTCCACCAAGACCGGCAAGTCGACGATGTGGCTATGGATGGCATGGAGATGCACTACGTCGGCATCGTCTATCGCTGCCCGCAGATTGCGCCAGTGTCGACCGGAGACGATCCGTGATTCGCGTCCGACAACCGAATACGCGAGACGGTTGACGGCCGCCACCGGCTTGGGGGTTATGCGAACTGCGTCGTATTCATTCTCAAGAGGAGACGCCCGACCCCCCTTGCTGTAGCCGTAGGCGAACGGACTAGCGATCCCATTAGCCGTGAGGGTGTCTGCGAGAGTCCTCGCGACCCCCGCTGCGCCTCCCTCAGATAGTCGAACGTTGACCTGCAGTACCTGAGTGAGGGCGCTCATAACGCCGCCCAGTTCGACGCGGAGTCCGGATTCGTCAATCGCGCGCCCGCTCGCTCGTTCATCTCTGACTCAAAAGTCATATCCCCAGAACCCTGAACTCGTCGCGACAAAAGTGAATAGAGCTGCCATTACCACCCAAACAACTACCAAACGCAAGGCAAGCTTGCCTCTCCCGGCCGGCAGCAACTGTCGATGGAGAATGACCAATATGACGGACTGCAAACCTGAGGCCCCCACCAGACCCACCAGGGCGCCTTGCGTGCCCCCGATGATCGCACCGCCGATCACAACCAGTGGCGTGACCATCATCGCCCCAAAGTGCGCCAGCGTTTGCGCGACGCGAGAGGTGATCTGGAGAAGCCACGAGCAGTACCCCCCGAGAGCCAGCGAGGGAAGCATGCACGCCATCGCCGAGATCATCACGTTGACCATCGGCCATCCTGGACCGAATAGAACGGCCTGGATGATTGGCGACACAGCGATGATCACGAGCCCCGCTGCGACCGCCACGATCTCAAGAACCCGGAGGATGCGATTCCCAAGGACTGCGTCGTGTCGCCCTTCCGAGACGTAGGAGCGGGACAGCTTATCGAGCAGAGCAGGACCCAGAGAAAGCTGCACTTGCGTCAGCGGGACGACGACGATCTGGTAGCTGCGGGCGTAACCCGCCGCCGCAGCCGCGGGGATGATCCCCGGCAGCAGCCCCGAGTCAAGCGAACGACTGAGGTATCCGGCCAAGTTAAGGGGAATCACTCGAAGCCCATAGCGAATCGCGGCGAGCAGAGCCACGTGTTCGGGGAGACTCACCGCGTCCACGCGCTCACGCCCCAGGATGATCGTCAGTGAGAACCGAATGACTGCAGTGAGCACCAGTTGGATTGTGAGAGCAATTCCTGATCCATCGTCGAGCGCGATGACTATCGCCGCAGCCATACCCAGGGCATTAGATGCGACATCGACGAGCGCCATCGTCTTGTACTGCTGGCGCAGGACCAGACGCGCACGGGCAACTTGCGTGGCCATCTGGCCGACCATGGCCAGCTCGAGAAGAATCGATTCGAGAAGTGTGATCGGGTCATCGAGCAAAACGCCATTCGCGACGACGATCCCTACCGCCAGAAGAATGCCGCCGGCCACGGCGGAAATGGCAGCCATCCGACTCGCCGCTCTTGCGACCTCCCGCCCGCCACGCCGGACGACCATGAAGCCTTGCGGGGATAAGTCGACGAGCAGCGAGGCTGCGGTGAACAGGAAGAGAATGACGGCGAATTTGGCGTACGGCTCGGGCCCGAGCACTCGCGCGAGCACGGCGAAGCCGCCGATTGAGATGAGGAGGACAACACCCTGACCTGCCGGGAGCCAACCGAACCGGCGTGCGTATCCGAAGACGCGCGCGAAAGGAGGTCGCGGTCTCACTTGTTTTCGACGCGGAGCCAGCCCCGCCGAGTCGGCCACTGTGTTTCGTCCCGGTCCAAGAACCAGCGAGCGGGGGCCACGACCCTCCCTCGAGATGCGAGCTGCTCCGCCGCCCACCACGAGAAAGTGCTGTTCGGGATCACCAGGTCACCGGCGTGGGCCATGAGCGCCAGAGTCTGCAAGTCGGACTTCACATCTGACCGACCGATTATCTGGTCTCGCCGCACCCCGAACTCTTCGCGGACGTATTCCGCATCGTCCGTGAAGAACACAGCGTCCTTCATGGGGTGCCCGAGAAGGGAGAACGCCTCTTCGTAGTAGGCGGGACCTAGGAGTCCGAAAGTGCGTCGGGCCGATTCAAGACTCACGTAATCGCCGCGGCGAACGTGAGCAACGGGCCTGCCCGCGACGAGATCGCGGGTGGCCAAGTAGCGATCGTCGATCACTATCGAGCCAAGCAGTCGTTGAACCTCGTCCGTCCCGCCGAAGAGACTCTCCTGATCTTGAAAATAGCCAACCATGAGGGATGGGCCTTCGGCTGCGGCTTCGATGCTCTGAGTGATGGGGACGCCCAGACGCGCGGTAGTTGTCCTCACGCCGCCAGCCCGGTGGTGTGGTGGGCCGACGATGACATCTTCGAAATGACTGGTGAGCTGTATCGAATCGAGCAGCGGTCGGAGAGAGAAGCCTCTCAGCGAATCACGCCAATAGCTCGACCGGGAGACGAGGAGCGGAAGCCCGGCGCGACGCGACGCTGTAAGACCAGCATTCAGTTGGAAAAGTTGATTGCCCAGCCCGCCCTGAATCCACACCGTCGTCGAACGCTTTAACCTGCTCATCGCAGCCAATCTTGTCGGGCCGGCATGGAAATGCTCGCACCACGCTCGGTGCGGTTCATCCTCGTCCGCCCCGGTCGAACCGAAGGCCGACCTCAGCCGGTGAACGGGAAGAATCGAATATGGTGTTCGACTTGACGTCCCCCCGGACGACGGAACCGGGTGTGATCAACGCCGACACGCCGATCTTCGAGCCGCCCAGGATTATGCAACGGGCAGTCACCCACGCACCCGCCTCAACGATGACTGGTTTCGTTATGAGGCCCATGTCCGTTCGGTGGGCATGGCTACCGGTCGTGACGAATGTGTCCTGCGACAGAACAGCGTCGTGCCCAATGGACACTTGATCCTGGTTGTGAATCCACACTCCTTCGCCGATCCACGCCCGATCTCCGACGCTCAATTTCCACGGAAATCGAACACGAGTCCGAGGCCGGAAGATCACGTTCGCGCCGATTTGCGCACCGAAGAACCGGAGCGCCCGCGTGCGAATCGAGGAGCTGATCTGCCAAGGGTTGGTAATGAGGAGCAACTCGACAACCGCCCAGGCATAAACCACGAGGCGCGGCCGATCCCAAGACTGTTTCTCGCCAGGCGCCTTCGATAGGTCGATTATGGGGATGTCATCTGGCCGCAACTCGGCGGAATCGTCTCTCACACTTCCCCCAAGTCTGCCGTCGACGATCGAATAGGGTCAGCCCATGGATGCGATCGGTCGCGTGGCGATACTCAGTCTGCACTATCCGCCCGAGGCGTCCGGCAACGCCCCCTACGTGGGCGGGCTCGCCGAAGGACTGCGCGCACGCGGAGCGCGTGTATCTGCGATCACCACTCACCCGCACTACCCGGCCAAATCGTTCGACGGCATTCGTCGACCATGGACCAGTCGAGAAGACCAGGGAGGCGTCAGCGTCAAGCGTTTAAGCCACGCACGAGCGCGAACGTCAAGCAACACGAATCGACTCGCGGCCGAACTGTCTTTTGGGGTGCGCCTTGTTTTCGCCAGATGGAACCGCCCAGATGCCATCGTCGTCGTCTCCCCGGGGCTTTTCCCGAGCGCGATGGCACTTCTGCGCGCGCGCCTGATTCACCCGAGGACAAGGGTCGTGATGTGGGTTCAGGACATCTACACGCTCGGCCTCTCGGAGACCGGCTCGGGCTCCGCAGCGTCGGCCAAGATCATCCGCTTGATCGAAGCGTGGTCGTTTCGTCGGGCCGACCACTTAGTCGTCATACACCCCCGATTCGCGGAGTACGCCACAACGCACTTGGGGATGCCGACGGAACGAATCGAGGTCATTCGCAATTGGACGCACTTGACCCCACAACCTCAGGTCGATCGAGAGACTACGAGGTCGAAGCTGGGTTGGAGACCGGACGAGACGGTCATCCTGCATGCGGGCAATATGGGGGTCAAGCAGGGACTGGAGAATGTCGTCGCAGCTGCACGCCTCGCGGACAAGCGCAATCTACCGCTCCGCTTTGTGTTACTCGGGGACGGCAATCAACGAGCCCGCCTCGAAGTCGAAGCTCGGGGAATAGATCGCATCGACTTCCTCGATCCACTCGCGGATGACGAATTCGTGCCGGCCTTGCACTCGGCTGACGTGCTGCTGATAAACGAACAAGTTGGGGTCGCGGAGATGTCGGTCCCCAGCAAACTCACCTCCTATTTCGACACAGGGCTTCCCGTCGTGGCGTGTACAGCATCAGTTGGAGCCACAGCTGACGAGATGAATGCCTCCGAAGGAGGACTGATCGTTGGGGCGGGCAACCCGGAGCAGCTGATAGAGGCATGCCTTGCGCTTCGCGAGGCACCGGTGACGGCGACAACGTTGGGCACGAACGGCAAGGCCTACCGGTCTCGAGTTCTCGACTCACGATCTGCACTAGACCGATTTGGTGCGGCTGTGGCTGGCACAGAATGAGGACTCGTTGGCAAAGGCGCGGCCACCCGGCAGTTGCCGATATCTCCGCCACACGCCGCCCCATGACCGCGGCCAGGCGCTTTACCCTTTTCGTCGCAGCCCGAGCGCCAATCACTGCTGCCCGCAGGTGGCGCTTGCTTGCGCTCGCAGGGCTCAGTTTGCCGGGCGTTGGCATCGAATCCGACGTCAAGTTCTGGAACACCAACCTCAGAGTCGGACACGGCTCCTATCTGAACCACGGGGTGACCTTCGAGGGCACAGCGCGCGTGACACTCGGGACGAAGGTGGCGCTGGGGCCTGAGGTGCTCATATTGACTTCGACGCATCAGGTCGGGTCAATGAACTGGCGGGCAGGAAATGGGGAGGTGCTCCGCCTACCCGTCACGATTGGTGACGGTGCTTGGGTGGGAGCGAGGGCGATCATTCTCCCCGGAGTAACCATCGGGTCCGGGTGCGTCATCGCCGCCGGTTCCATCGTTCGGGCGGACTGTGCTCCGAACACAATGTGGGCAGGAATACCCGCTGCGCTGAAGAGGCGCCTGGATACCAATGACTGAGGGCCCTGAGAACGCAGGGCTCGCCGTAGCGAGGCGTTTACGACCGCGGGCGCAATGGCAGCTGGATCCGTGTTCCACTGGATTAGGCTTGCAAAATTGGCTCGGTAAGGCTCTCATGAGCGAACCTGGCCTCAAGGGCATACATCGTTGCGGTAAGTGGTCACCGGGGGACTGACATGGCAAAGCGCGCGTTCATTACGGGAATCACCGGCCAGGACGGCTCCTATCTGACCGAACTCCTGCTCTCAAAGGGCTACGAAGTTCACGGTCTCATTCGTCGTTCGTCGAGCTTCAACACGGCTCGAATCGACCACCTCTACGTCGACCCGCACAACCCGTCAGCCAAGCTGTTCTTGCACTACGGCGATCTCAGCGATGGCGGTCGAATGGCCACCCTCCTTGCGAGCATCAACCCCGACGAGGTCTACAACCTCGCAGCCCAGTCTCACGTGAGGGTCTCCTTCGATGAGCCCGAGCACACCGCCAACACAACCGGCCTCGGCACGGTCCGGCTGCTCGAAGCGGTGCGGATGGCCGGCATCGACACGCGCTTCTACCAGGCGTCGAGCTCGGAGATGTTCGGCGCGACGCCCCCGCCACAGAACGAGGAGACGCCGTTTTACCCCCGCTCGCCCTACGGCGCGGCGAAGGTCTACAGCTACTGGATCACCAAGAATTACCGCGAGGCCTACGACATGTTCGCCGTCAACGGCATCCTCTTCAACCACGAGTCCCCACGCCGCGGCGAGACCTTCGTCACCCGCAAGATCACCCGGGCTGTCGCCGCGATTCAGGCGGGACAGCAGGATGACGTGTATCTCGGCAACCTCGACTCCGTGCGCGACTGGGGCTATGCAGCGGAGTACGTCGAGGGGATGTGGCGCATGCTGCAGGCAGACGAGCCCGAGGATTTCGTTCTCGCGACGGGCGGCAGCTACACGGTGCGCGACTTCGTCGAGGCCTCCTTCAGCCGCGCCGGGCTCGACTGGGAGAAGCACGTCAAGTTCGACGAACGCTACCTCCGGCCCACCGAAGTGGACTCCCTCATCGGTGACGCATCAAAAGCGAAAGACAAACTCGGGTGGGTGCCTGAAGTAGATACAGCGGAACTCGCTCGCATCATGGTCGATGCCGACATCGAGGCACTTAAGCACCAGGGCGGCACCTGGGTGGATGAGCCGAAGCTCGCCTCGTGGGGAACCAAATGAGGTCGAGCGACGAGCTCGACTTCACCCCGGCACCTCTCGACCGGAACGCCCCGCTGTACGTCGCCGGGCACCGCGGTCTCGCGGGATCGGCCATCTGGCGGCTTCTCGAGAACCAAGGCTTCACCAACCTCATCGGTCGTTCGTCCACCGAACTCGATCTCACCAACCGCCAGGACGTCTTCGACTTCTTCGCCGAGACCCGTCCGCGATACGTCGTTCTCGCTGCCGCGAAGGTCGGCGGAATCCTCGCCAACAGCACCTACCCGGCAGACTTCCTCAGCGAAAACCTGCAGATTCAGGTGAACGTGCTCGACGCTGCGCTCGCAGGCAGTGTCGACAGGCTCCTCTTTCTTGGTTCATCGTGCATCTACCCGCGGCTAGCCCCCCAGCCGATCACGGAAGACGCCCTCCTCAGCGGGCATCTCGAGCCGACGAACGACGCCTATGCCATCGCCAAGATCGCTGGCATCTATCAGGTGCAAGCTGCCCGCCGTCAGCACGGCAAACACTGGATCTCGGCGATGCCCACGAACCTCTACGGGCCCGGAGACAATTTCTCACCGCAGGGCTCGCACGTGCTGCCCGCGCTCATTCGCCGATATGACGAGGCAGCGGCCTCCGGGGCCACCAGTGTGACCAACTGGGGAACCGGGTCGCCCCGGCGCGAGTTTATGCACGTAGATGACATGGCCGCCGCGTGCCTGCACCTCCTCGAGCATTACGACGGCCCCGAACAGGTCAACGTGGGCACCGGGACCGATGTGTCGATCAAGGAGATCGCAGAAGCAATCGCTCAGGTGGTTGGCTACACCGGCGAAACAAAATGGGACACGACCAAGCCCGACGGCACCCCGCAAAAGCTGCTCGACGTTTCGAAACTCGCGGAAGCCGGATGGCGGTCAAAGATCAGCGTCGCCGACGGACTTGAAGCAACAGTCCAGTGGTACCGCTCGAACGCCGATACGCTTCGCAGGTAGCGCCTGGCCGTTGCGGCCCGTTTGCGGCACATGCAGAAGAAAGGTCTCACAGTCGGCGGGGATGGGACCCATTGATGGGCAATGGTCGCCGCGCCCTCGCGCTGCTCAAGTCAGGCGACTGGAAAATGATCGCGGTTGCGGTGCCGCGGAGCATCCGGATGACTTTCTGCAGGACGCCGGCGGACCCATCACCCACTAGCGGCGACCGCTGACCCGATGATGGCGCCTGACACATTGGCGCCCACGTCTGCGTAGGAAGCGAAACGCTCGGCCAAGAGCATGAACTGCACCAGCTCGATCGACATCGAGACTCCGAGGGCCACGATGGGAGCGAACCACCAACTGACCTGGGGGAATGACAGCACCCCGAGAGCTCCGAGGGGGATGAACATCGCCACGTTCGCGAGGAACTCGACGCGGTCGTACGTGATGAACTCGAGGCCCGACTGCTGCAAAACGGCGATGATGTCGAGCAACTCGCTCACGAATGACCGGTCGACCGGCGTGGGCCACAGCACTATCGCCAGGCAGCAGAGCGCATAGAGGCCGAGCAGGGTGCGAAAGGCGTGAACCATGCTGCCCGTCTTCACAAGGAGAGCCGACGTCGAGAAATCGCCAGCTAACGCCGGAGCCTACGCTGTCGCGGGCCATCGAATTGGCTCGGAATGCGGCGCGGCACCGTTCGCCTGCCAGCGATTGGTTCATTGGCCAGACGAGAGCGAGTGCCCGAGCAGGTTCTCACGTGAGTGGCGTGCCGATGACCGGAATGCGCGGGACTAGCATTCACGCCATGGGGGAAACATCTAGGGCTATGCGCCTCGACTCGCTCACCAGCCTGCGGTTCTTTGCAGCGCTTCTCGTATTCCTTCGTCATCTCGTGCCTGCGCTTCAGGATGCCAACGCGACGCTTGCTGCGTCGCTTCTGCTCCACGCCAATATCGGCGTGTCCTTTTTCTTTATTCTTAGCGGGTTCGTGCTCGCGTGGTCACAGCGCGACGGTGACACCAAGGCCCGGTTTTATCAGCGGCGCTTCGCCCGCGTTTGGCCTAGTCACGCGGTGACTTGGCTTATTGCGCTCACGCTGCTCCTGGCGCTCGGTGAGCCGGTCAATCCGCTTACGGCCGTCGGTAACCTGTTGCTGTTGCAGTCCTGGGTTCCGGATCAAGCCGTGTTTCTCTCGATAAATTCGGTGAGCTGGTCGCTCTCGTGCGAATTGCTTTTTTACCTGACATTTCCGTTACTGTTCTCAACGTTTCGCAGGCTGCGCGATCGCGACCTCTACGTTGTCCTCATTGGATCAGTCGTCGCAATCTTCACGGTCGCGTATTTCTCGACTCTTCTCGATCTTCAGTCGGCGATCTGGCTCACCGAGTACTTCCCGGTTGCACGGCTCCCAGAGTTCGCTATCGGAGTGAGCGCTGCTGTGCTGGTGTCTCGCGGGGCGATTCCAAGGATCCCGCTCGGAGTCGGCGTAGCAACTGCACTCCTGGGATACGCGTCGGCGAGTATCCCAGGAAAGGTCGCATTCCTCCCCCAGGAAATCGGATTCGTCGCAATGACGGTCCTCCCGCTCACCGTTCTGATCGTGGCCGCTGCACAGTTCGACATCTCCGGAGGGAACTCCCTCCTCCACGCACGGGTGCTTGTTGTACTCGGCCAGTGGTCTTTCGCCTTCTATCTCGTGCATCTGTTGGTCATCGAGGCAGCAACGAGGCTCGGACTTTTCGGGGACTCTCTAGTCACGGTGGCACTTGCGGGGAGTGTGAGTTTCATCGTGAGCACATTCGCCGCTGGGGTACTTCACAAAGCAGTCGAGCGCCCGGCGGAAAAGCGGCTGCGCCCAGCCGAGACTCCCCCGCGCGCGCAACACACCTCCCTCGCCTGACCCTGTCAACGCGCAACGTTTCGGGACACCGTCGACCTACGGCCTGGAGGTGAGTGGGTTCGCATCGCAGAGCGCGACCAGTGACGTGGCGTCCGCAAAGCATCTCCCGCATTCAGCTTCGCTCTCGTCAGCGGCGCACAGTGTCGACAGCAGCGCGAAGTGCATCCGCCGACGCGTGCAACTGCTCAAGCTCGCCGCCATCCATCGGCACATCGAGCACGCGCTCCACACCGGAGGCGCCCACGATCGAGGGCACGCTCAGCGCGACGCCGTCGACACCGCGGTAGTTCTCCAGCACCGAACTCACCTGCATGATGGCGCGCTCGTCGCGCAGCACCGCCTCGACGATGCGCGCCCCCGAGAGTCCGATGGCGTAGTTGGTGGCGCCCTTGCCCGCTCTCACGCGCTCGGCGGCGTTCACCACGTCGTGGTGGATCTGCTCGAGCACCGGCTCGGTGAACACGACCTCGCCGTCGCTGTCTGTCCACTCGCGAATCGGGGTCGGGCCGATACGGGCCCCCGACCAGAGAGCGAACTCGCTGTCGCCGTGCTCCCCCACGATGTGGGCGTGCACACTGCTCGCCGCGATGCCGGCGCGCTCGGCGATGAGCCAGCGCAAGCGCGACGAATCGAGCGCTGTGCCCGACGAGAAGACTCGGCCCGGCGGCAGCTGTGCGATCTGCTGGGCGACGACAGTGAGCACATCGCACGGGTTGGTCACGAGCAAGAACACGGCGTCTGGCGCGCGCTCGAGCAACTGCGGCATGAGCGACTCGAGGATGCCCGCGTTCGTCGCCGCGAGGTCGAGCCGCGTCTGGCCCGGCTTCTGCTTCGCGCCCGCCGTAATGACCACCATGTCGGCACCGGCCAGCGCATCGATGTCGCCCCCGCCCGTGATGTGCGACGAGCCGATGAACGGGGTGCCGTGAGCGAGGTCGAGCACCTCGGCATCCGCCTTCTCGCCGTTCACATCGAACAGGGCGACCTCGCGGGCAGACCCGCGGATGAGCGCGGCGTAGGCGAGCGACGAACCCACGCTGCCCGCGCCGACGATGGCCAGTTTGGTGGTGCCGGTGACAGTCATGGGGCCAGTGTGTCAGCGCACGGGAGCCCGCAACAGGGACCTTCGGCCCAGGCCCGAAAGTGCGACAATGCGCGCGCGGCGGCCCACTAGCATTCGACCATGCCCACCCTGCTCTACGACGGCGACTGCGGATTCTGCACGGCGACCGCGCGGTGGCTCCACACCCGCGGGGGCTTCGAAAAGCGAGCCTGGCAGGGCGTCGATGACCTCGCCCGGTGGGGCCTCACGCACGAGGACGTGTCGAACGCCGCACACTGGATCGACGATGACGGAGTCGTGCACGGCGGCCCCGACGCGATCGCCCACGCAATGGTCGCCCGGGGCGGCGCCGCAAGGGTGGCCGGGCGGCTCATCGTGAGGCAACCCGTGCGGTTCTTCTCGAAGATCGTCTACCGCTGGGTCGCGAAGAACCGCCACCGCCTGCCGGGTTAGGCGGTCGCTGCCCGCGCCGACGCAGCGGGCCCGGTGAGGCGATAGGGGCTCAGGGCCTGGGCCCGGTTCGGCTCTGCTGCTCGCCGCTGAACCGCTCCACCTCGGTCGACGTCGACAGGCTCCTCTTCGCTCGACGCTCCCGCGCGGCGTGCACGACGTAGGCCCCGAGAACACCGCCGACGAGATTGGCGACGACATGCAGCCACGAAGCGAAACTGCGGTCGAGAAAGAAGAACTGCACGACCTCGATGAGAACCGAGAACTGGAAGCAGTAGATCGGTGTCACGAGCCAGAAGCGGGCTCTCGAGCAGAGAGCCAGCAGACACCCCAGCACCACGAACATCAGCACGTTCGTCAGCAGGTCGAACCGCGCCGCCATCATCGCGTAGGCCACCAACTGCTGCGCCCTCGCCCACCCCGACAGGTCGTCGGCCATCAGCAGGTCGAGAGGCACCGGCACCAGAATCGCCAAGACGCACGCGATCGCCCAGAGCACGAGCAGGGCGCGCAGCACTCCAGTCATCATCCTGGTGCGTCTCCTTCGGGCGCTGTCTTCTAGAACGTGGCCGTGGTCGACGCCTTCGCGGTATCGGCGTTCTCGGCCTCAGCCTTCGCTGCGCGGCGGTCTTCGCGCCGCTCCTTCGCCCCCTCCACGAGGTAGTAGAGGGTCGGCAACACCACGAGGGTGAGGATCGTCGACGACACGAGGCCACCGATCACGATGATCGCGAGAGGCTGCGAGATGAACCCGCCGCTGCCCGTGATGCCCGACGCGAGCGGCAGAAGCGCGAAGATCGTCGCCGCCGACGTCATCAGAATGGGCCGCAGACGACGCGACGCCCCCTCGATCACCGCTTGACCGGTCTTCAGACCACGCTCGCGGTACTGGTTGATGAGGTCGACGAGCACGATCGCGTTCGTCACCACGATTCCGATGAGCATGATCACACCGATGATCGACGGCACCCCGAGCGGAATGCCGGTCGCCACCTGCAAGATGATCGCGCCCGTCGCCGCGAACGGAATCGACACGAGCAACAGCAGCGGCTGGCGCAAGCTCTTGAAGGTGGCCACCATCACGACGTAGACGATGAGAATCGCCACGAGCAGCGCGAGACCGAGCTGCTGGAACGCGTCGTCTTGCTCGGCCGTGACCCCGCCGACCTCGGCGTTCGCACTCGCGGGCAGGTCGACGCCGTCGAGCGCCTCCGTGACCGCGGTGGATGCCGCACCCACGTCGTCGCCGTTCGGCGTGATGCTGATCGTCGCCGCGCGCACGCCCTGGATGGTCGTGATGCTCGCGGGCCCGTTGACCTCCTCGACCGTCGCGACATCCGACAGCGCAATCGGACCGGTCGCGCTCGGGATCACGAAGTCGCGCAGCTCCTCCACGGTCGTCGGGGCGTCTTCGTTGTCGATGTAGATCGAGAGGGTCGTCTCGTCGATCACGACACTGCCCACTGCGGCAGGCAGTTTCGCCTCGGCGACGATGCCTCCGACGGCGATCTCGCTCAGACCCGCGGCCGCGGCATCCGCGCGGTCCACGTCGACGGCGATGTAGGGCTGCTCGGCCGCGAGGTCGCTCGTCGCCTCGGCGGTGACGTCGAGGTCGCGCATGACGGCGAGCACCTCGTCCGACGCCGCGTTGAGGTCATCCGATCCCGTCGCCGTGATGAGAATCTCGATGTCGGATGACGCGAACCCGCTCGCCGCGGTCTCGAGCGACACTTCGCCCGCGCCATCCACCTCGGCGATCCTGTCGCGCACGTCGGCCTGCAACTGCTCCTGGTCGACATCGGGGTCGGTCGTGATCGAGTAGCTGATGTCACCGCCGCCACCGAACTGCGAGAGCAAGCCGCTGCTCTGGCCGAGCGAGAGCTGCACGACATCCACGCCATCGATGTCGAGAAGCACATCCTCGACCTGGCTCGCCGCGGCGTCTTGCTCGTCGAGGCTCGTGCCGTCGGGGAGCGTCTGCGTGACGGTGAGGGTGTTCTGGCCGCTGTCGCCGATGAAGTTGGTCTTGAGGAACGGCGCGAGCGCAGCCGTGCCCCCGAGCACCAGCAGGGCGATGAGCAGGGTCGCGACGGGGCGCGCGAGAGTCCAGCGGATGATCGGGAGGTACCCCTTCTGCAGTCGTGTGACCTCCTCCTCGTGGTGCACGACCGCCTCGCCGTCGGCAGCCGTGCCGGCCTCGCTCGTCTCGACGACGGGCTTGTCGGCGTGCTTCGCGACCTTCGGCGTGCGCAAGAACCAGTAGGCGAGCACGGGCACGATCGTGAGCGACACGAAGAGCGACGCCGCGAGCGCGATGCTCACCGTGAGCGCGAACGGACGGAAGAGCTCGCCCGTGATGTCTCCGACGAGCGCGAGCGGGAGGAACACGGCGATCGTCGTGACCGTCGACGCGGTGATGGCCGACGCGACCTCCTTGACGCCCGACGTGATCGCCACCATCTTCGACTCACCCAGGGTCAGGTGCCTCTTGATGTTCTCGATCACGACGATCGAGTCGTCGACGACGCGACCGATCGAAATCGTGAGCGCGCCGAGCGTGATGATGTTGAGCGTGTAGCCCGACGCCTGCATGCCGATGAAGGTGATGAGGATCGAGGCCGGGATCGAGATCGCGGTGACAAGAGTCGACCGCACCGACAGCAGGAACACGAGAATCACGAGGATCGCGAACACGAGCCCGAGCGCACCCTCCGTCGCGAGCGACTCGATGGACTGCTCGATGAACGGTGCCTGGTCGAACACGACCGTGAACTGGGTGTTGCTGCCGAGCGACTCCTCGAGCTCCGGAACGAGCTCCGACACCGCCTCCGACACCTGTACGGTGTTGCCCGCGGGCGTCTTCGTGACCGCGATCGTGAGCGACGGTTCACCGTTGACGCGCGAGATGCCGGTGACGGGGTCGTCGACGATGTCGACGGTCGCGACATCCGCAATCGTCACGGCGGCACCGCCCGGCGTCGTCACACCCACGAGGGGCAGAGCGCGCAGCTCGTCGGCGGAAGCGAGCCGGGTTCCCGTCTGCACGGTGAGAGTCGACCCGTCTTCGGTGATCTCGCCGGCAGGCAGAAGGGTGCCGTTGTTGTCGAGGGCGTCACGGATGTCTTGATTCGAGGCCCCCACCGCGGTGATCTCCGCGACATCGGGGGTGATCGTGACGCGCTGCGTCGCCGCGCCCAGCAGGTCGGCCTCACGAACGCCGTCGATGCCCTGGATGTCGGTGATCGTCGAACTCTCGAGCAGATTCGCGAGCTCCTCGCCCGGGAGGTCGCTCGTGACCGCGAGCTGGATCACCGGCAGATCGTCGATGCTGCCGCTGAGAGCCTGCGGGTCGACGTCATCGGGAAGCTGCGACGAAATGCGGTTGATCGCCTGCGTCACCCGCTGCTCGGCGATCACGATGTCAGTGCCGTACTCGAACGACGCCGACACCGTCGAGATGTTCGTGTTGGATGTCGCGGTGGTGTCTTCGAGCCCCGCAACACCCTGAATCGCCGTCTCGATCGGGATGCTCACATCCGTGTTCACCACATCGGGTGACGCACCCGGGTATGACGTGACCACCACGAGCTGCGGGAACGACACCGACGGAATGAGCTCCTGCCTCAGGTTCGTGAGGGCGAGCGAACCGAAAATGCCGACCACGATCGTGACGAGCGCGATCAGCGCGCGGTTGCGCAGGCTGAACACAGAAAGAAAATGCACCGTGAGGCTCCCGGAGGCGACGGTACGCCGCGGGTGCGGCGCACGAGCGAGAGAGCACAGCACAGTGCCCCGCGGCAAGTGTGGCACCTCGGCCTGGGAGGGGGCATCCGTCTGGAGGGGGATGTGTGCTGTGCGGGGGCGTGCGGGTGTGGGGGCGGGAATGTGCGGGTGTGCGGGTTCGCGCCGGAATGCAGGAGATCGCGAAGGGCGGGTGGAAAAACCTCCTGCAGACAGCGCGGGGACGACAAAACCTCCTGCAGAACCGCGGCGCGGGTGGCTCGCATCCGCGTCACTGAGGCCGGCTGCGGCCCGCCTCCTCCGCCGGGATGCAGGAGTTTCCGGGGTCCAGACTGCGGTTTTCTCCTGCGAGGGGCGTTCGGGGCGCAGAAACTCCTGCACAAGCGGCGGGGATGTATTGGCGAGTAGGGGTGGCGGATGCTCGCGGAGGTTCGATTCAGCGCCGAGACGTCATTCGCGGCAAGGGGAGCTCGCGGCCCACATCCGCTGTCCTGAGCACCCTCGGCTCGCCGCTGTCGAACCTACTGAGGCAGCTTCCCGTCTGACACTTGACCTTGGAGAAGCGCCAGAGTTTTCTCCGTCGCATCACGGATGCGGTGCAGCGCACCGACGATGCTGATGCTCGCGAAAAGCACCACGAGCAGGATGGCCACGAGAAAGAAGTTGGGATCCATGCGTCCAGTCTTGCGCGTCTGACAAGCTCCGACTGCGGGGCGGTCGTTGCTACGCGATTGGTGGCCTGTCGGTTGAGCGGGCGGGAACGCAGGAGTCTGGGGGGTGCGGGGGTGCCGTTTCTCCTGCGAGGGGCGTTCGGGGCGCAGAAACTCCTGCACAACCGCGGAGACGGATGCCGCGGGGCGGGCGCTTCGGCGAGCCCCGCGACCCGGGGTGCCTCAACGGCCGGCGGGGCGGGCCCTCATGTGGATGCGCTTGCCCTCCTTGCTGAAGATGGAGAGCAGCTCGACGGGCTGGTTGCCGACCGCGGCGTGCCAGTGCGGAACGCGCGTGTCGAACTCGGCGGCCTCGCCCGCGCCGAGCGTCACCTCCTGCTCGCCGAGCACGAGCCGGAGACGGCCCGACAGCACGTAGACCCACTCCTGCCCGTCGTGCACCTGCGGGTGGGGAACCTCCGTGGCGCCCCCGGGGTTCGCCGGCAGCGTCATCTTGTAGGTCTGCACAGGGCTCGACTCGGGCGACAGCGACTCGTAGGTCGCGCCACCCATCTTCTTGGTCACGCGCTTGACGCGCGGGTCGGGTGCCACGCGGGGCACGATGTCGTCGAGTTCGAGGCGCAGCGCGCGGGCGATCGGCACCACGAGCTCGAGGTTCGGCGCGCGCTTTCCGGCCTCGAGACGCGAGAGGGTGCTCGACGAGATCCCCGTGGTCTCCGACAGCTCGGCGAGGGTCATGCTGCGTTTCTCGCGCCAGCTCTTGAGACGGGGACCGATGAGAGAGACAGCGGGGTCGGGCATGGGCGTTCCGTTCTTGCCGTTTCGGCACCGATAGTTGCTGAGAGTGTAGCGCAGGGGCACGCTGAAGGTATGACGAACGACGACCTCTCCTCTGCAGCATCCGCCCCCATCTCCGCCGAGCACTGGGACGTGATCATCATCGGCGGCGGCACCGCGGGCTTGAGTGCCGCGCTGATCCTCGCGCGGGCCCGCCGCCGCGTGCTCGTGCTCGACGCGCAGCAGCCACGCAACCGGTTCGCCCCGCACATGCACGGCGTGCTGAGCCGCGACGGATACTCCCCCCTCGACCTCGTCGCGGACGGCTACCGCGAGGTGCGCGCGGTCGACGGCGTGATCGTGAACGCGAGCGTCACCGAGACCCGCGTTATCGACGACGGCTTCGAGGTCGTGACCGACGGCGGAGACCGCGCGACCGGCCGCCGCCTCATCGTGGCGACCGGCATCCGCGACGTCATGCCCGACGTGCCCGGGCTCGCCGAGCAGTGGGGTCGAGGCGTGGTCGCGTGCCCCTATTGCGACGGATATGAGGCGCGCGATCGCGCGATCGGGGTGCTCGCGTCATCCGTCGCCGGGCTGCACAAGGCGCACATGCTGCGGTCGTATTCGAGCACCGTGACGGCGTTCACCGGGCTCGTCGGACCGGTTGCCGAGACCGATCGCCTGATTCTCGAGGAGCGCGGCATCGTTCTGGATGACCGCGCCGTCACGCGTGTGGTCACCGACGGCGACACGATCACCGGGCTCGAACTCGCCGACGGCACGGTTGCGCCGGTCGACGTCATCTTCGCCGAGCCCAGCCCTGTTGCACTCGACGAACCGCTGCGGCAGCTCGGCGCGGACCGCGTCGACGGCCCCTTCGGCCCGTGGACGAGCGTCGACGCCTTCGGGCGCACGAGCGTCGCGGGCGTCTGGGCGGTCGGCAACGCGGGCAACCCCGGGGCGCTCGTGCCCATCGCGGCGGGGTCGGGGGCCATGGCGGCGCTCGCGATCAACGGGGAATTCATCGCCGAGGATGTCGCGGCCGCGACCGAGAGGGTCGCCGCGGCGTCTGCGGGCGTCGGCACCCCTGCCGCGGTGGGACACTGACGACCATGGATCAGACGCACGAACACGACGAGCACGATCGCTCGCGCGGGCAGCAGTCGCACGGCCAGGCGAACGGGCAGCACTCGCACGGCCAGGCGAACGGCCACGCGCACGGCCAGGCGAACGGTCACGGCGACCCGACCGGCATGAACCCGGAGGGCGTCACCGATCCCGCCGAGTTCTGGGAGGCCCGCTACGTCGCCAACCGCGGCGAGCGCGGGCAGGTGTGGAGCGGGCGCGTGAACGCGGCGGTCGAGCGCGAGGTTGCGGAGCTCACCCCCGGTAGCGCCCTCGAACTCGGCAGCGGGGAGGGCGGCGACGCCCTGTGGCTGGCCGCCCACGGGTGGACGGTCACGGCCCTCGACATCTCGGCGACCGCCCTCGCGGTGGGAGCAGCGAAGGCCACGCATGACGGACTCGCCGACCGCATCACCTGGGTGCAGGCAGACCTCGCGGCGTGGCATCCGACGGGCGAGTTCGACCTCGTGACGGCGGCGTTTCTGCACTCCCCCGTCGAGTTGCCCCGCGACGACATTCTGCGTCGGGCGGCGTCGGCAGTAGCCCCGGGCGGCCGGTTGCTCGTGGTCGGGCACGGGGCGTTTCCGCCGTGGTCGAGCCACCGCGAGCACGATCACGACGCGCTCCCGCTGCCCACGGCAGACGACGTGCTCGCGTCGCTCGCGCTCCCCGACGGGTGGACCGTCGAGACGTGCGCGCAGGTCGACCGCGAGGTCACCGGGCCGGACGGCGAGCGCGTGACCCTCGTCGACGCGGTGCTTCGGGTGCGGCGCGGGGTGTAGCGGGGTGTAGCGGGGCGGGGCGGGGCGGGGCGGGGCGGCGGGATTGCAGGAGAAACGGGGCCGAAGCACGAAGTGCAGGACAAATAGTCACCCTCGGACCGGAAACTCCTGCCTTCGCGACAGGCTCGCCCGCAGCATCCCGCGCCTACAGCCGCAGCGCAGCCTCAGGCCAGCCCAGCCCAGGCCAGGCCAGGCCAGGCCCCAGCCCTACCTCAGGGCCCGAACGTGATGTTCGTGAACGCGGCCGCCATCGCGCCGACCGTCACCCACATCGACACGATCGTGCCGAGCACGGTGACCAGGATTGCGACCCACATCGGCGCAAACCCGGTGCCGGAGCGGCGGTGGACGATGATCGAGCGTCCGATCACGTAGACGAGGCCTCCGAGGAAGGTCCACGCCCAGTGGAACGGGCGGTCGACGTCGCGACGCTTGAGCTCGCGCCAGTCGAAGAACGCGAGCAGCACCGAGCCGAGCCACACCACGAGGCTCACCCCCTGCAGGGCGAGGTAGCCGGGGTCGAAGAGGTAGGTAGGCATGGCCGTCGTCGACATCGACGAGTCGATGACCTCGGTCATGTAGCCCTCCACATCCCACAGCAGCAGGGGGAGCAGCACGAGCAGCGGCGCGAAGACGATGGCCCAGATGTAGGGCGTCGAGACCGAGGTTCCCTCCGGCACCGGTCGGGGGCCGGGAGGGGTGTTGCGGTAGACGTTGGGGTCGGTCACGAGGTCTCCTCAGGGGTCGCGGGCGCGTCGAGCCTAGCGGTCAGCGGTGTCGGGCGATCACACGACGTCGGCGAGCAGCGCGTCGCGCTGAGGGAACGGATGTCTGCCGAGACCCGTCCACGCCCGCGAAAGCGCAGCGACCGCGGCATCCGTCTCGCCCTCGGGGTAGCAGAAAGGCACGCGCAAGAACCTCTCGAACGCGCCGTCGATGCCGAACCGGGGGCCGGATGCGAGCAGCAGACCCTCAGAGCGGGCCGCGATGGTGAGCTGCGAACTGACCGCCGCACCGAGCCCCACCCACGTGGTGAGACCGCCGGTGACGTGTGGCACGGTCCACTCGGGAAACGCGTCGCCGAGCGCACGCTCGAGCCGCGTGCGCCCCGCCGCGAGGTGGTCGCGCCGCACCGCGAGGATCTCGTCGTATTCGCCGAGCATCTCGGCGGCGATGAGCTGCTCGAGCACGGGGGTGCCGAGGTCGCCCGCGGACCGCGCCCGCACGAGGCGGTCGATGAGGTCGGGTTCGGCGCGGATCCAGCCGATGCGCACCCCGCCCCACACGGTCTTGCCGAGCGAACCGACGAGCACCGCGGGGCCGTAGGCGGCGAGCGGCAGCGGCTGGTCGACCTCGTCGATCGCGAGCTCGGCCATGGTTTCGTCGGCGACGACCACGGTTCCGTTGCGCGAGGCGAGCGCGAGCATCCGTTCGCGTTGGTCGGCGGGCATCACGCGCCCGGTCGGGTTGTGGAAGTCGGGCATGACGTAGGCGAGCGCCGGGCTCGAGCGGTTGAGCGCTTGCTCGAGGCCGTCGACATCCCAGCCGGCGTCGCTCGTGACCCCGACCGGAACGAGCCGCGCCCCCGCACCGCGCAGGGCGTCGAACGCGTGGGGGTAGCTCGGCGACTCCACGAGGGCGCGGTCGCCGCGGCCCAGGATCACGCGACTCAGGAGGGCGATCGCGTGTTGAGCGCCGATCGTGACCATGATCTGGTCGGCGTCTGTCGGCAGTCCACGCGCGGCGAAGCGGTCGGCGATCGCCTGCCGCACGCGCGGCAGACCCACGGGATCGAAGCCCGACTCGCCCAGGTAGGCGGGGAGGTCGCGTGCGGCCCGCACCGCGGCATCCGCGAGCCTCGGGATCGCCGGCATGGTCGCCTTGCTGAAGTCGAGAAAGCCGCTGCTCGCCCCCTCGATCGGCGCCGGGGCGTGCGTGGGCATGCGCGCGACGCTGCCCGAACCGCGCACGCTCTCGAGGTGGCCCGACTCGCGCAGCGCCGTGTAGGTCGCCGTGATCGTGGTGCGACTGACCCCGAGCCTGGCCGCGAGGTCGCGTTCGGCGGGCAGCCGCGAGCCGACCGGAATGCGTCCGTCGACCACGAGAAGTCGGATGCGGTCGGCGAGCGCCTGATAGGCGGGAGCGGTCGAGCGCCACTGGGTGAGCAGGGCGTCGAGGGCCCTCGCGGACACGGTCGCAGCGCCGGTAGCCATAAGGCCACAGTAGCCAAAGTGGACCCTTGCCGTAAGGCCAATACGCAGATTGGCTTGTCTCATGCCCCTTCTGCTCGTGCGCCGCATCCTCCAACTGCTCGTCGGACTGTTCTTCTACGGTTTCGCCATCGCCATGATGGTGCGCGCGGGAATCGGCGCCTCGCCGTGGGACGTGCTGAGCCAAGGCATCGCCCTGCAGACCACCCTCTCCTTCGGGCTCGTCACCAACCTCGTCGGCGCCGCGGTGCTGCTGCTGTGGATCCCCATCCGCCAGCGCCCCGGCATCGGCACCGTCGCCAACGTGCTCATCATCGGACCGAGCGCCGAAGTCGGGCTCGCGGTGCTCCCCCACCCTCCCGAGCTGTGGATGTCGGCGCTCCTCTTCGCGGGCGGACTCGCCCTCCTCGCCCTCGCGACCGGTCTCTACCTCGGTGCTCGCTTCGGCCCGGGCCCCCGCGACGGGCTCATGACCGGCATCCACCGGCGATGGGGCGTTCCGCTGTGGATCGTGCGCACCGCCATCGAAGGAACGGTGCTCGCGATCGGGTGGGCGCTCGGCGGGGTCGTCGGCGTGGGCACGCTCGCGTTCGCGCTGCTCATCGGGCCGATGGTGGGGCGCACGATCCCGTGGTTCGCGGTGCCGGAGATTGGTGGGGTGGGTGCGCGCGGGGCGAGGGCGCGTGGGGCGAGGGCGACGGGCGCGGGCGCGGGCGTGGCGCTCGGCGCAGACATCCGTGGTGCAGGAGTTTCTGTTGAAGACGCACCCCTCGCAGGAGAATCTGCGCCCCCGACCGCAGAAACTCCTGCAATCCGGTGACGGAAGGAGTTGCGGCTACAGCGGGCGGACAGCGTCCGCGGCCGCGACACCCTGCCGACGCAGACGCATGTTGAGCAGCAGGAGCAGCCCGCCGACGAGCAGCAGACCAGCGCCGAGCTCGACACCACCCTGTGCGGCGGCACCGGTCGCGGCCAGCGTCGGCGCGCCTGAGCCAGCCGGGTCGACGGCTGCAGCGGACACGACGGAGAAGCTGTGCTCTTCCGACGGCGGAGAGACGTCCAACGCGAATCCGGCAAATTCGACGTGGGCGGCCGAAACCACATAGGACCCAGCCGGGAGAGGCCACTCGATGCTCCAGGTTCCGTCTGCCGCCACCGAAGCACCGACCGGTTCGTAGGGAAGGTCGCCCTCGAAAAGCGCTTCGTCGACCGCCCGTTGCGTTGCCTCGTCGGTCGCCTCGAAGTTAGGAGAGACCGAAGTATTCGGCGTCCCTGTGCCCGAGAACACAACGGTGTCGCCGTGAACCACTGCGCCGTCGCTGGGCGACTCGATGGTCGGCGCAGGAAGCATCGAGGGCACTGTGATCGTGACCTCGCCCGGCAACAGGTCGGCCCCGTCTGCGTCGGTCCCCGTGACGGTGATGGTGGCGGTGCCGGGGTCATCGATCCCGAAGGGTATGTAGAACCGCCAATCACCCCTGGGCCCGACGATCTGTGAGGAGAAAGCTCCGTTGAGCGCCGTCGACACAGCGGATCCGACGGGAGCGGTGCCGGTGACCAGAACGATGCGAGACTCTGTCGTCGCGCCATCCGTCGGCGACGTGATGACGATCTCGCCTGCAGGAGCGGGTGCGGGCGGCACGACGGGCTCCTCGGGCAGCACCACGTCGAGCACGATCGTGTCGGGCTCGGGGTCGAGCGGGTTGTCGGGGTCGACCTGAACGATCGTGATCTCTTGGGCGACTTCGGCCTCCGGCGCGAAAGTCACCGGGAGAGTCCAGCCGCCGCTCGTCTCGACGATCGCTGCCCCGAGAACGGTGCCGTCCGCGGTCTCGGCTCCGATGCCTGCGCCCGCAGTGCCGGTGCCGGTGATGTCGAAGGCGCGTGACTCGACGGTGCTGCCGTCGGCGGGCGACACGATCGCGAGGGTGCCGAGCGCCGCCTGCGCGGGAGCGGCAACCAGAAGAGCCCCTCCCAGAGAGAGCGCGGCGGCAGCAGACGTGGCGACCACGCGGCGCCAGAACGGTTTCTTCGACATGGCGTCCTTGCTGAGAGATACGGGCGAGAAGTCGGATGCCCGCGGCAACGGTTGCACCCGACCGCAGGGCTCGGGATCGCAGTGAAGAAACTGATCAACCGTCACTGAACGACCCTTGCTCGGAGAGTAGCAGCGCGTCGGGCCAGCTCAGGGGGGTTCTTTGTCTCGATCTGGAAACGGTCGTGACCCGACCGGACTGACCGACTACCGCGAAGGCCACTTCCACGCGGGCTGGTCGAGCAGGTCACGCCCGGCGACCACCGTCTCGCCGTTGCGCTTCTCGAGCTCGTGCCGCAACGCGCCCTGGCCTGCAAGGGCGTCGACGAGCGGCGCCGCGTGCGACACCACGACGATCTGCGAGTCGCTCGACGCCCCGGCGATGAGCTCGGCGAGAGGCTCGAGCAGTGACGGGTGCAGGCTCGTCTCGGGCTCGTTGAGCACGAGGAGCGGGGCGGGGCGCGGGCTCAGGAGGGCGGCGACCCACACGAGGTAGCGGAGGGTTCCGTCAGAGAGTTCGGGCGCCGTCAACGGTCGCAGCAACCCCGGCTGCCGCAAGCCGAGGCTCAACCCGCCGTCGGCCGGCGTGAGCGTGAGCCGGCTGCCCGGAAAGGCCGCCGAGATCGCGTCGTCGAGCCGATCGGGGTCGCCGAGCTCGCGCACCGTCTGCAGTGCGGCGGCGAGGTCCGCGCCGTCACCCGAGAGCACGGGGGTGCGAGTGGCGACGGGCGACCGCCGGGCGGGGGCGTCGGCATCCGTTCTCACCGAGTCGTAGAACCGCCACGACCGCAGGATGTCGCGGAGCGTGAGCAGCTCGGGAGCGGTCGCCGGGTCGGCGACCTCGCCGAGCACACTCGCCCACAGCGGCAGGGACCGCTCGTGCCGCCTCCACCCCTCGTCGCCGCGCAACCGCACGAGCGAGTTCTGGCGCTCGGTGAGCAGGGTCGCGGGGCGGAGGATCGGCCCGCTCCACACGCTCTCGGCCTTGATCTCGGGGTCGTCGTTGAACATCGTGTGCGCCGACGGTGTCGGGATGCCGAAATCGATCGCGTAGCCGAAGCCGTCGTCGTCGCTCGCGAACCCGAGCTTGAGCGCGATCGGGGTGGAGCGTTTGCCTGCGCCGCCGCCGGGCCGCTCCGGCCCCGCCCAGAGGGTCGACGCGAGACCCCCCTCGCGAGCCAGGGCAGCGATGGCGCCGTCGCGGGCCGTCGCCGCGAGCAGGCGGAGCGAGCGGTAGAGGCTCGACTTGCCGCTGCCGTTCGCGCCCGTGATCACGGTGAGCTGTTCGAGCGGAACGACCAGATTGCAGAGGGAACGGTAGCCGGCGACGGCGAGGGTGGTCAGCATGCGGCGAGCCTAGGGGGCGGGGGTGACAGTGGCGCGGGCGGTGGGGCGAGGCGGCGAGGTGGCGAGGCGGCGAGGTGGCGGAAAGGGAGGCCGGCCAGGCGACAGCGACCGCCGCTACCCCCGCAGCGCGAGCCGTTCGCTGCGCCACCGCGCGTAGAGCGCCCACGGGTCGCTCACCCCTGCGGCGAGCGCCGCCACGTGCGCGTCGAGCTCGTCGCTGCGCTCGAACCACTCGGTGCGGGGGATGCGCCACGACGCGAACTGCGCGTGGCGCCGCTGCTCGAGCATCCGATCTCCGAGCTCGAAGGCGAGCACCTCGTCGTAGGGCAGCGCCTGAAATCGCACGCGCGGATTGCCCGACGTGCCGATCTTGATGCGGTCGCCGAAACGCACGTAGTAGACGACATCCACCCGCGCCGAGGCGGCGTGCCCGTCGGACGCCGCGCCGTCGGGCGTCTCGCCGTAGCGCCACTCGCAGATCGCACACATCCAGCCGGAGCGGAATTGCACCCCCAACCGCGACCCGCACGCGAGGCACGGCGACGGCAGCAGGTCGGTGACGCCCAGCTCGCCGACCACCCAGTCGTGCGCGTCGAGCAGGTGGCGGATGCACGCGGCGAACGGCGCGGCGTCGTCGACCGGCGCGGCGCACACCGTGCCGTCACGGCGAACCACTTCGCACGTGCGCGCACCCATTCCCGCAGAATACGGGCAGCCGCTGACGTCGCGCGGAGCGGGCCGGAGCGGGCCGGGGCGGGGGTGCTCGCCGACCCCGCTACCCCGCCCCTACCATTCCCCTACCCCGCCAGGATCTCGTCGGCCTGGCCGAGCGCCTCGCGCATCCCCTCTTCCATGCCCATCTCGACCATCTGGTCGAGCTGCTCGAGCGAGTCGAACTTCGACGAGATCGTCATGACCGTCTTCCCCGATCCGGCGCTGTCGCCCGAATCGTCGCCAGAACCACCGCCCGCGCGCTCGATCACCACGGCACCGTGGGTCGAGCCGAGGTCGCCCGTGGGGCTGCCGTTCTCGTCGGCGAACCCGTCGTCGAACTCGAAGAGGTGCGGGGCGTCGACATCCGTGATCAGCCACCAGCCGTGCATCTTCTCGCCGTCGGGGCCGGTCATGTAATAGTGCGATTGCGTTCCCACGACGGCCTCGTGCTTGACGAAGGTCGCGGGGTAGGTCGGCGGACCCCACCAGCGCTCGAGCTGGCGCGGGTCCTCCCAGATCTGCCACACGCGCTCGACGCTCGCGTCGAACTCGCACACGAACGTGAGGGTCAGGGCCTCGGGGTCTTTCGTTGCGCTGATGACGGTCATGATTCCGTTCCTCCTTCGGGGCCGGAGAGCAGGTCTCCGATTCGGGCGGCGCGGTCGCGCCATATCTGTTCGTATGCGTCGAGGAGCGTCGCGGCTTTGCGAAGGACCTCGGCATTGCCGTGCACGAGTTGCTCCCTTCCTCGACGCTCCTTCGTGACGAGCGAGGCCCGCTCGAGCACGGCGACATGTTTCTGCACGGCGGCGAAACTCATGTCGTAGTGCTGCGCGAGCTCCGAGACGGACGCCGCGCGCGCCATCGTCTTGCTCACGATGTCGCGGCGCGTCGCATCCGCCAGCGCCTGGAAGATGCGGTCCACCTCGGTGTCGCTCAATTCATGTACAACCATTTGGTTGCACGTTAGCGGTGTCGGATGCTCGCGCGCAAGGGTTCTCGCGAGACCCTCTTCCGCGCGCCGGGTCACTCCGCGCGCGAACCGTCCCGGTGCAGAGCCGCAACCACGTGCCGCGCCACCGACCGACCGGCCCGGTTGGCGCCGATCGTCGACGCGCTCGGGCCGTAGCCGGCGAAGAACACGCGGGGGTCGGATTCCGACACCCCGTTGCGCACGCGCAACCCGCCCGCCGCCTCCCGCAGCCCGAGCGGCGCGAGGTGACGCACCTCGGGCCGGAACCCGGTCGCCCACACGATCGCGTCGGCGCGATGCAGGGTGCCGTCGGGCAGCAGCACGCCCTCCGGTTCGATGCGCGTGAACATGGGGTAGGCGACCAGCACGCCCCGATCGATGCCCGCCGCGATGCGTCTCGTGGTCGCGATGCCCGTGCCGCTCACGATGCTCGGAAGCGGGCGCCCCTCCCGCGCCGCCTCGTCTTGCATCCGCACCGCCGCGAGTCGGCCCTCGAGGTCGTCGTCGCCGGGCGCGAGAAACTGCACCGGTCGACGCGACACCCAGAGCAGGTCGGATGCGTGCCGCTCCAGTTCGAGCAGAAACCCGACCGCCGACGTTCCGCCGCCCACCACCACGACGCTCTGTCCGGCGAAGTCGAACGCCGAGCGGTAGTCGGCGGTGTGCACGTGGCGCCCCGAGAACGTGGAGTAGCCGGGGTAGTAGGGCATGAACGGCGATCCCCAGGTGCCCGACGCGTTGACGACGACATCCGCCACCACCTCGTGGTCGCCGTCGTCGTCGGTGAAGGCCACGACGAGGTCGTCGCGTTCGTCGACGACCGAGGTGACGGTCGCGGGGCGGTGCACCTGGAGCCCGAAATGCTCTTCGTATCGCGCGTAGTAGTCGGCGACGACGGTCTTCGCCGGCGCCTTGCGGTCGGCGGTCTCGAAGCTCAGGCCGAGCTCCGACATGCCGGGGAGGTCGTTGATGCGGTGGGCCGTTCCGATGCGCAGATCGCTCCACCGGTGCTGCCAGGCACCGCCCGCACCGGGGCCGCGATCGAGGGTGAGCATGTCGTGCGCGGGCGAAAGCCCGAGACGCTGGAGAAAGTAGGTCACGGCGAGCCCAGCCTGCCCCGCACCGATGACGACGACCTCGCGGCGGGGCAACTCGAAGGGCACGAGCCCACGATAGTGCCCCACATTTGAAGCGGCCGCGAGACTGTGAACGACGGCCGGGATGACCGGTCAGTGGTGCTAAAGTGACGGTAGATTTTAGCTTTCCTGTTGGCCACTGCCCCGCGCCGTCTGCGCTCGGCTGCAATCGTAAGGGGGTCACCCATGGGACGCGGTCGCCAGAAGGCAAAGCACACCAAGGTTGCCCGTGAGCTGAAGTATTTCAGCCCGAACACCAATTACAACGCCCTCGAGCGTGAACTGACGCACCCGTCAGACGCCGAGCCGGACTACGAAGACAAGTGGGCCGACACCGTTGCTGCCCCCGAGCCCGACGAGGCGGATGATTCCGCCGACGACCTCTACGTCGACCGCTGGGCTGTCGACACCGACGACGACGCACCGGAGTCGAAGAGCGCCTAGGCGCTAGTGCGGGTGCGGCACGCCGCGCCCGTCATCCGGCTGCCCTCGGCGGCCTGACTCCCCGTGCGCAACCCCGCGCCGCCGATTGTCCCTCGTTTCCGCGAGCGGCCGTCGTATCCGACGTACGCTCGCGGAAATTGCGTTCATTCGGGGCGGGTTGTGCGCGCGGCGGCGGGTAGCGCGCGGCGAGGGGTGGCGCGCGGCGGGGTCAGGCGGTGAAGCTGCCGGTGTCGAGGAGGTACGGGATGAGCGCGAAGAGCGGCACCCCAATGAAGGCGATGAGCAGCAGGGTGAGCACGATCGTCACCACGAGAATCGCGATGTTGATCCAGATGCCCGCGATCGCGAACCCGCGACCGGCCGGCTCACGCTTGAGACCGAGCAGGCCGAGGATGAACCCGATGATCGGCACGATGAACGTGAACCCGAGAAAGAACGAGGCGATCCCGATGACGAGGCTCGCGATGCTGAGACCGCGGGGCGGCTGCGCGCCGTACGCCTCGGGCCGATAGGCCGGCCCCGAGGGCTGCTGATACGGGTTCTGGTTCGGGATCTGCTGGTCGGCCATGGGTCCACGGTATCTGTCTGCGGCGACCGCAGCCTACGAATAGGTGCCGACGAGTTTCACGGCCCCGCCGTCGACACCCTTGGCCCCCTGCTCGAACCCGTCGAGCGGATGCGCCGCGGTCGAGACCGAACCGACCGCCCACGAGCGGATGCCTGCGGCCCCGAGCGTCGCGACGACCGCGTCGGCGGCGCGAGCGTCGACGACCGCGAACATCCCGATCCCGAGGTTCCAGGTGCCCTCGACACTCTCGAGCGTGAACGACCCCATCTCGGCGAGAGTCTGGAACACGGGCGCGGGCGACCACGTCGACCGTTCCACCTCGACCCACGAGCCGAGCGGCAGCACACGCGCGAGGTTCGCGGCGATCCCGCCGCCGGTCACGTGGCTGAGCGAGTGAATGGCGCCCGGATGCTGCGCGATCGTGTCGAGCAGCGGCGTCGTGTAGAGGCGCGTCGGCTCGAGCAGCACCTCGCCGACCATTCCCCCGAGGTCGTCGGAGTGCGCCGTGAACTCGAGGCCCGCGGTGCGGAGGATGCTGCGCACGAGGGAGAACCCGTTGCTGTGGAGCCCCGACGATTCCATCGCCACGACGACGTCGCCGTCGCCCACGCGGTCGGCTCCGAGCAACTCGTCGGCTTCGACGGCCCCGACCGCCGCACCCGCGACGTCGTAGTCGTCGGGCCCGAGGAGGCCGGGGTGCTCGGCGGTCTCGCCGCCGACGAGAGCGGTTCCGGTGGCGGAGCATCCGCGGGCGATCCCCGCGACGATGTCGGCGATGCGGGCGGGCTCGACCCGGCCGCACGCGATGTAGTCGGTCATGACGAGCGGTTTCGCGCCCACCACCACGATGTCGTCGACGACCATGCCGACGAGGTCGATGCCGATCGTGTCGTGCTTGTCGATGGCTTGGGCGATCGCGACCTTGGTTCCGACCCCGTCGGTGGATGTCGCGAGCAGGGGCTTGCGGAACTCCTTCAGAAACGACACGTCGAAGAGGCCGGCGAAACCGCCGACACCGCCGACGACCCCCGGTCCGTGCGTTGCCGACACGGCCGACTTCATGAGTTCGACGGCGAGGTCGCCCGCGGCGGTGTCGACACCGGCGTCGCGGTAGCTGTTCGTGGGGGTCTCAGTCACCCGACCAGCGTAGCGGCGGGGGTATGCGAAACTATTCGAGGCCCACTCGGACCGATTCCCTTACTCTCTGGAGCATCCGCCTCAGCATGTGCGGCATTGTCGGCATCGTTTCTTCGGAACCCGCCAACCAACTCGTCTACGACAGCCTCCTCCTTCTGCAGCACCGCGGACAGGACTCGACCGGCATCGCCACCGCCGACGGGCGCACCTTCCACATGGTGAAGGCCCGGGGTCAGGTGCGCGAGGCGTTCCGCACGCGCGACATGCGCAACCTGCCCGGAACGATGGGCCTCGGCCACGTGCGATACGCGACGCGGGGAACCGCCGCCAACGAGCAGGAGTCGCAGCCGTTCTACGTCAACGCGCCCTACGGCATCGTTCTCGTGCACAACGGCAACCTCACCAACACGCGCGAGCTCACGCAAGAACTGTTCGACATCGACCGCCGCCACCTCAACACGGCGAGCGACACCGAGCTGCTCGTCAACGTGCTCGCGCACGAACTGCAGCAGCAGGTCTCCGGTCGCGACCTCGACCCCTCGCAGCTCTTCGCCGCCGTGAGCCGCGTGCACGAGCGCGTCGAAGGCTCCTACGCGACGATCGCGCTCATCCCCGGCCACGGTCTGCTCGCGTTCCGCGACCCCTACGGCATCCGCCCGCTCGTGCTCGGGCGGCGCCCCCGCGGCATGGTCGGGTACGAGTGGGTCGTGGCATCCGAGTCCCTCGTTCTCGAGAGCGGCGGATACGAGATGGTGCGCGACATCGCTCCCGGCGAGGCCGTGTTCATCGCGCTCGACGGCGAGATGAGCTCGCAGCAGTGCGCCGCCAACCCGCGCCTCGTGCCGTGCTCGTTCGAGTACGTCTACCTCGCCCGGCCCGACTCGGTGATGAACGGCATCTCCGTCTACGACGCGCGGCTGCGTCTCGGCGACCGTCTCGCCGACACGATCGCCAAGTTCACGCCGATGGGCGACATCGACGTGGTCATGCCGATCCCCGACTCGTCGCGCCCCGCCGCGATGCAAGTGGCACAGAAGCTCGGCATCGAATACCGCGAGGGGTTCTACAAGAACCGCTACGTCGGCCGCACCTTCATCATGCCCGGGCAAGCGGAGCGCAAGAAGAGCGTCAAGCAGAAGCTCAACGCGATGAGTTCGGAGTTCAAGGGCAAGAACATCCTCATCGTCGACGACTCGATCGTGCGCGGCACGACCTCGAAGGAGATCGTCGAGATGGCGCGCCAGGCCGGCGCCAACAAGGTGACCTTCACCTCGGCCGCTCCCCCGGTGCGTTTTCCGCACGTCTACGGCATCAACATGCCGACGCGCGCCGAACTGGTGGCGCACAACCGCAAGATCCCCGAGATCGCGCGCGAACTCGGATCCGACTACCTCATCTACCAGGAGGTGGCCGACATGGAGTCGGCCATTCTCGAGGGGTCGGATGTGACGTCGCTCGAGATGAGCTGCTTCACGGGCGACTACGTGACCGGATCGGTGACCCCCGAGTACCTCGACTGGGTGGAGCGCAACCAGCTGAGCTGAGCTCGCGAAACCGGCTCTTGACCGCTCACGCGAGGGGGAGCATAATTCGGTCGTCGCACTCAACCAATGGGGGTCTCGTGCCGAACACTTTCACGCTTGCGCAACCCGCCGCCGCAAACGCCTCAGGGAGCCGAGCGCTCCGCACCACCGCCGTCTTGTTGACCGTCGCCGCCGTCTCGGTGGGGCTCGCGCTGTTCGCGATCACCGGCGATCTCGCGCCGGTCGTCGTGACCGCGCCGCTCGCCGGGCTCGCGGCCATCGCCCTCTACCTGCACCTCGTGCTCGAGGCCGCGGCGAGCCGCAGCCACCCGGTGATCGCGCGACACTGACGCGGCGCGGGCACTCTCGACCCCGACGCGGCTCGCGCACTCTCGACGCTGACGCGGCCCGTCAGTCTTCGAGGTCTCCCTCGACCTCTTCGGGCTCGGCGTCGACCGTGGTGCGCTCGGCGGTGAGCTCTTTCGCGCGCTTCGACGCGACGGCGTCGAGGATGATGGCGACGAGCCCGCCGAGCAGGGCGCCGGCCGGAACGGTGATGAGCGCGAAATAGCCGAACAGCGCTCCGAAGCCCACGAGAGGGTCGGTCGGGAAGAGCCCCGTCACGATGAACGTGACGATCGCCGCGAGACCCGCGCCGAGCACGATGAACCGCGGGTAGCGGGGTGCACGCCGCACGCTCACGCGGTCTTCGCTCGTCACACCTCGCGGGTCGGCATCCGGTTCGGGGGCAGTCATGCGTCCATTCTCTCGGATGCAGGCGGGAGTCGCCTGCGCGCCGAAAGCCGGCTGTGGGCCGAGAGTCGCCGCCACGGTCGGCGGCCGGGCTCGCCTACGACGGAGCGCGCTGCCCGACGATGGGCAATTGCGCCGAGAGGTCCGCGCGCGAACCCGACGCCGAGACACGACCCGCGCCGACGGCGGCCGGCCAGTCGAGCGACCCGGTCGCGAGCGCGAGGAAGGTCGTGGCCTCCGTTTCGACGACGTTCGGCGGGGTTCCGCGCGTGTGGGTCGGGCCCTCGATGCACTGCACGGCGCCGTAGGGCGGAACCCGCACCTCGACGGTGTTGCCCGGAGCGTTCTCGGCGAGAACCTGGAGGAGGTATCGCACGGCCACCGCGGTCGTGTCGTCGTCGGCGCCCGGCTCGAGCGAACGTCGCACCGCCGCGTCGCCGACGGGGGCGGCGATTTTGCTTCTAGCCATGGTTCAACGCTAACAACACCCCCACTAACCTTGCAGGGTGAGAATCCTCATCCTCGGTTCCGGTGCCCGCGAGCACGCCATCGTCACCGCTCTGCTCGCCGAGCACGCGGGCCACGACATCACGGTCGCCCCGGGCAACGCCGGCATCGCCGCCGACGTCGCCGTGATCCACCTCGACCCCACCAACGGCGCGGTCGTCTCCAGTTTCGCGCTCGACAACGATATCGAACTCGTGATCATCGGCCCCGAGGCGCCCCTCGTGGCCGGTGTCGCCGACAAGCTGCGCCAGCGCGGGATCGCCGTGTTCGGTCCGGGCCGCGCCGCCGCGCAACTCGAGGGAAGCAAGACGTTCGCGAAACGCATCATGGATGCCGCGGGCGTGCCCACCGGGCGCGCCTCGCGCTCGGGCACCCTCGCCGAGGCGGTCGAGGCGATCAACGAGTTCGGCGCGCCCTACGTCGTGAAGGCCGACGGCCTCGCCGCGGGCAAGGGCGTGCTCGTCACGGGTGATCGCACCGCCGCGATCGCTCACGCCGAATACTGGCTCAACCACGGAAGCGTGCTCGTCGAAGAGTTTCTCGACGGCCAGGAAGTGTCGCTCTTCTTCGTCTCCGACGGCCACACGGTCGTTCCGCTGAGCCCCGCACAAGACTTCAAGCGGCTCTCCGACGGCAACGCGGGCCCGAACACGGGAGGCATGGGCGCCTACTCACCCCTCCCCTGGTTGCCCGAGGGGTTCGTCGACGAGGTCGCGCGCACCATCGCCGTTCCGACGGTGCGTCAGCTCGCCGACGAGCAGACGCCGTTCGTGGGGCTGCTCTACTGCGGCCTCATCGTGACGCGCCGCGGCATCAGGGTCATCGAGTTCAACGCGCGGTTCGGCGACCCCGAGACGCAAGTGGTGCTTCCGCGCCTCGAGTCGCCGCTGAGCTCGCTGCTCTTCGCCGCGGCGACCGGCGTGCTCGCCGAACAGCCGCTGCCGCGGTTCTCGACGGATGTCGCGGTGAGCGTCGTTCTCGCGAGCGAGGGATACCCCGAGACCCCGCTCACCGGTCGGCCCATCACCGGTCTCGACGACGCCCTCGCCATCGACGGCGTCACGGTCGCCCACGCCGCGACGGCCGTGAGCAGCAACGAACTCGTGGCGACGGGCGGTCGCGTGCTCAGTGTGGTCGCGACGGCACCCGACTTCGCCGCCGCGAGGGACCGCGCGTATCGCGCTCTCGCCGCCATCCACCTCGACGGCGGCCACTATCGCACCGACATCGCCGAGAGCGTCGCGAGCCCGAGGCCACCCCGATGACCGACGCCCCCGTGCTCGCCGGCTGGACGCACGTCTACTCGGGCAAGGTGCGCGACCTCTACCGCTCGCCCGAGCAGCCCGGGCGGATGCTCGTGGTCGCGAGCGACAGGGTGAGCGCGTTCGACCACATCCTGTCTCCCGGCATTCCGGGCAAGGGCGAGTTGCTCACGCGCTTGAGCGTGTGGTGGTTCGAGCAGCTCGACGTGCCCAACCACATCGTGACGGCTCCGGCGACGGGCCTCGACGGCGTGCCCGACGACGTGGCCGCGAGATCGATGCTCGTGACCGATCTCGAGATGCTGCCGATCGAGTGCGTCGTGCGCGGCTACCTCGTGGGGTCGGGCTGGCTCGAGTACGAGCGCACGCAGAGCGTGTGCGGCGTGCCGCTGCCCGAGGGCCTCTCGAACGGCGACCGCCTGCCCGAACCGATCTACACTCCCGCGTTCAAGGCGGCGTTCGGTGACCACGACGAGAACATCACGTTCGAGCGCACCGTCGAACTCGTGGGGGCGGAGCGTGCCGAACAGTTGCGCTCGGTGAGCCTCGAGATCTTCGCGCGCGCATCGGAGATCGCGGCGGAGCGCGGCGTCATCCTCGCCGACACCAAGTTCGAGTTCGGCATCGACTCGTCGGGGATCCTCACGTTGGGCGACGAGGTGCTCACGAGCGACAGCAGCCGCTTCTGGGATGCCCGGTCGTATGCCGACGGCAATCACGCCGACAGTTTCGACAAACAGATCGTGCGCAACTGGCTGCTGCAGCACTGGGACCCGTCGGCGCCCGACGGCGAGGCCCCGCCCGAACTGCCCGCGGATGTCGTCGAACGCACCGCCTCGCGCTACGGCGAGCTCATCTCCCGCCTCACGGACTGACCGCGCGCTACAGGTCGAGCGTTCCGCGCACGATCGAGTCGCCCGAGTGGGCCGGGTCGCCGTCGAGCGGTTCGACCGAGACATCCACGATGGGGAAGTCGGCGAGGTCGACGCCGTCGGGGATCGTGAACCGGCCGACGTCGCCCTCGAGCACACCGAGGCTGATGAGCTCGTCGAGGTCGGAGTTGAGCAGCCACACCTCGCGGTAGTCGCCTGCAGGTGCGGGGCCGCCCGCAACCGAGACGACGACGTCGCGCACACCGCTCGATGCGACCTCGACGGTCGCATCACCCGACGCGTCGGGGTGGGCATCGAGAGGGTCGAGCGACGCGGAGGCGAGCGGGGTCGGGTCGGCGAGTCGGCCGACCACGACGGCCGTGACCGCCGCGAGCGCTCCGACAGCGAGGAGTGTCGCACTCACGCCGAGGAGCACCCGCTGCGTGCGTGTGCGCGAGTTCACCCCACGTCGCGACGCGTGCTTCGTGCGGCGCCGCTCACGGAGGGGGACGTCGACGGAGGTCTCCGGCGCTCGGGGTGCTGCCGCGGCATCCGCTTCGCTCACCGTCGCCGGCCGCACGTCGGGCGACAGCTGGAGGGACTGACTGATGCGGTTCCAGACCTCGGGGTCGGGGGTCGCGAGAGCGTCGCCCGGGCGACCGGAGCGCGCGAGGTCGGCCACGCGCGTGAGGCTCTCGAGTTCGTGGGCGCACTCGGGGCAGTCGCGGATGTGCTCCACGTCGTCGCGCAAACCGTCGGTCTCGCCCATCGCGATCATCGCGATGATGTCGGGGTCACTATGCATCGTCATTCACCTCCAATCTTGTTCGGAGCCGATCGAGGCTTCGACGGATATGACTTTTGACCGTACCGAGCGGCATGCCCTCGCGGTCGGCGATCTGAGAGTGTGTCAGGTGGTCGTAGAACGCGAGAGCCATGATGCGGCGAGGCGTGTCGGGTAGCTGGGCGAGCTCGTCGGCGATGAGCAGGCGGTCGGCGATGTCGTCGCTCCACTCACCCTCGTCGACCTCGAGTGACGCCATGAGCGCCTCCCGGTCGCGGCGCTCCCGCGCGAGCCTCGCGTGGGCGTCGGCGATCGTGTTCTTCGCGATCCCGACGATCCAGGCGGCGAGTCTGGCTCGGCCCGGATCGAACGTGTGGCGCCCGATCCACGCCGACACGAAGACCTTCTGAGTCACATCTTCAGCCTCGACGCGGTCACCGAGAGAGCGCAGGGCCATCGAGTAGACGAGCCTGCTCCACCGGTCGTACATCTCGGCGAGCGCCCGCTCGTCTCCCGCCACGAACGTCGTGGCGAGCGACGACTGGTCGTCGTGGATCAGTTCAGTCACGGGTGTCCTGGTGAGGCGGAGCGATCTCGGCGCCGCAGTCGTTGCGACGCCCGACATCACGGTACCCCCGATCGCGCGGGAGCGCCTCCGACGGGTCGGTCGGCGTCGGCGCCCATGTCACTCGCTCGGAGAGTCGGCGACGGGCACCGCCGTGACGATGACGTTGTCGACGTAGTGGCCGGTCGCAGAATCGAATGCCCCGCCGCACGTCACGAGGGTGAGTCGAGGCGAACCACTCCGGTCGAAGACTTCCGCCATCGGTGCGTCGATCTTGCCGACCGTGCGCACCTCGGTCACGACATAGTCGGTCTGCGTGCCGTCGTCGCCCGAGAGCGTCACGACGCTGCCCTCGGCGGCGTTCGGCAAGCGGCTGAACGGTCCGATCCCGTCGTGACGGGAGTCGATGTGGGCGGCGATGACCGTCGCCCCCTCGTCGGCGTTCGCTCCCGGCCCGAATCGGTACCACCCCGCGGTGGCCGCGTCTTCGGGCAGACCCATCGCTCCCTCGGCGTCGAGCCCGTGCGCCTCGACCGTCATGTCGATGTCGAGGTCGGGCATCGTCAGACGCGTCGGAACGATCGTGTCGGATGCCGCGAGCGCCTCGATCGAGGCGTCGCGCGTGCCGATCTCCGGCACGGCCGTCTCGCCGGCGTCGGGCGAGGCTTCGGGGGTCGGCGCGACGCTCGCGGAGGGGGCGGGCGACGCGACGGGCTCGAGGGTGGGGCTCGTGCACCCGACGATCAGGGGCAGGGCGAGAGCCGACGCGATAAGCGCGACCCCCGCCCGTCCCCTGATCATCGTGATGGTGTTATTCGATCTCAGCGGCGTGCGGCCGAGCGGCGCGACGCGAAGAACGCACCCGCGGCGGCGAGCATGAGACCGAGCGCTCCGACGCCGAACCAGGTCGACTGGCTCGACGCGAGCGCGGCCGCTTCACCGGTCTGACCGGCGGGGATGCCGGCCGGCGGCGTGTGGAGTCCTTCGACGGTCTGCACGGCGAGGTCGAGGTTGTCGTCGTCGAGGCTGCCCCACGCGTAGACGATCGTGTTGACGCCCTCGGTGATGGGAACGTCGGCCGGGCCGATGAGGGCTTCGGTGGTTCCCGTCGCGGCGACGGACGCCGACACGGTCGACGCGGCGAGGTCGAGGATCGCCTCGTTGGGGTTCGACAGGTCGCTCACGACGGCGTCGCCGCCCGCGAGAACGTCGACGGCGGGGGCTGCTGCCGCGTGACGCACGGTCAGACGTCCCTCGCCGGCTGCGGTCGCCGAGATGTCGTTCTCGAACGCGGCGAGCGCCGGGTCGCCACCCTCGGTGAGGTGGGCTGCGGCGGTGTAGTTGGCTCCCGCGGCGAGCGTGACGTCGGCCTCGAGGATCGGGTCGTCGGCCGACTCGGCGTCGGGCGCCGTGAGTGCGAGCGCGTAGTCGCCGGCGGGCAGCGAGAGCTCATCGGTCACCGTGCCGGGCTCGAAGTCGTCGAGGGTCAGGTCACCGTTGACGTAGACGTCGACGGGAGTGTCGGGGATGCCGTGGAAGACGGTCAGCTGGGCGGTGTCGGCGGTCGCGGCACTCGCCGAGAGGGGAGCAGCGAGAGCGACGAGAATGGCGGCGCCGGCAGCTCCGCCAGCGGCAATACGTGATTTCACGGGATACTCCTGTTCATGCCCCGGGGGGCGGTTCGGTGGGTTACATAGAGGACTTCCCCCACAGACCGCGTTTTGGATGCACTCGGGCCGAAGTTTTTTCGGAATGCCCGCGACGCGACACCGGTTGACTCGACCATGGCCCCCGATCTCCTGCCCGCCGACACCGCGATGGGTGCGGTGACCCTCCTCGTCGCCGACCCCGACGCCATGACGCGCTACTACCGCGACGCGATCGGACTCGACGTGCTCGCGGCGGACGCCGGCACCGTCACTCTCGGTCGAGGCGGGCGCGCACTCATCCACCTCGAGTTCGCTCCCGACCTCTCGCCCGCCGCCCTCGGCTCGGCGGGGCTCTTCCACACCGCGATCCTCTTCGAGTCGCGCGCCGCGCTCGCGGCCGCCGTGTATTCGACCGCGACCCTCGCGCCGGCGAGCTTCACCGGGAGCGCCGACCACCTCGTGAGCCAGGCGTTCTACTTCACCGACCCCGAGGGCAACGGCGTGGAGCTCTATTGGGACCGCGATCGGACGCAGTGGAGCTGGGTGCACGGCCACATCGAGATGGCGACGCTCGCCCTCGACCCCAACGCGTTCATCCGCGAGCACATCGAACTCGACACGGCCGCGGCCTCGACGACACCCCTGAGCCCCGGCGGCGCCGAGGTCGGGCACGTGCACCTCTCGGTCGGGGACATCGCTCAGGCGCGGGAGTTCTACGTCGACCGTCTGGGTTTCGAGACGACCGCCGCGCTCGGCGACCAGGCCCTCTTCGTGAGCGCGGGCGGATATCACCACCACATGGCCATGAACACGTGGGCATCACGGGGGGCGAGCCCGCGAACGCGAGCGCTCGGCCTCGGCGAAGTCGACATCGTCGTGCCCTCGTCCGACGAAGTCGGCGCACTCGTGGAGCGCATGACCCACTTCGGATCCGCTCCCGCCGACGACGGGCGCACCGTGACGATCTCCGACCCGTGGAACAACACCATCCGGGTAACGTCGAGCGCGTGACCGCCTTCACCCGCCTCGCCGCTCTGCCCCGAGCTCCGGTGCTGTGGCGACAGAGCAGACGGCTGCGGCGAGACACCCCCCGCTTGCCCGACGCGGCGCTGCCGTGGTCGGGGTCGAGACCGGGGCCCGACCCCGTTCGACTCGTGGTGGTCGGCGACTCGACGGCGGCCGGTGTCGGAGCCGACACCCAAGACGACGCGCTGCCCGGATGGTTCGCCGTGGAGATCGAGAGGCGCTTCGCCCGCGGCACCCAGTACGCGGCCTTCGGTCGAAACGGTGCGACCGCTCGCGATGTCGTCGAGAGCCACCTCGGTGCGGCCACGGCCCAGCCCTTCGACCTGGCCCTCCTCACGATCGGCGCGAACGACGCCCTCGGGTTGCGGTCGCGGACATCCTTCGCCAGGGATGTCGCGGCGATCGTCGCCCGCATGCGCGAGGCGAGCCCCGACGCAACCGTGCTCGTCTCGCTTCTGCCGCGATTCGACAGGTTCGAGTTGCTGCCTCAACCGCTGCGATCCACCCTCGGAGCGCACGCGATGAGTCTCGACGCCGCCGCGCGCGCTGCCGTGGAGCGCCTCGACGGGGTCATCGCCATTCCGCCGCCCCCGCCCTACGTCGACGGCTTCTTCGCGACCGACCGGTTCCACCCCAGCCGTGACGGCTATCGCATGTGGGCGGAATACGTCTTCGACTACGCAGACACGGTGGGGTTCACCCTCGGCGACGCTCCCTCGTGACCGCCTCGCCCCGCACTCTCTCGACCCTCGAGGAGGTCGTGGTCACCGTGCTCGACGTGAGCGGCGATGCCGCCCGGAGCGGTCGCGATCGCGTGCTCATCGGAATAGCGGGCGCACCGGGGGCCGGAAAGTCGACGCTCAGCGCGGCTCTCGTTTCGCGACTCCGCGAGCACGGTGAGCGCGTGGCGGTTCTGCCGATGGACGGCTTCCACCTGTCGCAGCGGCGCCTCGTCGAGCTCGGGCGCCGCGATCGCATGGGCGCCCCCGACACGTTCGACGTCGACGGCTTCGTCGCGACGCTGCGGCGCGTGCGAGCCGGATACGGCGGCGAGACGACCGCGCCCGGTTTCGATCGCACCGTGGAAGAGGCTGTGCCCCACGCCGTCACGATCGCCGCCGACACCCGCATCGTGGTCGTCGAGGGCAACTATCTCCTGCTCGAGATCGGGAGCTGGGTCGAGGTCGCGGCGCTGCTCGACCACGCGATGGTCGTCGAGGTCGCGCGAGAGCTGCGGCTCGAGAGACTCGTGGCCCGACACATCCGCTTCGGAAAGTCGGAGTCGGATGCCCGCGCCTGGGCTCTCGGCCCCGACGACGCCAATGCGCGGCTCGTCGAGCAGTCGGCACACCGCGCCGACTCCCGCGTCAAGCTCGACTAGCGCACCGTGTCGACAGGCTCGGTGACCGGGGGCCACTGAGCCCATCGAGGGCACGACGACTGTCGAGGGGCGCTACGACTTCGCGGGCTTGCGCAGGAGGCCGCGCGACACCTTCGACTTGCGGTCGGCCGCTTGAGACACGTATCTGCCTCGCGCCGATTTGGGGGTGTCGATGCCGGGCACGGGCACGTTCTCACCGCTCCACGACTTGACGATCGCCCACGCGACCGCGGTGAGCGGCACGGAGAGGAGGGTTCCGACGATGCCGCCGAGAACGGTTCCCGCGGTCAACGCGAGCAGCACGACGAGGCCGTTGAGCTTGAGGGCGTTGCCGAGCACGAACGGCGCGAGCAGGTTGCCTTCGAGCTGGTTGACCGCGACGACGATGATCGTGACGATGATCGCCGTGTTGAGGTCGTTGGTCACGAGCGCGACGAGGGCCGCGATGATGCCCGCGGCGGTCGCACCCACGATGGGGATGAACGCTCCGATGAACACGATGACCGCGAGAGGCAGGGCGAGCTGCACGTCGAGCACGAACAGCCCGATTCCGATGATCACCGCGTCGACGAGGGCCACGGTCGCGGTGCCGCGGATGTATCCGCCGAGAACCTCGACCGCGCGGTTGCCCGCGTTGCGCGCCTTCGTGTGCGTCTCGGCGTCGAACGCCTTGATCAGGAACGCCCACATCTGCGGGCCCTCCTTGAGGAAGAAGAACAGGATGAAGATGAAGAGCACGGTTCCCGTGAGGAACTCGACCGCGGTCGTGACACCGGCGAGCGCACCCGAACCGAACTGGCTGCTCGTCAAGAAGTCCTGACCCGCGGCGATGGCGTCGTTGATGACATCCTGATCGACCGGAAGGCCGCCGTTCTGCACGAGGGCGATGAGTTCGTCGATGCCTTCGAGCACCGACTGCTCGAGGCTGTCGTACTCCGCTTGCACCGCGAACACGACACCCGTGATGATCCCGCCGAGCACCGAGACGCCGAGGAGCAGCGAGATGATCGCCGCGAGGGTGCGGGGCATGACGCTCTCGAGCCAGCGCACGACCGGTCGCAGCGCCGACGCGATGATGAGCGCGATGATCACGGGGATGACGACGAGCTTGAGGGTCACCGTCGCGTAGATGACGGCGATGACGACGAGCAGCAGCAGGAGCGCTTGCGCCGCCCGGGTCGCGGCGGCGCCGAGGGGGTCGGTCCACAGCGACTTGGGTGTCTTCGTCGGGTCGACCTGCTCGGCCACCCGGGCCGGGCGTGAACGTGTGAACATGGCAACCCCTATCGTCAAGTTTCGACAGTACAGCCCTCCCGCGCTACCGAGCGGGGGCTTGCGGATGCGCGCGGCGAGCGTCGGTAGACTGGGCACTATTCCCGGCTGGTCGTGCGGTCTCGCGCGAACCGCCACCGCCCGACTCGCAAACGGAGTGACCGGTGCCCACAATCCTCGTCGAGGTCATGCCCAAGGCCGAACTTCTCGACCCCCAAGGAAAGGCCGTCGCCGGCGCGCTCGCGCGCACGGGCCACGTTCAGATCTCCGACGTGCGCGTCGGCAAGAGGTTCGAGATCACGGTCGACGGCGACGTGACCGACGCAGTGCTCGCCGACATCCGCGAGATCGCCGACACGGTGCTGTCTAACGCGGTCATCGAAGACGTCGTGAGCGTGCGCGTCGCCGACGAGGCCTCCGTCTGATGCGCGTCGGCGTCATCACCTTCCCGGGAAGCCTCGACGATCGCGACGCCCAGCGCGCCGTGCGACTCGCGGGCGCCGAGCCCGTGGCCCTGTGGCACGGCGAGCACGACCTGCACGGTGTCGACGCCCTCGTTCTGCCCGGCGGTTTCAGCTACGGCGACTATCTGCGTGCCGGTGCGATCGCGAGCCTCTCGCCGATCATGGCCGAGGTCGTCACGGCGGCCGAGCGCGGCATGCCCGTGCTCGGCATCTGCAACGGCTTCCAGATGCTCGCCGAAGCGCACCTCCTCCCCGGCGGGCTCATCCGCAACGACCACGGCAGCTTCATCTGCCGCGACCAGCGACTGCGCGTCGAGAACACGTCGACCGCGTGGACGAACGGTTTCGCCGAGCAAGCCGAGATCACCATCCCGCTCAAGAACGGCGAAGGCGGGTTCATCGCCGACGCCGAGACCATCGCGCGACTCGAGGGCGAAGGCCGCGTGGTCTTCCGCTACCTCGGCGTGAACCCCAACGGGTCGATCGACGACATCGCGGGCGTCTCGAACGAGCGCGGCAACGTCGTGGGCCTCATGCCGCACCCCGAACACGCCGTCGAGGAGGGCTTCGGCCCCGACACCCCGCTCGCCATGCGCTCGGGCACCGACGGCCTCACCCTCTTCACCTCCGCGATCAGCTCCCTGCTCGCCGCCTGACCCGTCCACCGCCTCGGCGGTGGTGCCGACTTCGCGTCGGCGGCATCGCCCCGGTGCCGCCCCCGTCGGCGAGTGGCAGACATCCGCTCCCCGACATCCACCGAAACCAGGAATCATGGCTCAGCCCGTCGACGCCGCCGACCTCGACATCGCGACCGAGGCCCGTCGCCGCCGCACCTTCGCGGTGATCTCGCACCCGGATGCCGGCAAGTCGACGCTCACCGAAGCGCTGCTGCTGCACGCCCGCGCCATCACGACCGCGGGAGCCGTGCACGGCAAGGCGGGCCGTCGCGGCACCGTCTCCGACTGGATGGCGATGGAGCAGGAGCGCGGCATCTCGGTGACGTCGACCGCGATCCAGTTCGATTACGACGACACGATCATCAACCTCGTCGACACCCCCGGCCATGCCGACTTCTCCGAAGACACCTACCGCGTGCTCTCGGCCGTCGACGCCGCCGTCATGCTCGTCGACGCCGCCAAAGGCCTCGAGGTGCAGACGATGAAGCTCTTCGCGGTGTGCAAGCAGCGCGACCTGCCCGTGATCACCGTCATCAACAAGTGGGACCGCCCGGGCCTCGACGCCCTCGCGCTGCTCGACGAGATCAAAGACCGCACCGGACTCGTGCCGACCCCTCTCACGTGGCCGGTCGGCATCGCGGGCGACTTCCGCGGGGTGCTCGACCGCTCGACGGGCGAATTCGTGCACTTCGACCGCTCCCCGGGAGGTGCGACGAGGCCGATCGCCGAGCGACTGTCGCCCGCGGAAGCCGAGGAGCGCGAGGGGGTCGCGTGGGAGACCGCCGTCGAAGAGGTCGAGCTCCTCGACGCCGAAGGGCAGGATCACGACGACGAGCGCTTTCTCGGCAACGAGACCACGCCCGTGCTGTTCAGTGCCGCCGTCGCAGGGTTCGGTGTGCACGAACTGCTCGAGACGCTCGTCGAGATCGCTCCGCCCGCCGACGCCCGAGTGGATGCCGCGGGCGAGCGTCGCGGGGTCGACACCGACTTCTCGGGCTTCGTCTTCAAAGTGCAGTCGGGGATGAACACCGCGCACCGGGACCACGTCGCGTTCGTGCGCGTGTGCTCGGGGCTGTTCCGCCGCGGGATGATCGTGACCCACCAGGCCACCGGGCGCCCGTTCGCCACGAAATACGCCCAGCAGCTCTTCGGTCGCGTGCGCGAAGTAGCCGACTACGCGTGGCCGGGCGACGTCGTCGGGCTTGTCAACGCGTCGGCGCTGCGCGTCGGCGACTCGGTGTTCGAGGGCACCCCCGTCGAGTTTCCCCGACTGCCGATGTTCTCGCCCGAACACTTCAGGGTCGCGCGCTCCGCCGACTCGAGCAAGCACAAGCAGTTCCGCCGCGGAATCGAGCAGCTCGACCACGAGGGCGTCATCCAGGTGATGCGAAGCGACCTGCGCGGAGACCAGTCCCCGGTGCTCGGCGCTGTGGGCCCCATGCAATTCGAGGTCGTCGTCGAGAGGATGACCCACGACTTCGGTGCCGCCATCCGCCTCGAAACCCTGCCGTACGAGGTCGCGAGAGGTACAGACCCCGCCGGAGCAGCCGCTCTCGAGAAGGAGCGCCAGTGCGAAGTGCTCACGAGATCGGATGGCGCGCTCATCGCGCTCTTCAGCACGCAGTGGCGGTTGCAAGCGCTGCAGAAACTGCACCCCGACGTGCTGCTCGGCGAAGTCGCGGCATTCGGGCGCGGCTGAGGCCGGTTTCGATCGCACGGCCGGGCGACGCGGCACTCAGCGTGCTCGGGTAGCCTCGAACGCTGTGCATTTCCCGTGTGACTTCCGCGCCCCAACGAGATAGGAGCACCCCCTGACCAAGCTCGACCGCACGTCCGCCACGAAAGGCGCGTCTCCCGACGCCCCTGACGTCACCCCTGCACCCTCGCGCCTCGCCGTCTGGGTGTTCTGGCCCGCCGCCGTCATCATCCTCGGCATCGCGGCTTTCGCGCTCATCGCGCCTGATGTCGCCACGAACGTCTTCTCGACCCTGCAGACCACGGTCGTCAACTCGTTCAGCTGGTATTACGTGCTCCTCGCCGCGATGTTCGTCGTCTTCGCGATCTGGATGGGGGCGAGCCGATTCGGCGACATCAAACTCGGCAACGACGACGACAAGCCCGAGTTCTCGTTGCTCGCCTGGATCTCGCTGCTCTTCGCCGCCGGGATGGGCATCGGCCTCGTCTTCTACGGTGTCTCCGAGCCTCTCACCCACTACGCGAGCCCGCGTCCGGGTGTGACCGGCTCCGACACCGAGCTCGCGCAAGCGGCCATGTCGCAGACCTTCCTGCACTGGGGGCTCCACGCCTGGGCGATCTACGTGGTCGTCGGACTCGCCCTCGCCTACGCCATCCACCGTCGCGGCCGCCCCGTCTCGATCCGCTGGGCTCTCGAGCCCCTGCTCGGCAAGCGCGTGCGCGGCGGCTGGGGCAACGCGATCGACGTCATCGCTCTCGTCGGAACCGTCTTCGGTGTCGCGACCTCGCTCGGCCTCGGCGTGCTGCAGATCTCCGCGGGTCTCGAGTCGGCGAGCATCGTCGAGTCGTCGCTCACCATCCAGATCATCGTCATCGCGATCATCACCGGTCTCACGATCATCTCGCTCGTGTCGGGGATCGGGCGCGGCATGAAGTGGCTGTCGACAGCCAACCTGCTTCTCGCCGCAGCGCTCCTGATCTTCCTGCTCTTCGCGGGCCCGACCCAGTTCCTCCTGCGCGAGTTCGTGCAGTCGATCGGAAACTACCTGCAGAACTTCCTCGGGTTGAGCTTCACCGTGAGCGCCTTCGCGGGCACCGAGGGCGAAGAGTGGCAAGCGGGCTGGACGACCTTCTACTGGGGCTGGTGGATGTCGTGGGCCCCGTTCGTCGGTGTCTTCATCGCCCGCGTCTCGCGCGGCCGCACCGTGCGCGAGTTCGTCATGGGAGTTCTCCTCGTGCCGACGCTCATCACGTTCCTCTGGTTCGCGGTGCTCGGCGGGAGCGCGCTCTACCGCGAGCTCTACGGCGCGGGCGGGCTCGTCGGCGACGACGGCTCCGTCGACTCCAACTCCGCCCTCTTCGCCCTCTTCGAGGGCATGCCCGGCGAGATCGTGCTCACCTTCGGGGCGATCCTGCTCATCGGTGTGTTCTTCGTCACCTCGTCGGACTCCGGCTCACTCGTCATGTCGATGATCGCCACGGGTGGCTCGCCCGACCCGAAGAACCGCATCCGCGTATTCTTCGCCGTCGCCACGTCGGTGCTCGCCATCGCACTCCTCCTCGCGGGGGGACTCGACGCACTGCAGACCGCGGCGATCCTGTCAGCACTGCCCTTCAGCGTCGTCATGATCCTCATGTGCATCGCGACCGTCATCGCCTTCCAGCGGGAACGTCGCGCCTACGATCGCGCCCGGCGTGCCGCGTTCGTCGGCGACATCGGCGAGTTCTACGGACTCGAGGTCGAAGCACCGGGCGAACGCGAGCCGGTGCACCCGCTGCGTCGCCTCGGCGAGAGGCTGCGCGGCGGTGCGAAGGCGACGACCGCGCCGACCGGGGCCACGCGCACCGTTGCCCCCGGGGCCGCCGGTGCACCCGGGGCGACCGGGCCGGCAGGGGAAGACCGCGAGGTCGGCCCCGACGAGGTCGACGACGTGCGCCGCGCACTCCGCGACTCCGACGAGCTCCCCGAGCACGGTAACGACCGCAGCTAGACAGCGACTCGACCCTGCACCGGGGTCCCGGCACCCGATGGGTGTCGGGACCTCGTCGTTCGCCGGGCGTGACGCGCGCGCGGGCGCGCGTGCGGGCGCTAGCGCGCGTGGCAGGTTGATGCGCGTAGCTCGCGACATCCGCCGCCCATTTCGGCATCCGCTGTTCTGATGTGCCCGGCGGATGCCGATCGGCCCGGCGCCCGCGCGATCAACCCGGGTTCGGGGCAGCCGGCACGGGGAGCCGGCATTGGGAGCCGGAGCCGCGCCGATGCGAGGATGCGCGCTGTGGCCACGACGTTTCGCACATCCGATCCACCCGATCAGCGGATGACGGCGCGAACGGGATCGGACCGGCCGCGACGGCACGCACAAAGGGGGTCCCGCCTCAGCGGAACCCCCTCCTCGAACTCGATCGCCTACGCGTCGACCACGATCGCCGTGATCACGGGCGAGCGGCGGTGCTTGCGCTGCAGCCAGCGTCCGAGCGTCTTGGTGAAGAGCTGCTCGAGCTCCTGGCCGTCGCGCACGCGCTGCGCCTTCATGGCGTCGTCGATCGCGCGGGTCGCCTCGCGGATCCACTGGTCGTCGTGCACGAACCCGCGCGCCAAGAACTCGACCGGCTCGACGAGCTTGCCGGTCTTCTGGTCGAAGATCCCGAGCACCGTGATGGCGCCCTCCTCGGCGAGCACGCGGCGATCGTTGAGTGCCTCTTCGCTCGCCCCACCCACGTGGGCGCCGTCGACGAAGACGTAGTCGACCTTCACGCGACCGGTGATGGATGCACGCCCGTCGACGAGGTCGATGGTGACACCGTTCTCGGCGATGAGGGTGCGGTCTTCGGCGACACCCGTGCGGATCGCGAGTTCGGCGTTGGCCACGAGGTGGCGCCACTCGCCGTGCACGGGCATGACGTTCGACGGCTTCACGATGTTGTAGCAGTAGACGAGCTCGCCCGCACTCGCGTGGCCGGAGACGTGCACCTTCGCGTTGCCCTTGTGCACGACGTTCGCACCCCAGCGGGTGAGTCCGTTGATCACGCGGTAGATGGCGTTCTCGTTGCCGGGGATGAGCGAACTCGCGAGAAGCACGGTGTCGCCCTCGCCGATCTTGATGATGTGCTCGCGGCTCGCCATGCGCGAGAGGGCGGCCATGGGTTCACCCTGCGAGCCGGTGCACACGAGCACGACCTTGTCTGCGGGCATCCGCTCGAGCTCTTTGAGGTCGACGACGAGACCCTTGGGCACGTTGAGGTAGCCGAGGTCACCGGCGATCGCCATGTTGCGCACCATCGAGCGGCCGACGAACGCGACCTTGCGGTTGTGGCGTGCCGCGGCATCGAGAACCTGCTGGATGCGGTGCACGTGGCTCGCGAAGCTCGACACGACGATGCGGCGGGGCGCGGTGCGGAACACCTCGTCGACGGCCGGGCGGATGCCCTCCTCCGACATCGTGAAGCCGGGCACCTCCGCGTTGGTGGAGTCGACGAGGAACAGGTCGACACCCTCCTCGGCGAGGCGCGCGAACGCCCCGAGGTCGGTGATGCGCTTGTCGAGAGGGAACTGGTCCATCTTGAAGTCACCCGTGTGCAGCACGAGGCCCGCATCGGTGCGGATCGCGATCGCGAGGCCGTCGGGGATGGAGTGGTTGACGGCGACGAACTCGAGGTCGAACGGACCCATCTCGCGGGTCTCGCCCTCCTTCACCGTGATGAACGGCGGCTTGAGCTTGTGCTCCTGGAGCTTCGCCCCGAGGAACGCGAGCGTGAGCTGCGACCCGATCACGGGGATGTCTTCGCGCTCCTTCAGGAGGTACGGCACGCCACCGATGTGGTCTTCGTGGCCGTGGGTGAGCACGATCGCCTCGATGTCGTCGAGGCGGTTACGGATCGACGAGAAGTCGGGCAGGATGACGTCGATGCCCGGCTGGTTCTCTTCGGGGAACAGCACGCCGCAGTCGACGATGAGCAGTTTGCCCTTGTGCTCGAACACGGTCATGTTGCGACCGATCTCGCCGAGCCCCCCGAGGGCGGTGACGCGCAGGGCGCCGTCGTTGAGGCGGGGCGGTTTGCCGAGATCGAGCGGATGCATGGTCATAGGGCTTCTCTCTGAAGTCGTGTGGATGGTGCAGGAATGCGTGTGTGGGGCGAGCGGGGCGCGGGCCGGAGGCGGCGCGGTGAGGGCTCGTCTCCCCTATTCTCCACCCTCGACCGCGTGAGACGGGCGACGGCGGCGCGAACAGGGTCTGTACAGCTCACCGGGAGCGGAGCTGGGCGATGAACTCGTCTGCCCACGCGAGGTGGTCGCGGAGGCGTTCGCGGCGTTGCTCGGCGTCGACGATGAACCCCTGCAGGCGCTCCCGGGCGGCGGCGACATCCGTCTCGGCCGGGGTGTTCTCGAGGGCGTGCACGATGTCGAGCACCTCGCCCATCTCGTCGAGACTGAAACCGAGGGGCTTCATGCGGCGGATCACCATGAGTCGTTCGAGATCGTCGTCGTCGTAGAGACGGAAGCCACCGTCAGACCGGTCGGAGGGATGAAGCAGACCGACCTCGTCGTAGTGGCGGATGGTGCGCAGCGAGAGTCCTGTCTTGTCTGCGAGTTCGCCGATCTGCATCCGTTCAGGCACGAGAACAACTATACCCTCACGTGAGGGTAGGGTTGTCTCCGGCGCGATCGCGCCCCCACATCTCCGCGCCGACAGTGACGTCGCACGCCGCATCCCCGACACCACCGCAAGGAGCACCCATGCCCATCACCGAACGCGCGCCCGCCGCATCCGCCCCCGGAGCCCGCAACCCCCACGGCGTCATGACGGCGCTCCGCACCCCGCGCATCCTCACGCGCGAAGTTCTCGCCGGCCTCGTCGTCGCGCTCGCCCTCATTCCCGAGGCGATCTCCTTCTCGATCATCGCGGGCGTCGACCCGCGGCTCGGGCTGTTCTCGTCGTTCGTCATGGCCATCTCGATCGCCATCCTCGGCGGGCGCCCCGCCATGATCACCGCGGCGACCGGAGCGATCGCCCTCGTCATCGCGCCCGTCGCCCGTGACCACGGCGTCGACTACCTCATCGCGACGGTCATCCTCGGCGGGGTGTTCCAGGTGATCCTCGCCGTCATCGGCGTTGCGAAGCTCATGAGGTTCATCCCGCGCAGCGTGATGGTGGGCTTCGTCAACGCCCTCGCGATCCTCATCTTCACGTCGCAGATCCCCTACCTCATCGGGGTGCCGTGGCTCGTCTACCCGCTCGTCGCCGGCGGGATCATCATCATGGTCCTCCTGCCGCGCATCACGCGCGTCATTCCGGCGCCGCTCGTCGCCATCGTGGTCATCACCGTCGCGACCGTCGTCGCGGCGATCGCCGTGCCGACCGTCGGCGACCAGGGCGAACTGCCCGACGGACTCCCGTCGCTGTTCTTCCCCGACGTTCCCCTGAACCTCGACACCCTCGCGATCATCGCGCCCTACGCCCTCGCCATGGCGCTCGTCGGGCTGCTCGAGTCGCTCATGACCGCGAAACTCGTGGACGACATCACCGACACGCGCTCGCAGAAGACCCGCGAGAGCTGGGCGCAAGGCGTCTCCAACATGCTCTCCGGTTTCTTCGGCGGCATGGGCGGCTGCGCCATGATCGGCCAGACGATGATCAACGTGAAAGCGTCCGGTGCTCGCACTCGCATCTCGACCTTCATGGCCGGGGTGTTCCTCATCATCCTCATCGTGCTGCTCGGCGACGTCGTCGCGATCATCCCGATGGCGGCCCTCGTCGCCGTCATGATCATCGTGTCGGTCGCGACCTTCGACTGGCACAGCATCCGCATCTCCACCCTCAAGCGCATGCCCAAGAGCGAGACGATCGTGATGGTGGCCACGGTCGCGGCCGTCGTCATCACCCACAACCTCGCGATCGGGGTCATCCTCGGGGTCGTCGTGGCGATGATCCTCTTCGCGCGACGCGTCGCGCACTTCGCCACCGTCGAGCGCACCCTCAACGAGACGCCCGACGGCACGGATGTCGCGCACTACACGGTCTCGGGCGAACTGTTCTTCGCCTCGAGCAACGACCTCACCACCCAGTTCGACTACGCCGACGACCCGCACGACGTCGTCATCGACATGAGCGGGTCGCACGTGTGGGACGCCTCGACCGTCGCGTCGCTCGACGCCATCACGACCAAGTACGAGAAGCACGGCAAAACGGCGACCATCATCGGCATGAACCAGGCGAGCACCGATATCCACGCGCGGCTCGCGGGCAACCTCGGGGCGGGGCACTAGGGCGGGGGCCGCGGGCGCGGGCCGCGGTCGCGGGCTGGGCGCCGCCGGGGCGGGTCGCACCCCGCCTCCGCTCAGGCACGCGACGGTAGGCTCGCAGCCGCACACCGGCGCGCGCGAACCGTGCGCCCCGCGACATCCCGTCCCCTGACGTCACACCTCCGGAGCCCCGTTGTCACCGAGACTCTTCTACCGCACGCTCTCGATCGCCGAAGCGGTCACCTGGACGATGCTCCTCACGGGCATGTTCCTCAAATACGTCGTCGATGTGACCGATGTCGGTGTCACGATCGGTGGGGCCGCCCACGGGTTCGTCTTTCTCGCGTACTGCATGACGGTCGTGGTCGTGGGCCTCAATCAGCGCTGGAGCGTCGGGCTCATGATCGGCGGTTTCGCGTCGGCGGTGGTGCCGTATGCGACGATCCCGTTCGACCGCTGGCTGGAGCGCCGCGACCGACTGACCGGCGGATGGCGGCGCACCGCCGTCGAGGGTGACCCGCGTGATTCGCGACCTCTCGACCGTCTCGTGCGCTGGCTCATCCGTCACCCGGTGCTTTTCGGGGCGCTCTTCGTGGTCGCCCTCGTGGCGGTCTACGCGACCCTGCTCGTCGTGGGCCCACCCGGCGGCGACTGACCCCGCCGCCCCCCAAACCCCCCGCCCACAGTGCGCAGTTTCCGCGAGCGTATGCCGGATCCGACGTACGCTCGCGGAAACTGCGTACCTTCGGGGCCCGCAGCTTGCGCGGCCGCAGCTTGCGCGGCCGCCGCTTGCGCGACCGGAGCCCGCGCGGGGCGGGGCCGCGACCCCTCGATAGACTGAGGCGACCGTGCCGGTCGTCGAACGCGAGGAGCACCGCACACGTGAGCGCCACCACCCCCACCCGTCCCGCACCGGATTCGGTGAGCAACGCCGCCGCGACTCCCGACAAAGAGCAGCCCTACGGCGCGCTCGGCCTCAAGGCCGACGAATACGCGAAGATCCGCGAGATCCTCGGCCGCCGCCCCACGAGCGGCGAGCTCGCGATGTACTCCGTGATGTGGAGCGAACACTGCTCCTACAAGAGCTCCAAGATCTACCTCCGCCAGTTCGGCCAGAAGGTCAGCCCCAAGATGACCGAGAACCTCATGGTCGGCATGGGCGAGAACGCCGGGGTCGTGGATGTCGGCGAAGGCTGGGCTGTGACGTTCAAAATCGAGTCGCACAACCACCCGTCCTACATCGAGCCTTTCCAGGGCGCGGCCACGGGTGTCGGCGGCATCGTGCGCGACATCATCTCAATGGGCGCGCGCCCGGTCGCCGTCATGGACGCCCTCCGTTTCGGCGCGATCGACGCCGAAGACACCGCGCGCGTCGTCGACGGCGTGGTGTCGGGCATCAGCTTCTACGGCAACTGCCTCGGCCTCCCCAACATCGGCGGGGAGACCTATTTCGACGCCGTCTACCAGGCCAACCCCCTCGTCAACGCTCTCGCGGTCGGCGTGCTCCGCCACGAAGACCTGCACCTCGCCAACGCGCGCGGCGTCGGCAACAAGGTCGTGCTGTTCGGTGCTCGCACCGGCGGCGACGGCATCGGCGGGGCATCCATCCTCGCGTCCGACTCGTTCTCCGAGGGCGGCCCGACGAAGAGGCCCGCGGTGCAGGTCGGCGACCCGTTCGCCGAGAAGGTGCTCATCGAGTGCTGTCTCGAGCTGTTCGCGCAGGATCTGGTCGAAGGCATCCAGGATCTGGGCGCCGCCGGCATCTCGTGCGCGACGAGCGAGTTGGCGAGCAACGGTGACGGCGGAATGCACATCGAGCTCGACAGGGTGCTGCTGCGCGACCCCTCTCTCACAGCCGAGGAGATCCTCATGTCGGAGAGCCAGGAGCGCATGATGGCGATCGTCACGCCCGACAAGCTCGAGGGGTTCTTGAAGGTCGTCGAGAAGTGGGATGTCGAGACGAGCGTTCTCGGCGAGGTCACCGACACCGGGCGGCTCATCATCGAGTGGCAGGGCGAGACGATCGTCGACGTCGAGCCGCGCACGGTCGCGGTCGACGGCCCCGTCTACGAGCGCCCCGTCTCCTACCCGACCTGGATCGACGCCCTGCAGGCCGACTCCGCGTCGACCCTCGCGCGCCCGACCGACAGCGCCGAACTGCGCGCGCAGTTCTTGACCCTCCTCGGCAGCCCGAACATCGCCGACAAGAGCTGGATCACCGACCAGTACGACCGCTACGTCATGGGCAACACGGCCCTCTCCTTTCCGGATGACGGCGGCATGGTGCGCGTCGACGAGGAGTCGGGGCTCGGCTTCTCGGTCGCGACCGACGCCAACGGCCGCTTCTGCCAGCTCGACCCCTACGCCGGCGCTCGCGTCGCCCTCGCCGAGGCGTTCCGCAACGTCGCCGTCACGGGAGCGACCCCCGTCGCCGTCTCCGACTGCCTCAACTTCGGCAGCCCGGAGAACCCCGAGGTCATGTGGCAGTTCTCCCGCGCGGTCGAGAGCCTCGCCGACGGCTGCCTCGAACTCGAGATCCCGGTCACGGGCGGCAACGTGTCGTTCTACAACCAGACGGGGGATGTCCCCATCCACCCGACCCCGGTCGTCGCCGTTCTCGGTGTCATCTCCGACGTCGCGACGCGCATCCCCTCGGGGTGGCAAGACGAGGGCGACAACATCTACCTGCTCGGCACCACGGCTGAGGAGCTGGACGGCTCGGCGTGGGCGGGAGTCATCCACGACCACCTCGGCGGTGTGCCCCCGGTCGTCGACTTCGAGGCCGAGAAGGCTCTTGCCGAACTCATCTCGGCGGGTGGTTCCGGCAGCCTCATCGGCGCGGCGCACGACCTCGCCGACGGCGGCCTCGCGGTCGCCCTCGCCGAAGCGGTGCTGCGTTTCGGCATGGGGGCGCGCGTGTGGCTCACCGAGATCATGCAGCGTGACGGTGTGGATGCGGCGACCGCCCTCTTCAGCGAGTCGACCGGTCGCGTGATCGTGTCGGTTCCGCGCGAGGACGACGTGCGCTTCCAGGGCCTGTGCGAGGGTCGCGGTTACCCGGTGCTGCGCATCGGGGTGACCGACGACTCGGGCGAGCTCGAGGTGCAAGACGAGTTCACGGTGTCGCTCGACGACCTGCAGCGGGCGCACCGCTCGACGCTTCCCGCGCACTTCGGGCCTCGCGTCGGCGACTGAGCCGCCGCGCAGCCCTCGCGCAGCTCCCGCGTCGCTGCCCCGCTGCTGCAGGAGAAATCCCGCGATGCGCGCGCTCTGCAGGAGAATTTTCTTCTCGGCAAACAGAAACTCCTGCATCGCCGTCGCCGTTCCTCGTGTAGCAAGGGAGAAGCATCATGCAACCTCGAACTGTCGCCGTCATCGGCGCCCTGACGATCGCCCTCGGTTTCATCGTTGCGCAACTTCTCACCGCGGCGGCGGGAGCCGTGAGCCTCTACGGCGGCACGCAGCTCGATCAGACCCTTCTCGCCGTGGTCTTCAGCGTGGGCGGGCTGGTGACGGATGTCGCGGTGCCCCTCGGTTCGGCCATGGTCGGTGTCGGAGCTGCCCTCCACTTCACCCGACGACAGCACGAGCACGCCTGACTGGGGCGGATGCGTCGGTCAGCTCGAGCCCACCAGCACGCCCACGACGGATGCCTGCCGCGAACCCCACTCGCTCCCTACGGCCGGAAGCGCTCGCCCGTCCACTGCTCCGAGAGCCGCCACAGTTCGCGTCCGAAGTCGGGGGAGGCACTCGACGCGACCGGGGTGACGGCCACAGGGAGCCCCTTGGTCAGGTATTCGGGCCCGAAGAAGTCACCGCTCACCGCCGCGGGGTCGGTCGCCGCGCGCACGACGGGCGCGGCTCCCCGGTTCTTGCCCTGAGCACCGAACGCGAGGAGCATGCCCGCGCCGCCCCCCTCGACGATGCCGCCACGGGTGGCCGTGAGGCTGTCGATCGCGTAACCCGGGTGGGAAAGCACCGCGCTCACATCAGTTCCGGATGCGCGCAACCGACGGTCGAGCTCGAGGATGAAGCCGTGCACAGCGTGCTTCGTGAAACCGTAGGCACGGAAGAAACCGAAGCGGTGCTCGCTCTGCAGATCGGCGGGGTCGAGGGGCACGATGAGGGTCGCGAGACTCCCGAGCCCGACGATGCGGCTTTTGGGCGTGCGCTCGAGTGCCGGGAACGCCCGCGCGGTGAGCGCGAAATGCCCGATGTAGTTGGTGGCCATCGTGAGCTCGTGGCCGTCGACGCTCGTCTGGCGGTCCCGGGCACCGGTCGTCGTGCCGGCGTTGAGAATGAGCCCGTCGACGCGGTCGAACTCGGCGATGCGGTCGCCGGCCGCGCGGGCCGACTCGAGCGACGACAGGTCGACGGGGAGGTACTCGAGCCGAGCGTCGGCGACGCGCGCGCGAATGGCCGCCTTCGCGACATCCGCTCTGCCCTCGTTTCTTGCGGCGATCACGATGGTGGCGCCCGCTCGCGCGAGCTGTTCGCCCGCGAAGTATCCGAGGCCCGCAGTGCCTCCCGTGATCACGAACCGGCGGCCGGTCTGGTCGGGGAGTCTCGACGGTGTCCAATTCATGTCGCGAGGCTAGCAATTCGTTCTCAATGAGCCCCGAATGCCATCTCAAGCGGTGCGCGGTGGCTCCCTCGCGCTCTACCGTGGGGTCATGCGCGAAACACAGCAACGGATCATCACCGACCTCGCCGTGACGGCGACCATCGACCCCGCCGCCGAGATCGAGGCGCGAGTGGACTTCTTGTGCGCCTACGCCGAGCAGACCGGCGCGAAAGGGTTCGTTCTCGGCATCAGCGGCGGCCAGGACTCCTCCCTCGCCGGCCGACTGTGCCAGCTCGCCGTCGAGAGGCTCGCCGAGCGGGCCGTCGAGTCCGAGTTCCTCGCCGTGCGTCTGCCGTATTCGGTGCAAGCAGATGAGGATGACGCGCAGCTCGCCCTCTCGTTCATCCGCCCCACGCGCACCGTGACGTTCAACATCCAGCGCGGCGTCGACGGTTTCGAAGCCGAATACGCCGACGCCCTCGGCGACGAGATGGTCGACTTCACGAAGGGCAACGTGAAGGCGCGCTCGCGCATGGTCGCGCAGTACGCGATCGCCGGCCAGCGCTCACTCCTCGTGGTCGGCACCGACCACGCCGCCGAAGCGGTGACCGGGTTCTTCACCAAGTACGGCGACGGTGGCGCCGACATCCTTCCGCTCTCCGGTCTCTCGAAGCGCCAGGGCAAGGCCCTGCTCGAGCACCTCGAGGCCCCCGAGCGCCTCTATCTGAAGGCGCCCACGGCCGACCTCCTCGACGACAACCCCGGCCAGACCGACGAGGCCAACCTCGGACTCACCTACGCCGACATCGACGCTTTTCTCGAGGGGCAGGATGTCACGGTCGAGGTCGCCGAGACGATCGAGGCACGCTATCTCGCGACCGAGCACAAGCGCCGCACCCCGGTCGCGCCGAGCGACGACTGGTGGCGCGTGACCGACGAGAACAGCTACACGACCTGACCGATTTCGCTCGCGCGCGCGAGCGTCGTACGGTCGACACGTGACCGCCTCTCCCCCCTCCCGCGGCGGCGGGTCGGTCGCCGCGTCCGGGCTCGTCGTGCTCGGCCTCGCGTGCCAGGAGGTGGGTGCTTCCGTCGCCGTTCTGCTGTTCCCGACGGCGGGCGCTCTCGGCACCGTGACCCTGCGCCTCGTGTTCTCGGCCCTCTTTCTCGTCGCGATCTTCCGACCGCGCTGGCGCGGCCGCTCGCGCGCCGACTGGGGCGTCGTCGCGGGGTTCGGCCTCGTGCTCGCGGGCATGAACGTGATGTTCTACGAGGCGCTCGCGCGATTGCCTCTCGGTGCCGCGGTGACGATCGAGGTCGTCGGGCCCCTCATCCTGTCTGTCGTGATGGGGCGGAGGCTCGCGAGCTGGTTGTGGGCGGTGCTCGCGTTCGTCGGGGTCGCCCTGCTCGGGGCCGGAGGTGTCACAGGGTTGGACCCCGTCGGCGTGCTCTTCGCGGCGGGGGCGGGCGCGGCATGGGCCGGATACATCCTGCTCTCCGCGCGCACCGGAAGCCGCTTCGAGCGACTCGACGGACTCGCGATCGCGATGGTGATCGGGAGCCTCGCGACCCTGCCGTTCGGCATCGCCGCGACCGGGTCGGTGCTCTTCTCCCCGACCGTGCTGCTGCTCGGAGCCGCGATCGCCGTGCTGTCGTCGGCGATCCCCTACGCCGCCGAACTCATCGCCCTGCGGAGGGTCACCGAGTCGGCGTTCGCGATCCTCATGAGCCTCGCGCCCGCCGTCGCTGCCCTCGCGGGGCTGCTCGTGCTCGGGCAGCAACTCACGCTCGTGCAGTACATCGCCATCGGCCTCGTCATCGTCGCGAGTGCTGGCGCCGTGCGCACGTCGAATCGTCAAGCGCGCCAGCCCGGCGACATCGTGCCGCCCACGCCGTGAGCGGCCCGGCGCCGCCCCGGCACCCGGCCCCCGCGAACCGCCGCTCAGAGCCCTTCGGGCAGCGGGGACGTCGGGCGGCCGATGAGGCGTGAGAGATCGCCCGGTGTGACGGCGAGCAACCCCTCGCGGATGTTCTGGTCGAGCCCGACGACGAACCCGGCCGTGCCTTCGTCGAGACCCGCCGCGAGCAGGGAGGCGCGGTGCTCGTCCGGCGTCAGTCGCACGTAGGTCACGTCGCGCCCGACGAGGTCGGTCACCGCGGCCGCGAGCTCGTCGTAGCTCCACGCGTAGTCGCCGCTGAGCTCGAGCGTGCGGCCCGTGAGCGAGTCGTCGAGGAGGGCGACGGCGGCGGCCTCGGCGAAGTCCCGGCGCGTGGCACTCGCGACCCGACCGTCACCGACACTCGCCTCGATCGTGCCGCTCTCGCGAGCTGACGCGACCTGGGCCGCGTAGTTCTCGGTGTACCAGCCGTTGCGAAGAATCGTGAACGGCACCCCCGACGCGATGAGGTGCTCTTCGGTCGCCTTGTGCTCGGGGGCGAGAAGCAGATCGGATGTCGTCGCATCGAGCACCGAGGTGTAGATCACGCGGGCGACTCCCGCGTCTTTCGCCGCGTCGATCATGCCGCTGTGCTGGTCGACGCGCTGCCCGACCTCGCTCCCCGACACGAGCAGCAGCGTGTCGCCGCCCTCCACGGCGGCGGAGAGGGTGGAGGGGTCGCTGTAGTCGACGACCGCGGTCGGCACCGAGAGCGAACCGAGTCGCTCGGCGTTGCGTCCGGTCGCGAGGATGTCTGCGGGGTCGGCGCCGCGAGCGAGAAGCGCGTCGACGACGAGGGATCCGAGGGAGCCCGTGGCTCCGGTGACGATGTAGGTCATGAGGGTGTCCTTTCGTAGGTGCACCGACTCAAACGCCTGCGGCCCGAAAAGCTTCCCGCCCGGTCGAGGGGTGTCGCCTACTCGTGGGTCTCGATCGTGCCCGTCGAAGCGATCTGCTCGTGGTGGTGGATGACCTCCGCGACGATGAAGTTCAGAAACTTCTCCGCGAACGCCGGGTCGAGGTGCGACTCTTCGGCGAGCGCACGCAGTCGGGCGATCTGAACCGCCTCACGGTCGGGGTCGGACGCCGGGAGCCCGGTCGTCGCCTTGAGCCAGCCGACCTCCTGGGTGAACTTGAACCGTTCGGCGAGGAGGTGGACGAGCGCGGCGTCGATGTTGTCGATGCTGCGACGCAAGCTCAGCAGCTTCTCGGTTCCGTCGACAGGGTGGGGTGAGCTCATGCTCCCAACCTATTGCGTCGGCCAGACGCCCGACAGGCTCAGCGACCGGGTGGGGTCACTGAGCCTGTCGACAAAGCTGCTCTCGTCGAGAGGACCTACTCGACGATGGAGAGCGCGACGTCGATGTTTCCGCGCGTCGCGTTCGAGTACGGGCACATCTGGTGCGCTCCGTCGAGAACCTCCTGGCGGCGGTCGGCCGGAACACTCGGCAGGTACACGTCGAGCTCGACGGCGAGCTTCATGCCCTCGCCCTCTTTGCCGATCGAGACGCTCGACGACACGGCGGCCTCGGACGTGTCGACCTTGAGGCCGCGACCGACCGCGTGAACCGCGCCGAGGAAACACGCGGCGTATCCGGCGGCGAACAACTGCTCGGGGTTGGTGCCGTCGCCGGACCCACCCATTTCTTTGGGGGGACGGGTGTCGAAGTCGAGACGGTCGTCTTCGGAGCGGACGTGGCCGTCGCGGCCGCCTCCGGTTGCGTGGGCAATGGCCGTGTAGAGAGTTTCCATTGCCTCAGGCAACCACCGGAGTCTGAACGCCAGCCGCACAAAGGATCAATAGCGAAAGTCAGTGTGTCGGCATCGTGCGGAACAACACGGGTCTCCCCGCGTGTGCCGCCAAGCGCTCATCGAGAAGCGCCCTCACGTGCGGCCAGTCGTCGATGATCACGGAGAACATCGCGCTGTCGCGGAAGCTGCCGTCGGCGCGCACCATGTCGCGGCGCACGATGCCCTCGAACGTGGCTCCGAGCCGCGAGATGGCGGCGCGAGAGCGAGCGTTGAGAGCATCCGCCTGAATCTTGACGCGACCGAAGCCGTGGTCGAACGCGAGACCGAGGAGGAGCCTCTTGGCTTCGGCGTTGACGGCGGTGCCCCACACCCGCGGGTCATAGGCGGTCCAACCGATGTGTGCCGACTCGTTGCGCTCGTCGAAATCGCCGAGCGTCGTCGTGCCGACCACGTCGTCGGCGTGCGGGCCAGACGAGACCACGACGACGTAGACGTTGTTGCGACCCCACGAGTAGTAGGTCTCCGCCCACTCCACGAACCCTTCGAGGGTGTCGCGATAACCCGCGGGCCCACCGCCGTATCCTGCGGCGAAGACGATCGGGTGCCCGATGGCGGCGTAGAGGGCGGGCAGGTGGTCACGCGTCATCGGTTCGAGACGGATGACGGCGCCGACGAGGGTCTGCAGGGAGGGGGTGCGCGCGCTCACGTGACGATTCTCGCAGCCCCCCACGCCGAATGGCGCCCCGTGCGGGACGCCATTCGGTGGTGCGGTGCGGTGTGGTGCTAGTCGGTCTGCCGCGTGCGACGTGACGCCATGACCGCGAACAGGCCGGCGAGCAGCATCAGCAGCGCGATGACCGCGGGGACCACGCCGTCGGCACCGGTGTAGGCGAGCGAGCCGTCACTCGAACCTGAACCCGAACCCGAACCCGAGCCGGCGGTGTCGCCGTCGGGGCTCACGCCCGAGTCGTCGGGAGTGGTCGGGTCCGTCGGGTCGGTCGGGTCGACCGGAACCGTCGGGTCCGTCGGGTCGACCGGATCCGTCGGGTCGACGGGCTCCGTCGGGTCGGTCGGGTCCGTCGGGTCGACCGGCACAACCGCGGCGGCGATCGAGAGACCGACGACGATCGGGTCGTGGTCGGACGAGCGATACGGACCGTCCTCGTAGAACAGCGTCGCGTTGTAGTTGTAGCGGCTGTACTCGAGGGCGATCGCCTCGACCGAGTTGATGTTCCAGATGTCGACGTCGTTCACGTCGGCCACGGCCGCGGCGTTGCCGAAGATGTGGTCGAGCGAACCGATGGCACCGTCGAACGAGTAGGTCTCCTTGCCGGTCGTCGCTCCGAGGCTCGCGAAACCCGCGTCGACGAGCACGTCGATGGGGTCCTCCTGGAGGTAGGAGTTGAAGTCGCCGACCAGGAAGACCCGCGCGTCGTCGTCACCCGCGGTGAGGTCGTCGGCGAAGTCGACGAGCGACACGGCCTGAAGCACGCGCGACGCGTTCGAGCCGCTTTGGCCGTCACCCTGATCGGCATCGGCGCCCGTTCCCGCCGACTTCGACTTGAAGTGGTTGACGATCGCGAGAAACTCGCTCTCATCGTCGCCGACGAGGCGGAACGATTGCGCGAGAGGCTCGCGCGCGTTCACGAAGGCGACCTGGTCGTCGAGGATGACCGACTCACCGACGGGCTCGATGACGGCGGGCTTGAAGATGAACGCCGTGCGGATGACATCCTCATCGAGCGGAACCGCGTCGGGCGAGGGCACATAGTCCCACGTGCCGGCTCCCGCCGCCGCGTTGAGCGCGTCCGTCAGCTCGGCGACGGCCTCGTCACGGTCGACTCCGAAAGCGGCCGAGTTCTCGATCTCCTGGAGACCGACGACGTCGGCGTCGAGGCTGTTGAGCGCCGACACGATCTTGGCCTGCTGGCGGTCGAGGTCTTCCTGCTCGGCTGCGCCGCGGGCGTCACACCCGGTCCGCACCGTCACGGGGTCGCCGGCACGGTCGGTGAAGTACTGGCACCCGTCGAGCTCGTCGCCCGTCGTGGAGAAGTAGTTCAAGACGTTGAACGTCGCGAGTGTCGCGTCTCCGCCGACGTCCTGCGGGGCGAGCGTGCGCGTGTTCTCGAATGTCGCGGGCTGCACGACATCCTCGTTCGCCTCGGTGAGCTGCGTGAGGGGCTGGAAGCTCCACGCATCGAAGCGGTAGTCGAGCACCACGGGGGTCTCGAAGGTCACGGCCGCACCGATGCGCACGGGCTCGGTCGTCGACAGGTACGGGAGCGGGATGCCCTTGTTGGCCTGCGAGTTGAAGTTGACCGTCGAACCGTCGTCGAGCGTGATGATCGCCGCCTGGTTCGCTGCGAGCGCCTCGAAGTACGCCGGGGTGCCCGGATCCACGACAGCCGTCGGTTGCACGAGGGGAGAGTCGCCCGCGGTCAGCACGATCGAGCCGTAGAAGTTGGTGTCGTAGTTGTCGGTGACCGTGAAGTCACCCGTCGGTGCGAGGAGCATGCCCTCGAGCGACTCGCGCTGCACGGCGTTCGGGGTCACCTCGACGACGGCCGGAACCGGGGCGTCGACGGTCTCGGTGAGCACAGTCAGGCCCCCCGTGACGACGGAGATCTGCGTCATTCCGAAATACTCGTCGACGATGCCCGTGACCTCGACGTAGCTCCCGATCGTCGCCTGGGCGACGGTCTGGGGCGAGTAGACGAAGATCGCGTCCGACGCGTCGTCGAGGGTCGCACCCGAACCCGGGGTCTGGATGTAGTAGCCGTCGAAGCCGCCCGTGGGGTAGCTCGCGGTCACGACGCCACGCGTCGTTACGGCCTCGCCGTCGAGAGCGCTCGCGGTGCCGGTGCCCTGGATCGCGTCGATCGCGATCGGGTCGGTGGCGACGGGAGGCTCGGGCTCGGGCTCGGGCTCGACCGAACCGGCTTCGCCGGCTGCGTTGGTCGGAGTGGGCAGCGCGGTCGTGAAGTCGGCGCTGTTGACGTCGGTATCGAGACCGGCGGCGCGGTTGAGCGAGGTCGTGAGGGATGCCGCAGTGGCGACCGAGGTCTCGAATGTGTTCGATGTCCCGTAACCGAGGAGATCGGTGACGAGCGAGTTTCCGACGATCGACCCAGTCGGTGGAGCCGTGAGTGCCGTGGCCTGGTCCGCGAGGAAGAGGGTTCCTGCGGTCCCCGAGAACGAGACGGTGGTCGTGATGTCCGGGGTCGGGAGCGGGGCGCCGTTCGTGGAGTTCGCCGTGCCCTGAATGAGGTAGTAACCACCCGCGGGGATGGAACCCGAAAGAGCGAGAACACCGCTGGGGTTTGTTGTTCCCGTCGCCGAGCGGTACTGCAGCGACATCCCGTCGAGGCTGATGGCCGCGTCGGTGGGGTTGTAGAGCTCAACGAACTTGTTGAGGTACGACGCTCCGGCGCTGCCGCCGTTGAGGTAGGCCTCGTTGATGACGACATCGGTGCCGGCCGTGTTGGCCGACGCCGAAACCGCCACGAGGGGGCTGGCGACGAGGGCAAGGGCGAGAGCGCCGACGAGACCGGCCCTCCGCGATTTGCGCGTTGAAGAGTGCATAAAAGGAAGGTCTCCTGACATCCGTCATGGATGTGTGTGCTCGAAGGGGACGGCCGCGATCGCAGCCTCAATCAACCTACGTGAGGCAATGTGTCGAGCGGGTTAACACCGGGCGAGCAGTGGGGTCGACCGCCTGCCACGTAGCGGTGTCGAGCGGTGTGCGCAAGGGTGCGCGGCCCACCGCCCCCTGGGCCAAGATGGAACGATGCGCGAATTGACCTATGCCTCCAAGTCGTTTGTGACCACGGACGAGATCACCGACGCTCTGCTCGACCTCGTTACCGCCATCGACCGGCGAGACCACTCCGAGGCCGTGTGCGTGCCATCGTTCACCCCCGACGGGAAGCTCACCGAAGCGCTCATGACCCTCGACGCCGGCAGCGAGGTCGTGGCCATGCCCGTCGACGTCGACATCGACACGGATGACGACACCCGCGCGGCGATCGCGGCGGCGGTTGAAGACATCCGCTCCCGCATCAACCGCAACACCAAGGCCACCGAGGCCAAAGCGATCAACGACGCCTACGATCACGGCGTCGACCTCGACGAGTTCTAGTCGAGGGCGAAGGCGCAGGCCGAGAGGCCGGGCCCGCACCGGATCGCTACGGGAGCGTCACCGACGCGAGCACCGATGCGTTGGTGGCGTCGCGCTCAGCCTGAGGGGTGTCGGGATTGCTGTGGATGAAGATGAAGATGTCGAATTCGTCGTAGCGCACGCCGAACTCGTGAACCCAGCCGTCGAAGAGCGGGTCGGCTCCGGCGATCTGGTAGAAGGTCTGACCTCCGGCCACGACATCGGGCAGTCGCTCCATCGGTTGCCCGCTCTCGGGGCTCTCCACTCTTTCCGTCGCGAAGACGTCGAGGTCGGCGTCGCCGAACGGGCTGTACTGATCGACCTCGAACCGCAGGATGTTCCGGAGGTCGGCGGGAAGAGCGGTGAAGCCGCCGTCGGGGTCGCGAACGGCGTCGTCATCGGCGTACCCCTCGGGGGCGCGAATAGTCATCTCCCCCGACGTGAGCTCGACGGTGAACTCCGGCCCCGTAGCCGGGTCGACGGCAGGCGCCGCGGGCTCTGACGGCTCGGGCGACGGTGACGGCGACGCAGACGGCGAAGACGGCGCAGCGGATGGTGCGGGGTCGGCCGTCGTCTCCGAACCGGCGCCACATCCCGCAAGAACGGCGACGCTCCCGACCACCAGTGACGTGAGTGCGAGGCGACGTGCGACGGCGCCCATCAGTCGAGCAGGTCGTGGCGCGCGATGATGGCGTCTCGGCCGGGGCCTACGCCGATCGCCGAGATGCGGCATCCGCTCATCGCCTCGATCGCGAGAACGTATTTCTGCGCGTTCTCAGGCAGGTCGCCGAACTCGCGCACCCCCGTGATGTCGTCGCTCCAGCCCGGGAACTCCTCGTAGATGGGCTTCGCGTGGTGGAAGTCGGACTGCGAAACCGGCACCTCGTCGACGCGCACGCCGTCGACCTCGTAGGCGACGCAGACCGGAATGGTCTCGAGCCCCGTGAGCACGTCGAGCTTGGTCATGACGTAGTCGGTGACCCCGTTGATGCGCGCCGAGTAGCGCGCGATGGGTGCGTCGTACCAACCGGTGCGGCGAGGACGACCGGTGGTCGTGCCGAACTCGAAACCGGCGGCGCGCAAGAACTCGCCGGACTCGTCGAAGAGCTCGGTCGGAAAGGGGCCGGCGCCGACTCGCGTCGTGTAGGCCTTGACGATGCCGATGACCCGTTCGATGCGTCCCGGGCCGATACCGCCACCGGTCGCCGCGCCGCCCGACGTCGAGTTGCTCGACGTCACGAACGGATAGGTGCCGTGGTCGACATCGAGCATGGTCGCTTGGCCACCCTCGAAGAGCACGGTCTTGCCCTCGTCGAGCGCCTCGTTGAGCAGAAGCGACGTGTCGGCGACCATGGGGCGCAACCGGTCGGCATACGACAGCAGGGTCTCGACGACCTCGTCGGCGAGGATCGCGCGACGGTTGTACACCTTGACGAGCAAGTGGTTCTTCTGGTCGAGAGCCGCCTCGACCTTCTGCCGCAGGATGCCCTCGTCGAACAGATCCTGGATGCGGATGCCCACGCGGTTGATCTTGTCGGCATAGCTCGGGCCGATGCCGCGCCCGGTCGTGCCGATCTGCTTCTTGCCGAGAAAACGTTCCGTCACCTTGTCGAGGGTGCGGTGGTAGTGCGTGATGACGTGGGCGTTCGCGCTCACGCGGAGCTTCGAGACATCCACCCCGCGCGCGATGAGGGCGTCGAGTTCGTCGAACAGCACCTCGATGTCGACGACGACCCCGTTCGAGATCACGGGCACGACACCGTCGGTGAGGATTCCGGACGGCAAGAGGTGGAGGGCGTACTTCTGGTTGCCGATCACGACCGTGTGGCCGGCGTTGTTGCCACCGTTGAACTTGACGACGTAGTCGATGCGGCTGCCGAGGAGGTCGGTCGCCTTGCCTTTGCCCTCGTCACCCCACTGGGCGCCGATGATCACTACTGCGGGCATGGCCGCTCCTTCTGTTGCGAAAGGGGTACACGCGAGTCTATCGAAGGTGTCCGTCAACTCAGGTGTTGCACGACCATCCGCCCAGAATCGTGATTCGCACGTTTCGGTCGAGCGTCGAGGTCGATGACCATGTCCACTGGTCCCCCGACGCGATCGTTGTGACGCGGGCCGTGTAATTCCCCTCCCCGAGCAGCCCCCCGAGCAGGTCGGCGTTGATCGTTCGACTGAGTGTCGTCGCTGGGGCCGTCGTGGAGTAGACAGGTGTCGACCCGGCCCCGAAGAGCTCCACTCGAAAGGCGGTCGGCGTAATCCCTCCCGACGGGGCCCTCCACGTGAGAGTCATATTCCCGAAGAAATTGGTGCTGCATCCGATCACTGTCGGCGCACCCACCAGCCCGAGCGGCGGGTTGACCGTCGCAGCCGTGACCGTTCCTCGTGCGAACTCGGAGTTCGTGAAGTTCGCCTCGACGGGCTGGGGCGCCATGGCGGCACCCGCCACGAGCACGCCTGCCGCGCCCAGCGCCGCGAGTCGGGCTCGCCACGATGGCATGCTCGCGCGCTCGGTGCTCATCGGTCTCTCCGCGGTGCCCGTTTGCGCAGCACGGTGGCTACGGCGGCGACGCCGAGCCCCGCGGTGATCGCCCCGAAAGCGAGAAGCGCGCCGAACCGCGGGTCGGCGCCGGTCCACGCGAGCGATCCGCCGCTCGCCGACCCGAGGTCATCTGAACCTCCTCCGCCCCCGCCGGGACTCCCGCCCGCGCCATCCTGCTCCGGGTCCTGCCCAGCCGAACCGCTTCCGACCCCCACCCTGTCGCCCTCCGCCCACGCGTGGATCTCCACGTCGGCGCGCACTCCGTTCTCGTGTCCCGTGGCGTCGCGGGAGACGACGACCCGCAACCACCGCTCCTCGTTCGACGACATCACGCCGAGCACCTCGACCTCGCTCGACACGACGGGTGCCTCCGGTTGCAGAACGACTCTCTCTCCCGAGCACGCGTCGTCTTCCCACTGCCGCGAACACGCCTCGATGAGGTGCGAGAACACTCCCGGTTGCGACGACTCGAGCGCGACCCCGAACGTGACCGGCACGGGATGCGGGGGTGCCGCCTCGACACCGACGGTCCACACCACCGAGGCACCGACATCCATGTTCGTCATCGCCCTCCGGTCGCTCACGGTCGTGAGGGTCAGAAACTCCCCGGAGATGCGCGCGACACTCACCGACCCCGGAGCGGCGCTCGCACCTGCCGCCGGCACACTCGCCGCGGTCGCCATGGCGTTAGTCTGCGGGGTCGCGAGAGCGAGCCCCGTCGCGAGCCCGAGCACGACGACCGTCGACCCACCCAGTCGCGCTCGCGAGTCGCGGTGCCGTCGGGGTGCGGATGCCTCGACCCCGACATCTCGGGCACCCGCGCGCCTGGGCCAGAACGCCCAGGTCACGAACGCGGCCGCTCCGGCGGTGATGCTCCCGAGCACCACGGGGTTCGAGAACCACTGCACCGTGTAGGCGAGGTGCGGCACCGACCAGAGCACCGATCGCACGGAGCTCACGGAGTAGGGGGCGGGGTCGTCGGTCTCGTTCGCGTCACCGCGCATCGTGATCACGCGCGTCGCGCCCGGCTCGACCGCGCCGTCGGACACGCTCGTCACGCGGTGCGTGACCGGCAGCTCGCCCGGTCTGTCGACCGTCACGACGTCGCCCAAGGCGATGCTCGACGCGGGCACCTCGCGCACGACGGCGAGTGACCCCGTCGGGATCGTGGGAGACATCGACCCCGTCTTGAACATGATGAGCGTGATGTCGAAGACGACGCCGAGCACGACGAGCGCGACGCACAGCACACCCCCCGCGGCGAGCACGTTGAGCAGCCCACCGGCGAGCAGGCTCGCGACCGATCGCCGCTGCCTCCTCGCCCGGTGGGCTACCGGTGCCCCTCGTCGACTCGCCACGCGGTGCCGGCTAGGTGGAGGTTCCGAGAAGCTGCCACGTGGGCGTGGCCGACGTCCCCTGGAACGTGTTGGCGGTCGTCGACGGGAGTGTCACTTGGAAGCAGAGTTGCACGGGTGTCGCCCCCGCCGCAGCGATGGGAATCGAGGTTCCCGCCGTCGTCGCCGTCAGCGCGGTTCCCGGCGGGATGATCGTGGTCGTGCTCGCGCCGAAGGTCGCGGCCGTGCATCCGCCCGTCGCCGGCACCACGCGGATGCCGTAGGTGAGCGCGGGAGCGAGCGCGCCCGTCGACACCGGGGGTTGCACGACGATCGTGCCGGCGGTGCTCGCCGACTTCGTGCGCACCCAGAACCCGGCGTGGGTCTGCGCGCTCGGCGTCATGGCACCGACCGGCGGGCTGAAGGTGAGCGCCGCAGCCGACGCGGATGCCTCGTGGTCGCTGTATCCGGTCGTCGACGACGTCGTGCTGCCCTCGATCTGGAACACGCTCGCCGTGATCGTGGCACTCGCGTATTCGCTGTCGTTCCACGCGGCGAGCGTCGCCGCCGTTCCTGCGCTCAACACGAGCCCGCCGACCGCGAGCGCCCGCGCGCGCAACCACCACGACCTCGTCGTCGACCGCTCCCGGTGTGGGGAGACCATCGTGGCCTACCCGTCGACGGAGGTGGCGGTGAACTGCCACGTCGACGTCGTCTCCACCGACTGCTCGAGGTCGTCGTTCGCGGTCACGACGATGCACAGCTGAACGGCAGACCCGGCGTCGTCGACCGTGGCACCCTGGGTCAGGTCGACGGTGTCGCTCGCGACGGCCGCGTTCGACGTGAGGTCGGCACCCGACGCGATGGGGGTCTCCCCCGCGACGGCGGCCGCGCCACACGGCGATCCCGACGGGATCGAGTAGATGTCGTAGCTCAGGTTCTCCTCGTTGCCGACGGCGGGCGCCGTGGGCACTGTCGTCGCGATGGACTCGACCGCGAGGGTGGCGTCGACGGTCGTGCCCGCGGCGAGCCGCAGCCAGTAGCCCGAATAGACGACGTCGTCGGGAGCCAGGTTGTCGAACGGGGCCGTGAAGGTCAGGGCCGCGGCGTCACCGGGTTCAGCGTGGTCGCTGTAGGGACCGGCGGCGGTGACCTCGTTGCCCTCGAGGTTGAACGACCCCGAGGTGAAGACGCCGGTCGCGAACTCCGAGTCGTTCCACGCCGCGAGGGTGATCGCAGCGCCGACGCCGAGCACGAGCCCGCCCGCGAGCACGGCCCTCGCGCGCGGTCCCCGGCGGTGGGCTCGCGGCGACGGGCGCGTCGCAGAGAGGGCGGCGCCGGTGTCGGTGTCGGTCTGTGATGGGTGCAGAGATGTGGTCACGGTGGATCCCCCCGATAGATGGGGACCCCCGCCCCCGCGCTCAAACGATGAACCGCTCCACCCAGTGAAGCAACCCCACCAAACGCGAACGTGCCGTCGACGCTAACAACGCCGTCGACGACAGTCGATGCTCGGGGCCACGGGGATCGTGAAGTGCAGTAGTCGGCCGGGAGGTGGTGCGTAGATCGCGGTGACGGGCGCGGTAGCTAGCGCCGTTCGGCCTCGATCTGCGCCGCGGCGGTCGGGTCGGAGTCAGTGATGAGGGCGCCGAGTCGCTCGACCTCGCTCGATTCACCGATCGCCTCGGCGGCGCGGCGGAGCGCGTAGAACGCCCGCAGCACCCCGCGATTGGGTTCGTGCGACCACGGCACGGGACCGTGACCCTTCCACCCGGCTTTGCGCAGCGCGTCGAGCCCGCGGTGGTAGCCGACCCGCGCGAAGGCGTACGACTCGATGGTCTTTCCGGCGTTGAACGCGTTGTTCGCGAGCAGCGCCCACGCGAGCGGCGACGAGGGATGTGCGACCACGACGTCCTCGGCGTCGAGACCCGTGCTGGCGACGGATGCCGCGACCTCCGGGTCTTCGGGAAGGAGCGTCTCTGCGGGGCCGAGGAGGTTGTTGGTCATTCCGCTACGGTACTCCGCGGTCAGGCGAGGGAGCGGGTCAGCGGGGAAAAGTCACGTGCTGCAGCACCCACGCGTGCATCGCGACCGCCGCAGCCGCCGACGCGTTGAGGCTGCGGGTGGACCCGAACTGGCTGATCTCGACGACCGCGGACGACGCCCGCACCGCGGCATCCGAGAGTCCGGGCCCCTCCTGCCCGAACAGGAGGATGCACGCCGACGGAAACGCGAAGGTCTCGATGATGACGGAGCCGGGCAGGTTGTCGATCGCGATGACCGGGATGTCGCGCTCGCCCGCCCAGGCCACGAACTCGTCCACCGTGTCGTGGTGCACGATGTGCTGGTAGCGGTCGGTGACCATGGCCCCGCGCTTGTTCCAGCGGCGGCGACCGATGATGTGCACCGCGTCGGCCCCGAAGGCGTTCGCGCTGCGCACGATCGACCCGATGTTCATGTCGTGCTGCCAGTTCTCGATCGCCACGTGGAACGGATGCCGCGACTCGTCGAGGTCGGCGACGATCGCGTCCATGCGCCAATAGCGGTAGCGGTCGATGACGTTGCGGGAGTCGCCGCGCTCGAGCAGCTCGGGGTCGTAGCGCGCATCGTCGGGCCGCTGCCCCACCCACGGCCCGAGGCCGTTGGTCGTGAGCTCGACGCTGGGGTTCGCTCGAGCGTCAGGGGGGAGGTCGGTCACTGGTCGAGGGTACCGGCTGGGCCGCTGCGAGCCGTGACAGGGCGCGGCAGGAGGCCGGGTCGCTAGCATGGGCCCCATGAGCAAACGCGAAGACATCGAATGCTGGCTCACCGACATGGACGGCGTGCTCGTCCATGAGAACCACCCTCTGCCGGGCGCAGCCGACCTGCTGCAGCAGTGGCGCGACAAAGGCAACCCGTTCCTCGTTCTCACCAACAACTCGATCTTCACCCCGCGCGACCTGAGCGCCCGGTTGAAAGCCTCGGGGCTCGACGTGCCCGAAGAGTTCTTGTGGACGTCCGCCCTCGCGACAGCCGACTTCCTCGCGTCGCAAGCACCGGGCAGCTCTGCCTTCGTGATCGGCGAGGCCGGACTCACGACGGCCCTGCACGAAGCCGGATTCGTGATGACCGACACCTCACCCGACTACGTCGTCGTCGGGGAGACCCGCAACTACTCGTTCGAGGCGATCACGCGCGCGATCCGGCTCATCCTCGGCGGGGCGCGCTTCATCCTCACCAACCCGGATGCGACCGGCCCGAGCGCCGAAGGCCCCATGCCGGCGACGGGCGCCGTCGCGGCACTCATCACGAAAGCCACCGGCATGGAACCGTATGTCGTCGGCAAGCCGAACCCCATGATGTTCCGCTCGGCGATGAACAAGATCGGTGCGCACTCCGAGAACACGGGGATGATCGGCGACCGCATGGACACCGACATCGTCGCCGGAATCGAGGCCGGGCTCCACACGATCCTCGTGCTCACCGGCATCAGCGATCGCGCGGAGATCGAGCGCTACCCGTTCCGCCCGACCGAGGTGCTCGACGGCGTGATCGACCTCGTCGACACCGAGCCGTACCAGACCGACCTGCTCTGACAGCGGACTGGTCTGACACCGACGCCGTCGCCCCCGTCTGGCACCGGGGCTCGAGCGGAGTCGCGCGTCGGGCTAGCGGTTCGCGAGGATGACGCCGAGCACGACCGCGAGGGCGACCGCGGCGGTGAGCAGCACACCGAGCACGACGCGCTGAACGGTCGACATCGCGTCACGCCCCGACGACGACGCGCGCTTGGTGTCGCGTGGCGCGTCACGGGCGCGGGCATCGGACAGCCCCTCGTCGTCGGCGTCGTCACGCGGGGCGAACAGGGCGTCGATGTCGAGCGCGGGAGCAGACTCGCGCGCCGCGTCGGGTGAGGCCGCTGCACGCTCGGGCAACCACGCGAGAGCGGGAGGTCCGGGGGCCGCGCGCTCAGGTGCGCCGGAGTCCGACCCGTTTCGCCAGGAGCGGCGGGCTGCCGCATCGTCTGAGGTGATCGCGTCGGACGAGTCCGCGACGCCTGAGTCGGGATCGTGCGAATCGGCATCGGCCGAATCAGCATCGGCCGAATCAGCATCGGGCGAGTCAGCGCCGGACGACCCGGAATCGACCGAATCCCAGTCCGACATGTCGAGCGCCGCGGTCTCGGGTGCGGCGGCCGCTTCGCGCGTGGCGAGGTCGGGCGCACCCGCAACGGTCTGCGTGCTCGCCACGTCTCGCGCGGGGGGAGCGTCGGTCGCGACGGGACCGGTTCGGGCGGTCACATCGCGCAAGAGCTCGGGAGGCAGTTCGCGCGAGCCGCGGCTCGCGGCCGTGGGCTCGACGAGAGGAACGGGGTCGCTCTCGGCGGCGGGGCTGTCGCGCTCGTCAGAGAAATTGCCGCTCGGGCTCGCCTCAGGGGCCGCCGACGCCGAACTCGTCGAGTCGACCGCGGTTTCGCCGCGTTCGGCGGCCGCACGCGCTGCCGCTTCGCGAGCCGCGGCCTCTCGAGCGGCACGGCGGGGAGACGGTGCATCGAGCACCTCTTCGATGCTCACCGGTGTCACCGGAGCGGGTGCGGGTGCGGGGGCCGGTGCGGGTGCGGGTGCGGCAGCGGGTGGCGCCTCAGCAGCAGCAGCGACACCCGAGTCCTGAGCGCTCGGGGTGCTCGGGGTGCTCGGGGTGCTCGGATCACTCGCGTTGGTCGGGGCAGACGTCTCGGCCGGCGCGCGAGCGGGTGCGGGTGAGATCACGGGGGGCGGCGGGTAGAACAGTCGGGACTGCGCGGCGGCCGACACGGGGGCCGGCAGACCGGTGCCGACCGGCGTCGCCGCGGTGTCGCCCGAGTCGGCCGAACGCAGGTCTGCCTCGCGCGAGTCCGTGCTGAGCGAGTCTGCGCCGAGCACCTCGGGTTCGAGGCCGTCGGCGTCGGACGCCCGCGCCGCGTTGCGGGCGGCAGCGGCGCCCGCAACGGCGGCCGCGCGGGCGACCCGGGCTGCGGCGAGCGCCGCGGCGATCTCGGCGGTGCTCGGTGACGCAGAGTCCAGAAAAGTGGATGAAGACGCGGGGGCCGAAGCCGAGCCTGCTGCGCCGACCGCAGCCGCTCCGGCATCCTCGCCTCCGCGAGGGGGCGGCGGGGCGAACGGACTCGCGGGCAGAACCCGGGTCGCCGGGGCGACGCCGAGGTCGAGGTCGAGGTCGACGGAATCGTCGACGCCGGAGCCTTCCGATCGGTCCGCGCCGTCCGCGTCGGTCACTCCGGAAGCTTCCGGGTCGGAAGCTTCGGGGTCGGCTGCTTCCGCGTCAGCTGCTTCCTGGTCGGCAGCTTCGGCGTCAGCTGCCTCGGGGTCGGCTGCTTCGGGGTCGGCGACGACGCGCGGCCGAAGGCCCCACGTGAACCCGCTCTGGCTGGTCGATCCGTCGGACTCGTCGAACTGCTCGCTCAACCAGTCCGACGTCACGGAGTCGTCGGATGAGCCCGGGTCGTCGGAGGTGGGTGCGGTGGCGAGTGACCGCGTCGCTGCGACATCCGCGTCGGTCGAATCCGGGGCACCGACGGCGTCAGCGGTATCAGGGGCGTCGGGCGCATCGCCGCGACGGAAGATCCGCCCCCACGCTGAACGCGGGCGGTCGTCGCTCACGGCTCGAGCCCCAGATCGGCGAGGCCGATGGCGGCGAGGTAGCGGTATCCCGCGTTCTCGATGATCTCGCGCGCACCGGTGGCGCGGTCGACGACGACCGCGACGGCCGCGACGGTGGCGCCGACCTTCTCCACGGCGGCGATCGCCGCGAGGGGCGAGCCCCCCGTCGTCGACGTGTCTTCGAGCACGATGACGCGTTTGCCCGCGAGGTCGGGACCCTCGACCTGTCGCCCGCGCCCGTGGTCTTTCGGCTCCTTGCGCACGACGAACGCGTCGTAGGTGAGCCCTCGCGCAGCACCCTGGTGCAGCACTGCGGCCGCGATCGGGTCGGCACCCATCGTGAGACCACCGACGGCGTCGACATCCGGAACCTCGGCGATGAGGTCGAGCATGACCGCGCCGATGAGCGGGGCGACACGGTGGTCGAGGCTCACCTTGCGCAGGTCGACGTAGTAGGTGGCCTTCTTGCCGCTCGTGAGGGTGAAGTCACCGTGGAACACTGCCCCGGCTGAAATGTGCTCGATGAGCTCGCTGCGTACGTCGGTCACGGTTTCACTTTAGACGAGAGGGTGAGGGTTCACGGGATGACCGCGGCCCGCACCTGGATGTGGCCTCCCCGCACCGACACCGACCTCACATTTACGCCGTCGCGTTCGACCGCCTCCCACGGTCGGGCCGTGAGGTCTGCACCCCCCGTCGCCGCGGCGAGTCTCGCGAGCGGCCCGAAGACGGCGGCGCGGCCGACGGGCACCTGCATGTCGACGATCGCAGCGCTCCCGCCGGGGCGGAGTACCGCGCGCACCCGTGTCCATGCCGCCGGCCAGTCGCCGAAGATGCTCATGGCGTAGGTGGAGATCACGCCGTCGACCGGGCGATCGGGAGGCGTCGTGGCGGGATCGTCGTCTGGTCGCACCCGGGACCGGTGCGCGCCCTCGAGTGCGTGCGCCACCACATCGGGGTCGAACGCGGTCGCGTCGGCCACCGCGACCGCGACGTTGCGCCAGCCCGCGCGGTCGATGCGCGCCCGCGCCATCGCGAGCATGTCGGGGCTCGCGTCGAGCCCGATCACCGCTCCCTCGGGACCGACCGCGTCGACGAGCAGAGAAAAGTTGAGGCCCGTGCCGCACCCGAGGTCGAGCACGACGTCTCCCCGCGCGGGAGCCAGAGCGCGGATGCCCGCGACCCGCCCCGCGCGGTAGACGAACCGCTCGCCCGAGAGCACGTCGTAGAACTTCGCGCCGACCCCGTAACGCCGGAAGATGGCCATGCCCCGCCTCTCGTCCGCGCCAGCCTATGACGGTCTACGCTCGCTCCCATGAGCGACGACACGAGCGACAGCCCGAGCACGAGCGCACCCGACTCCTTCGGCGGAACCACCCTCTCGACCCTCACCCTGGCGGCCGCGGCCGAGATCGCGTGGGACCTCGTCGTCATCGGAGGGGGAACCGCAGGGCTCGTCGCGAGTCGCACGGCGGCGGGGTTCGGGGCCCGAGTGCTGCTCATCGAGCGCCACAGGCTCGGAGGCGACTGCCTGTGGACCGGTTGCGTGCCCTCCAAATCGCTCATCGTCGCGGCTCGCGCGGCGCACTCGGCGCGCACATCCGCTCGACTCGGAGTGACGACCCAGGGGGTCACGGTGGACTTCGCCGCTGTCATGCAGCGCGTGACCGACGCGATGCTCGAGGTCGCTCCCGCCGATTCGACGGAGTCGCTCGCCGCGTCGGGGGTCGACGTGCTCATCGGCGAGGCGGCGTTCACGGGCGAGCGGTCGATCAGCGTCGACGGCACGACGATCGGTTTTCGCCAGGCCCTCATCTCGACGGGCGGCTCCCCCGTGGTGCCCGACATCGACGGGATCGACGGGGTCGACGTGCTCACGAGCGAGACACTGTGGAACATCCGCGACCTGCCCGAGCGCCTCCTCGTGCTCGGGGGCGGCGCGATCGGGTGCGAGATCGGGCACGCGATGACGAGACTCGGTTCGACCGTGACGCTCGTGCACCGCGGCGAGCGCATCCTCCCGAAAGAGGAGCGTCGGGCGTCGCAGATCGTGCACGCTGCAATGACCCGCGACGGTGTCGACATCCGCACGTCTTCCGAGGTCGTGTCGTTCACGGCGTCGCCGCACGATCGCACTCGGGGCTCCGCGACCCTCGACGACGGATCGGTCGTCGAGTTCGACCGCGTCGTCGTCGCGCTCGGCCGCACCCCGAACACCGGGTCGCTGCAGTGCGCTCGAGCGATCGTGCGGCTCGACGAGAAGGGCGACGTGCGCGTCGACGCGCACTTGCGGTCGAGCAACCCGCGCGTGTGGGCGGCCGGCGATATGACCGGCTTGCCGCAGTTCACCCACACCGCCGGTGTCAACGGCAGCCTCGCCGCGACCAACGCGATCCTCGGGCTCACACGCTCGGTCGACACTGCGGCCGTACCCCGAGTGACGTTCACCGACCCCGAGGTCGCGGCCGTCGGTCTGAGCCCCACGGATGCCGACGCGAACGGCGCGCGCACGATCACGATCGACCACGCCGACCTCGATCGCGCGATCGCCGAATCGGAGACCGACGGCTACACGTCGATCGTCGTCGACGCGAAAGGACGCATCCTCGGGGCCACGATCGTGGGGCCTCGCGCCGGCGAGACCCTCGGTGAAGCGTCCGTGGCGGTCAAGAACGGGCTGTCGACGAGTTCCCTCGCCGGCGCGACGCACGCCTACCCGACCTTCAGCGACGCCCTCTGGCAAGCGAGCGTCTCCGACGTGCGCACCCGCCTCGGGCAGGGGCTCGTGTCGAAGGCCACGGGGGTGCTCGGCCGCATCCGCGCGTCGCGAGTGAAGTGATCCGCGACGAAACGCGAAGTGGCCAAACCCCCTTGTCGAGCGCTCCGAAGCATTTAGGCTGAGTTCGCGTCCGTCTGGGCCACTCAGCGGACGCAGGCCGATGGCGACCATTCGGCCGACCGACCTCACTGGAGACCGCATGTCGCTCGCGAATCGCATCCGCTCGTTCGAACTCGACACGAGGCCGATCCACCCGCACACGAAGCGGGCGCTCGCGAAGCGCTGGGCCGAACTGCCCGAGCACGTCAAGACCGACAATCAGTTGCTCGGTCGCTGCGCTGTCGGCTGCGAGGGCACCCACGGGGTGTTCCCGAAGTGCGACCTCACGTGTTCGCCGTGCTACCACTCGGCAGACGCCAACAAGGTGCGCATCGACGGCGACCACACCGTCGCCGAAGTGCACGAGCAGATGGAGTTTCTGCACCAGGTGCGCGGACCTCGTGCCCACGCCCAGCTCATCGGCGGCGAGGTCAGTCTCCTCCCCGCAGAAGACCACGCCCAGGCCCTTCTGACGATGCGCAAGTTCGGCCGCGAGCCCATGTCGATGACCCACGGCGACTTCTCCTACGACTACCTCAAAGACGTCGTGCTCGACGCCGACGGTTCACCGCGCTTCAAGAAGGTGTCGTTCGCAGCCCACTTCGACTCGCTCATGCGCGGTCGGCGGGGAGCGGTGCGGCCCCGCAGCGAAGCGGAGCTCAACCCGTTCCGCGAGAAGTTCGCCCAGATGTTCGTCGACCTCAAGCGCGAGCACGGAGTGAAGTCGTACCTCGCGCACAACATGACGGTGACGCCGTCGAACGTCGGCGAGGTCGGCTCGGTCACGCGCGACGTTCTCGAGATGCCCTTCGACATGATGTCGTTCCAGCCCGCCGCCTTCATCGGGGACGACCGGCGCTGGAAAGAGGACTTCACCGAGGTCACGATCGACGCCGTGTGGGATCAGATCGAGGAGGGTGCCGGCCACAAGATTCCGTGGAAGGCCACCCAGTTCGGTGACCCGCGATGCAACCGCTCGACCGTCGGAATGCGCGTGGACGGGCGATTCGCCGTGCTGCTCGACGCCGACGACCCCCGCGACATCGCCGCGCGCGACCGCTTTCTCGACCACTTCGGCGGGATGATCTTCGGTGACATCCCGACGCACATCCTCACGATCAAGATCATCAGGGCGATCGCCGGTCACCCCGGAGACATCCCGCCCCTCATCGGGCTCGCCCGTCGTGTCGTCAAGCGCGCCGGCGGGGTCGGCCGCATGCTGCGAGCCGCTCGCAAGGGCAAGCTCGGCTTCAAGACCTTCGTGGTGCACAACTTCATGGACGCGGATGTCGTCGCCCCCGCGTGGAAGCTCATGGAGGAGGGCGTCACGAGTGACGACCCGAAGATCCGCGAGACCCAGGAGCGCCTCGGCTCGTGCATGTACGCCATGAGCCACCCCGAAGACGGGCGCCTCGTGCCCGCGTGCACGCAGCACTCGGTGCTCGACCCGATCGAGAACATCGGGCTGCGCAAGCTCCTGCCGCTCATCGGACGCTCGGGCGACCAGGCCGAGCCCGCGATCGTGTCGCGCCCCGACGGCTTGAGCCCCGTGCGCAAGACCGGACGGCACGTCGACGCGTAGGGACGACGCCTAGGGGCGTCGCCTAGGGACGGCGCGCAGGTCCGCGCGTCGGTCGGCCTCTCGTAGGTCGGCGCGCTCTTGTGCGCTCAGCGACCGGTGCCCGAGCTCGCCCTACCGCCCGGCGGGCACGACCGAGACGGCGGCACGCGGCAACCGCACGGTGACCGAAGACCCGACCGCGACGCCCTGCCCGGGAGGAAGCTCGGCCCCCAGCCGCACCTCGCCGGCGGGGCCGAACGCGATCGTGAGGATGCGCCGCGGGCCCAGGTGCCGGATGTCGGCGACCGTGCCCTCGACTTCGTCGCCGCCGACCGCGCCGTCGCTCGACCGCACCCCGAGTGCCTCCTGACGCACGACGAGCACACCCGGGCCGTCGTCGACCGCGTCGCCGAGCTCGACGGCGCCCAGTGCGCTGTGGTGCACTCCCCCGCGCACCTCGCCCGCAACCTCGTTCGCACCGCCCATGAGTCGCGCCACGCGAACCGACGCGGGCCGGTTGTAGATGCGGTCGACGGTGTCGTGCTGCAGCAACTCGCCCTCGTGCAGGATCGCGATCTGGTCGGCGACCGCCGACGCCTCGTCGCGGTCGTGGGTCACGAGAACGATGGTGGGGGCGAGCGCCTCCCTGATGTCTCCGATGAGCACGTGCATGTCTTCGCGCAGCGCGGGGTCGAGCGCGCTGAACGGTTCGTCGAGCAGAAGCACGTCGGGTTTCGCCGCGAGCGCTCGGGCGATCGCGACCCTCTGCTCCTGACCGCCCGAGAGCGCCGTGATCGGCCTCTTGCCGTAGCCCCCGAGCTGGACCATCTCGAGATACCGCTCGGCGTTCGATCGTGCCGTCGCTCGCGGAACACCCGCGACCCGGTCTGCGAAAGCGACGTTGTCGAGAACGCTCAAGTGAGGGAAGAGGAGGGGGCGTTGGAAGACCATGCCCATTCCCCGGCGCTCGGGGGCGAGGCCCGCGACATCCTTTCCGTCGACGAGCACTTGACCGTCGCTCACGTGATCGAGGCCGGCCATCACGCGCAGGATGGTGCTCTTGCCCGAGCCGCTCGGCCCGAGGATGGCGGTGCACGACGACGCCGCGACCGTGAGCGTCACGCCGTCGAGGGCGGGAGCGTGGGCGTCGGAGAACGACTTCGAGACGCAGTCGAGGGTGAGGTGAGCGCTCAACGCGGCTCCTCCGTTCGGTCGGTGCCCGCGGGCCGGCGGCCGGCGAGGCCGGTGAGCACGAGCAGTGCGAGCGGCGGCAGAACCGCGGCGAGAGACAGGATGGCGGTGTTGGAGTCGTTGCCGATGCCCGACGCGGTCGAGGCGATCACGAGCGGCAGCGACACGACGGTGCCGCCGCCGATGATGACGGTGACGATGTAGTCGCTCCACCCGACGAGGAACGCGAGGAACGCGGCGCGCGCGAGCGCGGGGGCCACGAGCGGGATGTGCACGCGCCACAGCACCTGGAACGGCGAGGCGCCGAGTGTGCGCGCCTCCTCCTCGTAGTGGATGTCGTGGGCGGCGTAGGCGACCCGCATCGCGAAGGTCGTGTACGGCAGCGAGACGACCACGAGCACGAGCACGAGCCCGACGAGGGGCGGGATGTAGGCACGCAAGAGGATGACATTGAGGCCCATGACCGCGGCGAACGCGGGCAGCGCGATCGGCGCGAGGAGGATGACGCTCACCGCGCGCGGCCACCGCACGCGACCGAGGGTGAGCGCTCGAGCGGCCATCGCGCCGATCGGTGTCGCGATCGCCGCGACGAGGAGCCCGAGCATGAGGGAGCGGCCGAACGCGGGCACCGCGCCCTGGGCGAGCGCCGTCTCGAGCCCGCGCGTGCCCCAATCGGTGGGGAAGACGGCGGGAAACGACCAGCGGTCGGCGAAGGCCCACAGCACGAGAGGCGCGAACGGGAGCACGAACCACACGGTTAGGAGCACCGCGCCCGAGATGCGCGCGACACGACCGGCACCGCGCGAGACCGTGAGTCTCGTGCCGGGGTCGCCGGGGAGCCTAAGGGTGCCGCGGGGGCGGTCGGGGACATCCGCCGTGAGGGAGCGAGTGGAGAGCGTCATGTCAGCGCCACACCGCCGTTCGACGGAGGGCGAAGAACGCGAGAGCCACGACCACGAGCGAGATGAGGGTCGTGACGACGGCGACGGCGGCCGCCTCGGGGCGGGACGCGAGCGAGATGGACCCGAAGAGGCGGAGCGCCATCACGGGCAGAGGCTCGGGGTAGGTGCGCCCGAGTAGCCACGCGACCTCGTAGGAGCCGAGGGTGAAGACGAAGGTGATCGTGCACGAGATCACGAGGGCCGGCATAGCGAGGGGCACCATGACGAAGCGCAGACGCTTGGCGCGACTCGCGCCGAGGAGCGCGGCCGTCTCGTCGTATCGGGCCACGCGTGTCGCGAGCGTGCCGGCGACGACGAGGGCGACGAACGCCGACTCCTTCCACGCGTACTCGGCGATCACGGCGACCCACCACGGTCCGCCGACGAGGCGGGGCCACGCGTCGGACGGGATGCCGAGCAGGCGCGGCAGAAACCCGGAGTCGGCGAGCAGCAGGCCGATCGCGGCGGCGCCGACGAGGTGCGGCACCGTGACCGACGAGGCGCTGATGAGGGCGATGAGCCGGCCGCCGAAACGCCCGGAGACGATCACGAGGGCGGCCGCGAACCCGACGACCGCCGAGATGAGGGTCGACGCCGCGGCGATACCGAGAGAGACCCCGATCGCGGTCGGAAGGGCCGACGCCTGCGCGGTGTAGGCATCCAACCCGAACGTGATCGGCCCGATGAGCGGCATGAGACCGAGGCTCTGGATGATCGCGGCCCCCGTTCCTCCGACGACCACGAAAAGCGCGGGGATGAGGGCCGGCATCACCATGAGGGTGCCGACGACGCGGGACTTCGCGCCCGCGGCCCGAGCGGCGTCGGAGCGGGTGGGCAGCGGAGCGAGGCTCATGCGTTCGCGGGCCCGACGACCGGGGAGCGCCCCGTCGCGAACGACTCGAGCACGGTCCAGAGGTCGTCGATGATGGCGCGCTCGTCGACGTCGACGCACACGTCCGCCGATCGTGCCGGTCGGGAGTAATCGGGGGCGCCGGCCGCATCGAGGGTCGGCAGGTCGCGGTGCTCGAGGGTGACCCACGCGGGGTTGCGCAGAATCGCGACGTTGACGACATCCCACAGGATCTTGTGGCGCTGCGCCTCCTCGCTGCCGAGCCACCACGAGCTGCGGGAGGCGGAGTACTCCTCGATAATCGTCGCGAGGAACTCGCTCAGCTCGCCCCCGAGGTCACGCAATTGCGCGGAGTAGTCGCGCCAGGGCACCGCGACGCGCGCGATGGCGGGCCAGCCCGGCAGGAGCGTGAGCCGGATGTCGCTCGAGTAGAGCGCTCTCCAGGCGGCGATGTCGGCGCGCGCGTTGAGTTCGCCGAGCCGGAAGCGGTTCCAGGTGGCCTCGTCGGGAAAGGCACCGGCCCACACGACGTGAACGCGCTCGACGAGATCCGGTCGCTGCAGAACGAGCGACGCGACATCGGTGATCGGGCCGGTCGCGAGGAGGGTCAGCGGAGCGATCTGCGCGTGCTCGACGATGAAGTCGAGCCCGGCGCTGCCGACGGGCGTCGACGGCGTCTCCATCGGGGCGCGGGCACCGGGCAGGCACGGCAGATCGGGCCGACCGCACAGGTCGGCCACGAGCCGCGCCTCCTCGGTGTAGACGTCGACGGATGCCACACCCGACGCGGTCGTGTTCTGCACCGAGACGACGCCGAGCACGTCGAGCTCGGGGCTTCCGAGCGCATAGGCGATAGCGAGCTGATCGTCGATCTCGTTCTTCGTGTCGCAGTCGAGGATGACCCTCATGGCGTCCGACACCTCGAGCTACTCGGCGCCCAGGACGCTCGAGCGCCAGCCCTCTTCGATCTCGGGCACCCAGCCCGCCGACAGCTCGGGGTTGGCGTTCTCCGAGAGCACCTCGAACGACGGCACGACGGGCGACTCGGGGAGCGCGTCGAACAGAGCCTGCTCGTCGGCGGTGAGCGAGTCGTAGTCGAGCACGGTGAACGGCCCCCACACGTCGGGGTCGGCCTTCTGCACCTGCTGGTCGACCGAGAGCGCCACGTTCGCGACGACCATGGCGCCGGCCGCCGACTCCGCGTTCGACGGGATGCCGAGGAAGCTCACGTTGCCGACGGTGCCCTCGTCGAGGGTCAGGATGCGCGTTCCCTCGGGGTAGGTTCCGTCTTCGACGAGCTCCGTGAGCGTCGACGGTCCGTAGGTCATCGTCATGTCGATCTGGCCGTCGGCGTAGAGCTGGTTGAGCTCGTCGGCCGTGGTCGGATAGGTGTCGCCCTCGCGCCACAGCGACGGCGCGAGCTCGGTCAGCCGCTCGTAGAGCGCCGGAGTCAACTCGTCGTATGCGGCCTGGTCGAACTCGAGCGGCACGTTCTCATAGCCACCCGAGACGCTGTAGAGCACCTCGCGAGTGAACACCGATCCCGTGAAGTCCGGCGGTGCCGGGTAGGTGAAACGGCCGGGGTTCTCCTCGGCCCACTCGAGCACCCCCTCGAGGGTCGAGGGCGGGTCGTCGATGACGTCGGAGTTGTAGACGAGGCTGAACTGCGCCTTCGACCACGGCGCCTCGCACCCGTCGACCGGTGTGCCGAAATCGCTCGTGAGCAGCGGGTCGTCGGGGTCGGTGCGCTCCATGTTGGGCAGCATGCTCGTCCAGTCGCACAACCACGCCCCCGCCTCCTTGCCGGTGCCGAAGTTCTCGCCGTTGACCCAGATGAGGTCGACGGAGCCGTCGTCGTCGCGACCGGCCTGCAGTTCGGAGAGCACGCGGTTGAGGGCATCCGCGGTGTCGGTGACGGGCACGCGCTCGAGGGTGACCCCCTCGTCCGCGACGGCGGGAGCGAGCACGTCGTCGATGTAGGCGTTGGCCCGGTCGTCGCCGCCGAACATCCACAGCGAGACCGTCTGACCGTCGGCCGCCTCGACGACCTCGTCCCAGTTCTCGAACGCCGACGTCGCGCCGTCGGGCGACGGCGCCGCACACCCCGCGACCGTTGTGGCGAAGAGCGCTGCGGCGACCCCGGCTAGAGCGATTCTTCGTGTTCGCGGTGATCGACGGAAGATGGTCACGGGCAACTCCTCGGTGAGGTGTCATCGACGAGGTCGATGAGCAGGGACGTGAGTGGGCGGTGCGGTCGACAGGTCACAAGTGGTGCAAGACTTCTGACCCTAGATCACTCTGTCCACCCCCACGGTCTGTGCCGCGCGATGTACGAAAAACGAAAGAGGGCCGACGCCGATGGATGCGGAAAAGACGGGCGCACGTCGCCGGGCGCTCATCAAGCTCGTCATCCTCCTGGTCTTCGTAGCCATCGCCGTGGTGGTTGGGATCATCATCGACATCCCTCCCGTCGACGTCATCCGTGACACGGCAGCGCAGGCCGGAGCGTTCGGGATCGTGCTCTTCGTGCTCGCCTACGGGGTCGTGACACTCACGCCCATCCCCAAGAACCTCGTGGGCATCGCGGCGGGCGTGATCTGGGGGTTCGGCCTCGGGTCACTCGCCGTATACCTCGGCGCGCTCGTCGGCGCCGCGGCCGGATTCGTCATCGGCCGGGCTCTCGGCAGGGACGCCGTCGAGCGGTTCACGGGCTCGCGCGTCGCGCGCGTCGACGCGGTGCTGCGCGAGCGCGGGCTCGGCGCCATGATCGGCGTGCGACTCATCCCCGTGCTCCCCTTCACCGTCATCAACTACAGCGCGGGGCTCACCGGGGTCAGCCGGCGCAACTACGCGATCGGTACGGCCGTGGGGATCATCCCCGGCACCCTCGCCTACGTGGCGCTCGGAGCGTTCGGCCTCGAGATGGGGTGGCAGCTCTACCTGACCCTCGGCATCCTCGGCGTGCTCACGATCGTGGGGGCCCTCTTCGGCGTGCGGGCGCGAAAGAAAGCCCACGAAGACGACGATGCGCCCGCCGGCGGCGCCCGCGTCGCCGACACCTCCGCAGATGGCGTCACCTCAGCGGATGCTTGACGCTCCCGTTCGGCGCGTGCTCGACCCTGTGCTCGCCGGGGTTGCTGCCGCGATCGACCGTCCCGGCATCACCCCCGATCGGCTGACCGTCGCGGGACTCGTGCTCGGACTCGGGAGCGCGGGCGCGGCTGCCGCCGGTCTGTGGCCGCTCGCCCTCGTGCTGTGGCTCGTCTCCCGCGTCGCGGACGGACTCGACGGCACGCTCGCCCGCCGCCGGCGAGCGACGATCGCGGCGACATCCGCCGGCGTCGTGGGTTCGGAGTCGGGGCCGGGGTCGGCGACGGTCGGGCGCGCGAGCGAAGCTGGCGGTTTTCTCGACATCGTCGCCGACTTCGTGGTCTACGGCGCGACCGTCGTCGGAGTCGCCGTCGGCGTGACCACCGCGTTCGACGCCCCGTGGTGGCCGTTTCTGCTCGTGCTCTTCGCCTACTACGTCAACGGCACCGCTTTTCTCGCGTTCTCGTCGATCGCGGAACGCACGGGGCGCACCCTCGACGACGGCCGCTCACTGTCGTTCCTCGGGCGAATCGCCGAAGGCACCGAGACGATCGTCGTGCACAGCGCGTGGCTCATCCTGCCTTTCGTCGCGTGGCAGATCGCCGCGGTGTGGGCGCTCTTCGTCGTCGCGAGTGCCGTGCAGCGCATCGTGAGCGGCTACCGCCGGTTGCGGTGAGCGCGGCCTAGGGGCGCAAGAGATCCACGATCGGGTCGAGGAGACCGCCGAGCAGGCCGCCGCCCTGACCGCCGCCACCCGGGGTCGAATCCTCCGGGTCGGGTGCCGGCGAGACAGGCGACTCCCCCGCGGGAGGGTCGGTCGGAAGCGACGGAGTGGTCGGGGTGCTCGGTGTGGTCGGGGTGCTCGGCGTGTCCGGTGTCGAGGGTGGTGTCGGCACCGCCGGCACGGTCGGTGTGGAGGGAACGCTCGGCGACGCCGGCCGCACGGGTGGCACCGGGTTCGACTGCGGCGGCCGCGAGGGTGCGGGCCGAGACGGTGTCGCGCGCGGCGGGGTCGGTGTTCTCGTGGCGTTCGGCCTGCGATCGGCACTCGACGACGGGGGCGACGATGCCGAGGGCTGCGAGCCCGGCTGCATGCCCGGGAAGAATCGTGCGGCACGCTGCTCGAACGCGTCGAGCGACCCCGATCTCTGCCAGGAATCGGTGCCGGAACCCGAACCGTGTGCCGCGTCCCCCGCGGAGGGCGCATCGGAGCGCCCATCGGAGTCGAGCCGGTCCTGCGCGTCGCCGTCGCCCGGCCCGGTGCCACCCCGACCCGAGCGGTTCTCGCCCGCGGCGTTCTCACCGACGCCCTGTCGGGTGCCGTCACCCGTCGACCCGGAGCGCGACGGGTCGAGGGTCGACGACGAACTCGAGGCACCCGAGGGGTCGGGTTGCATCTCGACGGCGCGACCGGAGAAACCACCACTCACCCCCGCGATCACGACTGCGGCGAGCGCACCCCCGGCGAGGATCGCGACGGCGAGACGCTCTCGCGTCGCCGTCATGAGCACTCCCCTCGCAGGCGGCGGAGGTGTGAGGGGCACGGGCGCGTTCGCGACGGGAACCGCGGGCCGATGGGCGACACGCGGCGGTGCCGCGGTGCGGTCGGCGCGAGGGGGGACCGGCGAGGGCTCAACAGGGTCGGAGAAAAGCGCTGCCACCGCGTCGACATCCGTGAGGGCTTCCCCCGTCGATTCCGGACCGGAGGGCGACTCTGATTCCAGCCCCGAGTCGGCGCCCGACACCGGAGGCGAAACAGCCTCCGAGTCCGCGGCCGAGCCCGCGGCAGCCAGTGGTGTGGCGGCGCGCGGACGGGGTCGCGAAGCCCGCTCCGGCTGCGGCGGAGCGCTCGGGATCGCAGGCGACGACCCGTCGGAACGCGGCGCGGGGCGAGGCGCGGGGCGCGACGTCTGGCGGGGGGTGCGGGCGCGCGGCACAGCGCCGCCGGACGTGGCGCCACCCGACGGTGCGGGCGCGCGCTTGGCGGGCGGGGGTGCGAGCGGCCGGGTCACTCGAGTCGGGGCCTCGTCGCGTGGCGCGGCATCCGTACTCTCGCTCTTCGTCGTCGTCGACGGCGTGTCTGGCTGCTCCGCACGAGATTCGGGTTCGTTGCGGACCATACCTCGACGGTACGTCGCCGTGACCCTCGAACGGGGGTGACTGGAGGGCGAAAAGGCTGGCAGTCCTCCGCCGCGATAGCGTGGGACCATGCGTGTCGCCACCTGGAATGTCAACTCGATCCGCACGAGAGCGGCCAGGGTCGTCGATTGGCTCGTGCGCGAAGACGTCGACGTTCTCGGCATGCAAGAGATCAAGTGCAAAGAGAGCCAGTTTCCGTTCGAGGTCTTCGAGGAGGCGGGCTACGACGTCGTTCTGCACGGACTCAACCAGTGGAACGGCGTCGCGTTCGCGAGTCGACTGCCGATGGATGACGTGCAGCGCGGTTTCGCGAACGCCCCGGGGTTCGGCAAGCCCGACGACACGGGCGCACTACCCGTCGAGGCTCGAGCGATCGCCGCGACCGTCGACGGGGTGCGTTTGTGGAGCCTCTACGTGCCCAACGGTCGAGAACTCGACAACCCCCACTACGCCTACAAACTCGAGTGGCTCAAGACGCTCAACGACGAGACCACGGCGTGGCTCGCCGCCCACCCCGATGCTCCGCTGGCCCTCATGGGCGACTTCAACATCGCCCCGTTCGACCACGACGTCTGGGACAGGTCGGTGTTCGAGGGGCGCACCCACGTGAGCGAGCCCGAGCGCGACGCCTTCCGCGCGTTCGAAGCCTCGGGGCTCATCGACGCTCTGCGCTCGCGCGGCATCGAGGGATACACCTACTGGGACTATCAGCAGCTGCGGTTCCCCCGCAACGAGGGCATGCGCATCGACTTCATCCTCGGCTCGACAGCGTTCGACGAGCTCGTGACGTCGGCCCACATCGACCGCGAGGAACGCAAGGGCGACGGGCCGAGCGACCACGTTCCCGTCGTCGTCGATCTCGCCCTCGAGGGTGACGACGACGATCGCCCGATGATCTTCTAGCGCCGCACACTCAACTCAGCAACGCCGCCACGACGAGCAGAACCGGTAGCGACCCGACCGTCGTGATGAGCACGATGTCGCGCGCGATGATCTCGCCGCGCTCATACCGCTGCGCGTAGTTGAAGACGTTCTGAGCGCTCGGCAGCGACGCCATCACGACGACGGCGAAGAGCGCCTGGCCTTCGAGCCCGAACACGAAGTGGCCGAACACCCACGCGAGCACGGGCATCACGAGGAGCTTGATCGCCGACGCGAAGAGGATGTCGCGACGCCCCGACCCGGCGACGAGCAACCGCTGCCCGCTGAGCGACATGCCGAACGCGATGAGCACCACGGGAACGGCCGCGGCACCCACGAGGCGGAACGGCTCCATGACGGGTTCCGGGATCTCGAGCTCGAACACCGAGACGAGGGCACCGAGAGCCGAACCGATGATGATCGGGTTGCGGAACGGTTGCGAGAGCACGCGCCCGACAGAGGTGCGTCCGCTCGTGGCGAGGTCGAGCATCGTGAGCACGATCGGGGTGAACACGATGAGCTGCACGAGGATCACCGGCGCGGCGAACGCGGGGTCGCCGATGACGTAGACGGCCACGGGGATGCCGATGTTGTTCGAGTTGACCCACCCCGCACCCGCGGTGGCGATGAGACCCTCCGGCAGGGGGCGTCGCCAGACGGCGAACGCGACGATCGCATAGATCGCGAACGAGGCGACGGCCGCGACGATCGACACGACGAGCAGGGAGGAGAAGAGCACCGAGACCTCGGCGTCGGCGAGCACGGTGAAGAGCAGAAACGGCGAGAGCACGAAGAAGACGATGCGGCCGAGCACGAAACCGGCGTGCTCGCCGAGCACCCCGCTGCGACCGACGACATACCCGAGGGCGATGACCGAGCCGATGATCGCGAACCCGACCAGAACTCCGCCCATCCGTCCAGTCTGCTCTACGCAGAGGACGCCATCGACCGGAGGGCGGTCGGCTCCGGCGAGCGGCGGTCAGCCGAGGTCGGCGTGAGTCGACTCAGATGCTGTCGAGGATGCGTCGTCGCGCTTCGGCGTATTCGTCTGCCGTGATGGTGCGTGCGACAAGGAGCTGCTCGAGGTCGGCGAGGCGCGACTCGACGCTCTCATCCGGCGCGAGAGCCTTGCTCTCCATGGCCCTCACGGCGAGGTCGCTGTCGAGGGTCAGCGGGTCGTGACCGGCGTCACGCACCTTCTTCGCAGCCCGCACCCGGGAGACGATGACGAACACGAAGACGAGCACGATGAACGCGGCGATGACCGAGAACACGTAGGGGAACACTGCGGAGAGTCCCGCATCACCGAAAACACTGGACGCCATGGCGCACCTCCTGAGCGGCCCAGTCTGTCACGCGTTCCGGTTGCGGACCCTGGCTCTCGGCGACCTAGATGTCGGCGATCTCGCTGTCGGCGATGAGGATGTCGGCGAGCGCGAGTCTCGTGCGCGGTGCACCCTCGCGCGCTCGCGCACGCTCGGGCAGCGCGTCGGGGGATCCGAGCGAACCGACCGCGATCACCGTGAGCGGCTCGAAGCGGTCGTCGAGCGAGAACGCGGCGCGGACGCGGGAGCGATCGAATCCGCCGATCTGGTGAACGTGCACACCGTCGGAGTGCGCTTGCACCGTGAAGTGGGCCACAGCCTGGCCGACGTCGTAATGCGACCAGACGGCGGGCTGCCCCGCAGCGTCGAGAGTGTCGGCCACCGCGACGACGAGGGCACCCGCGGCACCCGCCCACTCGGCGTTGAAACCGACGAGCGTCTGCATCACCGCGCCGAAAGCCTCGGTGCCGCGGCGCGCGACGATGAACCGCCAGGGCTGCGAGTTGCCGGCGGACGGCGCCCAGCGTGCCGCTTCGAGCGCGGCGGTGAGGGTCTGCTCGTCGATCTCGACGGTGCTGTCGAACGCGCGCGGGCTCCAGCGCTCGGCGAGAACGGGATGCAGGGGCGTGCTCGTCTCCGCGGATCGGGATGCGGCGGGGGTCGCCGCCGTGGGGTCGGCCGATCCGTGCTGTCGAAGCCGGGCGAGAGAGCTCACGGGTGACGTCCTTTCCGAGCGTTCACCGGCGGCGGACGCACGACCGGTGCGGCCACGCTGCCACCGTCGAGCAACCGCGACGTCGCCGCAGACATTCCCGCGACGCGTGACGCTCGGGCGGTCGCGAGCGCACGGGTTTCGCGGCGACAGCCCCCCGACGCGGGAAATCCGCGTGAGCGACAACTTTTCGGCTGACGGGCGTCGTTAGGCTCGCGATGAGCGCACCCTTCGCGCTCGCGGCACCCACGGCACGGTTCTCGCTCGCCGCGCGCACCGCACCACACGCATCACCCGCACCACACGACGAACGGAGGTCGACCCATGTCACAGCTCACGAACCCCGTGCAGCCCACCATCATCGGGGAACCCGAGGTCGTCGAAGACGCAGCAACCGCCGCAACCGCCACCGACCACGCCGCAAGCGCAACCACGGCCACCGCGGGCACGGCCACCGCCGGCACGGGCACCACGGGCACCGACCTCGCCGCGCACCCCGCGTGGCTCGACCTCAAGGCGGCGGCGACCGCCCTGCAGCAGCACCAGTCGAAAGACGGCAGCGTCGCGGATGCCGCCGACCACGGTGATGCGCGAGCCCGGGTCGATACGATCCGCGCGAGCATCCGCGCTCTCGCCCCGCTCTTCGCGCACGACGCCGACTATCTCGAGGCGCTCGACCGCGATTTCGCGCGGTGGGCCACCGCGGGCTTCGGTGTTCCCGACTTTCTCGACTCGCTCGTCGCCTTCCAACCGCAACGCGCTCGGCAGAACGGGGTGCGGCACCTCGTCGTCTTTCCGATGGTCACCCAGAACGGCTCGCCCGACCGCCTCGTCGAGGCGGTTATCGTCGAGGTGATCTGGCCGCAGTTCGTCGCCGACCTCGAGGCCGGCGCCTACTCGAACGCCCTCTTCGTGCCCATCCGCTTTCTCGATTTCACGCCCGGCTACGACACCAACTCGGCGGTGCTGTTTCCGGAGACCGTCGCGATGCGCGAGATCCCGGCTTTCACGTGGGGGGCGATCTTCGCCGACCGCGAGGCGGCGCGCTTTCGGCGGGTGGTGCGGGAGGCGGCATCCGTCACGCGCCTCGATCTGCCCGTCGACGCCGCGGCGCTTCTCGACGACCAGCGACTCGCCGAAGAGACGTTCGTGCTGTGGGACCTCATCCACGACCGCACCCACATGCGCGGCGACCTGCCGTTCGATCCGTTCATGATCAAGCAGCGGATGCCGTTCTTCCTCTACTCGCTCGAAGAGCTGCGGTGCGACCTCACCGCCTACCGCGAGGCGGTGCGTCTGGCCCGTGACGAGCAGACCGATGCCGTGACGCGCGAACGCGCGACGCTCGTGCAGTACGCCGTGCTCTTCGATCGCGTCTTCCGGTTCGCCCTCACCGGGTCGCGCGTGCGCAACTACGACGGTCTCGGCGGACAACTGCTCTTCGCCTGGCTGCACCAGCATCGGGTGCTGCACTGGACCGACACGCGTCTCACGATCGACTGGGACGACGTGCCCGACGTCGTGATGGCCCTCGGCGCGCAGATCGACGAGCTCTACTGGCGGTCGATCGATCGGCCGAAGGTCGCGCACTGGCTCGCCGCCTATGCGCTCGTGTCGTCGACGGTCACGCCGCACCCGGCATCGCGCTGGGCGACGGGCGACCTGCCCCTCGACGGTCCGCCCAAGCTCCTGACCGATGCCGTGATGGACGACGAGTTTCCGCTCTCGATGTTCTACGAGGCCCTCGCGAAGAAGCTCGCGCCCGTGATCGAGTCGACGGAGGGGATCACGGGGGCGACGGGGTGACGGCGTAGCTGCCGCATCCCCCGCCCGACGGATGTCGCGACGCGGCGCCCTCGCTAACCTGGGCGCGTGACCCCCACCGAGCCCTTCCGCGCCATCTCGGGAGGGGGCGACCCCGAAACCGAGTGGCGTCGGCCGGCGCCGTCACGCCGGGAGTCGCGTCGCGACATCCTTCTCGCGGTCGTGATGTTCGCGGCGACGCTCGTGAGCACCGCGCTCTACTCGACGATCTCGTACACCGACGACACGGCCGAACCGTGGGTGATCGTGCTGTGGGCTGCAGCCCTCAACCTGCCTCTCGCGGCGCGGCGACGCTACCCCGAGGTCGTCGCCGTCATCGCGTCGATCAGTTTCATGGGCATGGTGCCGCTCGTGATTCCCGAGCTGCTCTTCAGCACCATCAGCCTCTTCATCGCCTTCTACTCGATCGGCGCATGGAGCACCAACCGGCGACGCGCCCTCATCGTGCGCACCGTCATCGTGATCGGGATGTTCGCGTGGTTGTTCGGTGACCTCTACTTCAGGTCGCTCGACCCCGAGATGCTGCCGATGCTCTCGCGCGTCGGAACGGTGTCGCCCTACGCCGCGTTCGGCCTCATCAACGTCATCGTGAACCTGCTCTACTTCTGGGGTGGGTGGTACTTCGGCGACACCGCCTACGCGGCCGCCCGGCAGCGACACGAGCTCGAGCAGCGCACCATCGAGCTCGCCGACGAACGTGAACGCACCGCGGTTCAAGCGGTCACGCGCGAGCGACTGCGCATCGCGCGCGAACTTCACGATGTCGTCGCCCACCACGTGTCGGTCATGGGGGTGCAGGCCGGGGCGGCGAGGCGCATCATCGACCGCGATCCTGCCGGCGCGACGACCGCTCTGAGCGCGATCGAGGGCAGCGCTCGCAGCGCCATCGACGACCTGCACCGGATGCTCGGAACCCTCCGCGACGAGGGCGCTGTCACGAGTGGCGGCACCGGCCGGTCGGCCAGCGGTTCAGCCAGCGGCATGGCCGGTGACGGCGTGCCCGCGGGGAGCGCCTCCGACGAGTCGAGCACGCGAGGGATCGAGCAGCTGAGCGAACTCGTCGATGCGGCCGTCGCGGCGGGGCTGCCGACATCCCTCACCATCGTCGGGGTGCCACGCGAGGTTCCGACCACGATCGGGTTGACCGTGTATCGCATCGCCCAGGAGGCCCTCACCAACGCGCGCAAGCACGCCGGTGCCGCTGCGACCGCCGAGGTGAGGGTGCGCTTCGAGGCCGACGCCGTCGAAATCGAGGTGAGCGACACGGGTGTCGGTGCGCGGGCGGCGAGCAGGGACACGAGCCGGGGTTCGAGCGGCGGGCTCGGGCTCGTGGGTATGCGCGAGCGTGTGGACGCGACGGGCGGCACCCTCGAGACCGGACCGCGCCCGCGCGGTGGGTTTCTCGTGCGCGCACGCTTCGCGACCGCCGACGCGGCGCGCGGCACGGCGGGCGGTGCAGCGTGACCGAAGAGCTCGAGGCGACGGTGACGGATGCCCCCGTGCGCGTGCTCATCGTCGACGATCAGCACCTCGTGCGAGCGGGGTTCCGCGTGATCCTCGGCAGCGAGCCCGGCTTCGAGGTCGTCGGCGAAGCGGGAACCGGCGGCGACGCCGTGACCCTCGTGCGCGAGTTGCGCCCCGACGTCGTGTGCATGGACGTGCAGATGCCCGGGATGGACGGCCTCGAAGCGACCCGCCTCATCGTCGCCGACAGGGATGTCTCGACCCGCGTTCTCGTGCTCACCACGTTCGATCGCGACGACTACCTCTTCTCGGCACTGCAGGCGGGGGCGAGCGGGTTTCTGCTCAAGAACTCGAGCCCCGAGGCGCTCATCGACGCCGTGAGGGTGGTCGCTCGGGGTGACGCGCTCCTCGCGCCCGAGGTGACGCGGCGCGTGCTCGAGAGGTTCGCGATGCCGGGCGGCGACCCCGTGAATGCGCGGGAACCGCGCGGCGATGTTCCGGATGCCGACGCGCTCGAGCAGCTCGAACGCTTGAGCGCCCGCGAGCGCGAAGTGCTCGACCTCCTCGCCCAGGGCGCATCGAACGCCGAGATCGCGACGCGGCTGTTCGTCGGCGAGGCGACCGTCAAGACCCACGTGTCGAACGTGCTGCTCAAGCTCGCCGTGCGCGACCGCATCGAAGCGGTCGTGTGGGCATACGAGCACGGCATCGTGAAGCCGGGTCGTCGCGACTGAGGGTCGTCGCGACTGAGGATGGGCGCCTGGGCCAGAGACTGGGCCAGGCGCTTGGCAAGAGACCCCGCCCGAGACCTCACCCGAGCGCCGGAGCGGGAACCCGTCTGCGGGGGGAGGCCGCGAACATCCTCGCGCTCCTAGTGTGAGATCGCGGGCCAGAAGACGCCCGCGCACCACGGAGGCAGTCCACACGAGAGGGGCACGAGTTGCTCGAAGTTCAAGGGGTGAGCAGGTCGTTCGGCGACCGTCGCGTGCTCGACGACGTGACGTTCGAGGTGAAACCGGGTCGCATGACCGGTTTCGTCGGAAGCAACGGGGCGGGCAAGACGACGACGATGCGCATCATCCTCGGCGTGCTGAGCGCCGACACCGGGTCGGTGTCGCTCGACGGTCGACGCCTCGGCGCCGACGACCGACGTCGATTCGGCTACATGCCCGAAGAGCGCGGCCTGTACCCGAAGATGAAGGTCGCCGAACAGCTCGTCTATCTCGCGCGGCTCCACGGGCTCAGTGCGGCCGACGCGAAGAGCAACACCGCCGAGCTTCTCGAACAGTTGAGCCTCGAGGCGCGCGCCAACGACACCGTCGAGGCGCTGTCGCTCGGAAACCAGCAGCGAGCGCAGATCGCGGCGGCGCTCGTGCACTCCCCCGAGGTGCTCGTTCTCGACGAACCGTTCTCCGGACTCGACCCCGTCGCGGTCGAAAGCGTTCTCGCGGTGCTCAAGTCGCGCGCCGCTGCGGGAGCTCCCGTGCTGTTCTCGTCGCACCAGCTCGACATCGTCGAGCGCCTGTGCGACGACCTCGTCGTCATCGCCGACGGGAGCATCCGAGCGCGCGGGTCGCGTGAGCAACTGCGCGAGGAGCGAAGCGGTCAGCGCTACGAACTCACCGTCGCGGGCGACGCGGGGTGGGTGCGCGACATCCCCGGAGTCACCGTCGTCGACTTCAGCGGGGGCTACGCCCTCTTCGACGTCGACAGTGAGGCGACGAGCCAAGAGGTGCTGCGCCGAGCCACGACCACCGACACCGTCACCGGTTTCCAGCGCCAGCAGCCGTCGCTGGCCCAGATCTTCAGAGAGGTCATCGAATGAGCACGCCACGCACCGCAACGCCCACAGCCACCGCCACCGGGACCGGGGCGGCCGGGTCGGGGCCGCACGCCATCTCGTCGAGCATGGCCGTGCGCCTCGTCGCGATGCGCGAGGTCACCACGCGGTTGCGCAGCAAGAGCTTCGTCATCTCCAGCGCGATCCTCATGCTCATGGTGCTCGCCTCCATCGTGATCGGCAGCATCGTCACCGCCAATGCCGAACTGCCGAGGGTCGCCGTCGAGCGGTCGGTGTCCAACGGGTTGCCGACGGTCGAGACCTACGAGACGGTGCTCGTCGACACGGCCGGTGAAGCCGAAGATCTCGTTCGAGAGGGGGATGTCGACGCCGCCGTTGTCGCCGGGTCGACCGACTCCGAACTCGGCTTCACCGTCATCGGGTTGGACGAAGCGCCCACCTCGATCGTCACCTCGCTGAGCACGCTCCCGGATGTGAGCATCCTCGAGCCGACGAGCACCGACCCCCTCTTGGCGAGCTTCGTCGCGCTCGGGTTGGGTCTGCTGTTCTTCATGTCGTCGATCACCTTCGGGTCGACGATCGCGCAGAGCGTCGTGGAGGAGAAGCAGACGCGCATCGTCGAGATTCTGCTCGCCACCATCTCGGCTCGCCTCCTGCTCGCCGGCAAAGTGATCGGCAACTCGCTGCTCGCGTTCGGTCAGATCCTCCTGCTCGCGGCGATCGCGGCGATCGGGTTGCTCGTGACCGGGCAGAACGTGCTCTTCGGCCAGATCGGACCGGTGATCGCGTGGTTCGTCGTGTTCTTCGTGTTCGGGTTCGTGCTTCTCGCGGCACTGTTCGCGGCGAGCGCGTCACTCGTGTCACGCGTCGAAGACGTCGGAACGGTGACATCCCCCGTCATGACCCTCGTGATGATCCCCTACTTCGCGGTCATCTTCTTCTCCGACAACGACCTCGTGCTCACGATCATGTCGTACGTGCCGTTCGCGGCCCCCGTCGGCATGCCCATGCGATTGTTCCTCGGGACCGCGGAGTGGTGGGAGCCGCTCGTGTCACTCGCGATCCTGCTCCTCACGACGGTCGGAGCGATCGTGCTCGGTGCCCGCATCTACTCGAACGCGCTCTTGCGCACGGGAACGCGGGTCAAGCTCCGCGACGCGATCGCGGGCTGAGCGAGGCGTCGAGGGCTGGCGACTGACAGCGGCCGGCGCCGGGCGGCGGATCGGAGCATCCGTCGCCCGGTGTCAGACTGAGGGCATGACCGTCTTGCATGACACCGGATACCGCGGCTTCGCTTCAGACAACTACGCGGGGGCTCACCCCGAAGTGCTCCAGGCGATCGCCGACGCCAACGGCGGGCACCAGGTGTCGTACGGCGAAGACGCCTACACCGCACGGTTGCAGCAGGTCATGAAGCAGCACTTCGGCGATCAGGCCGAGGCGTTTCCGGTCTTCAACGGCACCGGCGCCAACGTGCTGAGTCTCCAGTCGATGCTCCCCCGGTGGGGTGCGGTCATCTGTTCGGCGAACGCGCACATCCACCTCGACGAGAACGCGGCGCCGGAGCGTGTCGGCGGACTCAAGCTCCTCCCGGTCGCGGTGCCCGACGGCAAACTCACTCCGGCCCTCATCGACACCGAGGCCTGGGGGTGGGGTGACGCGCACCGAGCCCAGCCGCTTGCGGTGAGCCTCACCCAGTCGACCGAACTCGGCACGGCATACACCGTCGACGAGATCCGGGCGATCACGGAGCACGCTCACGAGCGGGGCATGCGGGTGCACATGGACGGCGCTCGGCTGTCGAATGCGGCAGCGAGCCTGGGCAAGAGTTTTCGCGAATTCACGACCGACGCGGGTGTCGACATCGTCAGTTTCGGTGGCACCAAGAACGGCCTCGTGTTCGGTGAGGCTGTCGTCGTGCTCGACCCCGAGGCATCCGAGGGGCTCCACTTCTTGCGCAAGATCGACATGCAGCTCGCGTCGAAGATGCGTTTCGTGTCGGCGCAGCTCGTCGCGCTGCTCGAAGGCGACCTGTGGTTGCGGTCGGCGCAGCACTCCAACGCGATGGCGCAGCGACTCCGGGCTGCCGTCGAGGGAATCGACGGGGTGGCGATCACGCAGCCGACCGAGGCGAACGCGGTGTTCGCCATCCTTCCCGCGGGGGTCGCCGACCGTGTGCGGGCGCAGTTCCGCTTCTACGACTGGGATGTCGCGACGGGTGAGGTGCGGTGGATGTGTGCGTTCGACACCACCGAGGCAGACATCGACGCGTTCGCCGACGCGATCCGTCGCGAGATGGCGGCCGCGGCCTGACCCGAGCGGGTCGCAGCGCGCACTCGCACTCGACCCGGATCGCGGTCGCATTCCGCGCGAATGCGCGCGGCGGAAGTGCGGATCGCGACCGCGATTCACCACGCGGGCGATCGGGGTAGCCAGCGATCGGGGTAGCCGGCGATCGGGGCAGCCGGCGGTCGCCCCTAGCGGCTGATGGCCGCCTCGAGCGCGTCACCGATGTAGGGCGCCATCGTGCCCGCGAAGGTGACCGTGAGGTGGTCCTGGTCGCGATAGACGTTGGCTCCCGAGATGACGACGGCGCACTCGTCCGCGCTGCAGAACGTGTCGGTGAAGTCGAGCAGGGTCGCCCCCGTCTGCTCGGCGGCGAGCGCGAGAGGGTCGGTTTCGGCGAGAACGTCGTCGCGGTCGACGGCGCAGTCTGCGGCATCCGAGGTGCGCAGGCATTTGTTGGGGTCGTCGAGGAGGTCGGGGTTGTCGACGATGGTCACGACGGGCGCCCCGCCTGCCTGTGTGGTCCACGCTTCCGCGTATCCGGCGGCGGCAGCCTCGACGGGGTCGTCGGCCACGATGGGGGTCGCGGCGAGACCCGCGGTGAAGATGGCGTCGTAAGGCTCTGCCTCGTCGAGCTCGTCGGCGAGGTTGCTGCGGAACTGCGCACACGAGTCGGTGAACACGGCGCTCGGACCGCTGACATCCGCTGTCGTCCACGGGCACGCGCCCTTGAGGTAGGTCGTGAGGGCCCACCCGTTGGTGTCGGCGAGGTCGATCATCGCCTCGATGTACTGGTAGGCGTGGCTGTCACCGATGAGTGCGACCCGGGGTGCCGCGGTGTCGCTCGACCCGAACTCGCACGCGACGACCTCCGAGCCGTTGAGCTGCACGAAACACTCGTCGCGGTCGGGTTCGTCGGCGTTGCCGAACCCGGGGCTCGGGATGATGACGTCGGCGAGTTCGGGGTTGGCGCAGCCTTCAGACACGGCGGCACCGAAACACTCCGGAGGGTTCTCGGTGATCTGGGCGAGTTCGGTTGCGGCCGCTTCGTAGCGGGGGTTCTGGATCGCGAACACCCCGGCGACGAGAACGACCGACAGGGCCATCGATCCGACGACCCACGCGTAGGTCGTGCGGGGGCGGCGGGTGGTGAGGTAGGTCCAGGTGCGCGCCGGGTCTTCGACGAGTTTGGCGGTGAGCCAGGCGAGCACGAAGCACGCGGCGAAGAGGGCGAGCCGGTGGGCCGTGCTGAGCCCCCACCAGGGCACGTAGGGCGCGATGACGATGAGGGGCCAGTGCCAGAGGTAGAGCGAGTACGAGATGTCGCCGACGAACCGCTGGGGGCGCCCGCTCAGGGCCGTGCCGATGTCGAACCAGCCTTCGCGGCGGTCGGAGACGAGCACGGCGGCCGTCGCGAGCACGGGGAGCAGGGCGGCGTATCCGGGGAACGGTGTGCTCGCGTCGTACAGGTAGCTGCACGCGAGGATGACGAACACGCCACCGAATCCGAGGATGTTGGTGAACACCGCACCGCGCGGGCGCAGTCGGGGCAGCAGGGCGAGGATCGCGCCGACCCCGAACTCCCAGATGCGGGTGAAGGTCACGAAGTAGGCCTCGGCGGGGTTGGTCGCCGTGTAGACGACCGAGGTGACGAGGGAGAGGATGCTCACGCCCACGACGACGGCGAGGAGGAAGGTCCACTTGCGTTCCGCGAAGTACTTCGCGCCGAGCCAGACCGCGCCGAGCAGGAGCAGGGGCCAGAAGATGTAGAACTGCTCTTCGAGGGAGAGCGACCAGTAGTGCTGCACCATCGTCTCGTCGCCTGCGGCGAGGTAGTCGACGGAGCTCGCGGCGAGCGCCCAGTTCTCGACGTAGAAGGTGGCCGCGAGGATTTCACGCAGTGACGCGACCATGCCTGACAGCGGCAGGAATACGAGCGTCGCGACGGTGGCGAAGATGAGCACGACGAGTGCGGCCGGAAGAAGTCGGCGCGCTCGTTTGGCCCAGAACGCGGGGAGGGCGATGCGGCCCGACCGGTGAAGTTCTCGCGCGAGTTGACCGGTGATGAGGTAGCCGGAGATGACGAAGAAGATGTCGACGCCGATGTAGCCGCCGCTGAGTCGGCCGGGCCAGAAGTGGTAGACGACGACGAGCAGAACGGCGATGGCTCGGAGGCCCTGGATGTGGGGCTGGAAGTGTGCGGGTTCGGCTATCCGCGCAGCCTTGCGCTCGGCGGCACGGGTCGTAGACATCGTTGGTCAGGCTACCCCACCGGTTGCCCGAGCCGGGTGAGGCTCGGCTCGCTCGTCGGAACGCGATCGCCCCCGGGAACGTGGTGTTCCCGGGGGCGATCCGTTCGTTCGGGCCGATGCCTAGACGAGGTCTCCCCGTCGGGCGATGCGCGAGATGCGGGCACTCAGGATGCCTGCACCGGCGAGCAGCAGGGCCAGGCCGAGCGCGAGGATCCCGGGAACTGCGGAACTCGCGCCCGTGTTGGCGAGGGCGCCGCCGGTGCTCGTGCCGTCGTCGTCGGTGGCGCCGGGAACGGCGACCGGGGTGGTGCCGTCGGAGTCTCCTCCGGTGTCGCCACCGGTGCCGGGCGCGGGTGCGGGGGTCTCGCCGTCGCCGGGTTCGGGCTGGGGCTCCGGCTCGGCGGCTGCCGCGTTCACGAGGTAGAGACCGTCGGCCCGGTAGTCGAGGGCGGCGTCGAATCCGGCGGGGAGTCCTCCGGCCACGATCGAGGTGAACGAGCTCCCTTCGGCGAGTGAGCCGTACTCCACGAGGAGCGTCTCGTCACCGGGTGCCGTGTCTCCGTCGAACTGCAGCGCGAGCGTTCCCCCGAGGGTGGCCTCGCCTGCGACGGTGACCGCTGCGGTCGAAGCGTCTGAGGTCAGCGAGAGCGTGCTGTCCTCCGCGATCTCGAGGTCGCCTCCGATGGAGAGTGCGGTGTCGGCGTTCTCGTAGAGCTCGCCGTCAGCGATCTGCAGGTCACCCGCGCCGAGAGCGGTCGCGTTGGCAGCGACGAGGGCTCCGCCGTCGACGACGGTGCCGCCGGTGTAGGTGTTGTCACCGGAGAGGATGAGTTCACCCGAACCGTCCTTCGTGAGCGAGCCTGCCCCGGTGATGTCGTTCGACCACTCGTCGAGCGCGCTGAATCCGCCGGCTGCGGCATCCATGGTCACCGCGACGTTCTCGTCGAATGCGGCGTATCCTTCGGCGGCCGCGACGGTGTTGAGGCGGCCCCAGCCTTCGGAGTCGTCGAGGAGGGCGTAGCCCGACTCGATGCCCGTGCTCTGCAGCACCCAGCGGCGCTGGTCGTCGGTGAGGTACGGGAAGCGCGACTCGATGAGTGCTTCGGCACCCTTGGGCACGACGACGGGGAGTGTCGTGTCTCCGACGCGCGGGAGCCCGTAGGTGAGGCGCTCTTCGAAGAGGGCGCGGTTGGCGTCGGCGTCGGCGAAGTCGTCGGTACCCGTCTGCGGCTGCTCGAGAACGTCGAGCGCTTCGGCTCGCGCCTGCTCGAGGAGGGCGTCGTTGGCCGGGTCGTTGAGAACGGATGCCGCGATGGCCGTGGCGAGGATGCGTCCGCCGATGACGTCGGCGGGTGAGTGCATGCCGGCGACGATGCGGCTGTCGCCGAGGTCCGATGCGCTCGTGACCAGTTCGCTGTAGCGCTCGGGGAAGGCGGCGGCGAGGGCGTAGGAGGCGAGGTAGGCGGCGTTGGTGTGTCCGCTCGGGTAGCCTCCGTCGGTTTCGGCTTCTTCGACGGGCTTCATCACGGGCATCAGGGTCGGGAGGACTTCGACGTCGTCGCTCCAGCGGAACGGCCGTGCGTAGTTGTAGTAGGCCTTGGCGTTGTTGGATGTCGCGTAGCTGCCGCGTGCGGTGTTGACGAGGGTGACGATGCTGCCGGCATCCGAGTCGACGTCTGCCCAGGCGCCGTTGGAGTTGCCGGCGTCGTCGTATCTGACGGTGGTGGCGTCGGCGGGGATCGTGTCGGGGATGGTCGTGCCGGCGTTGCTCGCGGTGCGGAACGCGTCGGTGTGGGGGCCGAGGCCGTTGATCGACGAGTAGCTCTGGTGGCGCCGGTCGATGAGGTAGGCGTGTGCGGCGTCGGCGTCGGCGTCGGACCGTTCGCGTGTGGTGTCGATGCTGCGCTGGATGTTGGCGTCGAGCACGGACGGCATGAGGATGGTGCCGGTGTCGTAGGTTTCGCCGGGCGTCCAGTAGTCGAGCATGGTGTCGAGCACGCCGATGGCCGGGTTGGTCTCCGGCGTCTGGAGGGTGCTCGTGTTGGCCCGGTAGGTGTCGACGTAGTAGCCGTAGACGCCCGGTTGCGGGGCGATGGTGTCGCCGGGTGCGGCGTTCGCGGGAACGGCGGCGCCGCCCGCGAGTACGGCTGCGACTGCCGTCGAGGCTCCGAGGGCGAGGCGGCGTCGTCGGGCCGGTCGCGATGGTGTGGAGCGGAGGGGTGTGGTTCGATGCACGTCGTTACTCTTCCCGAGGGTGTTGGGTGTGGGTGTGGGCGGCTCAGGGTGATTCCCGGTCCGCCGACGGACGCTAACGACGGCGCGTGGCGGGTAAGCATCGAGAAGGTGAACAACGGGCGGAATGCGACGCTCGAGGCGCGACGCGGCTCTCGCCGCTACACGGCGATCTCGTGGGCGACCGGGCTTCGTGACGGCATCGGAATGAACACCCGCTGAGGGTCGACGTCCGGTGGTGGTCGTAGGAAGTAGTCGGCTCGGTCTCGGTGCACTTGCCACCGGTTGTCGTGGATCAGCAGATGATGCCTCCGACACAGGAGTACTCCGTCGGCGATGTCGGTGCGGCCCTCGGCACCAGCCCACGGGTTGATGTGGTGGGCCTCGCAATACGACGGAGGTCTCTCGCACCCGGGGAACCGGCATCCGCCGTCTCTGACGGTCAACCCGATGCGTTGCCGTTCGGTGAACAGGCGCCGGTCCCGTCCGACGTTCACGCACTGGCCGTCGCGGTCGAAGCCGACGCTGATGACTCCGGTGTTGCAGATCGACCGTTCGATCGTCGGAGCAGACACGGTGTCGGTGCGGCCCTCGAGGAACCCTGGACCTGTCCTGCCCTCGAGCCGGTCCGCGGTCACCACGATCCGCACGGCCGGGCGGCGCCCGCCGAACAGGGTGCCAGGGTCTGCGTCGACGGCGAGTCTCACGAGGTCGACGAACGCGTCGGCACTGACCTGCTCGTCGGTGCGGCCATCGTTCAGCAGCTCCTCCGCGGTCGCACGGGCGTCCGGGTCGACGAACCGGGGACCACCCCGCCGCGGTGACAGGATCTGCGCAAACGCCTCGGCGACGAGAGCGCCGTCCTCGGGGGCGAGCCGCCACGACCCGCAGTGCATTCCGGTCGCAGTGTCCCACCAGGTGCGCACGGTCCGCAGGTCGCGGTGCTGTTTCTCCCGACGCTCGATCCCGTCAGCATCGAGGAGATCACGCACCTGCCTCGCACGGCGGTGGACCTGGTCCGGAGTCAACCCGGCAGCGGCCAAGACGAGTTCTGCCGCCGCAGCGCGAAGAACACCGTCGTCGACATGGGTGATGTCGGAGAACACCCGCCGGATCGCGTCGACAGCATCGAGCGACAGGGTTCCCTCCCGCAGGGCAGCCGCAAGAACGTCAGGCCATCGTTCACGCGACAACGGTGTGATTTCGTCGGCGGAACCAGCGGACGCGGTGAACTCGGCCTCGGCGAGGAGCGCGCCCGTCTCGACGAGCCGGGTGGCTTCGATGCGACTCACGTGCGCGACCCGCTGGATCATCGCAACAGGGCTCACGAAACCTGCTTGTTGGGCCAAGCCCTGGTGACCGAGCTCCGGGCGCGACCGGTGCGCGACCTCCCCCGCGATGACGGCAGCGAACTGATCGACACACTGCCGCAAAGCGGTCACCGCCTCGACAGCCGCCGTCAGATCAGCGTGGCCGAGAGCGGCGATCGACTCCGCCGTGCCACCGAGATCGGCGACCACAGCCGCCCGATCGAGGAGGGAGGCGGCGAGGGTGGGCATGTATCGATTCTCCCGAATCGAACGCGTGTTCGAACGAAGAACGAATCGTCTGCGGAGAGCGGGTTCTCCACACGGGGTGGGGAGGAGACGACGATGGGCAGGAGAGGAGAAGAGGAGAACGGCGCAGCCAGACAACCTCAGCGACCGACCTAACCAGCCGCCCCGAACCGCCCTCTAATCCGCAGTGTCGTTGTACCCCGGGTCTTCGTCGCTGCGCCAGCTCGTGGGCACCGTGGCGGTGATGACGCTGCCGTCGGCTCGCCGCCCGCCTTCGATGTTCTTCTGGCTCGGTGCTCCCACCCGGCGGGACCCCTGGTGGGCGAGGGCGATCGTGACCGGTTCGTCCGCCGTCACGGTCACGGCCCGGCCGCGCACCGAGAACGACACGCTCGAACCGGTTTCGATCGTGAACGTGACGATGTCCTGTTCGAGGTCGACGCGCATCCGGCTGCCCGAGACGGTCAGTTTGAAGCTGATGCCGTCCCACCCTTCGGGCAGTCGCGGGTCGAAGGTGAGATCGCCGTTGTGGTCGCGCATCCCCCCGAATCCGAAGACGACGGCACTCCACATTCCCCCGGTCGACGCCACGTGCACGCCGTCTGCGGTGTTGTGGTGCAGGTCGGCGAGGTCGACGAAGAGTCCGGCCAGGAAGTATTTGAGGGCGAGCTCCTGGTAGCCCACCTCGGCCGCGATGATCGACTGCACGACCGCGGAGAGCGACGAGTCGCCTGTGGTCAGCGGGTCGTAGTAGTCGAAGTCGGCGAGCTTCTGTTCGGGCGTGAAGAGGTCTCCGTGGAGGAACAGGGCGAGCACGACATCCGCTTGTTTGAGCACCTGGAAGCGGTAGATGACGAGCGGGTGGTAGTGCAGGAGGAGGGGGCGCTGGTCTTCGGGCGTCTTCGAGAGGTCCCAGAGTTCTTTCTCGAGGAAGGCCGCGTCTTGGGGATGCACGCCGAGCGCTTCGTCGTAGGGGATGAACATCTTCTCGGCGGCGTCGAGCCACTCCTGCACTTCGCCGTCTTTGAGGCCCAGTCGACTGACCATGCGCTCGTAAGCCCACTCGTTGGTCGACTGCAGGTTGAGCACGGCGTGTGCGGCCGCTCCGAGGTTGGAGCGCGCCATGACGTTCGTGTACATGTTGTCGTTGACGACGGTCGTGTACTCGTCCGGCCCCGTGACACCGTGGATGTGGAACGCCGACTTGCCGTTCGCCCGCCAGAACCCGAGGTCGGCCCACATGCGTGCGGTCTCGACGAGGATGTCGATGGCCCCGCGGGCGACGAAGTCCCGGTCTCCGGTGGCGAGCACGTATTGGCTGAGCGCATAGGAGATGTCGGCGTCGATGTGGTACTGCGCCGTGCCCGCCGCGTAGTACGCCGACGACTCCTGCCCACTGATGGTGCGCCACGGGAAGAGTGCGCCGTCTTGGTTGAGTTCGGCCGCGCGCGTGCGCGCTTCACCGAGGATCGACTGTCGGAACCGCAGAGCATTGCGCGCGGCGATGGGCGACGTGTAGCTGAGCACGGGGAGCACGTAGATCTCGGTGTCCCAGAAGTAGTGGCCGCCGTAGCCCGTGCCGGTCACCCCTTTGGCGGCGACGCCTTTGCCGTCGGCGCGCGCCGACGCCTGGGCGAGCTGGAACAGGTTCCAGCGCATGGCCTGCTGCAGTTCGGGCTGGCCGTGGATGACGACATCCGTGCGATCCCAGTAGGCGTCGAGCCACTCGGACTGGCGTTCTTTGAGCACCACGACGCCGTCGGCCCGGGCACGGTCGAGGGTGCGGTCGCAGCGGTCGGCGAGTTCGCGCGTGGGGATGCCCCGCGACGAGTGGTAGGTCACGGTCTTGACGACACGGATGGGCTTGCCGCGCTTCGCTTTGACGCGATACACGTGCTTGGCGAGGTCGTCGTCGATCTGCGACGACTCCTCCCACTGGTTCTCGGTCTCCATCGAGTGCTCGGCGCCGACCGCGAGAGACATCCCGGAGTGGGTGCAGCGGTAGCCGAGCATGTATCGCCCGCCTTCGGCACGCTTCAGCCGCGGCTGCAGCACGCGTTCGGTGAGCTCTTCGGCTTTGCGCGGGTCGAACGCGCCGGGGCCGGATGACGGCGCCACGTCGTATTCGTCGATGCCGTCTTGGCGGTTGATGATCTGGCTCGAGATGACGACGGAGGCGTCGTGGTCGGGCAGGGTGACGGTGTATTCGATGACGGCGAGGTGACGGTCTTCGAACGACACCATTCGGGTGGCGTCGATGATCACGCGCTTGCCCGACGGCGTGATCCATTCGAGCTGACGCGAGAGCACCCCGGTGCGGAAGTCGAGTTTGCGCTCGTATCCGGCGATGTCGGCTTCGGAGAGGATGAACGGCTCATCGTCGACGTAGACACGCACGATCTTGGCGTCGGGCGCGTTGACGATCGTCTGGCCGACGCGAGCGAAACCGAACGCCTCTTCGGCGTGACGGATGGGCCAGGTCTCGTGGAGCCCGTTGATGAACGTGCCGTGCACGTGGCCGTCGCGGCCCTCGACGACGTTGCCGCGGAGGCCGAAATAGCCGTTGCCGACGGCGAAGAGGGTCTCGGTGCGACCGAGGTCGCCCTGCTCGAACTCCTGCTCGACGAGCGCCCACTCGTCGACGGGGTAGCGATGGCGGTCGAGCGGGTCGTCGAACCCGGGGGCGTTGGAGCTGCCTTCGCCGGTCACGCGGATGACGTCGGGTGCCTCGGTGTCGGGAGCGTCGGTCGCCGAGGCGGTGCCGTTCGGCTCATCCTCGACGGGCGAGCGCAGGGGTGACGACTGACTCATCGGCCGGCCTCCTCGGTGTTCGTCGCGCCAGTGTTCGTTGCGCCGGTGTTCGTCGCGCCAGTATTCGTCGCGCCGGTGTCGGTCGCACCCGCGGCGCGCACGTAGGGAATGAGGGTCGCGAGGTCGTCCACGACGAAGTCTGCACCGGATTCGAGCAGTCCCGCTGCTCCCACCCCGCGGTCGACGCCGACGACGAGGCCGAAGTCTCCGGCCCGGCCCGCCTGCACGCCGGAGTGAGCGTCTTCGACGACGACGCACTCGGCGGGGGTGAGTCCGAGGAGCTCGGCACCGCGGATGTAGGTGTCGGGCGACGGCTTGCCGGCGATGCTCTCGTCGGCGGCGACGACACCGTCGACGACGACGTCGAACCGGTCGGCGATTCCGGCGGCCTCGAGCACGGGGCGCGCGTTGCGCGAGCTCGACACGACCGCCACCTGGAGGCCCGCCGCGATCGCCGCGTCGAGAAAGGCGAGGGAGCCGGCGTATGGCGCGACTCCGTCGTCGGCGAGCACCTCGTTGAAGGTGAGGTTCTTGCGGTTGCCGAGGGCCGCGACGGTGGCGTCGCCCGGCTCGTCTGTCACGTCGCCGTCGGGGAGGTGGATGCCTCGCGATTCGAGAAGCGACCGCACACCGTCGTATCGCTGCTTGCCGTCGATGTAGGCGAAGTAGTCCGCCTCGGTGTATCTCTCGGCCACTCCGCGCTCGTCGAGGAAGGGCTCGAACAGGCGTTGCCACGCGTGCATGTGCACGTCGGCCGTCGGGGTGAGCACGCCGTCGAGGTCGAAGAGGATGGCGCGCACGCGGGCGAAGCGGGCGCGCTGCTCTGCGGCGTCGAGGGGGCTGGGTGCGTCGGGCACGTGTCGGTCCTTTCAGGACGGAGTGGGTGGCGACGTCGTCGGGCCGGGTTCGACACTAGGGCCTTATGCGCGCGCATGCATAGCGGCTCGGCAAACCCGTGAGCACACCGAGCATCCGCGCGCGCCGACTGAGCAGAACTCCGTTCTCAGACGACGATGGGCGGTGCTTTCGACACGGCGAGGCCGGTGCCGGCAGTGTCGATGTCGACCCTCACGGTGTCCCCGTCGAGGATGTCGCCCGCGAGCAGTGCGGTCGCGAGTTTGTCGTCGATTTCGCGCTGCATGAGCCTGCGCAGTGGGCGGGCACCGTAGAGCGGATCGTGGCCGCGCTCGGCGAGCCACGACCGGGCGTCGGGCGTGACGGCGAGCTGGAGCCGGCGCTCCGACAGTCGGCGCGAGAGCCTGTCGATGTTGAGTTCGACTATCTGCCCGAGGTCGTCGGTCGAGAGGGTCGAGAACACCACGATGTCGTCGAGCCTGTTGATGAACTCGGGCTTGAAGGCCTGGCGCACCATCGCTCCGACGGCCGCCTCCTTCTCGACCTGGCCGAGCTGCGGGTCGACGAGAAACTGGCTGCCGAGGTTCGACGTGAGGATGATGATGGTGTTGCGGAAGTCGACCGTGCGGCCCTGCCCGTCGGTGAGCCGGCCGTCATCCAGCACCTGCAGGAGCACGTCGAAGACCTCGGGGTGCGCTTTCTCGATCTCGTCGAGGAGGAGCACGGAGTACGGGCGCCGACGCACGGCCTCGGTGAGCTGCCCGCCCTGCTCGTAGCCGACGTAGCCGGGAGGGGCTCCGAGCAGGCGCGACACGGAGTGCTTCTCCCCGTACTCGCTCATGTCGATGCGGATCATCGCTTTCTCGTCGTCGAAGAGGAACTCGGCGAGGGCCTTCGCGAGTTCCGTCTTGCCGACGCCTGTCGGGCCGAGGAAGAGGAAGGAGCCCGTGGGGCGATCGGCGTCGGAGATTCCCGCGCGGGTGCGGCGCACGGCATCCGCGACCGCGCGCACCGCGGGCTTCTGACCGATGAGTCGGCGACCGAGTTCGGCTTCGAGGGCGAGGAGCTTCTCGGTCTCGCCCTGCAGCAGTCGGCCCATCGGGATTCCCGTCCACGCGGCGATGACGGCGGCGATGTCTTCGGCCGTCACCTCTTCGCCGACCATGGGTTCGTGCTCGGGAACGTAGTTCTCGGCCTCCTCGAGCTCGCGCTCGATGAGGGGGATCTCGCCATAGAGCAGCCGGCTGGCTTCGGTGAGGTTGCCGTCGCGCTGGGCGCGGTCGGCTTGCACTTGCAGCGCGTCGACGCGCTTCTTGAGGTTGCCGACGCGGTTGATCGCCGTCTTCTCCTTGTTCCACCGCGTCTCGAGCTGGGCGAGGTCGGCCGCGCGATCGGCGAGGTCGGCACGCAGTTTCTCGAGTCTCGCCTTCGAGGCGTCGTCTTTCTCACGCTTGAGCGCGAGCTCTTCGATGCGCATGCGGTCGACGCCGCGCCGCAGCTCGTCGATCTCCACGGGCGCCGAGTCGATCTCCATGCGCAGTCTGCTCGCCGCCTCGTCGATGAGGTCGATCGCTTTGTCGGGCAGTTGACGACCGCTGATGTAGCGGTTCGAGAGGGATGCCGCGGCCACGAGCGCCGCGTCGGAGATGGGCACTTCGTGGTGGCTCTCATATCGCGGGTTGAGCCCGCGCAGAATGGCGATGGTGTCTTCGACGGTGGGTTCGCCGACGTACACCTGCTGGAAGCGGCGTTCGAGAGCGGCATCCTTCTCGATGTACTGACGGTATTCGTCGAGCGTCGTCGCGCCGATGAGGCGAAGCTCCCCCCGCGCGAGCATGGGCTTGAGCATGTTGGATGCGGCGACCGAGCCTTCGCCGCCGCCCGCGCCCATGAGCGTGTGGAGTTCGTCGACGAACGTGATGATCTCGCCGTCGGCGGCGTTGATCTCGGCGAGCACGGCTTTGAGTCGCTCTTCGAACTCGCCGCGGTATTTGGCTCCGGCGACGAGCGCCGCGAGGTCGAGTGACACGAGCCGCTTGTTCTTGAGCGAGTCGGCGACGTCTCCGGCGACGATGCGCTGCGCGAGCCCTTCGACGACGGCGGTCTTGCCGACGCCGGGTTCTCCGATGAGCACGGGGTTGTTCTTGGTGCGCCTCGTGAGCACCTGGCTCACACGGCGGATCTCGGCGTCTCGCCCGATCACGGGGTCGAGCTTGCCGAGGCGGGCGATCTCGGTGAGATCGACGCCGTATTGCTGGAGCGCCGTCTTCTGGTCGCTCTGCGATGCGGGTGCGCCCTGCATGTTCGCCATGTGTCATCCTCCGAAAGACTTGAGTCTTGCCGACTCAAGTTTACGCTCCCCCGTCGGCCGACGGTGACACAGCGCTATCGCTGTGAGCGAACCCCGGCTCCGCGAGCGGCACCCGGTACCGGGGTACTGGGCACTCGAGAAGTCGGTACCGGGGTCTGCTGTCGCGCGCGTCGCGGTTCCGTAGCGTCGCCCTCAGACGAAAGGACAGCACATGATCTACGCACGCTCGCTCACGAAACGCTACGGAAAACGCACGGCCGTCGACTCCCTCGACTTCGACGTGCTTCCGGGAAAGGTCACGGGATTCCTCGGGCCGAACGGCGCGGGAAAGTCGACGACGATGAGGATGATCGTGGGGCTCGACCGCCCGACGAGCGGCCGCGTCGAGGTCAACGGACTCCCCTACCGCGAGCACCAGGCGCCGCTGAGGCAGGTCGGGGTGCTGCTCGACGCGAAGGCGGCCCACCCGGGTCGCACGGCATACAAGCACCTGCTCGCGATCGCCGCGACACACGGCATCGGTGCCGCCCGAGTGCACGAGGTCATCGGATTCTCCGGTCTCGATGCGGTCGCGGGCAGAAGGGTCGGCAAGTTCTCGCTCGGGATGGGCCAGCGTCTGGGAATCGCCGCGGCGCTCATCGGCGACCCCGCAACGGTCATCCTCGACGAGCCCATCAACGGCCTCGACCCCGAGGGCGTGCGCTGGGTGCGCACCCTCGTTCGGAGTCTCGCCGCCGAGGGCCGCACGGTCTTGCTCTCCTCTCACCTCATGGCCGAGATGGCGCAGACCGCCGACCACCTCATCGTCATCGGGCGCGGGCGCGTTCTGGCAGACGCGCCGCTCGTCGACGTCGTCGCGCGCAACGCGTCGCTCGAAGACGCCTATCTCGCGCTCACGTCCGACGACGTCGAGTACCACTCGTCGTCTCCCGCGACGGAGGCCACCCGATGAGCGCGACAGTGCTGCGACGCAGTTCGCACATCTCCACCCCCGCGCCCGCGCGATTGCGGCTCTTGCACATCGTCCGCTCGGAGTTCATCAAACTCGCGAGCCTGCGGTCGATCGTGCTCTCGCTCGCCACGATCGTGGTGACCGGCCTCGGAATCAGCCTCGCCCTCGCGCTCACCATGGAGTCGGCGGGCGTGCCGTCTCAACCGAGCGCGGAGTTCCTGCTCTGGACGGTCACGTTCGGGGCGTACATGCTCGGTCAACTCGTCGCCGCGCTCCTCGGCGTGCTCGCGGTGAGCGGCGAGTATTCGGCGGGAACCATCCAGCCGGCGCTCCTCTCGGTGCCGAGCAGGCTCCCGGTGCTCGCCGCGAAAGCCCTCGCCGTCTTCACCGTGTCGACGGGCGCCGGTCTCGTGGCGACGGTCGGGTCGTGGGCGGTCACCTATCCACTCTTCGACGAGCTCGGCCTCGCCGTCGGCCTCGGCGAACCGGGGGTCGCGCTCGCTCTCGCGGGAACAGCCGTCTACCTCGGCCTCGTCTCGGTGTTCGCGCTCGGGGTCGGCACGGCCGTGCGCTCCGCCGCCGGGGGTATCACGATCGTCGTGATGGTGCTCCTCATTCTGCCGGTCGCGGTCGGAATGCTCGGCGGCGCCGTGCAGTGGGTGAGCGACGCGACCCCCTACCTCCTGTCGAACGCGGGCGAGTCGATGACGTTCATCGCCGACACCGCCGCGACGTCCGACCCCGACTGGTCCGGCCCGCTGAGCCCCTCACTCGGCGCACTCGTGGTGTTAGCGTGGAGCGCCATTTCGCTCGCGATCGGCGCGGCGCTGCTTCGGGGGAGAGACGTCTGACACTCGCATCATCGGGATCATCCGGCGGCTCGATCGAGTCGCCGGATGCTTTCGTGGCTCCGCCCCCTCCGGGGTTCGTCGGTCGACTCCTGCGCCGCCTACCGTGGCTCACCGACGCCATCGTCGGCACCGTATACGGCTGCGTCGCCGTGCTGCTCGCCACGATCTCGGCCTTCCCTCCCCTCCGCACTCCACTGTGGTTCACGCTCGCGCTCCTCGCCGGGGGGATCGTCGTTGTCACGTTGCGCCGTCGCTACCCCGTTCCCACCTTCATCGCGGCGCTCGCGCTCTTCGTGCTCTCCGCGCTCGCGGGCACGGGGGCCGAGAGCATCGTCGCGGTCGTGACGATCTTTTCGGTGGGAGCGCTCCGGTCGACCGCCGTCGCGTGGGCGGGCTTCGCGCTCGCGACGGGAGTCGGATGCCTCGCCGCGGTCATCCTCGTGCTGCGGGGCCGTGACGGACTCCCGCTGTGGGAGCCGACCCAGCTCGCCGTGACAGCCGACCCCGTGAACGACTGGTTCAACGCCGCCATCCTCATCCTCGTGCCGTTTCTCGTCGCCGCACTCATGGGGGTCAACGCCGGGCAACGGCGCCGCTACGTCGACACGCTCGTCGACCGCGCGGCCCAGCTCGAGCGCGAGCGCGACCAGCAGGCCGAGATCGCGAGCGCCGCCGAGCGCGAGCGCATCTCGAGGGAGATGCACGACGTGATGGCGCACAGCGTCTCGGTCATGGTCGCGCTCTCCGAGGGGGCGCGCGCGACCGTCACCGAGCGGCCCGCCGAGTCGAGCGAGGTCATGTCTCGCGTGGCCGAGACCGGTCGACGCACCCTCGCCGAACTGCGGCGGCTGCTCGGGGCCGCGCCGGAAGCGGCAGGTTCGACGTCGCCCGCACACTCGCCGCAACCCGACGCGTCGCACGTGCACGACCTGGCCGCCGATTTCCGGCACGCCGGACTGCCCGTCGAGCTCACCGTCGAGGGGACTCCGGCAGCCGACCCCGCTCTCGGACTCACGGTGTTCCGCATCGTGCAGGAGGCACTCACGAATGCCCTGCGGCACGCGGAGGGGGCGACGGAGGTCACCGCGACGATCACCTGGTCGTCAGAGGATGTCACCATCGTCGTGCTCGACGATGCGCCGCACTCCGCGCGCACGAGCCCGGCCGGGGCTTCGGCGGAAGCCCGGCAGACCGCGGCGACGACCGGCCGCGGGCTCGTCGGCATCCGGGAGCGGGTCGCGCTCTACGGCGGCTCGGTCGAATCCGGACCCGCCGAGGGACGAGGGTGGCGGGTCGCCGCGAGGCTGCGCTGGGCGGAGGAGCAACGATGAGCGGCGACATCCGTCTGCTGATCGTCGACGACCAGGAGCTCGTGCGCTACGGGTTCCGGCTCGTGCTCGACGCCGAACCCGACATGACCGTGGTCGGCGAGGCCGCGGAGGGCGGTCACGCTCTCGAGGCCGCGCAGCGATTGCGGCCCGACGTCGTCTTGATGGATGTGCGCATGCCGGGCGTCGGGGGCATCGAAGCCACTCGGCGCATCACGTCCCTTCTGCCCGACACCCGTGTGCTAGTGCTCACGACGTTCGACCTCGACGAGTACGCCTTCGGGGCTCTGCGCGCCGGGGCGTCCGGTTTTCTCCTCAAAGACACCCGACCGGCCGAACTCACCGCCGCGATCCGGGCGGTGAACGCTGGGGACGCCGTGGTCTCCCCGCGCATCACCGCGAAACTCATCGAGGTGGGCACCCCTCACCTCGCGCGCGATCCCGCACCCGCCGCAGCGAGCGCGCTCGACACCCTCACCCCGCGGGAACGCGAGGTGCTGCGTCTCATCGGGCTCGGGGCGACGAACGGCGAGATCGCCTCGACCCTCCACCTGAGCGAGTCCACCGTCAAAGCCCACGTCGGGCGAGTGCTGCTCAAGCAGGGCCTGCGCGACCGCGTGCAAGCCGTGATCCTCGCCTACGAGCTCGGCATCGTCGGGCGCTGAGTCGCCGCGGCTCGAGCGCGACGCCCCGGGCGTCGGGATCAGACCCGGGCGATCCGGCCGGCGTGGTCGGGGACGAACTGGTAGAGCTCGCGGGCGGGTCGGTCGTAGTCGTCGGACGTCGGCCGGTCGGGGATCTCGATGGCCTCGGGCTCGCGGTGCTCGTAGGGGATTTGCGACAGCAAGTGGGCGATCGCGTTGAGGCGCGACGAGCGTTTGTCGTCGCTCTCGATGGTCCACCACGGTGCGGCGGCGTGATCGGTCGCCTCGAACATCGCGTCTTTCGCCCGCGAGTAGTCCTCCCAGCGCGTGATCGAGAGCACATCGGTGTCGGAGAGCTTCCAGCGGCGCATCGGGTCGTCGAGACGCGACCGGAACCGATCCTCCTGAACGTCGTCCGACACGGAGAACCAGTACTTGATCAGGGTTATGCCGTCGTCGACGAGCATCCTCTCGAACTCCGGCGTCTGCGTGAGGAAGAGTCGGTACTGCTCGGGCGTGCAGTAGTCCATGACCTTCTCGACGCCGGCGCGGTTGTACCAGGAGCGGTCCATGAGAACGATCTCGCCCTTCGTCGGCAGGTGCTCGACATACCGCTGGAAGTACCACTGGCCTTTCTCGCGCTCGCTCGGGGTCGGAAGCGCGACCACGCGCGTCGACCTCGGGTTGAGGTACTGAACGATGCGCTTGATCGCCCCACCCTTGCCCGCCGCGTCGCGGCCCTCGAAGATGACGACGACGCGCGCGCCGGTCTCGATGACCCAGCGCTGCATCGCCACGAGCTCGATCTGCAGGCGCTCGAGTTCGGCCTCGTAGACCTTCTTCTTGATGCGCTTGGGAGTCTTGGTGGTGCTCGTGCCCGACTTCTTCTTCGACATCGTTCGCTGTCCTTGCCGCTCCCCGGGGAGCCTCGACGGACGCCGACCCGGCGCACACGCCACACCATACGCGCGCCCAGGCAGATTCTCGCCGGGGTTGCAATGGGTCGTGTGAGCCCCGTGCCCCGCCGCATACTCGTAGTCGCGCCACCCCGGCACTCCGCGGGCGGCATCCGACACGAGGACTCCTACATGACCGACCAGCCCGCGAAGATCGCCGCGATCATCTACAACCCCATCAAGGTCGACCTCGATGCCCTCCGGGAGGCCATCACGACCGAGGCGGATGCCGCGGGCTGGGGCGAGACGCTGTGGTTCGAGACATCCGTCGAAGACGAGGGGCAGGGTGTCTCGCGCGAGGCTCTCGACAAGAAGGTCGACCTCGTGATCGCGGCGGGCGGCGACGGCACCGTTCGCGCGGTCGCCGAAGCCGTGCGCGGCAGCGGCACACCCGTGGCACTGCTCCCGTCGGGCACCGGCAATCTGCTCGCGCGCAACCTCAAACTGACGCTCGACAACATGCCGAACTCGGTGCGCTCCGCCTTCACGGGCGTCGACCGCGCGATCGACCTCGGGGTCATCGACATCGAGCGTGCCGACACCTCACGTGACCGCCACGTCTACGTCGTGATGGCGGGAATGGGCATCGACGCGAAGATGATCGAGAACACCGACGACGACCTCAAGAAGAAGGCCGGATGGGTCGCCTACGTCGACGCGATCGTCAAGTCGCTGCGCGACCCGAACGAACTCCAGATGCGCTTCAAGCTCGACGACGGCCAGACCAAGCGCGCGACCGTGCACACCGTCATGCTCGGCAATTGCGGATCACTGCCCGCCAACGTGCTCCTCATGCCGGACGCCGTCGTGGACGACGGATTGCTCGACCTCCTGCTCATGCGCCCCGGCGGGGTGCTCGGCTGGATCCGCGTCTGGACCAAGATCGTCTGGACCAACGGGGTGCTGCGCCGCACGAAGGCGGGCGAGATGGTCGCCGGCGAGCGCCGCAACGACGGCGACCTGCACTACGAGACCACCAAGCGTTTCGTGGCCCGCCTGTCGCGGCCCGAGGTCATCGAACTCGACGGTGACAGCTTCGGCAAAGCCGTGGCGTTCAAGTCGTGGGTCGAGCCCGGAGCCCTCACCGTGCGAGTGCCCGCCGACGCCTGACGGCGCGTGACCGCGCAACAGGCCGCGCGGTGCAGAGAACGAAGGGGCGCCGGACATCCGGCGCCCCCTCGTCGTTGCGGGGTGTTACTCGATCGCGCCGTCGTGTGAGCGGTTGCGGCGGCGGGCCACGAGCAGGCCACCCCCGAGCACGAGCATGAGCGCGGCGGCGACGATGAGCCCGACGGGCACGGTCGAGCCCGTGAACGCGAGGTCGTCGCGGTCGCCTCCACTGTCGCCGGCTCCGTCGCCCCCGATGACCTCCGACCCGGTGTCGGCCGGTTGGGCGGCGGCCACGATGTCGATCATCGACCACCCGATCACCGCACCGTCGGCATCCTGAACGACGAGGCGATACTCACCCAGGGGCAGATCCGAGGGGATGACCGCGTTGATGAGTCCATCGGTCGAGACGCGAGTCCAGGTTCCGAGGGCCACGTCGCCGGGCTGGAGCCACGCTTGCACCCAGTCGCCCGCGCGGCCCGCGTCCATGCCGATCGTGATCGGGTCGCCCGGTCGAGCCGAGTCGGGAGCGGTGATGCCGCCCTCGAGCGAGTCGTCGAGGTCGTCACCCGGAACCGGCTGCGACGGCACCGTGGGTGCGCCGTCATCCGGAACACCAGGGTCGGTCGGATCGGTCGGATCGGTCGGATCGGTCGGATCGGTCGGGTCGGTCGGATCGGTCGGGTCCGTCGGATCGGTCGGCTCTTCGGTGGCCTCGACGAACGTCACCGAGCGCACCTCGGAATAGGAGGTCGCTCCGTAAGGGTCGCTCGACGACACGAACCAGGAGTGCTCTCCGAGGCCCGGCGCCCAGGTGGCGGTGGGCTCGGAGCCGCTCTCGAGGTCGTCGAACGTCTCGATCGCCTCCGTCGTGAACACGTCGGCACGGAAGGCGTCGGTCGCGAGTTGCTTCACGACGGGCACGATGCCGGCTTGCGCGAACGGGATGTCGAACTCCTGGTGCTCGATGGCGAGCGTCGGGTCGTCGGCGTTGTAGTCCTTCAGGTAGTCGGAGTACGTGCGCACCATGATCTGCTCGGCCTCGGTGTCGAAGTGGAGGAGACGCAGGTAGCCCTCGCCGCCGTTCGGCAGGCCCTGGTAGTCGAAGAGCATCTGCGTGACCGTGCGGTCGTCGACGCCGTCGCCGTCGTCGTCGAACGAATCGAGTCGCGTGAACGCGTCGTGGTAGTGGCCCGAACTCACGAACTTGACGTTCGGATTCGTCGCGATGACCTCGTCGTACATGCGCTGCGGGATCGGGCCGAGGCCACCCGTCGTGAGCATGTACTCGTGCAGGTTGAGGAACGCGGTGCGCTCGGGGTACTGCGCGAGCACCTCGTTGAGCCACTCGATCTGCTCGTCGCCCGGCGCCCACCCCATGTAGATCATGAGGAAGTCGATGCCGCCGGCGGTGATGAGGTCGTAGTGACCGCGGTTGTCGAGGTGACTGCCGCCGTACCAGGGGTTGTCGGCGAACCGTGCCTCGCCGAACCACTGGCTGAACTCGGTGTAATCGTCGGTCTGCTGGTCGACGTCGTGGTTGCCGGCGAGCACGCCGTACGGCAGCCCGGCGGCGTCGAGCGTCGCGTAGGTCGGGTCGGCCCGCAACCACTGCTCGGGATCCTTCGACTGGTCGACGATGTCGCCCGTGTGCGTGACGTACTGCAGGTTGAGGTCGGCCCGCTCGCGCAGGAAGAACTCGTGGATCGAGGTCTGGCGGTCGTAGATGTCGGGGTCGCCGTTGTAGTACTGCGTGTCCGACTCCCACCCGAGTGTGAAGTCGTACGCGGAGCGCACGACGTCGTCGGGGTGGTTGGGCTCGACGACGGTGTCGCGCGTCGACAGGTCGTCGCCCGCGAACCCCTCGGAATGCTGCACGAGCACCGTGATCTCATCGTTCTCGGCGTAGTCGGCCGCGGCGACGAGAGCCTCGAGCGAGAACTCGGTCTCCCCGCCGTCGGTCGTGAGGTGACGGTCGAGTTCGACCCACTCGGCCGCGTCGGGGTCGAGCGCGTAAAGCAGGATCTTGGCCTCGGCGTTGGCCGAGCCATCCCATCGCACTCGCACCGTCGCGTCGTCGGCGCCCGCGGGCACCGCCACGGTGAACAGCTGGTACGGCAGCTTCGCGTCGCTCTCGGCCACGACCGAGTCGTCGTCTTTCGAGCCGAGCTGCGCGACCTCGTCGTCGTCGAGCAGCACGGCGTCTGCTCGGTCGATGTCGAGCGAGTCGGTCGCCGATCCGGTCGCCGCCTCGACGCCGTCGCCGGGGGTCAGCTCGTATCCGCGCCCGAAGGTCACGTCGAGACGGTCCCCGCTCGGGTCGACCGCTCGCGCGGTGAGGTCCACGGACTCCTCATCGGTCTCGAAGCCGTCTTCAGGGCTCATGAGCTCGTTGCCGGGCTCCTCGACGGGCGTCGTGAAGCGGATCTCGCGAGTCGCCTCGTTGCCGGCGAGGTCGGCGGCGGTGAACACCACGACGTGCTCGGCCGCATCGAGCTGCAGCGACGAGGTCGCGTACGGCAACTCGATCTCTTCGCCGTCGAGCGTCGCTGTCACACCGTCGTCGGTGAGCCCGGCCCCCGCGTCGGAGGCGGAACCGTCGATCGTGAACTCCCCCTGATACAGGCGCTCTTCGAGAGCCGTCTCGATGACGGGGGCGGTGTTGTCGACGATCACGTCGGCGCTCGCGCTGCCCTCGGCGGATGTCGCCACGATCGAGTGCGCGCCGTCGCTCACCGCCGTGGTGTCCCACGGGCCCGCGACCGCGGTGAACGCGTCGTCCGGAACCGTGAACGTCGCCTCCACGAAGTCGACCGCGTTGCCGCTGTCGCCGAGCGCGATCGAGGCCGTGGGGCTGTATCCCTCCTCCGGTCGCAGGGTGCGACCGTCGGGGAGGATGAGCCTCATGTTCGAGAGCGAGAAGTTGTCGTTGTTCTCGTCGAGGTCGATCTCGGGGGCGGCCTTGGTGCCCGCGTAGACGCGCACCGAGAACTCCTGACCCGGGTTGACCCTCTCGAGGGGGACGTCGCTCGGCACGGTGACCGTCGCGCCGTAGTAGCCCTCGTCGAAGACCGTGAGGATGTCGCCGGCCTCGCCGTCGTCGACGAGACGCACGCCGTTGCGGAAGTACGCATCCGTCGCGGTCGCCTCGAACGCGAACACGGGGGAGGCTTCGAGCTCGGGCTCCGACGCGAACGGGGCACCGTCGATCGTGAGGCCGAGGGTCGGCGGGTAGACATCGCCCGCGGCCGAGACATCCACCGTGTCGGAGACGTACTGCCCGCTCTCGAGGTTGAGGCGCACGTCGTCGGCAGGCTGCGACGTCGACACCGTGAGCTCACCGGAGTCGCTCACCTGGCTGCCGTCGGAAGCGGTGAGGCGGTAGGTGAAACTCTCCTTGCCCGCCGTGTCGACCGCGGCGACCGAGACGCGGTAGAGGCCGTCGGCCCCCGGAACGAGGTTGCGCGTGCCCATGTCGCCGTCGACGTCGTTCTCGAGCTCGATGGCGACGGTGCGCACCTCGGCGTCGTCGGTCACGGCCGCGACGAACTCGATGGCCTCCCCCGGCTCGAACGTGCTCGGCGTGCGGTTGTCGATGACGGGCGCGACGGTGTCGTCGGGAACATCCTTGAGGGCGAGAGGCACCTGGGTGTCGCTCACGGAACCGGGCGTCGGTGCTCCGACGGATTCGATGATCTGGAGCGTGGGGTCGCCCTCGGTCGAGGCGAAGTGGATGCCCTGGTTCTCGCGGACATCCGTCGCGCCTGCGAGGTTGTAGTAGGCCCGGTTCTGCGAGATCTCGGTGTTGGTGATGATCTCGATGCCGCGCGGGGAGCCGTTGGCCATTCCGCCGACGAAGAGTTCGAGGAGGTCGTCGCCGAGGGTGAGGTCGGTGCCGAACTCGGTGTTGAAGTCACCTGCGGTGAGGGCGTCGTTGCCGCCGTTCTTGACCCACAGAACGATCGTCTCGCCCGCGCCGATCTCGGCGTCGCGCGGAACCGACGGCCACAGCGCGGTCGACGAGTTGGTGAGGTCGGCGAGCGGGTAGAGGTAGCGGATCGTGTAGTCGGCCCACTGCACCGGCGCGTCGCTCGCGTTGTAGACTTCGATGTACTCGTAGCCGTCGCCACTGCCGACGTTGCGCGAGTTGACCATGAGCTCGGTCACGTGCAGGGTCGCGGTGTCGAGATCGGGGTCGGACGGACGCGTGAGGTCGCTCTGCAGGGCGTCGGGGTCGACGACACCGGGGGTCGGTGCCGCGAACGTCGTGACCACCGACATCGAGAGCTCGCCGCGCACGTCGGGTACCGCGTAGTCGTTGCCCGAGCCGCCCGAGTACGACCCCGCCGCGTAATACGACCACCCGACGGTCTCGTCGTTCTCGTCGACGACGCGGATGCCGCGGTCTCCCCCGTTGGCGAAACCGGCCTGGCCGGTCGCACGCACGAGGGTGTAATCGCTCGATCCGCCGTAGAAGGTGCGGAACTGCTCGTCGGTCATCGTCAGCGAGGTGCCGTAGGTGAGCCAGAACACGGTCACGCCGTTCGCCGCGATGACGGTGCCCGCGGGCACGGTCAGCGGCACATCGCGCGAGCGGTCGTTCGAGTCGACGTAGGTGTAGGCGAAGCGGTAGCCGTCGGCCCCCACCACGATGTCGTCACCGGTCGTGTTGGCGACCTCGAAGAACTCGTAGGTGTCGGCCCCCGTATTGTCTGGCTGGATCTCGGTGACCACGAGGGGCCACTCGGCCGCAACGCCCTCGGAGGGTGCCGACGGGTCGGTGGGGTCGGGGGTCGGCTCGGGGTCGGGAGTCGGCTCGGGCTCGGCGGGCACGGCGGGCTCGAGAACGGCCGGGTCGATGGCACCGGGGGTCGGTGCCGTCGTCGCGCGGAACTCGGCATCCGTTCCGGTCGCCGCGACGCCGAAGTTGGCGCCGCGGTTCTCGCCCACCTGCGCCGCCGTGTAGAACGATTCGGTGATCTCGGCGCCGGCGCCGTCGACCGCGCGGATGCCGCGAGCCGACGCGTTGGCCATGCCCGCCTGACCGGTGATGCGCACGATGTCGTAGTCGGTGGCGCCGCCCCCGAATTCGGCGCGGAAGTCGTCTTCGGTGTAGGCGAAGCTGTCGAGGGTGCCGCTGTCGTTCGTGTAACTCAACCAGAACACCGTCGAGGCGCCGGGAGCGATGACCACGCCAGGCTCGAAGTCGAGAAGCGGCTCCGACGCGACACCCGTGTAGCGGAAGCTCACCCCCTCGGCGTCGAGGTCGATCGCGTCGCCCGAGGTGTTGGTCACCTCGAAGAACTCGAAGTTGTCGTCACCGACCGTGTTCGGCACGATCTCGCTGATGAGCAGCGGCGTTGCATCCGCGGGCAGCGGGGCAGCGGTCGCGGCGGTCGCACCGAAAGCGGGTGCTGCGGCGAGAGCGACGATGACGGTGGTTGCGGCGAGGGTGCGGGCCGACCGGGTGGAGCGCATGGTGAAGCTGCTTTCGTTGGGGGGACTCAGCGAAACTAAGCGGCGCTCACGACCAGATGACGACGACGAGGTGAACGGCAGACGGCGAAATCCGCCCCGCGGCGAACCCGGTCTCACTCACCCCCGCGCGTAGGGGCGAACCCGGTCTCACTCACCCCCGCGCGTAGGGGCACTGCGCCGCGAGCGCAACCCCCATGCCTCCCAGCCAGCACGCGGTTAGCGTGGAGAGCGCTCGTGACGAACTCACGGGCCACCCCCAAACGAGAACAGTCCGCCGACGCGCGGACGGGATCGAGCACACCATGGCTACTGACCAATACGCATTCACCAACCCCGCCGAGATGTACAGCGACTTCGAGCCGAGCGCGCAGTACCAAGAGGGCGCCGGCCTCGACGCCAACCTCCGCGACAAGGCCGACCTCGGCGAAGACACCTACCGGGGCACCGGTCGCCTCGAGGGCCGCAAAGCCCTCATCACCGGTGGCGACTCCGGCATCGGTGGCGCCGTCGCGATCGCCTACGCCCGCGAGGGTGCGGATGTCGCGATCTCCTACCTGCCCGAAGAGGAAGAGGATGCCCAGCGCATCGTCTCGCTCATCGAAGCGGCCGGCCGCACCGCCGTCGCCCTTCCCGGCGACATCACCGACGCCGCGTTCAGCCGCGAGCTCGTCGCGACGGCCGTCGAGAAGCTCGGCGGACTCGACATCCTCATCAACAACGCGGGCAAGCAGCAATTCCACGAGGACATCCTCGAGATCAGCGACGACGAGTTCGACGCGACCTTCAAAACCAACATCTACGCGATGTTCTGGATCACGAAGGCGGGGCTCGCGCACCTCAAGCCCGGCTCGACGATCATCAACACGTCGTCGATCCAGGGATACTCGCCGGCACCGCACCTCGTCGACTATGCGACCACCAAGGCCGCGATCAACACGTTCTCGAAGGCGCTCGCGCAGCAGCTCGCACCGAAGGGCATCCGCGTGAACGTCGTCGCACCCGGCCCGATCTGGACTCCGCTCCAGACCGCCGGCGGACAGCCGACCGACCAGCTGCCCGACGCCGGCTCGCAGACGCCGCTCGGCCGCTGGGGCCAGCCCGCCGAACTCGCCCCCGCCTACGTGTTCCTCGCGTCGGGTGAATCGAGCTACGTCGTCGGCGAAACGCTCAACGTCAACGGCGGAATGCCCACCCCGTAATCACCGCCCCACTGGGCATCGCCCCGCCGCAGCACAGCGCGCCGACCTCGGTCGGCCTCTGAACGTGCCAAGCGGAGGAGATCGCACCCGACGACCACCGTCTCCCAGACCGGTGGCCCTGCGGGTCCCGATCCCCTTCGCTTGGCACTTCTGTGTTTGCGGGCGGGGCGGGGTCGGGCGGATGTCGGCACGCCGGCCCGCATCGCGGTCGCGAACGGCTGTTCCGGCGCGCGCGAGACGACACATCGCGACCGCGACCGCGCGAAAACGGGCCTCGTCGCCCGCCGCTCGGTGCTCGGTGCTCGCGTCAGCTGAGCGTGTGCGCCCCGATGACCGAGAGCAACCGGAGCTTCTCCGCGCTCTCGCTGCCGGGAACAGCCGTGTAGATCATGAGCGAGTGCGCGTGCCCGGGGTCGACGAGGCGCTGGCAGTGCAGCTCGAGTGCGCCGACCTCCGGGTGCACGAAGTGTTTGACGTCGTGGGGCCGGATGCCGACCTCGTGCGTGGCCCAGAGCTCCCGAAACTCCGCGCTGCGCTCGAGCAGCAGCTCCGCCAACCGGGCTGCGCGGGATTCGGGGCCCCGAAGCGCCGCGATCTCACGGAGTCCCGACGCATACATCCGACTCAAGAACCGGTGCTCCTCGGGCGCGTAGAAGTTGCGCGCCGACGGGTCGGTGAACCACCGGTAGCCGAGGCTGCGCTCGGGCCCCTGGAGCATCGACTTGTCGCCCGTGAGCGCGGCACCCAGTCGGGACTGCCGCAGCGTCTCGCCGATCTCGGTGACGATCTCCGCCGGGGTGTCGTCGAGTCGATCGAGCACGCGCAGCAGTCCCGGGCTGATGTGCTCCGAGCTCGTGCCGCGCGCCGGCGGGGTGTGCCCCGCGAGGTGGAAGAGGTGGTCTCGCTCCTCATGCGAAAGGTGCAGACCCTGCGCGATGGAGGCGAGCATCTGCTCCGACGGCTGGGGCCCCCGCTCCCGTTCGAGCCTCGCGTAGTAGTCGGTCGACATGTGCGAGAGCACCGCGACCTCCTCCCGGCGCAAACCGGATGTGCGGCGCCGAGACCCGCGCGTCAGCCCGACATCCTCGGGCTGCAGGGCCTCGCGGCGGTGGCGGAGGAACTCGGCGAGTCCCGGGCGGTCGATCACGGCGGTCTCCTTCGTGGCGGGTGAACACATGTCTACCGCGTGCGGGTGGGGGGAGCCACGACCCGCCGATCCCCCTCTCGCGCAGCCACGGATCGGGAGGCCGTGGCTCCTGCGGCCGACACCCGCGACGGTGGAGGAACACACGACATCCGAGGAGAACACCATGGCACGCAGAACATTCGACATCACCATTCCGAACCTCCGGGGCACCCGCGCCCTCGTCACCGGCGCGAGCGACGGGATGGGCGTCATCATCGCTCGGCGCCTCGCCGCGGCCGGGGCGGAGGTCGTCATCCCGGTGCGCAACCGGGCCAAAGGAGACGCGGCGGTCGCCGGCATCCGCTCGGCTGTTCCGCACGCCGAGATCTCGGTTCGCGACCTCGACCTCTCGTCGCTCGAGTCGGTCGAAGCGCTCGGTGCGACGCTCCTCGGCGAGGGTGACCCGATCCACCTGCTCATCAACAACGCGGGCGTCATGACGCCGCCGAGCCGGCAGACGACCGCCGACGGCTTCGAGCTGCAGTTCGGAACCAACCACCTGGGGCACTTCGCCCTCGTCGGCCACCTTCTGCCGCTGCTGCGCGAGGGCCGCGCGCGAGTGACCTCGCAAGTGAGCGTCGCGGCGCGGTCGGGCCGCATCAACTGGGACGACCTCAACTCGGAGCGCGCCTACGACGGCATGAAGGCCTACAGTCAGTCGAAGATCGCGTTCGGCCTGTTCGGGCTCGAACTCGACCGTCGCAGCGAGGCGGGCGGCTGGGGTGTCACGAGCAACCTGTCGCACCCCGGTGTCGCGCCCACCAACCTGCTCGCGGCGCGCCCCGAGATCGGGCGCGGAGGCGACACCCCGCAGGTGCGGGTGATCCGCTGGCTGTCGGCGCGCGGGATCCTCGCCGGAACGCCCGAGACCGCCGGGCACTCGGCACTCATGGCCGCGACCGACCCGAGCGCCAAGCGCGGTGTGCTCTACGGTCCGAGCGGACTCGGAAACACGAGTGGCGCGCCGGCGGAGCAGCGGATGTACGCGCCCCTGCGCAGCGCCGACGACGCCGCCCGCCTCTGGCAGGTCTCGCAGCAACTCACGAGGGTCGCGCTGCCGGCCGTGTGACCCCGCGCACCCCGCCGGCCCCGCCGCACCCCGCCCCGCCAAAGTACGCAGTTTCCGCGAGGGTGCGCCGGATCCCGCGCACCCTCGCGGAAACTGCGTTCTCTCGGGGTGGCGGTTAGGCCCGGGTCGAGACCGTCACGGTGAACTTGGCGTTGCGGCCCGCCTGCCTCGTGGGCCCGACCGTGCGGGTGAGCGCTGCACGGTAGGCGAGGTGCGAGTTGAACACCGTCCACAGTTCGCCGCCCGGTTTGAGCACGCGCGCCGCCTCCTCGAAGAGGCTCCCCGCGAGCCCGGAGTGCACGGTCGCCCCGGTGTGGAACGGCGGGTTGAGCAGCACGAGGTCGGCGCAGCCATCCGGCTGCTTCGACAATCCGACGTCGCGCTCGACCGTGAGCGCGATGCCGTTCGCCTCAGCCGTAGCGCGGGCGGATGCCACGGCCGCGGCCGATTCGTCGGATGCGAGCACCGCGACCCGCGGGTTCGTTCGCGCGAGAACGCACGCGAGGATGCCGGTGCCGCACCCGAGGTCGACGGCGGTCGCGGCATCCGCTCTCATCTCGGGCAGGAAGCTCAGCAGGTAGCGCGTGCCGATGTCGACCTTGGTGCCCGCGAAGACGGCGCCGTGCGCGCACACGGTGAGGTCGAGGTCGGCGTGATGCTCCCGTCGGGGAAACGCTCGAGCATCGCCCGCCTCCTCGGCGCGCGGTCCGCGCGCGGTGATCACGCGGGACTTCTGCCTCCCCAGGGAGGCGCGCACGTCGCCGAAATGCTTAGCGAGCACCTCGTTCATGGCCATCGACATGTGTTTGAGACGCCCGCCGCCGACGAACACGACGTCGGGGTCGGCGTGCCGGGCGACCGCCGCGGCGATCTCGTCGAGCGCGTCGAGGCTGCGCGGCAACTGCGCGAGAACGACTCGGGCTCCGGCCAGCAGTGACGCGTCGAGCGGATGGTGCGTGAACGACTCGATGCCCTGGTCGGCCGCATTGAGCGCGAGCGCCCGCTCCCCCGTGAGCGGATCCTGGTGCACGCGCACGTCGAGCGCCCCGTGCACGGCGATCGCGCCGAGGGTGAGCGCGCCGTAGTGGTCGCCGATCACGACCATTCCGCGCGGTCCGGCGGCCGCGACATCCGCTGCAGCCTCGTCGAGGATGAGCCGGTCGCTCGCGTCGACGGCGAAGAGGTTGTCTGCTTCGACGTCGGGGCGTCGGCGCAAGGCGTCGAAGGAGAACGGGGATTCGGGCACAGTCGAGGGTACCCGCGACACGGGCGCGGATCGCGGTCGCAGACGGTCCTTCAACGATGGGCGGCGCAGCGTTTTGCGACCGCGATGCGCCGAGTTGCCGGATGCGCGCACGCGCGCCCGCCGGCCCGCGCCCGCCCTCGCAAACAGACCTACTCCTCGAGCTCCCGCCACCGCGGCCGCCACACGACCACTTCGGTGCTGCGCTGGGCGCGTGTGCCGGCGCGCAGCGAGATGACGTCGCCCGATTCCCGCGCCGCGAACACGCGTCGCCCCGGCCGGTTGAGCATCTCGTCGGCGAGCGCAGACTCGAGTTGGCGCACGCGCCCCGAGAGCTCGGTCACCTGGTTCTCGAGCTCGAGGATGCGGCGGATGCCTTCGAGGTTGAGCCCTTCGGCGCTCAGCCGGCCGACTTCGCGCAACTGTTCGACGTCACGCATCGAGTAGCGCCGCGACTTGCCGGCAGTGCGGTCGGGGCTGACGAGCCCGAGTCGGTCGTACTGCCGCAGCGTCTGCGGGTGCATTCCGGCGAGCTCGGCTGCCATCGCTATCGCGAAGATCGGCGTGTGCTCGTTCATGCGCGCCCGTTATCCCTTCGCGCGATCCAGCAGGTCGAGCCGCGGGTTCTCGTCGGGCAGTTCTGCGGCGAAGGCTTCGAGCGCTTTCTCCGCCGCGGGGCTGAGCCTCGACGGCACCGCGACGAGCACGGTCGCGAGCAGGTCGCCCGTGCCCTTGGATGTCTCGACGCCGCGCCCTTTGACGCGCAGTACGCGCCCGCTCGGCGTTCCGGGTGCCACGCGCAGTCGCACGGGCTCTCCGCCGAGTGTCGGCACCTCGATCGTCGCGCCGAGTGTGGCCTCCATGAAGGTCACGGGAACGTCGACGCGCAGGTTGATTCCGTCGCGCTCGAACACCGGATGCCTGCGAACGGCGACGGTGAGCACGAGGTCTCCCGCGGCACCACCGTCGATGCTCTGCTCGCCTTTGCCGCGAAGACGGATCTTCTGGCCGTCGGCGACGCCCGCAGGGATCTTGACGCTGAGAGGACGCCCTTCCGACGGCTGCAGCCGGATGGTGTCGCCTTTGATAGCGGTGATGAAGTCGAGCGTCGTCGACGCGGTGTAGTCGCGCCCTTTCGAGGGGGCACCCGAGCCACGGAACCCGCCGGTCGACTGCCCGAAGCCTCCGCCACCGAACATCCCACCGAAGAGGTCTTCGAATCCGGCGCCCTGCTGGGAGTAGGTGGTGCGCTGGTTCGCGCCGCCACCTCCCCCGCCGAACATCCCGCCGAAGACGTCGTCGAATCCGCCAGGCTGACCGCCCGCGGCGAAGCGCGCCCGACCGGCACCCATTGCTCGCATCTGGTCGTACTCCGAGCGCTGCTCGGGGTCGCTCAGCACCGCGTTGGCTTCGCTGATCTCTTTGAAGCGCGCCTCGGCCGCAGCGTCACCCGGGTTGGCGTCGGGGTGATACTTGCGAGCGAGTTTGCGGTAGGCCTTCTTGAGGTCGGCCGGGGTCGCGTCTTTCGCGACCCCGAGCACGGCGTAGAAGTCCTTGTCGAACCAATCCTGGCTGGCCATCCGGGGCCCTACTCTGCAGGAACGTGGACAGCGACCTTGGCGGCGCGGATGAGGCGGTCGCCGAGGGCGTAGCCCGGTTCGATCACGTCGGCGACCGTGTTGGTCGTGACGTCGGGCGACGGCAGCTGCACGAGGGCCTCGTGGAAGTTGGGGTCGAACGGTTCGCCCTTGACCCCCACCGACCGCAAGCCGTATTTCTCGAACCCGCCGCGCAGTTTCTGCGCGACGAGGGCGAGGGGTGACCCCTCGAGGTCGCCGTGCGTTTCGGCGCGCGTGAGGTCGTCCATCGCCGGAAGCAGCGTGCGGATGACTTCGGCGATGACCGCGTCGCGGTTGGCTGCGCGGTCGCGCTCGACCCGGTTGCGGAAGTTCACGAGCTCGGCTTGCGCGCGCAACATGTCGGTGCGCATGTCGGCCACGAGGTCGCGTTCGGCGTCGTCGAGCATCGCTTGGTCGGCTTCGCTCAGCGGCACCGCTCCGGCCGGCGGCGCGTCGTCGAGGGATGTCTCGACGTCGGCGTCTTCGGCCTGGATGAGGTCCTCGGCGCCGCCGTCGATGTCAGCCGTGTCGCCGTCTTCCGACGGAACGCCCGTCGACTCGGCGTCGGCTGCACCGCCCGAGGCGGGCGAGGAACGAACCTCGCCCGTCTCAGGGTCGATCCGGCGGTTGTCGCGCACGACGGGCTCGTCGCCCGCTTCGTTCGGAGTGTCTGCCATGGTGTCTTATTTCTTGGTGTCGTCGGTCGGCTCGTCGTCGACAACCTCGGCGTCGACGATGTCTTCGTCGTTGCTGTCGGTGCTGTCGCCGGTGGGGGCGTCGGTCGGGGCGCCCTCGGCGCCTTCGGATGCCTGCGACTGGGCGTAGATCGCCTGGCCGAGTTTCTGCTGCGACTCGTTGAGCTTGTCGAACGCGGTCTTCACGGCTGCGTCGTCGTCGCCGGCGAGCGCGGTCTTGAGGGCGTCGACGTCGGCCTGGACCTCGGTCTTGACGTCTTCGGGCAACTTGTCTTCGTTGTCCTTGATGAGCTTGTCGGTCGAGTAGGCGAGCTGCTCGGAGGTGTTGCGGATCTCCGCGGCCTCACGGCGCTGCTTGTCTTCGGCGGCGTGCTCTTCGGCTTCGCGCACCATGCGCTCGATGTCTTCCTTCGGCAGCGACGAGCCACCGGTGATCGTCATCGACTGCTCCTTGCCCGTGCCCTTGTCTTTCGCAGACACGTGCACGATGCCGTTGGCGTCGATGTCGAAGGTGACCTCGACCTGCGGGATGCCGCGCGGCGCCGGGGCGATGCCCTGGAGCTCGAAGGTTCCGAGGTTCTTGTTGTCGCGAGTGAACTCGCGCTCACCCTGGAACACCTGGATCGCGACCGACGGCTGGTTGTCGTCGGCGGTCGTGAAGGTCTCGCTGCGCTTGGTCGGGATGGCGGTGTTGCGCTCGATGAGCTTCGTCATGATGCCACCCTTGGTCTCGATTCCGAGGCTCAGGGGGGTCACGTCGATGAGCAGAACGTCTTTGCGCTCACCCTTCAGCACGCCGGCCTGGAGTGCGGCACCCACGGCGACGACCTCGTCGGGGTTCACACCCTTGTTGGCGTCCTTGCCGCCGAGGAGCTTCTTGACGAGCTCGGCCACGGCGGGCATACGGGTCGATCCGCCGACGAGAACCACGTGGGCGACGTCGTTGACCGAAACGCCGGCCTCCTTGATGACGTCGTTGAAGGGCTTCTTCGTGCGGTCGAGCAGGTCGGCCGTGAGCTCTTCGAACTTGGCACGCGAGAGGGTCTCGTCGAGGTTGGCGGGGCCGTTCTCGGTGAGCGAGAGGTAGGGAAGCTGGATGCTCGTGCTCATGTTCGAGCTGAGTTCCTTCTTCGCCTGCTCCGCAGCCTCTTTGAGGCGCTGCTTCGCGATCTTGTCGCCCGAGACGTCGACACCGGTCGAGTCCTTGAAGCGCTTGATCAGGTAGTCGACGACGCGCTGGTCCCAGTCGTCTCCACCGAGGCGGTTGTCACCGGAGGTGGAGCGCACCTGGATGGTCGAGAAGTCGTCGTCTTTGCCCACTTCGAGCAGGCTCACGTCGAACGTTCCGCCACCGAGGTCGAAGACGAGGATGAGCTCGTCTTCTTTACCCTTGTCGAGGCCGTAGGCGAGAGCCGCGGCGGTGGGCTCGTTGATGATGCGCAGCACGTTGAGACCGGCGACCTCACCGGCATCCTTCGTGGCCTGGCGCTCGGCGTCGTTGAAGTAGGCGGGAACCGTGATGACCGCGTCGGTCACGGGCTCACCGAGATACTGCTCGGCGTCGCGCTTGAGCTTGGCGAGGATGCGGGCCGAGATCTCCTGAGGCGTGTAGTTCTTGCCGTCGATTCCGGTGGTCCAGTCGGTGCCCATGTGGCGCTTGACGCTCGAGATGGTGCGGTCGACGTTGGTGACGGCCTGGCGCTTCGCGGTCTCGCCGACGAGCACCTCGCCGTCTTTCGTGAAGGCGACGACCGACGGGGTCGTGCGGAGGCCTTCGGCGTTGGCGATGACGGTGGGTTCTCCACCTTCGAGAACCGAGACCACGCTGTTGGTGGTTCCGAGGTCGATTCCTACTGCTCGAGCCATGTGCTCAGTGCTCCTTCTCAAAAACGTGTCGAGACCCGGTACTTGAGCCTCGTTGGGTCAAGTCTGCGATCTGAGTCGGGTCGTGTCAAGTTGAGTCGGCGCAAACTTGAGTCAGTCAGGCTCAACTCTCAGTTTCGGCCGGAGATATCGACAAGTATTCGGCTCGCCACTCGATGCGGAACTCGGCATTCGATAGTTCGAGTCCCGACTCACTGATCGCGTCGGGCTTCGCGCACGTCCACGAATAGCCGGATTCCCCTTCGCTCGTTTCGAGAATCAGGCAGTACCGCTCGCCCCGGCCCTTCGCCATCCACGCCTCGTCGACATAATCCATAGTGTCAAGCGCTCGGGTTGACTCCGGATCGATCAACGGCAGCTCGGCGCCGAGCTCGTCCGCCGGCATTTGCTGGCCCTCGAACCAGAGATCGAAGCTGTCCTCCACGGAGGTGGCACTGTTTCCGGCGATCTCGGATGTCGCATCCTCGGCTGACTGGTCCGCGAAACCCGCCGCCACGAGAGAGCCACTCGCCGCGAGCTCAGGAGGGTGCCCACGGCCATAGGCAACGCGTTCGAGCTGCTCGTCACTGCCGGTATCGAAGTCCATCGACCGTGAGTCTTGCAGTGCCCGTCGCGGATGCGCAGCCGACCCGCCCTCCTGCCCGATCACCTTCCCCGAGGTCTGTTGAGCACGATCCCCCCGGCGATGAGGATGCACACCCCCACGAACATCACGACCAGCGCGCCCTCCATCACCGCGGCATCGGCGGGAAGCATCGCGCACTCTGCCGGCACGTCGCCGTAGGGGCACGTGCGCCACGGTTGAAAAAAGAAGACGACGGCAGTGATGAGGCCGACCATCGTGACGACGCCGCCGCCGGCAAGAAGGCCGACACCGATTCCTCTGCGAGTCACGACGTCGACCTCACGCCCCCGCGCGATCCCGCGTGGATGCGCGCCGCCTTCCACACCCCGTCGGAATACGTGGGATACGGATGCGTGGCGCTCGCGAGATCCGCCGTCGTCACGCCGAGGCGCACCGCGAGACACGCCTCCCCGAGCGACTCCCCCGCCCGGGGCCCCACGATGGTCGCGCCGCGGACGCGCCCCGACCCGTCGACGACAATCGAGGTGTAGCCGCCGACATCCGCCTCGCACACCGCCCGGTCGAGGTCGCGGTGGTCGACCGTGACCACGTCGAAGCCGTGCGTTTCGGCGTCGTCGCACCGGATGCCCACGGCCGCGACCTCAGGCCTCGTGAACGTGACGCGCGGCACGACACCGTGCGCGTTCGACCGCCGCTCGCCTGTCGCCGCGTTCGCGGCCGCCACCCGACCGTCGACGTTGGCGATGTGCGTCAGTTGCGGCCGACCCGTGACGTCGCCGGCAGCCCAGATCGCCGGGTTCGTGGTGCGCATCGTGTCGTCGACGCGCACGAAGCCGCGGCTGTCGAGCTCGACCCCCACGACCTCCAGACCGAGCGCCGCCGTGTTCGGGGCACGGCCCACCGCCACGAGGATGCGGTCGGCCGTGACGGCCTCGACGGCGGCCGCACCGGAGTCGCCGATCTCGAGCGTCACCGTCGCGCCGTCGACATCCGTCACGGTGGTCGCGAGCCGCACATCGACACCGTCTGCGGCGAGCGCTGCGCGCACGATCTCGGCCGCGCGGGCGTCGTCTCTCGGCAGCAGACGGTCGCCGCGGTGGACCAGCGTGACGGCCGACCCGAGCCTGGCCATCGCCCCGGCGAGCTCGCATCCGACAGCCCCGCCGCCGATCACCAGCAGGCGCTCGGGGAGCTCGGTGAGCGACCAGAACGACTCGCTTGTGAGCACGACATCGTCGTCGTCTGCGTCAGCGTCAGCGCGATCGGTCAGACCGGGGAGCGCGGCGGGCGACGCTCCCGTCGCGATGATGGCGCGCGCGAATCGGATGCGAGCGCCCTCGACCTCGAGTTCGCCCGGCCCCGTGAAGCGTGCTCGGCCCTCCATCACCACGACCCCCGCGCGCTCGAGCGACTCCCGCGAGTCGTCGGGCTCGATGAGGGCGATGGCCTGGCGCACGTGCCCCATGACTTTTGCGAAGTCGATGACGACCTCGGGGCTCCGAACACCGAGCGCCGCGGATGTGCGCGCGGTCGCTGCCGCGAGTGATGCGGCGATGAGCGCTTTCGACGGCACGCATCCGGTGTTGAGGCAGTCGCCCCCGAGCCTGTGCGCCTCGACGAGCAGCACCCGTCGCCCCTCGGCGGCGGCCGCGCGGCTCGCCACGAGCCCCGCCGTCCCCCCGCCGAGCACGACCAGATCCCACGGTTCCGTTGCATCCATAGGCCGAGGCTATGCGCTCGCAGTGCTCACATCGCGTTCCGCACGGGGGTGCCTACTATGGGCGGGACCCCCAAGGAGACAAATGGCACTCGACCGCCGCACGTCCGCTTCACCGGGGCGCACCACCGCCCGCATCGCGCTCGGCACGATTCTGGTGTTCGCCGGGGTGAGCCACCTCACGTTCGCTCGAGACGACTTCCGCGCCCAGGTGCCGGAGTTCGTTCCGCTGCCCGAAGACACCACGGTCGTGCTGTCGGGCGTGGCCGAGATCTCGCTCGGGTCAGCCCTCCTGTTCGCGCCGATCTCGCTGCGCGCGAAGGTCGGCCTCGTCGCCGCCGCGTTCTTCACCGCCATTTTTCCGGGCAACATCGCTCAAGCCGTGCACCGTCGCCCCGCGTTCGGTCTCGACACCGACCGCAAGCGCATCGGCCGGCTCTTCGGCCAGCCGCTGCTCATCGCGTGGGCCCTCTGGTCGACCGGCGCGTTGCTCCGACGCGGGTCGCGCGGCTGATCGCCGCTCCTTCTCGGGGCTGACAACGCGGCCGCTGGGGCCACTCTGCTGCCAGCGAGCCCGCCGAGCTCCGGATTCTCTCCGTCATTACGCACGGCCGCGAGGCGAGGCTCGACGGCGAGACCCGGGAGGCGAACGGCGAAGCGACCGCGATCTGCCACGTCGTCCACTTCGCCACCACGGTGAAGACCGCGCGAGCGACTCGCGTCCGCACCGATCGCGCGACCCTCGACCGAGCGACGAGAACCACCGTCGGAGCGGGGTTCCTCATCGCGCGGGAGTTGTCGTCGCCCGCGCCTCGATGCCGCTCCAGGCCTGTCGAACTGCGTCGATCACGTCTTCGAGGTCGTCCGCAACGCATCTAACCTCGTCGACGAACGCCGAAGCCGCCCGACTCATCTCGTCACCAGACGCCCATCCTTCACGCACGACCGTTCCCTGCGATCCGCGCGTGGCAACCATTCCGGCTTCTTCGAGTTCTCGGTACGCGCGGGCGACAGTGCCCGGGGCAACGCGCAAATCTCCAGCAAGCTGCCTCACGCTCGGAAGACGATGGCCCGCTGAGGCTCGACCCGACCTGATCTCGCGAGCGAGACCCGCACGGATCTGCTCATAGGGCGGCGTCGGGTCGTCGGCGTCGACGTGAATCACAGCACTGACCCCAGGCTGACCACACGCGGAGCACGCGGGAGGCGAACGGCACCGACCACAGCGATGACCGCCAACACCGCCCCCCACAGAAGCTTCGCCACCGTCACGGCGAACAGCAGCCACCCAACGAGGGGCGCGATCGTTGCGACAGCCGACATTTGACTGTCTCCGAGTGCGGCCGCGTTGATGAAGGGGAACGCCGCCACGCCGAGAAACATCGCCCCCGCGAGCACGAATGCCGAGGTGGTCACGCGATAGACGAGTCTGATCGCGCCGACACGAAGGGCGCCATCAGCAGGGCTCAGCTCCGGCCAAGATGCGGCTGGAGCGTCGACGATCTGCCTCAGCACCGCACGCATGCTGAGGGCGACTGCCGCGCTAAGCACGAGCGCAGGAACCCCGAACATCCACCCCGGGAACAGAAGTGCACCTCCCCCGGCACAGGGGGCGGAGATGAAACTCGGGCAGATCCATCGTCCGTCCAGCGAGGGTCTCGATAGAACGCCGCACACGACCACGATGAGCACAGTGGTGACTGCGGATGCTTGGAACACTCGGCGTTGCGCGGCAGTCGAGTAGTCCTCAAGCGTTCGCCGGTCGACGCTGGCCGCCCGCCGCCGGGTCGGCGCGTCGATGGACGGGGTCGGCATGAGCCTGAATGCGATCAGGCCGGCGGCCGCCGCAACGAGAGGCCCGAGTACGTAGGGGATCGATTGGAGCCGCGGGTCGAGACGGTGCGCGAGCACAGCGAACGCGAATGCAGCCAGGGCAACGCCAACCGCGACCAGCGATCTCAAGGCGGATCGACGTCGAGCCCGGTTCACCACGAGCGGATGCCGCGACGTTCCCACGAGCGCAAGGCCCGCCGCAGCTAGCGCGATGAAGGCGAGAGAGCCGACGACGACGAGCGTGATGTCGGTCAAGCTGACGTCGAGCACTCGAACCTCCTTGTATCAAGTGAACGGTACAAAGGATGTGTGGTGCTGTCAACGCCCCGACGCGGACGGGTTCGGTCAGCTCGAACGTCGACGCCGAACGATGATCACGAGGTTGATGACCGCGATCCCGATGTAGATCGCGCCGACCACCCACGCGGCGAGCGCCAGGAGCCCCGTCGAGAACAGAGCGATGATGCCCACCACGAGGATGACGACGTAGGCGACCCAGTGCTCCGTGGCGACCCCCGCCGCCATCACAACGACGGCCGCGACCGACAGCCAGCTCCCGAGGGTGCTTCCGAGAGAGCCGGAGATCGTCCCGAGCACCACGAGCAGGGCGGGGAGCGCGACCAGGAACGCCTCGATCACCCTCTTCGCAAGGCGTCGGCCACCCGAGGGGCGCTCACGAAGCGCGGTTCCTTTCGTGGCTGCAGACATGCCATCCCCTCGTTGTCGCGCCCTCTTCGGCTCTGTTGATGATGGCCGAAAGGGGCCGTCACCGCCACGATGGGCCACCGCGCGCCGCGCTACCCTGCACTCATGGACGAGACTGCCGCGAGCGCGACACTCACCGCGTCGCTCGAACCCCGGCGCGGCCACCCCGCCGCCAAGGCCGGCAGGTTTTTGGCCAACGTCGTCGGCGCGGCCGTGTTCGGCTCGGTCGACACGGTCGCCGACACCGACCTCTGGTGCGCCGCACGAGCACGGGAGAGGTCGTGCTGCGCACGGCGGCGGATGTCGGCGTCCCCGAGCACCTCCTCGACGAGGCGAACAAAGACCTCGACGAGCTCACCGAAGAAGGCTTTCTCCGAGAGTGGTCGGCGACCCCCCGACGCGTGAGTCGACGCTCGGGCGCCGGGCCGACAACGACGAAGGTGGCACCCCACCGTTGGGATGCCACCTCGCCGCTCTGTGGATCTACTTGAAGACGTCTTTGACGTTCTCGCCGGCCTTCTTGAGCGAGGCCTCCGACTGGTCCTGCTGACCCTCGGCCTTCAGGTCTTCGTCATTGCGGTGATCGCCAACGGCTTCCTTGACCTTGCCCGCGACATCCTGCGCGGCGTTCTTGATCTTGTCGTCGAGTCCCATGGTTTCCTCCCTTGATGGTTTCTCACGAGAGAGGCTAGACCTCCCGCGCACCTCGCGGGCAGGTCATTTGCTGAGAATTCGGGTGTCGCTAGACCTCACCCAGGAGCCCGGGCAGGTCGGCCATGTCCGTGAACACGATGGCACCCTCCTCGGCGAGCCAGGCGGCGGGGGTGAGCCCGCCCGCGTAGCCGAACACACGCATCCCGGCCGCCTTCGCGGCACGCACCCCGAACTTGCTGTCCTCGATCACGACCCAGCGGTCGGGCTCGTGACCCATGCGCGACGCCGCGTGCAGAAAGAGGTCCGGGGCGGGCTTTCCATTTGCAACCTCCGATGAGCTGAAGACGCGGCCCTCGAACCGCGGATATAGGCCCGGTTCCTTCGGCTCGCACGGGCCCCGATGAGATCACGATCGTTGATCTTTCCGCCGCTGGCCGCGTATGGCTCCGTAGCCGACAACGCCCACGAGCCCGCCCATCACCAACAGGGCGATGGCTACGGAGGGCCGATCGCTCACCACGAGCGTCGCAATCCCGCTCACGATGAGGGCCCCTCCGAGCGCGCACATCAACCGCAACGCATACCCATACCCTCGCTGGCTCACGCGCCCGACACTACAGCTGAGCACGTGTCATCGCCGTGACCCGCCATCGCTCGCGAGCGCCCCCGGCTGTTCACGACGCCTTGTTATCGTGCACGCGCCTTGCCAGACCGGCGCGGCGTCACGGATGAAGCAGGGCGGGGCAGGCCGGATGAGCGGTGCGGGCGCAGTCGCGACATCCGCTCCCGCACGACCTCCCGAGGTGCGGTTCCGGCCCGACATCCAGGGGCTGCGGGCGGTCGCCGTCGGGTTGGTGCTGCTCGAGCACGCCGGTGTCGGCGCGGTCGCGGGGGGTTTCGTCGGCGTCGACGTGTTCTTCGTCATCTCCGGTTTTCTCATCACCGCGCACCTGCTCGCCACCCTTGCGGAGCGCGGGCGCATCGACTTCGCCGCGTTCTATGCGGCCCGAGCTCGACGCATCCTTCCCGCGTCGCTCGCGGTCATCGCGCTCACGGCTGTGGCATCGGTGATCCTCGTGTCGCCGCTGCGCCTCGAACAGATCCTGGCTGACGCCATCGCGTCGGCGCTCTACGTGCCCAACGTCGCGTTCGCGGTGGCGCAGACCGACTACCTCGCGGGCACCGAGCCGTCGCCGTTCCAACACTTCTGGTCGCTCGGGGTGGAGGAGCAGTTCTATCTGCTGTGGCCGGCCCTGCTGCTCGGGCTCTTCGTGGTCGCGCGGCGCTCCCCGCGAGGTGTCGTCATCGGGATGGGCGCCGTCGCCCTGCTCTCGTTCGCCGCGTGCCTCGTCGTTCTGCCGCAATCACAACCGTGGGCGTTCTTCTCGCTCCCCACCCGCGCGTGGGAGCTCGCGGTCGGCGGGGTGCTCGCCGGGGTGATCACGTCGATGCAGCGCACGCCCGCCGTGGTCGCCCGCATCCTCACCTGGGCGGGTCTCGCGCTCATTGTCGTGAGCGCGGTCACCATCACGGCCGAGACGAGCTTTCCGGGGTTCGCGACCCTCGCCCCCGTCGCCGGAACGCTTCTCGTAATCGCTTTCGGTCGCCCCCGCGACGGGGGAGCGTCGTGGCTGCTGCGGTCGCGCCCGTTCCAGTTCGTGGGCCTCATCTCCTACTCGCTCTACCTCGTGCACTGGCCGATCCTCGTGCTCGTGCAAGAGCACACCGCGCCGGGTGTCGCGCTGCCGATGGGGCTCGGGGTGGCCCTCATCGTCGTCGCGGTTCCGGTGGCGTGGTTGCTCTACCGCTTCGTCGAGACGCCCTTTCGGCGCGGCTCTCGCGCGCGCCGAGCGAGCCCGCGACGCTCGCTCGGCCTCGCCGCGGTCGGCTCGGTCGCTCTCGCGGCGCTCCTCGCGGGGGGCAGCGCCGCCGCCGCGCTCATGCCCCTGCACTCCGATCGAGCCGCGGGCGAAACGGTCGCGACCCTTCTGCCCGAGTCCGCGCAATTCGTGCCCTCCGACGTCTCTCCCCCGCTCGACGAGGCCGTCGCCGACACGGGCGAGATCTACTCCAACGGATGCCAGCAATCCGTCGGCGAAGCGGAGGTGACGACGTGCTCGTTCGGGGACCTCGACTCACCCGTCACCGTGGCGCTCTTCGGCGACTCCCACGCCGGACGCTGGTTTCCGGCACTGCAGGTCGCCGCCGAGCAGGAAGGGTTCCGGCTGGAGACGTTCACCAAGTCGGAGTGCCGATCGCAAGACACCGACATCGCGTGGGCCAACGCCGCCAATCCCACGTGCGCCGCGTGGCGCGACGGTGTGATCGAGCACCTCCGCGACGACCCGCCCGACGTCGTCGTCATGACGAACCACATCGCCCCTCGCCCCGACCGCGACCAGGAGCTCATCGCCCGGGACTGGGAGGAGGGCACGGTGTCGAGCATCGAGCGGATGCCCGCCGACACCCGCGTGGTGACGATCGCCGACACCCCGGAGTTCAGCAGCTCCCCCGTGCTGTGCCTCGCGTCCCACCTCGAGTCGGCCGCCGAGTGCGCCGTGCCGCGCAGCGACGCCATCAACACGACGGTGCTCGAGGCGCAGGAGGCCGCCGCGCGCACCACCGGTTCGGGGTTCATCACCATGACCGACACCGTGTGCAACGCAGAGACCTGCCCCGCGCTCATCGGGTCGACACTCGTCTACTCCGACACCCACCACATGACCGCGACCTGGAGCCGCCTGCTCGGCCCGGCGCTCGCGCTGCAGCTCGCGCCGTTTCTCGAGCCCGGAGAGGTGGCATCCGTTCATGTCGACGCCGACCTCGCCTACGGCACGCACCCCGACCAGACGCTGGATGTCTGCGTGCCGGTCGACGAGGTCACCTCGAGTGACGCTCCCGCCCGCCCCGCGATCCTGTCGGTGCACGGGGGCGGGTGGCACAGCGGAGACAAGCAGGGGCGACAGTGGCGCGAGTCGTGCGAGTGGCTCGCATCGGAGGGGTTCGTGGTGTTCCAGGTGAACTACCGCCTCGCGCCCGAGCATCCCTTTCCGGCGGCCATCGGCGACGTGCGCTCGGCGCTCGCGTGGGCCCGCGATCCCGAGCAGGTCGCGAGCTACCGCATCGACCCCGCTCGAGTCGCGGCGTTCGGCGATTCCGCGGGCGGCAACCTCGCCGCGCTACTCGCGCTCGACAGCGGGGCCCCGACATCCGCCGCGACGGACGGCGGCGAGGTGGTCGCGGTCGTCACCGTCAGCGCCCCCTTCGACCTGACCGAGCCGGCGTCGGCGCACGTGGGCCGCGGGTTCGAGCGCGTGCAACTCGACTACCTCGGGTGCGCCGACTACGCCGAGTGCCCCGCGGCCTCAGCAGCATCGCCGATCACGTTCGCGAATGCGGGCAGCCCGCCGTTCTACCTCGTGCACGCTCGGGACGACGACCTCATCCCCTTCGACCAGGCCGAGGCTCTCGCGACCGCACTCGAGGCGAGCAAACCGGATGATGATGCCGCCGGTGCCCCCAACCCTGCTACCGCCTCGGCCGACGTGACGGTGCGACCGATCGATGGAGCCGGCCACGCCCTCTCGCTGCTGGACGCCGAGGTGCGGGCCGACATCGTCGAGTGGCTCACCACGAGGATGTCGTCGCGCGAGAACGAGAACGAGGGCTCCGGCTAGAGCACCGCACGCAGAAGCGGCAGGAGGGCATCACCGTCGGGGCCGTGCAGCACCGGCACCCCGTTGACCGACTCCTGTTCGGTCGCCCCGCGCTTGGTCGGCGTCAGCGTCGGCGCCGTCTGACGGAGGGCGATAGCCGCCACCCGCCCAGGGTGAGACTCGGCGAGGTCGCGGTACAGCTGCGGATCGTGCTCGCCGTCGTCGCCGACGAGAACCCACGTCACGTGCGGAAAATCGTCGAGAAGTCGCGCGAGCGACGACGACTTGTGTTTCTGGCCGTCGCGAAACCACCGGTCGGGTGTGATCCCCCAGTCGGTCATGAGCACGGCGCCCGCCGGGAAGTGGTTCTTGCCGAGAAACCGGGTGACCGGGCCGACCAGGTTCCAGGGTCCGTTGCTCAAGTACACGACACCCGGTAGGTGGTCTCCCTCGACGGCGGCCTGGAGCAGCCTGCCCATGCCGGGCACGGTCTTCCGCGTCGAGCTCGTTCCTCGCAGGGTGCGCCACGCCGCCCGGATCGGGTGCGAGATTCCGGTCACCCACGCCGTGTCGTCGATGTCGCACACGACGCCGCGCACCGGCTTCTCGCTCACGACGTGGATGCTCGCGACGATCGCGTCTCGAGCGCCCACAGTCAGCGTCGCATCCGCCGTGCTCGAGTCGACGGGACTGTCGAAGTCGATGCGAGCGTCGATGATGCCGGCCTCGTTGCTTCTCACGGTCGTCGTGCTCCCCGCGAGCTCGACGTGCACCTCGGCACCGGGGCTCTCGAGGGTGAGAAGCCGTCGCCATCCCCGCACGTCACGTCGCCCCGAGGGGTCGACGCTCGCGGGCGCGAGAACGACCCGACCGAGCACTCGCGCGTGGCCGCCGCTCGCGTAGCCGGAGTAAGGGATGACCGCCGGAGTCCACCCACGTCGCACCGCACGGCGTGACAACCAGTCACGCACCCCCGTTTCGGTGCGGTAGGCGACCGTGATGGAGGCGCGGCGAAGGCGACCGGACGAAGGAGAGGTGGAGGGCATCGACACACGGTAGCCCGCCCGCCTTCGGGTAGCGACCGAGCCCTCCGGCGCACTGCAGAGCGGCGGTTCAACCGCGGCGGACACCACAGCCAGCGGGAGCCTTCAAGGGACGCGACTGTCGGCGCCCCGTGGCGCTCGCGCTCGCGATGCTCGCAACCGTCGGCTACGACTTCGATGTGTTGTGCCACCGCGTGCGCAGGGGCATCCGCGTGCGCAGGGGCATCCGTGTGACCATCCCCGGCCGCACGAGCCTGGTCTCCGGAAACACCGGGCCCCGCGTCTACATGGATATCTCGCACACACCCGACTCGACCGAGAAGACGCTCGCCGCGCTTCGGGCGATATCCCCCGGACCGCTCATCGTTCTGCTTGGTGCGGACGGCGACAAGGATGCCTCCAAACGCGGGCCGATGGGAGTAGCGGGAGCCGACGGCACCGTGCTGTGGTCGGGCCCCGGGGCCTACGACTATCGCGTGGTGGGCGGCGAAGACATCCCCTACTCGCCTCGGAGCGACACGGCTCGCGCCCTTGTCGAGGCCGGGTGGCCGACGGCCGACCCCCAGCCGTCGGGCGACGCCGAGCGGGCGCTACTCGGACCCGCCCGGGTGCGTGCCCGTTCTGTCGTCGCGGCGGGCACGTGACGCCGCCTCCTGCTGGTGTTGCAGCGGACTCTTCTGGGCCGACCCGACTATCGCCACGACGATCAGTAGGACGACGAGAAGCATCCCGGCGGGGAACACGACCATGGAGAGAAGCACGGTTGTCATACTGACAGGTTCGGCGATTGGTGACGAGGATGTCGGCATCCAAGCTTGTCGGCGGCTACAGTGACCGTCGTGATCGAGTGGGCGCCTGGTGATGCAGCACGAATAGACGAAGCGATCAGACGGATGCGCACGTGGAACGTCGAGGGGCAGCCGGTGCGCTTCGTCTCCACGCAAAGCGCCGCGATCGTGGTCGTCGGCGTGATGCTCGCATCCACCATCGTGATCAACACTGAGGACCCGCGACCTGCTCCCGCGCTCATGTGGCTCCAGGGCGCGGCATTCGTGGCCGCTCTCGCCCTGTGTATCGCGGGATATGTGTCGGCTCGCCGCAGTCGGCGACTTCTCCCTCAACCTCCGTTCGGGCCACGAGAAACACCGATGGGCGCGTTGACGGCCGCGCAGCGGCGAAGCTTCGCCCGTCTGACCCGCGAGGATGAGCCCCTGTCACCCGGGGTGGCGGAACTACTCGTCGAAGCGATCGAGTTTCGGCGCTCGACGTCGCGCGCTATTCTTCCCTCTCTGCTCGGGCTGTTTTCGGGGCTCCTTGCGGCAAGCATGAGCCTGCCGTGGCAGGTCGCCGCCCTGGTTGCGGTGGCTGTGATCTTCCTCGCCATCGCGACACCGTTCGAGACTCGGCGAGACGCTCGTCTGCTCGCGCGGGCCCGCCGGCGCGGCTGAGCAACACGCCCGCAGCGGGCCCCTCCCTAGTAATGGGGCACCGCTTCATGCCAGACTTGTATGAGCTTGCATGTTCACTCGCCGTCGGCGAGAGACCCAGTCCCTGTCACGATCAATGACAATTCGGCGACCGGGGTGACAATGGGCGAACACAGTTCGCACAGCGACACAGCCGATATCGGCGAGCCGGGTCCGCCCTCCCCCAGCGCTATGATCGCGCCTTTTCTGGAGGGTCTCGCGATAGCGGGGGCAGCGATCTCGATCTTCCGATCCTCGGGGTACGGCGCCATCCTCGCCTCGAGCGACGACGTCGCGCGGCGCATCGAAGACCTCCAGTTCGAACTCGGCGAAGGCCCCGGGTTCACGGTGCGGCGCACCGGCCGACCCGTGCAGATCGACACCGGCGGCGACCCGCAATACGTGCAGTTCTGCGCGAGCGTCAACAAGCTCGGCGTCGGCATGGTCATCACCCTGCCCCTCACGATCGGGAGCGTTCCCGTCGGCGTGACGACGCTCTACCGAACCGAACGCGACTTCATGACGCCATCCGAGATGGTCGACGCGGCGACCCTCGTCGGTTCTGTCGTGGCCCCCGCGACCGAGCGCGCGATGCTTCTCGCCGCCCGCAACGTGGCGACCCCCGCGGAGCCGGAAGGCGAGCTGCGGAGGGAAGTGCACCAGGCGACGGGGATGATCCTCGCGCAACTCGGGTGCTCGACATCCGACGCCCTCCTGCTTATGCGCGCTCACGCCTACGCCCGAGATCGCACGATGCAAGCGGTCGCGCACGACGTCGTCACTCGTCAACTCGACTTTCGCACTCTGACCGGCAACACCCCTCAATGAACACCAAGCAGGAAGGGCTCCCCCGTGACTGACCCGTCTCGAGAACAACGCCTCAACCAGACCTTCGTCCGCCTCGCCGACACCCTTGTGGAGGATTATGACGTCGTCAACATGCTGCACGTGCTCGTCGAGGAATGCGCCGACCTCTTCGACACCAACGCGGGGGGCCTCATGCTCGCCGACAAACAGGGCGACCTGCATTTGGTCGCCTCCACGAGCGAGTCGGCCGAGCTCGTGGAGATCATGCAGCTCAACGCCGGCGCCGGCCCCTGCGTGGAGTGCTTCCACACCGGGGTCGCCGTGAGCGTTCCCGACATCGACCTCACCCACGATCGGTGGCCGCAGTTCTCGCGGGTGGCCGCCGGGCAGGGCTACCGTTCGATGTACGCGACGCCGCTCCGCCTGCGCGGCCGGACCCTCGGCGCGATGAACCTCTTCAGCACCCAGGTCGGCGCGCTCAACGAACGCGATGTCACCGCCGCGCGCGCACTCGCAGACGTCGCGACGATCGGCATCGTGCAGGAGCGTGTGATCCGCGAGGGAAACATCGTCGCGACACAGCTGCAGCACGCCCTCGACAGTCGCGTGGTCATCGAGCAAGCCAAGGGCGTGCTCTACGAGATCCGGGGCTACGACATGGATGAGGCGTTCAACGCCCTTCGCCGATACGCGCGCAGCCACAACCTGAGCTTGCGCTCGGTGGCGGCGGCGATCATCTCGAAACGGCTCGACCCGTCAGAGCTTCAATCCGCACCCGTGCCCCACAAGAGGCCTGTGAGCTGAGGGTGAGCGGCGGCGACCGCGATGTCGCCCGCCGTCACTTCGCCATCTCGCGAGCCGGGGCATCCGCCATCGCCGGCACATCACCGGGGTCGGGCACGATCTGGAGCCCGAGCGCGTTGAAGGTCGTGGCGGTGAGTTCGTCGATCCAACGTCGACTGATCGGCGCCATCGTGCTCGTGAGGTAGTCGAACGCGACCGGCACTCTGCGGTCGATCCACACACTCGTGCGCCCACCGCCGGCCTCGGCCGGTTTGGTCCACGTGAAGATGAACGACTCGTCGCGTCGCAGCTTGGCCGAGATCACCAGCTGCAGGTGGATGAGAACGCGATCGTCGAAATCGACTCGCACTGACGTGTCATACGTGAAGGTGCCCATGATCAACCCGTCCCTTCGTTGCAAAGTGGAGACGGGGTCAGGGTCGCTCGCGCGGTGCGAGAGTGCAACTGACTCCAGGCTAGCAACTCGCCGCCGTGACGTGTCAAGCGGATGCTCGCAGCTACCCCAGCTCCGACGGATGCGTGAGCCGCCACCACGCGCTGGGCGGCTCGATCTCGCCCTCGATCTCGATCGCGGCCGACGTCGTGTGCGGCCCGGCGACCCAGTCGATCGTTCCGACCTGTTCGCCGTCGTCGTAGGTCACCGTCGCTGAGGGCGTCATCGACGCCTCGATGGGCGTGTCTGACCACGTGAAGATCGACGCGTTCTCGGCGATCACCATCTGCGCTGTGGCCCCCCACGGGGTCGTATAGGTGCCGATGTCCTGGCCCTTGTTCGCGACGACGACCTCGTGGAACCCGGCGCGGATGCTGTCCAACAGCGCGCGGACACCCTGCCCCACGGTGTCGCGTGAGAACCCACCCAGCACGACCCCGGTCACGCTCAGCGGAGCATCCGCCCCCACCTCCACGGTCGCGGTGTAGAGCAGGTTGTGGGTGCCCTCGCCCAGGTTTCCGGTCTTGAGGCCCGTGATCTCCCCGCCCAGAAGCGTGTTCGTGTTCGACAGGGAGCCCGGACCGGGCAGCGCGATCGACGGCGTCGCGGCGATCGCGGCGACCACCGGGTTCGCGGCGGCAAGCTTTCCGATCGCCAGGAGGTCGGTCACGGTGCTCGTGTTCTGTGCGCTGATGCCCGTCGGCTCGACGACGGTGGTGCCGCCGAGACCGTTCGCCGCGAGCCACGTCTGCGTCGCCGAGAGGAACGCGCCCTGTGAACCGAACGCCCAGGTCGACACTGCCTCGGCGTAGTTGCTCGCCGACGGCACGAGCATGGTCGAGAGCGCGTCGTACTGCGACATCGAACTGCCGGTCGGCATCTCGGCGGTGGTCGCGCCCAGCACGTAGTACTTGTCGTAGAGGTCGTTGTCGGACTCGCTGAATGTGAGGGTGGGCCCGGGGTCGTCGGGGCTCGCGAGAGGGCGGGCCTCGAGAATCACGAGGGCGGTGATGAGCTTAGTGATGCTGCCGATGGGGCGCCGTTCGTCTGCCGCGCCCGCCGCCCAGCCTCCGCTGACGTCGGCGGTGAAGTAGTCGTCGGCGCCCGCGATGCTGATGGCCGAGATCCCCTCCGGCGGCACGGCGATCGCAGCCGCAGCGGGCGGTTCGACCTGCGGCACCTGGGAGGTGACGCTCGGAGCACTCAGCGGCGCGTTCAGCGCCCAGACGACATATGCTCCGACGGCCGCGAGCACGAGCATCATCACCGTCACCACGGCGATGAGACCGCGACGACGACGGATGCGACGAGCGCGCGCCTCGGCGGGGGCGCGGCGCTCGGCGCTCTCCCTCTCGTCTCGCATCAGCTCGGCGAGCTCGGCGAAGTCGTCTGTCGAGTGATGGTGCGTGGTCATTGCGGGGATCCCGTCCGTGATGCTGCTCACATCATGCCCGAGCGGGCACCCACGGTGGGAGGTTATTTGAGCAAAAGTTCGACCTCGGGGCTGGCGCTGCTATCCCGGCCCCGGTGCGTCGTCGTGGGTCTCCACCCGCGCTCGGCGATCGTGGTTCATCTTGCGGCTGGCGGCCATGAGCACCGCGGTGAGGAAGAACGGCGTCAGAACTATCTGCCCGAGCAAAGGAATCGCAGCCGAGTATCCGAAGATCGTGGATCCGAGAACCAGAAGCCCCAAGACGATGAGCATGATGCTCAGTCCGATGATCACGGTTTTGTTCGGGCTGCGTCGAATCGGCGTGCGCGGAGGAGTCATCCGATCGTCGTCCGGAATTCACTGTCGCGCTCGGCCGTCCGACGCCGGCGCCGACGCCGAATGGTCAGCGTGAGCATCGTCGCGGCGGCGGACGCCAGAATCACGCCCACGACCAAAAGAACGGTCGATCCCCGCTCCGAGATGACCTGTGAGGCAACCAAGAGCACCGCGGTGACGGTCTGAACAGCCCACATCCACGCGGGATCGCTCAAGGTTCGCTCGCTCAGCCTCATCCCGTCAGTCTGACAGCGCGCGGCACCCGCGCGCGGCACCCGCGCTATGGATCCACCGCCGCGTCGCGAAGGGCGGCCGCTTACGCCGAGTGCGCTCCCATTGCGGCACTGCGTCGCCACAACGCCGCGATGCAGAACGACCCCAGTGCAAGGGCGAATGCCCCGCCCAAGGCGACCCCGGCCTCGTCCGCGTATCGCGCCACAACCGCGGCCGCGAAGGCGAAGCACCCCGACGCTACGACGATGCTGGCGTCCTGCCGCCGCGTCACCGACCGCCGACGCGTGCTGTCGATCCTGTCGAGATAGTGCGGGAGGACGCTACCGAGCACGATGCCGATCCCGAGGAGAACCAGCGTGTGCCACGCCGACCAGAAGTCCACGAGAGAGAACTCCACTGCCGCGAAGGCTCCCAACACGACCGCGAATACGAAGACTCTGCTCGACAATCCGAGTGCGGACTCCGCGTGCGGCATCTCAAAGCCGTTGGTCGTCATGGTCGGGGTCCGTCGACGGCGCTACGCGTCGGTCCGGATGAGGCACCACGCCTGGTCGAAAGCTCGCGCCTCGAGGTCGGACTGCCTCATCCAGACCTCGAGGGGTTTAGCGTCGCCGAACCACGCGTCGAGAGTCGTCCAGCTCTCAATGTCCACGATCAGGCGGTGCTCGTCACCGGCCGCCGTGAGCGGCAGAGCCGCGGACAGAACTGCACTGACATCACCGTCGACGCCGGATTGGCTGTGCCCGAACAGGTGGGTGACCGGAACCACCGCGGCATCCGGGTCGCCGGTGCGCTGACGCGTCCACGCCCGATTGATCTCCTCTCCCGCGCGCTCGACGGCGTCGAACACGTCGAAGCTCTCGTCTGCGAACTCCATGGAGCTGGGGATGGAGTGGCACCCGACCACGGCATAGGCCTGACACGCGGCAGTCGGGAGGTCGACGTCGTCGGGCGAGTCGGTGAGGTGGGCGAAGTCGGGGTTCTCGAGCCACCGCACAACCCACCCTCGCGCGTCACAGTCGGCGGGCTCCCATCCGTAGGTCTCGGTGAGGTCGTGGAATATCTGCAGCACTCCCGTCGCGGGAAGGCCGGGCTTTCCCCCGGGCTGCCCCTCTTGAGCCGCCTCGAGGGCGTCGTTCACGGCGGTGAGGCTCAGGGTGGCCACGTGCGCGAGGCGCGTGCCGTTGGCGTTGCGGGGCCACTCGGCGGCAGTGATGCCGACCGCCGGGCCGCCGAGCAGGGAGAGCCTGTCGACGGGAAAGGTCTCTGTGTGGAGACCGGCGATTCCCGGCGGCAGTCCCCGCTCCGTCAGCACGGCTCGCGGTTCGAGGCGGGCGGCGAGGTGGGCGATCCCGTATGGCTCGGATTCGAGCCACTCGGCGAACTCGGTGCGACCGCCCGCGATCGGCGCTGGAGTCGCGGGCTCCGGCTCCGGCTCCCGCTCCACGACCTGCTCGTCGAACGGCGTGGTGTCGTCGCGGAGAGGTTCGTGCTTCAGGCGCACGGGCTCCTCGTCGACGAGTAGGGCGACGACGCGCGGCACGGTCGCCGGCCAGCCATCCTTGCCCTGCTCGGTCACGAGCACGCACGCGCGCGACACGCCCGCATCCTCGACGCTGAATCGGAGGGTGTTCCCCCACTTGACCCGCAGCTTCTGGCCGTCGACGAAGACGGGCGCAGAGAACACCGAGACACGACTCTCGATGAGGTGCTCCTGCTCGAGTTGCAGGCGGATGCTCGTCGACCCCTTCAGCTGAGACGCTCGGTGGTAGCTCACCGTCGCCGTGGGAACTACCGGGTCCGGGGTCTGGGAGTCGCCGTTCACGAGGTCAGAGTACCGGCAGGGAGGCTGCCGCGCTGGTGAAGCGGAGCCGCGGAGGAGCACAATAGGTGCCACGAAACGACCACCGTCTTCGCGCGACGACAGACGAACGGTGGCCCCCTCGGAGCGGGAGGCGTTCGATGCTCGACCAGGTCGCCGACGGTGTGTTCGTGCACGTGAGCGAGTTCATCCAGAGCAACGCCGTCGTGGTGCAGGGGGCGAGCGGTGTGCTGCTCGTCGACCCCGGCATCACCCGCGACGAGATGGCAGCGCTCGGCGACGACATCCGCGAGCTCGGGCAGGCTGTCGTCGCCGGGTTCTCCACACACCCCGACTGGGACCACGTGCTCTGGCATTCCCGGTTCGGCGATGCTCCGCGGTACGGCACCGCCCGGTGCGCCGCGTCGATCGCCGACCAGCTCTCGACCGCGGACTGGGTCGACCGCATGGCGGAGGGCTTGCCGCCGGAGTACGCCGCAGACATCCCTATGGAGCTGCTCGGACTTCTCACGGCGCTGCCCGCCGGCGCGACGCGGGTTCCGTGGAACGGCCCCGACGTGCGCATCATCGAGCACCAGGCGCACGCCCCGGGGCACGCGGCGCTGCTCGTCGAGGGGCGCGGCGTGCTCGTGGCGGGCGACATGCTCTCCGACATCCTCATGCCGTTTCTCGATGCCGACGCCGCGCACCCGATCGACGACTACCTCGCCGCGCTCGCGATCTTCGACGCGGTGGCAGGCGAGGCGGATGTCGTCGTTCCCGGCCACGGCTCGGTCGGTGGGGCCGAGCAGCTCCGGCACCGCATCGAACTCGACCGTGCCTACGTGACGACCCTGCGCGACGGGGGCCCGTTCGATGACCCCCGACTCGGGCCCGCCGCTCCGCTCGATTGGCTACCCGACGTGCACCGCTGGCAAGTGCGGCGGCTCGGCGATCGCAGGCGATAGTTCCGCACCGATCGAATATGTGCATTCGCATGTACCTGCGAGGGTCGGTGCGCTAGGAATGACGGATGCGCACAGACGAGTTCGACGCCTTCGGGCCGTGGATCGACGACGTCACCACGGTCGAAGGCACGCCGCGACTGTTCCGCAGTTTCGCGATCGACTTCACCGAGACGCTCCTGGTGCTCAAAGTGCCCCGCAACATCGCCCGCCGTGACGCGACCCCCGACATGAACCTCTACGACCAGCTCATCGTCGTGACCGCCGAAACCCTCACCGTTCTCACGCGCGCCGAGGATGTCTACGGGGTGCGGGCCGCGCCCCACGGCGAGGTTCTGGCGCTCCAAGACACCGTGCACCTGCTCGACGGCCGACTCGTCGTGCACCTCACGTCGGGGCCCTCCGTCGCGATCTCCTACAACGGGGCCGCGCGCGACACCATCACGCGACTCGTGACCCTCCTCCGCAGACTCGCGGTCCCCGCGACGTCAGACAGCGCTTCGGCCACAGCACCCACGGCGCCCGCGGCGGCCGAGCCGACCACGCCGACCACGCCGCTCAGCGCCACGTCGCGGGCACGTCCGATCGAGCAGATCCTGCGCGACAAGCGCGATCACGGTCTGCGCAGCGACTGCGTGCAGGCCCTCCGATCCGATCCCGGCACCACGGTCGTGGCGGGGCACTCCACCACTCTCGTGCGCCCGTCGGCCGGCCCGCTCGCGGCGCTCTCCCACCGGTTGCACCCGGCGTTCGTGCAGGGCGCGGTGGTTCTGGGCGACACGGGCGGGGAGACATCCGTTCTGCATCGTCGCGACTGGATCGCGCGCGGGCGGGCCGACGACCTCTCCCACGGGCGCACGACCATCTTCGCGGGGCGCGCGACCACGGTGGCGACGACCGAGCACCCGGTCTACCCCGCGGCGTCGGTCGTCAACATCACGTCGGGCGCCGGTGCGGTGCAATTCGTCGTGCCGATGGGGTCACCCACGGGCGACGCCCTCGAGAACGGCCGAACTACGACAGCCCCGGCCGCCTGAGCGGGACCGGTTCGCCGACGCGGCCCGACTGACCGGGGCGGCGGCCGCTGCCCACGCGTGCCCCGTGTTCGCCGTCGGACCTAGCCGACGACGAACGGGTAGAGCACCGAGAAGAGCACCCCGTTGATGGCGCTCGCGAGAATCGCGACGGCGATGCCGACCCCGACGCCTGCGGCGCCCCGCGCCAGACCCCGCCGTTGCAGCGCGATGAGTCCCGTGATGAGCCCGGCGATCCCGAGGAGCAACGACACGACACTCTGCAGGAGCCCGATGATCTCGAAAGCGGCCGTGCCACTGCCACTGATGGCGAACACCTGCACGACGGCGAGGATCAACAGGAGAACGAGGGCCACGACGCCGAGCACCATCGACACGACGCCGAGCCCGTTGCGCGGCGCACTGCCGTCGGCCGGCGCGGCGCCGCCGACATCAGCGGCGGGTGCGGTGGGTGCGGCGGTGTGGGACTGGTCGGGTCCGTAGGCAGCAGTCATGACATTTCCTCCTGATCGTGGTGGGCCCCAGCCTAGGCCGCGACCCCTCCTGCCCCGACCCCGCGCGTTCACCGCCGGACACTAGCCTGTGACCATGCCGGACACGACCCCCGCCAACGACGCCGACCGACCCGACACCCCCGCGGTTCCCCGCGTCGCGAACACGAGGGCGATCGGCACCGTCGGGCACGGTCAGATCGCGCAGGGACTCGCGGATGACGCGCCCATCCCCAAATCGCGCGTGCGCGCCTGGGCGCTCTGGGACTGGGGCTCGGCATCGTTCAACGCCGTCGTCACGACGTTCGTCTTCAGCACCTACCTCGCGAGCAGCCTCTTCTTCGACCCCGAAATCGTCGCCGAACGCGGCGAAGGCGCGGCCGAAGCGGCGAGCGCGAGTGTGGTGTCGGGAGCCCTCACGATCGCGGGCGTGCTCGTGGCCCTACTCGCACCCATCCTCGGTCAACGGTCCGACGGCTCTGGCCGTCGCAAGCTGTGGCTCGGAGTCAACACTGGTCTCGTGATCGCCGCGATGCTCGCGATGTTCTTCGTCGCGCCCGTGCCGAGCTACATCTACCTGGGCGCCGCCCTCCTCGCGGTCGGAAACATCTTCTTCGAGTTCGCCGGCGTCAACTACAACGCCATGCTCGTGCAGGTGTCGACGCCGAAAACGGTCGGACGCGTCTCCGGCTTCGGCTGGGGCATGGGGTATGTCGGCGGCATCGTGTTGCTCGTCATCCTTCTCGTGCTGTTCATCCAGAACTTCGGCAGCGACACGGGCAACGGCGTGCTCAACGTGCCATTCGGCGCGGAGGGCGGCTCGCTCGACATCCGCTTCGCCATCGTGGTCTCCGCCCTGTGGTTCGCGATCTTCGCCATCCCGGTGCTGCTCAAGGTTCCCGAGATTCCGGCCCGAGCGCGCGAGAACCGCGTGAGCTTCTTCGGCAGTTACCGCCAGCTGTTCCGCACCGTCGCGGCCCTCGCCAAGAAGAGCCCGCAAGTGCTGCTCTTCCTGCTCGCGAGCGCGGTCTTCCGCGACGGCCTCGCCGCGGTCTTCACCTTCGGCGCCATCATCGCGGCGCAAGTGTTCGGGTTCAGCCCGTCGGAGGTCATCTACTTCGCCGTCGCCGCGAACGTCTCGGCCGGCATCGGAACCTTCATCGGCGGATGGCTCGACGACCGCATCGGCGCCAAGCGCGTGATCCTCGGCGGGCTCCTCGGACTCGTTCTCGCGGGCGGGTCGGTGATCTTCATCGGCGACGGCAAGACGGGCTTCTGGATCGCCGGGCTCATCCTGTGCCTCTTCGTCGGACCGGTGCAGGCGGCGAGCCGCAGCTTTCTCGCGCGGATCACCCCGCCCGGGCGCGAAGGCGAGATCTTCGGGCTCTACGCGACCACCGGCCGCGCCGTGAGCTTTCTCGCCCCCGGGCTCTTCACCCTCTTCGTGGTGCTCACCGAAGACACCCGTTACGGCATCATCGGCATCGTGCTCGTGCTTCTCGCCGGACTACTGCTCATGCTCCCGGTGAAGGCGCGACCGTCGGTCATCGAGTAGCGGGGCTTCGGGGGCCGGCGGGGTCGCCGGGCCTGCGCGAGTTGTCGGGGCCGCCCTGCCGCTCGCCCCTGCCGCTCGCCCGCGACCCCGGCGTATCGTGGAGCCATGGCTGACTTCATCGCCGATCAACGACCGATCGGATACTGGCTCAAGCTCGTCGACCGCATGATCGACGAGCGCTTCGACTCCACCATCGACGAACACGGGGTCACGCGCCGACAGTGGCAGGTGCTCAACGTGCTGAGTGTCGGAACCACCACCCGCGACGAGCTGTTCGTGGCGATCGAGCCGTTTCTTCCGGCCCGCACGCGAGCCGCAGACATCCGCCCGCCGGTCGCTGACGGTCTCGACGAGGCCGCTCCCGTGGAACCCGTAGATGCCGACGGCCTCACCGTGTCGAGCGAGGTCGACGAGCTCATCGAGAGCGAGTGGGTCGCCGACTCGCCGAGCGGCCTCGTGCTGACCCCGACCGGGCGCGCCGCGTTCGAGCGGATCGCCGACGTCGTCGCGGGCATCCGCGCCTCCGTCACCGAGGGCGTCGGCGACGACGACTATGCGACGACCGTGCGTTCCCTCGAGCGCATGGCCGCCAACCTCGGGTGGCGCGGCTGACCCTGTCAACCGGGCGGCGACGGATGGTCGCGGCGCATACGATCAGCAGATGTTTCTCCTCTTCGGCACGAACGCACGCGACACCGTTCTGACGATCGTGCACTTCGTGTGCGGCTACTGCTCCAAAGCGGTCGCCCAGCGCGTGATCAAGAACACGAACCGCTTCACGCTCTTCTTCATCCCACTGTTTCCGGTGTCGACGTCGTATGTCAACGTGTGCACGAACTGCGGCGGCGTCACCAAGATCACGAAAGACCAGGCCGACAACGCCCTGCAGTGGGCGGCCACGCACGCGCAGTAGGCGCGGTGGTGCGTGTGCGTGTGCGTGTGCGGGGGCGCGGCGCCCGGTGGGTGGGCGCGGGGTGTCCGCTGGGTAGGCGCGGGGTGCGCGGGCGTGGGATGCGGCGACACCCGCTCGGCCTTGCATCCGCTCGGCCACAGATCGCGGACGCAATCGGTCGTCACTGAGCCGCCCATTCGCCACATGCGACCGCGATCCGCCCCAACGGGATGTCTGCGCCCGGCGCGAACGCCTGCCCACGCGCGTTCTCCACACCGCGACGCCCCGGGACCGATCGCGGACGCAAATCGTCGTTCTCGGCGGTGCAGAACAGCAGTTTGCGACCGCGCGGCGCTCGGATGTCGCGACGGGGCGCGTGGGCGCGAGATCTCGGCTCGGCGCGCTCGCTAGGAGTTCGTGAGCACGTAGACGATGAGCAGCATCGTGACGACGAAGCCGCTCGCGAAGTTGAACCAGAGGAAGCGCTTCCAGCCGCGGTTGGCGCTTTCGGCTTCAGCGTCGCTGATCGACCAGAACGGCAGCACGCTCGCCGCATACGGGATGGCGAGAACTGATGCGATCGCGCTCGGCAGCCCGAGGAACAGCAGCAGAACACCCGCGAGAGCGTAGGCGACGAAGGCGAGGCGCACCGTGGCGCGGCCGCCGATGACGGTCGCGATCGAGGAGATCCCTCCCTCCCGGTCGGCCACGATGTCTTGCACTGCACCGAACGCGTGAGAGGCGACACCCCACAGGAAGAACGAGACGAGGATGGCGACGAGCCCCGGCGTCACGATGGCATCAGCGATCGCGAGCCCGAACACGGCAGGAGACACGAAATGGATGCTTGACGTGATCGAGTCGAGAAACGGTTTCTCTTTGAACCGCAGCCCTTCGGCCGAGTAGGCGACGACCGCGAAGACGCTCACCACGAGCACGACGGCGGAGAGGGGCGAGCCGACGGCGAAGAGGTAGACGAGGAACGGCACATTCGTCGCGACCGCCGCGATGAGCGTGACGCGGTGCACACGCGGGTCGAGCAACGCGCCTTCGACGCCACCCTTGCGCGGGTTGCGGAGGTCGGACTCGTAGTCGAACACGTCGTTGATGCCGTACATGGCGAGGTTGTAGGGGATCAGAAAGTAGAGGGTTCCGAGCACGAGCACGAGGTCGACCTCGCGTGTCGTGACGAAGTAGGCGGCGGCGAACGGGAACGCCGTGTTGATCCAGCTCAGCGGCCGCGACGACACGAAGAGGGATGCGAGCACGCTCATGTTCGCGACCCCGAACCCGCATCCACGCGCGGCGACAGGATGACCCACAGCGCGGGCAGCATGACGACCGCGGCGACCGCGTAGGCGAAATCTTCGAGCGGGGCGATGCCGATGAACTGACCCGAGATGCGGTCGGTGTCGTAGCCGACGAGGCCGACCCCGATCATGATGTTGTCGAAGATCGCGGTCATGATGAGCACGATACCGAGCGTGAGAGCCACCGCGACCGCGCGGAAACCCTCCCGACGTCGACGCGCGACGAGCGCGACAGCGATGACCGCCACCACGGCGGCGAAGACGAGAAAGGGAACGTTGATGAGCCAGTAGGTCACGATCGCGACCCCGAGGGTCCGTGCGAGGAGCTCGCCAGCCGGGCATCCTTCTTCGGCGAGCGGGCGACGACGACCCGCTGCGCCGCCGCCACGAGGTTCATCGTGAGGTAGCACAGCAGCACGAGAAAGAAGACCTCCTCGACGGGGAGCTCCGGGGCGATCTGGAGCCCCGTCATGAAGTCGGTCTCGCCGCGAAAGAACACTCCGGCTCCGATTCCGACGAGGTCCCAGACGAGGAAGTAGACGACCCCCGCCACGAGCACGATCGCCGCCCGGCGGGGTGCTCGCCAGAAGAACAGGGTGAAGCGTCGGTCGAGCACGACCATCCCGGTGATCGAGATGGCGAGCGCGACAAGGTAGAGGATGCCCACTAGCGCGACTCGGGCACACCCGACGCGGCAGCACCAGCCGCTCCACCAGCTCCGCCACCACCTGAAACGCCCGCACCCGGAGCCGCCCCACCAGAAGCTCCAGCACCCGAAGCCGCCGCACCCGCCACGACCGCGGGCTGCTCCGCCGCCGGCAGGCCGACGGGCGCGAGCGAGCTCACGAGGGGTTCGGGCAGCGGCTCGGTCGAGGTGTCGCCGCGCAGTCGCTTGAGCAGCACCTCGGCACTGATGATGCACATCGGCAACCCGATGCCGGGGATGGTCGAGCCACCGACGTAATAGAGGCCGTCGACCTTCTTGCTCACGTTGCCCGCACGGAAGAGCGCGCTCTGAGAGAGGATGTGCGCGGGCCCGAGCAGGGTGCCGCTCCACGAGTTGAGGTCGCTCGCGAAGTCGCCGGGGCCCATGGTGCGGCGCACGACGATGCGGTCGGCGAGGTCGGGGATGTTCGCCCATGAGGCGATCTGCTCGATCACGAGGTCGGCGGCCGCCTCGATGCGGGGGTCGCCGTCACCGTCGATCTCCCCCTTGCCGAGCAGAGGGTCCGACGGGATCGGCACGAGCACGAAGAGGTTCTCGTGGCCTTCGGGGGCGACCGACGGGTCGATGCCGCTCGGCTTGCACACGTAGAGCGACGCGGGGTTGGGGATCGACGGGGTCGGGCCGAAGATCGCGTCGAAACCCTTCTTCCAGTCTTCGGTGAACATGAGGTTGTGGTGCTCGAGCTGCGGAAGCTCGCCCTCCACACCCAGGTAGAGCAGCAGGGCGCCGGGGCCGGGCGTGCGCTTGTTCCAGTACTCCTGCGGGTAGGTCTGCAGTTCGCGCGGCAGCAGCGTGGTCTCGGTGTGGTGCAGATCGGCCGCCGAGACGACGATGTCGGCGTCGTGCGCGTGGGGGATGCCCGCGGCATCCGTGTATTCGACTCCCGAGGCGACCGGCTTCCGGCCGGCACCGTCGCGAGTGACAATGCGCGTGACCCGCGCCTGGGTGACGATTTCGACACCTTCGGCTCGGGCGAGGTTCTCGACGCTGTCGATGAGGCGGATGAGCCCGCCCATCGGGTAGAGCACGCCGTCGTCGAGATCGAGGTGGCTCATGAGGTGGTACATGCTCGGCGTGATGAACGGCGAGGAGCCGAGGAACACGGCGGGGAACCCCAGAATCTGGCGCAGGCGGTCGTTTTTGACGGTTCTCGCGGCGAGAGTGGAGAGCGGCTGGAGCAGCAGGCGCGCGAGGCGCGGCAGTCGGGAGAGAACATCCCCGCGCATGAGAGGGAGGAGGCTCTCGAAGCTCGTGTAGAGGAAGCGGCGCTTCGCCATCTCGTAGGTGTCGGCGGCCGACGCGAGGTATTTGACGATCTTCTTGCGCGAACCGGGTTCGATGCGCTCGAAGATCTCGAGGTTCTCGTCGGGGTCGGCGGCGATGTCGATCGACTCGGCATTCTCGAACAGCACCCGGTAGCCGGGGTCGAGGGTCACCAGTGTGAGCTGCTCTTCGGCACTCGTGCCCAGCAGTTTGTAGAAGTGGTCGAAGACCTCGGGCATGAGGTACCAGCTCGGGCCGAGGTCGAAGCGGAAACCCTCGTGCTCCCACGAGCCCGCACGGCCGCCGACCTGGTCGCGCCCCTCGAGCACGGTCACGCTGTGGCCTTCGCGAGCGAGGAGCGCCGCCGACGCGAGCCCGCTGATTCCTCCACCGATGATGACGATGCGGCTCATGGGGTGCCCTTTCTCGGTAGTCGACCGGATGCTGCGGCTGCGGCGATCCGCAGCTTCACCGGGTTGGGCACACGAACGCGCGACCGGATGAGCTGCTGCGCCGGGGTCGCCCGGAGGCGCACCGACAGCTCGGAGAATAGCGCTTGCGCCAGAGCAACAGCCCGGCGCGAACTGCGAGGGAGCATGGGGATGACCGCCGCCGACTCGGCAAGGTCGGCGTCGATGTCGTCGAGCAGCCGGTTCTTCTCCGCCTCGGTGAGGTTGGGCACGTCGATGTCGGGAAAGTAGCTGCGGCCGAGCTGCTCGTAGTCGGCGGCGAGGTCGCGCAGAAAGTTGACCTTCTGGAACGCCGCACCGAGTCGCCTGGCCCCGTGCACGAGGGTCGCGTCATCCGCTGCGCTCACGGTTTCGTGCTGCAGGAACGCGCGCAGGCACATGAGTCCCACGACTTCGGCCGACCCGTAGACGTAGTCGTCGAAGCTCGCGGTGTCGTGCTCGGTCGCGCTGAGGTCGGCGCGCATCGAGGCGAAGAACGGCGCGGTGAGTTCGGTGCCGAAGCCCGTCTCCCGCGCGGTGAGGGCGAATGCGTGCACCACGAGGTTGGCGCTGTAGCCCTGCTGCATGGCGTCGTCGGTGTCGCGCTCGAGGTCGTTGAGGATGCGCGCGACCGTCATCTGGTCTGCCCCCGCGCCCGACGCGCTGCCGTCGACGATCTCGTCGGCGACCCTCACGAGGGCGTAGATGTTCTCGACGTGCTGCCTCACGTCGGGCCCGAGCAGTCGGGAGGCGAGCCCGAACGACGTGGAGTAGCGCCGGATGACGACGCCCGCGGTCTCTTCGGCGACGCGGTCGTAGAGGCTCTCGCGGCGCGGTCGCGGGCGGGGTCGTGAAGCGCGGCGGTCGGCCGCGGAGCGTTGCCCTGCCATCACTTCACTCGACTGAGCACGTCGGCGGCGACCGCGGTGAGCTCGGCGGTGAGCTGATCGGGGATCTCCGGGTTCTCGAGGCTCTCGAGCGCGCGCTCGGCGTGGTCGCGCGCGAGCTGCTGGGTGAACCGGCGGCTGCCGCCCTCCTCGAGCGCCGCGCGCACGGCCGCGGCTTCGTCGAGGGTGAGGTCGGGTTTGCCGACGAAGTCTTTGATGAAGCCCCACTGCGCGGTCGACGTCGCGTGCGCGATGAGCACGGTGCGCTTGCCCTCCCGCAGGTCGCCGATCGTGGTCTTGCCCGTCTCGGTTTCGAGGCCGAACACCCCGAGGAGGTCGTCGACGATCTGGTAGGCGATGCCCACTTCGCGCCCGAACCGGCCGAGCGCGATGACGACGGATTCCGGGGCATCCGCGAGCACGGCCCCGGCCTGCAGCGGCCCCTCGAACGAGTAGACGGCGGTCTTGAGTCGCTCCATCGAGAGCACGTCGTCGACCGCGGGCATCGATGCGGAGATGGAGAAGTCGACGTCGATGAGCTCGCCTGCCGCCGATGCGAAGAGCGCGTCATCCATGATCTCGAGGATGCGTTCGCGAGTGCCGTCGTCGACACCGCTGCGGTCGATGAGTCGGTAGGAGTTGAAGAGCGCGAGGTCGCCCGCGATGACCGCGGCGGAGAGCCCGCGGTGTTCGGCCGTCGGCACGGGGATGCCCGCCGTGGTGGCGATGTCGCGGTAGCTTCCGGAGACGTTGGGGATGCCACGGCGACTGAAATCCCGGTCGATGACGTCGTCGTGCACGATGAGCGCGGTGTGCAGCAGCTCGAAAGCCGCGCCCACGTAGGCGGCGGCCTGGTCGTCGGTTCCGCCGAGGCCCTGGTAGGCGGCCATGACCATGCGCGGACGAAAACGCTTGCCCCCGATGGTGTTCGATTCGAGGGTCTGCCAGAGCTTGACGTATTCGGCGCCGAAGCTCGCCGCGCGGTTCTTGGCTAGGCTGAAGAACCGATCCAGCACGGCGTCGACCTGAGCCTGCCTCTCCACCGAGAGGTCGTGCAGCCGCTGTGCATTCACCCGGTAAGGCTATCTGACGAGCATGAGCACAACGACGGAGTACGTGGTGCTCGTCACCGACGACGGTGCCCCCATCGGCCGGGCAGACAAAGCCACGGTGCACACGCACGACACCCCCCTGCACGCCGCGTTCTCGTGCCACGTCTACGACGCCGACGGGCGCGTGCTCGTGACGCGCCGCGCGCTCGGCAAGCGCACGTGGCCCGGCGTGTGGACCAACTCGTTCTGCGGGCACCCCGCCCCCGGCGAGACACCCTCCGACGCCCTCGCGCGGCGCGCACTCGTGGAACTGGGCATCACCGTGACCGATGTCACGCCCGTGATACCCGATTTTCGCTACCGTGCGGTGGATGCATCCGGAATCGTCGAGAACGAGATCTGCCCGGTGTTCACGGCGGTGACGACGGATGCTGTCGCCCCCAACCCCGAGGAGGTCGCCGAGTTCGCGTGGCTGACCCCCGACGAGCTGCGTTCCTCTGTGGCCGCTGCGCCGTTCGCGTTCAGCCCGTGGCTCGGGTGGCAGTTGGAGCGCTGGCCGGCGTAGCTGCACGGCGCCACCGCATCGGCGCAACCGTTGCTGCGAGAGTCACGACGGCGCCCACGATGAATGCGGGCACGAGTCCGGCACCCGCGGCGACGACGCCGAGCACCGCAGCACCCAGCGCTTGCCCGAACACGAGCACGACGAAGAGCAGTGCCGTGCCGCTCGGGGCGCGCTCGGGGTCGATCTCGGTGGTCCAGGCGATGAGCGCCCCGGTCGCGGCGACGTAGGCCCAGCCGAACGCGGCGAAGGCGACGAGGCTCGGGATGAGTGCGCCCGGAACGACCGCGAGCATCGCCGTCGAGGCGCCGACCGTGAGCGTCGTGATCGTCCAGGCGGCGCGCGGCCCGCGAGAGGCGAGCCACCGTGCCGTGCCGATGACGGCCGCACCGCCGGCACCGATCGCGATCCATGCCACCGCCGAGGTCTCGTCTGACGCCCCCGCTTCGACGATGAGGGTGCGCCCGAAGTTCCAACCCGCGGCCGAGCCCGCGCCGAGGAGCAGGGCCGCCACGATGACGCGCGCGTGGTGCGCGAACCACGAGCGTGAGGGCAGATCGGGGAGGGTGCGGGCATCCGGTGCGGCGGCGTCGGCGCCGATGGTGGTCTCGGCCTTTCCCGCGTGGTCGAGCACGAGAACCGCGGCGGTCGCGAGCACCCCGATCACCGCGACCACGGCCCACGCGAGCCTCCAGTCGGGCAGCAGCACGAGGGCGAGGATGCCTGCGGCCGCGAGCCCCGGGCCGGTGCCCGAGTTGACGATCGCCTGGCTGCGGTCGTTCGCTGCCGCGGCCACGTTGCGCCCGACGAGCCTCACGAGGCCCGGGGACGCGAGGCCGGCACCGAGGGATCCGGCCACGGCGGAGGCGGCGAACGTTCCGACGCCGTTCGAGCCGGCCATGCCTGCGGCGCCGAGCACGGCGCTCGCCCCTGCCGCCGCGACGAGCAGTCGGGGGTGCCGCGCGGCGATGAAGAACCCGACGATCGCTCCCCCGCAGTATCCGACCGAGGCGGCGGACGAGATGAAGCCGGCGACGGCGGCGTCGACGCCGAGATCGGCCTGGATGTCGGGCAGAAACAATCCGTAGGCGAGGCGCACGAGGCCGTAGGTCACGGCGATGAGCGCGGTGCCCGCGATGACGACACCGGTCGCCCGCGACACTATAAACAAAAACGGTCGTTTCATATTGAGAGAGTCTAGGGTGCTGGCATGGCTATTCGCGCGTCGACCGAGACGAAGTTGCTCGACGCCGCCGACGAGCTGTTCTTCACCGCCGGAATCGCGGCGACACCGATCGACGCGGTGCTCGCTCGCGCGGGTGTTTCGGCGGCGACCCTCTATCGCGGCTACCCCAGCAAGGAGGCGCTCGTGGCGGCCGCCCTCGAGCGCAGGCATCGCGCGTGGATGGATGCGTGGGATGCCGCCATCGCCCGCCGCACGACGCCGCGGGGCAGGCTGCTCGCCATCTTCGACGCCCTCGACGAGTTCCGCGTGCGCCCGGAGGGGTCACGGTGGTGCGCTTTTCTCGGGTCGTCGGCCGAGTACGCCGACCCACCGGAGGAGATCCGCGCCGCGGTGGCTCGCGACACCGACACGATGCGCTCCCGTCTCAGCGAGCTCGCCGCGGCCGCGGGCCTCACCGCACCGAAGTCGATCGCCGACCAGCTCGTGCTCGTGATCTCGGGCTACCTCGCGATGCGCTTGCGCGAGCCGCAGCATCCGACCGACACGGCGCGGGCTATCGCGGCGGCGCTCGTGAAGACGGCCTGACGTCTTCGGGGTGCGAGCTAGTCGCGCCGCAGGCTCACGTCAGTCGAGGCGGCTCTCGTCGCGGTGCGAGGTCTCGGTGCGGTGGAAGTTCTGAAACGACCGCGACGCCGTGGGCCCGCGCTGCCCCTGGTAGCGGGAGCTGTAGGCCGCCGACCCGTACGGGTGCTCGGCGGGCGACGACAGACGGATGAAGCAGAGCTGCCCGATCTTCATGCCCGGCCACAGCTTGATCGGCAGTGTCGCCACGTTGCTGAGCTCGAGCGTCACGTGCCCGGTGAACCCGGGGTCGACGAAACCGGCCGTGGAATGCGTGAGGAGGCCCAGTCGCCCGAGCGAGGATTTTCCCTCGAGTCGGGCGGCGAGATCATCCGGCAGTGTCACCTTTTCGAAGGTGGATCCGAGCACGAACTCGCCGGGGTGGAGGATGAACGGCTCGTCACCCTTCGCCTCGACGAGGCGCGTGAGGTCGGGCTGGTCTTCGGCCGGGTCGATGAACGGGTATTTGTGGTTATCGAAGAGCCGGAAGTAGCGGTCGAGCCGCACGTCGATGCTCGAGGGCTGCACCATCTCGGGAGCGTAGGGCTCGAGGGCCACCCGCTTCGCGTCGATCTCGGCTTTGATGTCGCGGTCGGAGAGCAGCATGGCGCAATGGTATCGGCGCGCGGTGACGTCAGTGGCGCCGCAGGCCGCGCGGCGTCGCGCGGCGTCGCGCGGCGTGGCGTTGGGCTTGGCGCGGAGGGCGCCGCCGCGACATCCGCCGCCGGTTTCGGCATCCGCGCACCAAGTCTGCGCTGCGGACGCAAATCAGACGCGCGGATGTCGCGAGCCCCGCCACCGAGCACGGCCGCTCGCCGCCCGTCCCGGGCCGGCGAGCGCACACAGCCGGTAGAGTGGACTCCAGTTCCGCGGCCTCGGGCGGCGGACGCGCGAGTGTAGTTCAGTGGCAGAACTTCAGCTTCCCAAGCTGATAGCGCGGGTTCGATTCCCGTCACTCGCTCTCTTGTCAGTTCTCAAATTAGATGGCACTTGTCTCAAGTTAGTTGGCACCGGTCGGTCAATACAGGGGCAACCCTTCTGGCTGAACCGGAGCGTGCAGCGGCCACCGCAGCTCCCGCCACTGGCTCGGTTGGCCCAGTTGACTGAACTGACGCCATCCAGCGACCTGTGGTCAGAAACGCCGAAGTGAGGCTTCCGGCGGTTTTGATTTCGGCCATGAGTTTCGAGCACTTCCGAACATGGGTATTCCGCGCGCCCAAACGACGCCGGCCGAGTTGCTCACTACCGATCAGTTTCGGCTGGTCGAGAAACGTTGGAGGTTTCCGACACCTTCGTGCCAAGCGTCGGCGCAGGGCGAAGCTCGTTGCAGATAGGGCACCCTTTCGGGCAGTTTCACCGGGCGGGGTAAACGGGCACCGCAGTAACGACGGGGCCGGCGTCTCGGATGCTGCCCGCCACTGCACGGTGGCCGACCCGCTAGTGGGAGCGTTCTTCGGCATAATGTATGGCGCGACCGGTGGCGCCAGTGGCGCTGGAATCACGGCCACGTTATTAGCCGGAGTCCCTCTGAAGTTCGGTCTCAAGCGCTGTATGGCGCCCTTTATGGGGCGCTCGGCCACTTCGTCGCTTGATAATGGGTGCCGTGGGCGAAGAAAAGAGTCGACTGGTCCGGCGGATGCGCTTGGATGTAGCGGCGATGGTTCTCAGTTTCTTCGTGCAAGGAGCTTTCCTCGCTAATGTTCTGGAAAGTGGCGGTGAGGCTGCTGCCTGGATTGCATGGGTGGTAGTACTCGTTATTGTCATCGTTGTTATGGTCGTGGCCGGCACACGCGCAAGCCGGTTATCCAAGCGCTACCGCCAGCTCAAATGGGGCGAGCGGTAGCCACAATCGCTCTAGCGCGTATACCTCTTCGGATGCCGATCCCTCGTCGGTGCATCTCGGTCAATGGGTGATGAATCGGGGAGGGGGCACCTTCTCAACCGCGCTGCAAGTCGCGTCCGGAGCTAATCTGGCGGAGTGGCAGTAGCAGAGCTCATCTCCGCATCCTTCAGTGCCGTCGTCTTGCTTTCAAGCGTGGTTATTGCCCTACTCCTGGTCAGAAGGTCGGCGCGGACCGCCGAGCTGCAGTACTCGATCTTCCTCGCCCACCGAACGGGTCTCGTCCTCTCCGTGCTTTTCCTCCTGGGTGTGTCTGCGGTCAACGCCGCCATCGGTATTGGACTGATTGCTGAGGGCCTACTAGCCGGGTGGTCGTTCGCATTGCTTGCGCCAGTCCCCCTGGTGTTCCTTGCCTATTTCGGACACATCGCCAGGTTGCCGTTCCAGCCCCCAGCCGAGGTGGAGACAGACTGAGGCGCTTTGCGATCGAAGGTGCCCGCGATGCGACGCGACGCGAACATGCCTGGTAGCCGAAGCCGATGGCGTGCCCGACGTTGTCTCTCTGAGACGACGGACTATGCGTGACGTGCGGAGCGGAAGAGAACGACAGGCCCAAGAACGAGGATGCCGGCGCCGCTGAGTGCGGCAAGGCTGAGTCCGACGTATCCGATTGCCAGCATGACTTCCGACTTACCGGGTGTTTCCGAGGCATCAACCGCGAGAAGACTCTCGCGGGTGACATTTCCGTAGAGAGCACTTACAGACACCGCGAGGGTCGCCGCGGCGAAAGCGATGGCTGCAACCACCAAGGCACGCTTCATGCGCGCAAGTTTGGCACGGACGTCTTCATCCGCCTGCGCAGTCGATGAGGAACATTGGATCGATGCGCGGTGCTCTTCGAGATGCGAGCGTTGCGGCGTCCGTCGGCCGATCCCTTAGTGGAAAAGTCCTCTCCTCCGGCCTCGTCAGCCTGGCTTGGCGGTTTGTCCGTCATTGACGCGTTGCACCACCCGTTCGACAGCACCGACAAGATCAGCCAGCCCCGGGTCCTCGATAGGAAAGTGCCCGGACTCGCGCAGCATCACTAAATCCGCTGGAGCGGCGATTCGACTGAGCCATCGCAGGCTGATCCCCACCGGCGTCCAATCATCCTTCGCCGGATGGGCCAGCGTCACCGGGATCTGCATCTCTTCCGGTGGAGTGTGGCGGTAGGTCATGAACGAGGTGAGGAATCCGAGCGGGACCCGAGCTCCTCCCCCACGGGAGTCCGCAGTGCACAGTCGTGACAGACCGGGATCCCGACTCATCTTCGATAAGGCAGCGACCCAGGATATCGGAATTTGTCTTCCGGCGAGCCTGCCCGGGAGAAGGCCTGCGAGAGCCCCTCCCAGTATGCCAAGCGCGCCGAAGCGAGTGATGACCGCCCGAGCATGCCGATCGCGGGGGTCGAGCAAACTCGTCGCCACCACTGCAGCAGCGCCGGCGCGTGCAGCAACTTCATAGGCGAGCATCCCGCCGATGCTGGCCCCTAATAACACCAAGGGACGGCCATCGTCTTCGGAGTCAACGAACGCGCAAAGTAATGCAACCCAGTCCTGGTATCGCACCGCGGACGGGTCCGTGGATACTGTCTCTCCGTACAGCGGCATATCCACGGCAATCAGCTCGGCTTGATCCTTAGGCAAAAGGGAGGCAATCGGCCAGAGAGCCGCGCTGTGACCGCCAGCTCCATGGACGAGTAGCACCCGCACGGATGCATCCGCATTCTTTCGTCGGAGCACGTGAACCTGATGCCCTTGCCAGTTCCACCACGTACTCGACGGCGCCAGGTCGACTCGCTCCCGCCAGGAAACAGCTAAGAAGTCCGCGTAGTCGGCCACACCGGGAGTTGACACTCTTCAACCTTAACTGTGGACAGTCACCCGCCCCAAGAGCCCCCTCAATCTCGGCGAGAGGGCATTCCCGTCGCTTGATTCGATCGGCAACCGGGCAGTCGTAGGCACCACGCCGCATCGGACGCGGCATTTACGCCCGACGCGCTTCGACCGTGCCGGTGTGTCTCTCGGCCATCCAGTCAGCGAGCTCGGCAGATAGCGCGGCTGGCGCGTCGAGCTGAATGAGGTGCCCTGCCTCCGGAATCAGCGTGACCGAGGCATGCGGGATGGCGTCGTTGAGTCGACGGGCCCGGTCGGCGGGTATCCAAGTGTCCTCGACACCCCAGATGATGTGCACCGGCTCCGTGATCCGGCCAAGCTCGCCTTCGATCTCAGTCGTGAAGCGCTCATCCGCTTGCGCAATCTGCCGGTAGAACGCCGTCTGATTTTCCTCGCCTAACCAGGGCTTAACGAGCATCTCCAGGTCGTCGACACGCAGCCCCTTGTGACTTGCGCCATTGATATACGCCTCGACCGCGCCTTTATGCACAGCTGACGGAAGCTGCTCGAAGACAGCCGCATGCTCCTTCACGAGGTTGAAGAAAGGTGATCCCCAGGGAGTAAGCGCCACCACGTCGACGAGGCACAACGACGCGAACTCAGCGCCGTGGAGAAGACGCGCTCGGAGCGCGACTGCGCCGCCGAAGTCGTGTGCGACGACGTGCGGACGAGTCAGGTTCCAATGATCGAGAAGCGCTGCGAACACTTCGCTTTGAACGCCGAGGTCAACGCTGTGGGACGGCTCCTTGGATGACGAACCGTACCCCGGCATATCCCAGAGGTAGACAGTGAAACGCCGCGCCAGAGCCCTAGCGATCGGACGCCAGAGAAGCGACGACCAGGGCGTCCCATGCAGGAATACGAGCGCCGGCCCTGACCCAAAGCGCTCCCACCGGACAGTTCGTTCTTGCCAGGCAAACTCGTCCAACAGCTGCTTTTCCTTCACCCCTCGATCGTGCCACGTTCGCCATCGAACCTTGTCCGATAGCCGGTCGACTGGCGCACGGCCTGTCCCTCCGACGTGTCGTGGGCTCTGAGCCTATTGAGGAAGGTCTTGGCCGCTGTCACTTTCCCGGGGCAACTCGGCTTCTCGCGCCTCTTTCCTCGCGTCTGTTCTTGCTGGAACTACGCAGACTCGTGACTATCGCCGTCGCCGCGCACAGAAGGGCGGACCCCGAAGCAGCGAACCAGGCGTTCGCTCCGCTCGAGAGGCTGAAGACAACCGCAACGATGGTCAACGTCCCAGCAGCGACCGCAAAGCCGAGCAGCCACGAATCCGAGCAACTCCGGTTTCCCATATCCCCGTCAATACGAGGCAGCCAGCGCAGGTTGCGGCTTATATGGCGAGTAGACGGTTTGCCCCGCCTGCGCCACACGGTGGCCCCGTCCTGGGCCCGCAAGCCGGTTGTCTATCGGACGGGCAAAAGCGCCCGCAGCCACACCTGCTCGTGAGATCCCACGTACTGCGTTACTGCTCGCCAGTGGGAACCGTGACCGTCGGCAAACATTGACGCCCAAGGCTCGACACCGGTGTCATGCGATCGACTGAGGAGATCCCGCATCGCGGCGGCCCGGCGATGCATCGCCTTCGGCAGCTCGTGGCGGAGTCGGGTGTCTGCACGGTAACCATCGACGAAGGCGGCTAAATCGCCTGCCGCCTTCGAGGGAGGACGGAGAACGTCCGACAGAGTGAAAGCTTGAGCGGCGTAGGCCAGGTCCCAGAGGCGGGTGCTCGGTGCGGCCGCGTCCCAGTCGATGAACACCCAGCGTTCGCCGACGATCAAGTTCCACGGGGCGAGGTCGTTGTGGCAGATGAGGTCGCTGCCCGGGGCTTGGATGGCCGTGATCCACGCGCCCTCGGCGGATGGTCGGAACCGTTCACTTGCTTCGTGGATCGCTCGAACAATCGACCCGACCCGCTTGAGCTCCGGACGGCCGAGCGGTCCGATGTTGAGTGCAAGGTCGCCTGGGATGAACTCGGTGGCTTGTCTTCCCTGTTCGTCGCGGCCAAAAGCTGCCGGAACATCGACGCCAGCGTCTCGGACCGCCGCCATGAACTCGAGCACGCGAGGGGTTGATGGAGTCCAGGCCTTTCTCACTGTGGACCCCGCCCGCATGACCGGGCCGCCTGCGTTTCCGCCGCCAAGAGGTTGTTCAACGTGCACGAGTCTGAGGCTAGTCCGGCGGTGAGGCAGGTGGGTGCGTGTCCTCCGCGCACGGGACATGCGCTTTCGGTTACCCGACGCCCTACCCTCTTTCCATGGAATCGGAGCTGCTTGTCCGGAGACCCACCCGCAAGGACGTTGCTACCATCGCTCGCGTCCATGTGGAGTCGTGGAGAGAGACGTACCGCGGCTTGATGAGCGATGGCGTGCTCGATGATCCGGACCTCGTCAGACACCGAGAACGCTTTTGGAGCGAAGCACTCACCAATCCGCTCTATGCACAGAACCGGATCGCAGTCGCCGAGCTCGACGGCTCGCTCGTCGGAGTCGCCATGGCTGGCCCCGCCCTCGATCCGGGTGGGGAAACGACGGATCAGCTTTACCTCATCTACACGCTCGCGACAGTTCACGGCCGCGGCGCCGGCGCCTCCCTTCTCGAAGCAGTTCTCGACCCGCACGCCTGCACGGGACTCTGGGTGGCAGATCCCAACCCGCGGGCGCAGGCGTTCTACCGCCGACACGGCTTCGTCGGCGGAAAAACGAAGGTAGAGGACGGCCTGCGCGAGGTGTGGATGACGCGTCCGCCGACGGTCAGAGGCTGAATGGCTGTCGAGGCCGTCAAGCGCCTGATGCTCAGCCAAAACTGCTCGATTCCGACTGCTCCCCGCGCCGCTGAGGGCGGCGCCTGGCGGGGGCGATGAATGTGTCGAGCCGCGACTCAGACCGCGACGTTGTCGCCGACCGCGATGACCGCGGGCTCGGCATTGAGCACGGGCACAAGCCAGACGCCGAAATACGTTTTGCCGTCGTTCTTGCGATATCTCGCGAGCGTTCGGATCGGCTCTTTGCCGCGCGCTAGCGATGCGGGATCAATCGTCGTCATGACGCATCGGTCGCACCTGCCGGCAACGCGGAACTTCGTGTCGCCGAGGCGAACGGAGGACCAGTCGTCCTCAGCGAACGGCTCGTCGCCGTCGATCACAACGTTCGGTCGGAACCGCACCATGTCGAGGGGCAAAGTGTCGTCATCGGTCCATCGGTCAAGCTGCGCGAGGGAGGCCTCGCTTGTGAGCAGAAGAGGTCCGACGTCGGCGAGCGAGACCTGATCTCCTGGCAGTCCGCCGTGCTTCGGATTGACGGTGCGTGCGGCAGGGTTGGGCTGCCAGACGAGCTGAGCTTGGCGTCCAAGGCGGGCAGTGAGCCACGCGGCAGACTCGTCGCCGGCCGGCAGCGCGGTGCCTTGGCGCGAGTGGCCAACGGGGACAGGTCCCGCATCTATCGGACGATCCACCCGCAGGGGGCTGAAGCGCTTGTCGCCCAACAGGAGTCCGCCATCGGCCAGAATCTCGGCCGTGAATCCGAGCAGGCCGTTGGCCTCGCGCGCTGTGATGGGTTTGCCGTCCAGATCGACGACGGCCCAGCGGCGATCATCCTCGAGCCCCCACCGCTGCACGCGCGACGAGCTGACGTCGCCGCCGGCAAACGACTTGATCGGATAGACGCGGAGCCGGGTCACCTGCACCCAAGAAACGCTACCCGTCTTGCACCGCTGAGGGCGCGTGAAGCAATCGGACGCCGGACGCCGGACGCCGGACGCCGGACGCCGAGAACATTCCAGTAGCCGCCGACTTCTAAGCTGGAGCGGTGACGGGATCTCAAAGTGACGCCGGCCGTGATCTGCGGGTGTGCTTCGTGGGCGACTCGTACGTGGCGGGAGTCGGGGATCCGACGGCGCTCGGGTGGGTCGGGCGGGTGACTGCCGAAGGTATTGCTGCCGGTTTGCCGCTCACCGCCTACAACCTCGGGGTGCGCGGGGAGACCTCGACGCAGATCGCCCGCCGCATGCCCATCGAAGTGGCCCCGCGTCTGACACCGGCGACTGACCCCCGACTGGTCGTGTCGTTCGGTGTCAACGACACGGTCGAGAGCGCCGGGCGACTCAGCGCCTCAACAAAGCAAACTCTCCGAGCCCTGAAGGACATGCAAGCCGCGATGACGGTGCCGATGCTCCTCGTCGGACCGCCGGCCGTCGGCGACCCAGCTCAGGATGAGCGCCTCGCGGCCACCAGCGCCCTTTTGGCCCGGGACGCCGGGCAGCTTGGCGTCCCGTTCATCGAGACCTTCGGTGCGACGTACTCGAGCACGCTCTGGCGTCAGCAGGTCCGCGACGGCGACGGCTACCATCCGGCAACCGAGGGCTACGCCCTGCTCGCGTCGGTCGTCGCCCGTCCTCTCCTCGCCTGGCTTCACGAGGAGATGACCGCGCCCGCACCTCGATGATTTGCGTTGCGGACGCAAAGCATGCCGCTCGGCTGGTACGAGGGAACCGCTGAGGGATCGGTATGGGACATAGTTGGATCGCTTCGACCTACGTGTGAGAGTTGCGAGCGGGCCGCCGCTTGTTGCGGGAGTTCCAACGATCCCTGCCGCTAACCGCCGTCCTTTGCGCCGCAGCCGGTACTGCTGTTACTTCCAGCCAGTTTGCACTCCGATGACGACGATGAACACCGCGATAGCGGCAGCGCCGACCCACACGCACCACTTGAATACCTGACGGCCGCGTTCGCTGTCTGGCAGCCATTTTCCGTCGCTAGTCCTCACGCCGCAGACACTACCCGGCTTCAGCCCACACGCTGCGGCCGCGAGGCGCTAAGCAGGAGGGTCGGTGATCGATCCTTGGGCGGCCGCTTTCGCGGCAGGATCCAGGCGAAGGCACCATGCGCTGAAGATCCTCAGAGGTGAGTGTCACGCCCGCCGGATGGGGCGTCACGTGCGTCTCGTTCCATCAAACGCTGACATACCAAAATTACTGCTGCGGCAATCAGAATTCCGATGCCCTCGCCGACCCCGCCTTCGAGGAACACGAAAACGGATCGCAAGACGAGCATGCCTACCAGGAGGTATGCGATCCAGCGGATCTTCTGCTGAAACCTGACCACTCCGACAGTCTCCCCCACCTCCCCGAGAATTCGACAGTCGAGTGGCTTTGTCGGTACGGGTCTACCGTCCGTTAGCGGATCCTTTGTGGGACGAGTCCGCGCACTTGGCGGGTGACTGATCATCCGACGGGTCAGGCACGAAACTCGGGTGGCCGCTCTCCCGGCGGTCTATGGGGGGCGCCGGGTGACTGGAATCCACCACTCGAGGCACCGTGGATTGCAGTTCCGATAACCTCGATCGCGCGCGATACCGCTCTGCCCACGCCCTCTAGAAGCCTCAAGCCGAGTCCTGCTTTCTTGGAGTCCATACTTTGATCATCCCCCTGTGGGGTCGAATCGGTTGGGTTCTTCAAGGATCGCTCCAGTGACGACATGCCGATCCAGGGCAAGCGGACGGTAGCCGATCCTCCAACGGCACTGTCGCCCGCTGGGACGTGACCTATCTCGCTGTGATTGTGACATCCGCAGCGCTAGCGAAAACGATGAAGTTCACTTCACCCTCGCGCTGCGCGCCGTCTTCGTCCTGGCAGTACGCCGTCGCGGTGTAGCGGCCGGGAAACAGAGACTCGGTGATGGTGCCACCGAGCGGAATCACAGCAGCGTCCTCCGTGAGTCCCTCGCCATTGATGGGTGTGCCAGAAACGATGACGTTGCACATACCTCCGGCACGCTCGAAGTCACCGGTGACGCCGATGAACACATTTCTCGCGCCGGAAAACCCGGCAATCGCGATGAAGGATGCGACGGCGAGCAGGACCACCACGACCATCACCGCAGCAGATCTTCTCGGCCTCACGGCCATCATGCTAGTTCGATGCCTATCGCCCGTTTGGCGAATTCGATACGCAAACGGCTTGTCCTAGCGTGGCGGTAGCAGCTGGCGCCCAACACAAGCCGTACTGCACTGATCGCCATCTCGCACGAGGAAGCCATCGACGACCGCGGAGGCTCGCAGACGGCGTTCGAGGGGAGCGAACTCCGGTCTCAGAGTGCTGGCCGTGAGGCACCGGTTGCGGATTCGTAGACCTCAACCACCGCGTCGACCCGCTGGACCACCTGGTCACGCCCTCGGATCATCGCCGCGCTGGCGGCGGCAATTGATTCCGGTTGACGCCGGAGTCGTGCGACGAGCGCGGCGATGCCCCCGGCGTCCGGAGTCTCGGTGAGGAAGCCACCACCCGGCGGGAGAACCTCGCCGAGGTCGGGGTCACAGAAGAGCACGGGGAGACCGCATGCTGCCGCCTCGAGCATCACCATCGGCTGGTTGTCGAAGTCGTACGAGCTCGATACCAGCACGTGGCTCGACCGCATGGCCTCGAGCACCTCCTGCTGCGGTACCGACCCGTGCAGTACCAGCGGAGAATTCATCCGCTCGATCGACCGCCGTGAGAGACCATCGCCATACACGTCCACCGAGACATCGTCGCCGAACGATCGAGCCGCTTCGGCGATCACGGCGGGCCGCTTTTCGGGCGACAGTCGTCCGACCCACAGGAGACGCAGTGTCTCCGCCGGGCCGAGTCGACGCTCGACCGGCGTGCCGATACGGTCGAGCACGCTCTGTTCGAGCCCGTTCGATATCACCGAGATCTGCGTCTCGACTCCTTGCTCCCTGAGCTTGCGTGCGAAGTGCGCGGAAGGCACGATCACGCGGTCGCTTGCGCGGGACTGCGCGAGCATGAGGCGCCACATGCGTCTCGCCGGCAGGGTGGCGGTGTAGGGCGAGTCGGCCCGAACGCGGAGACCTCGATGGCTGATCTGCTGGGAATGGAGGGCTGCGAGCAGCGGAACAGTGACGGCGGGGACCGGCAGAACACTCGTCGTGTACACATCCACGCGGCCATGCATCGTGTGGACGACCGGGATGCCCAGCTCGCGAGCAGCGCGCACCCCCGCGAGGGCGGCGAACATCTCCGAATGGGTGTGCACCACCTCGATGCGCCGCTTCGCGAACTCCCGCCGCAGCATCGCCACCGCCCCGCGCGGCGGCCAAGTGAACGGGTAGCCATCGGGCCTGAACACCCCCGAGACGGGAAGCGCGACGATCGACCGGTCGCCGCTCCTGTCGGCTAGCGGGCAGAACACCGTCACCTCGTGACCGGCGTGGGCAAGGGCTTCCCGGAGCGACTTCACAGCCGTCTGCACGCCACCGAGCGTGGGCAGGTAGTAGTCGGTGACGAGGGCGATCCGCATGTCCCGAATCTAAGCGACAACGGTCGTAGGATTGGCGCCATGGGGGCAGCATCAGCAGGGGGCGATGCGCCGAGCGCCGGGTCTCGAGGCGAAACCGCGTTAGTCACTGGTGCAAGCGGGTTCCTCGGCGGATATGTCGTGCGCGACTTGCGCGCACACGGCTACGACGTCATCGCGTCGGGCCGCAATGCCGCTGCGCTGCCCGCGGGGGCGACCTTCGTCGACGCCCTCGCGCGGGCGGACCTCGGCCGCACCGTGGATGTGGTCGTGCACTGCGCGGCGCTCTCGTCGCCGTGGGGTCGCTGGAGCGAGTTCGAGCATGCCAACGTCACCGGCACCGCGCGGGTGCTCGAGTTCGCCCGACGCGTCGGGTCACGTCGCCTAGTGCATATCTCCTCGCCCGGTATATACGCCGCCCCCCGCGATCGGGTGGGCATCCGGGAGCACGAGGTCGATCCGCGACATCCGATGAACTTCTACATCCGGTCGAAACTCGAGGCGGAGGCACTGCTGCAGGGTGCTGCGGCAGAGGGCGTGCAGCCGGAGATCGTGATGCTCCGCCCCCGCGGCATCATCGGTCGCGGCGACCCGAGCCTCGTCCCCCGGATCCTTCGTGTGCACGAGCGGTTCGGCATTCCGCTGGTGCACGGCGGACACGGACTCGTCGACCTGACCGCGGTGGAGAATGTCGCGTTGGCGGTGCGGCTCGCGGTCGAGGCACCGGGCGTGCACGGGCAGGCGTTCAACATCACGAACGGGGATCCTCGTCCCTTCGGCGCGGTGCTCGAACAGTTGCTTGCGGGGTTGGGTATCGAGCCACGGTACCGGCGGGTACCGGCGACGGTCGCATACGGGGTCGCGGCACTCCTTGAGGCGGTGTGCGGAGTTCTTCCCGGACATCCCGAGCCGCCCGTCACGCGGTACACCGTCACGACGATCGCCCAATCGCAGACCCTCGATATCTCCCGCGCACGGGATCTGCTCGGCTATCGGCCCGCGGTGACGCTCGACCAGAGCCTTGCAGGGTATGCGGGTGGCTGAGCTCACCTACTTCGCCTGTGGCGAGACCTCCCATGACATGAACCGACTGCTTCGCGGTGCCCGCCCTGAGCGCCGCATCTTTCCGGCGGGAGCGTTTCTGTACAGCTCTGGCGCACGGCGTGTGCTGTTCGACACCGGCTATGCGCCCGAACCGTGGCGCGCAGGAATCGGCGCGTGGGCGTATCGACAACTGTTGCCGCCTCGCATCGACGCTGGCGACACGATCGCGGGGCAGCTCGACCCCGCATCAGTCACACACGTCGTCCTTTCTCACCTGCACCCGGACCACATCGGCGGAATCCGCTTCTTCCCGGACGCCACATTCGTGCTCAGCGACGCGGCGCGCCGCACCCTCGAGCGTCCGCGGCTTCGCGAGGGGGTGTTTCGACGATTACTGCCTGCGTGGTTCGGGTCGGCGACGGTGGTGCCTTCGCCGACGTTCACGCCCGGCCCGTTCGGGCTCCGCACCGCGGATCTGTTCGGTGACGGGTCCTATCTGCTCGTCGACCTGCCCGGCCATGCCCGAGGTCACCTCGGCGCCCTCGTCGAGCAGCGGGTGCTGCTCGCCGGGGACGCGGCCTGGGGCCGCGACCTGCTCGGCGCGGAGCGCCGCATCCGTCTCATTCCGCGCCTGGTCAGTCACGACACAACCGCGCAACGCGAGACCGCGCAGTTGCTCCTGGCCGGGGAGCGTAAAGGGCTGCAACTACTTTTCAGTCACGATCAGCACCCTGCCGGTACGGACCTGCTATGACATCGAAGACAGGAGCCACGAGGATGCTGCACCAGCGAGTGATCGGGCAAAAGCGTCAATTACGGCAATGCCAGCTGGCGGGTTGGGCAACCTACCTTCCGGGCGAGATGGTCACGTTCGGAACTCAGACGCGCTACCGAATCCCGGACGGCATGTCACAGCTCGACATGCTCGCCGCGGCAGCCGAGGACGCCATCCGACGCGCAGGCCTCAAGCCCGACGACATCGACTGCATCATCGCGGCATGCGCAGCCGGCGTGCAGCCGATCCCCTGCACGGCCGCGCTCGTCATGGAGCGCGTCGCCCCCCGTGCCCGCGCTGCCGCGTTCGACATCAACTCGACCTGTACGAGCTTCATCACGGCGGTGGACATAGCGTCGCGGTACCTCGCCGCGGGCGACTACGAGCGGGTGGTCATCGTCTCAGGCGACGTCGGATCCCGCTTTCTCGACGCGGGCCAACCCGAGAGCTTCGAGCTCTTCTCCGACGCCGCCGCCGCCGTCGTGCTGACGCGAGGAGTTGACGGGGATAGCGAGGAAGTCGCGCCCGGAGTGCTCGGGAGCCTGCAGCAGACATGGCCAGAGCACGCACACGACACCGAGCTCCGCGGCGGACTGTCCCTGCATCCGGCCCAGTCCTACGCCGACGGCGACCCGTCGGACTACCTGTTTGCGATGAACGGGCGGCGGGCGCTCCTCGGCATGCTCGGTGTGCTGCCCGACTTCTTCGACCGATTCTTCGACCGCGTCGGACTCAGCCGCGAGGAGGTCGATCTCGTCATCCCGCACCAGGCGAGCAGGGCGCTCAGCATCGCAATGCGCCGAATCGGCATCCCGCAAGACGCCTACGTAGACCGCGTCAGGGAGTTCGGCAACATGGTGTCATCATCGGTGCCTTTCATGCTCGCCACGAGTCTCGACGAGGGACGGATCGGTCACGGTGACACCGTCGTGCTTTGCGGCACCGCCGCGGGCTTGACCGCCAACGCCCTCGCTCTGCGGCTGTAACTGATTGAGCCGCCTTCAACAACCGGCGGAGCCGAGGAGTGTATTGACTCGGAGCTCGGGACTTGTGACCTAGCAATCGCCGTGGACTGGACGCTCGAGCCCGTCGACAGGTCCTTGATTTGCGCGGGCGGGGCAGCGATTTTCGACACCGCGGTCGCGGATCGGCGTTGCGTCTGTCGTCAGTGACGGTCAGGTCGCATATCAATCGCGATTTCGCCAAGCTCGACCTTCGAGACCGAGTGCTCTGGATGATTGAGCTGACGGGGCTCTAAACCGACAATCGGCTTGCGGGATCCGACAGGGCGTAAACCGCGTATCCGTAACTGATCGCGAAAATGACGGTCAGCAACGCGATCGCAGCAAGAGGAACCCAGTACGCGAGCAAACGCTGCCTGATTCGGACGATTCCCCACACGGGGGCGACCAGAGCCATGATGAAACCAGCGAAGAACGGGATGACGATGCTGTAGCCCGTGTCGAGACACTCATGCCCGCCTTCGTAACCCCGGCAGTTTGTTGCGCCAGTAGAGATGAACTCGAAGAGCGCGAGAAACCCGACGTAGGTGAGAAGCAGTTGGGCGACGAGGAGTGCCACGAAACCGCCGATGTCACGGCGTCGCCTCTCGTCAGTGATCACGCCCTCCGTTTCCGTCATCTGGTTGCCTCACGTGTTGCAGAACTGTCGGAAACATACGATCGCTTCTCGAGCGAGCTAACCAGAACCAGGGAACGTTGTTGGCACCGTTCGTGGCGCCGGCCTGCACCTAATCTCTGGGTATGGAGAGTTCACTCGAACCAGACGAGTATGAGACGTCGGTCATCCGCCTCCAGGTCTATCACGCGGACGAAATCATTTGGTTTCCTGGGCCCATCGGTTTTGAGGAAAGCCGTCTGAGCCCCTCCCTGCTGGCCGGCCTGCGTTGGTGGGCGATGCGATCCTCCGGACAAACCGACGAAACGAACCGCCAAAGTCCGCCCGGGGTCCCGGATGCCCTCGAGGACGCAGGTCGCGTTTTAGCAAGACGAGTGGCCGACGAAGTTGGTGACGACTTTGAAGTGGAGTTGTTTACCGACCGCCGTCAGAAGCGAATCCGGTCGGGACGTCGCGCAAGGAACCCCAAGGCCGCGCAGTTTTTTGCTTCGCGGGCCGAAGTTGCTCGGACGGAGTGGGAGCAACGAGCCTGGTAACCACTTTCGGGCCTCGTCCTGTACGCAAGAGACCCTCGCGATCGGCTACCGGTCAGTCCCATGCTTCGCGAGGGCGAATCGGCTCCGGAAGGCTGCGGGCGACTCTCCCGTGTGCCTCTTGAAGGCCGCACTGAACGCACTCTCGGAGCTGTAGCCGAGCGTGGAGGCCAGCGGGCCGAGGCGGGTGTCTCTCGAGCGGAGTTCGCGCTGGGCCAGCAGCATCCGCCAGGCGATCAGGTACGACAGCGGAGGCGTCCCGGCCGCGTCTCGAAACCGCTTCGCGAACGTGCTTCGCGACATCGACGAGGCACGGGCCAGATCGTGCAGGCTCCACCTCCTCGCCGGCCCCTCGTGGATGAGGTCGAGAGCCGGGCGCAGTTGCTCGTCGGCCAGGACCTTGAGCCACCCTGCCGGGATGTCGTCGGCGCCGGCGAACCCGCGGACGATGTCGAGCACGAGCAGCTGGCCGTATTGACGCATCGCGAAGTCCGCGCCCATCCTGTGGGCTGTGATCTCGCTGAAGAGTCGCTGCACGTGCCCCCGGACCTGCGGACCGACGACGCTGTCCGCGCCTACGTGCATGAGGGGCGGCAGGACCCGCAGGAGCATCTCCCGCCCGGTGGAGTTCAGCTCGATCCGGCCGCCGATGATGATGTCGACGTCGGCCGCGGCCACGTCGGCGTCTGGGATCTCCGCTCCCGCGGAGGGAGGCTCGACGAGCACCGGCTCCCCCGGACCGTCCCCGCCGTCGAGCGTCAACCACGACCGCTTGTTCAACACGGCGACGTCGCCCGCGTCGAGACGGATCGGCGCAGCCGGCCCGTCGGTGTCTAAGATCGCCCACCCTCGGACCACAGCGATGAACTTCAGGTCGTCGTCGATCACGCTCCGGGTGTGCCACCGGCCCCGCAACGCGGAACCCCCAGAGACGACGCCACGCACCTCGATGAGGTCGAGCACCTCGGACATCCGGTCGACGTGCATTCTTGGACTCTACGACATGAAAAGGCGACCTTGTGACATTCCGCGTCCCGCTCTGGCCGTTCAAGCTGGGGGAACGACTCCGGCACCCCGGAGCACGTCGTCACACTCGCCGCGACGCGGCACGGAAGGACTTCCCATGACAGCTTCTCTGATCGCCCTCGTCACCGGTGCCAACAAGGGGATCGGTCGCGAGATCGCCGCCCAGCTCGCAGCCCTCGGCCACGCCGTCGTCATCGGCGCCCGGAACCTCGAGCGCGGCGAGGAGGCCGCGGCGGAGCTGCGCGCCGCGGGTGGGGCCGTCACGGCCGTCGCTCTCGACGTCACCGACGCCGCCTCGGTCGCCGCGGCAGCGGAGCAGGTGGCCGTGCGACACGGCCGGCTCGACGCGCTGATCAACAACGCCGGCATCAGCCACCAGCCCGGGGCGAGTTTCGCAGGGCAATCACCCCGCTCAGCCGATGTCGACCACGTTCGCGCCGTCTTCGAGACGAACGTCTTCGGCGTGATTACTGTCACCAGCGCGTTCCTGCCCCTGCTCCGGCGCTCGGCATCGCCTCGGATCGTCAACGTCTCCAGCAGCGCGGGGTCGCTCGCGGCCATCTCGCACTTCGGCAACACCGACCCGATCGCCCTCGGTTATGTGCCGTCCAAAACCGCGCTCACAGCGGTCACGATGATGTACGCCCGCGACCTCGCGTCCGAGAACATCCTCGTCAACGCCGTCTGCCCGGGATTTGTCGCCACCGACCTCAACGGCCACCGCGGGCTGCTCACCCCGGCAGAGGGCGCCCGGTCTTCCGTGGCCATGGCGACCATCGCCTCCGACGGACCGACCGGGACCTTCACCGACGTCGACGGTCCCGTGGCCTGGTGAATCGTGAGGGGTGCCGCCCGCCAGAGCACATAGCGGTCAAGGCACCCTTGCGGGCTGCTCATCGGGCAGTTGACGCCTGCCCCGTCGCGGCCGCAAGTACCATCGCAACGTGACACGACACCAGATGTATGGCACAGTCCTACTTTTCTCCGGCGTGATCGTCGGAATCATGGCCTTCGTCATCGCAGGTTCTGGCGAGGCCCTCGGGTACGTTGCCCTCGTCGTAGGCCTGGCGCTTCTCATCCTCGGTGGCCGACTTTCGCGGCGAGCAGGTAAATGAACAGAATTCCGCTCACCGATCCACTACCGGACGCCAGGAGCCGCGCCCGCGTTCAGGAGTTCTAGCACACGCCGCATCTGTGGCGACCCGTCACGCTAGTTTTCCGAGCTACTCCGCTCGTCTTAGCATCCGTGATTTCGGTCCTCCTCGGTGTCGTGAGTCTCTTCGCAGGACACGGAGCCGGATGAGGATTCATGCCGCTTGCAGGTGTCCCTCTCGACGCGAGCGGATTGCCACGTCACTAGAAGGAGAAACGGGAGGCGGGATCCGCAAGCGCGTAGACGACATAGCCGTAACAACCGGCGAAAATGACGGTCAGCACCGCGATAGCGGCGAGCGGAAGCCAGTAGGCGCCCTCCCGATCGCGAATCCGGACGACGCCCCACACGGGCACCACAACCGCAATGACTATCCCAGCTAAGGGCGGGATGATCATGCCCCAATAAGTGTTGAGACACCCCCACTCACCGCCGTACGACGAGCAGTCATACGACCGCGTTAGAACGAAATCGGTGATGACCGCAAACCCGTAGAAGCTGAAGCAGAGCTGAACGAGATACAGCACCACGAACCCCACGATGTCGCGGAGTCTGCGCTGACCCGATAGAACGGTCGTTGCGTCACTCATCCGTGCACCTCACGTGTTCTAGAACTGTCGGAAACGAGCGAGCGCTCCGCCCCGGGCAAATCTATTCCCCCATCGGATGCCGGGCTCGCGTGCCAGCAGGTCTGCTCCATCGGCGGGACTTCACCTACCGTGGGCCCACGAGCCACGTGCGCCTGACGGGCCAACTCGTTTGCTCGTCAGACGACGAAGCACGACTCGTCGCGGACCACCTGCCGACCCTCTGACTTGGCCGGTGGACGAATCGGTTCGCCTCGACAGTCAGTCCTGCTTGGCCAGGAAGGTCTTGATTGCTTCGGCAAGACGATCCGGTGCTTCCAGAGCGACGTAGTGGCCCACACCTTCGAGAAGAACGCTATCGACGGGGCCCTCGACGACCTGCGCCACGGTTGCTGCGGTGAAGGAACCACCGAAACCACCGATCGCCAGAGCGGGCGTAGCGAGCTTCTGCTCAGCTCGCGCCTGGAAGTCTGCGCCTTCGGAGAGCATCGACTGATAAAGCCCGACAGCGCCCTTCCAGCCGTTTGCGCGGGAGTACGTCCGCGTGAACTCGTCGATGTCCGCAGCGGTGACGGAGTCGGGGTCACCCGACATTGACGGGAACGCCCACCCGCCGAGGAGCTCTCTCTCCCGGCCGGTAAAAAGCAGGCCCGCGATGCCGGGAGCGGCGAGGACGCCGATATGCCACGAGCCACCGTGGGTGACATCGCCGAATCCCTCGAGACCGAAACCGGCGAGCCCCATTTCGGTTGCGATGAGGCTGCGGACATCCTCAGGATGCTCCGAGGCGAGACGGTACGCGGCCCCACCGGAGATGTCCTGGGCGGCGAGGTGAACGGGGCCGACGCCCAGTTCGACGATGAGGGCATGCAGGTCTTCTGCGGCGTCTGCGCTGGTGAAGCCGTCGGCGGCCGTGGCGGAGTCTCCGAAGCCTCGAAGGTCTACCGCGAACACGCGGTGCTCGGCGGCGAGCAACGGGATCAAGCGATGGAACGCCCACCAGGTTTCGGGGAACCCGTGCACCAAGAGGACGGGGGAACCGCTGGTACCGGCCGAGACGTAGTGCAGGGTCGTTCCGTTGACGTCGGCCGCGTGGTGCTGAACCTCGCGGATGGTGACCCCGGGGGCATCGATTGTGTTGGGCATGGCGTTCTCCTTCGTAGTGACAACCAGGTTGCCTATTGAAACAGTCGGCAACTAGGTTGTCAAACATCCCCGAGATGGATAGGTTTGGAGCATGGAGGTCAGCAGCGGCACCCAGTTCGCGCAGCTCCTCGTGCGCGCCCTCGACGTCATGGTCGACGAAGTTCTCGTCAGCCTCGAAAGTGCCGGACACCCGGGACTCACGGTGGCGAACGAGTTGGCGATGCAGGCGATCGACCACGGAGCATCCAGCGCCGCAACCCTCGCCCGCGAGACCGGGGTCAGTCGACAGGCCGCGGCGAAGACGATCGGCACGCTTGAAGCGCTGGGATACGTGACCCGGGACGTCGACCCAACGGACGCCCGCAAAAAATATCTGCGTGTCACACCGCGAGGGCACAGTGCCATCAGCGTCGGGGCAGCGGCTTTCGATCAAATCTTCGATCGCTGGAAGCAGCACAACGGACCAGCCTCCAGCGAAGTGATTGCGGCGCTAGAGACGTTGATCACGACAGGCCAGCGCAACCGCGACAGTGACGAGCGCCCGATAGACAGCGTGCGCCTGACGGGCCAACTCATTTGCACGTCAGACGACGAGGCACGACTCGTCGCGGACCACCTGCCGACCCATCTGGCGCTGACTCGAGCGGAGCCCGGATGCATCCTCTTCGACGTTACGCAGACGGCCGACCCTCTGACTTGGCAGGTGGAGGAACTCTTCGAAGACGAGGCGGCGTTCACAGCTCACCAAGACCGGGTCGCGAACAGCGAGTGGGGGCGGGTCACAGCGATGATCGAGCGACGCTATTGCGTCGAAGGCTTGTCGGGGTGACCGTCCTCCGTCGCGCTGCGCCGTTAGTCATGAAGGAGCGTTTGGTAGAGGTTGTGGTCCTGCCAGAGGCCCGCGATCTTGAGGTATCGAGGGGCCATCCCGATCTGTTCAAAGTCTGCATTGAGAAGCACCCGCTGAGAACGGTGGTTGCTCAGCAGCGTGCTCGCTTCGATCCGGTGCAGACCGAGGTCGTCGCGGGCCAGCTGGACGATTGCTTTGACGGCAGCGGTGGCGAGCCCTTTGCCCCCGTACTGTCCGTCTACCCAGTACCCCAGCGCTGCGCTCTGGAACGGACCTCGCACTATCCCCGCGAGATTGAGCCGACCAACAACAGTCACGCCCTCGAACAGTCCGAGCGAGTGCCCGCTGCCCTCCGAGCTCGACGCGATCCGCGCTGCTATGTCTCTCGACTGCGCATCCTCGGTGAAGAAGTTCTTCTCCCGACTCGGCTCCCATGGCGCGAGGTGGGCACGGTTACGCGCATACGCCGCTGCTAGCTCCTTCGCATCGTCAAGAGCGAGAGGCCGCATGTCGACCCGGTTCGTCAGGGCGATCGCAGTGAACACTGGTCCACTTTAATCGCGGGCGCAGCCAGCGTTGGGCGAGGCACCCCCCCTGCAGACGGATGACTCGGCTTGCACAGCGCGGGTCACCAGTCAGCGGCATCGACCAAGCCGTAAAATAATGGAGCATGCCCCGTTTTCCGATTAACCGATCCGTAAATATCGGGAGCACATTGCCCGCGGAAGAGTCAGCGCGTCGCGTCTCGGCCTACATGAGGCGCCTGGGCAACCGGCGCCCTGCGAATCCGGGGCTCGATGGAGAGGGAGAGATCGGCTCCCGGTTCGCCTACCGACTGCTCGGAGCAACCCCATGGGGCGTCGCGCGACTGCCCATTCGTTGCTCCTGGACCGCCGCCTCTGCGGCAGGTGGTAGCAGCCTGAGGCTCGAGATGACGAGCAACGAGGGCGCGGCACTGTTCGCCACGACCTACCATGAACACGCTTTCAACGTTCGGTTCGCCGAGATCACGGACGACTTGCATGCACAGCTGGCCTGAGCTTCGAAGTCAGAGCTCATCCTCATCACATGGGGCGAGCGGATCGCCAAGCGCTGAAGAGATGGAGGAGTCGGGATGGCTGTTGCCGGGTTGATCATCGTCGCTGTCGCCCTGGTTCTGGCGGCCCGAGCAGGGCTGGTCGAGACGCGCATCGCGGGCAATCAGACCATCCCGCTGTGGATAAACCGCGTCGGCTACAAGAAACCCTGGGCGAGCGTGTGGCCCCTGGGAACGGCGATAGCCGTGCACGCCGTCGGGACGTTCTTCTGTCTGGCCGCGTGGGGGTCGATCGCGATGTTCATCACACCGCTGGTGTTCGTGCCCCCGTTCATCGTCATTGCGCTGCACAACAGGTCCGCACGGGCGGACGCCAGCGCGCCCACCGGATAGGCGGAGTTGGACGGTCTGACCCAGAGGCGGCCGTTTGCAGCGCGCGTCCTTCTATCGTCTCGGTCGCTCTTCATTCGTGTTCGCTGCGTCGGACCTGGCTCCACAGATCACCCAGTGTCGCTCTCTGGCCGCGAATCGATGAGCCAGCTCTCCGCAACTCTTGTTCCTCCGCCTCGGTGGCCGCGACTTTTCTCAGAAAATTGTGCAGGGCTAAGCCGGTGACGTGACCGAAGGGCACGGTGACGAGTAGCTCGACAGGTGCGTTCGGGTGTCGCGAAATAAGCTCGCGAGCCTGATCATCGTCGGCACCCTGGTAGAGCACCGATACGACTTCCTGTGATAGCGCGTCATTGATGGCCAAGTCTGTTCTCGTATCGGCCGATCCTTGGGTCGCGAGGATGCGCGCCACCCCGTCGGGGAGGCCCTCCCGACACGCCACCTGATGAACCTCGACGGGTGTTCCGTTCAGGGCGAACCAACGGAGCACCTCCTGGGGCACCGGCTGATCCCACAGCATTTCGCGATACTCATCGTGCATCAGGAGTTGCCGGCGAGGCGCCAGCGCCGCCGCTGGCCGGAGATCAAATTTCTTGCTTCAGTCATTCGGCCACCTTGGCGGAAGCCCATCGGACAGACGCACACTTGAGTCCGGACGAGTTGGTTCGCCGAAGTCATCAATGCGCCTCGTGAGCGGTGCGGCTAACCGATGAGCCCAGCCTCGCGACGGTGTCTGAAGATTCCGTAAGCGGTGAGACCCAGTCCCCCGTAGAGAGGAACGCTGCCGAGGTCCCGAAACCGCGTCTCGCGCGGCACGTCTGCTGCCACGTAGTAGGCGCACTCGATGCCCAATGGGACGAGCGAATACCGATAAGTCGGCGCCGTTCCATGCGACACGTCGCCAGTCGTTCGGAAGACGTCGAGCCCGAGATCCACGCAGTAGTCGGACGGACGGTTGCCAACCGCAAACAACCCGACGAAAGCGATAGCGGACGTCAGAAGAACGACACCGCAGGCGATAAGCGCGAGCGTGACTTTCGACTCCCGCGATCTGTTCTTCGTCACGTCTCCCCGGCCCCCGGTCGGACGGCAGTCGCGGGCCCACACGACGTGCTCGTCATAGCTCAGTCCGCATCCGGCACGTAATGAGGAACCACCACGACGTTGCCGACCCGATCAACGCCGCGGAAGTGTTCCTGCGCCGCCACGATGTCGGCGAGCGGAAATGTGGCGGCGAGGAGGGGCCGGATCTCGTCGCGCTCGACATACGAGACGACATCCGCGAACACGGTGTCGTTCCACGTGGTGGTGCCGACGAGGCGCAGATCGTTGAGATAGAGGGTGCGGAGGTCGAGCTCGACCGTGGGTCCGGCGATGGCACCGGAGGTGACGTAGGTTCCGCGTTGGCGGAGGGAGGCGAGAGCGCCGCCGAATCCGGGGCCCGCGACGTTGTCGAAGACGATGTCGACTCGGTCACCGCCCAGGGCCGCCTGCAGGTCGGCGTTGCGGTCGACGACGTGCGACGCACCCAGAGAACGCATCGCGTCGTGTTTGTGGGGGCTCGCGACGGCGATAACTTCTGCGCCGCGTCGGCGGGCCAACTGGATCACTGCGGAGCCGACTCCGCCCGACGCACCGGTCACGAGCACCCGATCGCCCGGCCCGAGGCCGCTGCGCTGCACCATGTTCTCGGCGGTTCCGTAGGAGCACGGGATGGTCGCCAGCTCGGCGTCGGACCAGTCGGAGAGCAGGGGGAAGACCTCGGTCGCCGGGACGACCACATACTCGGCGAACGCGCCATCGCAATCGGTTCCGAGCCAGCGCGGTTGCTGCTGGTCGTCTCCGGTCATGCACGATCGGATGAGTGCGCGCCACCCGATGGGAGCGTCGACCACGTCGTCACCCGCGGCAACCACGATGCCGCAGCAGTCAGCCCCCTGGATCAGCGGAAACGTCGTCGCCCCGTTGTACCCACCGGGCGCGCTGCCGGACGGCGCAGCGTTCTGACCGGTCGGCGTGGTGTCTGACGAGTCATACCACCCGACCCGGGTGTTGATGTCGGTGTTGTTGATTCCCGCGGCAAGCACCCGCAGCAGCACGTCACGGGGGCCGACCGAAGGCACCGGAACCCTCCGGAGTTGCAACTGCTCCGGCCCGCCGACACCCGTCGTCACCACCGCGGTCATCGTCTCGGGTAGCGCGTAGGTCATGAGTACATCCTCTCGTCCGCTTCTGAATCGACGAGGCCGTTCGGGCTCGGGTCTCCTTTTCGGGCCCGGCGGGCGGTCACCCGCTCAGTGGGCGGTGAGCTCGTCGTCGGCGGTGGGCACCGGGGTCGACTTGAGGAGATTCAGCGCGATGACGGAACCGACTATGCCGGCGAGGAACAGCACGCGCAGCACGGTGACCGGTTCGCCTTCCGTGAGCATGCTGTAGGTGACGGTGAACGCCGCCCCGAGCCCCGCCCAGATCGCGTACGCGGTGCTGATGGGGATGTGGCGCGTGGCGTAGCCGAGGGTCGCCATCGAGGCGGCCAGGGTCACGAGAAACACGATGGAGGGCATGAGGACGGTCAGTCCCTCGCTCTGGCCGAGCGCGGTCGCCCACACCGCTTCGAGCACGGCGCTGATGAGAAGGATGATCCACGGCATCAGCTGACCGCCTTCAGTCCGATGACCGATCCGATGAGCACGGCGAGCACGAGCCCGCGGGCCACGGTCATCTTCTCCTGCTTGCGGATGACGGCGATCAGCACCGTCAGCACGGCGCCGATGCCGACCCACACCGCGTAGGCGGTGCCGACCGGGATGTCGTTCATCGCCAACGCCAACCCGATCATGCTCAGCACGAGCGCGACCACGAAGAGGATCGTGGGCCTGCGTTTCGTGAAGTTCTTCGACGCCCCGAGAGCGGACGCCCAGACGGCCTCCAGCACCCCCGCGACCACTAGCAGCACCCACGCCATGATGTCCGTCCTCGTCTCCGCCGACCATATCCGTACGGTCGTGCGATTACAGTTCTAGCACACATCCGCACAGTTGTGCCACTATGGATGCATGCCCCGCACCATGGATGCCGACGAACGGCACCGCATCGTGTCCGAAGCCGCCTGGCGGGTGCTCGTGCGGGATGGCCCGGCCGAGCTGTCTGTGCGAAAGGTCGCCGCCGAGGCGGGCCTTCCGCCCTCATCGCTTCGCTACACGTTCCCGACGCAAGCGAGCGTGCGGGAGGCGGCCGTCGGCCTTCTCATACAGCGGCTCGCGAAAAGGGTCGAACGAGCGGCGTCGGCGGAACGAAGGCGCGACAGTGCGCGCGCGATCCTGCTCGAACTGCTCCCCCTCGACGAGGAGCGCCGAGCCGAGATGGAAGTGACGGTCGCCTTTCTCACCCTCGCGATGACCGACCCCTCCCTGCGCGAGGCCTACGAGCGCACCCACGAGGCCGTGCGCGACGTCTGCGCCCAGGCCCTCGCGCACCTCGGCGCTCACGCGGACCGGATCGACCTCACGCACGCCGTCATCGACGGCCTGGCCTTCCACCTCCTCGGGCGAAAGACCGGCAGCGATACCTCCGCGGCGGTCGCGGCTCTCGACACCCACCTCGATCTGATCGAACCGACGACCGGCGTCACTCGCTCTGCTCTTTGACTCGCTGTTGTCGACGGTGGCGGCGAAGGAGCCACCGTCACCTCGGCACGGGGGCGAGCGTTTCGCGAAGTGCCTCCCTCGCCCGCTGATACCGGCCCCGCGCGGTCGACGGGGGTATCCCGAGCAGGTTCGCGGCGTCGGTGATCGAGAACCCGTCCCAGTGCACGAGCCGCACGAGCTCAGCCAGATCCGCTTCGAGGCTCTCGATCGCATCCCGAATCTCGATCCCGGTGTCTGCGGGAGGGGCGCCCCGCATCGACAGAGTGCTGCGCAGCTTCGCGGCGAGATTGGACCTCCGCACCTGAGTGCGCTGCGCGTGCAGCAACACGTTTCGGGCGATCCCGAACAGCCACATGCGCGCCTCGTCGGGGGTCACCGGCAGCGTGTCGACGCGCGTCCACGCGACCGTCATGACCTCCGCGGTGGCGTCGGCGGCGTCTTCCCGATCGAGCCTGCGGAGAAAAAAGCGCAGAAGGTCGGCCGAGGAGTCCCGCAGCACCGCCGTCAAGCGATGACTGTTGTCGCTCGACCTCACGAGCAGTTGCCCTCGCCGCCGATGCCCGACCACTTCGTGTCGAGATCGTTCGCGATCAGGGCCTCGTCTATCCGGAGGTGCACCGCCCACCACAGCCCTGTCTCATAGGCGTGATCATCTGTGGCCGTGTCCCCCTCAACTCCCACGTGGGCCGCACCCGCCGCCACTTCTCGATCGTCGAACTCCACTCCCGCGAGAGCGTCTCGAATGACCTCGTTGACGTCGTCGACATCCTCGCGCGCTCCCCGCACGTCTCCGACTCGGATCTCGCACTCGGCACCGCTGGGCAACTCGTAGGTCGTGGCGTAGAGCGCATCGGTCTGCGCCCAGGGTGACCACACTCCGGTCGCGGCCGCGGCGGCCATCGCCCCTCCTCCGAGCAGCATCGCCGCAAAAGCACCCGCGGCGACGGGCCGCGCATATCGACTTCGCCGGCGCGGGGCCGATTGGTCGGCCAGGTCAGCGACCATCCGCTGCTCCGCTGCCGTGAGATCGCCGGCAGGGTCGCTCTTGTCGAGCAGCTCATCGAGTTCGTCTCTTCGCATCTGTTTCTCCGATCGTGGAATGCTCTCACCCCGTACATTCCCGGGAGTCGGCGAAACGTCCGGCTGGTCAGCGAACCGCCTCGGCCCCCTCCATCAGTCGACCGCAGCGAAGACGACGACCGACGACGTGGTCTCGTCGAGCACGAACTGCAGCGCGGCTCCTGGAGCAAACTGCGCCACGAACTCTTCCGGCATATCGTCGGTGACTCGCATCTCGACCGAGGCGGGAAATGGGCCCGCGCCGCAACCGTAGGAAACGGGCCCGCTGTACGAGGTATCCGTCGCGTCGTCGACATCCTGGGCGCGAGCCACGAAGAGGCACGCGTCGTCACCTCCGGGCGAAAACAGCGAAGAAACCGCCGATATCACCACGAGACCGTGCAGCTCTGAATACCCTTGCGCACCGTCCGCGCCCGTCAAGAAAGCGGCGGTATCCGATTGCTCGAGGGGGCTTTCTGCCAATCGAGCCACCAGCTCGGCACCATCGACAGGCGGGCTCACGTCGAGTCTCGGCGCGACCGCTGACGCAATCGCCGCACTGAGCACCATCGCAACGACGAGGGAGATGCCCCACCACAGGGTGAGGCGCCTCCGCGAACCCACCGAAGTCGACTTCTCGGCGACGGCGCGCGACGGCGCCCCGTCATCCACATGGTCCTCTGTCGCCGGGACTACGGATGCATCGATAGATGCGTCTTCGGTCGCCGGTGCGCCCTGCTCGGGGAGCGGAGCACTCGGGCCGGAGTGTGCGGCTTCGAGCTCGCGCAAGCGGCGGACCGCATCCGCGTCTTTGTGAATATCCGCGTGTGGCCCGTAGGCGCGGCCGCGAAGTACCCGGAGCTCGTCAACCGAATCGTGAGTCATTCCCTCATTCTGAGGGAGCCCGGCTAGCGAACCGAGGACGGAACAGTTTCGGTCGCGGCGTCTCGAGCGGCGACCGTCGACGGAGGCGCCCATCCGCGACAATGGCAGGATGACCGGGCACCGTGAGCCCCCCGCGGCGACCACGCCGCGACGCCGAGTGCCGGTCGTCGCCGCCGTGCTGATCGCGGCCGCCACCCTCAGCCCCATCGTGCCCCTCGTGCTGAGTTCACTCGGCCGGCAGGGGCCGATCGGACTCTGGTTCGTCACCCCCGCCGTGCTGTGCGCGATCGGGGGCGTCGCGGCGCTGCTCGATCGTTCGGTCGAGCGCGGCACACGCATCGGGTGGGCCGTCGTCGCGGTCTCACTCGGGGTCGTTGTCGTTCCCGTGTGGTGGTTCCTGCTTGTCCTCTTACTCGGCCCCTGAAGCGATCACCGGCGAAGAGGAAATCGGAACGACATCAGACGACGAAGCGCCCCCGCGGATTCGCGGGGGCGCTTCATGAGAGGGGTGGTTACGCGAGCGTCGCGGTGTCGATGACGAAGCGGTAGCGGACATCCGAGCTGAGCACTCGCTCGTAGGCGTCGTTGATGTCGTCGGCGCTGATGAGCTCGGTCTCGGGCAAGATGCCGTGCTCGGCACAGAAGTCGAGCATCTCCTGCGTCTCGCGGATGCCGCCGATGGCGGAACCCGCCCAGCTGCGACGCCCCGGGATGAGTGCGAACGCGGGCACCGCGAGAGGCTCCGACGGGGCACCCACGTTCACGAGGGTGCCGTCGACCTTGAGGAGGCCGAGGTAGGCGCCCATGTCGACTTTCGCCGAGACGGTGTTGATGATGAGGTCGAACGAGTTCGCGAGCTCGGTGAAGGTTTCCGCATCCTTGGTCGCGTAGTGAGCCTTGGCTCCGAAACGAAGCGAGTCCTCCTTCTTCGAGGTCGTCTGCGAGAGAACGGTGACGTCGGCACCGAGGGCCGCAGCGATCTTCACACCCATGTGGCCGAGACCACCGAGGCCGACGATGGCGACCTTGGTGTCGGGGCCAGCCTGCCAGTGGTGCAGCGGCGAGTAGAGCGTGATGCCGGCGCAGAGCAGCGGCGCGACCTTCTCGAAGTCGAGGCTCTCGGGCACGCGGAGCACGAAGTCTTCGGTGACGACGACGGCCTGCGAATATCCGCCCTGCGTGATGGTGCCGTCGGCCGGGTCGACGCCCGTGTAGGTTCCGACGTTGCCCTCGGCGCAGTACTGCTCGTCGCCGCGGAGGCAGTACTCGCACTTTCGGCACGAGTTGACCATGCAGCCCACGCCGACGCGGTCGCCGACCTTGTGCTTGGTGACCTCCGAGCCGACCTCGGCCACGGTTCCGACGATCTCGTGGCCGACGACCTGCGGGTACTGGATGTCGCCCCACTCGCCGCGCACGGTGTGGATGTCGGAGTGGCAGATGCCGGCGTAGGCGATGTCGATCATGACGTCGTGCGGGCCCACATCGCGGCGCTCGATGGTGGTCTTGACGAGGGGTTCGGTCGCGGACGGTGCCGCGTAGGCGTTGACGGTGCGCATGGTTCTCCTGAGAACGTTCGGGCAAGGGGGAAGCGGGGGCTTTGGCGATGCTAGATGGGGTTGTCTGTCAGGCGTGTGTGAGTGCAACCATTCTTTGCGTCTGCACGCTCGCCCGCTGAAGCGGAGGCCGTCGGTCGCGCTGACGTATCCGACAAAATGGATGTATGGAGCCCGCCTCGAACCATCTCGTCGCCGACCTCGAGGAGCCGTCGGGCACCCGTGCTCGGCGCATGATCCGTCGAATGTGGGCTCTGCTGCGCGCGGTGTGGGGTGACGTCGATGTCGACGCCGACCTCGTCGTGCGCCGCCGGGCGAGTGGGGCCGAGGTTCTCCGCACTCCTGCGGACGTCGGCGACCCGCATTACCTCCTCGAAACGGTTCGCCAAGATCTCGAAACCAAGACCGTCGACGAGTTCGTGCGCGAGTGGCGCCTGGTCGACTGAGGAAGACCGCTTCGGTCGACGAGGCCCAAGAGGACGCGAAGAGGCCAGACGTCACCATGCTCGATGCAGTGAACACTGCGACCTCGGCTCAGGCTCGGGCGCGCAGCATCCGCTCGACGGCCGTGACGACCGCGTGGCGACGAGCCTCCACTCCCGGCCCCTCTTCGAGACCGGTGAGCCCGCCAGGCGAGAGCTGCCAGGCCTGCGCGATCGCGTAGATGAAGACCAGCACGTCGATGGCCGACAGTGGGCTGGCAGCCGCCGTCGCTACGGCGAGCGTCTTGTTGCGATAGATCTCGCGCGGCTCGGCTGTGGCCTCGGGGCGCTCGAGTTGGGCCCACATGCTCAGCCGGAGCACTTCGGGAAAGCGCTCGTGGTGGTCGAAGACATCCCCCGCCCAGCCCGCGAGGTCGTCGGGGCGCGGGGGGACATTGTCGGCCATCCGCCGCAGCGCCTCGGCGAGGGTCGCATCGAAGAGGCCGCTCTTGCCGCCGTAGTACGCGTAGATCATGCGCACGTTGCTCTGCGCCTGGGCGGCGATGCGCTCGACGCGTCCGCCGGCGAAACCGTGGGCAGCGAACTCGACGGTCGCTGCGGCGAGGATGCGCTCTTTCGTGGCTTCGGCGTCGCGGGCCATAGGTCTCCTTCGTGGTGCAGTTGACGACGGCTAGGTCGGATGGCTAGTTTATAAGTAAGCGTTCATTTACTTATTGGAGACAGCATGCCCCGAATCGCCTTCATCACCGGAGCCAATCGCGGCCTCGGTCGAGCCACCGCTCTCGCTCTGGCCCGAAACGGACTCAGGATCGTCGTCGCCTCGCGGGGCGACGCGAGCGACGTCGTGCACCAGATCGTCGACGCGGGCGGAGACGCCATAGCGATTCGATTGGATGTCGCAAACCTCACCTCAATCGAGGCGGCACGCGTCGCGGCGCTCGCGAGCATCGCGCAGAAGTGGAACGCCACCACCATCGACGTGCTCGTCAACAACGCCGGGGTCGGGCTGTTCGCGCCGCTCGGCGACATCTCGGCCGAGCATTTCGACACCACCTTCGCCGTCAACGTTCGCGGACCGCTTTTCGTCACGCAAGCCTTCCTGCCGCACCTGTCGGAGGAGGCGTGCATCGTCAACGTGTCGAGTTCGCTCAGCAGACACGTCAGCCCGGCGACATCCGTCTACGCGGCATCGAAGAAGGCACTCGAAGCACTCACCCGCAGCCTCGCCCTCGAACTCGGCCCACGCGGCATCCGGGTCAACTCGATCGCCCCCGGGCCGACCGCGACCGACTTCAACGGCGGAGCCATGCGCGACAGCGACGCCATGCGCGAGGCACTGTCGGGGCAGACCGCTCTCGGGCGAGTGGGCGAGGCGGATGAGATCGCCGACGCGATCCTCGCCCTGGTCTCGCCCGGGCTCCGCTGGGCGACCGGAGAGCGCCTCGAGGTCTCCGGCGGTGCGCTGCTGTGACCGAGAAAGCGTCGGCCGCAGATGAGCGCATTCGGCGAGCGCTCGCCATCACCCCGTCGTCGTCGGCATCCGCTCGCACCGTCGACATCACGACCATCGGCGCCAAGACCGGGCGCGAACGCCGCATCGAGATCTGGTTCTACCGCGTCGACGACGAGATCTACCTGACCACTCAGCCGGCGAGCCGCAGCTGGTATGCGAACCTCCTACAGAACCCGCAGTTCACCTTCCACCTCAAGAACTCGGTGCGCGCAGACCTCCCGGCGATGGCGCAACCCGTCGTCGATCGAGACGCGCGCCGCCGCGTATTCGAATCGGTCATCGTCGACCTCAATCAGCCGAGGCACCGTGCGTACATCGCGCAGCCCGTCGAACCGCTCGAGGAATGGATGGCGCGCAGCCCCCTCATGCACGTCACCTTCCTGCTGAGCTGATCGCGCTCATCGAGACGGTCACGAGCCCGACGTAGCGAACAGGGCACTGTAGCCCCCGTCCACCGCGAGGTCGGCACCGTTGACATACGAGGCTGCCGAGCTGTTGAGGAAGAGGAGGGGGGCCGCCTGCTCGTCGACAGTCGATGGTCGACCGCTCGGCCGCAGGCTCCCCGCAAGCATCTCGGGTGGGAATGCCTGCTGCGCGGCTTCCAGCAATGGCGTCTGAACCACTCCCGGGCTCACGAGGTTGCTCCTGATTCCGCGGGTGACGAGCTCGCCGGCGAGCGCGAGGGCCCACACGGTGAGCGCTTCTTTGCTGAACGGGTAGCCGTGGCCCGCCTCGTCGACGTTCGCTTCGTACCAGGCGACACCCTCGTCGAAGCCGTCGGTCTCGACGAACCCCCTGAGGAGATCGACGCGATTGCGCCACCCCGCCGCGTTGCTCGACGACACGCTCACGATCGCGGAGCCCGAGGGCATCAGGGGAACGATCATCTCGGTCAGAAGGCGGGGCCCGAGAAAGTTCACCCTGACGATCTCGAGGGAGGAGAGCGTGGGCGGTGCGCCCGCGCAGTTGAAGAGCGCATCGATCGGTGCCTGGATGTCGCGCACCGCGGCCTCGATCGACTCCGGCGACGCCAGATCCACCTCGTGAAATTGCGCCACCGGCTCGGTCGGCTCGCGCCTGCTCAAGCCGATGACTTCGGCTCCTAGCGCGCCGAGCATCTTCGCCGTGGCCGCGCCCACTCCCGACGAGCATCCGGTCACGACGACGCGCTTGCCTGTGTAGTCAGTCGAGTTCACTGTGTCTCCTTGTCATGTAACCGGTGATCGATACTATTGACGCGCGTCAATGAATGGTGCCACACGCTCGTCGAGAGTCGGATACGCACCGGCGACCGCATCCGTCGAGACCACATTGACGCACGGCACGTCGACTGCCATCGCCCGGACGCACGAGACCGGGCTACTGCGCTAGCAGTACGACCGCCGCGACCCCTCGAGGAAGGATGGGCCAGATGTTCCTCCGCGAACTCCTCCGCGCCCCCGCCCCCGGGCTCCCGGTCGCGATAGCCCCGCGGCGCGCCGCGCTCATCACGGTCACACTCATCGCGCTGAGCGGCTGGATCAACGTGGCGATCCCGCTTCTCGGGGCCGGTGATCTCGTCGGGGCCGCGAGCCCACTGCTCGGCATCGCGGGGGCGATCCTGTCGTTCCGCTCGTGGCGAGTGGGCCTGGTGCTGTCTGCCCTGGCCCCTGTTCTGGCTTCGGCGGCCGGGAGGGACCCCGCCGGCACAGGCATCCTGTGCATCTTCACCGCACTCCTGCTCGCCCTGCGCGGCGCCTCGCCCCTGCTCGTCGGCGGGGTCGTGACTCTCGCCAACCTCATCGCCGCTCTGTCGCACTACGGCTTGACCGAGGCTGCGGGGCGATGGCCCTCCGTGGTCGTGCTCGGCGCTGCTCTCACCGCCGCGATCGGGGCTGCCGTGCGTTCGCGAGCCGAGGTGAGAGACGGCCAGGAGCAGCACGAGCGCGACGTGAGGTGGAATCAGCACCTCACGGTGCAGAACGCGGTCGCCGAGGAGCGCATTCGCATCGCCCGCGACCTCCACGACAGCATCGGCCACGGCATCGCGGTCATCAGCATGCACGTCGGCACCGCCGAGATGACGGCACAGACGACCGACGTCGAAACGCAAGAGTCACTGCGCGCAGCGCGCACGGCTATCAAGTCCGTTCTCGAGGAGACCCAACACACGCTCCAGATGCTCCGCGTGCCGAGCGACGCGTCATCATTCGGTCCCATCACCGGTCCGCACGCTCTGACCGAGATGATCGAGAGCTTCCAGACCGCCGGACTTCGCGTGCACTGCCGGATCGACGAGCCCCTCGTCACCGTTCCCGATCGGATCCGCGCCGCAGTCTTCCGGATCGCGCAGGAGATGCTGACCAACGCGCAGCGCCACGCCGCCGGCGAGGTGACACTGCGCATTCAGCACACGGGCGATGTCGTGACGATCACCAGCAGGAACGCGGTAGGGCGCGCGGAGGCTGCCGGAGGAGGTCACGGCCTCGTGGGGATGCGCGAACGAGCGGAGTCCCTCGGCGGGAGCCTCTCGCTCCGATCGACCGACGACGTCTTCGAAGTCACGGCGACGATCCTGGTTCCGCACGCGGAGGTCGAGTCGTGATCCGGATCATGATCGTCGAGGATCAGGACATCGTTCGCACCGGCCTCGCAACCATCCTCGGATCTCCCGAAGATTTCGACGTCGTAGCGCAGCATTCCGACGGGCTCGCCGCCCTCGCGAACCTCACTTGCGCCCGCCCGGACGTCGTGATCATGGACATCCAGATGCCGGGGGTCGACGGTGTCGAAGTGACCAGACGGATGATGGCGATGTCGGTCGACTGGAGTTTTCGCATTCTCGTCTTGACGACGTTCGAGAGAGACGACAACGTCGTCAACGCTCTGCGCGCGGGCGCTGAAGGCTTTCTGGGCAAGGGAGCCGCGCCGACGGAGATCATCGATGCGGTCCGCTCCGTCGCTGCCGGGGGCCACGCCCTCTCGGTGACCGCGCTCGAAACGGTGATCGGGCACGTGGCCCACGAGCGACGAGCGCCCGCAGATCCCGACATGGTGCACCGCTTCGACGCCCTCACCGCCCGGGAGCGCCAAGTCGTCGAAGCCCTCGTGCACGGCCTCGACGGCGACGCGATCGCCCGCCGATTCTTCGTCTCGCCCTTCACCGTCAAGACGCACCTGAATCGATCGATGACGAAGGTCGGCGCTCGGGACCGCGCGCAACTGGTCACCTTCGCGGTGCGTGCCGGAATCCACCCGTGAGCGTCGCCCGCGACGAGGCACGCGACGCGCGCGATTCACGCCGAGATGAGCGCTCCCCCGTCGGCGTGCAGATTCTGTCCGGTGATCCAGTGACTGTCGTCTGACGCGAGAAAGACGATCACCGGGGCGACGTCGGCGAACGCGTCGCCCGCGCGGCCGAAGGGGTTCGCCACGAACGCCTTGCGAACGTGCTCCTGCACCGCGGGCTCGAGCGTCGCGAGCCCCTCCGACACGTTCTCGGTCATCCCGTTGGGACACACCGTGTTGACCCGGATGTTGTGAACGCCCCATTCTCGCGCGACCACGCGGGAGAGCCCCCGAACCGCTTCCTTCGACGCCGCGTACGGGGCGTAGAACGCGTCACCCGCGATGGCGGCCTCGGAGGCGAAGTTGATGATCGAGGCGCCGGCGCCCGGCTTGTCTCGCATGTGCGCAAAGCACAGCTTCATGAGATGCCAGTAGGCGTAGACCGAGCTCCGCATCTCGATGTCGAGATGCTCGATCGTCTTCTCGAGGAACGGGGCGGGGATGGTGATCGTGTGGGCGTTGTTGACCAGCACGTCGATCGTGCCGAACCGCTCCGCCGTCGCGCCCACGAACGAGGCGAGGCTGTCGTAGTCGGTGATGTCAACCGTCATCGCGAGAACCTCCGCTCCGCGCTCTTCGCACACGCGTCTCGTTTCGGCCAGCTTCTCCTCGCTGCGCGCGCAGATGGCGAGCGCGGCTCCCTCGTCGGCCATTCGCAGCGCTTGCTGCTTGCCCAGGCCGCTCGAGCATCCGGTGATCAGAACGACCTTGCCGTCGAGTTTTCCCATGGTGTCCGTGCCTTCTTCTCTGGTTCGTGTTCGTGGTTGTGGTTGTGGTTCAAGGCTCACCGGCGCGACGACCGGTGTCGTCATCCCGACGGAGTCGCCTCGTTACTGCGATCGCAGTACGCGGCGCACCTCGACCCCGAGCGAGAGCGCCACGAGAAACCTCCCGTTGACACGCGACAATGCGCCGTGTTCTACTCGTTGTCACGCGTCAACGAGCCGAATCGCCGGCGCGGAGGTTCCAGGCCCTCCATTCGAAGAAGAAGCCCTGGTCGGATGACGAAGGAGTCCCCATGTCTGACAACCCCAGCGCGCCCATGGTGCCCGGTGCATCGATCTCTCCCGCGCAGCAAGCGCTCGCAGCAGAGACCAAAGCCGAGCACACCGCGACCGGCACGATCCGCACCCCCGTGAAGCCGAAATACATCGTCTTCCTGCTGCTCGGAATGCTCGGCGCATACGTCGCGCTCGTCGCGCCGATCGGCTTCTCGCTCTCACTCCGCGTGCAAGAACTCGCGCCCGCCAACGTCGAGGTTCTCGGCTACATCATCGGTATCGGAGCGATCGTGACGACCATCACCGGACCGCTCATCGGTCTGTGGAGCGACCGGACCCGTTCGCGCCTGGGGCGTCGTCGGCAGTTCGCGCTCGGAGGCGCGGTGCTCGGCTTCCTGGGTCTCGTCGTCATCGCCGCCGCCGGAAACGTGCCCGTCGTGCTCATCGGATGGGTCTTCGCCGCCATGGGATGGACGGCCTCGATGAACTCGCTGCTGCAGTCCCAGGCAGACCGACTGCCCGAATCGCAGTACGGCCGTGTCGCCGGTCTGACCGGCTTCGTTCAGATGGCCGCGCCGGTGTTGGGAGTGGGTCTCGCCAGTGCGTTCGTCGGAAACAACTTTCTCGTGTTCCTCGTGCCCGGAGGGGTGGGGCTCGTGCTGCTCTTCCTCTGGTTCCTTCTGGTGCCCGAGCGTGACACCCGTCAGGCCGAGTTCAGCGAGCGGCTGAGCACCCGCAACGTGCTGCGCAGCATGGTCTTCAACCCGCGCCAGTACCCCGACTTCGCGTGGAACTGGCTGGCGCGACTGCTCTTCATGACGGGCGTGACCTTTTCCACCACCTTCACCTCGCTGTTCTTCGCGTCACGCTTGAGCGAAGGCGGGCAGGTCGCCGACATCGGCGGCGTCATCGTCGTCATCTCGCTCGTGAGCCTCGTCGTCACGGGTGTCGGAGCTCTCGCGGGCGGATTCCTGTCTGACAGGCTCGGTCGTCGCAAGATCTTCGTTCTCGCGTCGGGAATCGTCTACACCGTTGGTGCCCTCACGCTCGCGTTCGGCGGCAGCAACTTCGGGATTCTCATCGCCGGCTCGGCCATGACCGGGCTCGCGCTCGGCGTGTTCTCCTCGGTGGATCAGGCCCTCGTGCTCACGGTGCTGCCGGAGAAAGAGAGCGCTGCGGGTCGTTTTCTCGGAATCAACGGGTACTCGACGTCGATCGCGCAAGCCGTCGCCCCGCTCATCGCCGCACCGCTCATTCTCATCGGGGTCACCGGCGACGACAGAAACTACGGGCTGCTCTTTCTCGTGGCCGCGGTGTGCACCATCACCGCCGGGATCATCGTGCAGTGGAAAGTGCGCAGCGTGCGATAAGCCCGCCGACCACCCGCCACAATCCCCTTGGAGTCGAACAGATGACGAAGACGCTTTTCACCGACGACTGGACGTTTCACCGCGAGGGCGACGTGGAGGGCGTTCCCGTGCGCCTGCCCCACGACGCCATGATCGGCGAGCCCCGCGTCGCGCAGGGAGGCACAGACAACCACGGCGGGTTTTTTCCCGGCGGTGTCTACGTCTACCGGAAGCGGTGGACCGCCCCGCAGGATGTCGTGGAGCGCGAGTACTTCGTCGAGTTCGAGGGGGTCTTCGGCGAGTGTGACGTCGTCGTCGACGGCGTCCGGGTGGGCGGCAGCACCAGCCCCTACCGCGCCTTCCGGCTTCCGCTCGGCGTTCTGACCCCCGGTTCCGCAAGCCTCATCGAGGTGCATGTCGATAACAGCGCGGTGCCGAACAGTCGGTGGTACACGGGCTCGGGGATCTACCGACCGGTGTGGCTCGACTCCGTCGGTGCGGCGGCGATCGCGCAAGACGGCATCAGCATCGTGACGACGTCGGTCGACGGCGGGCCCCGGCACTCTGACGCATCAGTCGACGTGTCCGTCCGCGTGCGCGGGGCGTTGCCGCCGACCGCCCAGGTCGTCACAGAGTTCTCGTTCGACGGTCAGCTCGTCGCACGCCGGAAGAGCGGGGTGCAGGGCGGCATCGCCGCACTCGATGTGCCCGTTCCGTCGGCCCACCTCTGGTCTGCCGACCGACCCGCTCTCTATGACGTGCGCGTCTCCCTCGTCGTCGACGGAATCGAGCTCGACTCGCGGAGCGTGCGCTCGGGTATCCGCACCATCGGTGTGGACGCGCGGAACGGACTCCGCGTGAACGGGCGGCACGTGCTCTTGCGAGGCACCGCAGTGCATCACGACAACGGTCCGCTGGGGGCGGCGACGTTCGCCGCTGCCGAGCGACGCCGCGCGCGCCTGTTGAAGGAGGCGGGATACAACGCCATCCGGAGCGCCCACAATCCACTCTCCCGCGCCTTCCTCGATGCGTGCGACGAGATCGGTTTGTACGTCATGGACGAGCTCTCCGACGTCTGGTTCGGCAGGAAGACACCCCACGACGGGGCTCCGCTGTTCCGCGAGGAATGGCGAGCGGATGCCGCGGCCATGATCCAGGAGGATCGCAATCGGCCCTCCGTCATCATGTACTCGATCGGCAACGAGATCGCGGAAGCGGCGGTCGACGCAGGCGTCGACCTCGCCGAGGAGATCACCTCGTTCTTCACCGAGCTCGACCCCACCCGCCCGACGACGATCGCCGTCAACCCGCTCTTGGCGATGATGTCGGCGCGAGCGAAACCCAGCGACGATCACGAGGAGAAGCCCCTCGAGCGCACTCCGGCGACGAGCACCGCGGCCAACATGCTCACGGCGAAGCTCGGTCGCATGATGGTTCTCGCCTCCACCCTTCCCGCCGCCGACAAGGCCACGCGTGCCGCGTTCGACCGCGTGGATATCGCGGGATACAACTACGGATTCGCGAGTTACGCGCGCGCCAGGCGCCGATACCCCGACCGCGTCATCGTCGGAACCGAGTCGATGCACGGCGACCTGCCGGCGATCTGGAAGCGGGTCACCTCGGTTGCCGGTGTGATCGGCGACTTCAGCTGGACGGGCTGGGACTACCTCGGCGAGGTCGGCCTCGGGTACTGGACCTACGGTTCGGAGCCCGGCGGAATCGCCAAACCCTTTCCGGGTGTTCTCGCGGGCTGCGGGGCGTTCGACATCACTGGCTCCGCCGGCGCCACCGTTCTTCTCGCCCAGGCGGTGTGGGGCAGCACCGCGGAACCGGGGATCGCCGTGCGCCCCCTGGACCGAGCGGGGCAGCGCGCGAACAAGACACCGTGGCTGGCGACGGACGCGGTGCAGAGCTGGTCGTGGCGAGGGCACTCGGGCGTCGCCGAGGTCGAGGTCTACTCCGGCGACGATCACGTGGAGCTCCTGATCAACGGGCGCTCCCTCGGCCGCCGAACGGCCGGCCCGAAACGCGGCTACCTCGCACGATTCCGCGTGCCCTATGAGCCCGGCGAGTTGGTCGCGATCGGCTACCGGCGAGGCGTCGAATCGGGTCGCAGTTCACTCCGTTCCGCGGCACCGGCCCGCGTGCGCCTTCGCGCGGAGACCGACGAACTCCACGGGCCCGACGACTTGGCCTATGTGTGGGTCGAACTCGCCGACGCCGACGGGATCGTCGAAGTCGGGGCGGAGGACCGGGTGACCGTGAGCGTCTCCGGCGCGGGGACTCTCGCTGCCGTCGGAAGCGCGACACCGTCCACGTCCGAGAGCCTCGTCGCCTCGACCCGGACGACCTATCGCGGTCGTGCCATTGCCATCGTCCGCGGCGCGAACGAGAGTGGTGATGTCGTCATCACTGTCACATCCGAGAGACACGGTGAGACCGCGATGACCATTCATTCCCTCGGCGCCGAACCCACCGCTGCGCCAGTCGGGGCCACGAACACCGAGGAGACGTCACTGTGACTCCGACCGAACCGATTCTCGCCGGGTTCTACCCGGACCCGTCGATCTGCCGGGTCGGTGAGACCTACTACCTGATCACCTCGAGCTTCGAGTACCTGCCCGGCATCCCGATCCACACGAGCACAGACCTCGTGGAGTGGCATTTCGTCGCAAACGCCTTGACGCGCCCGGGTCAGATTGCGGAGCACGGTGGGTACCCGAGCGCGGGTATCTTCGCTCCCACGATCCGCCACCACGCTGGTCGGTTCTGGATCATCGGCACGGATGTCAACGGCATTCCCCTCGGGCAGGGACACTTTCTCATCCACGCCACCGATGCCGCCGGACCGTGGTCGGATCCGGTATACATCTCCGGGGCGATGGGGATCGACCCCGACATCGCGTGGGATCGGGAAGGCACTGCCCACGTCACGTGGTGTTCACTCAACCCCGACGAGCCGGGCATCCTCTCGGCACCCGTCGATACCGAGACGGGCGCATTCCTCGCACCACCCCGGCAGCTGTGGCAAGGCACCGGGCTGTCTTTCCCCGAGGGCCCCCACCTGTATCAGATCGACGACTGGTGGTACCTGCTTCTCGCCGAGGGCGGCACCGAGCGCGGCCACGCCGTGACGATCGCTCGCTCTCGTAGCCTCGACGACCCGTTCGACGCAGCGCCGAGCAACCCCATTCTGAGCCACAGGAGCCTGCCTCACGAGGTGCAGAACACCGGGCACGCCGACCTCGTCGAGCTGCCCGACGGCACGTGGGCCGCCGTGCATCTGGGCGTGCGACCTCGCGGTCAGACACCGGGCTTCCATGTGAACGGGCGGGAGTCGTTCGTGGTCGGTATCGACTGGGTGGACGGCTGGCCCGTTCCGGACGAGACGCGGTTCACTGTTCCTCCCACAGACCGTTCGTTCACAGACCGATTCGACGGAGCAGCCCTGCACGGGCGATGGCTGGGGATCGGACGGTTCCCCGAGACCTTCACTCGCCTCGCGCCCGAGGGCGGTCTCCTCATCGATGCGGAGAGCCGGCCCGGGCGAGCGATGCTCGCGGCGCGCGCCACTGACGCGGTGTGGGCGGCGTCGACTCGATTCGACGCCGCAACGGGGGTCGGCAGGTTTCTCGTGCGGATCGACGACACGCACTGGTACGGACTCACCTACGACGGCAGCACTGTGGAGGCGACGATCGCCATCGGTCCGATCGAGCACAGCGTCGGGCAGTGGAGCGTCTCGCCTGGCACCGTTCCGACCCTGGTGATCCGCGCTAAGGCGCCGCGCCCTCTGCCCCATGGCGCGACATCGGAACCGGACCTCGTCGAGCTCGCGCTCGAGTCGGAGGGCACGGAGCACAGTTTCGGTGAGTTCGACGGGCGCTATCTCTCCACGGAAGTCGCGGGCGGGTTCACGGGACGCGTCTTCGGAGTGCAAGCGCTCAGCGGTCGGATTCGCGTGGATGAGATCCGATACGCAGCCGAGACCTCGCTCTAGGCGCTGGCCCGCTCGACGATCTCGACCCGCACGTCGACGTCGATCGGGGCGTCGTCGGACTTGTCGAGACCGCGGAGGAGTGAACGTAAAGACGCCGCGAGCACCTCTGACGCGTCGTAACCGACCGTGGTCAGGGGCGGGATCGTGAGCCTCGAGAGCGGCGTGTTGTCCATGCCGATCAGGGCGAGGTCCTCCGGCACCGACCACCCGCGTTGCGTGGCGGCGTAGAGCAGGGCCGTGGCGACATCGTCGTTGTAGCACGCGACAGCGAAACCCCGCTCCCCGAGATCGTCGAGGGCGGCGGCAGCAGACTCGGGCGTCACCCCGAGGTGGAGCACCCGCGGATCGGGAACACCGCGCCGACGGCACTCGTCGGCGAACTCGAGCTCCCGAGGTGTGCCGAAGGGGTCGGTGCGCTCGTCTTGCAGGTGCGCGTAGGCGAGCTTGCGGTATCCCTTGTCGATGAGGTGACGCGCTTGGATGGCGCCGATCTGTGCATTGACGTCGGCCCCGGACCTCGCGTCGGGTTGGATGACCTCGACGCCGCGCTTTTTGAGCGCGCTTTTCTGACCCTCGGGCATCCCGGTGAGAGTCAGCACCGCTCGAGGTTTCAACCCGGTGGCGAGTCGAGCGAGAGACTCGACGCTGTCTTCGGAGAGCCGGAGAAGGAGAGTCAGCCCGCGCTCGGCGAGCGCCGACGTGAGTGCTCCGTAGATGTCTTGCAGATTGCCGCCGAACGTCGTGTTGGGAACCAACACGATGACGAGGTCGCTCGACCCGCGCGCGAGGGTGCGGCCCGCGGCAGACGGGTGGTAACCGAGTTCGGCGACAGCGTCGGCGACCCGAGCGCGCGTCTCCTCGGTGAACAATTCCTCGTGCCCGTTGAGTATCTGGCTGACGGTCGACCGCGATACGCCCGCTCGGTCGGCGACGTCTTGACTGCGAGGGATCATGCGGTGTTCGCTCCTGGGGTCGATGCGCTACCAGGTTAACCGGGATTGACGCGCGTCATCGGTCGAGCCATACTATTGACGCGCGACAATGCGATGACAACGACGTTCGCACACGGACAAAGGATCCCGATGACCGACCTTCCCTATCAGGACGCCTCGCTGCCCACCGCCGCGCGCGTCGACGACCTGCTCGCACGAATGACGATCGAGGAGAAGGCGGGGCAACTGACCCAGTACTTCTGCTTCGGCGAAGTGCCGGAGGGCCTCGACATCGAGGCTCTGCCCGTCGAGCACCAGGCGTTCCTCCGTCAACCGCAGATGGTGGAGGCCGCAGCGGCACGGGGCGGCGTCGGATCTCTGCTCTTCATCAAAGACGCCGCCGTCGCCAACCGCTATCAGCGGAAGGTCATCGACGGAAGCCGCCACGGCATCCCGCTCATCTTCGGCTTCGACGTGATCCACGGGCTGCGCACGGTGTTCCCCGTGCCCCTCGCACAGACGGCATCGTGGGACCCGGCGCTCATCGAGGCGGCGCAGCGGGTGGCCGCACGCGAGGCGCGGGCATCCGGCATCCACTGGACTTTCGCCCCCATGATCGACATCGCCCGCGACCCGCGATGGGGGCGCATCGTCGAGAGCATCGGCGAGGACCCGCACCTCGGTTCCGCGGTCGCCGCCGCGCAAGTGCGCGGCTTCCAGGGCGACTTGAGCCACGAGAACGTGCTCGCGGGCCCCAAGCACTTCGCCGGGTACGGAGCCGCTCGCGGGGGTCGCGACTACGACGACGCCGAGGTGTCGGATGCCGAACTCCGGAACGTGTACCTGCCGCCCTTCGCGGCCGCCATCGAGGCCGGCGCAGAGAACATCATGAGCGCGTACATGGACCTCAACGGTGTTCCCGCGAGCGGCAACGCCTGGCTCTTGACCGAGGTGCTGCGCGAGGAACTCGGCTTCACGGGTTTCGTGGTCTCCGACGCCAACGCGGTGAAGTCGATGGAGGTCCAGCACTTCGCGGCAGACGCCACCGACGCCGCGGCGCGGGCGATCGATGCCGGGCTCGACATGGAGATGGCGGTGATGGATCCCGCCTTCGACACCATTCCCGCAGCGGTGAAGAGCGGCGCGATCACCGAGGGCCAGGTCGACTCGGCTGTGCGCCGCGTTCTGTCTGCGAAGTTCCGCCTCGGCCTGTTCGAGAACCCTTTCGCAGACGAGGACACCGCGGAGTCCATCCTCGTCGACCCTGCTCACCGCGAGCTCGCGCAGACATCGGCCGAACGCTCGGCTGTGCTGCTTAAGAACGACGGAACACTGCCGATCGCCGGGCCCGCCTCGATCGCTGTGATCGGCCAGCTGGCCGACAGCAAACGGGACACGCTCGGCCCGTGGGTGTTCGGTCACGTCACCGACGAGACGGTGAGCATCCTCGATGGCCTGCGGTCGCGGGTCGGCCCAGACGCCCGTGTCGATCACGCCCCCGGGGTCGGAATCCCCGACCGCATCTTCCCCTCGCCGTTCGACGCTCAGGATCCGGATCCGGGTGGGAAGGCGATCGGGGTGACCGACGATGACGACGCGGCGATCGAACACGCCGTCACCGTGGCGGCGGCGGCCGACGTCGCCGTCGTGGTGGTCGGCGAGCGACAGAACCAGATCGGCGAAACCGCCTCCCGCTCGACACTCGACCTCGCGGGCCGCCAGCTGGAGCTCGTGCAGAGGGTCGTCGAGACCGGCACGCCCGTGGTGGTGGTTCTGATGTCCGGTCGACCGCTCGACGTGCGGTGGATCGATGAGCACGCGTCTGCGATCGTGCAGGCGTGGTATCCCGGCACGCGCGGCGGTGACGCGATCGCGCGCCTCCTCTTCGGAGATGTCTCGCCCGCCGGACGACTCCCGTTCACGTGGCCCCGCCACGTCGGTCAGGTGCCGCTCATCTACTCGCACCTCCGCACCTTCGCGCCGGAGAACCAAGACAAGCGGTACTGGAACGAGCAATCGACTCCTCTCTACCCGTTCGGATACGGCCTGAGCTACGCATCATTCGACTACTCGAACCTGAGGCTCGAGAACGAGACGATCACCGTCGGCGGGAGCGTGGTGGTGTCGGTCGATGTCACCAACACGTCGGAGTTCGATGCCGATGAGGTCGTTCAGCTCTACATCCATCAGCGCTACGGCGCCTCGTCGCGGCCTGTGCGCGAGCTCAAGGGGTTCAGTCGTGTCGCGATCGCCGGCGGAGAGACCACGACCGTGACCTTCGAACTCGGTCCCGCCGAGCTCGGCTACTGGAGCGCGGCCACCAGAACCCGCGTGCAGGATGCCACCGTGCTCGACCTCTGGGTGGGCGGCGACTCGACGGCGCCCCTGTCTACGGTCCTCACCGTCGTTGCGAACGGAGCATCCGCATGACCACCACGCCATCCGCCTTTCCGACGGGGTTCTTGTGGGGAGCGTCGTCGGCACCCCATCAGAACGAGGGTGACAACACCAACAGCGACATGTGGGCGCTCGAGCAACTCGAGGGGTCGCCATTCCGCGAGCCCAGCGCCAAGGGGGTCGACGCCTACAACCGGTGGCAAGAAGACATCGACTTGGTCGTCTCGCTCGGGTTCACGGCGTTCCGGTTCGGGATCGAGTGGGCGCGAGTCGAGCCGGAGCAGGGCGTCATCGACCCGGACGCTCTCGCGCACTATCGACGGATCATCGATTACTGCCTCTCTCAGGGAGTCGACCCGGTCATCACGCTGCATCACTTCTCCAGCCCGCTCTGGTTCGCCCAAGCGGGGGGCTGGGGAGCGCCCGAAGCCACCGACCGTTTCGGTGCTTACGTCTCGGCCGTGACACCGATCCTCGAGGGGGTCACCTGGGTCGCGACCATCAACGAGCCGAACATCTTCGCGGTCATGCACCAGATGTCGATCCCCCTGCAGTACCCGGACCCCACCGCCGTGTTCGCGCAGTTGGCGGAGGCCCACGGTGTCTCCGACTCGGATGCCGGGCTCAACGCCTTCTCGATGCCCGCGCCGACGGAAGAAGCGGCGCGGATCATGCTCGCGGCCCACGAGCGCGCTCGAGCCATTCTGCACGAGAAGACGAGCGTGAAGGTCGGCTGGACGGTAGCCATCCAGGGGCTCGTTGCCCGCGAGGGTTACGAAGACCGGCTCGACCACTACCGCCGAATCTGGGAAGACATCTACCTCGAGGCGTCACGAGACGACGACTGGGTGGGCGTGCAGTCGTATACGAGCCAGCTCGTCGGACCGAACGGCCTCGAAGGCGCCCCTGCGGGCTCCGAAGTCACCCAGGTGGGGTGGGCGTATCGCCCCGACGCCCTCGAGATGGCGCTCAGACGCACGTGGGAGGTCACGGGGGGAACGCCCATGATCGTCACGGAGAACGGGATCGCCACGACCGACGACACCCGTCGGATCGACTACACGACGGGGGCGCTCGAGGGGCTGGCGCACGCTGTCGCAGACGGCCTCGACATCCGCGGTTATCTGCACTGGACCTTCATCGACAACTTCGAGTGGGTGCACGGCTACGACATCACATTCGGTCTCGTCGCCGTCGACCGCACGACGTTCGAGCGCAGCCCGAAGCCGAGCGCCTACTGGCTTGGCGAGGTCGCGCGCAGCAACGGCGCGACGATCGCGCACTGACCGGGCGGCGCGAAGACCTCAGCGCGTGACGAGGTCAGCGTCACCGGTCGGTAGCGGGTTGCTCAAGGCGTTGATGATGAACTGGGCGACCGCGTCAGCCCGAGCGACTCCGATGGGCTGGCCGGGATCGCCGTGGCGCAACGCCACCTGCATCACACCGACCATGAGTGCGCGCGTCAGTCCGGGGTCGGTCAGAGGCGCGAACTCGCCGACATCGACACCGGCCTGCACCACGTCGACGATGCTGTCGCCGATCAGGTCGCGAGCCGGGATCACCGCGTCGGTCAGCCGCTCTTGCCCGATGTTTCGTTCTATCGACTGCATCGCGAGGAACGCTCTGGTGCTCTGCGCGAAGTCGACCAGGAGAACCGTGACGATCTCGCGAAGGCGCCGGGAGGGCGCGAGGGACGAGTCCGTCGCTCGACTCGAGACCGCGTCATACACGTCCGCACTCCCGCGCGTGGCCGTCGCGACCAGAAGGGTGAGCGTGTCGGGTGCGTAGTTGTAGACGGCGGTGCGGGCGACACCCGACCGCTCGGACACGTCGCGCATCGAAATGGATTCGAAGGGGCGCTCGAGGATGAGAGCGTCCATCGCATCGAGCAGTTCGTTCCAGACATGAGCCTTGTGCTCGGCGATCGTTCCGGAGCCGATCTTGGGCATTGCTACTCCTCTCTCACTCGCTCGGATGTATTTGACAACACGTCACATACATAATTACATGTTGTCATGAAAGCGCACAAGACGGATGTCGCACTGCAGGCGAGAACGAAGACGGTGGTCATCGCCCTCGGGGTGCTCTACGTCGGCGCCGTGCTCTGGGTGACCCTTCAGCCTGTTCCCTTCGCGACGGAGGGCGCCGAACCGCGGCTGAGCATTCTCACCCCGGAGGCGTGGACGAGTGCGTCGTCGTGGACCGCCGGGAGACCCCTCGAGGTCGCGCTCAACGTGCTGATGTTCATCCCCGTCGGCGTGGCGACAGGACTCCTGTGCCGCGGTTCGGCTCGCTTGACGCTTCCGCTGGCGCTGACCCTGGCGATCGAACTGGCGCAGATTCCGCTGGATCGCATCTCGCACCCTCGCGACCTTCTCGCCAACGCGATCGGCGGACTACTCGGCGTCGCTTTGGCTAGTCGCTCTCGACCGTGGCGGCAAGAACGGAAGCAGACCACGCCGCGCGCCACGCTCGAATTCGGGAAACAGAGCCCGGACTGAGACGGTCAGTTCGTGACGAGGTGCATGCCGGTGCGCGCCGGTGCCACGTCGACGAAGCCGCGAGACTCGTAGAGCCGCCGGCCGGGAGGGTCTGCCGTGAGGGTGACGTAGGCGCCCGCCGGAACCTCGGCGTGAATCTGCTCGAGGAGCGAGTCGAGGATGGCCGAACCGATGCCGCGACCCTGGTGCTCGGGGAGCGTGGCCATGTCGGCCACGAGAAAGTACCAGGCACCGTCGCCCACGAGACGCCCCATCGCCACGACGTCGCCCGAGGCGTCGACCACGTGCCGGAATGCCCACGACCCGGTGATCGCGGCAGAGCCCTGCTCGGCGGTCTTGACCGAGAGCCCGCTCTCCCGTCGCAGCCGCACGTAGTCGTCCGTCGAGGGCGCACCGTCGACGAGGCGGTACCCCGCTGCGAGCGTCACAGCACCACCTCCGCATGCGTCGCGGTGCCGAACTGTAGACCCGGGTAGCGGAGGCCCCGGAAATACATGTTCGTGTGGGCGACGATCTGCTGCGCGGAGATCGTCGTGCCGTCGTGCTCGGCGTCGACCGTCGTGTGGGCGTCGGACACGAGCGTGACATCGAACCCCCGAGCCGCGGCCGCTTGCGTGGTCGTGCGGATGCAGAAATCGCTCTGCGCCCCGGCGACGACGAGGCGGGTCACCTCCCGCTCGGCGAGCACGTCGGCGAGGTCGGTGTCGGCGAACGAGTCTCGGTAGGTCTTGCGCACGAGCGGCTCGTCGGGCCGCCGTTGCAGTGGAGGCGCGAGCATCCACCCCTCGCTTTCTTCGGGGAAGTCCGCGTGGTCCTGCACCCAGATGACGGGAACATCGTTCTCGCGAGCGCGATCGACGAGTGCCGCGGTGCGATTCACGACGCCAGAAGCGTCGACACAGTCGGCGACGACGCCGACCTGTAGGTCGATCACGAGCAGCGCGGTGGAGGAGGGCATACAGCGATCCTTGCACTCCGAGCCGGCCGGCGAGACGTCAGCCCCGGATGGCGCGGGCGACCGTGTCGACGGCGCCGTCGACGAGCGCCCGGCGGGCCTGCGCGTCGTCCTGCTCCGACTCGTAGACGAAGACGGAGGAGCCGCGATTCGCCCCGCAATAGTCGACGATGCCGTGCTCGATCTGGTTGCGGATGGCCTGCTCGTAGCCGTGTCGCTCGTAGGTCTCGGCGGCGTCACCGGCGACGAAGAGGAGGTGGACCGTGAGTCCACTCAGTTTGCGGCGGGTTCCCTCGGTGGGATCGATCTCGAAAGCCCACCCGTTGATGAACACGCGGTCGACCCAGCCTTTGAGGAGCGCCGGCATCGACCACCAGTAGACGGGGAAGACCAAGACGACATGGTCGGCATCATCGAGGCGGCGCTGTTCGCGGGCGACGTCGTCGGGGAGTTCCCCGTCGCCGCGATACCTGTCCCGGTCTGCCGGGCCGAAACGCGGATCGAAGCCTTCCGCGGCGAGGTCGGCCACGACCACTGTGCGCTGCCCCAGCGCGGTCTCGAGTTGTCGGGCGATGCTCGCGGTGAGCGAATCCTGGTGGGGGTGGGCGGTGACGATGAGGGTGTTCACACTGACACTCAAGGCGCCGGGGCCCGCCGCCTATTCCGCAGCGCCCACCACCGCTCGGCGTCGTCGCGCGGGCAATAGCCTGGATCGATGAGCTCCGACGACTGGCAACACCGCGTTGACGCGCTGTGGGCTGACGACACCATGGACGACCAGCAGCGGGTCATCCGAATGCGGGCCCTCGCGGATGACGCACCGCACCCTGCCCTCGCCGAGTTCGAGCTCGGCGGCGCATTCGACTCCGCCGGGCGCGAAGCCGAGGCACATGTGCACTACGCCGCCGCAACCGCAGCCGGACTCGACACGGTGGACGCCGACCGAGCGGCACGGATGATCGTGCAGCACGCGTCGACGCTGCGAAACCTCGGCCGAATCGACGAGGCGATCGCGATGCTCAGCACGGCACCCGAGCACCCCGCTACCGGGGCCGCCCCGCGAGTGTTTCTCGCACTCGCCCTGCACAGCGCGGGTCGTCGCGACGAGGCGCTCCGCGTGGCGATCGAGGCCATCGAACCGACCCTCCCGCGCTACAACCGTTCCGTGCGCGCTTACGCGGAGGCGCTCACCGCGCGCTGAGTCGGCTCGAGCCCGGAGTCGGCGATCGGCAGGCATCTGCGACAACGACGAAGGCGGCGCCCCCGAGGGGACGCCGCCTCCGCGCTGATCGAAGCGGTCTACTTGAAGGCGTCCTTGACGTCTTCGCCGGCCTTCTTGACGGAGGCCGCAGACTGGTCCTTCTGGCCTTCGGCCTTCAGGTCTTCATCGTTGCGGTGTTCGCCGACGGCTTCCTTCACCTTGCCGGTGAGATCCTGTGCGGCGTTCTTGATCTTGTCATCGAGTCCCATAGTTACCTCCTTTGACGGACATGTGCGACAGACACTATTCCTCGAAGCGGTGAGGAGCGAGAAGACGGGTTCCGCCCTTTCGCAACGCGGCTTAAGGGGCGAACGTCACCCCTTGAACGTGCCGGCGATGATCGCTTCGGTCTCGGCGCGCTGCTTCTTCCCCCAGGTCTCGCGGGTTAGGAGAGCACCCACGAGTCCGATGACTCCGCAGCCCATGTAGACGAGCGCGACGCCGCCGAACCCGAGCGGCACGGCCACCGCGGCCGCGATAAGAGGAATGAACCCGGAGATCGCCGCCGAGAATTGGTATCCGAGCGACGCTCCCGAGGTGCGGGTGCTCGTGGGGAACAGTTCGGAAAACCACGCACCCTGAGTTCCCGCGAGCATGTCGTGGATGATCGTCAGGCCGAAGATGTAGGCGAACACGATCAGTGCCGCGCTCCCCGTGTTGACGAGCCCGAATAGCGGGAACCCGAAAGCGATGAGGAGGACGGTCCCGACGATGTAGACGGGCTTGCGCCCCACCCTGTCACCGAGCGCACCCCAGAGAATTGTCGCCCCCACTCCGAGCGCCGCGGCGATCACCAAACCGGTCAGGGCGACAGCGCGGTCGGCTATCGGCTCCTCCCCCGCACTGATGTAGGAGATCAAATAGGTGACGATCACGTAGAACCCGCCGGATTCGGCCAGTCGCAGGGAGATGGTGCGCAAAACGTTGCGCCAGTCGCTCTTGAGCACCGAGATGATCGGGTTCTTCTCGAGCTCCCCCGCCGCTTTGGCTTCTTCAAACTCAGGCGATTCGCTCACCTTCAGACGAATGACGATGCCCGCGACGATGAGCACGGCACTGAGGAGGAAAGGCAGTCGCCAAGCCAACTCGCTGTCGAGCCCGACCGTGGCCAGGAAGACCAGGTTGGCGAGCAGGAGGCCGAGTGGAACTCCCGCCTGGGGGATACCCGTGTAGCGCCCGCGCTGCTTCCACGGCGCGTGCTCGAAGGTCATGAGGATCGCCCCACCCCACTCGGCACCGAACGCGAGCCCCTGGATGATGCGAATGGCCGTGAGCAGGATGGGCGCCAGCACTCCCACCTGGCTGTACGTCGGCAGTACACCGATCAGTACTGTCGCGAACCCCATGATGAGGAGAGCACCCACTAGCACCGGTTTGCGCCCGTACTTGTCGCCGAGGTACCCGCCGATGATCCCCCCAAGCGGTCGCATCGCGAACCCAATTCCGAAGGTGAGGAATCCGAGCAACACCCCGACCACGGGGTCGTCGGCGTTGAAGAAGGCATCACCGAAGTAGAGCGCGGCAGCGGTGCCGTATGCCAAGAAGTCGTAGTTCTCGATCGTCGTGCCGACGGCACTTCCGATCGCCGTCTTGCGCTTGTCGGGGGAACCGTTGCGCGCACGTTCCGCCAGCTGGCGGTCGGCCACGGGGTGGGTTGTCATGATTTATCTCCTTTGATAATTGGCGAGTTTCGCCCGCAGGGGTGGCACGCCGTCGAAGGAGTCCCGGGTTCGCCCGGGCCGGAAATCAGTGCCCGGGGTAGGTTCCTCCGACGTTGCCGATCTTGTAGAAGTCGTGAATGTGTTCGCTGACGAGTCGAGCGGCGCCTGCGGCGTCTTTGTCGGTGATGGCCTGCAGGATGCCTCGATGCTCCTGCCGCACGGTCACGGCCGTGCGTCGCCAGTCATCGAGCCGGTCGTATGCCTCGATCATCTGTCGGTGGATGGCGACCCTCAGTGAGCCCATGAGATGAGCGGTGAGGGTGTTCCCGGTGGATTCCGCGATCGTGACGTGGAAGGCGGTGTCGAGGCGGTTGAATTCGTGGGCCTCGATGCCGGGTGCCTCCATGTCGTCGAGGATGCTTGCCAGCCGGGTGTGGTCGATGTCGGTCGATCTATAGGCCGCCTCCGAGCACGACCATGTCTCGAGCGCCACCCGAGTGTCGAGCACGTCGGTCGAGTCGAAGTGTCCGAGAGCGAGTTGCAGCTTGAGCAGGTTGACAAACCCGGGCCCCGGCGCACTGAGCAGCACAGCGCCGCCATCCACCCCGCCCCCGCGACGGATATCCACCACTCCGAGCGCCTCGAGCACCCGGAGCGATTCGCGCAGCGACGGACGTGACACACCCAGCAGCAGTGCCAGATCGCGTTCGCTCGGCAAACGGTCGCCGGCCTTCAGGCGTCCGTCGAGGATGCGCTCCTCGATCTGTGACATGACCTGTTCGTAGGTACGAACCCGTTGAACGGGCTGCCACCCTTCGGCTGTCGTCACGTTCGATGCACCCCTGAGCCTGATGTTCACGGGGACGCGCCGCCCCGGTTGCGATCATTCTAGGTTCCACGACGGGCGGCGCTCAGGCGGAGACCGCGGCGGCAGAGGAGTGCTCGGCACGGAATTCGTTTTCGAGTTCACGGCGGAACTGCACCGCGAGCTGGCTTTCGTCGAGCTCGACGTCGTTCCACGACACGGTCGTGTCTTTCGGAACGTCACGAATGAGTCGCGCTCCGTGCGCGAGCCCGAGAGGCAACGCCTCGCGTTCGAGCGAGAGGTGTGCTGGGGCGAGTTTGCCGAAGACCGTGTAGCCGCCTTCGCCGTCGAGGGTGTCTCCGGCGCGAAGCGCTTTCTTGGTCGTGGTCACGACATCGCCCCGGAAGCCGGTGGGGCTTCCCGTCGCCTCGTTGCGCAGCACGGCGGCCGCGATGCTGACATTCAGTTCGAGCCCGATCATGTGGTACGGCCGGTACAGAGATCCATAGCGACCCGTGTCGTCGGTGTGCACTCCGTATTCGGCGAAGCACTGGACCGCGTAATCGGTGGTCGCTTCGAAGGTGACGTAGACGCCCCATCGGAGGTTGTCGGGCACCTCGGTGCCGTCGCGGTACATGCTCGACGCGATTTCGACGGTGCCCCGTCGCGTGAGGCTTCCGCCGGCGAGGCGGTTCTCGCGAAAGACTGTCGGAAGGTCCGCCTTGCTCGCCGCGGGGAAGAGCAGGCCTTCCTCCTGGGGGATCAGGCCTGTGCCGTTCGCCACCGCGGCCATCTCGATCGCGGATTTGGTGCCGTCGAGAAACGAGTTGAACATCTTGGGGTTGTAGTCGCCCGATTCGAGTTGCTCGGCGGTGAAGCCGTAGTAGTCCCACACCGTGTCGGGGGTGGAGTAGTTGTACTCGGGCAGGTACTTGGTTCCCTTGCCCGCCGCAACCACATCGAAGCCGACGGTGCGGCACCAGTCGACGAGCTCGCAGATCAGGGCCGGCTGATCGCCGTAGGCCATCGCATAGACGACACCGGCTGCTTCGGCGCGGCGCTGCAGCAGCGGGCCGACCATGCAATCCGCTTCGACGTTGACCATGACCACGTGCTTGCCGTTGTCGATCGCCCGGACCGCGTGATACGTGCCGATGAGCGGGTTGCCGGTGATCTCTAGGATGACCTCGACTTCGGAGCGAGCGATCAACTCGTCTGCGCTTTCGGTCACGAACGTGCTGCCGGTTCGCACTGCTTCGTCGAATGAGCCAGCCGCATACCGCTCCTCCGGCCACCCGGTGCGCTGAAGGGCTCCGCGCGCTTTCGGAATGTCGATGTCGGCGACACCGACGACATGGATGCCTGCCGAGCCGAGCGCCTGGGTGAGGAACATCGAACTGAATTTGCCGGCGCCGATCACACCGACGCGAATCGGCCCGGCGAGCTCTCGCCGAGCTTCCAGCAGTGAGAACAGGTTCATCGAACTACTCCCTTGTAGGTCCAATTGGCCTGATGGTCAGACCATGTAACCAAGAGAATGACGAAGGACGAGCGGTTTGTCAAGAGTCCGCCGACAGAGGCAGCGCAGAGAGGGGCCAGGAGCCGCAAGGCAACACCGACCCCCTGCCGCCCGTCACATCGAAGTGGCAGCGGCAACTCTCGGTCGCCTCGCGCGCGGCATCGCCGTGATGGCGAGCGCCGTGGTGGCCGAGAGGTAGATGGCTTGGATGATTGTGCGCGGCACGAGGGTCTGCGACCACGCGAGGTCGGTCGATGTGAGGGCGAGGCTGACGTTCGCCGGGAACATCGCCACGAGAAGCAGGGAGAGACCGATCGCGGCCCACGGCGTGAGGCGACGCGACGCCATAGCTCCGGCTGCGGCCAGCTCGAGCATTCCCGTGATGGTGACGATGACTTCGGGCAGCGGCAGAACATCGGGGACCATCGCGATCATTGCGTCGCGCATCCCCACGAAGTGACTGACTCCCGCCACCAGGAACATCGCGGCGACACCGACGCGCAGCGAGACGACGACATCCGCCCGACCATGCGGACCACGTAGCGCGGTCACAACGAGAGCGGCACCGGATGCTGCGGCGAGAACTATGAGGGGAACCACGAGCCACCTTCGATCAATTGGATATCTACAGTATCCAGTATTGGGTAGCGGTAGTATCTAATGCAAGCGGAAAGGCGATGGATGCGTATCTCAGAACTCTCGGCGGCGAGCGGCGTCTCTATCCCGACACTCAAGTTCTACTTGCGGAAGGGCATGCTCGAGCGAGGCGACGTGACCTCGCCGACCCGGGCCGACTACGGCTCGGATCATCTCGAGCGGATCGCGCTGATCGGCGCACTGACCTCCGTGCGGGGGTTGCCGATCGCCAGAGTGCGGCAGATCCTCGCGATCGTCGATGGCGCACACGACGACCCGGTCGACGCCATGGGCCGTGCGGTCGCCGCCCTGCCGCCCTACGACAACGAGTCGCAATCGGATGACGACTCCGACGCGCTCGACGCGACCGCTGCCGAGCTTCCCCGAGCCCAGCATGCGGCCCGCGCACTGGGCTTCGCTTTCGACCCCGCGTATCCGGCGACCCGCCAACTCGAGGCGGCACTCGAGGGGCTCGACAACGCGGGCCTGCCATGGAATCCCGACGTCGCGCGGCGATACCGTGATGCGCTCGTCCCCCTGGCTGAAGAGGAGCTCGCGCCGATGGACACCATGACGCCTCACGAATCAGTGAGCTACGCCGTTCTCGGCACGGCGCTATACGAGCCGGTCATTCTCGCCATCCGGCGGCTGGCCCACCGAGATCGGGTCGTCGACCACCCGACAGGCCAGGCCTGACTCGGGTTTACTGATCCGACCGGAGACTTTCCGGAACGGCGATCCCGACGAATCTAGGCTGCGAGGGCGGGGACGAGTGTGCGCGCGGCGCGGGCCTCGACGCGACGCTTGAGCGCCTGGTTGAACGCGGCGTAGCCGCCCTCGTTGTGGTTCTTGGCGAAGAAACCCTCGAACGGCCGCGTGAGCGACCCCGAGAAGGTCTCGGTGTTGTGCAGGCGGGTCGTTCCGTCGGCCTGCCGCTCGAGCGTGAAGTTGTGCTCGCCGAGGAACAGCCCCGCCGTGAGGATCTTCGCCGACCACTGGAGTTCGTGGCCCGCGGTCACCGCCGTGACGGTCGAGGAGAACCAGAAACCGGGCATGCGCATCTTCAGCGCCGAACCGAGCTCGGGGGCCCCGTCGATACGCGAGAAGTTGCTCCACTCGCCATAAGCGGAGAAGTCGGAGAGCACCTCCCAGACCTCCTCGGGGGTGGCTGCGATGTCGATCGTGGTGGCGAGGACGATGCTCATGGTCGTATCCGTTCTGTGGGTGAAGCGGAGGAGATGGAGTGCACTCGGTGAGCACAAAGCTAGTCTGCATCGCCATTTGGCTAATGTCAATAGCTTTATCTCAAGAGTGTTTCGTGCCGCCCGTGAATGGGCGTGACTCAGTGCGTCTCCTCGCCTCCCGTCAGCACGAACTCGAGGGTTCGCCCAGGTTCGCCGACGCCCACACGCCGAGCTGATCGAGGATCGGCACGAGCCCGCGGCCACTGTCGGTGAGGGCATACGACACCGTCACGGGAGGTCCGCTCACGACCGTTCGCGCCACGAGCCCGGTGTGAGCGAGCTCGCCGAGCCGATCGGAGAGCACGGTGTCACTGATCCCCCCGACTGATCGCCGCAGTGTCGCGAACGAGGCGCTTCCCAACCCGAGGGTGGCGATGATCATGCCGTTCCAACGCTTGCCGAGAACACTGAACGCGAGCGTGACGGAGGCATCGCAGAGATGGATGCGTTCGTCGGATTCGCCCATCGCCCCAGTCTACCCGGTGCTACGCTGCACGTAGTCGCTACGGAAAACCTAGTGACTACGTAAAACGAAAGGGATCTCATGTCACTGTTCCGCCTGGATGCCAGCATCCTGCCCGCGACCTCTGTCAGTCACGCACTCGCCGACATCGTCGAGGCGGAGTGGACGACGGCGCACCCGGACTCGGTCGTCACCCGCCGCGACGTCGCCCGCGACCCCGTGCCGGCAACCGCATGGGCCGACGCCGTCACCGGCGGTTTCGTCGACGAGACCCAGCGGTCTGAGTCGCAAGTGGCCGCGCGCGCCCTCGCAACGTCCCTCGCCGACGAGCTCGTCAGCGCCGAAGCACTGCTCTTCGCCGTGCCTCTCTACAACTACGGCGTCTCGCAGCACGTCAAGACCTGGTTCGACCTCGCCTACACGGATTCGCGCATCGACCCCACCGGCACCGCACTGCAGGGCAAGCCCGCGACCCTCGTCACCGTGCTCGGCGGCAACTACGCGCCCGGCACGCCGAAAGAGGGCTGGGATCACTCGACCGCCTGGCTGCGCCGCGTGCTCGAAGACGTCTGGGGTCTCGACCTCCGCGTCGTTCAGCGACCGTTCACGCTCGTCGGAGTGAACCCCGCGCTCGATGCGTTCGCCGACGTGGCGCGCGAGCTGAAAGAGTCGGCCGAGGATGCGGCGCGCACTCACGGTCGCGCGGTGACTGCGTCGCGCGGGAGCGCCGCCTGAGCGGGTCTCGTGCGGGGAGCCGCCGTCTCGCGCAAGGCTCGGCTCCCCTACACTGATCCGACGCCGCAGCGTCGCGACCTCGACGCCGGGTCGCTCCCCTCCGATGACGCGAACTCCCATGACCTCACACCCTCCCCACGATCGCCGCCCCGGCGTCGAGGTTCGCCGTGCCCGCGTCGCCGTCGCGCTGCTCTTCTTGACCAACGGCGCCCTCTTCGCGAACTTCTTGCCGCGGTACCCCGAGGTCATGCGCAACCTCGACCTCACCAACACCGCGTTCGGGCTCGCCGTCGCCGCCTTTCCCCTCGGCGCGCTCATCGCCGGTCTGAGCGCCGGATACCTCGTGCGCCGGTTCCGATCGTCGAGGGTCGCCGTGGCGTCCACCCTGGTCACCGCGGCGGGCATCTTGATCGCTGGGTCGGGCTCGGCCTGGATCACGCTCGCCCTCGGCATGGCCCTCGCCGGCGCCATGGATTCGATCACGGATGTCGCGCAGAACTCCCATGGGCTTCGCGTGCAGCGGCTCTTCCGCCGCTCGATCCTCAACTCCTTCCACGCCATCTGGAGTGTCGGCGCCGTGCTGGGCGGCGTGCTCGGAGCGGGAGCGGCCCAAGCGGGCATCCCCATCCCCCTGCACCTCGCGATCTCCGCGGTGATCTTCGGCGGCATCGCCATGGTCGCCTACCGCTTTCTGCTGCCCGGACCCGAGCCCGCGGATGTCGCGACCGAGGCCCCCTCGGCGGCAGTGGCCGGCTCCCCCGCAGCAACCTCCCCCGCGGCCACCCCGCGACGCCGCACCGGGATGCTCAAATACGCGATCCTCGCCGCGCTCGTCGTCATCGCGTCTGCCGGGGCGATCGTCGAAGACTCGGGCGCCTCCTGGTCGGCGATCTACCTGTCGGGGTCGCTCGGCGCGTCCGCGTTCGTCGCGGGGATCGGATTCGTCGCGCTGCAGGGCATGCAGTTCGTCGGGCGCATCTTCGGCGACCGGCTCGTCGACCGGTTCGGGCAGCGCGCGGTGGCGCGAACGGGCGGCGTCACGGTGTTCGTCGGCATGGGGCTCGCCCTCGGGTTTCCGTCGACCGTCGGCACGATCGTGGGTTTCGGTCTCGCCGGGCTCGGTGTCGCGACCCTCATCCCCGCCGCGATGCAGGCCGCAGACGAGCTCGACGGTTTCCGCCCCGGCACGGCCCTGACCCTCGTGAGCTGGCTGCTCCGTGTCGGCTTCCTCATCTCGCCCCCGATCGTCGGCGCGATCGCCGACGCCGGGTCGCTGCGCCTCGGTCTCACGATCGTGCCGCTCGTCGGCTTGCTCGTCGTGATCTTCGCGCGGGTTCTGCCGCCGAGTGACGCCGTCGCTGAACGCAGACGTGGCAAACTGACCTGACGAAACGGTTCTCGTCTGGGGCTGAATCGAAGCTGCCGCTGCGGCGATCGACCCGGGAGGGAGCAGGTCATGGGCTCGACCATGCACGACGTGGCACGCATCGCAGGCGTCTCGGTGAAGACGGTCTCCAATGTGATCAACCACCACCCTCACGTGCGCACCTTCACGCGCGACCGAGTGCTCGCCGCGATCGACCAGCTCGACTATCGCCCCAACCTGTCTGCTCGCGGCCTCCGGTCCGGTCGCACGGGCATCATCGGGCTCGCGCTCCCTGCACTCAAAGAGAACTACTTCGCCGAACTGGCCGACGCCGTCATCCGAGCGGCCGAACGCCGCGGGCTCGGCGTCGTCGTGGAGCAGACGAGCGGCGACCGCAACAGCGAGCTGCTCGCGGTGTCGGGGGCGGCTCGCCCGAGCTTTCTCGACGGCCTGCTCTTCAGCCCCATCAGTCTCGGCCAGAGCGACGTCGACGCCCTCGAGACCCCGCTGCCGATCGTGCTGCTCGGGGAGCGCATCTTCAACGGGCCGACCGACCACGTGGCGATGCACAACACGAGCGCCGCGCATGCGGCCGTCAAGCACCTCCTCGACATCGGACGCACGCGCATCGCCCTCATCGGCGCCGGCGACCCCGACAGCACCGAGGCCGGCTCGGCGAGCCTGCGACTGCGCGGATACCGCCAGGCGCTCGAACACGCAGGGCTTCCCTACGACACCGAGCTGGTGCGCCGAGCCTCACACTGGAATCGCGCGACCGGGGCCGAGGCCGCGCAGGGGCTGCTCGACGACCGCGTGCGTTTCGACGCCGTGTTCGCCCTCAACGACACCCTCGGCCTCGGGGCCCTCCGCGCGCTCGGTGCGGCGGGAGTCGACATGCCCTCGGATGTCGCGCTCATCGGGTTCGACAACATCGACGAGTCGCGATACTCGGTGCCCTCGATGTCGACGGTCGACCCGGGTCGCGACGAGATCGCCCAGACCGCCGTCGACCTGCTCATCGAGCGCATCGGCGAGAAGGAGACGGCTCTGCCACCGCGCACGATCAAACCCGAGTTCCGGATCGTGCGCCGCGAGTCGACGGGGTTTGCCGACGCGACCGACTGATGCGGTCGAGCGGGGCGTAATCGACCGTGCCGCGCACGGCCCGCCACGCACAGCCCGCCGTCACCGCCGGGTCGGCGACACGGCGGGGCGCTCGGTGGTCGCCGGCGGGTCGCCCGAAACGGCGGCATCGTCGTCTGCAGGTGACTCGCCGTCACCCGGCGACTCCGCGGCAGCGGGTGACTCCGCAGCCGCCGACGCCGTGGCTGCTGCCACAGCGGCGTCGATCCGCTGTTGCACGCGGTCGCGCGACCCGCGCCGCACCCGCACGATGACGACCACCGCTCCGACGACGAGCACGATGAGTGCGAGTTGCGACCACGGGATCGTCCAGACCGTGAACGACGTGAGGGAGTCGGCGAGCGGTTCGGTGACCTCGTCTTGACCGACGGCGATGGGGGTCGCCGCGACGCTTCCCCACATGAACACGGTCGGCCACACGCTCACACGCTGGGAGGCGGTAGCGCTCGTTCCCGGGAGGATCTCCCGCACCTCGGTGGATGTGGTCGCACCGGCGAGACCCGCGGGCCCCGCCAACGCCGCTTCGGCGTTCGCACCCAGACGGATGTTGCCGTCGTTCGCGAGGGCGTAGTCGATCGTCACATGACCGGGGGCGAACGGATTCCACGACGGCTCGTAGGCCGCCGAGACCGCCTGCGGTTCGAGGCTCGGCGCGATGTCGCCGGCCACGCGCACGTGCGCGCGAACGCCAACTCTTGAGGCGATCTGCACATTCGAGTCGTCGCCGGGCACGAACTCGGCGACGATGCCGGCCGGGTGGTCACCCGGGGTGGCATTCTCGGGAGCACGCACCGTCACCGAGACGGCCCGGGATGACGCGGCCGGCACCTCGACGACGGTGCGGCCGCTCTCATCCGCCTTCGCACCCCGGACCTCGAGCTCGATCCAGGTGCCACTGTCGACAGCGGCGTCACCCGACACGACCGTGAAGTTGCCGTCGTCACCGATGGCGCCGTCGCTCGCGAAGAGCGCGAACGACGCGGCTCGGTCGCCGAAATTGGTGAGAACGAGACCGTCGGTCACCGCGGCACCGGGGTCGATGGTGTGGCGCAGCGACACGCGCCCGTCGGCCTCAGCCCCCTCGGCGGGGCGGAGCGCCCACGTGGTCTGTTCGACGGCTGACGCGGCGGCGGGCGGCGCAGCGGCCCATGCCGCCGTCGGGCCGAGAGAGAGGGTGCCGCAGAGAAGGAAGGCGCCGGTCACGACGAGAGCTCGCGCGGCACGGCGGGGGGAGATGTGATTCATGATCCTCGAGAGAGTGACTGAAGCGCGGTCGGCCGGAGGTGTCTCCGACCGACCGCGCTCGTTCGAGTTCCCGCCTAGTCGACGGGGAACAGGGAGATGGTCAACAGCCCGGTGTAGGTGCCGGGCTGGGTTCCGACCGGAACCTCCAGCTCGAGCTCCGCCCCGAGAACTGCCGACCCGAATCGACCCTCAGCATCTGCCGAGGCGAGCGTTCCGGGCGTTTCGAGCCCCGGACCACCGTCGAGCACCGTGTCGACCGGCGACCCGGCGACGAGACCCGGTCGCGGCGTGAGCACGTCGGGCGTCCACCCGAAGTGATCGGCCGTGAGCGTCTGCCCCGTCGAGGTGAACGAGTCGGCGTGACCCGACACAGCCCACCCGCCGACTCCCGCCTGCTGAGCCGTGCGCGAATCAGACACGGTCACCTCGGGCAGCTGTCCGGTCATCCGAAGACGGTCTCCCGCGTTCTCCGGCTCCGACAGCGCGACGCCGTCACCGTAGTCCGCGATCGTCATGGCGAGAACGCCGTTCTCGGCCTCAGGAATCTCGGCCTCGATCGGGATGCCCTCGCTCGTGTCTCCCTTGAACAACCGGGGAAGGAAGTCGATGAGCGACTTCTGCCACACGTCCCAGCTGTGCGGACCCGGGATGATCGGAGCGAACTCGTGGTCGATCCCCCGATCCTCGAGAGCGGCGATGAGGCTGAGCGTGTTCTGGTAGGTGAAGTCCTGAATGTCACCCGTGTAGATGCGCATGAGCTCGGTGCCCTCGTTGATGGCCTCGATGTCGGCGCCGGCCGGCGGTGCGCCGAAAGCCGACATCGCCCCGATGTAGCCGAACTCTCCCGGGTGAGCCCACAGCGTGCTCAGGGTGTGACCCGAGCCCATCGAGAGTCCCGCGAGAGCGCGCTGCTTCGGGTCGGAGCTGACGTTGTACTGCGTCTCGGCTGCCGGAACGATCCGCGTGAGCAGTTCGTTCGGGAAGTCGACCCCGTTGCCGTTGCCCATCACCACGACCATGGGAAGGATGTTTCCCTTGAGGTAGTGATTGTCGAGGATCTGGGCTGCTCGCCCGACCTCCACCCAGTCGGTCCACGTCTGTCCGCCACCGTGCTGGAGGTAGAAGACGGGGTAGGCCTCGGCGCGATCCGCGTCGTAGCCCGGAGGCGTCCAGACGTAGGCCGACCGCTCCTGCTCGTTCGCGGTGCTCATGTAGGGCAGGACCTCGACCGCGCCCCTTGACTCGGGAGCGACGTCGCCGGTGTACTCCCCGCGGATGCCGTCGCCGGCCACGAAGAACGTGCTCCAGTTGGGCTCCGAGAGAACCGACGTCGGATTGCCGGTGTCTTTGTGATCGACACCCTCGACGACGAACTTGTAATAGTACGAACCACCCTCGAACGGCACGGTGAGGCGCCAACGACCGTCGGACTGCTTCGTCATCGGGATTCGCGGCCAGCTGCCCGCCGGGCCGAAGTTGCCCCACACCGTGACGTGGTTGGCGTCGGCGAACTCGGTGCCGGTCTCGAACGTGACGACACCGTTCTCGTCGATCCAGGGGGTCGGTGCCGTGCCCGGAGCGGGGAGCGAGTGGCTCTCGAGAGGCAAGTGCCCCTCGCTCGGCCCGGTGTCGGACGGCGAGGCGAACACGCGCGACGCGAAGTCGTGCAGGCTCTTCTGCCAGGTGTCCCACGTTCCCCCGGTCTCGGGGTCCGATCCGTCGGACTGGAACTCCACTCCCGCGGCCGTGAACTTGTTCGCGAGCGCGACGGTCCGGTTGTAGGCCGGGTCTGTCACGTTGCCCGTGTAGACGCGCACGAGGTCGGTCGCCTCGTTGATCTGCGCCGCCTTCGTGGCGTTGACCGTGCTCACGAGGCTGCCCGAGAACGAGCCGACCTTCGAGAACTCGCCCGTGTCGGTGAGCAGGAGGTTGAGCGCCTGGCTGGCACCGCGACCGATTCCGGCGATCGCCTGATTCGACGGGTCGTCGGAGATATTGAACTCGGCGCGGGCCGACGGGAGGATGTTGTCGAGCACTTCGGCGCGGGCATCCGCCGTGTCTCCATCCCCCATCACCACGACCATGGGTTCGAGGTCGCCTTCGACCGCGAGGTTGTCGAGGATCTGAGCGGCCCGACCCAGCTCTGTCCACTCGCTGTAGCTCTGGCCCGCGTCGGGCAGGAGGTACAGCACGGGGTAGGGTTCAGCGCGGTCGGCGTCGTAGCTCGGCGGTGTCCACACGAGGGCGGAGCGTTCCTCTTCGGCAACGGTGCTGTCGTAGGTCAGCGTCTCGAGCTGCCCTCCCGCGGGCACGTCGGCGAGCCATTCGGCGCCGGGGCCCGGAACGAACAGCGTGTTCCACGCGGGCTTCGACGTGACCTCCTGGGGGCTGTCGGGGTTGCGGAACCCGACGGCGTCTTGGTTCCAGGCCGGTCGCGCCGAGTACTGGTAGTAGTACAGACCCGGATCGAGCGGGCCGATCGTCGACGACCAGTTGCCGCCGCTCGCTCCCATATTGAGGGTCGACCAGGTCTTGCCCGGGCCGAAGTTGCCTTCGACCGCGACGACGGCGGGGTCGACACCCGTCGCGGGCTCGATGGCGGCGTCGGGCACCGTGAACCGGTAGACGTCGGCCACGGGGTTCGGTGGAACCGAGATCCACGGGTCGGTGCCTGCGGCGACGGCGTTCTGCGCCGCCAGGATCGAACCGGCACCGACGGCGGCGACGGTCACTGCCGCAAGCCACCTCCGCCCCGGTCTGCGTCGACGGACAGGCCGTCTTGACTGAGTTTCTTTCACCGTCTGTTTCCTCTCACTGTGCACGTCTCTGTGCATGAAGATTCGGCGTCAACGCGGGGGTGTGCTGGCGCCTAGTGGTGAACCGCGACGGTGCGACTTCGGGGGGCCGATTTACAACGTCGTAAATCCATCTCACGGACAGGATGGGTGACGCAGACGGCACCTGTCAAGACGCAGTTTCGGCGAACGCCTCGGCAGGGTCGACGGCGGGCCTCCGAGAAAACGAGCGGCAGTCAGTCGAATTCGACGATCGCGTAGGGCCCGAGCTGGGAGATCTCGACCCGCACACGGCCCGCAATCGTGCGCACGGGAACGACCTCGCTCGCGCGCCCCGGATGATGCACCGTGGCACCGCGCACCTCGAAGGGCACGTCGATGTCGACGCTCACTAGATCGGCCACGACCGTTCGCTCGACCCCCTCGTCGTAGTCGTAATTCACCACGTGGAGAGCGCCCGCCGCTCCCCCCGAGCACTGGATGCTCACGGCGCCGCGCACGAGGCCCGTAGCGACCACTTGCGAGCCCTCCGGCACGAGCGCATCCGCACTCGTCGAGTCGGCGACGGTCGTGCGCGCGTGCTCGCGGATGGGCGTCACGTCGACGCCACTCTGGCCGCCGAACTCCCCCTGGCCACCGAGCTCCCCGAAGAGAGTGACGGAGCCGCCGCCGTCGAGATAGCCCACGATCGCCGCGACCTGTCGGCTCGTGAGCGACCCGCACCCGGGCAGCACGATGCGCGAGTATCGCGCGAGGGCCCCGGCGGTCGCGTCGTCGTCGCGATGCACCCCGTCGTGGAACATCACGACGTCGAGCGGGTGACGAGCGAGACCGAGGGAGTTCACCGCGCGCAAGAACGGGATCGCGCGCGGCGACGTCTCGCCGACGGCGGGGTAGACATCCTCCGCGCTCGAGTTGAGCATCTGGTACGTCGTCTCGAGAAAGTTGCTGTCGGTGCTGTAGACGACCCCGAGGGCGTTGTGCGTCTCGGGCGAGAACAGGCGCTCGTTGTCGGCGAGGAAGTTCTGGATCTCGAGCGTCTCGTCGTGCGGCGCCCACACGGCGTCTTCGATCTTCGACCCCATCCACGCGCCGTAGGGCACGGACATCGTGACCCCGAGGGCCGCGGCCTCGTACATCATGACGCGGTAGCGGTCGATCGCAGCGCCTCGGTTGAGCTTCGCGAGAAGCTCGGGCATGACTCCGCCGTAGGGGTTGGTCGAGACGCACACGGGTTTGCCCCCACCGAATCCCGCGATGAACCGCATCCACCCCGGCTGCTCGTAGAGCGTGTGACGCTGCTCGGGCACGAGAACGTCGAGCATCGAAGCGAGAGGGTCGTGCCACGGTGCCCCGTCGAAGAGATTCGACGACACGAGCACCGTGCGCCCGACACTCGCGGCGTACTCCCGCACATACGACGAGAGCTCGGCGAAGTTCGCCGCCTGGCATCCCTGCAAGAACCTCACGTAGTGCCGGGCCATGACTCCCTCTTCGCCGTCGGCCTTGAGCCTCACGGTTTCGACGCCGCGCCCGAGGAGCCACCGACCGTAGTGGAATGCCACCGGGTCGCCGACGCTCTCGGGCACCTGTCCCGGAGCGAGACCGGCGAGGTAGTCGCGAAACCCCGCGACGTTGTCGTAGCTGAAGGAGCCGCCATAGCCGAGCGCGCCGAGCGGACTGTCGGGCTCGTCGAACTGGATGCCGTCGACGCCCGCATCGATCTGGATGCGCACGATGGCTTTGAGATACTCCCGCCAGACCCGGTTGTTGAGGTCCATGAAGTGGCACTCGTGCTCACGACCGGGCACCTCGAGCCAGCCCGCGTGATGCGGAACCCCGTGGATGTCTCGCGAACAGCACTCCTCGAACAGATCGGTCACGGCCTCGCCGCGCGAATTGACGAGGCCGTCGGGAAAGTACTTCTCGAACGGCGCCCAGAGCTTCGGATACCGGTTCTGCGTGAACTCGCGGAGGCCGAGCCACCCGCGTTTTCCGACGCCGCGAAGCTCGTTCATCGCGAGGATCTCCGATTCGTCGTCGGAGAGCTCGACCGGAAACTCCCACCCCTGGGTCGAGAAGATGACGCCGAAGGCCTTCACCCCGCGCTGGCGGAGTTCGTCGGCGAACTCGGAGTCCTTGAGAAAGCCGTATTGCCGGAGTCTGGCGGGAACCGGAGCGTGAGCTTCGTCTTCGAGATAGGGAAGAGAGATCGAGCCGCCGCCGAGAGAGGGCCACGTGGTGATCGTCGCTCGGTAGTCGGCGAAGTCCTCCGCCATCTTGAGCCGCCGCGGCGGAAGGCTCGGGTGGTAGTTGTGGCCGCGAGCGAACCACCCCTGCGCATAGATTCCGCGCTCCATCGGCATCGTCGCCCCCTAAGGTAATCGTTGTAATACTACGTGTGACATCGAGACGAGCGACGGAGCTCGTCGAAGGGAGCTTGATGACCCGCACCACTCGAGACCTCGTCGAGCGGGAACTGCGTGAGAGCGCGGGCATCCTCCGGCTCGACCCTGCCTGGGTCGCTCGTGACTGGCTCCCGCCCGGCCGTCGGCTCGGTCTGCCCACAGATGCCTACGACGTCGGCATTCGCGGTTTCATCTGCGAGCGCTGGCTCGCTTCGACGACGAGAGCCGACAACGCCGTCGGCCCCGACGACGAGGGGATCAGCATGATCCGCACGGCGGCGGGAGAACGGATCAGCCTCGCTGACGCGGTCGCAGCGGCACCCGACCTGCTCCTGGGCGCCGCCTACGCCGAGACCCACGCGGGCCTCGGGCGGCTCGCCAAGATCTTCGATTTCGCCGAGCGCATCCCGCAGCACATCCATCCACCCCTCGAGTTCGCCGCGCGTGCCGGCCGCAACTCCAAAGACGAGGCCTACTACTTTCCGTCGGGAGTCGACCTCGGCCCCCACCCCGAGACCTTTCTCGGTATCCACCCCTCGCTCGACCGCGATCGACTGTGGGATGAATTCACGGCGGTGCTCCGCGACTGGAACGACGACCGCATCCTGCGCTACTCCCCCGCCTACCTCCAGGTGCCCGAGGAGGGCTTCTTCATCCCGTCGGGAGTACTCCACGCACCCGGAACCGCGCTGACGATCGAGCTTCAGGAAGACTCCGACACGCTCGCGATGCTCCAAGCTCTCAACGCGGGCGCCATCATCGACAAGAACCTCCTCATGAAGGATGTGAGCGACGACGATCGGGCCTCCCACGGCGACACCGCACCCCTGCACTGGATCGACTGGCACGAGAACGGCGATCCCTACTTCTACGACAACCACCGCCTCGTTCCGGAGGTGTTCCGCGACGAGGGGGACGCGACCGAGGCGTGGATCTTCTACGGCTCCGACAAGTTCTGCGGCAAACGCCTCGTGATCGACCCCGGGGCGAGCTACCGGAGCGCCGAGAATGGCGTGTTCAGTGTGTTCGTCTGGTCGGGCACCGGAACCGTCGGCGGAGTCGAGGTCGTCGGCCAGAGCCACAACCACGACGAACTCCTCGTGTCGCACGATCGGGCGACCGGCGACCTGCTCTACATCAACACGGGCGACACCCCTCTCGTGATCCTCAAGATGTTCGGTCCCGACATCTGCTCCGACGCGCCGCTGCTCGCGCGACGCACCTAGCCGAGCGAGACGGCCGTCCAGGAGACCGCCGGCAGCGTTATCGTGAGCACGCTGCCGTCGGTCGACGCCGAGGTGTTCCCGGTCGGGCGCACGCGATCCGGATCCTCGCGGGTGTTGCGCGCGGAGATGTCGTCGTCTGCCATCGTCTGCGCGTCGAGCACCGCGGTCGTTCCGAGGGCGGCGAGGTCGATCGTCACGGTGATGTCGTCGGACTGCGACCGGTTGACGAGAAACACCGCGCTTCGACCGGCGTCGGCGTCGTGGGTCGCGACCGCGTCGACGAGCGCGACACTGCCGTGCTCGTCGGTCTCGTAGTGGTCGCTCTCGACGCGCACGTCGAGGGCGACCCCGTGCGCGAGAGCGGAGGTGAGCGCGAACGGGTAGAACGTCGTCTGCCGCCAGGCGGCCCCACCCGGCTCCGTCGTGATGGGCGCGATCACGTTGACGAGCATCGACATCGACGCGGAGGTGACCCGGTCGGCGTGGCGCAGCAGCGAGATGAGCAGACCGCCCACCACGACCGCATCCGCCACCGAGTAGACGTCCTCGGCGAGCCTCGGCGCCTCGGGCCAGTCGTTCCCCTCGATCTCGTCGGTGCGATAGAAACGGTCGGCCTGTCGGGGGAAACTGCGCAGGTTGTCGCCGAGGTACCAGACGTTCCACTCGTCGAACGAGATCTCGAGCGTCTTGTCGCTGCGCTTGAGCGCCTTCACATAGTCGGCGGTTGCGATGACGGTGTCGAGGTAGCGGTCCATCTTGACCCCGCACGCGAGGAACGAGCCGAGGTCGCCCGCCTTTTCCTCGTAGTACCCGTGACACGAGATGTAGTCGACGTCGTCGTAGGTGTACTCGAGCACCGTGCGGTCCCACTCGGGAAAGGTCGCCATCGTCGGGTGCGACGACCCGGAGGCGACCAGTTCGACCTCGGGGTCGAGCTGGCGCAGGGCTTTCGCCGTTCGGGATGCCTTCTTCGCGTAGTCGTCGGCCGGGGAGTGGCCGAGCTGCCACGGGCCGTCCATCTCGTTGCCGAGGTACCACATCCTGATTCCGAAGGCGTCGGTGCGGCCGTTGGCGATGCGCTGCTCCGAGACCGTCGACCCCTTCTCGATGTTGGCGTACTCGAGCACCTCGAGGGCGTCGGTCGTGTCGGCCGTGCCGAGGTTCACGGCATACATGAGCTCGCTTCCGACCTTCTCCGTCCAGCTCGCGAACTCGTGCAACCCGACCTGGTTCGTCTCTGTCGACCGCCACGCGAGGTTCAACCGGCGCGGACGCTCCTCTTTCGGGCCGATGCCGTCTTTCCACTGGAAGCCCGAGACGAAGTTGCCGCCCGGATACCGGATCGCCGAGACGCCCAACTCTCTGACGAGGTCGATGACATCGCGGCGGAAGCCCTCGTCGTCGGCCGTCGGATGGCCCGGCTCGTAGATGCCCGTGTACACCGCGCGCCCCATGTGCTCGATGAACGAGCCGAAGAGGCGGCGATTGATGGCGCCGACGACGAACTGCGGGTCGATGGTCACGCGAGCGTTGGTCATGGTCGCCTTCCGTCGTTGGAATGCTGGATCATTCGCATCACTCTCAGGCCGCTCTCGGTTACTTGAGGCTGCCGAGCGACAGCCCACCCTGCCAGTACCGCTGCAGGAGGAGGAAGGCGATGATGAGCGGAATCACCGACACGAGAGCGCCGCTCGTCACGAGGTTCCAGATGAGGCTCGCCGACGTCGCCGAGTTCGACTGCACCTGCCAGTAGTTGAGACCGACGGTCACGGGGAGCAGGGTCTGGTCGGTGAGCATCGCGAGCGGGAGGAAGTAGTTGTTCCACCCGCCGACGATCGACAGCAGCAGCACCGTGACGATCGCGGGGCGCATGAGCGGCAGCGCGATCGTCACGAACGTGCGGATCTCACCGGAGCCGTCGACGCGCGCGGCGTCGAGCAGCTCGTCGGGGATCGCATCCTGAATGTAGACGCGCATGAGGTAGACGCCGAACGGGCTCAGGAGCGAGGGCAGGATGACCGCCCAGATCGTGTTCGTGAGACCCAGGTTGTTGAAGAGCACGTAGGTCGGGATGACGAGCGCCGTGAGCGGCACCATGACCGAGGCGAGGAGCGTGAGGAACGCGACCTGGCGCCCGCGGAAGCGGTATTTCGCGAAGGCGTATCCCGCGAGAACCGCGAGCACGGTCGCGCCGACACCCCCGGCGAATGCGTAGAGGAACGAGTTGCCCAACCACTGCACGTAGATGCCGTTGTTGTAGGTGAGCAGTTCGGCGATGTTGTCGAAGAGGGCGAAATCGTCGTCGAACCAGAGCGGACCGCCGGTGCCGGCGAAGAGACCGCTCGTGGTCTTGGTGCCGGCCACGATGAGCCACCACAGGGGCAGGATGAAGTAGAGCGCCGCGATGGCCAGGAGCAGGTGCATCCCGACGGCTTTCTTCGGTTTGGGCTGCGAGCTCGCGCGCTTCTTGCGTGGTCGGGACTCGGTGATGGCTTCGTCGACGAGGGGGGCGGGTGAGGTGGTCATTATCGAAGTCCGCTCTTCTTGCGAGTGGCGATCAGAAAGATGATCGAGGCGAGGAACACCATGAGTCCGAGCGCGAACGAGATCGCCGACGCGTAGTTGAACTGCTGGTAGGAGAACGCCAGGTTGTAGGCGTAGAGGTTCGGCGTGTACGAGGCGTCGATGGCGTTGCCCGCGAGCGGAGCGAGCACCTGGGGTTCGGTGAAGAACTGCAGCGTGCCGATGAGCGAGAACACGATGGTGAGAACGAGCGAGGACGCCACGATCGGCACCTTGATCTGCCGGGCGATCTGCCACTTCGACGCGCCGTCCATGCGGGCGGCCTCGTAGAGGGTGGGATCGATGGACTGCAGCGACGCGTAGATGATGATCATGTAGTAGCCGGTCCACTGCCACGTGACGATGTTGGTGAGCGACCCGAAGATCGTGTCTCGACTGAGCAGGTCGGGAGCGGGGAGGCTCAGCATCTCGAAGAACCCGACGAGGGGGCCGAACGAGGGGCTGTAGAGGAAGCCCCACATGAGGGCGCCGATGACGCCGGGGATGGCGTACGGCACGAAGATCATGAGCCTCGTGAACGAGGAGAAGCGCGTGCGCACGTCGTCGAGGATGAGGGCGAAGATGAGCGCGAGGCCGATCTGGATGGGAACGAACACGACGGCGAAGGCCGCGACTCTGCCCATGCCCGAGAGGAAGCGTTCGTCGTTGAAGGCCCTCACGTAGTTCGTCAGTCCTGCGAACTGTTCGCCACCCGCGAGGGTGTTGGTGTGGAGGCTCATCCAGAACGCGTACGCGAGGGGGAGCACGAGGAAGACGAGGAAGACGGCGGCGAACGGGGCGAGGAACAACCACCCGAATCGGGCGTTCTTCTGGTTGAGGCTCGCGCCCTTCTTCTTGCTCTTATCGGGTGAACGCGGGGGTGCGTCGAGCTGCGTGGTGGTCATGGATCACTTCCTTGGGATGCAGATGAACACAGAGGAGGATGCGGGCGAGGGCTCGGCCCCCGCCCGCATCGGACTAACTCACTTCAGGGTGAAACCCTGCTCACCGGCATACGTCTCGAGAGACTCCTGCAGGCCGTCGGCGGCTTCGTCGGCCGTCATCTCGCCGGCGATCGCCTCCGAGAGCAGTCGCTGCATCTCGTCGTAGTAGAACTGCGTGAACGGCGAGTAGGTGACTCCGTCGTAGTCGAGCGCAGCGGGGGAGAAGATCTCCTGGTTGATCTGCTGTCCCCCGTAGAAGTCGTACTCGCGACCCTGGAAGTAGTCCGACTCGATCATGTCGGGCTGCGCGAGGAACACGCCACCGACCTCGACCGCGAGCTCCTTGTTCTCCTGCGGCTCGTAGAGTTCGGCGGCCACTCGCGTCGCGAGCTCGGGGTCTTCGGCCTGAGTCGTCACCGCGAGGGTGCTTCCGCCCCAGTTGACCTGCACGGGGTTGGCGGCGTCCCACTGCGGGATCGGCGCCGCACGCCACACGGCGTCGGGGTCGGCGTCTTCGAACGACGGGATGTGGATGTTGTACCAGACCGGGTAGACGGCCGTGGCGTACTCCCCCGTGCCGAGCTTGGTGTTGAACTCGGGAGTCCACGCCTGATCGGTGCCCACGAGGCCGCGGTCGACGAGGTCGATCCAGTAGTCGAAGACCTGCTTGCTCGCGTCGTCGTTGGCGTTGATGCCGATCTCGGTGAGGTTGGCGCTGTCGAAGTCGAACGGCGCGGCACCGGCCTGGTCGAGGAACGCGAGGTGCTGGCCCTGACCGTTCGGCGCGAAGTTGCCGATCTTGACCGCACCGTCGGTCGCGGCATCCAACTCCTCCGCGGCCTGAGCGTATTCGTCCCACGTGGTCGGGATGGCGATGTCGTTGGCCTCGAAGAGGTCTTCGCGGTACCACATGCCTACGGGACCGAGGTCGACGGGCACGGCGTAGACGCCGTCACCGCTCGAGACGTCGCGCCACGCGCCGGGGGTGTAGCTGGACTCGTACTCGTCGATTCCGTATTCGGCCATGTCGACGAGGCCGTCTTGGATCACGAAGCTGTTGAGCCAGTCGTACTCGATCTGCAGCATGTCGGGGGCACCGGAGTTCGACTGGATGGTCGTCGCGAGCTTGCTGTAGACGTCGCCGCCCTGACCCGCGTTGGTCCAGCAGATCTGCACGTCGTCGTGGCTCGAGTTGAAGTTGTCGATGGTCTCCGCGCTGTCTTCGAGCCAGGCCCAGTAGGTGACGATGGGCACGTCGTCGACCATGATGTCGTTGCTGCAGTTCGTGTCGCTCGCGCCGGCACCTCCGCCGCTGCCGCCACCACTCGAGCATCCGACGAGACCGGCGGCGACGACGGTCGTCAATCCTGCTGCCAGCAGAGTTCTTTTCGTGAGCATGAGATTCGCTGTTCCTTTCGCGGTGCAGAGACACCGTTGTCTGTGGCCGCGAGGGCGGCCGCTGTTGCTGCGAGGGATAGTGCGTGGCGCCGATTCTCCGAACTCACACCCCGACTCCAACGCTGGAACCCGGATGCCTGCTGCGTTCTCGAAGCGTCTTTCCAACGTTGGAATTCTGCTTCAAAAAAAAGGGCGTTGGCATCACGTTAGAGCGAATTGTTCGGTTTGACAACATTTCGGCGATGACTCATCACGGCGGCTCGCCCGGTCGTCTCGCCCCTCTCGGCCCCGCTCAGCCGCGCTCGGCATCCGCCTTCTGCTGGAAGAGCTCTTTCGTGCGCAGTAACCGCAGGGCCGTCACGAGAACGAGGCCACCGAGCATGTTGAAGAGCAGGGTGTAGCCGAACCAGGCGTGCCAGTCGAGGTAGCTGATCGACGCTCCCGACTGGATGGCGCCGAAGATGAGGAGGGAATCGAGGATCGAGTGGAACAGCTGCAACCCCGCCAGCAGGAATCCCCCGATTACTGTCGCGACGATCTTGGCGACCTCGGAATCGGTACCCTGCTGCATGCGCGTCATGAGGGTGATCGTGCTGCCGCCGAGGATAGCGAGCACGATGCTCTGCAAGCCGAACGGGGCATCGGTGAAGTGTCTGGCCGACTCGACGAGGGTGTCGTGCCACTGCGGAAACGCTTGAACGACGAGCCACATGAAGACCCAGCCCCCGGCGAGGTTCATCACGAGCGTGCCACCCCACAGCTTGACGAGCTGGCCGACCGTGCCCTCGCGCGCGACGACCGCCGCCACGGGCATCAAGAAGTTCTCGGTGAACAACTCGCTGTGCGCGAGCATGAGGGCGACGAGCCCGATACTGAATGCGAGACCCGCGAGCAGGTGATCGCCGGTCTGATCGAGCACGGCGAGATAGGCCATGACACCGAGGCCGACCTCGAGCCCACCGAAGAACCCCGTGATGAGGATTCCCCGCCACGTGCGCTGCAAGCGCTCGGCACCCTCGGTGATGGTGTTGTCGAACGACTCCGCAAGCTCGTCTTCGACGGGGTCGTCGCGATCGCCGAGTTCGCGGCGTCGCGCGTCGGTCACGGGGTCACTCGTCGGGTGCGCATCCCCTCACTGTCTGCCGGTCGGCGAATATGCGCAACGGCTCGACAAACGTCTCGCGGGCGGGGAGTGTGTCAGGGATCGACCCGAACCGCGCCGTTGACCGACATTCGCGGTGCGGAGCCCGGCGTCGCCACCGAGAACACGACGGCCGGCTCGGAGCGCACGTCGAGCCCGTCGACATCGCCCCTCACGCGGAAGACCACGGAAGGGTGCCCGGGCGCGACAACGGTGACCTCCCGGTCGACGTCGCCCGCGAACATGCGCAGTGTGAGCCCCTCGGTGTAGTCGTAGTCCGGACGATCGGTGCGCCCGCCGATCGGGAGCACCGCGCCCTCGCGCACCCACAGAGGCACGCTGAAGACGTCGTGCACCTCGGATCGCCACACCCCGCCATCCGCTTGCTCGCCCGTGAGGTAGTTGGTCCACCGTCCCGCCGGGAGGTAGTACTCGACCTCTCCCGACTCCGTGAACACGGGCGCGACGAGCAGGTCGGAGCCCAACATGTACTGCCGGTCGAGGTAGCGCACAGCGGGGTCGTCGGCGAACTCGAGCTGCATCGGCCTCATGAACGGGAGCCCGCGCTCGTGCGCCTCGACGCCCACGCGCGACAGATAGGGCATGAGCTCGAACTTGAGCTGCGCGAACCGGCGGGTGACCTCGACGGCCTCGTCGTCGAACATCCACGGCACGCGATAGCTGCTCGACCCGTGCAAGCGGGAGTGACTCGAGAGCAGTCCGAACGCGACCCAACGCTTGAACACCTCGGGGTCGGGTCGACCCTCGAAGCCGCCGATGTCGTGGCTCCAATAGCCGAACCCGCTCATCGCGAGCGATAGTCCGCCGCGCAGGGTCTCGGCCATCGAGACGAACGACGATGTGTTGTCTCCGCCCCAGTGGATGGGCATGCGCTGCCCCCCGGCGGTGGCCGACCGCGCGAAGAGCACGGCCTCACCCGCGCCCCTCTCCGACTCGAGCGCCGCGAACACGGCCTGGTTGTAGAGCTGGGCATAGAGGTTGTGCATGGTCTCGGGCGCCGTGCCGTCGAACCACACGACATCGGTCGGGATGCGCTCCCCGAAGTCGGTCTTGATGGCGTCGATCCCCTGCCGCACGAGACCCCGCACTTTGCCCTGGAACCACTCGACCGCACCCGGGTTCGTGAAGTCGACGAGGGCCATTCCGGCCACCCACTGATCCCACTGCCAGATGTCCCCGTTCGCGCGTCTGACCAGAAAACCCTGGCTCGCTGCCTCGGCGAAGAGCGACGACCGCTGGGCGATGTAGGGGTTGATCCACGCGCTCAAGCGCAGGTCTTTGCCGTGCAGCCTCTCGAGCATCCCCTCGGGGTCGGGAAACACGCGGGCGTCCCACTCGAAGTCGGTCCAGTGGAACTCACGCATCCAGAAGCAGTCGAAGTGGAAGACCGAAAGGGGGATGTCGCGCTCGCGCATGCCGTCGATGAACTGCCCGACGGTCTCCTCGTCGTAGTCCGTCGTGAACGACGTCGAGAGCCACAGACCGTACGACCAGTCGGGCACGCGAGCGGGCTTGCCCGTGAGGGTCGTATACCTCTCGAGCACGTCTTTGGGGGTCGGCCCGTCGATGACGAAATATTCGAGCGACTCGCCCGAGGTGGAGAACTGCACTCGCTCGACCGTCTCGGAGCCGACCTCGAACGACACGTGCTCGGGCTGGTTGACGAACACCCCGTAGCCGCGGCTCGAGAGGTAGAAGGGCACGCTCTTATAGGACTGCTCGCTCGCCGTGCCGCCGTCGGCGTTCCAGATGTCGACCGTCTGGCCGTTTTTGACGAGCGGGCCGAATCGTTCGCCGAGCCCGTAGATCGTCTCGCCGACGGTGATGTCGAGTTGCTCGTGGATGTAGCTCGACGCGTGCGCTCGCCCGTTGAGCGTGACCCCCGCGACCCCCGCGGGTTCGGCCGACACCGCGGCGTCGGCCCCGAGCTCCATGAAGCCCACCGACTTGTGCCCGCTCGACGTCAGCACGCGGCCGCCCGACGAGAACTCGAGGTTCCATGGCGCACCCTGGCTCACCCTCGCGGAGATCGATCCCGACGTGATCGTTCCGCCGCGCGCGTCGACCACGATGTCGCCGAGGCCGGTCTCGGCCCCGACGAGCTCGAATCCGCGCGATCGTCGCGCCCCCTGGAAGTGGTCGATCCGCACCCTGATCACACCCTCGAGAGGCGATGAGAGCGTCACCGTGAGCGCCGTGCGGTTGAGAACGTCGCCGCGGCGCTCGATGACCCGCGTGGGGGCGGTGACGACGATGCGATCGCCGTCGACCCCCGGGCTCGCGCTCTCGACGTCGATGTCGTAGGCCTCGAGAGCGTATTGAGCGGTGACGCCGGGGCGGGTGAGCCAGAAGCCGTCGGTGAATTTCATGTGCGGGTCTTTCGATGGAGTGCGGGCCGTCGGCTCGCGTGAGGGTGGATGTTCGGCGCCGCCGATCGTGGGCGGATCACCTCATGACGACGACTGCACCGCCGGCGGGCACGGTCACGGTCGACCCGTGCTCCTCCCCCGTGATGAGGTCGGTGCCACCCTCCCGCACCGTCAGCGTGCCCGCAGTGTGGTTGAGGGCGAAGAGGAACGACGCATCGGCGCCGACCCGGCGCACGAGCTCGAGCCCGGCATCCGCGTCGGCGATCACCGGCAGTGACGCGAGCTCCGCGAGCTCATCGACGAACTGCAGCATGGCGTCGTCGTCGGGGCGCGACGCGAGGTACGTGGCCGTGCCCGTTCCGACACTCGCGCGCGTGAGGGCCGGAACACCCTGACGCTCCCCCGACCGATAGCTCGCGAGCGCCGTCGCCCCCCGGAGCTCGAGCGACTCGGTCCAGAGGTCGGCGGTCCAGCCGTTGTCGAGCTCGACCGACTCGTCTTCGAAGAGGGGGAAGAACTCGTCCGTGCGAATCTGGAGGAGGTCTCGGAACGCGCCGGGATACCCGCCCTCGCGCACGCGACTGCTCTCGTCGACGATTCCCGAGAAGTAGGAGACGACGACGTGCCCACCGCCGCGAGCGAACTCGGCGATGCGCTCAGCGGCCTCGTCGGAGACCAGGTAGAGAGTGGGCACGACGACGAGGGAATACCCGCTCAGGTCGACCGTCGACGGCACGACGTCGACGGCGATGTGCCGTGCGGCGAAGGCGCGGTGCAATCGCTTGGGCAGGTCTTGCGGAGTCAGGAGGGTCGACGGCATCCGACCGAAGGACTGGGCCGACGCGGAGTCGTGATCGAACAGGATCGCCACTCGCGCCGATTCGACGCGCGACCCGACCACGGGGGCGAGGTTCTTGAGTGCCGCACCGAGTGCCTCGACCTCGCGGAAGACCTTGGAGTCGGCTCCGGCATGCGTGACGATGCCCGAGTGGAACTGCTCGGCTCCGGCCGTCGACATCCGCCACTGGAAGAACAGCGCGCCGTCGGCTCCGCGCGCGATGTGCGCGAGGCTGTTTCGCGTGAGTTCGCCCGGCTCCTTGGCGCGGTTGACGGTCTGCCAGTTGACCGCGCTCGTCGAGTGCTCGATGAGCAGCCAGGGGTCGCCCTTCGCGATTCCGCGGGTTCGATCGGCGCTGAACGACAGCTCGGAGTGGCGCAGCGGGTCGGACGAGATCGTGTAGTGATCGTTGGCGACGACATCGACCTCCTCGGCCCAGCGGCCGTAGTCGTCGACCTGGGTGAAGCTCATGATCATGAAATTGGTGGTCACGGGGATGTCGGGGGTCACCTCGCGCAGCACCTCCCGCTCGGCGAGGTAATGGCCGAGGAGAGCGTCCGACGAGAACCGGTCGAAGTCGAGGAGGAGACCGGGGTTGTGGCTCGCGCGCGCGAAACGCGGCGGCTCGATCTGCGTGAACGACGTGTAATGGTGACCCCAGAACGCCGAGCCCCACGAGTCGTTGACCGCGTCGACGGTCGTGTACTTCGCCTCGAGCCACGCGCGCCACGCGACCGCGGTCTCGTCGCTGTAGCAGCGCGAGTTCTCATTGCCGATCTCGTTGCTCACGTGCCAGAGCCTGAGCGCCGGGTGGTCGCGATAGCGCTCGGCGAGGGCACGCACCATCCGCAGGGCGTAGCGGCGGAACGTCGCCGAGCTCGGCGACCACGCGAGGCGCCCGCCCTGACCGGTGCGCACGCCGTTCTCGTCGACCGTCGCGATCTCGGGATGCGTCTGAAGCAACCAGATGGGCGGCGCGGCGGTCGGTGTCGAGAGGTTCACACCGATGCCCCCCTCGTGCAGGAGATCGAGGATGCGGTCGAGCCACCCCCACTCGAAGACCCCGTCGGCAACCTCGAGCAGACCCCACGAGAACACTCCGAGGTTCACCGAGTTGACGCCCGCGCGCTGCATGAGCGCGACATCCTCGACCCACACCTCTTCGGCCCACTGCTCGGGGCTGTAATCGCCGCCGAAGGCCATGCCCTCGGCGATCCACGGAAAGGTGCGACCGGCGGGCTGGTCGTGGGAGCGGGAGACGAGTTCAGTCATTGTGGGGTCCTTCGTGGTGATCGGGGTCGTTCCATGGGCTGTCTCCGGGAGGCTCCTGCCAACTGACCGGCGCGGGCCGGACCGCCTCGAGTTCGGCGAACAGAGACTCGGGAATCATCAGCGCGGCGGTGTCGAGAGTGCGGTCCAGCTGGGCGAGGGTGTTGAGCCCGACGACCGTCGAGGTGATGCGGGGATCCCGCATGCTGAACTGCAGCGCAGCAGCCGCGAGAGAGACGCCGTGCCGCGCGCAGATCTCCCCCATCCGGTCGATCGACTCGGCGACGAGGGGGTGGGCGGGCCGGTAGGCGTAGTGCGTGACCGGGTCGGGCCACTTCGCGAGGGGCGCCGAACCGTAGGGCGCCGCATTGAACACGAGCGCGCCTCGCTGCGCCGCCGCGTCGAGGAGCTGCTCGGCCGACCTGTCGACGAGGGTGAAGCGGTTGTGGGTGATGACCGCGTCGAAGACGCCCGTCTCGACGTAGTTGGTGAGCATGGGAGCGGGGCCGCCCGAGATGCCGATCCGGTCGGCGAGGCCGTCGGCCTTCATTCCCTCGAGCGCCCGGACCGGACCTCCCTCGGCCATCGCCGCGCGAAAACTGATCGACTCGGGATCGTGCAGGTAGAGCAGCGGCACGCTCGACATCCCCAGCCGCACGAGACTCTCCTCGATCGAGCGCACCATGCGGTCGGCCGAGAAGTCTCCCGTCGCGGGATCCCTGTCGAGCTTCGTCGCGATGGTCACGCCGTCAGGCACTCCGCCGCGCTCTCTCAGCACGTCGCCGATGAGCTGCTCGCTGAACCCCCCGCCGTACTCGTTCGAGGTGTCGACGACCGCGAGAGAACGGATGCCGTCGAGCACGCGCTCGAGAACGGCGCGGGGGGAGGCATCCGTTCCTTCCCGATCGCGCCGCCCGAGCCACGCGGAGGTTCCCAGGGTGAGGGGTGAGTAGTACGTCATCCCTTGAGGCTGCCGCTGATGAGGTCGAGTTTCCAGTACCTCTGCAGGAAGAGCATGAGGGCGACGAGCGGGATGATCGAGAGCAGCGCGCCCATGATCGCGAGGCTGTAGAGGGCGGGGGTGCCTGTGCCGCGGTTCAGGAGCAGGTAGAGCCCGGTCGTGAGCGGAAACTTGCTCTCGTCGCTCAGCATGATGAACGGCAGCAGGAAGTTGTTCCAGATGCCGATGAACTGGAGCATGAAGACGGTCACGAGGCCCGGGAGCATCATCGGCGTCGCGACGGATCGGAAGGTGCGGAACTCGCTCGCCCCGTCGATGCGGGAGGCCTCGATGGTCTCCTCCGGAACCGACGACTGCGCATAGATGCACGCGAGGTAGATGCCGAACGGGTTGATGATGCTCGGGAGCAGCACCGACCAGTAGGTGTTGGCGAGACCGATCTCCGACATGAGCAGGTACTGCGGAATCGCGAGGGTGATCTGCGGGAGCATGACGCCCGCGAGCAGCACCGCGAACACGAGACCCCGCCCGCGGAAGCGGTAGCGGGCGAGCGCGTAGCCGGCCGCCCCCGAAACCAGGGTCGAGAGCAGCGCGCCTCCGCCGGCGTAGATGAGGCTGTTGAGAGACCACAGCCAGAACTGGCCGCCGCCGTAGGTGGAGAGGTCGGTGAGGTTCTCGAGAAACCCTGTTCCCGGCAGGAAGGTGAACTCGCTGAAGAGCTCGCCGCGGGACTTCGTCGACGCCGTGACGACCCACGCGATCGGGATGAGCGTGTAGACGGCGCCGAGGAGCAGCAGAACCGTGGGGAGGATGCGCGTGCGGCTCGAGCGCCGACGCTGTGTCGGAAACGGGGCGACGGCGGGGCGCTTGGCGGCCGCGCGCGACGCGGGACGTGCAGTGGTCGTGGTCACGGCGTCACTTGCTTTCTTCGAACGTGCGGCGCTGAAGAAGACGCAGGAGCACGAGAGAGATGAGGAGGGTTCCGAGGGCGAGCACGACGGATGCCGCGGCAGCGCCCGACACGTTGTCGGTCGCGAAGGCGTCGCGATACACCTTCATGAGCGGGAAGAACGAGAACGAGATCGAGTTCGACAGCGTGCGCAGGGTCGTCGGCTCGGAGTAGGCCTGCAGGGTCGCGATGAGCGAGAAGAGCAGGGTGAGCACGAGCGCGGGTGTCAGCAGCGGGATCTTGATGCGCCACGCGATCTGCCACTCGTTCGCGCCGTCGATCTTGGCGGCCTCGTAGATCTCGGCGGGGATCGAGCGCAACGCGGTGTACATGATGATCATGTTGAAACCGACGCCGCCCCAGATGGCGATGTTCGACAGCGATCCGTAGATCTCTGACGACCCGAGGAAATCGGCGGCCGGGAGTCCGACGCTCGTGAGCACCGCGTTGAACGGGCTCGTGCTCGGGAGGTACATGAACCCCCACAGCAGTGTTGCGATCACACCGGGCACCGCGTAGGGGATGAAGATCGCCGTGCGGGCGAACCGCGCGAACCGGATGCCCGGCAGATCGAGCAGGAGCGCGAACATGAGCGCGAGGCCGAGCGTGAGGGGCACCGAGATGATGCCGAACGTCGCGAGCCTGCCGAGCGAGGCGACGAACTCGGGGTCGGTCAGCGCGAAGACGTAGTTGTCGAGGCCGACGAAGACCTGCTCGCGGCGCCCGAACGCGCCTCCCTGCACCTTGAGCTGCACGAAGCTGAGGAACACCGCGTAGCCGATGGGCACGAGGAGGAAGAGGGTGAAGAGCGCGACGGCGGGGGCGAGGAACGCCCACGGCGCGAGTCGCGGCCGAGTGGAGTTGCGACGGCGACGATGAGGCGACGTGGCGGCTCGCGCCGCCGGTGGTGCGGTGAGAGTGGAGGTCATGGTGTGTCCTTCGATCGAGGGATGTCGGGGGCGGCGCGAACGACCGCCCCCGACATCCGGGCCCCTAGTTGACGGTGAAGCCGCTCTCTTCGAGGTCGGAGACGACGGCGTCCTGCGCCGATTCGAGGACATCGGTGTAGGACCCACCCGAAGCCGTCGCCGCCTTGATGCCGTCGCTGAATGCGTCGAACGCGACTTGCACGTTGGGGCCCCAGGTGATCGGCGCGGTGTTCGATCCGACGTCGGCCGCGAAGGTCCAGAAGTCGGTCTGCTCGCTCACGAGGCTCGGCACGGGGAGGTCGGCGAGGCTCTCCTGCCCGGCGGTCGAGGCCGGGAAGAGTCCGGCCTCCGATGCGAGCAGACTCGAACCCTCGGCGGAACCGTTGAGCCACGCGAGGAACTCCGCGGCCTCAGCCGGGTGCTCCGAGGTGTTGGTGACCATGACCGACGATCCGCCCATGAGGCCGACCTCGGACTCGCCGTCCCACGACGGCATGGGCGCGGCAGCCCAGAGACCTGCGGTGTCGGGGGCGACACTCTCCATGACCCCCGGGGCCCAGACGCCCGCGGTCCAGCTCAACAGCGTGCCGTCGTTCATCATGGTGTTCCATTCGGGGGTGAAGAAGTGGGTCGTGTCGACGACCTCGTCTTCGACGAGGGGCTGCCAGAACTCGGCCACGCGCTCGGAGGCGGCATCGTCGATGCCGATGGTCCACGACTCGCCGTCGGTCGACCACCACTCAGCGCCGAGGGGTTGCGTGTAGGCCGCGAACGTGGAGGCGTCGTCGGGGTAGCCACCGAGGAACGCGTCCGGCGCGACCTCTTTGACCTCGCGAGCGAGGTCGGCGTATTCGTCCCACGTCGTGGGCGGGGTGAGTCCGTACTCCTCGAAGAGGTCGGCGCGGTAGACGAAGATCATCGGACCGATGTCTTGCGGCACCCCGTAGATGCCCTCACCGATGGTGACGAGGTTGAGCGTCGAGTCGGTGAACTCTCCCGAGAACGCGTCGGCGTATTCGCTGATGTCGGCGGCGACGTCGCTCACGACGAGGTTGGGGAGCTTCTGGAACTCGGCCTGAGCGAGGTCGGGGCCCTCCCCCGCCCGAGATGCGGCGAGAAGCTTGGGCATCATGTCGTCGGCGCCGGCCGCCTCGACGACCTCGACCTGGATGTCGGGATTCTCGGCGTTCCAGGTCTCGACGACCGTGTCGACGTTGGGTGCCCAGGTCCAGTACTCGAGCTCGACCGGGCCGTCGGAGGACCCGCCCGAGCCTGATGCGCATCCGGAGAGAACGAGAGCGCCCGCCGCGAGGGCGGCGACGGCGGTGAATCTGATGGGTGACTTCATGATTGTCCAGCTACTCCTTTGTAGTGACGCCGGGGGCTGCGATGCGCCGCGGTCGGTGGCAGAGAGCGGGTGGAAGACGAGCTCTCGGTGCGTTCGCCTATTTTGTTCCGGCGCGGCACAAAATGTCAAGTGGTGAGTGTCAGCGCCTCGCGCCAGTCGACATGGCGGCTCAGACGACCCTGCGTATGGCTCCGATCGACGCGGCCCATGCGTAGTCGCCGAAATCGAAATCCTCCAGCACGATCGGCACCGAGACCGTCGCCGGGTCGAGCCGCGCAGACACCGCGTTTGAGAACGCGTCTGCCCCCGCGCGCGCGATCTCGAGACCCTCGCCGGTGATCACGACGCGCTCGGGATTCACGAGATTCACGAGGTTCGCCACGACCTCACCGAGTGCCCGCGCCGCCGACGTGATGGCACGCGACGCGCGCGCTTCACCCTCGCCCGCGAGCGCGAGCGTCGCCTCGAAGTCGCCGGTCCCCGCATTGTGCAGAATCGCGGGGATGGTGACGAACCCGCTCGCGCACGACTCGTGACCGCGCGAGCACCGCGTGCCCGCCTCGCTCACGATCGTGTGCCCGACCTTGCCGGAGTGGCCGCGCGAACCGTAGACGAGCTGATCGTTGACGACGATTCCGCTGCCGATGCCCGCGCCGAGGCCGATGACGACGAGGGAGCGGCATCCGAGCCCGGCGCCGAACCAGTGGTGTGCCACGGTGAGCGCTTGCACGTCGTTCGAGACGGCCGCCGGAAGGCCGGTCGCCGCCTCGACGAGACCGACGAGCGGAACCTCGTCCCACCCGAGGAAGTCGGAGCCGATCAGCAGGGAACGCCCGTCGACCTCCTCCACGTCACCCGCGAGGCAGACGCCGACCGCGGCGATGCGATCGAACCGCGAGCGCAAGTCGGCGATGATCGAGGCCATGAGGGCGACGACGTCGCCGACGGCGCGCGACTCGAGCTCGACCTCGACGGTCTCGAGCACGTTGGCGTGCAGGTCGGAGATCGCGGCGTAGAGCGCCTCGCCCGTGAGCTTGATGCCGATGAAGCGGGCCGCATCCGGCCGCAGATGCACCATCTCGGCGGGCCGACCGCGGCCGCTCGGCGCCGAGGCCTCCCCCTCGGAGATGAGACCGAGGTCGACGAGGTCGCGCGTGATGCGACTCAGGCTCGTGCGCGACATCCCCGTGCGTCTCGCGAGGTCCGCGCGAGACCTCGACCCGTGGATGAGCACATCGAGGAGAACCTCCCGCTGCGCCGAATGCAGTTCCGGCCACGCCCAGGTCGAGGCGGCGGCGATGGTCATGGCGTGAGCCTAATGACAACTGCGCGGGACGGGCGAACCCGGCGGTGTGGGTGCGCGCGGCAAGAGCGCGCGGGGTGGAGTGGGCAGCACGGGGTGCGATCGCGGTCGCGGTCGCGGTCGCGAATGGTCGCTACCGATCGCCCTCAACGCCGAATGCGACCGCGATCGACGTGTACGAGCCGTCCGCAGAGGGGGCGCGCGGATGCTGGGCGCTCAGCCGGCAGCCTTGGTGACCAGCTCGCGCAACTGCGCCTCGACGGCGTCGGTCACCTCGAGCACGGCGAACGACGTGGGCCAGAAGACGCCCTCGTCGAGGAGGGCTTCTTCGTTGAACCCGATGGATCCGTAACGCGTGTCGAACTTCGACTTCGGTTGGAAGAAGACCACGACCTTGCCGTCGCGGGCGTACGACGGGAAGCCGTACCAGGTCTTGGGGTCGAGGTGCGGCGCCACCTCCGTGACGATGGCGTGCAACCGCTCGGCGACGGCCCGATCCGACCCCTCGAGCCCCTCGATGGCGTCGACGCACGCCTGGGCTTCGCGCTGCTTCTTCGCCGACCCGGTGCCGCCCTTTGCCTGCTCGCGCAGTTCGGCCGCGCGCTGTTTCATCGCGGCGAGCTCGACATCGCTGAACCCCGACTCGGTGTGGTCGTCCGTCACCATGGTGTTCCCTTCGTTCCCCAGAAGAGTGGCCCTTTTCGGCTGCGCGAGCAAGGCTCGCGCTGCGGAATCGGCGTGTGCGCGGGCTCCGGCCGCGCGATCCGCAGCATCCGCGCGATCGCCGTCGCAAACGGTGGTCCAGTGTTGGTCGAAACAGCGTTTTGCGACCACGATGCGGCCTCAACCCGCGCCACCCCCTCCCGCACGCGCGCGCCTCGCGACACTCGACTTCCCCCGGGGCCCACTACGGTGTCGTCGTGCCCCTCGCTGACGTCACCATCCGCACCACCACCGAAGACGATTGGCCGCGCGTGCGCGAACTGCGCGTCGAGAACGCGACCGACAACCCCATCTCCTACGGCGCGACCCTCGAGACGACTCTCGCGATGACTGAGGACGACTGGCGGATGCGCGCCCGCCGAGGCCAGGCCGACGACGCGACCAGCATCGTGGCCATCGAGACAGCCACGGGGCGGTGGATCGGCATGATGAGCGCGCAGACCGGCGATCACGACGGGCCCGAGCTCATCCTCACCGGGGTCTATGTCACGCCCGACTTCCGCGGTCGCGAGCGCGGTGTCGCCGACGCGCTCCTCGATCGGATCGTGGCGTGGGCGACCGAGCGCGGCGACGTGCTGCGACTGTGGGTCGACGAGAACGGCGCACCCGCGAAACGGTTCTATGAGCGGCACGGTTTCACCCCGACCGGTCGCTCGCGCCCGATCGGCTTCGCCGAGGGCCGCACCCTCGAGATGATGCGGCGGCTGCGCTGAGCGGGTCGCGCTACAGCAGCTTTCGCTCCAACGCCCACGCCGTGAGTTCGTGGCGTGACGAGAGCTGCAGTTTGCGCAGCACCGCCGAGACGTGCGACTCCACGGTCTTCACCGAGATGAACAGATCGGTCGCGACCTCGCGGTAGGAGTATCCGCGGGCGATGAGGCGCATCACCTCCTGCTCGCGAGCCGAGAGGCGGTCGAGCTCGTCGCTCGTCTCGGCCTGCTCGCCCGCGACGGCACCGAACGCGTCGAGCACGAACCCGGCGAGGCGCGGCGAGAACACGGCGTCTCCCCCGGCCACCGCCGCGACGGCGCGTGAGACCTCCTCGCCCGAGCTGCCCTTGGTGATGTAGCCGCGAGCGCCCGCCCGGATGACCCCGACGACGTCTTCGGCGGAGTCCGAGACACTCAGGGCCAGAAACCGCACCTCGCCGAGCAGAGCACTCGACCGCCGGAGCACTTCGGCGCCCCCGCCGCCCGCCCCGCCCGGGAGGTGCACGTCGAGCAGCACGACGCGCGGCCGATGCTCGGCGATGAGCGTGACCGCCTCATCGACCGTCGCGGCCTCCGCCACGACATTGAGCGACGCGTCGAGGTCGCTGCGCAGACCGGAGCGGAAAATCGAGTGGTCGTCGACGATGAGCACATCAATCACGGGGAGCCTCCAAACGCAAATGTACTTCGGTGCCCGCGCCGCCCGCACCGGGGCGCACCGTGGCCGAACCGCCGGCACGCGACATCCGCCCGATGATCGACTCCCGGATGCCGAGCCGGTCTGCGGGCAGGGCATCGAGGTCGACCCCCGGCCCGCGGTCGCGCACGAACACGTCGGTCGAGCCTGGCAGGGTCTCGAGGTAGACCGAGACGTCGCCGCCCGCGTGCCTCGCCGCGTTGAGCATCGCCTCGCGGGCCGCAGCGAGAAGCGGGGCCGACGCCGGCTCGTCGGAGGCCCCGGCCGAGACGACGTCGATGCGCACCGGAAAGTCGAGTTCGACGGATGCCGCGACCCGCCGCAGTTCGGTCGCGAGGTCGCCCGCGGCGGGTTCCTCCGCGGCGAACAGCCAATCGCGCAGCTCCCGTTCTTGCGCCCGCGCGATGCGCGCGACCTCGCTCGAGGCACCCGCCCGGTTCTGGATGAGGGCGAGAGTCTGCAGCACGGAGTCGTGCAGGTGGGCCGCGATCTCGGCGCGCTGCTCCTCGCGCACACGCGCCGAGCGCTCGCGCATGAGCTCCGTCCAGAGGGTGACGACGCGGGGCGCGGCGATCACGGCGACCGCGAGCACCACGAGGCCGACCCCGAGCACGGCGTTGACCGCGTTGGGGCGGCTCGCGAGCGCCACCGCCCCCGCCACGAACAGCAAGCCGGCCGACGCGATGCGCACGATCGTGCCGTAGCGCGGCGACCGGCCGGGGTCGTGGCGGTCGAAGTAGAGGCTCCATCCGACGGCGGTGCCGGCGGCACCCGTGACGACGAGGAGCGCGAGCGACGCGCGGCCCTCCGCGGCAGCGAACGACTCGAACGCCACGAGCGAGGCGACCGCCGCGACCGCCACGAGCAACGCCGCGACGGGGGCGCGACGCGTCACGGCGGTGTCGTCGACATCCGAGTCCGGGGTCGCGTGGGCCGGCTCGAGGGGAACGAGCGCCCACAGCCAGAGGTAGAGCAACGCTCCGCCGCCACCCGCCACGGCGAGCACGATCATGGCGACACGCACGGCGCGCACCGAGAAACCGAGGTGCATCGACAGCGCCTCGCACACCCCGCCGAGAATGACACGGCGTGGCCGCGCGAGAGGCGGCCGGTGGTGGGGTGTCGTCACCCCGTCATCCAACCAGAGGGCGTCGGCGGCAGCGCACCCCCAGCGAGAAGATCAGGGTGCGATGGGGGTCATCCCCCATGGCCGCCGAGGCCCGCCCGCGGCCATCATCGACTCATGGCTACCGACACCCCCGGCGACTCGACCACCGAGACCCCGCCGCCCGCTTCAGACACTCCACCCCTCGCCGGCACGAACCGCTTCTTCGACTGGATGCGGGGACTCGACCTCCCCCGACGCCCCGGCTGGATCGGCGGGGTGTGCGCGGGCATCGCCGAGCGGCTCGGCATCGACCCGATCATCGTGCGCGGCATCGTCGTCGTGCTCGCGGTGCTCGGCGGACCCGCGCTGCTGCTCTACGCCGCGGCCTGGCTGCTGCTGCCCGACGGCTCAGACAAGATCCACCTCGAGCAGGTGTTCCGCGGCCGCGTCGAATCACCGATCGCCGGAATCGGCACCCTGCTGCTCCTCTCGATGCTCCCCGTGAGCCAGGGCTTCTGGGCCATCGGCTCCGTCTGGCAGGGCGAGCCGTATTGGGGCGACTCGTTCGGCCGAGCCCTCTGGACGATCGTCGTGCTCGGCCTCATCGTGACCCTCATCGTGCTCGTCGCCCGGCGCTCGAGCTCCCAGCCCGGCTCCTCCGCGGGGTGGCCGGATGGCGCCTACCGCGCGCCCTACGACGGCCCGACGGTCGCGACGCCGACATCCGGCGCGGAGGCATCCTTCGCGACGAGCGCGGCTGCGGGCACGGCAGGTGGCGCAGCCGCGGGCACAGCGCCGACCACGACGGCGGGCACGCCACCCACAGCTCCACCCGCCCCACCGCGCGACGCGTCCGCGGAGGAGTTCGCCGCGTGGCGCGAACACCAGGCACTCTTCGCCGCCCAGAACGACGCGTTCCGTCGACAGCAGCAGGCCGAGCGTCACGCGGCCTCGCAAGCCGCGCAGGCTCGGGCTCGCGCCGAACGAGCGGAGCGCGCCGCAGTCGAACGTGCGGAGAACGCCCGCACCCGGTCGAACCCGCTCTTCTCCTTCGTCGTCATCGGCTTGTCTCTCATCGCCGGGGGCCTCAGCTTCATCGCCGTGCGCGCCGGCAGCGACACCGCGTCGGCGGTGCTCCCCGCCCTGAGCGTCACCCTCGCCGTGCTCGCGGTCGGCATCATCATCAACGGGGTGATCGGCAAGCGCTCCGGTGGGGCATCCGGTGTCGCGATCGTGGTGCTCACCTCCCTGATCATCACGGGGCTCGTGCCCGACAACCCGAGGGTGGACGTCGTCGGCCAGATGACCTACACGCCCTCCGCATCCTCCGCGGCCGCGGGCCAGAATCCGAACGACATCGTCGTGGCGGCGGGCGACGTGACCGTCGACCTGCGGGAGTTCTACGCGGATGGCGCGGCGAACGCGCCGTCGCGATTCGGCGCCGACCCCTCAGAAGTGAACCTCGTCATCGGGGCGGGCACGGTCACTGTGCTGCTGCCCGCCGACGAGCGCGCGACGGTCGAGGCGACGGTGCTCGCCGGCGAGATCGAGGCGGCCCCCGGCTCCACCTCCGGCATCGGGAACGGCGCCAGCACCCTCGGGTTCGAAGACCGCGGGGTATTGCGCCACATCTCGACCGCCTACGGGGCCGAACGCACCGCCGACCAGAGCCCCGCAGACCGGTCGATCGACCTCACCGTGACCCTGGGCGCGGGCGAGGTCGTCATCATCCGCGACCTCGACACGACACCGACAGAAGGAAACGGCAATGACTGACCCGCGCACCGCACCCACCCAGCAGTACCCCACCTCGCTCCTCACCCCGGACGCGGCCCCCGAGCGCACGATGCGGGCGGGAACCGTCGTGTGGGGGCTCATCCTCTTCGTCGTCGCCGCCCTCACCTTCGTCGTGACGACCCTCGAACCCGACTTCGTCACGGGCGAAGTGGTGGTCTGGGCCGTCGTCGGGCTCGGCGCGGTGCTCGTCGCCGCGGGCGTGATCGGCGCGATCGCGCGGGCGGCGCGGCGACGCGACGACGACTGAGCGGGGTGGGGGCGGGCGGTGCGGGCGCGGCGGGCGCGCGGCGCGCACGCGCCCGACCCACGCCACATCCGCCGCCCATTTCGGCATCCGCCCGCCATTTCTGGGCGGCGGATGCCGAAACGAGCAGCGAGCGCGCCGGCTCCCGCTCCAGACGCCCCGCCTCGTTTCAGCCGCTGAAAGCACTCGCGAAGTCGGCCGACGGTGCGATCTCCTCGATCACGTCGACGAGGATGCGGTCGGGCCCCTCGACGATGAAGTGCCTCTGGCCGAATGACTCGTCGCGGAGATCGAGGCGGCACGGCAGGCCCGCATCCGTGACGAGACGCGCGTACTCCGCCGTCGCGTCGTCCACCTCGATGTTGAGAAGAACGCCCGAGACGGCTGTGCCGAACCCCGCAGGGATCGTCGGGTGGTCGTGGGAGACGAAGGCGAGCTCATGGGCGTCGCGCCGCAAGCTCACGTACCAGTGGGCCGCGAACGTCTCCACGAACTCGAAATGGGTTGTGAAGAACGCGGCACGCGCGGCCGGGTCACTCACGGCGAGCACGGGATAGATGCTTCGCACGGTCGACATGTCACTCCTCGGTTGGCGGGGCGCTCGGCATCCGGTCCTCCTGCACCATGCGGGGCGAAGCGTGGATGCACATGATGCGGAGGACGTCGCTGCCGGTGTTGGTGAAGCCGTGCCAGGTGTCGGCCTGCACGACCGCGCTGTCGCCCTCGCGTGCGACGACGGTGTCGTCGCCCAGACGGATCGTGGCCTCCCCCTCGAGCACCGACCAGGTCTCGGTGTAGGGGTGGCGGTGGAGGTCGGGGCCCTGCCCGGGGTCGTTGGTGACGAGGAAGAAGCTCACCTCGGAGCCGTGATCCTCGCCCTCGAACCGGAGTGTGCGGCTGCCGGGGACTCGCACGGCGTCGGCCGGGATGACGGCGCTCACCGACGGCTCCGGCAGCGTGAATGTGCGCCGATGCTCATCATGCGGGAACGGTACCGAGCGGCACGCGGCGCGTCAACAGGCCGGTGCAACTCACCTCAGCGAGCGTCGCGTTCGCCGATCCGCTCCTCGCCGTATCCAGCGCTAGCCGGTCGCCAGTTGCTCGCGAAGGCCTCGAACCTTCGCTCGACGAACGCGGGCCTCGAGAACGGTCACGATCGCGAGCGCGAACATCAGCACGGCACCACCCCACAGGAACGGCTCGTATCTCGACGGCTCTCCCGTGGCGGCAATGACGGCGATGAGAATGCTGGCGACCACAAAGAACGCCGCATACAGGCGCGCGAGTATCAGCGACCTCTCTTGTCGTGACAGAAGCAGGTCCCAGGTCTGCGGATCGAGAACATCCGACAGCGTGCGCGTCCTGAGCGCGCCCATCACCGCGGCCGACCCGGCGTGCCCGCCCGCCCGTTTGAGGTTGAAGGCCATGACGCCTCCCATGAAAGCGCCGAAGAAGACGCCCGTCAGCACCCCTTGGACGAGCCCGACGTGGAGGGGCAACGGCTCGATCAGGAGCTGGGAGACGAGCGTGTTGACCACCCCGAAGAACGTTCCGCTGTAGACAGCGGAGAGCGCCACCGACCTTCGCTCACGCGCCGTGAGCCGATGCGCTGGTCGCGTCTTCATGGGAAGAGAATAATTGCTCACTCGAGTGGCCCGCGTGCCGGGGGTGCCCCGCTGTCTCGCCTCGCGTCCAGTTGCTCTCTCAGCGCTCGCAGACCTACGCGCCGGTCGCGGGCGTTTACGAGCAGGAAGACGGCCATGACGAGGAGAAAAATCGCCCCACCCGCTGACATCGCATCACCGGTCCAGAAAACGAGACCCTCGGTGACACCGAAGTAGATCACCACGCCGACGCACAGGAGCGAGGAAATCGGTGCGAACTTCAATGCCGCTTGCTGTTGGACGATCATCGGGTCCCACACGAGCCAGTCGGCATCCTGGGGAAGAGTGCGCCTGAGAACCGCGCGACGGAAGGCGAAGCTGCCCGCCATGAAACCTCCCGGAGGCGTGCTCCGATCTCGTCCCGGCGGGGGTACTCGCTTCTCCGTGGCCACAGGCGAAGAATAATCGCTCTCGGACAGCGGATGACGCGGGCCGGCGCGCCACGCCAGAACCGGTCGATCTCGCTCCACCGGGTGGCCGCAGAGTCAGCAAGCGTGATGGGATGGCGGCCATGACTCGTCACGGTTACACCGCAGCGCAAGTACGCCGAGGCGAGGAGCCATTGCTCGCGGCCGGAATGCCGCTCATGCGCCGGGCAGCGGCCGGGCTCGCCGCCGAGATCCGGGCGACACTCGCCTCGCGCCCGATTCGAGGGGGCGACGACACCGTGCGCATTCTCATGCTCGTCGGCTCGGGGAACAACGGCGGTGACGCCCTTTTCGCTGCGGCGGAGCTCGCCGCGAGCGGCATCGCCGTGACGGCAGTCGCCACAGCAGACGGCGTGCACGCTGAGGCCCTCGAGGCCGCGACGTCGGCGGGGGTCGGGATGCGGCGCGGCGTCAGCGCAGACGAGATCGCGGGCCTTTCGTCGACGAGCGACGTCATCGTCGACGGCATCCTCGGAACCGGAAGCGGCGCCGCCGACAGAGCCGCGCTTCGCGGACGAGCCCGAGCCCTCGTCGTCGCTCTTCTGCCCACGCTCGAGACACCAGACCGCCCCGCGATCGTCGCCGTCGACCTTCCGAGCGGCGTCTCGCCAGACGACGGTGCCGTGCCGGATTCTGCGGTTCTCACCGCAGACGTCACGGTCACGTTCGGCGCGATCAAGGCCGGACTTCTCCTCCCGCCCGGATCGCGCTACGCCGGTCGAGTTGTCGTCGTCGACATCGGCCTCGCGCCGAAGCTCAAGGGTGTTGTGCCGGCGATCACCGTCGACGCCTGAATGCTCGCGCAGCACGCAGCACGCCTCACGGTCACCGTCCTCGACCGGCGGCCGGTGAGGCGCACCACGCTCAGCTCCACTCCGCTTCAACGGCGCTCGGGAAACCGGTCGATCTCGCCGCGCCATTCGGCCGCGGCGTCGGCGAGCGCCGCGAGATCGACCGTGACGTCGACGGTCGCGGTGGCCGTGTCACGCTCGGCAGGCCCCTGCGGTGGTGCGGCCTCCTGGTCGAGAAAGACGCGGATCGTCACCGCGCCCCCGGCATAACCGACGACCCCGAACGCGAGATTCGGTTCGACGAACGTGAGCGTCGGGAGGGCCGGCGGCGCGACGACCATGGGGGCCTCAACCCGATCGACCACGCGAGTCAACCAGTCGTGCAGCGCCTCTGCTTCCGTCACGAGGATCGACGGATGTCGAAAGGTCCACGACGCGGATGCCGTCACCACGCGCCCCTCGACGACGAGCCAGTTGTCGTCCCAGTCATCACCCGACACCTCGGCGAACTCGTAGTCGACCGGCGTCAGCACGACCTCCGTCGCGGTGCGGGTGTCAGCGAGTCGCACGCGACATCCGTGCGTAGCGGGCCGAACTTTCGGTGCCATCCGTTCTCGTCATCGGGCAAGCCTAGGAGCTCCGATCGCCGTCGCGCCGGGCGTATCGGCATCCGCCGCCCATCTTTGCGGCGCGGATGCCGAAACGGGCGGCGGATAGTGGGCACCGGGCGGCGGGCGGGCACCGGGAAGCCACCACTTCCCGTCGACGACATCCGTGCCTCATCCGCCGGGCACAGTCAGCGTGGGTCGGCTCACACGGGCGCGAGCGGCAGCCTCTCCCCCTCAGGCAACTCCACACGGATGCTCTCACCCGCGCGCACGACGCCGCCCGCGAGCACCACGGCCATCACGCCCGCCCGGCGCACGACGGTGCCGTCGGCGCCCCGCCCCACCACCTCGGCGAGCAGGCCGGGCTGGAACCCGTTGATCTGCTGACACGGGTTTCGCAGCCCGGTCACGCGGAGGACGGCATCCGACCCCAGGCGCAGGATCGCACCGGTCGGCAGCCCGAGGAGGTCGACGCCGACCGTTGTGAGGTTCTCGCCCAGCTGCCCCGGGCTGACATCGAAACCGGCCTCGGCGAGTGTGTCGAAAAGCTCCGAGTGGATGAGGTGCACCTGCCGGAGGTTCTCGACGGAGGGGTCTCGCGCGACTCGCGAGCGGTGCTGCACTGTCGGGCCGGCGTGCGCGTCACCCTCTACGCCGATGCCCTCCACGAGGGTGATCGCGTCAGCGACGGGTTTGCTGAAGCGGTGGTCGTCGTCGCGTGCGACGGCGACGACGCGCGGCTCGATCGAGGGGGGAACCGCAGACGGAGCTGGGGCTGGTGCTAGTGCTGGTGAGGTCACGAAAAGATTCTGTCGCGCTCGGTGCCGGAGCGCACTCACGCCCGCCCGCGGTTCCGCCGCCCCAATTTGCATCCGCCGGCCACAGATGGGCGGCGGATGCAAGAAGGGCGAGCGGATGTCGGCGGCCCGGGCCGCGCGCAGCGCGCGGCCCGCGCGCCCGCGACCTCAGTCCATCGCGCCGAGGGCATGCACGGCCACCGCGGCCGCTTCGGCGATGAGGCGGTCGTCGCGCTCGGCGTCCGCTGCGCCCCGGCTCGACATGACCGCGATGACGATCGGCGCGCCATCCGTCGGCCACACCACCGCGATGTCGTTGCGCGTGCCGTAGCCACCCGAACCCGACTTGTCGCCCACAACCCACTCGCTCGGCAGGTCGGCCCGCACGAGGGTGTCACCCGTCTCGGTCGCCGTCATCCAGCCCACGAGCTGTGCTCGTTCGGCCGCAGGCAGGATGTCTCCGAGCACGTATTCGCGCAGGGTGTCGGCCATGGCGCGGGGCGTGCTCGTGTCGCGATCGTCGCCCGGAGTCGCCTCATTGAGCTCGGGCTCGATGCGCGACACGGTTGTGGCCTCGCCTCCCGCCTCGGCGAGCAGACGATCGAGCTCGTCGGGCCCACCGACGGCGTCGAAGAGGTAGTTGCCCGCCGTGTTGTCGCTCACGGTGAGCGCGGCGTCGGCGACATCCGCGAGAGTCATGCTCCCGCCGACACGGGTCTCGACCACGGGCGAATACGTCACGAGGTCGTCGGCCGAGACCGTCACGGTCGCCTGCATCCCGTCGACGCCGAGCAGGTCGAGGGCGGCTCCCGCGGCGAGCGCCTTGATCGTCGACGCGTAGGCGAAACGCTCGTCGGCACGCCACTCGACGATGCCGCCCGTCGCGTCGCTGCCCGACCCGTTCTCGGGGTCGGGTGCAGCGCCGAGCGAACCGATCTGGATCGCCATCACGCCGAGCCGCGCGTCGAACCGTGCCTCGAGCTCCTCGAACTCCGCGCTCGCGTCGACGACAGCGGGAGCCGCGGATGTCGACGGGCTCGGCGTCGGGGCCGCACTCGAGCTCGAGGCTTCCGACGTCGTGCCGCACCCCGAGAGCGCGACAGAGACGAGCGCCGCCGACGCCAGCGCGACGACGGCGGCGGCGCACCTCACGCTCCGCCCCCGAGCGTCGCCGCGAAGCTCGCCGTGCGGATGCGCAAGTCGTGGATGCGCTGGAGGCGCGCGGCCGCGAGGTCGAACCCCTCGTAGGCGAGCGGCGGATCTTTGCGCACGTTGGCGGAGCACTGGAACTCCTGGCACACGAGTGTTCCGACCGTGTTGCCGTTGCGCCCGGCCGGCCCGGGCCGCTTCGCGCTGTAGAAGACCACGTCGTTCGGCAGCCGCACATCCTGACACCAGGAGCACTGGGCACGCGAGCGCGGAGAGGCATCAGCCTGCTTGAACAGGATGCCGACGGGGTCGCCGTCGAGCGTCGGGATGACCGCGTAGGCGCGGCGCGGCTGCCTCGGGTCGCGCCACCCGAGGAAGTCGAGCGACCCCCAATCGAGGTCGTCGAAATCGGTGGGGAGAGTGATGTCGGTCGTCTCCTTGCGGGACGCGTTGATGAACGAGGCGCGCACGGCCTTGTCGGTGAGAGGGAACATGAGATGAACCAATCGTGAGGGCTCGACGGCGGTCAGCGCGGTCCGGACGGTCTGCATGTCTGGATGTCTGGACGTCTGGATCGACTGAATCGGCCGGGCGACTCGAACGGAGGCGAGGCAATCCGGTCGCGCTACTGCGAACGCTGCCGAGCGAAGGTGTGGGGTGTGGGGTCGGTGCTGCGCCGGTCGACGACGGACGACATCGCGCGTCGGACCGGCAGAGGGTCGGCTACCTGATGCCGGCGAAGAGCTCGCCGACAACCCCCAGACGCCCGAAGGCTGCGTTCGACCGGATGTTCACACGCCCACACTACGACGCACGCTTCAAGCGCGCATCCCACTGTGGGTGGAGCCGCGGAGGCCCGCAGGGCGTGGCGCATGCTGGCTCCTACTCGGGGCACGAGTGACGCGGCGCACGCACTCGGCGCACCTCAGCGAGGCGCTTCAGCGCCACCCCCGGCACCCCCGACTCCGGCCCCTCCCCCGCCGCTCGGCGCAGCGCCGGCCGTCGGGGCGGTCGACGTGTCGACTCGCACGGTGAGCGAGACGCGGTATCCGGATGTGGTGTCGCCGGTCACGGTCGCGAGCTGCAGTTGCCCGCCGTCGTCGCCGAAGACGTTGTCCGACTCGAGTGAGACCTGTTCGAGGTTGGCCGACGACCCGGCGTACTCGCTCGAGGCATACACCGCGCGGCTCACGTCGTCGGGCAGGGCCACTTGCGACGTCGAGATGGCGGTCGTCGAGTCGGTGATGTCTGCGACATCCGGGTAGACCTCGAAGTGGATGTGCGGCCAGCGGCCCGAGTAGCACGCCGGAAAGATGCTCGAGAAGCTCACGAGACCGTCTGCGTCGGCCACTTGCACACCGCGGAGGTACGTCTCGTCCTCCACCCCCGGCGAGTACATCGAATACAACCCGGCCGCGTCGCACTGCCACACGTAGACGGCGACTCCCGCGAATGGCGCGTCGCCGTTCGCCACGTCGAGCACGGTGAGGTCGAGGGTCATCGGCACGCCGGCGGCGGTCGTCCCGCCATCGAGACTGGTGCGGATGTCGCTCCGCACGATGCCCGACCGTTCGAGCACGTCGGGGCCGTTCGATCCGTCGCCCGGATACGGTCCCGCCGTCTCGTCGGGGATCTCGCCCTCGGCGGTCGCGGAGGAGGCGCCGCTCGACCCGCTCCCTGTCGATGACCCGGTCTCGCTCGTGCACGCGGCGAGGGTGAGCGCGCCCGCCCCCAGCCCGAGCAGGCTCAGCATCCCGCGGCGGCTCACGAGGGTGCGCATGTCGAACGACGCGCCCTGGTCGACGACCTCCTCATCCGCTCGATCGAGCAGCCGCCCCTCGTAGGCGGGGCCCTGCGGGGTGCGGTCTGGCTCGGGGATGCGGCTCATGGTGGATGCTTTCGGTCGCGAGTGTTCGGTCGCGACGAGCTTTGCGGCGGGACCGGTGAACGCGACATGCGCGGCGTATGAGGTTGCTATGGACGCCCGGGTCGACGTGCGGGGTCGGGGGCGGTCCTGCGCAGGGGCGGGGTGCGTTCCGCGCCTGTTCCCGCGCGCGCGGGGTAGGACTCCACACGAGACACGCCGGGAACGCGGATGCACGCGCGGCGCGCCGCACGCCGGCTCCTAGTCGAGGCTCGCCGGCGCCACATCCGCGCCCGCAAACACACACACACACGCCCACACCCGCGCCCACACACGCGCCGAGCACGACCCCTCGCGCTACGTGCTCTCCCGCACGACGAGCTCGGTGGGGAGGGTGACGCCCGCGCGGTCCTCCCCCGCGATGAGCCCGAGGAGGAGGTCGACCATCTCTTCGCTGATGCGCTCCCACGGCTGGCGCATGGTCGTGAGGGGCGGTTCGAGGCCCGAAGCGAGTCCGGAGTCGTCGAAACCGGCGACCGCGACATCTTCGGGAACGCGGCGACCCGCCCGTCGCAGAGCGGCGAGCGCTCCCGCCGCCATGCGGTCGTTCGCCGCGAACACCCCGTCGATGTCGGGCTCACGCTCGAGGAGTGCCGTCATCGCGGCGGTTCCCGATTCGACGCTGTAGTCACCCGCCTCGACGAGGGCGGGATCGAAACTCTCGCCGAGTTCGTCGCGGTATCCGACGAGCCGGAAGCGGCCGCCCGGGGTGTCGGCGGGTCCCGTGATGGTCGCGACGCGGCGACGCCCGCGGTCGAGGAGGTGTCGCGTGACGGCGCGCGCCGAACGTTCTTCGTCGACCGACACCGCTACGACGTCGCTCTCGTGCCCGAGCGGCAAACCGCAACACACGGTGGGGATGCCCGCGCGCAGGAGGGTGTCGAGCAGCGGGTCGGATTCGTGGGTCGAGATGAGCATGACGCCGTCGACGTGCCCGGCGGCGACGTAGTTGGCGACGTTGGCGCGCTCGTCTGGCGTGCTCGCGACGAGCAGCACGAGGGTCATCGACCGGCGCGCGAGCGACTCGGCGGCCCCGCGCAGCAGCAGGGCGAACGTGGGGTCGGCGAAGAGGAGGTGTTGTGGCTCGGTGAGGAGGAAGGCGAGTGAGTTTGCCCGGCCGGTGGCGAGGCTGCGCGCGGCGTGGTTGGTCGTGTATCCGGTCGACACGATGGCCTCTTCGACGGCGGTTCTCGCGGGCGCCGACACCCAGTGTCCGCCGTTGAGCACTCGCGACACCGTGCCGTACGAGACGCCTGCCGCGGCAGCGACGTCCCGGATCGTCGGCTTGCGCCGGAGCGCGGTCTCGTCCACGGCTCGGAACTCTACCGTGTCCGAGTGAGGGACCGTCAGAATTCGATGACCCACCTGTAACCGGTCACAGTTAGGTAACGCTCTCGGTCGCCGGCGGCAGTTCGGCTTAGGGTTACGGAACCGACTGTGAACGGTTACAGTCTATTCGTCGACATCGCGTCGGCACTCAACACCCTTGACTCGACGGAGCGTCATGACCCTTTCCTCCCTGTGGCCCGCGGTGCGCGGAATCGCCTACGGAGGCGACTACAACCCCGAGCAGTGGTCGCGGGAGACGTGGACCGAGGATGTCGCCCTCATGCGGGAGGGTGGAGTGACCCTCGTGAGCGTGGGCATCTTCTCGTGGGCCCTCATCGAGGTAGACGAGAACACGTTCGACTTCTCCTGGCTCGACGAGCTTCTCGACCTGCTGCACTCGAACGGCATCGCGGTCGACCTCGGAACCCCCACGGCATCGCCCCCGGCCTGGTTCTTCGCGCGCTATCCGGATGCCCGCGTCATCAACCGTGACGGCGTGGTCATGGGCTTCGGCGCTCGCGGAATGGCCTCGCCGTCGTCGGAGGCCTATCGCACGGCGGCCGTGCGCATCGCCTCGACGCTCGCCGAGCGCTACAGCGACCACCCCGCGGTCGTGATGTGGCACGTGCACAACGAATACGGCGTTCCCGTGGGCGAGGACTACTCCGAGCAATCGGTGCGGGCGTTCCGCAGCTGGTTGCGCGACAAATACGGCGACCTCGACGGGCTCAACGCCGCGTGGGGCACCGCGTTCTGGGGCCAGCACTACATCGACTGGGATCACGTCGGTGCTCCCGCCGCCGCCCCCTCGGTCGTCAACCCGTCGCAGCGCCTCGACTTCGCGCGGTTCACCGACCACCAGTTGCTCGCGTGCTACATCGCCGAGCGCGACGCCATCCGCGAGCACGCCGCGCAGCCGATCACGACCAACTTCATGGCCAACCAGGCGTGGACCACCGACCTCTGGGCGTGGGGCCGCGAAGTCGACATCGTCGCCGACGACCACTACCTGTGGGCCGCCGACGAGGAGGGCGAGATCGGCCTCTCGATCGCGGCCGACCTCTCCCGCTCGGTGGGCGGCGGTGCGCCGTGGATCATCATGGAGCACTCGACCTCCGCGGTGAACTGGCAGCCGCGCAACCACGCGAAGAGGCCGGGGGAACTCGCGCGCAACTCGCTCGCGCACGTCGCTCGCGGGGCCGACGCCGTGCTGTTCTTCCAGTGGCGCGCGTCGCGGTCGGGGGCGGAGAAGTTCCACTCGGCGATGCTCCCGCACGCAGGCACCCGCTCTCGCGTGTGGCGCGAGGTCGCCGCGCTCGGAGGCGACCTCCCCAAGCTCGATGAGCTCCGCGGCTCCCGCGTGAAAGCCGACGTCGCCGTTCTCTGGGACTTCGCGTCGTTCTGGGCGCAAGACCTCGAGTGGCGCCCGTCGAACGACCTCGACCACCGCGAGCGCATCCGCTCGTACTACGAGCGGCTCTGGCGCGACGACGTGACCGTCGACTTCGCCCTCCCCGGCCACGACCTCTCGGGTTACCGTCTCGTCGTCGCCCCCGCGCAATATCTCTTGAGCACCGCGGATGCCGCGAACCTCACGCGCTACGTCGAAGGCGGCGGCACCCTCGTCGTCTCCTTCTTCTCCGCGGTGGTCGACGAACGCGATGTCGTGCACGAGGGCGGGTTTGCCGCGCCCCTGCGGGATGTGCTCGGCACCCTCGTCGACGAGCATCTGCCACAGCGCGAGGGGGCGACATCCGCGCTCCGCTGGCACGACGGCTCCGAGGTCGCGGCCGACCTGTGGCAGGAGGACATCTCGGTCACGACCGCCGAGGTCGTCGCCGCCTACACCGCCGGCCCCCTCGCGGGCCAGCCCGCCGTCACGCGCAACCGCTTCGGCGCGGGAACGGCCTGGTACGTGAGCACGCGACTCGGCGACGATGCGATGCGGATACTGTTCGCCGACGTCTATGCGACGGCGGGCGTGCACCTCGGCTCCCCCGCCGATCGCGTCGAGGTCGTCACGCGGCGATCCGACGCCAGCGACTACGTCTTCGCGATCAACCACTCGGACGCCCCGGCGCAGGTGACGCTGCCCATCCGCACCGACGAGTCGGTCGAACTCCTGACGAACACCGCCGTGCGCGACGCGATCGAGGTCGCGGCGGGTGCCGTCGCGATCGTGCGAGTCGCCGCGGAAGGGAGCCCGTGACGACCCTCTCCCCTCCCGAGCCCCACGACCACCACCAACCCCACCACCACAAACCCCACGACCCACAGCTCCACGACATCGGCTCGGACCACCCGGTCTGAGCTCACCCCGGTCGCATCGCCGCGATCCGCCCAGAGGCGGCACGGCGCGACCCCTCTGGAAGGAAACAGCACATGCGCAAGACCCTGGGAATGGGTGCGGTCGCCATCGCCTCCGCACTCGTGCTCGCCGGTTGCTCCGGCGGCGACACCGAGACCGAGACCGCGAGCGGCGACGGCGCCGAACTCGTGATCTGGACGGATGCGGAGCGCGAAGACGCGATCCGCGCCGCCGCCGACGCGTTCGAGGAGGAGACGGGCGCGACCATCACGCTCGTGCAGAAGAACTTCGAAGACCTCCGCAACGACTTCATCGCCCAAGTGCCCACGGGCGAGGGACCCGACATCACCGTCGGTGCGCACGACTGGCTCGGAGCGCTCGTGACCGCGGGCGTCGTCAACACGATCGACCTCGGCGACGCGGCATCCGAGTTCGAGCCCGTCGCGCTCGAGGCCATGACCTACGACGGTCAGCTCTACGCCCTGCCCTACTCGCTCGAGACCGTCGCGCTGCTGCAGAACGTCGACCTCGTCGGAGACGAAGCCCCCACCGACTGGGACGACCTCGTCGAGCGCGGGCTCGAGTCGGGCGCCGAGCGCCCGTTCGTGATCAACACCGCGGGCGAGACGGGCGACGGCTACACGATGTACGGCCTGCAGACCTCCTTCGGCGCTCCCGTCTTCGTGCAAGACGACACCGGGTCGTACACGACCGAGGTCGGCATGGGCGGCGCGGAGGGTGAAGCCTTCGCTCAGTGGCTCTCCGAGAACGGCTCCGACGGAACCGGCTACCTCTCGACCACGATCGACTACGACATCAACCTCGAGCTCTTCCGCTCGGGCGAGACCCCGTACACCGTGCAGGGGCCGTGGGTCGTCAACGAGTTCCCCGACCTCGAGCTCGCGGTCAACCCGATCCCCTCGGCCGGTGGCGAGACCGCCGCTCCGTTCGTCGGAGTGCAGGGCTTCTACCTGAGCTCGCAGAGCGAGAACGAGCTGCTCGCGACCGAGTTCCTCGTCAACTTCCTCGGCCAGGAGGACGCCCAGCGCGCCCTCTACGAAGCGGACCCGCGCATCCCCGCCTACTCGACCGTCGCCGAGGAGGCCGCGTCCGACCCGATCACGGCAGGATTCCTCGCCTCGGCCCAGAACGGCGTGCCGATGCCGAGCATCCCCGAGATGGGTTCCGTCTGGGACCTCTGGAACTCCGCGGAGTCGCAGATCATCTCCGGCGCCGACCCCGTCGACACGTGGAACAGCATGGTCGTCGATCTCGAGAGCACCCTCGAGGGCTGACCCCATCGGGGCCGGTCGGGCGACCCGACCGGCCCCTCCCCGCACGACCCGGCCCCATCTCACCCACTCCAGTTGAGCCCGACGAGAGGTTCTCCGCATGACAATGAACTCGGCGAAACCGCTGACCGAGGTCGCGAACGAGGCAGTCGAACCGCCGCCCCGCGGCGGTCGACCCCGCGAAGCGCACTCACGTCAGTGGCGCGGGGCGGGCTGGGGCTTCCTCGTGAAGCTCCTCATCATGGCGATCGTCAACGCCCTCGGCGTCATGACGGTGCTCTCGGCCTTCGCGGCCGAATCCTGGGTCGTGCTCGGGGTGGCGGCGGGCCTCGTCATCGTCGCCGACATCGTCTACTTCACCAAGCGCGCGCTGCCCCTCAAATACCTGCTGCCGGGGCTCGCCTTCCTCGCCGTGTTCCAGATCTTCATCTTCGGCTACACCGCCTACATCGCGTTCACGAACTACGGGAGCGGGCACGCCGGAACCCAGCAGCAAGCGGTCGAAGCCACCCTCATCCAGGGCGAACGCCGCGTCGACAGCTCCCCCACCTATCCGATGGCCGTCGTCGAACGGCTCGGCGAGCTCGGGCTCGCGATCGCCGACGACACGGGCGGCGTGCAGGTCGGCTCGGCCGAGAGCGGGCTCGCCGCGGTCGACGGCGCGACCCTCGGGTCGTCGGGCGCACCCACGGAGGTGCCCGGATGGTCGGTCATCCCCCGAGCCCAACTCCTCACCGACACGGCACTGCAGCAGGAGGTCGCCGAGCTGCGCGTTCCGGTCTCCGACGACCCCAACGACGGATCGGTCCGCACTCGCGACGGCACCACGGGTGCCGTCTACACCTCGACCCTCGTGTGGGACGAAGCGGGGCAGACCATCAGCGACACCGCGTCTGGCACCGTCTACACCGCCACCGAGGATGGCCGCTTCGTCGCCGACGACGGAACCGAACTCCCCACCGGGTGGTACGTCAACGTCGGCTTCGACAACTTCCTGCGCCTCTTCGCCAACGCCGACCTCGCACAGCCCCTCCTCATGGTCACGGGCTGGACGTTCGCCTTCGCGATCCTCTCGGTCGGCATCAGCTTCGCGATCGGGCTCCTCGTCGCCCTCGTCTTCAACGACCCCCGGGTGCGCGCGCGCAAGTTCCTCCGCACCCTCTTCATCCTCCCGTACGCGTTCCCGGCGTTCATGTCGGCGCTGCTCTTCCGCGGCATGTTCAACCCCGAGTTCGGTGTCATCAACGACCTCTTCTTCTTCGGCGCCGACATCAACTGGCTCGGTGATCCGTGGCTCGCGCGCATGGCGGTGCTGTGGGTCAACGTGTGGTTGAGCTATCCGTACTGGTTCCTCGTGTGCACGGGGGCCCTGCAAGCACTCCCGGGCGACACCCTCGAGGCCGCGTCGATCGACGGCGCCGGCCGAGGTCGGGTTCTCAGGTCGATCATCCTGCCGCTCCTGCTCGTCGCGACGGCACCCCTCGCAATCGCCTCGTTCGCCTTCAGTTTCAACAACTTCACCGTCATCTACATGTTCAACAACGGGGGGCCCGCGATACCGGGGGCACCGTATGCACTCGGGTCGACCGACATCCTCATCTCGGCCATCTACGACATCTCGGGAGTCTCGGGCGGTGCCGCCGACTACGGCCTCGCGAGCGCGCTCTCGATCGTCGTCTTCGTCGTGATCGGCATCATCTCCGCGATCGCCTTCCGCCAGACCCACAAGCTCGAGGAGTTCCAGTGAGCACCACAGTCGCCAGACCGGACCGCGCAGCCGCCCGCCGGCGTCGCTACCTCCTCGACGTCGGGTGGAAGTATCCCGTCGCGATCCTCGTGATCGTCTACGCGACGTTCCCGCTGCTCTACGTCGTGTCGGCCTCGCTCAACCCGCGCGGCAGTCTCGCGGGCAGCTCGTCACTGTTCAGCGCGATCGACTTCACCAACTTCGCAGCACTCGGCGACACGACCTACTGGACGTGGGCGAGCAACACCCTGCTCATCGGCGGCATCTCGTCGATCGGTGCCGTGATCATGGGGGCTGCGGCCGCCTACGCGTTCTCGCGGTTCCGTTTCTCGGGGCGACGCGCGAGCCTCACGGGCCTTCTCATCATCCAGATGTTCCCCCAGGCGCTCGCGTTCGTCGCGATCTTCCTCATGCTCCTCGCGATCGGCGAGACCGTGCCCTCCCTCGGCATCAACTCGAAGCTCGCCCTCATCTGCGTGTATCTCGGCGGCGCCCTCGGCACCAACACGTTCCTCATGTACGGCTTCTTCAACACGATCCCGATCGAGATCGACGAGTCGGCACGCATCGACGGCGCGACCCACGCGCAGATCTTCTGGCGGCTCATCATGCCGCTCGTCACGCCGATCCTCGCCGTGGTGGCACTCCTCGCGTTCGTGGCCGCGTTCGGCGACTACATCCTCGCCCGCATCATCCTCGTCTCCGAAGACAACTGGACCCTCGCGGTCGGGATGTACCAGTGGGTGTCGAACCAGCTCACGTCGCGATGGGGGCTCTTCGCCGCGGGAACCGTGATCGCCGCGATCCCCGTGCTCGCGCTGTTCCTCGCGCTGCAGCGCTACATCGTCGGCGGGCTCACCGCCGGCTCGGTCAAGGGATAACGGATGCCTCCGGCCTCACCATCAGCGGAGAACACCGTGTGACACCCCTCCCGCGCCGACCGGTGCGGGAGACGTGCGCGGCACGCGTCGCGCCGACGAACAGGACGAACAATGCAGACAGTGTGGTCTCGCCGAGTGTCGGGGGGTGCCAGTGTCAGAGCCGGCGCGACCCTCGCCGCTGCGGCTCTCGTGCTCGGAGCACTCGCGGTTCCCGCCGCCAGTGTCGCCGCCCCGAAGAACGGCGACGGCGGTGGGGCTGACGGCGGCGCTTCCGCTGACGGCCCCGTGGAGGCGGGCATCGTCGTCGACGCCGTCGACGGCCTCGCCGACGACTTCATCAACGGCGTGGATGTCTCTTCGGTCGTCGCCCTAGAACGCTCGGGTGTCGTCTTCCGCGACGCGAGCGGCGACCCGACCGACCTCTTCGAGTTGCTCGCCGACTCCGACGTGACCGACGTGCGCGTGAGGGTGTGGAACGACCCGTACGACAGCGAGGGCAACGGCTACGGTGGCGGCGACAACGACGTCGACACCGCGATCGAGATCGGCGAGCGCGCGACCGCGGCCGGCTTGCGCGTGCTCGTCGACTTCCACTACTCCGACTTCTGGGCCGACCCCGCCAAACAGCAGGCCCCGAAAGCGTGGGAGGGTTTGACCGCCGCAGAGAAAGCGGACGCGACCGGCGACTTCACCACCGACGCCCTCGAGCGCATGGATGCCGCGGGCGTAGATGTGCGCATGGTGCAAGTGGGTAACGAGACCAACGGGGCGGTCGCGGGCGAGACGAACTGGGACGCCATGGCGGGGATCTTTTCGGCGGGCTCGGCCGCGGTGCGGGAGGTCTACCCCGAAGCACTCGTGGCCGTGCACTTCACCAACCCCGAGATATCCGGCCGCTACGCCGGTTACGCCGCGAATCTCGACTCGCGCGACGTCGACTACGACGTCTTCGCGTCGTCGTACTACCCGTTCTGGCACGGCACCCTCGACAACCTCACGAGCGTGCTGACCGATGTCGCCGAGACCTACGACAAACAGGTTATGGTCGCCGAGACCTCGTGGGCCTACACGCTCGACGACGGGGACGGTCACGGCAACGTCGTCGACCTCCCGTCGGAGGCGACGCAGTATCCCGTGAGCGTGCAGGGGCAGGCCACAGCCGTTCGCGACGTCATGCAAGCGGTCACGGATGTCGGCGACGCGGGGATAGGCGTCTACTACTGGGAGCCGGCCTGGCTGCCCGTCGGTCCCCCCGAGCAGGTCGAGCAGAACCGTGTTCTGTGGGAGCGCGACGGCTCGGGCTGGGCGTCGAGTTTCGCGGGAGAGTACGACCCCGACGACGCAGGCGAGTGGTTCGGCGGGTCGGCGTGGGACAACCAGGCGCTCTTCGCCCACGACGGCACCGCTCTCGAGAGCCTCAACGTGTTCTCCTACGCCCGCACGGGCGCCGTGGCCCCGCGCGCGGTGGAATCGGTCGAGACCGTGTCGATCTCGGTCGACGAGGGCACGACGGTGGCGCTGCCCGAGACCGTCACGGTGACCTACAACGACGGGTCGACCGAGGAGCAGACCGTGACCTGGGGCGACACCTCGGTCATCGACGGTCGCGGCGAGTACCGCATCGCGGGGGTGACGTCGGCGGGGCTCGACACCCGCGCCGACGTCGTCGTCAGCGCGATCAACCGCCTACTCAACCCGTCGTTCGAAGACGCCGACGCGAGCATGTGGCTTGCAACGGGGCCGGCACTGCGTGTCCGCGCGACCGACGACCCGCGCACCGGGTCGCGGTCTGCCCACTTCTACTCGGCCGACGCCTACGAGTTCACCCTCAGTCAGACCGTCTCCAATCTGCCCGCCGGTCGCTACGAGGCGAGCGGAGCCGTGCAGGGTGACGGCGAAGGCGACACCGGCCGGGTCGACATCAGCGTGTCGACGAGTGGCGGTGCGAGCGAGAGCGCGGCCTTCGAGCTCAACGGCTGGCGCAACTGGTCGACCCCGACCACCGGCGCCGTGACGGTTGCGGAAGGCGAGACGGTCACCGTGACGGTGAGCGGATCCCTTCCCGCTGCCGCCTGGGGATCGATCGACGATCTCTCCCTCGTGAGCCTCCCTGCTCCGGATGTCGAGCCGGAGCCTGAGCCTGAGCCTGAGCCTGAGCCTGAGCCTGAGCCTGAGCCTGAGCCGATCGTCGATGATGCTGTCGCCGCTCCCGCCCGCGGAACGCTGACACACAACAACGGCTGGGACACCGGGCTCCACGACGGGTCGTTCACCGTGAGCATGAACATGTGGTGGGGCGAGAACGCCTCGGTGCTGCGCGTGTTCGAGAACGGCGACCTGATCGACACGGTCGCTCTCGACTACGACGGGGTCCGCGCGCAGCGCGCGGCGATCGACGTGACCGGCAAGCCGAACGGCTCCTACACCTACACCGCGGAGCTCGAAAACTCGAAGGGGGTCACCGAGCTCGCCCCGCTCACGGTGCGAGTCACGGATTCGAACCCCGGGACGCCCAGACTCTCGCACGACAACAACGACCGCGACGGCGACTACACCGTGACCGCGTCGATGTGGTGGGGCACGAACGCCAGCTCGTATCGCGTGCTCGAGAACGGTGTCGTCGTCGACGAGGGCGACCTCGCGGCCGCGACCCCCGGAGCGCAGATCGTGCGCGTGCCGCTCACCGATCGCCCGCGGGGCACCCACGAGTACGTCGTCGAGTTCGAGAACGCGGCGGGAAGCACGGCGAGCGCTCCCCTGCGCGTGACGGTGCGGTAGACCGGCGCCTATCCGGGGACGCATCACGCGCACGTCCCCGCGCGGGTTTCGGAGCGCGAAGTAGGAGCCGGCAGCAGACACGCCGGGAACGCGGATGCTCGCGCGGCGCGTCGAACGCCGGCTCCTACTCGCGGCCCGCCGCCGCGACATCCGCGACCCGGCCCCCCTCGAGCCGCACGACGCGATGCGCGAGTGCCGCAGCATCCGCATCGTGGGTCACGAGGCACACTCCGGCTCCCCTCCCCGCTGCCGCGCGCACGGCGCTCCCGACGGCGGCGCGTGTCTCGGCATCGAGGGCGGTCATCGGTTCGTCGAGAAGCAGGAGGTCGGCGCGGCGCGCGAGGCCCTGCGCCACGAACGCCCGCTGCCGCTGCCCGCCCGAGACCTCGATCATCGACCGGGAGCGGATGCCTGCGAGCCCGAGGTCGCGGATGCTCTCGTCGACGATGGCGCGATCGCGCCTGCCGAGCGGTCGCCAGAGGCCCGCCGACGGCCACCGCCCCATCGCGACGACCTCCTCGACCGTGAGCGGCAGCGTCTCGGGAACGGGGGTGGCTTGGAACACGACGGCGACGCGCGATCCGGCAGGTCGGACGAGGGTTCCCGAGCGAGGCTGCTCGAGGCCCGCGATGAGTGACAGGAGCGTCGATTTGCCCGATCCGTTCGCCCCCGTGAGCGCCACGATCTCCCCGGGGAGCACCGTGAGGTCGACACCGTGCAGCACGCCGACGCCCCCGTAATCGAAGGTCAGCCCGGTCGCATGAACGAGGGCAGTGGCGCGATCGCTGGGGGCACAGGGCGCACGAAGCCCATGGAAAGCGTCGCGATCACCGAGCGCCCCACCGCCGCTCGCGGGGTCGACGGTTCGATCGACGGGTGGTGATTCTGCGGACTGCATGACGGCATCGTACCTACTGATAACGATTCTCAACATCGTGTACGGTGTCCGACGTGCTGTGGATCATCGAGCCGTTTCAGACGGACTTCATGCTGCGAGCGCTCCTCGGCGGAGCGCTCGCCGCCGTGCTGTGCGCGCTCGTCGGCACGTGGGTCGTCGTGCGGGGCATGGCGTTCCTCGGTGAGGCCATGGCGCACGGGATGCTCCCCGGGGTCGCGCTCGCGACCCTCCTCGGCCTGCCCGTTCTGCTCGGCGCCGCCGTGAGCGCGACCGCGATGGCGATCGGAATCGGCGCGGTGCAGCGTCGCGGGCGCCTCTCCGCCGACACGAGCATCGGTCTACTCTTCGTCGCGAGCCTCGCGGCCGGTGTCATCATCATCTCGGCCTCGCGCAGCTTCGCGACGGATGCCACGGCGATCCTCTTCGGCGACGTGCTCGCCATCACGCCCGCCGACCTCGTCGCGCTCACCCTCGCGCTCGGCGTCGCGCTCGTCGCCATCGTCGTGTTCCACCGCGCGTTCGTCGCGCTCACCCTCGACCCGCGTCAGGCGCGGGTGCTCGGCATGCACCCGCGGGCCGCTCAGGTCGTGCTCGTCGGTCTCGTCACCCTCGCGGTCGTCGCCGCCTACCAGTCGGTCGGCTCGCTGCTCGTGGTCGGCATGCTCCTCGGCCCGGTCGTCGCGGCGGGCCGCTGGACGCGGCGCATCCACTCGACCATGGCGATCGCCGCGCTCATCGGGGTGGCCTGCGTCGTCATCGGCCTCACCGTCTCCTGGCATGTCGGAACAGCCGCCGGCGCGTCGATCGCGGCGACCGCGATCGCCGCCGCCGCGCTCTCGGCTCTCGTGCGCGCCGTCTCCGACACCCGCCGCTCGGCGCGACTGAGCATGCCCTCCCCCGATCTCCGTTCCCGCGCTCTATCCCCAGAAAGCACCTCCTGATGTCCCGTCCCCCTCACCGCTCCCCGCATCGCGCGGCATTCGCTCCCGCCGCGATCGCCCTCACCCTGCTGACCGCGACCGCACTCGCGGGCTGCGCCGACGCCGACCCGTCGGGATCCCCCGCCCCGACAGCATCCGATGGGGTGACCGGCGACGGTCACGGTGCGATCGCGGGCGCCCAGGAGGTCGCCGAACCGCCGCTCCACCTGCTGACCGTCGGCGACGACGGCACCGTGCAGCAGCTCGATCTGCTCGACGAGTCGGTCGACGAGCTCGGCTCCCTCGACGGCGTCACGAGCACGGCGACCGACGGCCGCTTCCTCTTCGCCGCCTCGTCGAGCGCGGGAACCGTGGATGTCGTCGACAGCGGCTACTGGACGCGGAGCCACATCGACCACTTCCACTACTACCGCGGCACCCCGCGGGAGGTCGGCACCCTCGAGAGCGACGGCGGGGGCGAGGCGACCTTCTCGCCGGGAACGGCGACGACGGGCGTGTTCTTCACCGGGTCGGGTGAGGCCGTGCTCCTCGAGACCGCCGGCCTCGCCGACGGCGACATGACCGAGCGCCTCCGCGTCGAGACGACGCCCCACACCGGTCTCATCGCGGGCGTCGGCACGGGCTCCCTCGTCACCCGGGCCGACGCCGAAGGCGAGAGCGCGAACCACGTCGATCTTCTCGACGCCGACGGCGAGACGATCGAGTCGATCGACTGCACCGCCGCGAGCGGATCCATCGAGACCGTCGTCGGCACGGTGGTCGGATGCGCCGACGGCGCGGTGCTCGCCCTCCCCACCGACGACGGCGTCGCCGACCTGACCCGCATCGACCACCCCGACGGCACGACGGCACCCGCCGCGACCTCCTTCGCCAATCGCGAGGGCCGCCCCTCCGTCGCGGGACTCGCCGGGCCGACCTCGTTCTGGATGCTCGACACACGGGAGCAGTCGTGGAAACTCATCGACGCCGAGACTCCCCTGCAGCAGGTGACCGCGGTCGACGATGCCGACGGCCACGTGCTCGCACTCACCGACGACGGACGAGTGCTCGTGCTGAGCGGCGAGCGCGGCGAGATCCTCTCGGAGACCGCGCCGCTGCTCGACGAGACGACCGCCGACCCGAGCCTCCTCGCCGGAGCGACGCTCGTCGCCGACCAGCAACGCGCCTACCTCAACGGCCCCGCCGAGAACCTGATCTACGAGATCGACTTCGCCGACGACGCCCGCGTCTCGCGCACCTTCGAGACTGACCGGGCACCGCTCTTCCTCGCGGAGACCGGGCGATGAGGGCCGCACGGTTCGCCGCAGCATCCGTCACCCTCGCTCTCACTGCGGGCATGACGGGGTGCTCGACCGAGTCCGACGACCGGCCGCTCATCGTCGTCACGACCAACATCCTCGGCGACATCGTGCAGGAGGTCGCGGCAGACGAGTTCGAGGTCGTGACCCTCATGCCGCCCGGCGCCGACCCGCACTCCTTCGAGATCAGCGCGCAAGAGGCCGCGCGGATGCGCGCCGCCGACCTCCTCGTGTCGAACGGCTTGGGGCTCGAAGAGGGCCTCGCGCAGCACCTCGACACCGCGGCATCCGAGGGTGTCGAACTCTTCGTCGCGGGCGACAACCTCGAGGCGATCGCCTACTCCGACGAGTCGGCGAACGGCGCACTCGACCCGCACGTCTGGACCGACCCCGAGCGCGTCGTCGACATCGTCGATGCCCTCACACCCGTGCTCGCCGACATCGAGGGAGCGGATGCCGCAACCCTCGCAGAGTCGTCGGAGAACTACCTCGCCGAGATCGCCGAACTCGACGCCGAGATGACCGAGGCGTTCGCGAGCATCCCCGACGACCGCCGAGCCCTCGTGACCAACCATCACGTCTTCGGCTACCTCGCCGAGCGATTCGACTTCCGGATCGTCGGGGCGGTGGTCCCGGGCGGCACGACTCTCGCCGCACCGAGTGCCTCCGACCTGCGCGACCTCGTCGCCGCGATCGACGAGGCGGGTGTGCCGACGATCTTCGCCGAATCGTCGCAGCCGGATCGTCTCGTGCAAGTGCTCGCGAGCGAAGCCGATCGCGACGTCGCCGTCACCGAACTCGTGACCGAATCGCTCACGACCCCCGACGAGGGAGCAGACAGCTACCTCTCCATGATGCGCATCAATACCGAGCGCATCGCCACCGGACTCTCGCTCTGAGCGTCCCCAGAAAATAGAAGAAACAGAACCCATGAGAAAACGCACCATGTCGAAGGCCGCGATTCCCGTCGCCGTCTTCGCGGCATCCGCTCTTCTGCTCGGCGGATGCTCGACCTCGAGCTCCTCGTCGAGCGACGACGCGGCGAGCGCCCCGGCGGCGAACGCGCAGCCCCGCGTCGCCGTGACCTACGAGGGCGGTGTCGCCGTGCTCGACGGCACGACCCTCGAGGTCGTCGACGAGTTCTCGACCGAGGAGTTCACCCGCGTGAACCCCGCGGGCGACGGACGCCACGTCTTCGTGACCATGTCGGAGGGCTTCCAGCTGCTCGACACCGGCACGTGGACCGATGAGTCGGGCGCGGCGCAAACCGCCGACCCCGAGCTCACCGACCTCATCTTCGAGGCCGACACCGCGGGCCACGTCGTGCGTCACGGCGGCAAGACCGTGCTCTACGCCGACGGCACGAGCGACACGACCATCATCGAGACCGCCGACCTGCTGACCCTCGACGGCGACCTGCCCGAGACGGAGGTCGTCGAGGCCCCGGACGCCCACCACGGCGTCTCGATCGTTCTCGACGACGGCACGTTGCTCACCACGATCGGTGACTCCGAGGGTCGCAGCGGCGTGCGCGTTCTCGACGCCGACCGCGAGGAGATCGCCTCGAACGAGGAGTGCCCGGGTGTTCACGGTGAAGGAACCGCGATGAACGAGGCCGTCGTGTTCGGGTGCGAAGACGGCGCGCTCGTCTACAGCGACGGCGAGATCACCAAGCTCACCGCACCCGACAGCTACGGACGCATGGGCAACGCCTTCGTGACCGACACGAGCCCCATCGTGCTCGGCGACTACAAGAGCGACCCCGACCTCGAGGGCTACCTGCTGTCTGCGGTCGCGCTCATCGACACCGAGGCGATGACCCTCCAGGTCGTCGACCTGCCCGAGGGTGTGGAGTACACCTTCCGCGACCTGGGTCGCACCCCGGACGACGACGCGCTCATCCTCTCGGCCGACGGCTCGCTCTACGTCATGGACGTCGAGACCGGCGAGATCACCGACGAGTTCCCCGTCGTCGAGGCGTGGGAGGGACCCGTCGAGTGGCAAGACGCGCACCCCGCGCTCACGGTCAACGGATCGGTCGCCTACGTGACCGAGCCGGCCACCGACTCGGTGCACGCTGTCGACCTCGAGACGGGCGAGATCACCTCGACGGGTGAGCTCGACGGCGCACCCGTCGAGATCGCGGTCGCGGCCGGGTAGTCGCCGCCCGCGAGTGCCGACGTCACATCCGCACCCGGCCCGCCGACGTCACATCCGCCGCGGCACGTGGTGCTCGAACACGAGGCTCGTGCGCGTGAACGACACCGAAGGGTGGGCAGACAGGTGATCGACGACGAACTGACGGATGTGGTCGCTGTCGCGGGTCGCGACGTGCACGATGAAATCCTCCGAACCGCCGAGGAAGAACACCTGCACGACCTCCGGCAGCGCCCGCATCTCGTCGGAGAACGACGCGATGGCTTTGCGGGCCCCCGAGCGGATGCCGACGCTGATGAGCGCCTCGAGCGTGAGGCCGAGCGCCCCCGGGTCGACGTCGGCGTGGAAACCGCGCACGACGCCGCGATCGACGAGCGACCGCACGCGCGTGAGGCACGTGCTCGGCGCGATGCCCGCGAGTTCGGCGAGACGCGCGTTCGAGGTGCGCGCGTCGGCCTGCAGGGCAGACACGAGCACGAGGTCGATCTCGTCGAGGGGGCGAACAATGTTCGCTTGGCCGCCCACGGAAGGATGGTTCGTCATCGAATCCGATGATATCGAGGCCGTGAGCAGAATTTTCAATCAAAGAAACCCCGGCGAAACGAATATCTCGGATGCTTGACCCAGATATCTCCCCGCAGTCCCCGCGAGAACGGAACGGCAATGCTCATCGGCGTCCCCACCGAGGTCAAGAACAACGAGCGCCGCGTGGCACTCACCCCCGCCGGAGTGCACGAGCTGGTGCGTCGAGGGCACAGTGTCAGCATCCAGAGCGGCGCAGGCCTCGGCGCTGGCGTGACCGATCTCGACTACCGCGACGAGGGCGCGACGATCGTCGAGACCGCCGAGGAGGTGTGGGCGAGCGCCGACCTCCTGCTCAAAGTGAAGGAGCCGATCGCCTCCGAATACCCCCTCCTGCGGTCGGGCCAAGTGCTCTTCACCTACCTGCACCTCGCCGCCTCGCGCGCGTGCACCGATGCCCTGCTCGCCTCGGGCACGACATCCATCGCCTATGAAACCGTGCAACTGCCCGACCGCAGCCTCCCGCTGCTCTCCCCCATGAGCGAGGTCGCCGGCCGACTCGCGGCGCAGGTCGGCGCGTACCACCTCATGAGCCCGCACGGCGGGGGCGGCAAACTCATGGGCGGGGTGCCGGGCACCGCGAGAGCGAAGGTCGTCGTGATCGGGGGCGGTGTCGCGGGGGAACACGCGGCCGCGAACGCCCGCGGAATGGGGGCCGACGTCACGGTCGTCGACCTCTCGATCCCCCGACTCCGCCAGCTCGCGAGCCTCTACCCCGGGCTCGGCACGGCGGTCTCGACGCGCTACGCGATCACCGAGCTCGTGCGCGACGCCGACCTCGTGATCGGGTCGGTGCTCATTCCCGGCGCAGCCGCCCCCAAGCTCGTGACCGACGAGATGATCGCCGCGATGAGGCCCGGGAGCGTGCTCGTCGACATCGCGATCGATCAGGGCGGATGCTTCGAGGGCAGCCGGCCGACGACGCACGACGACCCGACGTTCCGCGTGCACGACACGATCTTCTACTGCGTCGCCAACATGCCCGGCGCCGTGGCGCAGACATCCACTCACGCGCTCACCAACGCGACCCTGCCCTACGTGGTGCGCATCGCGGATGCCGGTTGGCTCGACGCCGTCGACGCCGACCCCGCCCTCGCCGCCGGGCTCAGCACCCACGAGGGCGGGCTCTACAACCGCGAGGTCGCGACGGCCCTCGGCTACCCCCTCGCGTCTCGCTAGCCTCCGCCGCCCACTCCCCGCCCCCCAAAGTACGCAGTTTCCGCGAGCGAACGTCGGATCCCACCGACCCTCGCGGAAATTGCGTACATTCGGGAGGGCGGGACTGCGGATGACCGCTCCCGCCCCTCGAGCGCAAAGGACACGATGAGCGACACAGTGACCGTTCCCGGCATCCCGTTCGACCTCGCGCCCTCCGACGACACCCCGTGGACCGTCGACGACCGCACCGTGACGGTGCACGCGATCGCGCACAGCGACATCTTCGTCGACCCCGGCGGCGGCACCCAGGCGAACGCCGAAACCCAGCTCAACGCCGCGACCCTCCTCGGCGACCCAGCCGCCGGCGATTTCCAGTTCAGCGCTCGCGTGAGTGTCGGCTTCGTCGACACCTTCGACGCCGGCGTGCTGCTGCTGTGGTTCGACGAACACCACTGGGGCAAGCTGTGCTTCGAGTTCTCCCCCGACCGCGAACCGATGGTCGTCTCCGTCGTCGCCCGCGGGGTCGCCGACGATGCGAACGCGTTCGTCGTCGACCGCGCCGACACCGTGAGCACGCCCGCGAGCGAAACTGCGACCGAGCACGCCGCCGGCCCCGACTTCGTCTGGTTGCGCGTCTCCCGCGTCGGCACCGTGTTCAGCTACCACGCGTCGCTCGACGGCGAGCGCTGGCGACTCGTGCGGGCCTTCGCGCTCGACGCACCCGAGCCGAGCGCAACCGTGCGGCTCGGATTCGAAGCACAGTCGCCCGTCGGCGAGGGATGCGTCGTGACGTTCAGCGACGTCTCGTTCGCCTCGACGACCCTCACCGACATCCGCGACGGATCCTAACTAACCGACCGCCGTCTCCTAGCCCGACTTGCCCGCGCCGGGCCTGGGCCCGGGCCCGCGAACTAGCGCCTCGCCGGCCTCAGCCCCGCGCCGAGTCACCCTCGTTTCCGCGAGGGTGCGCCGGATCCGGCGTACCCTCGCGGAAATTGCGTACAGAGGAGGGGGCGGGTGCGCGCTGGGCCGACTCGAGGGCCTCCGCCTCGGCGCCGCCGACGGCTTCGCCGCGCGCGACGAGCCCCGCGACATCCGACAGCGGGATCTGCTTGAGGAAGAGCGCGAGAACGAACGAGATGGCGATGAACGGCAGCAGGTACCAGAACACCGGGGCGAGGGCATCCGCGTAGGCCGCGACCACTCCCTCGCGAATGGCGTCGGGCAGGGCGTTCAACACGGCGGGATCGAGGGTGGATGTCGCGGCGGCCGCGTCGGCCGAGCTCGCCCCCGCCTCGGTGAAGACCCCCGTGAGGTTCGAGGTGAGCCTGTTCGTGAAGATCGTGCCGAACACCGCGACACCGAGTGCCGCACCCACCTCGCGGAAGTAGTTGTTCGTGCTCGTCGCGGTGCCGAGCTGCGAGGCGTCGACCGAGTTCTGCACGACGAGCACGACGACTTGCATGATGAGCCCGAGTCCGGCGCCGAAGAAGAACAGGAACACGCAGATGAGCCAGATCGGCGTCTCGGCCGTGAGGGTCGTCATGGCGACCATCGCCGCCGCCGTGAGCAGTGTGCCGACGATGGGGTAGATCTTGTACTTGCCCGTGCGGGTGATGAGGATTCCCGACGCGATCGATGTGCCGATGAGTCCGGCCATCATCGGGAGCATGAGGAGTCCGGATGCCGCGGCCGACGTGCCCGACGACATCTGCAGGAACGTGGGCACGAACGCGATGGCCGAGAACATTCCGAGTCCGAGGGTGAGGCCGATGGCGGTCGCGTTCACGAAGATCGGGTTGCGGAACAGCGAGAGCGGGATGATCGGATCTTTCGCCTTCGTCTCGACGACGATGAACAGAGCGACCGCGACGACGAGTCCGGCTCCGAAGAGCCAGGTCTCGATCGCGTCCCAGCCGTGCGACTGGTTGCCTCCGAAGTCGGTGAAGAAGATGAGGCACGTCGTCGCGACCGACAGCAGCGCGATGCCGAGGATGTCGATGGGATGGGTCGCGCGCTTCTTGGGCAGCTTGAGCGTGAACCATGCGACCGCGAACGCCGCGATGCCGATCGGGATGTTGATGTAGAACGCCCACTGCCAGGTGAGGTGGTCGACGAAGAACCCGCCGAGTAGCGGACCGCCGACCGCGGAGAGACCGAACACGGCGCCGAGTGGTCCGAGGTATTTGCCGCGCTCCGAGGCGGGAACGATGTCGGCGATGATCGCCTGCGACAGGATGATGAGCCCGCCGCCGCCGAGTCCCTGCATCGCGCGGAACGTCACGAGGGTGAAGAAGTCGCCCGCGAAAGCGCACCCGACCGAGGCGACGGTGAACAGCGCGATCGCGACGAGAAAGAGCGTGCGCCGGCCGAGCACGTCGCCGAGCTTGCCGTAGACGGGCATGACGATCGTCGTCGCGAGGAGGTATGCCGTTGTGAGCCAGACCTGGTGCTCGACACCCCCGAGCTGGCCGACGATCGTCGGCATCGCGGTCGACACGATGGTCTGGTCGAGGCTCGAGAGCAGCATGCCCGCGATGAGCGCGCCGAAGATGATCCAGATGCGGCGCTGGGTGAGGAGGAGCGGCCCTTCGGTCGCGGGGGTGGTGGTGCGTGTCGCGGAACTCACGAGGCTGCCTTTCGGGGAGCGGTGTTCGGGGTGACGGCGCGGAACGCGGCCAGGAGGTCGGTGATGATGTCGGCGAACTCGCGGGAGTCGGCAGGGTCGAAGAGGTGCTCGGATGCCTGGCGCAGCAGTGTCGACAGCAGCGCGACGGCGGCGAGCGCGCGCGCGTCTGTGGGCTCGACCCCCTCGCGCTGCGCGACGAAGGCCGCGACCTGACGATCGCGCTCGCGGGTGATGCCCATGAAGCGGGCGAGCAGGCGGGGTTCACGCTCGAGCGCGCTCATGAACTCGAGGTGGGTCGCGAGGTCGATCGTCGCGTTCTCGAAGTGCGCGACGACGAGGTCGACGAGGTCGTCGACGACGCCGCCCCAGCCCGATGCGCCCTTCTCGAGGAACGCTCGCGTGAGCGCCTCGAACTCCTCGTCGCTGTCGACCCCGAGCACGGCGTCGTCTTTCGACGGGAAGTAGTTGAAGAAGGTGCGGCGGGAGATGTCGACTTCGGCGCACACTTCGTCGATCGTGAAGCCGGCGAGGCCGCGATCGGCCGTGAGTCGTCGGCACGCGCTCGTGAGCGCGGCGGCGGTCTGCCGCATCCGCTCCTCGCGCCGGTTCGATGTTGCACTCGCGTCCATAAGATGCATGTTTGCACTTTGCGAGCAATGGTGCAACTACGCCCTCGGCGTCAGGGCGCGAAGGCGGCGTGGAAGAGAGACCAGGCGCGATCGCCCGTGTGCCGACGCTCGGCCTCGGGAACGCGCGCGATGAGGGCGGCGAACATCGAGATCGCGAGCACGACGTCGTCGGTCGCGGCGTCGGCACGGATGCGTCCGCTCGCGCGCTCCCGCGCAACGATGCGCTCGGTCGTCGCGGTGATGCGCGTGCGCAAGTGCTGGATGCGGCCGTCCGACCGCTCGAGCATCATGAGGTCGATGAGCGCGCTCGACACGAGGGCCTGCTCGAGGATTTCGGCGAGGTAGTCGTCGAGCGTGCTCGACTCGCGATCGACGATCACTTCGAGCGACGCGATGTTCTCGTCGAAGATCGCCGCGATGAGCGTCAATCGATCGGGAAAGTGGCGGTAGAGACTGCCCTGCCCGACCCCGGCTCGCCGCGCGATGGCGCTCAGCGGAGCATGGAACCCCTCGAGCGAGAACACCTCGCGCGCGGCCACGATGAGGGCGCGGCGGTTGTCGGGGCCCGCGCTCGGCCCGCGGTTCTTTCGAGCGGCGGTTTCCACGGGTGTAGCCTAAACCGGACAAGGTTGTCCGCATCCGCGAGCACCCTCCGCACCGCAGAAAGGATGCCGCCCATGGCCTCGTCGAACACCCCGCTCAGCGCCGACTCGTCGATCGCGACCTGGCTTGCCCACCCCGTCGGAGGGCCGATCATCCGCGACACGCTCACGAACGCCGGTCAGAGCCCGGACGCCTTGCGCCCCGTCAGCCGCTTGGCCCTCAAGCGCCTCATCAAACTGAGCAAAGGCAGTTTCTCCGCCGAGATGATCGACGACCTCGTGCGCCGCGTGGACGCGGGGGAGATCCCGGAGAGCGCCACCGGAACCACTCCCGAGCACCCGGCCGCCGACAGCGCAGCGGATGCCGCAGGTGCCGTCGATGCGCCTCCGACCGTCGAGCGCCCGGAGTGGGTCGAGCGCATCGACACCGGACGCTTCACCGGCAAGACCGTGATCGTGACCGGGGCGGGCTCCGGAATCGGCCGCGCCACCGCGTCGCGCGTCGCGCGCGAAGGCGGGCGGGTCGTCGCCGTCGACATCTCGACCGAGCGACTCGAGGAGTTCGTCGCCGAATACCCCGGCGCCGACATCGTGCCGGTCTCCGCCGACATCACGGACGACGCCGCGATCGCCCGCATCCTCGACGCCGCCGGAGGCCCGATCGATGCCCTCGCGAACGTCGCCGGCATCATGGACGACATGACCCCCGTGGGCGAGATCTCCGACGCCGTGTGGCGCCGCGTGTTCTCGATCAACGTCGACGGCACGATGAAGCTCATGCGCGCCGTCATCCCCGGAATGCTCGAGCGCGCGACGGGATCGATCGTCAACGTCGCCTCCGAGGCGGCGCTCCGCGGCTCGGCGGCGGGAGCGGCATACACCGCGTCGAAGCACGCGGTCGTCGGGCTCACTAAGAGCGGTGCGTTCATGTACGGCCCGAGCGGCCTGCGCATCAACGCCGTGGCCCCGGGACCGACCATCACCAACATCGAGGCGACCTTCGCGTCTCGACTCGGCGAGGACCGTGTTCGCGACGGCATGGCGGTCATGCCCGACCCCGTCGAGAGTGACGCGCTCGCGGCATCCATCACCTTCCTACTGAGCGACGACGGGGTCAACATCAACGGGGTCGTGCTCGCCTCCGACGGCGGGTGGTCGGCGGCCTGACCCTCCGCGGGCGCGCGCATCCGGCCCGGCAATGACAGGGTGGGCACATGGAGCTGTTGATCGTGCTCGTCGTGGGCCTCCTCGTGATCGCCGGTGCGTCGCTTCTCGGCCCGCGATTCGGGGTCGCCTCCCCCCTCGTGCTCGTGACCATCGGCGTGCTCGCGAGCCTCGCGCCCTTCGTTCCGGCGATCGAGATCGAGCCCGAGTGGATTCTCGCCGGCATCCTCCCGCCCCTCCTCTACTCGGCGGCGGTGTCGATGCCGGCGATGAACTTCCGCCGCGAGTTCACGAGCATCAGCGGCCTCTCGGTGGTCCTCGTCATCGGCAGCGCTATCGCGCTCGGGTTCTTCTTCTCGTGGGTCATTCCCGGCCTCCCGCTCGCGTGGGGCATCGCGCTCGGGGCGATCGTGAGCCCGACGGATGCCGTCGCAACGAGCATCGTCAAACGCTCGCCCGTGTCACCGCGAGTCGTCGCCATTCTCGAGGGCGAGAGTCTGCTCAACGACGCCACGGCGCTCGTGCTCCTCCGCACCTCCATCGCCGCCGTCGCGGCCGCGTTCTCGTTCTGGTCGGCGATCGGCGAGTTCGCTTTCGCCGTGCTCGTCGCGGGCGCCATCGGCTACGCCGCCGGTCGACTCACGCTCGTGATCCGCTCGCGCGTGAGCGACTCGACCATCAACACCGCGATCTCGTTCACCGTTCCGTTTCTCGCGTCCATCCCGGCCGAGCTGCTCGGCGCATCCGGTCTCGTCGCCGCGGTCGTCGCGGGGATCACGGTGGGCAGACGCGCTCCCCGCGAACTGTCGCCCCAGCACCGGCTCTCCGACTCTCAGAACTGGCGCACCGTCGAGCTCGTTCTCGAGGGGGCGGTCTTCCTCACGATGGGGCTCGGCGTCTCGGTCATCGTGACCGACGTCGAGCGCGATCACGCGGGTTTCGCCGCGGCCCTGGGAATCGCGGTCGCGGCGCTCGCGCTCATCCTCGTGCTGCGGGCGGTCTACGTGACACCCCTCCTGTGGGGCGTGTTCCTCCGGGCGCGCCGAGGCGAACAGCTCAAACCGCGCATCGCCGACATGCAGGAGACGATCGCCGACCCCGAGCGGGCGAGCGGCGTGTTCGAGAGGTTTCCCCGCGGCATCCGCGCGCCAGGCCCGCAGCGCGACCTCACCCGGTTCTCGACGCGCTTGCGCAGGTCGGTCGCCGACATCGACTACCTCCTCGGCGCACCCCTCGGGTGGCGGGAGGGGTCGATCGTGGTGTGGGCGGGCATGCGCGGGGCCGTCACGGTCGCGGCGGCTCAAACGCTGCCGGCGGAGACACCCGATCGATCGCTCCTCGTGCTCATCGCCTACCTCGTGGCGACCCTCTCGCTCATGCTCCAGGGCGGAACCCTCGCGAGGGTGATCCGCTGGGTCAAGCCGTCGACGCCCGATGCGGCGGCCCTCGAGGTCGAACGGCAGCGTCTCGCCGACTTCCTCGACTCGGTCACAGCGGATGCCCCGACCGATCGTTCCGACCGACGGGGCGCGCTCGCTCGCATCCGCGCCCAGCGATCGGCTCTCCTCGATGCGCGCGACGACGGCACCTTCGATGCCGAGGTGCTCGAGACGGCGCTCGCGAGACTCGATGCGAAGCAGATCACGATCGAGCTCCACGACGACGCCCGCTAGCTCACCGAGGCCCGACTACCCCTTCACCCCACCCGTCGAGAGTCCGCTCTGCCAGAAGCGCTGCAGGTAGAGGAACGCGATGACGAGCGGGATGATCGAGACGAACGACCCCGTGATTACGCTCGAGAAGAGCGCTTGCGAACCGCCCCCGCCGGAGGAGCTCGCCGCCTGCCATTGCGCGAGCCCGACCGTGAGCGGGTAGAGCTCCGAGGAGTTGAGCATGATGAGCGGGAGGAAGTAGTTGTTCCACGTCGCGACGAGGGCGAAGAGCAACACGGTGACGATGCCCGGCCCGAGCAGTCGCAGCGCGACCGTGAAGAAGATCCGGAGTTCCCCCGCCCCGTCGATGCGGGCAGCCTCGAGCAGGCTCGCGTCGACGGCGTCTGCGGCGTACACCCGCATGAGGAACACGCCGAAGGGGCTCACGAGCGACGGCAGAATGATCGCCCACGGAGTATCGGTGATACCCGCGTTGGCGAAGAGCAGATAGGTGGGGAGGGCGAGGGCCGTCGTCGGCACCATGATCGCCCCGAGCACTCCGTAGAACAGCGCCGTCGAGCCCGGAAACCGGTACTTGGCGAACGCGTATCCCGCCGCGGTGGCGAAGAACGCCGCACCCACGGCACTGATGCCCGCGTAGAGGATCGTGTTGAGCATCCACCTCCAGAACACCCCGCCATCGAACGTCGCGAGGTCGACGAGGTTGTCGAAGAGCGCGAACGATTGGCCGAACCAGTATCCGAAGGTCGTGAAGAGGTCGGCGTTCTCCTTGGTGGAGGAGATGACGAGCCAGAGGAGGGGGAGCAGGAAGTAGGCGACGCACGTCCAGACCACGACGGTGAGAACCACGTTCTTGCGGGGGCCCTTCTCCTTCTTCTCCTTCCTCTCCCGGCGCGCTGTTTCGCGGGGTCCACCCACCGTGGGGGCGGCGCCGATGATGGTCGCCTCGGTCATGAGCGTGCCTCTCTTCTCTGCTGCGACACCTGCACGATGAACGACACGGTCATGATGACGATCCCGAGAACGAACGCGATGGTGGCGGCGTAGTTCACTTCACGGTTCACGAAGGCGAGGCTGTAGGCGTAGAGGTTGGGGGTGAACGAGTCGGAGATCGCATTCGGCGCGATGCGCGACAGGAGGTTCGGTTCGTTGAAGAGCTGGAAGGTGCCGATGATCGAGAAGATGACGGTGAGGAAGATCGCCGGTCGGATGGCGGGGATCTTGATGCTGAACGCCGTGCGCCACTGGCCCGCGCCGTCGATCTCGGCGGCCTCGTAGAGCTCCGTCGGTATCGACCGCAGAGCGGCGTACATGATGATCATGTTGTAGCCGATGAACTCCCACGAGACGATGTTCATCATCGAGCCGAGGACGTTCGACGGCGAGAGCAGGTTGGGCGCGTCGAGACCGAGGAAGCGGAGCACTTGCGCGATCGGTCCGAAGTCGTTGCCGTAGAGGTAGCCCCACATGAGCGTCGCGACGACGCCGGGAACCGCGTAGGGGATGAAGATCGCGAGCCGCGCGAATCCGGCGCCAGCCACCCGCCGCGAGTCGAGCGCGAGAGCGAGGAACAGCGACAGGGCGATCATGATGGGCACTTGCACGACGAGGAAGATCCCCATCCGACCGAGCCCTTCGATGAAGCGGATGTCGCCGAAGGCGCGGGCGTAGTTCTCGAGACCCACGAAGACCTCGCCGCCGAGCAGTCGGCTCGCGAAGAGGCTCAGATACCCCGAGTAGAGCAGAGGCACGACGAGCATCGCGATGAAGACGACGAAGAACGGTGCGATGAGGATGTATGCGGCAGCCGTCTGCTTCGACGTCGCTGCTGAGCGCCGCCGGGTGACCGGCTTCGCGGTTGTTCCCGCTGTCATGACTCACTCCAATGTGTCGTGCATGAGGTTCGAGGGGCGGAGCGGCGAGTCGCCGCTCCGCCCGGGTGTCACTCGGTGACCGTGAAGCCCTGGTCTTCGGCGTAGCGCTTGATGTCGTTCTCCCACGCGGTCAGGCCCGCAGACAGGTCGCCCCGGTCGGCGATGGCCGAACCGAGTGTCTCGTTGAAGCTCGCCGCGACGTAGTCCTGGAAGGGGAGCCACTGGAAGTCGGCGTCGACCGTGTCAGACACTTCGGCGAAGAGAGCATTCACCTCTTGGCCGCCGTAGAAGTCCGCCTGCACCGACAGGAAGTCCTCGCTCGAAAGCAGTTCGTTCGCGGCGGGGTAGAGCGATTGCTGCGTATTGAACTGGGCGATCGTGTCGGGGTCCGTGTTCAGGAACTCCGCGAACTTGGCTGCTGCGATCGGGTTCTCCGATCCTGCGAGCACAGCGTTCGACGATCCACCGAGGTTGGCCGAGACGGACGCGCCCTCCTCCCACTTCGGAAGGGGCGCGGCTCGCCAGAGCCCCGCGGTGTCTGCCGCGGTTCCCTGCAGAAACACCGGGCCCCACGCGGCGGTGATCCACCCCGCGTACTTGCCGTTCGAGAGCCCTTGGTACCACTGGTCGGTGAAGTTCGGGTCGACGGAGACGAGGTCCCTCTCGATGAGGTCCTGCCAGTACGCGGCGACCTCTTGCGCCTGCTCGCCGTCGAGGTCGACTCCGACCTCTTGACCTCCGTCGTACTGGAACGGCTTGACCCCGGCTTGCCAGAGCTTGCCGATGAACACACCGGCGTCGTTCGGGGGGAGGTTGGTGATGTACGAGTCGGTGCTGTCTTTCACCGTCTCCGCAGCGGTCGCGAAGTCATCCCAGGTCTCGGAAGAACCGTCGAGTCCCGCGTCGCTGAGGATGTCGTCGCGGTAGAGGTTGCCCATCGGGCCGGTGTCCTGGGGGATCGCCAGAATCTGCTCGTCGCTCGTGACCTGGTTCCACACCCAGGGAACGAAGGCGTCGTCGAGGGCGTCACCGACGTAGGGCCGGAGATCGAGGAGGTCTTCGGTAAGCTGGAAGCTCGGGATGTAGGGGTACTCGAGCTGGATGACGTCGGGTGCACCCTGCCCGGCGGCGATGGCCGCGCGCACCTTCACATAGTGGTCTTGCCCCTGGCCGACGTTCTCCACTTGAACGTCGATGGCCGGATACTGCTCCTCGAACGCCGCGACCTCGTCTTCGATGTCGGGCACCCACGTCCAGAAGTTCAGTGTGGTCTCGGTCTCCATGGCGGCGTCGATGTCGTCTTGCGAGACCTGCTCGGCCGATCCGCCGTCGTCCGACCCGCCCGAGGCGCATCCTGTCAGCAGCAACGACACGGTCACGACACTCGCGCCGAGTGAGGCCATGGTCTTCTTCGATCTGGTGTTCACGCTGTGTTCCTTTCGTCATTCCTTGGTGCCGCGCTACGCGCGGGTGTTCTCTTCTTCGAGAATCCGGATGTCGCGGGGCGCGAGGTCGAGCGTCGCACCCGCCGAGATCGTTTCGCCGGTCTCGAGGTCGGTGCTCGCCTCGGGCACGCGGACCTGCACCGGCTCGCCCGACCAGTTGCTGATGAAGCGCACCGTCCGCCCGCGGGCGGTGGCCCCGGACTGCACGGTGATCGACCCTTCGGGCGAGCTCGTCCAGTCGGCCGCGAGCGGGGTGGGCACGAGCCAGCGGGCGATGTCGGCGGCGAGCTCGGGGTTCGGCACCGTGCCGACGTAGGTCACGCGGCCCTCGCCGTATCGCGCGGTCGTGATCGCGGGAAATCGACCGTGTTCCCGATGCGCGTAGCTCGCGACGACCTCGGCGCCGTCGGGGATGACCCCGTCGATCCACGCGGTGGCCCGCGCACCGTCGGTGACGGGGAATCCTGAGGTCCCGGTCACTGCGACGTCGGCGACGAGGTTCGAGAACTCGTCGTAGTGCATCTGCGCTGCCGCGGCGAGTCGAGGCGGGGCGACCTCGCGTCGTGCCCGCGCCTCGTGGTCGGCGTAGGCCGTGCGGACCCCGACCACGAGGTGGCCGCCCGCCTTCGCGTAGGAGTCGAGCCACGCGAGCTGCTCATCCGTCGTGATGTAGAGCCCCGCGGCGACGAGCACCGGGTGGGCCTCCGCGAACTCGGCGGGAGCGTAGTCGAGCAATTGGGTGTCGTGCAGCACGCGCGCTTGCCTGCCACTCTCGACGATCCCCTCGTGGAACGCGTCGAAGATGCGGTAGTACGACGCCGGGTCACCGTCGTGCGCGTCATCGGTGAACGGGGGGAAGAAGGTGAAGGCCCACTTGCTCGCGTTGGAGTAGACGATGGCGATGTCGGAGTCGGGCTCGTAGCCGTCGAGCTTCGGTCCGACACTCGCGAGGGATCGACCGATGTCGGCGATCTCGCGATAGACCCGGCCCGGCTCGCGACTGTGCGGGAGCACCCCGCCCCAGTAGGTCTCGAAGCCCTCGTTGAGGGTGTGCCACTGCCAGTATTCGATCATCCGCGCGCCGCGCGAGATGAAGGCGTACGCCGCTTGCTTGAGCTGCCCCGGATAGGGCGGGTAGTTCAGCGAGGGGCCACCGATGGCTTGCGCGTTGGTCTCGGTGACGAGAAAACGCTCTTGCCTGCTCGACCACAGTCGATCGGCCTGACGGAACAGTCCGCCGACTCCGCGCGTGATGAAGGACGCGAGTTGGGGCACCGTCGTCGTGAGGTCGAGGCTGTCTTGCATGTCGTAGTAGGGGTTTCCCGCGGTGACGTCGAGTCCCGCCGCGAGCGAGGCGTCGTGTTGCGCCGCGCGCGGGTAGGCGATGCACGTCGTGACGAACTGGTCGGCGCTCGCATACTCCCGCACGATGTCCGCTTGCCAGTGGATGAACTGCTCGGTCACGAGGGCCTGGTATTCGCGCCAGGCGAGGTCGTACTGCGGAAACGAGTTGTTGTCGGGCCGCCACAGTTGGTCGAACGACGTGATGCGGTGCGACCAGTACGTCAGGTTCCACTCCCGATTGAGCGCCTCCGGCGTTTCGTACCGCTCCTCGAGCCACGCGACGAAGCCGGCGAACGTGCCCTCGTTGTGGAAGAAGTGGAGCCCGGGCTCGTTGTCGACCTGATAGCCGATGACCGCGGGGTGATCGCAATAGGTCGACACGACGGCGCGGATCACGCGCTCCGCATACCTCGCGAACACTGGTGACGAGTAGTCCACCTCTTGGCGAGCACCCCACCCCATCCGCACGCCCGTCGACAGCTCGGTCGCCAGTTCGGGATGCTTCACCTGGAGCCACGGGGGGATCGCGTATGTCGGCGTTCCGAGGATCACCCTGATGCCGCGCTCGTGGGCCTTGTCGAGCACGACCCTGAGCCACTCGGTGTCGAACTCCCCGTCGCGCGGCTCCCACGTCGACCACACGGACTCGCCGACTCGGATGACGGAGAAGCCCGCGTCGACCATGAGGTCGAGGTCGTAGTCCGTCGTGTCGCTCGGTTCGTACTCGGCGTAATAGGCCGCGCCGAAGAGAATCCCCTCGGCGGTGTGTGTGGTCGCGTCATGACGTGCCATTCGGGAATCCTCATCGTCGAGAGTCACTGTTACCGGTAATAGTTACCGGTAAAAGGCACGCTAGACCCTCGCTCGACGATGCGCAAGAAGTTTTCTCGCGAAGAGCGGATCAGTGCGGCGGAGCGGTCGATGCGCGCAGAACGAGGCTCGGTCTCACGAAGTCTGTCTTCCATTGGGAGGGTTGGCCGTTCATGCGCGCGAGAAGCGCGAGGAAGGCGAAGCGCCCCTGCTCACGGAAGTACATCGGGATGCTCGTGAGCGAGGGGGAGTAGTACGCCGCATCCGGGGAATCGTCCATACCGATCACGCTCACACGACCGGGAACCGCGACCCCGGCCTCGGCGAGCGCGTGCAGAATGCCGAGCGCCATCTGGTCATTTCCGGCGAACACCGCCGTCGGCAGCTCGCCTGCGGCGAGGAGCCCCTGCGCGAGCCGATACCCCGACTCCGCCGACCAGTCGCCTTCGAGCCACGGAGCCGGTGTCAGCCCCCCCTGCCGCAGGAGTTCGTCGTAGGTCCGCGCGCGGATGCGGGCCGCCGGCCAATCGAGCGGGCCGGTCACGTGCACTATCCGCTCGTGCCCCAGGTCGAGGAGGTGCCGCATCGCGAGCTCCGCGCCGAGCATGTTGTAGTTCGAGTGGGCGGGAACAGCGCGGTCTTCGTCTTCGTCCTCGGTCTCGCGATAGAGCGGCACGCGAAAACTCGCCGCGTCGAGCCGCTCGCGCATCCTGTCGTTCGGCGCGAAGGCGACGATCCCCGCGACATCCTGTTGATTGACGACGTCGATGGCTTCCGCGAGCGAGCGATCATCGGCGGGATCGAGGGAGACGATGTCGAGCACGTACCCGGACTCCCGGGCGGCTGCGCTCGCACCCTCGAGGATCTTTATCGGGCCGAGCTGCGTCATCTCGTACATGAGCGCCGCGACGCGCTTGCTCTCGCGCGTCGCGAGGCTGCGTGCGGCGATGTTCGGGCGGTAGTCGAGCTTGGCGAGCGCATCCTGCACTCGGCTCTCGTAGGACTCCGAGATGCGGTGGCCCTTGAGAAGTCGCGAGACGGTCTGGTGCGACACCCCGGCCTCGCGGGCGACGTCGTAGATCGTCGCCGGCCGAGAACGGTTTCCCGTCGTCGCATCCATCGTCATCCGCCCTCGCACCACGTCGCCGGAAACAACCCTCTTGCTCGCCCTCGTCGCCCGATGTGCGACCCGCGTAGACCGAAGCCTAACCGGACGCGTGGTTCTGCTTCTCTCACGAATGCCCACCCGAGCGAGCGGCCGCAACGCGTCGTCACGCGCGGGCGGCCCCCAGCCCGAACGCTTAGCGTGGAGTCACACCACGCCGCCACCCGAAGGAGACCCCGTGTCTGTCACCGACGAACTGCTGAAGAACAACGAGACCTACGCCGCCGGCTTCTCCGGCCCCCTGCCCCTCCCCCCGTCGAAGCACGTCGCCGTGGTCGCGTGCATGGATGCCCGCATCGACGTCTACCGCGCGCTCGGGCTCGGCGAGGGAGAAGCCCACGTGATCCGCAACGCGGGTGGCGTCATCACCGAAGACGAGATCCGGTCGCTCGCGATCAGCCAGCGCCTGCTCGGCACGAACGAGATCATCCTCATCCACCACACCGACTGCGGAATGGTGACGTTCACCGACGAAGGCTTCAAGAACTCGATCGCCGAAGAGACCGGAATCCGCCCCGCGTGGGCCGCCGAGGCGTTCACGGATGCCGCCGCCGACGTTACCCAGTCGATCCGCCGCATCACCGCGAGCCCGTTCATCCCCCACACCGACTCGGTGCGCGGGTTCGTGTTCGACGTCGCCACGGGCAAGCTCGACGAGGTCACCGCGCCCTGACGACGACCTGAGCCCGGGTCAGCGTGACCCGGTGACGAACACGGCGAGTTCGTGAAGGTGGAAGCGCCAGCCCTCGATGTGCTCCGATCGGAGAGCGTCGCCGTCATCGAGGCGGCCGAATCCACTCTCGGTGACGACGACTCGAGCGGCGCGGTCGTCACCGGTCACCGCGAAGCTCACGACGAGGGAACTGTTCCACGCCGGTTCGGTCCACTGGAACTCGAGAAGCGAACCGGCGTCGACGCGCGTCACGATGCCGGTCGCCGACATCCGCTCACCGTTCTCGGTCCACTGCTCGTGCACGGCCGCGCCGGGGGACGCTTCGGCCCGGAGTTCGGGCCACCACCGGCCCCGCTCCGCCGTGAGCGCGAGCCACACCCTCTCCACCCCCGCCTCGATCTCGGCGGCGACCTCGATGCGATCGTGATGACGGCGATCGTTATTCACGAACTTGCGAAGTCGACGACGAGGTCGGCGAGCGCCGCGGCCGCCGAGTACTGCACGACGTGAGCACTGCCGTCGATCTCGACGAACCGGCCCTCGCGCGCGGTTCGCGCGAGCCGCGTGCACCAGTCGGTCGTCGCGATGGGGTCGCGCGCCCCGCGAACGACGAGCACGCGCTGCGTCACGACGGGAATGCGCTCGAGGAAGTCGTAGTCGAGCATCGGCCGCAACTGCTTCGAATACCAGATCGGCCCCGCGCGCACGTAGTCGGTGAACACGATCGCGTTCGCCACGGGGTGCTCCACGATGGTGTCGGCCGCGAGCATCGCGACATGGTCGCGCAGCATGTGCTCGCGCGGTTCGCCGACCGGACCGAGCAGCACGACGCCGTCGACACGGTTGGGCAGGAGGATCGCCGCTTCGGTCGCGAACTGGGCGCCCATCGAGTGTCCGACGACGGTCACGTGCGTCAGGTCGGCCCGGCGGATGATCGCGGCGACGACCTCGGCGTGATCCCGGATCGAGAGCGATCGCCGCGGCGTGCGATTGAACGCGTACCCGGGCAGGTCGATCTCTACCACCCGGTGACACTCGCCGAGGAGGGCGGTGAGGCGACGGAAGTAGCGGTGCGACATCCCGATCCCGTGCAACAGCACGAAGACGGGCGAGTCGTCGGCGACGACCTCGGGGCCCGAGAGAAGCGCGGTCGCGTAACGATCGCCGAGTCGGGCGGTGATCTTACGCTCCAGAGGCATACGGCGACACTACGCGCACGAAGCACCTCAGCCGCGCGAGGATGGAAGCGATGAAACGACTGAGTGGGGCCATGCGAAACCTGCCGCGCGACCTCCGCTGGTGGATCGCCGACTACATCTACGCCGGCTGGTGGCAGGTGCGAGGGGCACTCGGACGGTCGGCGGAGAGCTACCTCGAGGGGTCGCTCCGGCCGATCATCGTGCTGCCCGGCATCTACGAGTCGTGGTACTTCATGAGGCCCACGATCGACCGGTTGCACGACGCCGGTCACCCCGTGCACGTCGTCTCCGAGCTCAGCCGCAACAGACGACCCGTGGATGCCGCGGCCGACCTCGTGGCCGCGTTCATCGCCGAGCGCAATCTGCGCGACGTCGTGATCGTCGCCCACAGCAAGGGTGGCCTCATCGGTAAATACGTCATGGCGAAGCTCGACCCGGACTCGCGGATCCCGCACATGGTCGCGATCAGCACCCCCTTCTCCGGCTCGATCTACGCGCAGTGGATGCTGCTCCCGAGCCTGCGATCGTTCTCCCCGAAGAACGCGCTGACGCTCGCCCTGAGCAAGGAGCTCACGGTCAACGAGCGCATCACGTCGGTGTTCGGACTGTTCGACCCGCACATCCCGCGGGGAAGCGAGTTGACGGGAGCAGACAACCGTGTCGTCGAGACCGGCGGTCACTTCCGCATCCTCGACGACGAGCGCGTGATCGACATCGTCACGGCCATCGCGGCGCGCCCCGGCCGCGACTGAGCGCATTCACGCGAGTGGTGCCGGTTCGGTCAGCGCACGATCCTCGGCACCACCGCGACGAGCACGGCGAGCACCACGATCTCGACGAGCGTCTGGGTCACGATCACGAGCGGCACGACAGCGAAAGCCTCGGGCAGCGCGATCGCGACGGGCAGCACGACGAGCGAATTGCGCGTGACCCCCGACATCACGAGGGTGCGACGGTCGGCGGTCGCGAAGCGTCCGAGCCTCCCCCACACGAGCCCGACAGCGACCATGACGACGGCGAACGCCGCGAAGACGGGCACCGCTCGCACGACGATCGCCGCGTCGGCACCGATCGTCGCGACGCCCGACGCCACAACGACCACGAGAGTGAGCACCACGAGCGGCACCATCGCGAGGGCGGATGTGCGCGCCACGACACCGACCGCAGCGCCCGCCCTCGTGGCCGCGAGCACACCCCACGCGAGAGCGAGGGGCACAAGAAAGACCGGAACGAGCACCCCCGCGACGGCGGCCGGGTCGATGCTCCGCACGATGTCGGTTCCCGTGAAGGCGAACAGGAGCGGCGGTACGGCGAGCACTTGGGCCACGAGCAGCAGCGGCGTCGCGGCCACGAGGCGATCGACCGACCCGCCCGCGAGGCCCGTGAAGGCGACGACGTAGTCCACGCACGGCGCGAGCAGCACGAGCAGCACCCCGAAGACGAGCGCGCGGTCGTCGGCGACCAGTCGGGAGAGACCGAACGCCACGAACGGCACGGCGCCGAAGTTGAGAGCGAGGAGGGCCGCGAGCATCCGCCAGTCTCTCAGGGCGGCCCCGAAGCGCGTGATCGGCACCTGCAGAAAGGTCACGAAGAGGAGCACGGCGAGAACCGGGGCGACCGCGGCGTCGAGCACTGCGACCTCGGGCACCACGATCGCGGCACCGACCGCAACGGCGAGTGCCGCGAGGTAGAGCACGAGCTGCCGGCGCTCGAGCCACTCGGTCGCGCGCGTGCCGTCCACCCGTCGAGACTACGGCGCACAGTCGCGTGCCCCGCCCGGATGGTTGACTGGCGCCATGACCCCCACAGCCGAAGAGCACGCCGAACGCTACGACCTGCACGGCTTGCGGCAGCAGATGCTGCGGGAGTCGAGCGGCACGATCGACGACAGCATCCCCGAACTCGCCGCCGCGAGCGCGGATGTCTGCGGCATCGCGATCGTCGACGACGACGGCGACACGCGCACGACCCCCGATGCCGACCTCGAGTTCTCGGTGCAGTCGGCGGTCAAGCCGTTCGTCTACGCCCTCGCCCTCGTCGACGACCGTGAGCGGGTTCTCGACGCCGTCGGCACGGAGCCGACGGGCGAGGCGTTCGACGCCATCGTGCTCGAAAGCGAAACGGGCCGACCCCCGAACCCCATGGTCAACGCGGGCGCCCTGCTCACCGCCAACCTCGTCGACGGGTCGACGCCCGACGAGCGGTTCGCGCGCATCCTCTCGGGCATCAGCGCCTTCGCGGGGCGCGAGCTGACCGTCGACGAGAACGTGAGCCGTTCGGAGCAGCTCCTCGGTGACCGCAATCGCGCCCTCGGCTACCTCATGCGCTCCCGCGGAACGCTCGACATCGAGGTCGACGACGCCGTGTCGGTCTACGCGCGAGCGTGCTCGATCGTCGTCACCGCCGAGGTGCTCGCGACGATGGGAGCCACGCTCGCGTTCGGTGGGCGCAACCCCGTGACGGGCGAGCAGGTCGTGCCGCGGGAGGTCGTGCCGATCGTGCTGAGCATCATGGCCACGTGCGGAATGTACGACGGCTCCGGACGATGGATGCGCCGCGTCGGACTGCCGGCCAAGTCGGGTGTCGCGGGAGGTCTCGTCGCCTCCGTGCCGTGGCAATTGGGGCTCGGCGTCTACAGCCCCCCACTCGATGGTGAGGGCAACAGTGTTCGCGGCGTGCTCGCGTGCGAGAAGCTCTCCGACGACATGGGTCTTCACGTGTTCGGTCCGCCACGGGATGAGGCACGCTACCGTTGACGGCGCACTCGGCCGGCGACGGTGACCATACACTGACGATTCGCTGAGTCAACGGGTAGCCCACGCGGGCGCGTTCGCGGTGAAATGGGTGTCCACAGCTCGCCTTCGTCATTGGAGTCCGTCATGACCAAATCGCCTAACCGTCTCCTCGCTACCGTCTTCGGCGTCGTCTACCTGCTCATCGGTCTGCTCGGCTTCACCGCGACGGGCGACGTGCCGAGTTTCTTCTCGACCGAGGGCGGGCTCCTCCTCGGCATCTTCGAGGTCAACATCTTCCACAACGTCGCGCACATCCTCATCGGCGCCGCTCTCACCATCGGCGGGGTCTCCGGGGTTCGTGCCGCGAAGGGTGTCAACATCTTCGTCGGCGCGGCCTACCTGCTCCTCGGCATCGCGGGCCTCTTCCTCATCGGCACCGCGGCCAACGTGCTCGCCATCAACGCGGCCGACAACGTGTTGCACTTCGCGAGTGCCGCCGTGCTCCTCGCCGTCGGAATCGGTGCGGACAAGGCGTCGTCGCCCCGCGCGGCCTGATCGACCGGCTCGTGGAGAGGGGGAAGCCGATCGTGTCGCAGATCACTCGCACGTGGCTCGCATTCGCCGCGCTCGGAACCGGGCTCATCCACCTCGCGCTCGTCGTCGGGCTGCCGCTCCCCCTCGGCATCCTCCTCGGCGCCCTCGGCGCGGCCGAGTTCGCGTGGGCGATCGTCACGCTCGCCCGTGATGATCTCGTGGCGCCGCGCATCGCGCGCGTCGTCGCCCTCGTGCCCGTGCTCGGGTGGAGCGTCATCGTCGTGACGGCCACGATCTTCGACGTCTCGGGGCTCGCCTCCGCCCTCCCCGTTCTGCCGATGGCTGTCGCGACCCTCTTCGAACTCGTTGCCGTCGCCATCCTCAGTTCGGCCCTCCGACCCGCCGAGCGCGTCGCCGAGCACACGACCGACACCCGAGAGGCACCGTCGGCACCTGCGCTCGCACTAGCGACTCCGAGCGTCTCCACGACCCACCCGGTGCGCTACCTCGTCGCCCTCACCGCGGGTGCCGTCGTCGTGGGCGCCCTCACGACACCCGCTCTCGCGGCGACAGAGGCTGGGCGCTACGCGCAGCCGCACGGCTCGCACGACGGGTCGGCCGTGACCCCGAACGACGTCGAAGACGCCGTGTCGATCGACGACCTGGTGCGGCCGGGGCACGACGGGTCGCACGAGTAACCGTCCGAGAGATCGCACGCGGGTTCTGGTGTTCTCGGGCCGGTGCTCCCTATACTTAGGGTCACCTAACCTGCCGAGGATCGGAGAGACCGGATGCGCGCTGTCACTCCCCTGTCGCGTGTGCTCGCCGAGCGCTGCACCGATTGCGGCGACTCAGCGGGCGTCGCCTTCATGACCGGGCTCCTCACGGGCGAGGGCACGCGCGACGACTACATCGCGCTCGTCGCGCAGCACTACTTCATCTACGAGGCCCTCGAAGCCGTCACCGAGTCGATGGCCGCGCGGCCGGAAGCGGCCCCCTTCATCACCCCGCACCTCACACGCCTCCCGGCGATCACCGAAGACCTGCGTTTTCTCATCGGCGACGATTGGTGCGAGCGCATCGCTCCGCTCCCGTCGACCGCGGCCTACGTCGATCGCATCCGCTCCGTCGCCGGCGAGTGGACGGGCGGGTTCATCGCGCACCACTACACGCGCTACCTCGGCGATCTGTCGGGCGGCCGATTCATCCGCTCGCTCCTGCAGCGACGTTTCGGATTCGACACGAACGGTGTCGGTTTCTACCTCTTCGACCAGATCGCCGAACCCCGGGCGTTCAAGTCGACCTATCGCGAGCAACTCGATGCCGTCGACTGGACGGATGCCGAGCGCGAACGGGTGATCGACGAGGTGAGTGTCGCCTACCGCTTGAGCACCTCGGTGCTCTCGAGTCTCGCCGAAGCGAAACTCCAGGCAGCCTGACGGACGTCGCTTCCGGGTGGTGTCGCTCCGTATCGCTGCGACGCGGTCGGGCGGGCGACGCGGCGTGAAGGCTACGGGGCCGACACAGCCCGTTCGACGAAGTCGAGCATCGTCGCTGACGCGATCGTCAGGTCGACGGAGTCGTCTTCTGCCCACCGGTCGAGCACCCCGTTCTTGGCCGCGGAGATCAGGTGGGCGACTTCGCGGGCGTCGAACGCCCGAAACTCGCCCGCGGCCTGACCCTCGTTCAGCAGTCGAGTGAGGGCGTCTGTTTCGGCCGTCGAGACAGTGTCGAATGCGCGGGCGAAGTCGGCATCGCGATGGTTGGCCATGACTTCCGCCATCGCGCGGAACTCGACACGGCGCCCGGCGAAGAAGTCGAGCTCCGCATGAATGCCGGCGCGGAGACGCTCGGCCGGAGTCGACGCTTCAGACGTGTGTGCAGCGATGTGCGCTTCGCACTCCTCGAACAGGCGGAGCGCCACCCGCCGCAGAATCTCGTCTTTGCTCGCGAAGTGATAGGTGATCACGCCTTTGCTGACCCCGGCGTGTTCTGCGATGCGCGCGACCGTCGCGGCGGCGTAGCCGACATCCGCAAGAACTTCCGCGGCCGACCGCTCGATCTGATCGCGCCGGGCACGACCACCGACCGTGCCTCGCTCGACTGCCTCTTCGGCGCTATTCGTACGCATGTCCAAATTCTAGTACGCTCGTACTACCGAGAGGAAGGGAGGGTAAGCATGAGCGCAGCGCGAGGCGAAACCGATCGAGGCGTGCGAGTGGTGCAACTGACCGTGTTCTCGGTGCTCATGATCCTCATCGGGGCACTGCTGTCTGTGGTGTACGCGAACCCGATGGTCCGGTTGGCTCCGTTCGACAGCCCGATCGTGAACCAGACCCTGAACTATCAGCTCAGCGCTCTGCCTGTGGCCGGCTTGGCCTTGCTCGTCACATTCGTGTTCGCCCGAAAGATCCGTTTGAGCTACTTCACCCTGAAGCGAACCGGACCGATGAAGCCTCTCTTCGGGCGGTCGAGCAGCGGCAGATGGGAGACCGACGCGTGGATCATCGGGCTCCTGATGGCAGCGACCATCGGGCTCACGAGCTTCTTCCAGTTCCTCCCGACCGGGTTCTCCTTCCAGTGGGCGTACGTCGCACTGGTCATTCCCTTCGCCGCCATGAACGCGTTCACCGAGGAGGTGATCTTCCGGCTCTCCTACGTCACCATGGGCGCCAACTCCACAAGCTCTCGCGCCTACGGTCTCGCGATGGGGTCGATCGTGTTCGGCGTGAGCCACTACTGGGGCGTCACACCGAACGGCATCGTCGGCGCGCTCATGTCGATATTTCTCGGGTTCGTGCTGGCGAAATCCATCCAGGAGACCAAAGGATTCTTCTGGGCGTTCGTCATCCACTTCATGCTGAACATCGCGACCATGGCCTTCGTGCTCAACCAGGTGGCGTAGCGAGAATCCCGCGAATCGCAGCCCACTGCAGCAGCATGATGGTCTTGCCGTCGGCGATGCGTCCGTCGTCGATCATGTCGAGCGCGACGTCGAACGGAAGCTCGAGAATCTCGATGTCTTCACCCTCGTCGGCGACACCCCCGCCCGCGCTCGTCCGATCGCCGGGGGTGTAGCTTGCCGCGTAGAAGTGGATGCGCTCGGTGACCGAGCCGGGGCTCATGTAGGCGTCGAAGACGTGGGTCAGTTGGCCCACCTCCACACCGAGTTCTTCGCGCGCCTCCCGACGGATCGCCGTCTCCGGGTCGTCTTCGTCGAGGAGGCCCGCAGCGGCTTCGACGAGCATGCCGTCGGGGTGGTCGTTCACATACGCGGGAAATCGGAACTGCCTGGTCAGAAGCACCGTGCCGCGAGCCGCGTCGTAGAGCAGGATCGTCGCACCGTTGCCGCGGTCGTAGGTCTCCCGCTGCTGGGTCGACCACTGACCGTCGCGGCCCCGCACGTCGAACGTCGTGCGGCGGAGCACGTGCCACCCGTCGGAGGTGACCTCGACGTCGCGCACGATGACATCCGGGTTTCGGTCGAGGTTCCGGCCAGTCTGGTCGAGGCCGGTGCGGCCGCGGGAGTCGCTCACCTCTCGACCTTAACGGACGCGCACGACGGGCTACGGCAACGCCCTGCGCATACGATCTCGCGGCGTCCTGGCCCTTCGTCGTCACCCCTCTCGCACGAGTCGCCACGCCTCGTCGTCGACTCGCGCGCGGATGGTCAACGCGTTTTCCGATCGACTTCCGCGGATGACGACATCTCGGCCACCCCACTCCGGCACGGGTGACAGCGAGCAGTCCGACATCCCCCGCGTGACGACCGCGCCGAGGCTCTCGACGCCGTCACTGAACTCCACCCCCGCTTTCGTCCACGTCGCGTCGTCGACCCGCACGAACAACCCGGCCTGATCGAACTGATCGGTGAAATCGAGCCGGAACGTGACCTCCATCGCCGAATCCTGAGCGAAATCTGTCAGAAGTGCGTGCTCCGAGGCGTGCACGAAACCGTAGGAAGTCGTTCGCCAGGCGTCGCTGCCTTCCTGCGCCGTGACCCGAAGAGCCGAGCCGTCGCGGTCGACCTGCGCCGGTTCGTTCGTCCACGCTCCTGCAGCCCAATCCACATCCGTCATGATGCGATCCCATTTCTGCTGCACTCGATCAGACAGCACCCGTCCCTATTCGACCATCGCCGGATAGGAGCTACCTAGGGTGGGTGCATGAGTCTCGAATGGGAACAGGTCGTCGTCGATTCGTCACACCCCCGCGAGCTCGGGTTCTGGTGGGCGAACGCTCTGGGGTGGGAGGTGATCTCCCAATCGGACGTCGAAGTCGAGATCCGGCCGTCGAAGGAGACCCTCCCGGGGCTGATCTTCGTGCCGGTCACAGAGCAGAAAACGACAAAGAACCGCTTGCACCTCGATTTCCGCCCGGACGATCGGGCCGCCGAAGTAGAACGCATGCTCACTCTCGGCGCACGCACGGTCGACATCGGCCAGGGGGATCAAACCTGGACCGTGCTGGCAGACCCGGAAGGCAACGAGTTCTGCATACTCGGCGCCAGAACCTGACGAACGCCGGCGATGGCGAGCACCGCGTCAGGCGCGGATCGCCGGAATCGCTTGCGCCTTCTCCATGAACCTGCGCACGTCGTCGTCGACGATGATGTCGGAGGGCCGCAGGTCGCGGGAGAGGTAGAGCCCGTCGAGTTCGGTGATGCGGCTCAGGGCGACGTAGGTCTGTCCCGGCGCGAACGACCGCTGGCCGAGGTCGACGATCGCGCGGTCGTAGGTCTTGCCCTGCGACTTGTGGATGGTCACGGCCCACGCGAGACGCAGCGGAAACTGCTGGAACTCCGCGACGATGTCGCGCTTGAGCTCTTTCGTCACGGGCGAGTAGGAGTACTTGAACTTCTCCCACACCGCGGGCTGCACCTCGTGTTCGGTGCCGTCGATCTCGACGAACACCGTCGACGTGATGCGCGTGACCGTGCCGACCGAACCGTTGACCCAGCGTTGGTCGGCATCGTTGCGCAGAAACATCACGCGCGCGCCGACTTTCAGCTCGAGGGCGTCATCGGCAGGGAAGGCTCGACCGCCGAAGTCGCCCGTGATCGACGCGCGCGCCGTGAGCGTGCGCCCGGGGAGGGCGGCGAGCGATCGCGCGTTGATCGAGTTGACGGTGTCGTTGCGCGTCGCGAGGGTGATCGCGCCATCCGTCGGCGCCGGCCTCGCTCCCGTCTCGTTGAGTCTCTGCGCGATCTCGGCCGTCACCACTCCGTGCCTCACCGCGTTGAGCATGTCTTTGAACTCTTCTTCGTGCTGGCGGTGGATGACGCTCAGCTCGTAGATGCGCAGGTCGGCGTCGTTCCACACCTTGGCGTCGAAGAACCACATCGAGCGGTACTGATCGGTGAAGTAGGCGCGCTCGTCGGCGTCGCCCGGAACGGGGGCGAGCTGATACGGATCACCGAAGAGCACCACTTGCACTCCCCCGAACGCCTCGAACGGGCGCTGGCGCGCTTGGCGCAGCGCGCGGTCGATCGCATCGAGGAGGTCGGCGTTGACCATGGACACCTCGTCGATCACGAGCGTCTCGATGGTGTTGAGCAGTTTGCGCACGTCGGCCGTCTGCTCGATCTCGTGGTCGGCGATCACGCCGATCGGCAAGCGGAAGAGCGAATGGATGGTCTGGCCGCCGACATTGAGCGCCGCGACACCGGTGGGCGCGCAGATGACGAGCTGTTTCGAGGTGTTCCACGAGAGGTGGTTGAGCAGAGTGGACTTACCCGTTCCCGCGCGCCCCGTCACGAAGATGTGCTCGCGCGTGGTCTCGATGGCGTCGTAGAGCGCCTGTTGCTCGTCGGAGAGCGAGAAACCCGCGGAGTCGATCATCCGGCCTCCCCCGCTGACGCGACCCGAGCGAGTCGCCGATATCCGTCGACTAATCTACCGCGACCCGTGCCACCGCACGGCCGACGTGGCGATGTGGGGAGACAGCCTCGCGATCGGCGGCGCTTAGGATTGCCCCATGATCGACGCGACTGGGGAGGAGCGTCCGCCCCTCCGGGTCAATCGTCTCGCCGTGTGGACCGTCGCCCTCGTGCTGCTCGCCATCGGCTTCGTCTCGACGATCGTGGCCCTCAACTCGACCGTCTACAGCTCCTCGGGGTTCGTGAGCGGCTACCTCGCGGCGCTCGAACGACGCGACGTCGACTCCGCCCTCGAAACACCCGGCGTCGACCTCCCCGAGGGCGACCACTTGCGCACGCTCCTCGCTCCCGGGGCTCTCGGCGAATTGCGGGACCACCGCATCCGTTCCGACACCGTGAGGCCCGATGGCACCCATCGCGTGATCGCCGACTACACGATCGACGGCACCGAAAGCAGCACCGTGTTCGAGGTCACCTTCGAGGGCACGAGGTTCGGCCTCTTCACCGAGTGGTCGTTCACGACAAGCCCCGTGAGCGTGCTCGACATCCTGCCGCGCAACGACGCCCGATTCGACGCGAACGGCACCGTCATCATCAGCGACAGCGGCGCAGGCGAACCGGTGTCTGCGCTCGTGCTCACCCCCGGGTCGTTCGCCCTCGGCCACGAATCGACCTACCTCGTGGCCGAGCCGGAGACGATCCTCGTGGTCGAACCGGCGTCGGTCGTCGAGGCGACGGTCACCGCGCGAGCGAACAACGACTTCATCGACCTGCTGCAGACCGAGCTCGACTCGCTCCTGGATGAGTGCGCGACCCAGACGGTGCTCCAACCCACCGGTTGCCCGTTCGGCCAGCCCATCGCCAATCGCCTCGACGGCACCCCCGAGTGGTCGATCGAGGCCTACCCCGCCGTATCGATCGCGCCGGGCCCGACTGCGGGCACCTGGCAGGTTCCGCGCACACCGGGCACCGCGCGCCTCGCGGTCGACGTGCAGTCACTCTTCGACGGAACCCTGTCGCGCTTCGACGAGCCCGTCGACTTCACCGTGAGCTACCTCATCACGTTCACCGACGACAACGAGATCTCGATCCTGCCGCAGTGACCGCGAGGTCGTGGCCTCGGGCGAGCGGCCGTGCGGCCGTCCCCGCACCGGTGCCTGCGATCAGCGACGCTCGCCGAGCCCCGCGAGCATGTCGTTGTATTCGGTGAGGTCGGCGTCACCGTCGCGGTCCGCCTTGCGGTCGAGTCTCGTGGCATCCTTCGTATCGCTGCGGAACCACATGAACGACACGATGATGGCGAGAGCGATCGTCGGAATCTCGCCGATGCTCCACGCGATGCCGCCGCCCGCCTGTTGGTCGGCGAGAGCGGAGAGGCCCCAGTCCCGCCCCATCGCGCCGTACCAGTCGGCGAGCAGGAGGCCGGTGCCCTGCATGAGGGAGAGCCCGAAGAAGGCGTGGAACGCCATCGTTCCGAGCAGGAGGAGAAGCCGCAGCGGATACGGGGCCCGATACGGCACCGGGTCGACCCCGATGATCGACTGCACGAAGAGGTAACCCGAGATGAGGAAGTGCACGATCATGAGCTGGTGTCCGATGTGATCCTCGGTCGCCCAGCGGAAGGCCGGAGAGTAGTAGAACGCCCACAGCGAACCCGTGAAGATCACGGCCGTGACGATGGGGTTGGCGAGCACACCGGCGATCTTCGAGTGCACACCGAGCATGAGCCACTCGCGCGGACCCCGACTGCCGTCGGATCGCTTGCGGATGGCGCGGAGCGCGAGAGTCACCGGCGCCGCGGGCACGAGCAGCACCGGGATCATCATGCCGAGCATCATGTGTGCGAGCATGTGCGCGCTGAAGAGGTACTTCTCGTAGGCGTTGACCCCGCCGTTGGTCACGTAGAAGAGCATCGTGAGCCCGAGCATCCACAGGATGGTGCGGTGCACGGGCCAGGAGTCGCCCCTCCGGCGCAGACGCACGACGGCTGCGAGGTAGAAGAACGCGAGGAACCCGATCGCGAGAACCCAGATCACGTCGAGCCGCCACTCGGTGAAGTAGCGTGCGAGAGTGAGCTCGGGAGGCAGCGGCTCACCCGTGAGGATGTACGACGGGGTCGTCGTGACCTCCACCTGCGGAACGAGGGGGTCGGTGCGCGCGAGAGCCGCGGCGACGCCCGATGCCACACCCATGAACGCGAGTTCGGCCACGATGAGCCACGAGAACGCCGCCGTGCGCGACCCGTCGGCCCGCTGCATCCGCCCGATGAGAAAACGGCGTTGCACTGCCCCGAAGATGCCGAGGGTGATGAGGGCCACGACCTTGACGAGAACGAGGATGCCGTAGGGCCGCACGAGACCGTCGAACGAGCCGACGCGCAGCGCCGCGTTCACGTAGCCGGAGACCGCCACGACGATGAAGCTCACGAGGGCGAAGCTCGAGTACCGCCCCACGATGACGCCGATGCGCTCGGTGTCGAGCGTCGAGCGCACCGCGATGATCGCGAGCAGCCCCCCGAGCCAGATCGACGCGAAAACGAGGTGGAGTCCGAGCGACGAGATCGCGGCGTCGTGACCGGACGCCCCCGCCGAGTGCCCCTGCAGCGCGAGCGGAATGAGGCCGACGACGGCGAACGCGGTGACGAACAGGAGGAGGGTCTGGTTGCGCACCGCGAAACACAGCACCGTCGTGGTCGCCGCGACGAGGGTCGTCGCGAGCCACCACTGCCCGAGCTCGACCTGGGTCACGAACTGGCCGAGCAACTCACCGAACTGGGGCTCGAGCGAGAGCGGCTGGAGGTAGAGATTGAGGAAGGTGAAGAACCCCGTCGTCGCGGAGGCGACCGCCCAGAACGCGGCACCCGCGGCGGCGAAATCGAGCACGCGGTCGAACTCGGGGCGCTGCCTGCTGAACACGAAGCACGCGAGCACGAGAGACCCGATCGTCGCTGCGGCACCGATGTTGACGAGCATCTTGGCGATCGGCAACCCGTAGCGCACGACAGGGCCGGGGTCGGCGAACTGCGGGGGCCTCGCCCCGCCGCCGACCTGGAGGGCGACGAGAAGACACACGACGGCCACAACGAGAAGGGCCGCCGGGGCGGCTATTCGAACGGACCTCGGCACCGGATAAGCCTAGGCGAGAGCGGCTGGGCGCCGGTCGGGAAGGGCGCCATCGACGCGACAGGGGACGGCTCCCTCGCGGGTGCCGTCCCCTGTCGGAAACGCGGGTAACCGAAATTACTTGGCAGCAGCCTTGAGCTTGCTACCGGCGCTGACCTTGACTCCGTAGCCTGCAGCGATCTGGATCGCCTCACCCGTCGAGGGGTTGCGGCCGGCACGAGCGGCACGGTGCGTGCGCTCGACGGCGAGCCATCCCGGGATCGAGACCTTGGTGCCTTCGCCGACCGAGGTCGCGAGGGTGGAGAACAGTGCGTCGAGCACGCCGTTGACGGTGGCCTGGCTCTGGCCAGACTCAGCGGCTACAGCTGCGACGAGCTCGGTGCGGTTCAGTGACTTGTCAGCCATTAGGTGTCCTCCTCGGACGTTGTGTTGCAGTACAGGTCTGCTCGGTCAGAACAGTCGAGTGACTGGTTTCCAGTTCATCCTGCGAGAAACCCGCAGAACCGCCTGTAATTTACCAGCTGGACTTCGTGATTCCGGGCAATTCGCCCCGGTGCGCCATGTCACGGAAACGAACTCGTGAGATGCCGAACTGGCGCAGGTTGCCTCGGGGGCGTCCGTCGATGGCGTCGCGGCCGCGAACGCGCACGGGCGAAGCGTCGCGGGGGAGCTTCTGCAGACCCAGGCGGGCCTCCTCGCGCTGCGCGTCGGTCGACGTCGGGTCGACGAGGGCCTTCTTGAGTTCGAGACGCTTGGTGGCGTAGCGCGCGACGATGACCTTGCGCTGCTCGTTCTTGGCAATCTTGCTCTTCTTAGCCATGCTTAGCGCTCCTCGCGGAATTCGACGTGCTTGCGCACAATGGGGTCGTACTTCTTGAGCACGAGGCGGTCGGGGTCGTTGCGACGGTTCTTTTTCGTCACGTAGGTGTATCCGGTGCCGGCCGTCGAGCGGAGCTTGATGATCGGGCGGACGTCTTGCTGCTTAGCCATTAGATCTTCTCCCCACGGGCAAGGAGATCCTTGACCACGGTCTCGATGCCGCGAGCGTCGATGACCTTGATGCCCTTGGCGCTCAGCGTGAGTGTGACGTTGCGGCGAAGCGACGGCACGTAGTAGGTCTTCTTCTGCACGTTCGGATCGAAGCGACGCTTCGTGCGACGGTGCGAGTGCGAGATGTTGTGTCCGAAGCCGGGAATGGCGCCGGTCACTTGGCAGGTTGCTGCCATGGTCTTCTCCTGTTCTACCGTAGGACGCAGACGAATCTGCGAGGCCTACCCAAGGTTTCTTGTCGGCGTGCACGACCCGGGAAAACGAATAATCCGGGGATCTGCACACAGGGAGAGCGGAGAACCCGCTCGCCAACCGGCAACACTATCGGTTCGACGCCCCGGAGACAACTCCGGATGCCTGCAATCCCGGGGGTCAGGCCGGGGCACTCATCCCGCTGTGCGGCTCAGGACGCCGCGGCCGCCGCCGAGCACGCTCGACACAAGCCGAAGACGTCGACCACGTGGCTCGGTTGCGTGAACCCGTTCTCGGTCGCGACCTCGTGCGCCCACGCTTCGACGGCGTGCGCCTCGATCTCGACGGTGAGTCCGCAGTTGCGGCAGATGAGGTGGTGGTGGTGCTGACCGGGGGTGCACGCCCGGTAGAGCGCCTCGCCCTGATCGGACTGCAGTGAATCTGCTTCCCCCTCGACGGCGAGGTCGGAGAGCGCGCGATAGACGGTCGCGAGCCCGATGGGCGACCCTGTGTCGCGGAGCTTCGAGTGGAGCGATTGCGCACTCACGAAACCATCGTTGCCGCCGAGTGCCTCACGCACCGCTTCACGCTGCCAGGTGTTTCTCTTCACGACCACGATCTCACCCTTTCCGTCGCCAGTTTATGCCGCGCGAGCTGTGACCCCGGTGGTCTTGCGGCGCCCGCCGCGAGGGCCGACGAGTCGGCACACGACGTAGATCGCGAACGAGATCGTCGTGACGAAGGGGCTGATGGGCAGGGAACCCGCGAGCGAGAGCATCGTGCCTCCGACCATCGAGACGACCGCGAACACGACACTCAAGAGCGGCGTGAGGAACGGTGAAGCCGTCACGCGCATCGCGGCCGCAGCGGGCGTCACGAGCAGGGCGAGCACGAGAAGCGCCCCGACGATCTGGATCGACACCGCCACGGCGAGCCCGAGCAAGACCATGAACACGACCGAGATCGCCGTGACCGGGAGGCCACGTGCGCGCGCGACATCCGCGTCGACACTGGCGAAGCTCAGCGGCCGCCACATGATCGCGAGGCCGACGATGACGACGACCGACAGCGCCACGAGCAACCCGAGGTGCTCGTTGTCGACCGACACGATCTGCCCCGTGAGCAACCCGAACTGGTTGGCGCTGCGGCCCGGATAGAGCGCGAGAAAGAGGATGCCGAGGCCCAGGCCGAAAGGCATGAGCACGGCGACGATCGAGTTGCGTTCCCGCGCGCGCACCCCGAGGGCTCCGATCAGGAGTGCCGCGATGAGCGACCCGATCGTCGACCCGAGCACGACGTTCGCGCCGAGGAGAAGCGCCGCGGCAGCGCCGGCGAACGACAGCTCGCTGATGCCGTGAACCGCGAACTGCAGGTCGCGCTGCATGACGAAAACCCCGATGAGGCCCCCGACGATGCCGAGCAGGGCCCCGGCGTAGAGCGAGTTCTGCACAAGCACGAGCAACTCGCCGTAATTCTCGAAGCTGAAGAGCGTCGACCACACCTCGGTCATCAGTGCCCGCCCCCACCGTGGTGCTCGACGTGGTGCACGTCGTGGTCGTGGGCCCCGTAGCCGTCGGGTGCACCGATGACGATGATGCGGCCCCGACTGCGGATGACCTCGACGGGAGTGTCGTACATGTAGGAGAGCACCTCGGAGCGCAGCACCTCGTCGGGCGTGCCGATGCGGAACTGCCCGCCCGCGAGATAGAGCACGCGGTCGACCATGCCGAGGATCGGGTTCACGTCGTGCGTGACGAAGACCACCGCGGTGTCGAGCTCGCGGCGCTTCTCGTCGATGAGATCGCTCACGGCACGCTGGTGGTGCAGGTCGAGAGAGAGCAGGGGCTCGTCGCACAGCAGGATGCGCGGGTCGCCCGCGATCGCCTGGCCGACGCGGATGCGCTGCTGCTCGCCGCCCGACAGCGTCGCGACCGGCGAATCGGCGTAGTCGCTCGCCCCGACCGACGCGAGCACGGCATCGACGCGCTGTCGCACGGCCGCGGATCGCACCGGGAGCCCCCAGCGGTGGCCGTCGATGCCGAACGCGACGAGATCGCGGGCGCGCAGAGGAGTGCCATGCTCGAGCAGCTTCTGCTGCGGGATGTAGCCGATGTCGCGGCTGCCCCTGGTCACCTTCTGGCCGAGGAGCTCGACGGTGCCCGACGTGAGCGGCTGCTGCCCGAGAATCGTCTTGAGCAGGCTCGTCTTGCCCGTGCCGTTCGGACCGAGCACGGCGAGGAACTCGCCCCGCTCGAGCTCGAGGTTCAGGTTGCGCCACAGCGGCCGGTCGCCGAACGAGAGGGTCGCGTTGCGGAGGCTCAGAACGGATGCGTCGCGCGACGAGGTCACTCGAGGTCTCCGATCGGGATGGGACTGCAGACATCCGCAGCTCGGGTCCGCCCGCGGAGGCATGGTGATTGTGATTCTCATTATGACGGCTTTGCCTGACAGCGGCGACTCGTAGGCTGCCGTCGTGCCCGAAGGAGACAGCGTCTATCGCCTCGCGGAGCGGCTGCGGCCCGCCCTCGACGCGCGGCTCATTGTCGAGGGAGAAACCCGATCCGGCGACGCGGCGGGCACGTCGCTTGCGGGGTGGACGATCACCGGCCACGACACCCACGGCAAACACCTCCTCACCCGCTTCGACAGCGGGATGACACTGCACACGCACTTGCGCATGCAGGGGTCGTGGACGATCACCGCGCCGGGGCGCCGCATTCCGCGCCGCCTGCTGCACGACGTGCGCGTGCGCATGCAGACGAACGAAGGCCACACGGCGTGGGGGATCGACCTCCCCGTCGTCGACCTCGTGCGCACGGCAGACGAAGCCACGGTCATCGGCCACCTCGGGCCCGACCCGCTGCGGGCCGACTGGAACGCGGATGACGCGGTGCGTCGCATCGCGACCGCCCCGGGCCGCTCGGTCAACGCGGCCCTCCTCGACCAGCGCAACCTCGCCGGGCTCGGCAACCTCTGGGTCAACGAGGTGTGCTTCCTCCGCGGACTCGACCCGTGGAGGCGTGTCGGCGACATCGACGTCGCGGCGCTCGTCAGCACCGCATCGCGCGCACTGCGCGCCTCGGTGACCGTTCCGGGCATGTTCCAGACCACGACCGGGATCACCCGCCGCGGCGAGCGGCACTGGGTCGTCGGCCGCGCCGGCCGGCCGTGCCTGCGGTGCGGCACCGCCGTCTCGGTGCGCGGCGAGGTGGCGGGCGACCCCGAACAGCGACGCACGTGGTGGTGCCCGCGGTGCCAGCCCGCGGCGGCACCCGCGGGCGCCGACTAGTCGATCGCCGCCGAGATCTCGTCGATGTTCGACGACATCCAGGTGAGATAGGACTCGCCGTCGGGCAGGGTCTCGGTCAGCGACACGACCGGCACGCCGGCATCCTCAGCGGCGTCGCGCACCTGCTCGGTCTCGGGCCCCGCCGTCTGATCGTTGTAGGCGAGGATCGCGACCGAACCGTCGTCGAACAGACCCAGGGTGTCGCTGAGCACGGCGGGGGAGACATCCGTTCCCTCCTCGATCGCCTCGGAGAAAGCGTCGGGGGTGCGGTTCACGAACCCCATGGCCTCGAGGAGGTAGACGGGAACCGGCTCGGTGATCGCCGCACCCGCGCCGTCGACACCGGCCTGGGCGTCAGTGGCCCGGGTCTCAAGGGTCTCGAGCTCGGCAGCGAAATCGTCGTAGTTCGACTCGAACGTCTCGGCGTTGGCCTCGTCGAGCTCGCCGAGCTCGTGGGCGAGCTCGTGGGCGAGCTCGTCGACGGCACCGAAGCTGTACCAGACGTGCTCGTTGAAACCCTCGATGTGGGCGTGGCCGTCGTGGTCGTCGTCGGTGTGGTCGTCGTCCCCGTGGTCGTCGTCCGCGTGGTCGTCGTCCGCGTGGTCATGGTCGTCCTCGGCATGCTCGTCATCCGCGTGATCCTCATCCGCATGCTCGTCACCGTCGATGAGCCCGGAGAGTTCGCTCGCGTTGAGCACGACGACATCGTCGGAACCCGACGCCGAGAGCATCGTGTCGATGAAGGGGTCGTATCCGCCGCCGTTCTCGATCACGACGTCGGCTCGACTCAGCGCGAGCTGGTCCCTCGCGGTCGCCTCGTAGCTGTGGGGGTCTTGAGCCGCCCCCGAGATGATGGGCGTGACATCGGCGAGGTCCCCCGCGACGACCGCGGCGATGTCGCCGTACACGTCGGTCGAGGTCACGATCTGCAGTCGCGCATCGTCACTCCCCGACGGGTCGGCGGCGGGGGCGCATCCCGCGAGGGTGAGCGCGGCGATGGACACTCCGCTGATAAGGAGGGTCGAGGTGGCAAGGCGTGAGCGCATGGGGGACTTCCTAAGACGTCAACTGATCGAAATGAGTTTCGTTATCAGTAACGGTACCCCACGCCCCGCCCACAGAACGCAATTTCCGCGAGGGTATGCCGGATCCGGCGTACCCTCGCGGAAATTGCGTTCTCTCGGGGTGGGGTGTGCGCGGGGGCGGGGCCGCGCGCTACTCGAGGAGGAGCGCGGGCTCCTCGATGATGCTCGCGACGTCGGCGAGGAACCGGCTCGCCACGTCGCCGTCGACGACGCGGTGATCGAAGCTCGCCCCGACCGTCGTGACGAACCTCGGGCGCACCTCGCCGTCGTACACCCACGGGCGCTGCTTGATCGTGCCGAGGGCGACGATCGCGACCTCGCCCGAATTGAGGATCGGGGTTCCCGTGTCCATACCGAACACACCGATGTTGGTGATCGTGATCGTGCCGCCCGCCATGTCGGCCGGCGTCGTCTTGCCGTCGCGCGCCGTGAGGGTGAGCTGCTCGATCGCCTTCGCGAGGTCGAGCAGCGAGAGGTCTTGCGCGTCTTTGATGTTCGGCACGAGCAGCCCGCGCGGGGTCGCCGCCGCGATGCCGAAGTTGACGAAGTGTTTGACGATGATCTCCTCGTCGGTCCACTGCGCGTTGACCGTCGGGTTGCGGCGCACGGCCCAGATCATCGCCTTGACCATGATGAGCAGGGGGGAGACCTTGACTCCGGCGAAATCGGTCGAGGTCTTGAGCCTCTTCACGAACTCCATCGTGCGCGTCGCGTCGACGTCCACGAAGAGGCTCACGTGCGGCGCGCTGTATGCCGTCTTGACCATCGCGGTCGCGATCGCCTTGCGCACGCCCTTCACCGGGATGCGCTCCTCGCGCTCCGGCGACCACTCGGGGGTCTCGATGTTGCGGAACAGGCTCGCCTGGCTCGCCGCCCGCACAACGTCGTCGCGCGTGATCTCGCCGACGAGACCCGTGGCCTGCACCGACTGCAGATCGACCCCGAGGTCTTTCGCGAGCTTGCGGATGGGCGGTTTCGCGATGATCCCGAGGGCGGATGCCGCGGGCACCGAGCTCGGGCGCACGGGCGCCGCCGGGGCGGGGCGAGGTTCGGTCGCGGCTGCCGGGGCCGCGGGTGCCGTCTGCCCACCCGGGGTGGGCCGGCGGCGACGCGACGCGACCGCACCCTTGATGCCGTATCCGACGAGAACCGCGCCGGGTTTCTCGTCGTCGGCTGAACCGTTCTCGACCGCGATGCTCGCGGCCGTGTCGGCGACGGTGTCTGCACCCGTGTCAGCGGCCGGAGCTGCGGCGGCGACCGGGGCCAGGCTCGCCGAACCCGCGTCGTCTGCTGAACCCGTCGCTGCGGCATCCGCCCCGCTCGCGACCGTGATGATGGGGGAGCCCACGTCGACGGTCGCGCCTTCGTCGACGAGCACCGCGGTCACGGTCCCCGCGAACGGCGACGGCAGTTCGACGAGCGACTTGGCGGTCTCGATCTCGACGAGCACCTGGTTGACGGTCACGGTGTCGCCCGCGGCGACCTTCCACGACACGATCTCGGCTTCGGTGAGGCCTTCGCCGACATCGGGGAGGAGAAAGTCTTGCGTGCTCATGTGTGTCCTTCGTGCCTAGTAGGCGAGGGCCCGGTCGACCGCTTCGAGAACGCGGTCGGCGTCGGGCAGGTAGGCCGTTTCGAGTTTGGCCGGGGGGAACGGCGCGTCGAATCCGGTGACCCGCAGCACGGGGGATTCGAGCGAATAGAAGGCGCGCTCGGTCACGGTCGCCGCGATCTCCGACGAGACGCTCACGTGCCCCGGCGCTTCGGAGGCCACGACGAGCCGGCCGGTGCGGCGCACCGACTCGACGATCGGGTCGTAGTCGATGGGGGAGAGCGAGCGCAGGTCGACGACCTCGATGCTCGTCCCCTCGGCGGCGGCGAGTTCGGCGGCCTGCAGCAGAACGGTGATCATCGCGCCGTGGCCGACGACGGTGACATCCGTTCCCGTGCGCACGACGCGGCTGGAGTGCAGCGGCACCGCGCTCTGATCGAGGTCGACCGGACCTTTGTGCCAGTAACGGCTCTTCGGCTCGAAGAACATGACCGGGTCGTTCGAGGCGATTGCCTCCTGGATCATCCAGTAGGCGTCGTTGGGCGTGCTCGGGCTCACGAGGCGCAGGCCGGGCGTGTGCGCGAAGTAGGCTTCGGGGCTCTCCTGGTGGTGCTCGACGGCACCGATGTGTCCGCCGTAGGGAACGCGGATGACGACGGGCATCTGGATCTGGCCCTCGTGCCTGTTGGTCATCTTCGCGAGCTGCGAGGTGATCTGGTCGAAGCCCGGGAAGATGAAGCCGTCGAACTGGATCTCGAGCACCGGACGGTAGCCGCGCATCGCGAGCCCGATCGCGGTGCCGACGATTCCCGACTCGGCGAGGGGGGTGTCGAGCACGCGCTTCGCCCCGAACTCGCGCTGCAGGTGCTCGGTCACGCGGAACACCCCGCCGAGCGGACCGATGTCCTCGCCCATGAGCAGCACGCGGTCGTCGGCGGCCATCGCGGCGCGGAGTCCGGCATTGAGCGCTTTGGCGAGCGGCATCGTCACGGTTCCGGTCGCGGGGAGGGCCGAGGCATCCGCTGCTCCGGCTGCGACACCGGCGCGAGCGTCGGGGGTCGCCGCGGCGCGGAGCCCGGCCGCCTCGCGATCGGCCGCCTCGCGGTGCGGCGCGTCGGTGTCACCGACGGGCGAGGTGTCTCCGCCGGTAGAGGTGTCGATGATTGCCGGGGCGTCGGCGTCGAGGTCGGTCATGCGTCTTCTCCATACGACGACTCGTAGCGGCTCAGCCAGTCGCTCTGCGCGCTCGTGAGGGGGTGCGGTTCGCTGTAGACACTGTCGAAGATCAGGTCGGCGGCGGGCGATTCGAGCTCGAGGGTGCGACGACGGATGTCTGCGGCGAAATCCTCGGCTTCGGTCGCGACGTCGGCGAAGAACGCGTCAGCCTCGCCGCGCGAGCGCAGGTAGGTCTCGAACCTCTGGATCGGGTCACGCGCGATCCACGACTGCAGCTCCGAGTCGGCGCGGTACTTCGTGGGGTCGTCCGACGAGGTGTGCGCCCCGATGCGGTAGGTGAGCGCTTCGACGAATCGCGGGCCGTGGCCGCTGCGCGCGTCGTCGAGGCTCGCCGCGGTGACGGCGTAGCTCGCGAGCACGTCGTTGCCGTCGACCTGCACCCCGGGAACACCGAACCCGGCTGCACGCTGCACGAGCGGAACCCGCGACTGCACGCTCACCGGAACCGAGATGGCCCAGTGGTTGTTCTGCAGAAAGAAGACCTGGGGCGTCTGATAGCTCGCGGCGAACACGAGCGCCTCGTTGAGGTCACCCTGGCTCATCGCCCCGTCGCCGAAGTAGACCAGCACGGCCTCGTCGGTGTCGAGGTCGCCCGTCGCCGTCGTGCCGTCGAACCCGATCCCCATCGCGTATCCGGTCGCGTGCAGTGTCTGCGAGGCGATCACGAGCGTGTAGAGGTGGAAGTTGCCCGACTCCGCGGGGTTCCACCCTCCGTGGGTCACCCCGCGCAGAAGACGGATGATGTCGAGCACGTCGACGCCGCGGATCATCGCGACGGCGTGCTCGCGATACGCCGGGAAGATGTGGTCTTGGGCTTTCGCCGCGTGGCCCGAACCGACTTGCGCGGCCTCCTGACCCATGCTCGGCACCCACAGGGCGAGCTGGCCCTGACGCTGCAGGTTGGCCGCCTCGACGTCGTACCGTCTGATGACGACCATGTCACGGTGGAAACGGCGCAGCTGCTCGTCGCTGAGGGCCTCGACGTAGGGGAGGTACTCCTCCGAGGCACCTGTCACCGACATCGTGCCCTCGGTCGACAGCATCCGCACGGTCTCGACGGGGGGAGCTACATAAGCGGATCGTGCCACGGTGACCTCGCAGTCCTGTTCGTTCATCGGGCGCTGCCGACACGGCGCGACGCCGGTCGCCCGACGTCGAAGTTCTAATCTAGTGCGGGCGCGCCGGGCGACATTGGTAGGTGTCGCACAACCTCTCGGGCAGCCCTTAGGAGTTTGTCCACGGATTCGTGCTCGCCGATGGACACGCGGATGCCGTCGTCTCCGAGCGCTCGCACGACCACACCGTGCTCGAGGAAGATCTCGGCAGCGCGCACGGAGTGTTCGCCCGTCGCGAGCCAGACGAAGTTCCCCTGGGGTCTCGGAACGCTCCACCCCTGGTCGAGGAGCGCCTGCCACACCTCGTCCCGCAGGGCTGAGAGGCGCGCGACACGGTCGAGCAACTCGGCCTCGTGGTCGAGGGCCGCGATCGCACCGCGCTGGGCCGCCTCGATCACCGAGAGGGGCACGGCGGTGGTGCGCGCGGCGTCGAGCACGTACTCGGGGCCGAGAGCGTAGCCGAACCGGAGTCCGGCGAGCCCGTAGGCCTTGGAGAAGGTGCGCAAGACGACGAGGTTCGGGTGCCGGTCGAGCAGGTCGGGCGTGCCCGATACGGCGTCGGGATCGGTCACGAACTCGGCGTACGCCTCGTCGAGCACCACGAGCACGTCGCTCGGAACGCGCGTCATGAAACTCGCGAACGCCGCCGCCGTCACGGTCGTGCCGGTCGGGTTGTTGGGGCTGCACACGAGCACGAGCCTCGTCGCCGAGGTGATCGCGTCGGCCATCGCCTCGAGGTCGTGTTCCCCCGTCTCGGCGATGAGGGGAACGGTGACGCTCGTCGCGCCCGCGACGGTCACGAGGCCGGGGTACGCCTCGAACGATCGCCACGCGAACACGACCTCGTCTCCGACGGTCGCCGCGGCCTGGATGAGCTGGGAGAGGATCGCAACCGAGCCCGCGCCCACGTGCACCCTCTCGGCGGCGACCCCGTGTCGCTCGGCGAGGCGCGCGCGCACGGCGGCGGCCGATCCGTCGGGGTAGCGGTTGACGGATGCCGCGGCGATCGCCTCGACGACGGCGCCGATGGGCTCGAAGGGGTTCTCGTTCGACGAGAGCTTGAACGCGCTCTCGGGCGCCGGCTTGCCCTGGCGGTAGGCCGCGAGAGCGAGTATGTCGGGGCGGAGGCGAACACGCGATCCGGTCGGTTCAGTCACGAGACGAGTGTAGGGGCGGCCCGAGCGCTCCCCGGGTCTGCGCTGTCGGGTCACACCGATTGCACACCCGCGGGCGCGCCGGGCATCATGGGGCCATGAAGAGATTCCTCGTACGACTCGTGGTCAACGCCGTGGCACTGTGGCTCACGACCCTCATCGTCGCGGGAGTCACCGTGGTTCCCTACGAGAACGACGACACCCTCGCGACTGTTCTCACCTACCTCCTCGTCGCCCTCGTCTTCGGCATCGTCAACGGAGTGCTCGGCAACCTCATCCGCATCGTCGCGTTTCCGCTCTACATCCTGACCCTCGGTCTCTTCGCTCTCGTCGTCAACAGTCTCCTGCTGCTGCTCGTCGCGTGGATCACCTCGTTCACGGGCTTCGGCCTCGAGGTCGACGGCTTCTGGTGGGGTGTGCTCGGCGCCCTCGTGCTCGCGCTCCTGAGCTGGCTCATCAGCGTCATCCTGCGGCCCGTCGTCGGCCGGGACGACCACCGCCGCTGACCCGGCGCGGTCTGCGGCACCGCCCGACTCTCACCCCACTCGCGTGAGTGTCTCGTCGCGCGGCACCCGCTCCGCCTCGAACCACGTGCTCGTCACGCGGGGCGGGTGGGCCTCGCCGCTCGGAGGGCCCGCGTTCATGGCGGCGAGCGCCGCCTCCACGCGTGACTCGCCTGCGGCATCCGTCAGCCGTGCCGTGCGCTCGTACTCGTCGAATCGATGCGCCGGTAGGGCGTATGCCGTCGCCTCCTCGTCTTCGCCCACGGCCCTCCGCCTCACGACCACCGCGTCATCCGTCGCCCACGTTCCCCCGGCGGCCGGCACGAGGTCGTCGGTGTGCTCGAGGGCGACCCAGGGGATCTCGGCGGGAACCGCGACCTGGCCCGCCGGCGCCCCGAGCGTCACGACCCCGCGCACGTCGTAGTCTCCGCTCGCCGCGACGGTCGCCGCGATGAGACCCCCTTGCGAATAGCCCGTCATGACCACGGGGGTCTGCGCATCGACTCCCGCGAGCGCCATCGCACGCTCGACGGCGCGCACCGACGCCGCATCGCCCCCGGCGATAGCCGTGACGTTGCTCGTCATGTCCCACGGCTCCTTGGTCGCTTCGAGCGACGGGTCGACCGTGCCGGCCACGAACACCTCGAAACGGGGACCCGTGCTCTCGTCGATGCGGTCGATGCGCACTTGAGCGGAACCCGAAGGGACCCTCGCCGCGCGGTCGGCGATCCCCGTCGGCACCGAGGTCGGCGGCGGCACCGACAGGGCCGCGTTGCTCGGTGTCGTCGTCGAGGGTCCGCTCGACCCCGGCGGTGGGGCCCGGCGCACCCGCACCTCCGTTTCTCTCAGCGCACCCACGGCCCCACCCGCTGCGATCAGCAGCGACGCCGAGGTCGCGAGGCCGACGAGCCCGAGTCCGTCGTCTCCGAGGAGTTCGGTGACGACCCCCGGCACTCGTGCCACGCCGAGGAGGGTGTCGTCGACACCCATGACCGCGTGCCTCACGAGGGTCACGAGAGCGGGGTCGCTCAGCAGCGTCTTCCGCTCGCCGACCCAGCGCCGTGTCGCCTCGCCGACGGCGAGCGCCTGCTCGGGCGCGAGAGCGGTGAGCGCACCAGCGAGACCGCCCCCGGCCGCGAGCGCCGACACGACCCCCGGGAGGAGGAGCACGCCGACCGTCGACGCGAGGAGTCCGACGCCGGCGCCGACTCGCGACGTGAGACCGCGCGCGAGACCGTCGACGAGGTCATCCGTCGCGCCGTAGATCTCGGCGCTCGCGCGCAGGGCGCGAGCGAGTGCGGCGGCGCGAGCGGCGATCGTCACGAGAATCGCCCGCCCCTCGGCCACGCCGCTCTCGGCGCCGGCCAACACCCCGATCGCGTCTGCCGCCTCGAGTTGCGTCGCCGTCACCGACGCCTCGATGCGATCGAGAGACCGGATGCCCGCCTCCGCCTCGGCCGCGACACGATCGAGGCTGTGCGCGAGACGATAGAGGTCTGCGGTTGCGACGGACACGACGCCCCCGCCACTCACGGTGATCGAGCGGTCGTCGGCGCCGCCCCCGACGCCCTCGCCGCCTGTCACGGATAGCTCTGCAAAGCGACGCGTCCCCGCGTCGTCGCCTCCGCGGCCGCCGAGAGGGTCGTGGACGCTCGCGCCATGGTCTCGCCGAGCTCGAGAACGGCGGTGTGGAACATCCGCTCCGCGGGCCCCGCCCAGCCGGTGTCGGCCGTGAGCGGCACCGTGGCGCGCAGTTCGTTCCAGAGCGCGCTCGCGGCGGCGAGAGCCGCCGCCCGCTCGGCGAGAATCGGATCGAGCGCCGCCCGTTCGCCCGTGACGCGAGCACGACGGGAATCCCACGCCGACGAGAGGTCGACGAGAACGTCGGGCGGGGCGATCACGCGGTGCTCCGCGTCGTGGGGTGGTCGAGCCATCACGGGGTCCCTTCGGTTCTGGCTCGCACCCAGACTGTCGAATCATCCGCGCGCCTCGCGGCGGGGTCGACGAGACTGCGGAGGCAGAGTCGCCCGGCGCGCGGGGGAGGGCGGGACCCCGACCCGGGAGACCGGCCGGGCGGCACCGTTGTGGGCCACAATGGGTCAATGAGCTTCGACCGTGCCCTCGCCGAGGCGCCGGTGTTCCGCATCTGCTTCGTCTGCACGGGAAACATCTGCCGGTCTCCCATGGCCGAGGTCGTATTCCGCGACATCGTCAAGCGGGCGGGCTACGAGGGCGCGATCTCGGTCGAATCCGCAGGCACGGGTGACTGGCACGTCGGCGAGCGATCGGACCACCGCACCGCCGATGCGCTCGCCTCCCGCGGGCACGACGGATCCGCCCATCGCGCGCGGCAGTTCGACCCCGCGTGGTTCGACAGGCTCGACCTCGTGGTCGTCTTCGACCGCAGCCAGGAGCGCACGATCAAGGCGTGGGCGCCCGGCGACGCCGACCGCGGCAAGGTCGCCCTCCTGCTGAGTTTCGATCACGAGCAGTCCGCGCAGATCGACGTGCCCGACCCCTACTACTCCGACGCGGCGATGTTCGACGCCGTGCTCGACATGATCGAGAGGGCGAGCGACGCCCTCTTCCGGCAACTCAAGCCGGGAATACGACTGGGAGCCCCATGACTCTGCCCGACCAGCCCATCAGCCCCCTCGACGGACGCTACCGCTCCGCGGTCTCGACGATCGGGGAGCACCTCTCCGAGGCGGCGCTCAACCGCGCGCGCGTTCTCGTGGAGGTCGAGTGGCTCATCGAGCTCACCGACCGGTCACTGTTCGGGTCGACGCCTCTCGAGGCCTCGGCCAAGGAGTCGCTGCGCGCCCTCGTGACCGACTTCGGTCAGGCCGACATCGACGAGCTCGCGGCCCTCGAGGCGACGACGCGCCACGACGTCAAAGCCGTCGAGTACTACGTTCGTGCGCGACTCGACGCCCTCGGGCTCTCATCGATCGCCGAACTCACCCACTTCGCGTGCACGAGCGAAGACGTCAACAACCTCGCATACGCCCTCACGATCCGCTCGGCGATCACGGATGTCTGGTTGCCTGCGGTCGAGGCGGTCGTCGCCGTTCTCGACGACCGCGCGCACGCCCACCGCGATGACGCGATGCTCGCCCACACGCACGGTCAGCCCGCGACCCCCACGACGGTCGGCAAGGAGTTCGCCGTCTTCGTGCACCGCGTTCGCCGCGTGGTCGCCCAGGTGGAGGCCACGAGCTACCTGGGCAAGTTCAGCGGGGCCACGGGCACGTTCGCCGCCCACCTCGCTGCCGCGCCCGACGAGGACTGGCCCGAGATCGCCCGCTCGTTCGTCGAGCGCCTCGGGCTCGAGTTCAACCCGCTTACGACGCAGATCGAGTCGCACGACTGGCAGGCCGAGCTGTACTCGCGCGTGAGTCACGCCGGTCGCATTCTGCACAACCTCGCGACGGATGTCTGGAGCTACATCTCTCTCGGATACTTCACGCAGATCCCCCAGGCGGGTGCGACCGGGTCGTCGACGATGCCGCACAAGATCAATCCGATCCGTTTCGAGAACGCCGAGGCGAATCTCGAGATCGCGAGCGCGCTTCTCGACTCCCTCGCCGCGAGCCTCGTGACCTCCAGGCTGCAGCGCGACCTGACCGACTCGACGACGCAACGCAACATCGGCGTGGCGCTCGGTCACTCGGTGCTCGCGCTCGACAACATCCGCCGCGGGCTCGGCGAGATCGACGTCAACCGCGTTCGTCTCGCCGCCGACCTCGACGGCAACTGGGAGATCCTCGGCGAAGCCATCCAGACGGTCATCCGCGCCGAGATCACGGCGGGTCGCAGTTCGATCTCCGACCCCTACGCCCTTCTCAAAGACCTCACGCGCGGCCGACGCGTCGGTCAGGCCGAGCTCGTCGAGTTCGTCGACGGTCTCGACATCGGCCCCGACGCCAAAGCCCGCTTGCGCGCGCTCACCCCGCCCGACTACTCGGGTCTCGCGAGCCAGCTCGTGAGCCGACTCGACCGCTGACGGCCTCGACGGGCGCCTAGTGGAAGGTCGGGCCCTCGTCGGGCCCGCGGGGAGGCAGCTCGCGCGAGGCGGCGTCGCGAGCGGCGTTCTCGCTCTTGCTCGTCGCCGTCTGACCGTCGATGTCGGTCTGTTCGGCATCGTCGGGGGTCGCCACGAGGGCGAGCATCGCGATGACCACGAGCGTCACGATGAAGACGATTCCGGCGCCGATGAAGGTGATGTCGAACTGCCGCGTCGACATGAGCACGACGAGGCCCACGACGATGGCGGCGCCACCGGAGAATGCGAGCAGTTCGAGGGGGCGGAAGCGCTCGCGGCGGCTCGGGGTGGTCACAGTGTTTCGCCCTTCACAGCGTTCGCGCCCTGCTCGGCGCCGTTCGTGGCGCCCGGCGCCGTGTCGGTTCCCCACTTGGCCGAGAGTCCGGCGATCACGAGGTACACCGCAATGATCGCAGCATAGGCTCCGAGCAAGCCGACCGCGACGACGGCGGCGTCGAGCACTCCCGACACCCCCTCCTCCTCGCCGCTGAAGGCGAGGGTGAAGTCGGGCGGGATGAACGCGAACGCGACGCCGAACGCGAGAGTGAGACCTCCCGTGGTCATCCAGTCGACCGCGGCGACGTGGCGTCGGCGTGCGCGCACACCGCTGTAGAGCTCGAGGCCCCCGGTGAGCACGGCCCACGTGATGACGAGAACGAAGATCGCGCCGACGTTCGTTTCGCGTGCGACGAAGGCGAGCACTCCCGCGAGCACACTCACGGCGCCCTGGGCGATGAGGTAGCTCCGCGAGGGAGTGCCTCGCAAGCGAGCGGCCGCGGTGATCGCGACGAGAGCGCCGCTGATGCCCGCGAACAGGCCGAAGGCGAGCAGACCGAGCTCTGCGGAGTGGTCGAGCGAGAAGGTGATGACGACGGCCGTGATCGCCGCGGGAACAGCGCGGACGAGGGGAATCGGCCAGTAGGCCGCGCGCTGAGCCGGATCGTCGGTCCGGTCGACTGAACGAGTGTTCATGGGTCGGGCCCTCCTCGAGTGTGTCGGCCGGATGTGCCACTCGAGTTTACGCGCGCTCGCCCGGCGTCGAATCCGCCGATGCCGGAGCGGCGATCCCCTTGACCACGGACACGGTCATCTGTGCCCCGAAGATCCGCCGTCCGACCTGGAGGTCGCGCTCTGATCCGATCAGCCGCCGGGCGCCATGTCGGTGAAGCGCGAGAAGTGCCCCTGGAACGCGACCGTGACGGTGCGCGTGGGGCCGTTGCGGTGCTTCGCGACGATGAGGTCGGCTTCGCCCGCGCGCGGGTTCTCTTTCTCGTAGGCGCTCTCGCGGTGCAGCAGCACGACCATGTCGGCGTCTTGCTCGAGCGAACCCGACTCGCGGAGGTCGGAGAGCGCGGGCATCTTGTCGGAGCGCTGCTCGGGTCCACGGTTGAGCTGCGAGAGCGCGATGACAGGAACCTGGAGCTCCTTCGCCATGAGCTTGAGCGCGCGAGAGAACTCGCTCACCTCTTGCTGCCGCGACTCGACCTTCTTGCCCGACGTCATGAGCTGCAGGTAGTCGATGATGACCATCTTCAAGCCGACCTTCTGCTTGAGTCTCCGGCACTTGGCACGGATCTCGACGAGAGTCATGTTGGGGCTGTCGTCGATGTAGAGGGGCGCGTCGTTGATGCGTCCGCGCGTCGCCGCGATCGTCGTCCAGTCGCGGGAGTCGACGGTTCCCTTGCGCATGTTCTGCAGCGGAACGGATGCCTCGGCCGAGAGCAGTCGCATGGCGATCTCGCTGCGCCCCATCTCGAGCGAGAAGAAGATCGACGGCATGTCGTGCTTGATCGAGGCCGCGCGGGCGAAGTCGAGCGCGAGAGTCGACTTACCGAGCGCGGGACGCGCGGCGATGATGATGAGCTGCCCGCCGTGCAGACCGTTCGTGAGCTCGTCGAGCTCGGCGAAGCCCGTGGGCACTCCCGTCATCGAGCCATCGCGACCCTTGGCCGCTTCGATCTCGTCGATCGCGGTCTCGACGGCGACGGTCAGAGGGATGAAGTCTTCTGCTTCGACGCCGCCCGTGACGGCGTAGATCTCGGCTTGAGCGTTGTTGACGAGATCGACGACCTCGCCCTCGCTCGCATACCCCATCTGCACGATGCGCGTTCCCGCTTCGACGAGCCGGCGCAGAACAGCCTTCTCGGCGACGATCGTGGCGTAGTAGCCCGCGTTGGCGGCGGTGGGCACGAGCCCCGTGAGCGTGTGGAGGTAGTCGGCGCCACCCGCTCGCGTGAGCTCGCCGCTCTTCATGAGTTCGTCGGTCACCGCGATGACGTCGGTGGGCTCGCCGTGGGAGTAGAGCGAGAGGATCGCGTCGAAGATGATCTCGTGACGCGGCATGTAGAAGTCCATGGCGCGCACCGACTCGACGACATCGGCCACGGCGTCTTTGCTCAGGAGCATTCCGCCGATGGCGCTCTGCTCGGCGAGCAGGTCGTGGGGTGGGGTGCGCTCCGACTGGCGCTGCTGGTCGCTCCGAGAATCGGATGACTGGCCTGACTGAGCGATTCCCAGATGAGTGATCGACATCGCACACCTCCTTCTCGCTGAGTTCTATCGCACGCTACCGTCATCCGACATGCCGGTCGGGAGGGTCCGCGGGGCCGACGCCGGTACGGCGTCGAACGACACCCCGGGGGCCGGATCACACCCTAGGAAGAGGTGAGCGACGACCCCAAGCGCCCCTGTGGATAAAACTGTGGAATTAACGGGAGAAATCGCGGCTGCTGTGTGGGCAAGCTGTGGAGAGATCTGTGTAGAACTCCTCCACTTCAGCCCTTCACTCCCCTCTCACCAGGGGTTTCATTGTCACATGCCTGTGTGTAGAAACAGGGGTAAACACGAGGTTGAGACTTTCGCTCGACACGCCGTGCTGTGCATAAAAACCTTGACAAGACGACGAAACGGCGGCGCCGGGCCTGAGGCCCGACACCGCCGTCGCGATGAGGTCGTGCTACTTCGCGGCAACCACCTGGAGGGTGATCGTCGCGATGAGGTCGTCGCGCAGACGCACGGTCGCCTCGTGCTCACCCGTCGCCTTGATGGCGGTGGTGATCTCGATCTTGCGCTTGTCGACCGAGCCGATGCCCTGAGCGGCGACAGCGTCAGCGATGTCCGACGCCTTGACCGAACCGAACAGTCGACCGCCCTGGCCGGCCTTGACCGTGAGCTTGACGCTCGTGGCCTCGAGCTTGGCCTTGAGGTCTTTCGCCTCTTCGATCGTGGCGTGCTCGCGCGCAGCGCGGGCAGCCTTGATCTGGTCGATCTGCTTCTCGCCACCACGGCTCCACGTCACCGCGAAGCCCTGGGGGATGAGGAAGTTGCGCGCGTAGCCGTTCTTGACGTCGACGACGTCACCGGGCGCGCCGAGGCCGGTGACCTCGTGCGTGAGAATGAGTTTTGACATGTCGATGCTCCTTAACGGCCCGAGCCGGCGTAGGGAAGCAGAGCCATCTCGCGCGCGTTCTTGACGGCGCGGGCGATGAGGCGCTGCTCCTGCACGGAGACACCGGTGATGCGACGGGCGCGGATCTTTCCACGCTCCGAGATGAACTTGCGAAGGGTCGCGACGTCTTTGTAGTCGATGACACCCACGCGGATGGACTTCGCCGGGGCGGCGTTCTTGCCGCCCTTGGCGGTCCGGAGGGGCTTACGGCGATCGCCGCTGCTCTTTCCAGCCATGATTTATCTGCTTTCAGTAGAAGTTGTCGAACGAGGGGTTCTGAGAATCAGAACGGGGTCTCGTCGTTGAAGCTGCCGGGAGTGTTCCAGACGTCTTTCCCGCCCGAAGCACCACCCTGAGCGGCCGGTGCGGACGGTGCCCACGGCTCGTCGGCGACCTGGCCGCGGTTTCCACCGCCACCACCGCCCCCGCCGTCACGTGAGCTCGACGCGCGTGTCACCTGAGCGGTCGCGTAGCGCAGCGACGGACCGATCTCGTCGACCTCGAGCTCGATGCTCGTGCGCTTCTCGCCCTCTTTGGTCTCGTACGAACGCTGCTTGAGTCGACCGGTAGCGACGACGCGAGCACCCTTCGTGAGAGAGCCGGCGACGTGCTCGGCGAATTCACGCCACACGCTCGCGCGCAAGAACAGGGCCTCGCCGTCTTTCCAGTCGTTCGCCGCGCGGTCGAAGGTGCGCGGCGTCGAGGCGATCGTGAAGTTCGCAACCGCGAGCCCGTTCTGCGTGTAGCGCAGCTCGGGGTCGCTCGTGAGGTTGCCCACCACGGTGATTACGGTTTCGCCGGCCATCGACTACTCGGCGGCCTGAGCTGCGGGAGCGGCGTCGGATGCGGCGGGCTTCGACGGAGCGGCTGCCTTGCGGGCGGCCTTCTCTGCGGAGAGCTTCGCGGCCTCTTCGACCTGAGCGATGGCCTCTTCGGCACGCAGCACCTTGGTGCGCATGACGGCTTCACTGAGACCCAGCTGGCGGTCGAGCTCCACGGTTGCGGCGGAGTTCGCGGTCAAGGCGACGACGGCGTAGATGCCCTCGGTCTTCTTGTTGATCTCATATGCGAGACGGCGGCGGCCCCACACGTCGACCTTGTCGATCGTGCCGCCATCGTTGCGGATGACGTTGAGGAACTTGTCGAGACTGGGAGCAACGGTGCGCTCGTCGATCTCGGGATCCAGAATGACCATGAGTTCGTACTGATGCATGACTAACCCACCTCCTTCGGACTGAAACGGTCACAGACGGTCTGTGACAGGAGGGTTCTGCATGTGTTGCGGGCCACCGTGTAACGGGAGCCCGGGCAACCTGCCTAGTGTAGTCAGTGAGTACTGCAACTATCAAGGAGTCCTACCCCATGTCGCTTCGTGTCGCCCTCGTCGGTGTCGGAAACTGTGCCAACGCTCTCGTGCAAGGCGTGACGTTCTATCGGGACGCCGCGGCCGATGACGTCATCCCGGGGCTCATGCACTCGCAGTTCGGTCCCTACCGCGTGAGCGACATCGAGTTCGTGTCCGCTTTCGACGTGGATGACGCAAAGGTGGGTGTCGACCTCGCCGACGCCATCTGGGCGAGCGAGAACAACACCCTCAAGTTCGCAGATGTCGCCCCGACCGGGGTCACCGTCCAGCGCGGACCCACGCTCGACGGTCTCGGCGAGTACTACCGCGAGACGGTCGAGGAGTCGGATGTCGCAGCCGTCGACGTCGTCGAGGCCCTGCGGTCGAGCGGCGCCGAAGTGCTCGTGTGCTATCTGCCCGTCGGCTCGGAAGACGCCGCGCGGTTCTACGCGCAAGCGGCGATCGACGCCGGGGTCGCATTCGTCAACGCTCTGCCCGTATTCATCGCGAGCGACCCCGAGTGGGCGGCTAAATTCACCGCGGCAGGGGTGCCGATCGTGGGTGACGACATCAAGAGCCAGCTCGGCGCGACCATCACGCACCGGGTTCTCGCGCGACTATTCGAGGAGCGCGGGCTCGTGCTCGACCGCACCTACCAGCTCAACGTCGGCGGCAACATGGACTTCAAGAACATGCTCGAGCGCCGTCGCCTGCAGTCGAAGAAGATCTCGAAGACCCAGGCTGTGACGAGCAACATCGACAACGAGATCAACGCGCGCGACGTGCACATCGGCCCGAGCGACCACATCCCGTGGCTCGACGACCGCAAGCTCGCCTTCGTGCGCCTCGAGGGTCACGGTTTCGGCGGCGCTCCGACGTCGCTCGAGTACAAGCTCGAAGTGTGGGATTCCCCCAACTCCGCGGGTGTCGTGATCGATGCCATCCGCGCTGCGAAGATGGCGCTCGACGCGGGACAGGGTGGACCGGTCGAGGCAGCGTCGGCCTACTTCATGAAGTCGCCCCCGCAGCAGATGCCCGACCCTGTCGCGCGCGACCTTCTCGAGGCGTTCATCGCCGAGCTGAGCTAGGGGTTCGACCGGCCCGATCCCTGGGCCGTTCGGCGGGGCCTACTCCCGCGCGGCCCACCACGCACGCAGTCGCTTCTCCGCTTCTTCGGCACCGAGCTCGCCCTCGTCGAGCCTCAGCTCGAGCAGGAACGCCCTGGCCTGACCGACCTCGCGCCCCGGGCGCAGGTCGAGGATGCTCATGATCTGCTCGCCGTCGAGGTCGGGGCGGATCGCCGCGAGCTCCTCCTGCTCCGAGAGCACCGCGATGCGCTGCTCGAGGTCGTCGTAGGCGAACCCGAGCCTGTCGGACTTGCGACGGTTGCGGGTCGTTACATCGGCGCGCACGAGAACGTGCAGGCGCTCGAGGAGTGGTCCGGCGTCGCGCACGTAGCGCCGAACCGCGGAATCGGTCCACGCCCCCTCGGTGTAGCCGAAGAACCTCAAGTGCAATTCGATGAGCCTGCAGACATCCGAGATGAACTGCTTGTCGAAGCGGAGGGCCTTGAGTCTCTTCGCAGCGAGCTTGGCCCCGACCACGTCGTGGTGGTGGAACGTCACGACGCCGCCGGGCTCGGTGCGCTTGGTCGACGGTTTGCCGATGTCGTGCAGCAGCGCCGCCATGCGCACGACGAGGTCCGGGGCCCCCTCGAGACCCCGCGACCGCTCGAGTTCGATCGCCTGGTCGAGCACTGTGAGGCTGTGCTCGTAGACGTCTTTGTGGTGGTGGTGCTCGTCGATCTCGAGCCTCAGCGCCGGAAGTTCGGGGAGCGCGAGAGCCGCGAGGCCCGTCTGCACGAGCACTTCGAGCCCGACGCGCGGCCGGGGGGTGAGGAGGAGTTTGGCGAGCTCGTCGCTGATGCGTTCGACCGAGATGATCGACAGCTGCTCGGCGAGCGCCGTCATCGCGCCGAGGGTCGCGGGGTCGATCGCGAAGTCGAGTTGCGACGTGAACCGCGCGGCGCGCAGCATCCGCAGCGGGTCGTCGCCGAACGAACGCTCGGGGGGCCCCGGGGTCGTCAGTCGCTTCGCGAGGATGTCTTCGACCCCGCCGGAGGGATCGACGAGCACGCGGCTCGGCAACCGCAGTGCCATCGCGTTGACGGTGAAGTCACGACGCACGAGGTCGCCTTCGAGGGAGTCCCCGAACTCGACGACGGGTTTGCGGCTCGCTCCGTCGTAGGCATCCGTCCGGTAGGTCGTGATCTCCATGGTGTGGCCGTCGATGCGGGCCCCGATGGTTCCGAACTCGCGACCGATGTCCCAGTGGGCGTCGGAGAGCGGCTTGACGATCTCGAGGATGCGGTCGGGGCGAGCGTCGGTGGCGAAATCGAGGTCGTTGACTTCGCGACCGATGAGGGAGTCCCGCACGGGGCCGCCGACGAGAGCGAGCTCGTGTCCGGCCGCCTCGAAGGCGCGCGCGAGCCGGGCCACGGGGGCTGACGAAGCGAGAGCGTCGAGGCGCTGCACGGCGGTAGCGACGCTGTCCATGCTGCAAAGTTTGTCACAGGCCGTCGGTGCGGCAGGGCCGCGATCGGGCCGCGACCAGGCCACGACCTGCCCGGCGCAGACGGCGCCCCTCGGGTGCCCGCACCCTAGAATCGCTCTTGCCGACCCTGCCATCGGGTGTGCGGCCGTTCCCATGACTCTCATCTCATCCCTCCTCTCCGCGGCCCTCATCGCCGGTTCGCTGCTCGCGCCCGCGACCCTCGGCACCGACCGGATCGCGGGGGCGGAGGTCACCGCCTCAGCGGCGGTCACCGAGTCGGCCGAGGAGGCACCCGGCGACGAAACCGATGAGGCAGCCGACGACGAAAGCCCGGTCGATGAGACCCCGGTCGCCGAACTCCCCACCGAGCTGTCTGTCGAGATCGTGCCGTCGTCGACGGGCACGGTCTCCGACGGCTCCGACCTCTCGCTCGTCGTGAGGGTCGAGAACAATACGGGCGAGACGCAGCCGCGGGCGACCGCCGTCGTCGTTCTCGATCGCGATGTCGCCACCGATCGCGACGTGTTCCTCGACAAGCTCGAGTCGCCCTCGGCGGTTCCGTCGCCTTCGCGCGTGCAGATCGCCCGCACCGCGGTTCCATCGCTCGACGCCGGCAGGTCGATCGAACTCGACCCGATCGTGCTCGAGAACGACGAACTCACGTCGATCACGTCCGACGCCTTCGGCGCCCACGTCGTCTCGGCCGAGATCACCTCGGGGGGTGAACCGCTCGGCGCGGGCGCCTCGGTCGTGACGATCGATCCGGGTTCGGTGCAGTCGGGGTCGAGCCTCGCTCTCGCGATGCCCCTCACGGTTCCGGTCACCGCCGCCGGCCTCCTCGACGCCGAGACTCTCGCGAGTTACACCGAGCCCGACGGGCTGCTGTCGAACCAGCTCGACGAGGTCGGCGATCGGGACATCGCCGTCGGCATCGATCCGCGCATCATCGCCTCCATCCGTGCTCTCGGCGTCGACGCGCCGGAGTCGGCGACGGCGTGGCTCGAGCGCCTCCGTGAGATCGAGAACGAGACGTTCCCCCTCGCCTACGGCGACTCCGACATCTCGGCGACGAGCCAGGCGGGTTCAGGCGTGCTCGGCCCGGTCGGATTCGACCTCGACCCCGCACGCTTCGACGACGCCCCCGCCTCGGAGGCACCGGAAGACACCGAGGGCTCGACGCCCGACGACGACACCGACACGGCCCCGGGATCGACCCCCGGGTCGAGCCCGGGGCCGTCGACGAGCTCGGTCCCCGACCCCTCGCCCACCCCCTCGGTCTCGCCCGACGGCTCGAGCGTGCCCTCGACATCGAGCATCCTCGCGTGGGACTACAGCGTGGAGGGGGTGGCCTGGCCGCGGGAGTCCTCGGTCGTCACCGCCGACCTCGCGACCTTCACCGAGTCCGGCCTCCCGACGACGATCCTCGATTCGGCTTCCGTCGCCCCGGATGCTTCCGTCGCGAGCACGATCCCGAGCACCGTCGCGATCGGGGAGCACGACGCCGTCGTCTCCGACGACCTCGTCTCCGACCTGCTGCGTGATGCCGTCGATGCGACGACGACCGACGAGTGGCGTGCCGCTATGGCTCGCCTCACCGGGGCGCTCGCTCTCGTCGTCTCCGCCGACCCGGATGCCTCCGCCGACGTGTTCGCGACATTCGACCGCAACTCGGGTCTCGGGGTCTATCGCGTCGAGCAGACCGCGCGGGCCATCGCCGCTCTCTCGTGGCTCGACACGTCGACGCTCTCCGAGGTGCGGTCACAGGATCCCGTGCCCGCGACCCTCGTGGAGTCCCCCGTCGACTCCGAAAGGCTCGACAGGCTCGCCGACCTCGCGGAGGCCGAGGCGAGCGTCGTGCAGTTCGCGACCGTGCTCGACGACCCTCTCGCCGTCACCGCCGATTCGCGGCTCGAGCACCTCGCTCTCTCGTCGCAGGAGTGGGCGACCGACCTCGCCTCGTCCGCGTGGCCGACGGCCGTCGACTCTTTCGTCGCCGACAGCGCTCAAACGGTCGCGTCGGTGCAACTCGCGTCGACGACTGACTTCGTGCTCGCGGCCGACAACGCCGCTCTTCCGATCCCGATCGTCAACGAGCTCGACGTGCCCGCGACGGTCTACGTCACGGTTCGCCCGCAGACCGGAATCCTCGACGTGCAGGATCCCCTCGTCGAGATCACGGTGCCGCCCGGATCCCAGACGCGAGCACTCGTTCCGGTGCGCTCGGTCGCGAACGGCCAGGTTCTCGTCAACATCTCTCTCGCGAGCGGCGACGGGGTTGCGATCGGCTCGCCGACCTCCGTCGAGGTCGACGTTCGAGCGGGGTGGGACACCACGGTCACGACGGTTCTGTTCATTCTCGTCGTGCTCGTCTTCGTCCTCGGGATCATCCGCACCATCCGGCGCATCCGCAGACGCGAGGGCAGCGGCGATGACATCGCCGACGACAGCGACGACGACGGAGACGCCGACGCGACACCCGCCGACCCGACACCCGCCGACCCGACACCGACAGACCCCGAGAAGGCGGATCGATGACCGACGCTCTCCCGGGAGACGCTCCAGAACCCGCGCGCTCCGGTCTCGGTCGCGCGAGCGCGATCCTCGCCTCCGGAACCCTCGTCTCGCGCATCCTCGGCTTCGTCAAGGTCATCGTGCTCGCCGCGACGATCGGGCAGGTCGCGAGTGTTCCCGCCGACGCCTTCGCCGTCGGCAACCAGCTTCCCAACAACATCTACGCGCTCATCGCGGGCGGCCTCCTCGGCGCCATCCTCGTGCCCCAGATCGTTCGCGCCGGGTTGCACGACGACGGTGGTCAGCGCTACATCAACAAGATCGTGACCCTCGGTTCGGTCTCGTTCATCGTCATCACGATCGGTGTCACGCTTCTCGCGCCCGTGCTCGTCGCGGTCTATGCCGCGAGCGATTCGGGCGGCGGGCGGGGGTTCAGCGACGAGGGCATCGCCCTCGCGACGGCGTTCGCCTACTGGTGTCTGCCGCAAGTGCTCTTCTACGCGCTCTACAGCCTCCTCGGGGAGGTTCTCAACGCCCGCAAGGTGTTCGGGCCGTTCACGTGGGCCCCCGTCGTCAACAATGTGGTCGTCATCGGTTCGCTCGTGCTCTTCCAGGTGCTCTTCGGGGGCGCGTCCGACAACTCCGACGTGGGGGTCTGGGATGCCTCGCGCATCGCCGTGCTCGCGGGCACCGCGACGCTCGGGGTCGCGGCTCAAGCGTTCGTTCTCGTGTTCTTCTGGCGCCGGGCCGGCCTCTCCTACCGCCCCGATTTCCAGTGGCGCGGTGTGGGTCTCGCCCGCACGGGCAAAGCCGCCGGCTGGGTGTTCGGCATGATCCTCGTGACCCAGCTCGCGGGGGTCGTCCAGAGCCAGGTCGCGACTCTCGCCACGGGCGAGGGGGCCTCGAGCACCGCTCTCGCCAACTCCTGGCTCATCTTCATGCTCCCGCACTCCGTCATCGCGGTGTCGATCGCGACCGCCTACTTCACGAGGATGAGCGGTCACGCCACGACCGGGGACTTTGCGGGAGTCCGCGCCGACGTGCGCTCCTCCCTCACGGCGATCGGACTCTTCATCACCTTCGCGTCGATCGCGCTCCTCGTCGTCGCGTTCCCGTTCGCGAGGGCCTTTGAGAGCGGCGGGTTCGACAACGTCGCGGCCATGGCGATCGTCATCATGGCGTTCGCCATCGGTCTCGTCCCCTTCAGCGCCGTCTTCGTTCTGCAGCGCGTGTTCTATTCGCTCGAAGACACGCGAACCCCGTTCTTCATCGAGACCGCGAAGGCGGGGGTCTTCGTCGCGGGGGCGTTCGCGTGCACGCGACTCCCGGTGGAGTTCATCGTCTTCGGCATCGCCCTCGTCACGGTGCTCGCGAGCCTCGTGCAGTTCGTGCTCACCTTCCTCCTCCTGCGTCGTCATCTCGGCCCCATCGGCGGGCGCTTTCTCGTGCGTCGCCACGCTCAGTACCTCGTCGGAGCACTCGTCGCGGGGGCCGCGGGAGCCGGCGTCCTCGCGGCGACCGGCGGGTACACCCCCGCCGGCTTCGGTCAGAGCAGCCTCGTCGCGGCCGTCGCGGTCATCGCTCTCGCGGGCATCGTGATGCTCGCTGTTTACGCGGCTGTGCTACTTCTGATGCGGAACCCGGATGCCGCAGGCGCGCTCTCGAAGGTGACCGCACGCATCCGTCGCTCCCGCTGAGTCCGCCCTCGGGCGGCGGTGTGACGCCGACTCAGCGGCATGGAATAGCCAGTCCATACACTGTGTTGTAACGCTCGACGCGGTAACGACACCTCACCGCAATCAGAAACTGGAGACACTCCCTTGCGACAGGTCATCATCATCGGTTCGGGTCCCGCGGGCTACACCGCGGCGATCTACGCGGCTCGCGCCAACCTCTCCCCTCTCGTGATCGCGAGCTCGGTCGAGGCCGGCGGCGAGCTCATGAAGACCACTGAGGTCGAGAACTTCCCCGGCTTCCCGGAGGGCATCATGGGCCCCGAGCTCATGATGAACATGCAGGCCCAGGCAGAGAAATTCGGGGCCGAGGTCGTTCTCGACGACGTCGTCTCGGTCGACCTCTCCGGCGACGTGAAGAGCGTGACCCTCGGAAACGGTGACGTTCACGAGGCCCTCACGGTCGTCTACGCGACCGGATCGGCCTACCGCAAGCTCGGGATCGCCGACGAGGAGCGTTTGAGCGGCCACGGTGTCTCGTGGTGCGCGACGTGCGACGGCTTCTTCTTCCGCAACAAGACCATCGCGGTCGTCGGCGGCGGAGACTCGGCAATGGAAGAGGCGACGTTCCTCACCAAATTCGCCGAGAAGGTCTACATCATCCACCGTTCGGAGTCGCTCCGCGCGTCGAAGATCATGCAGGACCGCGCTCACGCGAACCCGAAGATCGAGTTCCTGTTCAACAAGCAGGTCGAGCGCATCTACGGCGACGAGCTCGTATCCGGACTGGGCCTGCGCGACACCGTCGACGGCACCGAGACGACGATCGACGCGACCGGCCTGTTCATCGCGATCGGCAACGACCCCCGCGTGCACCTCGTCCACGGGCAGCTCGACCTCACCGTCGACGGCACCATCGCCGTCGACGGTCGCAGCTCCCGCACCAACATCCCCGGCGTCTTCGCCGCGGGTGACGTGCTCGACATCACCTACCGCCAGGCGGTCACGGCGGCAGCATCCGGAACCGTCGCCGCTCTCGACGTCGAGCACTACCTCGCGGCTCTCCCCGCGAGCGTGCTCGACGGCGCCACGGTCTGAGACCGACACCCATCCCGCAGTCCCGCAGTCCACAGAAAGCAGACACATGTCCACCGCACTCGATGTAACCGACGCCACCTTCGACGCCGAGGTCCTCGCGTCAGACAAGACGATCCTCGTCGACTTCTGGGCCGAATGGTGCGGTCCGTGTCGCGCCGTGAGCCCCATCCTCGACCAGATCGCGGCCGAGCACGCCGACAAGATCACCGTCGTGAAGCTCAACGTCGACGACAACCCGCAGATCGCCGCGAAGTACCAGATCACCTCGATCCCCGCGATGAAGGTCTACCGCGGTGGAGAGGTCGTCAAGACCGTCATCGGTGCCAAGCCCAAGGGCGCTCTCGAGGCAGATCTCGCCGACTTCCTGGCGTAGATCGACCTCGACTCGTTCGGCCCGTCTCCTCGCGAGACGGGCCGTCGTCGTTTGACCCGCGGAACGATCGCCTAGGGTGAACGGAAAGCTCGACACCGCTTCATCACCTCACTCGGGACTCTCAATGACACACCACGGCAGCTCCGTCGGTGGTTCGGGAACGAACCTCGACCCCTGGTACGACCACTACGCCGACCGCGCGGCCGGTCTGAGCGCGTCCGAGGTCCGAGCGCTCTTCGCCGTGGCGTCACGGCCCGAGGTCGTGTCACTCGCCGGGGGGATGCCCTACGTCTCGGCGCTCCCGAGCGAGCTCATCAGAGCGTCGTTCGACCGCGTGATGGAGGAGTCCGGGCCGAAAGCGCTGCAGTACGGCTCTGGGCAGGGCGAACCGTCACTGCGCGAACACATCCTCGAGGTCATGTCTCTCGAGGGGATCCACGGTAGCGTCGACGACGTCGTCGTCACGACCGGCTCGCAGCAGGGCCTCGACCTCGTGACCAAGCTGTTCGTCGATCCGGGCGATGTCGTTCTCGCCGAAGCTCCGAGCTATGTCGGCGCGATCGGGGTCTTCCGGTCGTACCAAGCCGACATCCAACACGTCGCCCTCGACGAGCACGGGCTCATCCCCGAGGCGCTCCGAGAGCGCATCGCGGAGGTGCGGCTCGCGGGCAAGACCATCAAGTTCCTCTACACGATCCCGAACTTCCACAATCCGGCCGGAGTCACCCTCAGCCGCGAGCGACGCCTCGAGATCCTCGAGATCTGCCGTGCGGAGCAGATCCTCGTGCTCGAGGACAACCCCTACGGCCTCCTCTATTTCGACGCTCCGCCACCACCCGCGATGCGGTCCATCGACGAAGACGGCGTCGTCTATCTCGGCTCGTTCTCGAAGACGCTCGCCCCCGGCTTCCGCATCGGGTGGGTGCTCGCGCCGCACGCCATTCGCGAGAAATTGATTCTCGCGAACGAGTCGGCGGTGCTGTCGCCGAGCTCGTTCACCCAGTACGTCGTGTCGGAGTACCTGAGCACCTCTGATTGGCGCGGCCAGATCGACATCTTCCGCGGCGTCTATCGGGAGCGTCGTGATGCCATGCTCTCGGCGCTCGACGAGCACCTCCCCGAGCTCGCCCGCACGACGCCCAACGGTGGGTTCTACGTGTGGCTGAGTCTGCCGTCTCAACTCGACTCCAAAGCGATGCTTCCCCGAGCGGTCACTGAGCTCGTGGCATATACGCCGGGTACGGCGTTCTACGCCGACGGCGGCGGTCGAGACTCGATGCGTCTCTCGTTCTGCTATCCGACCCCCGAGACCATCCGGGTCGGGGTGCGTCGACTCGCGACCGTCATCAACGGCGAACTCGATCTGCTCGAGACGTTCAGTCCTCGCCGAGGCAGCGCTGTCGACCATCCCGCCACCGTGTCCGGCCAGTTCGCGAGCCCGCCACCCAACCTGACCTGAGCACCCCGCGCCGACCCATTTCGCGTTTGATCAGCTATTAAAGGACCCCCAGGTATGTCTCCTCACGGTGAACCACGGTCGATCGTCGTCTTGGCGGGGGGGATCTCCCACGAGCGGGACGTGTCACTGCGCTCCGGCCGCCGCGTGGCGGACAGTCTCAAAGAACACGGGATCGCCGCCGTGCTGAGGGAGCCCGACGCGTCTCTGCTCGACTTCCTCCGCACAGAGCGGCCCGATGTCGTCTGGCCCGCGCTCCACGGCGCGAGCGGAGAAGACGGGGCCCTGCGCGCGCTACTCGACCTCGCCCGCATTCCGTATGTCGGATCGCGGCCCGGGGCCGCGAGGCTCGCGTGGCACAAGCCGACAGCCAAGACCATCGTCTCGCGCGCCGGCCTGCAGACGCCCGACTGGGTGACGCTCCCTCGCGACACGTTCCGCGAACTCGGCGCCGACAGCGTTCTCGGTCTCATCTCCGACACGATGGCCTTCCCCCTCGTAGTGAAGCCCGCGCAGGGTGGGTCGGCGCAGGGCGTGAGCATCGTCACCGATCCCGAGCAGATGCCGCGCGCGATGATCGACGCGTACACCTACGGTGACACCGCGCTCATCGAGCGCCACGTGAGCGGCACGGAGATCGCGGTCGGCATCATCGACAGCGGAGACGGCCCGGTCGCGCTCCCCGCGGTCGAGATCGTGCCGATCTCGGGCGTCTACAGTTTCGAGGCACGCTACAACGCCGGAGAAACCCGCTTCTTCGCCCCCGCGCGCATCTCCGAGAGCGCCGCGGCTGTCGTCGCCGAGGCAGCGGTAGCCGCCCACGTCGCCCTCGGACTTCGGCACCTCTCGCGCATCGACCTCATCATCGACGCGGCGGGAGCCCCGCAGTTCCTCGAGGCCAACGTGCTCCCCGGGCTCACGGAGACCTCTCTCGTCCCGCTCGCTCTCGAGGCCGCCGGCCACGACCTCGGGTGGGTCTACGAGGCTCTCGCCGACGCGGCCATTCGTGAATCGGACCACATCTCAGCCTGATCGACCGCGAGCCAGCGTCGACGCTCGACCATCGGCGCGCGAGCCGAAACAGCGTGCGTCAGCCGAAGCCGGGCTCCCCGAGCTCACCGAGGATGCGGTTGAGATCGCTGACCGTCGCGAAGTCGATCACCACTTGTCCCTTACGGGCACCGAGGCTCACACGAACGCGCGTGTCGAGTCGGTCTCCGAGTCGCTCGGCGATCTCGTCGAGCTGGCCCTGGCGCCTCCCCGCGCTCGGTTTGGCCTTGACCGCGGGGGTTCCCGCTGCTGCCGCGGCCTCCGCCGCGCGAACCGAGAGGTCTTCATTGACGATCTTGTCGGCCAGGCGCTCCATCGAGGGAGCGTCACCCGCCGAGAGGATGGCGCGGGCGTGCCCCGCGCTCAGGACCCCCGCCGCAACCCGGGACTGAACCGTCTCGGGCAGACGCAGGAGGCGGATCGTGTTGGTGATCTGGGGCCGCGAGCGTCCGATGCGGGTCGCGAGCTCGTCTTGCGTGATTCCGAAATCGGCGAGCAACTGCTGGTAGGCCGACGCCTCCTCGAGAGGGTTGAGGTTCGCCCGATGCAGGTTCTCCAGCAGAGCGTCGCGGAGCATCGCGTCATCCGCCGTGTTCTTCACGACCGCGGGAATGGTCTCGAGTCCCGCGATCTTGCTCGCACGCAGGCGCCGCTCGCCCATGACGAGCTCGTAGCGCGGCTCACCGGGAGCCGCATCGGCGAGCGGACGCACGACGATCGGCTGCAGGACACCCACCTCGCGAATGGACGTGACGAGTTCGGCGAGCTCCTCCTCCGCGAAGACGGTGCGAGGCTGTGACGCGTTGGGCACGATGTCTGCGGGGTCGAGTGCGGCGAGCTGCGCGCCCGGAATCGACACGAGGGTCTCGCTCGACTCCTTCGTCGTCGGGAAGAAGACGTCGACGGGGCGCTCGGTCGATGACGACTCGGTAGGGATGAGGGAGCCGATTCCGCGGCCCAGTCCGGTTCTCTTCGTTGCCATCAGTTCGGTGCTCCTCGGTGGGCCATCTCGGCGGCCGCCTCTCGATACGACAGTGATCCTGCCGAATTGGTGTCGTAGGTGATGACAGTCTGCCCGTAGCTCGGTGCCTCCGAAATGCGCACCGACCGAGGGATCGCCGTCGTGAGCACTTGTGTCGGAAAGTGCTCGCGAACATCCTGAGCCACTTGGTTCGCCAGATTGGTCCGCGCGTCGAACATCGTGAGAAGAATCGTCGACATGACGAGCTGCGGGTTCAAGTGCTTTCCGATGAGGGAGATGTTGTTGAGCAGCTGACTGAGACCCTCGAGCGCGTAGTACTCGCACTGGATGGGGATGAGCACCTCGGTGGCCGCAACGAAGGCGTTGATGGTCAAGAGTCCGAGCGACGGCGGGCAATCGATGAACACGTAGTGGAACGGCTCTTCGGTCGACCCGAGGTAGGAGTGGAGGGCCGAGTGCAGTCGGCGTTCCCGCGCTTCCATCGAGACGAGCTCGATCTCGGAGCCGGCGAGGTCGATCGTCGCCGGCACGCAATAGAGCGTGTCCGACTCCGAACTCCGCTGCACGACATCCGCCATCGGAACGCCGTCGATCACGACGTCGTAGACACTCGGCGTCTCCGAGCGATGGTCGATGCCGAGCGCCGTCGACGCGTTTCCTTGGGGGTCGAGGTCGATGACGAGCACGCGCGCGCCGGAGAGCGCGAGAGCAGCGGCGAGATTGACCGTCGTCGTCGTCTTTCCCACCCCACCCTTCTGGTTCGCGATCGTGAAGATGCGGGTCGTCTCCGGAAGTGGAAGGGACTGCGCAGACAACCGCGCACGTCGGGTCGTCAGATCCGATATCTCGCGGGCGAGGGGCGTGTCTCCCAGCAGGTCATCCTCGAGTGCCGGTGCCCCCGCTTCTTCGACGGTGGTTTCGACAGTGGGTTCAGCGCGGAGATCCACGGGCGACTCCATCGTGGATTCAGTGTCAACGTCAGCGACCCGGGGTTCGGAATTGATGACCTCTGGGGCTCCTTGCTGCGCAGGCTCCGCAGGGGCTTGCGGTTCTTCTACCGGAGTCTCTCGGGGCGCCGCCTCGGCTTCGCGCGTCGCTGGGAGCCGGTTCTTCTTAGGCCACAGAGGACTCATGTGTCCGTCCAATCCGGTAGGAGATGTTTCACGTGAAACACGACAACGAGACACGGTGATGTTTCACGTGAAACATGGCTTTGCGCCGTTCTAACCAGTGATCGTGGGGAGGGTTTCGGGTCCGAACCCTCGACATCCATCAATCAACTTTAGCGCGGAAGACCCGGGTCACTTCGTCGACGACACCCTCGCCCAGCACGACCACTTCGGCATCGGTCAAACGGAGCTTCCGGATCACCTTGGTCGCCGCCGCAACCTCGCTGTCGACGCTCGCGCCCTTCATGAGAACCAACTCGCCACCGGATCGGAGCAGCGGAACCGTTATCGGAAGCAGCTTCGACAGCGCACTGACCGCACGGGCCGTGACCTGGTCGAGCCACGGAGAGAAAACGGCTTCTTCCGCTCTCGCGTGGACCACGGCGACGTTTTCGAGACCGAGTTTCTCCGACTCGGCTCGAAGCCAGTCGACACGACGCTCCATGGGCTCGATGAGGGAGAAACGCACGTCCGGTCGCGCGATAGCCAAGACCAGACCGGGAAGCCCGGCACCGCTACCGACATCTCCGACGTGTGCACCCGCGTGGAGGAGAGGGGCAACCAGTGCACTGTTGATGATGTGGCGGGTCCACAATCGAGGTGGCTCAAGCGGGCCGATCAGGCCCAGGAGTTCACCGCGCGCACCGAGGTCAGCCGCGAACTGGCGCGCGACGTCGATGTGGTCGCCGAAAACGTCAACGGCAACGCCCGGCTCCATCTCGAGGGGAGCGACGGCCGCGTCGTCCAACGATGTTTCACGTGAAACATCCATGCGTCAGGCGCGTCGGATGACCGTGTGGCGGTCCCGTCCTTCTCCCTCGGATTCCGAGACGAAAGGACGCTCGGCGACGAGGTCGTGAACGAGCTTGCGCTCGTACGACGACATCGGAGGTAGGGATGCCGCTTCTGCACCCTGCTCGATGCGCTCGATCGCGCGGTCGACGAGTGCGCCGAGTTCAGCGGCGCGCGCCGCCCGGGATCCTCCGACATCGAGGATCAGCCGCGAGAAGGCACCGGTCTTCGCCTGCACGGCCAGACGGGTTAGCTCCTGGAGCGCCGTCACAGTGTCGGGCTTAGCAAGGATGCGAAGGTTGCTCTCGTCCTCGGAGTTCACCGACAGATACGCACGACCGTCGCGGGCCTCGATGTCGATGTCGCCATCGAGATCGGTGATGTCGAGTAGCTCCTCGATGTAGTCCGCAGCGATATCGCCCTCTTCTTCGAGCTGGGACACCGAGCGCGGCGCCTCATCCATGGTCGGGATCTCGGCCGGACTGCCCGCCGGGATGTTCTCGCTCATCGGTCTGCTCTCTGTGGGTTTCGGGGGAGTGGTGCTCATGGTCAACGACGCCCCTTGGGCTTCTTCTTCGCCCGAGCCTTGCCGACCGGCTGCTGACGCTGCGTGGTCTTCTGTTCGACGGCCGGCGTCTCTGCCGTGTCGTCCTCGACGATGGTGATTCCCCGTCGCTGCGCCTTCTTCGCGATCCTGTTCTCGCGCGCGAGCGCGGCTTCACTGCCGGGTGTCGGCATGTTCCGGATGACGATGAACTGCTGCACCATCGTCCAGATGTTCGACACGAGCCAATAGAACATGACACCGAGGGGGAAGGTGAATCCCGAGAAGAGAAAGACGAGGGGGAGGATGTAGAGCAGAATCCGCTGCTGCTTGAACATCGGCGAGTTCTTCATCTCGGGCGACTGGTTCTTCGACATTATCTGCAGCTGCGTGATGAACTGCGACGCCGTCATGAGGACCACCATGATCGCTGCCGTCACGATCACCGCGACATTGCCGTCTGCCGTGCTGATGGCGAGGCGCAGCGGAGCGATGTCGAAGAGGGATGACTCACCGAACGAGCGCGACAGCTCGGCGTTGAGCAGCCCCACTCCCACGAGCTCGCGCTGAGCGTTCTGGAGCACGGAGAAGAGACCGAAGAAGATCGGCATCTGCAGAAGAAGAGGGAGACACGACGCGAGCGGGTTGGTTCCCGTGCGCTTATAGAGCGCCATCGTTTCGCGCTGCATCGCCTCGCGCGAGAACTGGTCTTTCTTTCCCTTGTACTTGTCCTGGATCTTCTTCAGCTGCGGGGCCACTTCCATCATCCGCCGCTGGCTCTTGATCTGACGCACGAAGATGGGGATGAGGGCGGCTCGCACGACGAGCACGAGACCCACGATGGAGAGAACCCAGGTGAGACCCGCGTCGCCATTCAGTCCCGCCGCAGTGAGCAGGCTGTGGAACGCGACGAGGATGGCCTCGATGACCCACTTGATGGGCCAGAGGATAATTCCGAAGATATCCGGCATGGGTCAGGCCTTTCCGCCGGGAGCGGCGATGGTGGTGGTGCGTTCGGGAGTGACGAAACCGAAGTCGCTCACGGCGTGGTGGTGTCGATGAGAGGGAGGGACGTCGTCTATTCCTCCCTCGGCCCACGGGTGGCACCGAGCGAGTCGACGAGACCCGATCCACACCCCGCGCACGACCCCGTGGAGTTGGATCGATTGCAGGGCGTACGCGGAACACGAGGGATAGTAGCGGCAGACCTCACCGTAGAGCGGCGAGATGACAGCCCGGTAGACCTTGAGGATGACCACGCAGACGTTGCGCGGAATAAGCATGATGAACGTCGCTGTCGCATTCATGCCCGTGTCAGACCCTTACTGAGAGCGTGGGTGATTTGAGCGTTCAGGCTAACCCACGGTGCCTGCGCCGAGCCTGGCAGAGCACGGATGACGATGTCCGTGCCCGCGGGAACAGTCGACAGTCGATCGTGAGCGATCGACTTCAACCGACGGCGCACGAGATTGCGATGTGCGGCATTGCCCACGGTTTTTGCGACGATGAATCCGAACCGTGCATCGGGATGCTCGGTTTTCCGAATGTGAACCGTCGCCAACGGAGCGCTCGTACGTACCCCTCGTCGGACCGCGGCGCGATAGTCGTCGGCGGTCGTGACGCGATTACGGCGAGCGATCACCGACGTCGATCGAGGTTCTTAGGCAGAGAGCTCGGTGCGGCCCTTGCGGCGACGCGCGCCGAGGATGGCACGACCGGCGCGGGTGCGCATACGAAGACGGAAGCCGTGCACTTTGGCGCGACGGCGGTTGTTCGGCTGGAAGGTGCGCTTGCTCATTGTTCGGTCTCCACGACGTCGGTGTTTCTGGGGTGTGCTCGGGCACGATTGCAACAAGGTTCAATGCGAATGCGTACCGGCTGGAGGCCGGACCGAGGGAACCCTGGAATGGTTGCTCGGCCGTTCGGCTCGGAGTCAACTGATTAAAAATACGGTCTTTCCCCGTTCGGGTCAAACTCCCCGTCCCCTGACCGTGCATTATCCACATGGGGACAACTGCTCTTGCGAACGACATACCCTCGCAAACTAAGGTGGTCTGATCGCACAGCCAGTGGATAACTCTGTGTATAACTCCCTATTGCGTAAGGACGACCATGACCGACGGTGCTGAGGAAATCCAGGGCATCTGGCAATCGGTTCTCACGAGCCTTCGCTCCGACGAGCGGATCACGCCGCAGCTGCAGGGCTTCCTGAGTCTCGTCGAGCCCAAGGGAGTCATGGCGGGAACCCTCTATCTCGAGGTTCCGAACGACCTCACGCGGGGGATGCTCGAGCAGCGCATCCGTCTTCCTCTTCTCAACGCGATCGCCGACCTCGGTGACGACAACACTGTTGCGAACTTCGCGATCGTGGTGAACCCCGAGATCTCCCACGACTCGCTCGAATCACCCGCGGAATCGAGTGAACCACCGTGGGTCGAGCAGCAGACCCCGCCGAGCCCCGTCGAGTACTCGGGCAAGAGGTCCGATTCGCGACTCAACCCCAAGTACAACTTCGACAACTTCGTCATCGGCGGGTCGAACCGCTTCGCCCACGCCGCCGCGGTCGCCGTGGCTGAAGCGCCGGCCAAGGCCTACAACCCGCTCTTCATCTACGGGGACTCCGGCCTCGGCAAAACCCACCTCCTGCACGCCATCGGCCACTACGCCGAGAGCCTCTACCCCGGCATCCGTGTGCGCTACGTCAGCAGTGAGGAGTTCACGAACGACTTCATCAACTCGATCGCGAACAACAGGGCCTCGGTGTTCCAGTCGCGCTATCGAGACATCGACATCCTCCTGATCGATGACATCCAGTTCCTGCAGGGCAAGGACTCCACGCAAGAAGCGTTCTTCCACACCTTCAACACCCTCCACGATCACAACAAGCAAGTGGTCATCACGAGCGATCTGCCCCCCAAGCACCTCACCGGTTTCGAAGACCGCATGAGGTCGCGATTCGAGTGGGGCCTCATCACCGATGTCCAAGCGCCCGACCTCGAGACCCGCATCGCGATCCTGCGCAAGAAGGCGCAGAGCGATCGGCTGCAGGTTCCCGACGACATCCTCGAGTACATGGCGTCGAAGGTCTCGTCGAACATCCGGGAACTCGAAGGGACCCTCATCAGGGTCACGGCGTTCTCGAGCCTCAACCGGATGCCCGTCGATCTCGCCCTCGTGCAGACGGTGCTCAAAGATCTCATCACGCTCGACGACGACAACGTCATCGCGCCGGTCGACATCATCAATCACACGGCGGACTACTTCAAGCTCACCGTCGACGACCTCTACGGGTCGTCGCGCTCCCAAGCCGTCGCGACCGCTCGCCAGATCGCGATGTATCTGTGCCGCGAGCTGACGAACCTGTCTCTGCCCAAGATCGGTCAGTTGTTCGGCAACCGGGATCACACCACGGTCATGTACGCCAACAAGAAGATCAGCGAGCTCATGAAGGAGCGCCGCTCGATCTACAACCAGGTCACCGAACTGACGAGTCGCATCAAGCAGAACCATCGCTACAGCAGCCTGTGACCGCCCGCCCTCGGCGCCCCTCCCTTGGGGGGTTGAGAGGGTAGCAGTAGTGCACAGTGTGGATAACTTGTGGAATTCCGTGGATAACTACCCTTCGTCGGTACCTCCGGGTCGGCCCTCCTGTGGAATGTCATTCCTGTGCAGCCGAACTGCACGGCGATTCTCCCGGGACTTCACTCACCGTCTACACAACTTGCACGCGTGTAGTTTCCCGTCGCCCACTGGCCTCCTGCGAGTTACTCACAGTTCACACATCGGTTAATGACTTTGTTCTTTTAAAGAAGATTGGGGTCGAGAAAGAACCTTGTGGGGTGGGGAGAACTACAGAATCCCGTCGCGCCCCGGCCCGGAGGCCCTGTGGCAGTATTGAGCCCCGAGTCATCTACCGCTGCGCCAGGGAGCCCCATGAAGTTTCAGGTCAATCGCGACGTCTTCAGCGAGGCCGTCTCTTTTGCGGTGAAGTTGCTGCCCCAGCGAACCACTCTTCCCATCCTCAGCGGTGTTCTCATCGAAGCGACCGAAGACGGACTCACTCTCTCCTCGTTCGACTACGAGGTGTCTGCGCAGACGTCGATCACTGCGGATGTCGAAGAGCCCGGGCGCATTCTCGTGTCGGGCCGTCTCCTCGCCGACATCGCGAGCCGCCTTCCCAACGCGCCCATCCGGTTCTCCACCGAAGACACGAAGATCTCGGTCACGGGAGGCTCCGCCCACTTCACACTTTTGAGCATGCCCGTCGAGGAGTACCCGACCCTCCCGCAGGTCGCTGAGCAGACCGGGCTCCTTCCGGCGGACGCGTTCGCGAGTGCCGTCTCGCAAGTCGCCGTCGCGGCATCGAGAGACGATGTCACCCCCGTGATCACGGGTGTTCAGCTCGAGGTCTCGGAGAATTCGCTGAGCCTCGTCGCGACCGACCGCTACCGAGTGGCCGTGCGCTCGATCGACTGGGATTCCGCGGATTCCGCTGTCGAGACGATCACGGCTCTCGTTCCCGCGCGCACGCTGCAGGAGATCGGCAAGACCTTCGGCAACAGTGGCACCATCTCGGTGTCGATCACCGGGTCGGAGGACCGCGAGCTCATCGCCTTCCGCGCCGACAAGAAGACCGTCACGTCGCTGCTGATCAAGGGCAACTTCCCGCCCGTCAAGCGACTCTTCCCGGAGACCGTCGACAACTACGCCGTCATCAACACGGGCGAACTCATCGAGGCGGTGCGCCGTGTCTCGCTCGTGCTCGAGCGCGAGGCAGCTCTGCGATTCACCTTCAACCCCGATGGACTCACCCTCGAGGCCATCGGCTCGGAGCAAGCGCAAGCATCCGAATCGATCGACGCGATCCTCACGGGCGTCGACACCGTCGTGTCACTCAAGCCCCAGTTCCTGCTCGACGGCTTGAGCGCGGTGCACTCCGAGTTCGTGCGAATCTCGTTCACGAAGACCGACAATCCGAACAAACCCGGCCCGGTGCTCATCACGAGCCAGTCGTCGAAAGACCAGGCGGGGTCGGACACCTACCGCTACCTGCTTCAGCCGAACCTGCTGCTCCGCTGACCGCGCATCCCCCGGTCGACGTTCCCGATCGGATCGCCGACTCCTCGACTCACGTCATCCCGAAAGAAGAGACAACCATGCACATCGGAATCGTCGGCCTCGGAAAAATGGGCGGCAACATGCGCTCACGCTTGCAGCAGCACGACATCGAGGTGACCGGTTTCGATCGCAACCCCGACGTGACGGATGTCGCCGACCTCCCCGGCCTCGTCGAGGCCCTGCCGGCTCCGCGCACCGTGTGGGTCATGGTGCCCGCGGGCGCCCCGACGACGGCTGTCGTCACCGAGCTCGTCGGTCTGCTCGACGAGGGTGATCTCATCATCGATGGAGGCAACTCGCGTTTCAGTGACGACTTCGTGCACGCGGCGCTCGCCAAAGAGAAGAAGATCGAGTACCTCGACGTCGGAGTCTCCGGTGGAGTCTGGGGGCTCGCGAACGGGTACGGCCTCATGGTCGGTGGCGAGAAGCACGTCGTCGAGCGTGTGATGCCCGTGTTCGACGCGCTCCGCCCCGAGGGCCCTCGCGAGGAGGGCTTCGTGCACGCGGGCGACACCGGCGCGGGTCACTACGCGAAGATGGTGCACAACGGCATCGAATACGCCCTCATGCAGGCGTTCGCCGAGGGATACGAGCTCCTCGACAAGCGCGACGACATCGTCAAAGACGTCACGGGCACATTCAAGGCCTGGCAACGCGGCACCGTCGTGCGCTCCTGGTTGCTGGAACTGCTCGTCAAGGCGCTCGAGGAGAACCCCGAGTTCGACGACATCGAGGGCTACGTCGAAGATTCCGGTGAAGGACGGTGGACCGTCGAAGAGGCGATCGCCAACGCCGTTCCGGTTCCGACCATCAGCGCGTCGATCTTCGCTCGTTTCGTCTCGCGTCAAGAAGACGGCTCACCCGCGATGAAGGCTGTCGCCGCCCTCCGCAACCAGTTCGGCGGGCACGGAGTCAAGAAGGCCGAGTGATGTCATGACTCGGGCACCGGGCATCCGCGTGCGTGCCGGATGCTAGTCACTCACCTAGACCTCACCGACTTCCGCAATTACGAGCGCGCCGATCTCGCGCTCGTTGCGGGATCGAACGTCTTCGTCGGCAGCAACGGCCAGGGCAAGACCAACCTCGTCGAGGCCCTCGGCTACCTGAGCACGCTCGGGTCGCACCGGGTGTCGACTGACCACGCGATGATCCGTCAGGGGTGCGAGTCGGCGATCGTGCGAGCGCGCCTACGAAACGGGGAGCGCGAGATCCTCGCCGAAGTGCAATTAAACCGGTCTTCGGCCAACCGGGCGCAGATCAACAGGTCGGCGATCAAGACGCGGGAGTTGCCGCGCTATTTCTCGAGTGTCACGTTCGCTCCCGAAGACCTGTCTCTCGTCCGGGGTGAACCCTCCGGACGACGGCGGTTTCTCGACGAATTGCTCGTGTTGCGCAACCCGAGATTCTCGGGTGTCTTCTCCGACTACGACCGCGTGCTCAAGCAGCGGAACACGCTGCTCAAATCTCTGAGGGCGTCAGGGGTCAAGATCGACTCGGTGTCGACGCTCGACATCTGGGACGAGCGCCTCGTGACGCTCGGGAGCGAGATCATCGACGCGCGAGTGGGTCTCGTCTCGACGCTGCTGCCCGAGGTGAGCCGCGCCTACGTCGCCATCGCTGGAGAAGACCACTCCGCCACGCTCGGCCACCAGCTCACGATCGCGCCCGATGCGGATTCCGCTTTTCCGGAGTTGTCCACCGACGGGGTGCTCTCGGGGGCCATTGATGCGGCGCGCGTGGATGTGCGGGCGAGATTCACAGCCGGTCTCGCCGCGGTTCGGCGGGCCGAGGTCGATAGAGCGACGACCCTCATCGGCCCGCACCGCGACGATGTGGTGTTGAGCCTCAACGGCATGCCCGCGCGCGGTTTCGCAAGCCACGGTGAATCGTGGTCGTTCGCCCTCGCGCTCAAGCTCGCGTCGGCGGAGGTGCTGCGTCGGGATTCCGCGTCGGGCGACCCCGTGCTCATCCTCGACGACGTCTTCGCCGAGCTCGACCAGTCGCGGCGTGGCCGGCTCGCGTCGGCCGTCGGTGGTTTCGAGCAAGTGCTCATCACGGCGGCGGTGCTCGACGACGTGCCCGACGCTCTCGCCGCCAACATGGTTCACATCTCGCGAGGCCGCATCGTCGTCGATCCCCGTGAGACCTCCGCTGCTCACCCGGAGGAGGAGAGATGACGGAGGACCGCTCCGAGGCCCAGCTCGTGTTCGAGAGGTTCCGTCGGGTGTTCGGCGACGGTCAGTCCCGATCGAGGGATGCGCGCAAGCGCGCGACTCGGGAGCCGGGATCCAGTGCGGCATTCGGGGCAGGGCGGGATGCCCACGGGCTCGGCGACGTGCTCGATTCGCTCACCCAGACACTGGGCTGGAACTCTCCTCTCGCGCAGTCCGATCTGCTCGCGTCGTGGGCCGACATCGCCGGTGCCGAGACAGCGGAGCACTCCACGCCGGTCGGCATCGAAGACGGGGTGCTCTCGGTGCGGTGCGACTCCACGGCGTGGGCGACCCAGTTGAGGATCATGCGTGTGCAGGTGATGAATCACATCGTTTCCACCTATCCGGATGCCGGCATCACGTCGGTGCGTTTCGAGGGGCCGGGTGCCCCCTCATGGAAACGCGGCCCCAGATCAATCCCAGGGCGTGGCCCCCGCGATACTTACGGCTGACAAGGCAAAAGAGGTCGGGGGATAAAAATAAAGTCCTCAGAGGCCCGTTTAGCGCCGCCGCACCGTCGGTATTTGGTAGAATGACGAGGTCCTCGAGGCAGCTTCCCTGGGAGCCCGGCCGCGGTAGACAGAGCCGATCTTCCTGGTAGGAGCACATTCCATATGACGACGACGCCCGCGACTGGTGAGCCCGACGACTCGACGACGGACCCCGGAGCGGAGGCGACGCCGACGGGTGAGCGCGCGCGGTCCGACGACGCCTACGGCGCCGACCAGATCCAGGTTCTCGAAGGTCTCGACGCGGTGCGCAAACGCCCCGGAATGTACATCGGATCGACGGGACCGCGCGGTCTGCACCACCTCGTCTACGAGGTCGTCGACAACTCCGTCGACGAGGCGCTCGCGGGGCACTGCGACACGATCATGATCACGATGCTGCGCAACGGCGGAATCAAGGTCGTCGACAACGGCCGCGGCATCCCCGTAGACCTCAACAAGTCGGAGAACAAGTCGACTGTCGAGGTGGTTCTGACGATCCTCCACGCGGGAGGAAAGTTCGGCGGCGGTGGGTACTCCGTCTCGGGTGGCCTCCACGGTGTCGGAATCTCCGTCGTCAACGCCCTCTCGCGCGAGCTCGACGTCGAGGTGCACCGCCAGGGTTCGGTGTGGCGCCAGAGCTACACGCACGGTGTTCCGAACGCCCCGCTCGAGAAGGGCGAAGACGCGAGCGACACCGGAACGACGGTGACCTTCTGGCCGAGCGCCGAGACCTTCGAGACGATCGAGTTCGACTATGAGACTCTGCGCGCCCGATTCCAGCAGATGGCCTTCCTCAACAAGGGCCTCACGATCACCCTCATCGACGAGCGCGAGCGCAAGAACGACGACGGCACCGAGGCCGAGCCCGTGGAGGTCACCTACCTCTACGAGAAGGGTCTCGTCGACTACGTCGAGTATTTGAACACGGCCAAGAAGGCCGATGTCGTTCACCCCGACATCATCTCGTTCGACCTCGAAGACACGAAGCTCAAGATCTCGGTCGAGGTCGCCATGCAGTGGACGACCGCCTACCAGGAGAGCGTCCACACATACGCCAACACGATCAACACCCACGAGGGCGGAACCCACGAGGAGGGTTTCCGTGCCGCGCTCACCACTCTCGTCAACAGGTATGCCCGCGAGAAGGGGATCATCAAGGAGAAAGACGAGAACCTCACGGGTGACGACGTGCGCGAAGGCCTCACCGCCGTGATCTCGGTCAAGCTCGCCGAGCCGCAGTTCGAAGGTCAGACGAAGACGAAGCTCGGAAACACGATCGCGAAGTCGTTCGTGCAGCGCATCGCGGCCGAGCAGCTCAACGACTGGTTCGACCGCAACCCCACGCAAGCTCGCGACGTCATCCGCAAGGCCATCCAGGCGTCGCAAGCGCGTCTCGCCGCGCGCAAGGCGCGCGAGCAGACCCGCCGCAAGGGGCTGCTCGAGTCGGGCGGAATGCCGGGCAAGCTCAAAGACTGCGCGAGCAAAGACCCGAGCCTGAGCGAGATCTTCATCGTCGAGGGTGACTCCGCCGGCGGTTCGGCTGTCCAGGGGCGCAACCCCGAGACCCAAGCGATCCTGCCGCTGCGAGGAAAGATCCTCAACGTCGAGAAAGCGCGCCTCGATCGAGCGCTCGGCAACAACGAGGTGCAGGCGATGATCACCGCGTTCGGTGCGGGCATCGGCGAAGACTTCACCCCCGAGAAGGCGCGCTATCACAAGATCGTGCTCATGGCGGATGCCGACGTCGACGGCCAGCACATCACGACGCTGCTGCTCACGCTCCTGTTCCGTTACATGCGCCCCCTCATCGACCTCGGGTACGTCTATCTCGCCCAGCCGCCGCTCTACCGGCTCAAGTGGACGAACTCGCCAGACGAATACGTCTACACCGACCGTGAGCGCGACGCCCTCCTCGAGGCGGGACTCGCGGCAGGCAAGCGCATCCCGCGCGAGAACGGCATCCAGCGCTACAAGGGTCTCGGCGAGATGGACTACAAGGAACTGTGGGACACCACGATGAACCCCGAGACGCGCACGCTTCTGCAGGTGACCCTCGACGACGCTCTCGTCGCCGACGAGATCTTCTCGACGCTCATGGGCGAAGACGTCGAATCACGACGCAATTTCATCCAGCAAAACGCCAAAGACGTGCGATTCCTCGATATCTGACGCCGTCGTCCGACTTCGACGACCGACGCTGACGCGCGAACATCCAGAAACGAATAGTGAGTAACCATGGCTGACGAGACACCTGACGAGAACGAACCGCAGATCGCGGGTCGCGAGATCGACATGTCGCACGACAAGGTCGAGAAGGTCGACCTCCAGCTCGAGATGCAGCGGTCCTACCTCGACTACGCGATGAGCGTCATCGTCGGGCGTGCTCTTCCCGAGGTGCGCGACGGTCTCAAGCCCGTGCATCGTCGCGTCATCTATGCGATGTACGACGGGGGCTACCGCCCCGACCGCTCGTTCTCGAAGAGCGCTCGCGTCGTCGGCGAGGTCATGGGTCAGTTCCACCCGCACGGTGACTCCTCGATCTACGACGCGCTCGTGCGCCTCGTGCAGCCGTGGAACCTCCGCTACCCGCTCGCGCTCGGGCAGGGCAACTTCGGTTCCCCCGGCAACGACGGCGCGGCCGCATCCCGTTACACCGAGACGAAGATGGCCCCCCTCGCTCTCGAGATGGTGCGCGACATCGACGAAGACACCGTCGACTTCTCCGACAACTACGACGGCCGCACCCTCGAGCCCGACGTCTTGCCGTCGCGGTTCCCCAACCTCCTCGTCAACGGATCGGTCGGTATCGCGGTCGGGATGGCGACCAACATCCCGCCGCACAACCTCCGCGAGGTGGCCTCGGGCGCCCTGTGGTCGCTCGAGAACCCCGAGGCGTCGCGGGAAGAGCTGCTCGACGCCCTCCTCGAGCGCATCAAGGGGCCCGACTTCCCGACGGGTGCACAGATCCTCGGACTCAAGGGCATCCAAGACGCCTACCGCACCGGTCGCGGGTCGATCACGATGCGCGCGGTCATCAACGTCGAAGAGCTCCGCGGGCGCACGTGCCTCGTCATCACCGAACTGCCATACCAGGTCAACCCCGACAACCTCGCGATGAAGATCGCGGAGCTCGTGCGCGAGGGCAAGCTCGCCGGGATCGCCGACATCCAAGACGAGACCTCGGGTCGCACCGGACAGCGCCTCATCATCGTGCTCAAGCGCGACGCCGTCGCGAAGGTCGTGCTCAACAACCTCTACAAGCACACCCCACTGCAGGAGAACTTCGGCGCGAACATGCTCGCCATCGTCGACGGGATTCCGCGCACCCTGCCGATCGACGGCTTCATCACGGCGTGGATCGCCCACCAGATCGACGTCATCATCCGCCGCACGACCTACCGCCTCAAGAAGGCCGAGGAGCGCGCCCACATTCTGCGCGGGTACCTCAAGGCTCTCGACGCCCTCGACGAGGTCATCGCACTCATCCGTCGTTCGGCGACCGTCGAAGACGCGCGCGACGGTCTCATCGACCTGCTCGACATCGACGAGCTGCAGGCTCGCGCGATCCTCGACATGCAGCTCCGCAGGCTCGCGGCGCTCGAGCGCCAGAAGATCCTCGACGAGGCCAACCAGATCGAGGCCGAGATCGCCGACTTCAAGGCCATCCTCGCGAGCCCCGAGCGTCAACGCACCATCGTGAGCACCGAGCTCACCGAGATCGTCGACAAGTTCGGCGACGATCGTCGCACCGAGATCATGTTCGGATTCGACGGAGACATGAACGTCGAAGACCTCATCCCCGAAGAGGAGATGGTCGTCACGGTCACGCGCGGGGGATACATCAAGCGCACGCGGAGCGACAACTACCGCAGCCAGCACCGCGGCGGCAAGGGCGTCAAGGGCGCCCAGTTGCGCGCGGACGACGTCGTCGAGCACTTCTTCGTGACGACGACCCACCACTGGTTGCTGTTCTTCACGAACAAGGGGCGGGTCTACCGCGCCAAGGCATACGAGGTTCAAGAGGCGGGCCGAGACGCCAAGGGCCAGCACGTCGCCAACCTCCTCGCGATGCAACCCGACGAGTTCATCGCGCAGATCCTCGACATCCGCGACTACGCCGCGGCCGAGTTCCTCGTGCTCGCGACGCGCGGTGGGCTCATCAAGAAGACGGCGCTCACCGAGTACGACACGAACCGCACGGGCGGGATCATCGCGCTCAACCTGCGCGACGACGACGAACTCGTGTCGGCGATGCTCGTGAACGTCGACTCCGACCTCCTGCTCGTCTCCCGCAAGGGCATGTCGATCCGCTTCACGGCGTCGAATGAGGCACTGCGCCCCATGGGTCGCTCCACGAGCGGCGTCATCGGAATGCACTTCCGCGACGACGACACCTTGCTCGACGCGTCCGTCGTCACCGACGAGGGATACGTGTTCGTGGTGACGGAGGGCGGGTACGCCAAACGCACGAGCGTCGACCAGTACCGCGTGCAGAACCGCGGTGGTCTCGGCATCAAGGTGGCGAAGCTCGCGGCCGATCGGGGTGACCTCGCGGGTGCCCTGATCGTCTCCGAAGACGACGAAGTGCTCGTCGTGCTCGAAAGCGGCAAGGTGGTACGCTCATCTGTCGCTGAGGTGCCGGCCAAGGGTCGTGACACCATGGGGGTGGTTTTCGCGCGATTCGCCGAGAACGATCGCATCATCGAGGTTGCGAAGAACAGTGAACGTAATCTTGATGCGCAGAGCGCGGAGACAGCGAGTGAGAGCTCTGCTGGAAAGGACGAATCAGTAGATGAGTAGCGTCGCCGAGAAACTCCAACGCAAGGCACCGAAGAAGGCCAACACCAAGCAGGTGCGGCTGCGGTTGGTCTACCTCGACTTCTGGTCGCTCGTGAAGCTGTCGTTCCTCTCGGCCGTGTGTCTCGGCATCGTGCAGGTCGTCTTCGCGGTTCTCGTCTGGCTGCTGCTCGACGCGACCCAAGCGTTCGCCTCGATCGACACGCTCTTGCGCGACGTATTGAACGACGAGAACTTCACGATCACGGCCGAGTTCTCCCTGACGCAGGTCGGGCTGTTCGCCGTCATCGTCGCGGCGCTCAACGTCGTCGTGGGCACCGCTCTCGGAGCGATCTTCGCGGTGCTCTACAACCTCGCGGCACGCGTGACGGGCGGACTGCTCGTCGGTTTCCAGAACAACTAGGTCGCGAGAGGCGAGACGATTTAGTGTTTCGCGGGCGGTGCGATACTCTCGTATCTGCCCTGCGGGGCTATAGCTCAGGCGGTTAGAGCGCTTCGCTGATAACGAAGAGGTCCCTGGTTCGAGTCCAGGTAGCCCCACTCGGATGCTCGCATCCGACAGTTCCACCTCGTGTGGGGCGCAGTCCCTCCACGGGGCCTTAGCTCAATTGGTAGAGCGCCTGCTTTGCAAGCAGGAGGTCAGGGGTTCGATTCCCCTAGGCTCCACATCGAGCTCGTGCTCACCTTCCCCTTATCGCGCGGCTTCTCGCGCGATCCGGCGGCGTTCGCCGATGCGCGGCGAGAAACAGAAAGCGCCAGCGACCCGAGGGCCGCTGGCGCTTGTGACACAACCGGTGAGCTACTCCTTGGGAGCCTCGATGTCGTCACCCTCATCGAGAACCCAGAGCTCGTCGTCGGCGCGGAGCGTCTGGTAGGCCGCGTAGGCGATACCGGCGACGGCGACGACGCCGAGCGAGATGAGAACCCATCCGCCGAAGCCGAGCGACGGCTTGGGCTTCACGAAGCCCGCCTTCGTTCCGACGGTCGTGTAGGCCTTGGATGCTTTCTTGGATGCCGCAGAGAAGGCCTTGTTGGCGTTCTTGCTCACGCGGTCGCTCGTCTTGTGCACTTGCTTCACAGCTTCGCGCACGCGGGGGTCCTTCGACACCTCGAGCGTGGCGAGAGCCGACGCGAGGGCACCGGAGACACCCGGGAGCACGTCGTGGACGATCTTGTGACGAGCGTCGCCGACGGCACCGCGAGCGGTGGAGACGGCGGGAACGACGTAGTCGTCGTAGGCGCCGCGTGCCCGGGGCACGACCTCTTCGCGGGAGACGTTGCCGAGCTGGCGACCGGCCTCACGAACGACGTTGCTCGCGTGGTCGAGGACGTCACGCTGCTCTTCCCACAGCTCGGAGGAGGTCTTCCTCAGTCGCTTCAGTTCTTTCGCGCGTTTGCGTGACAATCCCATGAGATCACCCTCCGGTAATGGTTGTGAACGGATCCCATCCTTTCACGCTGCCGCCTGTGGACCAATACCGCGCAAGCTGGACGCACGCTGAGTGTTCGCCGGGCCTGTGGGAGAATCGAGGTATGTCTACGCACACACACGTCGCCACACTCAACACGAACCTCGGCGCCATCCGCGTCAACCTCCTCGGCAACCACGCCCCCAAGACGGTCGCGAACTTCGTCGGCCTCGCGACGGGCGAGATCGAGTGGACTCACCCGGGCACCGGAGCCACCACGAAAGACAAGCTCTACGACGGTGTCGTCTTCCACCGCATCATCGACAACTTCATGATCCAGGGTGGGGACCCTCTCGGCCAGGGAACCGGTGGACCCGGCTACCAGTTCGACGACGAGATCAACCCCGAGCTCGACTTCACCAAGCCCTACGTCCTCGCTATGGCGAACGCCGGCATCCAGGGTGGCCGGGGAACGAACGGATCGCAGTTCTTCATCACGACCGTTCCGACCACGTGGCTGCAGGGCAAGCACACGATTTTCGGTGAGGTCGCCGACGAGGAGTCCCGCGACGTCGTCAAGGCCATCGAAGCCGTTAAGAAGGATGGCCGCGACCGTCCCATCGACGACGTCGTCATCGAGAGCGTCACGGTCGAAGCGGCCTGACCGCTTCCCTGTTCCACCGATGAGCAACGCAGGAGACGGCCGCACTGACACGTGTTACCGGCATCCGGACAGGCAGAGCTTCATCCTGTGCCAGCGATGCGGGCGCACGATCTGCCCGGAGTGCCAGACGCAAGCCGCGGTCGGCTTCCACTGTCCGGAGTGCGTGCGCGAAGCGCGTGCGTCCGCTCCGCGCACGAAGCCCCGGCTCGTCACGCGCGTGAAGCGTGCCGGGACCGACGGTTCGCCGATCGTCACCTATTCGATCATCGCGATCACCGCGGTCGTCTTCCTGCTGCAGCTCGTCTCACGAGGTGCGGTCACCAACCTGCTCTCGTACTACCCGGTTCTCACGGTCATCGAGCCGTGGCGCATGCTGACGTCGATCTTCGTGCACTCCGACGGTTCGTTCTTCCACATCATCTTCAACATGCTCGCGCTGTTCCTGTTCGGTCGGGTGATCGAACAGGCCGTGGGCCGCTGGCGCTTTCTCGCGCTCTACCTCATCAGTGGGTTCGCGGGGTCGGTCGCGGTGCTCGTGCTCGATCCGTCCGGCGGAGTCGTCGGGGCGTCGGGTGCGGTCTTCGGGTTGCTCGGGGCGTTCTTCGTGATCCAGCGCGGTTTCGGGGGCACGAGCCCGCAGCTCTTGATCCTGATCGCCATCAACCTCGGGCTCGGGTTCATCCTCCCGGGCATCTCGTGGCAAGCGCACGTCGGGGGCCTCATCGCGGGTGTCGCGATCGGCTTCATCTTCATGAAAACCCGCTCGCCGCGAAAGAAGGCCGCACAAGCTCTGATGCTCGTCGGCGTCGTCGCTGCTCTGCTCGCGATCACCGTGGTGCGCGTGCTCACTCTGCTCGCCTAGGGGTTATCCACAGGCCTATCCACACTGGGGATAGTTACAGGCGTGTAATTGTCGGCAGAAGTGCCGACAGCCGTGTGCCCCGAGCGCTCAGCGCCACCGAGTGGTCATGAGGAACCCGAGGAACAGGATCCCGAAGCCGACCAGGATGTTTCCGTCACCGAGCTGGGCGATCGGGAGGGTCGTGCCGCTCACGTAGAACGTGATGATCCAAGCGAGGCCGATGAGCATGAGGCCGAACATGATGGGCTTGAACCACACCGGGTTGGGCGCATCGTCTCCCGCCCGCGTCGAGGAGCCTGTACGGTCGGGTCCATCGTTGTCAGGGGATGCGAGCGTGCCGCGGTCGTTAGATCTGGCCATGCCGGAATACTACCGTGCCCTCCATCTGCGCTTTCCGGCCATCGCGCGTTCACGAGACGGCCGTAGACTCGGCGCATGGTCTCGGGGCGTCGCGCGCAGCGCAAGTCGCGAAGACGGGGTGTGGTCTCCGCAATCGTCGGAGTCGTCGGCGAACTGCTGCTCACCGCCGCCGTCTTCATCTTTCTCTTTCTGGGCTGGCAGCTGTGGCTCAACGACATCATCGTCGGGGGCGAACAGCAGAGCGAAGCGCAGCAGTTCGGCCAGCAGCTCGGAGGTGCCGCACCGGCGACCCCCGTCGAACCCGGGGAGGACTTCGGCGATCCCGTCGTGAGCGCCGTCTCCGACGAGACCACGAAGTTCGCCAACCTCTATGTGCCGCGGTTCGGAGCGGACTACGTGCGCACGATCGCGGAGGGCGTGGGTGAAGGCGACGTGCTCACCGAGGGCATCGGGCACTACCCCGACACCCAGATGCCCGGCGAGATCGGCAACTTCGGTATCGCGGCGCACCGCACGACGCACGGGGCTCCGTTCAACAGGATCGCCGACCTGCAGGTGGGCGACCGGATGTACGTGCAGACCGAAGACGGCTGGTACACCTACGTCTACCGCTCGAGCGAATACGTGCTGCCCACGGGGGTGGGGGTTCTCGAACCCGTTCCGCAGTCACCCGACATCGAACCCACGGAGCGTCTCATCACCCTCACGAGCTGCAACCCGCTCTTCTCGGCGCAGGAACGCATCATCGCGTACGGGGTGTTCGAGTCGTGGCAACCGGCATCCGCGGGCGCCCCCGAGGAGATCGCATCGATCGTGGGAGAGGGAGCCTGATGTACGCCGCACTGTTCCGCGCACTCCCGGGCCCCGTGTGGCTCAAGGTCGTACTTTTCCTCGTCCTCATCGCCGCCGTGCTCGCCCTGTGCGTCACGGTCGTCTTCCCGTGGCTCAACACGTTCGTCAATCAGACAGAGGTTACGGTGGAGCAATGACCCGTGTTCTCGTGATCGACAACTACGACAGCTTCGTCTATACGCTCAACGGCTACCTGCTGCAGTTGGGCGCCGAGACGACCGTCGTGCGCAACGACGACTTCACCGCGCGAGATGCGGCCTCGGTCATCGCGGACTACGACGCCGTGCTCATCTCACCCGGTCCCGGAGCGCCCGCAGACGCGGGAGTGTCGATCCCGGTCGTCTCCGCCGCTCTCGACTCCGGCCAGCCTCTGCTCGGGGTGTGTCTCGGCCACCAGGCGATCGCCGAGGCTCTCGGCGCCACGGTCACCCACGCCGACGAACTCATGCACGGCAAGACCTCTCTCATCACGCACGACGACAGCGCCTTCTATTCGGGCGTGCCGCAGCCGTTCACCGCTACGAGGTATCACTCGCTCGCGGTCGTCGACGAGACCGTGCCCGACGAACTCGTCGTGACGTCACGGACCACGGGGGGTGTCGTCATGGGCCTCAAGCACGACGAGGCACCCGTGTACGGAGTGCAGTTCCACCCCGAATCGGTGCTCACCGAGGGTGGCTACCTCATGCTCGCGAATTGGCTCGATGTGGCAGGACTGCCGACCGCTCGAGACGCGGCATCCGGTCTCACACCGCTCGTCAACCTGTAGGCGCCACGGTCACGTCGGTGCGCCGTCTCTGCTGACCGTTCTCTCGTGGCCTAGGGCTCCCGGGATCAGCCGGAGCACCACGTGACGCTGATCTCCGAGCGTTGCGGGTGCTCACCCGCAGGCAGGGACTGCGCCGTCACCTCGCCGCCGGCGCAATTGGGGTCCTGCACCGGGACGATGTTGAGTTCGAGCTCACCGAGGGTCGTGTTGGCGGTGTTGATCGGTTGTCCGACGACCGACGGGATTTCGACGAGGCCGTTGCTCACGAAGAGGTTGACCGTGTCACCCTCCCGCAGGTTGGCCCCCGACTCGGGATCGGCGCGGATGACGACGCCCTCGGGGATGCTCGTCGACCGCTCGGGTGTGCTCGAGCCGTAGACGAGACCGCGGTCCTCGATCGCCTCGATCGCTTCGGCCTCGGGGCGCTGATCGAGCGCCGGCACCGTCGTGGGGTCGGGACCGATCGACACGTAAACGCGAACGGGCTGACCGGACGCGACGCGCGCTCCCGGCTCCGGGTTCGTGCTGATGACGATTCCCTCGTCGATCGTGTCGCTCGCCTGACTGAGTTCCGACGGCACGAGGTCGGCTGCCTCGAGGGTCGCCGCGGCATCCTCGTAGGTCTGGCCCTCGACATCCGGAATCGTCACCGACAACCCCGAGCTGATCGAAGGCGGTTCGTCGGGCAGGTTGACGACCCAGAAGACGACCGCCACGAGCATCGCGACGAGCACGGCGAAGCCCGCCCAGATCCATGCGACCGGGGGCCGGGGCTGGGTGCGCACGACACGCTCGTCGTCGGGTGTGAGCTGACGCAGAGCGGCGTTCGATCCCTGGGCCGCGTGCGGGTTGATGCCGAGAACGACGTTGTCGACCTCGCGCGCGGGCATGCGCCGCGTGGGGATCTCCCCCGCCGCGGCCGACTCGACGTCGGCACGGAACTCGGCGGCCGTCTGGTAGCGGTCGAACTTGTCTTTGCTGAGCGAGTGGAGCACGACGGCGTCGATCGCGGGCGAGACGGCCGAGTTGAGGCTGCTCGGCGCCGCGGCGGCTTCGCTGATGTGCTGGTAGGCCACGGCCGCGGCACGCTCACCGCGGAACGGGGCCTGGCCGGTGAGGAGCTCGAAGAAGATGACGCCGGTCGAGTAGAGGTCGGTGCGGGCATCGACCGTCTCGCCGCGCGCCTGCTCCGGCGAGAAGTACTGTGCTGTTCCGAGAACGGCGCCCGTCTCGGCGACCGTCGCGGAGTTGTCGGACACCGCTCGCGCGATACCGAAGTCCATGACCTTGACCTGACCGCTCTGCGTGATCATGACGTTGCCTGGCTTGATGTCGCGGTGCACGAGAAGGGCCCGGTGGCTGTATTCGAGAGCCGTGAGGATCTGCGCGACGATGCGCGACGCCTCCTTCGGGTCGAGGGGTCCCTCGGCGATGATGTCTCGCAGGAGTCGTCCGTCGACGTACTCCATGACGATGAAGGGCACTTGCCTGTCGACGCCGTCGGGGCCCGTGACCGTCTCCTCGCCCGCGTCGAACACGCGAACGATCGTGGGGTGCGCCATGCGCGCGGCCTTCTGTGCCTCCTCGCGGAAGAGCAACCGGAACTTCGGGTCGGTCGCGAGAGACGGCTTCAGGAGCTTGATGGCGATCTTGCGATTGAGCCGGCTGTCGACCCCGACATGCACATCGGCCATTCCGCCTCGCCCGATGAGGTCGCCGATCTGGTACCGGCCGGCGAGCAGGCGAGAACCATCGGTCACGTGTCGATCTCCAAGCGCAGGGTAAGGGGTCTCAACACTCTACCCGGCGGCGCGAGCGGCAACCCTACTCTTGGGGTTCGGGCTCCTCCGGGTCGGGAGCGGGCTCGGCTTCGGCCTCGGCGATCGGCAGGGCGAGGGTCGCGGAGTCCTCCGACTCCACACCCGAGCACTGCGCGAGGTAGCTCACCGTGGTCTCGCCGGAGTCGCCCACCGTGACACGCAGGGTCGAGGTCGAGCCGGGCACGGGGTTGGCCGGCGCGAATGTGCCGTTGCTCACCGAGAAGGTGAAGGCTGTGAGCGAGGTTCCGCTCGGGCACCCCGTGTATGCGGGGATCTGCACGGCGACTTCGGAGCCGGGTTCGAACGGTCCGCCCGGCGCGCTCAGGGCGCCCGGGGTGTCGGGCTGGCGCACGGCCGTGTAGATCGAGAGGTTCACGGTAGACCCGAGCTCGACGTTGCCGCGCGGGCTGATCGCGTAGACCGTTCCCTCGAGGGCGGGCTCGGGGGCGGGGTCCCCGTCGTTCGCGACGGGGTTGAGCCCGAGCTCGGTGAGCTGAGCAGTCGCATCCGCCTCGCTGAGACCGATGAACTGCGATCCGTCACCGAGCTCGACGACGTTGCTCTCGGTCGGTGTCGGGCTCGGCGTCGGCGAGGGGCTCGGGGTGGGAGACGCGGATGCCGACGGCCGCGGTGACGCAGACGGCTCGGGGTCGGCATCCGACTCACCGAGGAAGTAGACGATGAGGAAGATGAGGGCGATGACGATGAGGCCGGAGAGGATGATGAGCGGCCACATCCACGGGCTGCGCTTCTTCTCCTCGTCGTCATCCTGGGGAGGCTCGCCGCCGACGCCGCCCCCCGCTGCGCCGACAGCGCCGGCAGACGTGAGCAGGCGCGTGGCCTGGGTCGGCATGTCGTCGCTCGAGAACGCTTCGGTCGCGAGCGATGCGCCGACTCCACCGCCGATGATGGCGGGCACGGACGCGGCAGCACCGTTGACGTCGCCGCGACGCAGAGCCTGGGCGGCACGCGCGAGGTGTGCCGCCGACGCGGGGCGGTCGGCCGGCTTCTTCGCGATGCTCGAGTAGACGAGGTTGCGCACCGGCTCGGAGACCGTCGCCGGAAGGTCGGGCGGGGTGTCGTTGATCTGCGCCATCGCGATCGCGACTTGAGACTCGCCCGTGAACGGACGTCGACCCGCGAGGGCCTCGTAGGCGACGATGCCGAGAGAGTAGACGTCGGTCGTCGACGAGGCCGACTGACCGCTCGCCTGCTCGGGCGAGAGGTATTGCACGGTGCCCATGACCTGGCCGGTAGCAGTGAGGGGAACCTGGTCGGCGAGACGTGCGATGCCGAAGTCGGTGATCTTGACGCGGCCGTCCGGCGTGATGAGCAGGTTGCCCGGCTTGATGTCGCGGTGGACGAGACCGGCGGCGTGCGCCGCGTGGAGTGCGAGAGCCGTCTGCGCGACGATATCGAGGACGCGGTCGGTCGACAGCACGCGCTCGCGCTCGAGGATGGTCGAGAGCGCCTCGCCGGGAACGAGCTCCATGACGAGGAAGGCGCTGCCGTCTTCTTCTCCGTAGTCGAAGACGTTGGCGATGCCCTCGTGGTTGACGAGGGCGGCGTGGCGCGCCTCGGCGCGGAAACGCTCGAGGAAGCCCGGATCGCCGAGGTACTCGTCTTTCAAGATCTTGATCGCGACCGTTCGCCCGATCACGAGGTCTGTGGCTTCCCAGACCTCCCCCATGCCGCCGATCGCGACGCGAGTGGAGAGCTGGTACCTGCCTCCGAAGGTGAGGCCGCTCGTTGGTCTCATTAGTTCAGCACCGCCTCTATCACTTGCCTTGCGATCGGAGCCGCAACCGAATTACCGAAACCCTCGCCGTTCTCGACGACGACAGCGACCGCCACCCGGGGGTCGTTCGCAGGCGCAAACCCCGTGAACCACAGAGTGTTCCCCGCCCCGTCGTTCTGCGCCGTACCGGTCTTCCCGGCCACATCGACTCCGCTTATTCTTGCATTACTGGCCGCGCCGTTGTTCACGCCGTCGACCATGAGTTCTGTCATCGTCGCGGCGGTCTCGCTGCTCACGGGAGTGTTCAAGACCGTCTCCTCGAACTCCTCGATCGGGGTCAGGTCGGAGTCGGAGATCGACTCGATGAGGCTCGGCTGCATGAGCTCGCCCTCGTTGGCGAGGGCGGCCGAGACCATCGCGATCTGCAGCGGTGTCACGCGCACGCTCGCCTGTCCGAACGACGAGAGATAGAGCTGGGCTTCGTCCATGTCGTCTTCGGGGAAAACGCTCGGGGTCACCGACTGCGGAATCTCGAGGTCCTGCTCGAAGCCGAACGCGTCGGCGTAGTCGGAGAGGGTCTGCGAGCCGAGCTCGCCACCGAGCTGGGCGAAGGGGATGTTGCAACTCAAGCGGAGCGCGGTGGCGAGGGTGGCGTTCTCGGTGCCGCCGCAGTTGCCGCCCTCGGCGTTGGAGATCGTCTGCCCGTCGGTGAGGGGCAGCGGCAGGCGCGGCGGGTTGGGGAACTCGCTCTCGGGGGTGTAATCACCGGTGTCGAGGGCGGCCGCCGCGGTCACGAGCTTGAAGACCGATCCCGGCGCGTAGAGGTCGCCGCCGATCGCGCGGTTGAACAGCGGGCCCTCGGGGTCGGCGATCAATTCGTCGTAGGCCTCGATGACCGCGGGGATGTCGTGGGAGGCGAGGCGGTTGGCGTCGTAGGTGGGCTTCGACACCATGGCGAGGATCTCGCCGGTCTGCGGGTCGAGGGCGACGACCGAGCCGGTGTTCGAACCGAGGGCGTCCCACGCGGCCTGCTGCACCGCGGGGTCGATCGTGAGCTCGACGGATGCGCCGCGAGGGTTCTGGCCCGTGAAGATCGCGTTCACCTGGTCGAAGAACTGGTCGTTCGCGGTGCCGCTCAAGTAGTCGTTGAGTGCCCCCTCGATGCCCGTCGTGCCCTGGTTGAGGGTGAAGTACCCGGTCACGGCGCTGTAGAGCTCGGGGTTCTCGTAGGTGCGCAGGAACCGGTACTCGTCGTCGACGGGGGTGGATGACGCGATCGGCGTTCCGTCGACGAGGATCGGGCCGCGCTCGGCGGAGTAGCTCGCGTAGAGCGTGCGGGTGTTGCGACTGTCGGCTCGCAGGTTGTCGCTCTCGAAGACCGTGACGATGGAGCTCGACACGAAGAGGGCGACGAACATCGCGAGCACGACCAGGCTGACGCGGCGCAGTTCCTTGTTCATCAGTCGACCACGACCCTCGGTTGATTGCGCACGGTGTCGGACAAGCGCAGCAGGAGCGCGGCGATGATCCAGTTGGCGATGAGCGACGACCCGCCGGCGGCCATGAACGGCGTCGTGAGACCCGTGAGCGGAATGACGCGCGTGATTCCACCGATGACGATGAACACCTGCAGGGCCACGACGAACGCGAGCCCGACGCCGAGCAGTCGGCCGAAATCGTCTTGCCCCGCGAACCCGATGCGGAAGCCCCGGGAGACGAAGAGCAGGAAGAGGCCGAGAATCGCGAAGAGTCCCGTGAGCCCGAGCTCCTCGCCGAGGCTCGCGATGATGAAGTCGCTCTCGGCGAAGGGCACGATGTCGGGGCTGCCCTGGCCGAGACCCGTGCCGATGATGCCGCCGTCGGCGAGACCGAAGAGACCCTGCACGAGCTGGTAGCTGCCACCGATCTGGGTGTAGACGTCGTTGTCGAACGCCGAGAGCCACCCGTCGAATCGGCTCGCGACGTATCCGAGCACCGATTGGGCGGCGAGGGCGCCGCCCACGAAGAGTCCGAGACCGAGCAGGATCCAGCTCAACCGCCCCGTCGCGACGTAGATCATGATGAGGAAGAGCCCGAAGTACAAGAGCGAGGTTCCGAGGTCGCGCTGGAAGACGAGCACGCCCATCGCCGCGACCCAGATGATGAGGATCGGGCCGAGGTCGCGAACGCGCGGAAACCGCATGCCGAGGAACTTCTTGCCGACCATCGAGAGGCTGTCCCGCGCGGTCACGAGGTAGCCGGCGAAGAAGACGGCGAGGGCGATCTTCGCGAGCTCACCGGGCTGGAACGAGAGCGGAACGCTGCCGTCTTCGCGCTGCGGGCCGATTCCGATCCACACTTGCGCACCGTTGATCTCGCGGCCGATGCCGGGGATGAGCGGAAGCAGGAGCAGAGCGATGCCGAGGAACATCGCGATGTAACGATAGCGCTGCAGAACCCGGTGGTTGCGGATGACCACGAGCACGACGAAGGCCGCGAGCATGGCGACGGCGGTCCACGCCATCTGCCGGATGCCGGAGGCGCCCCAGCCCTCGCGCCCCGCGGCGAGGTCGAGCCGGTAGATCATCGCGATGCCGAGGCCGTTGAGCACCGTCGCGATCGGGAGGATGAACGGATCCGCTTGCACGGCGACGATGCGCAGGGTGATGTGCATCGCGAGAGCGAGACCAGCGAGGATCGCGGAGTAGGTGAAGAGCTGTTCGCTCACCGTTCCGAGCACACCGAGCTGCACGAGCACGAGCGACGCGACATTGATCGCGATCGCGAAGAGCAAGAGCACGAGTTCGAGGTTGCGGAGCTTGGCGGGTTCGCGCAGACGGATCTTGATCGCCTCGGTGAACGGGGTGCGCGAACCGCTGTCGACCTGCGTCGAGCTACTCATCGCCCACCTCCGCGAGCCGGTCGACGATCGCTTCGGCGCCGTCGAGGGAGTTGGCGTTGATCGTGTTCTCCACGCGCTCGCGCGTGTAGGGCGGGAGGCTTTCGAGCGTCACGCTCGTCTGCTGGTAGATGCTCGAGAGGGAGAGGGGGCCGACATCCGCTTGCACTCCCTGATAGATCGCGACCGTCGTGCCGTTGGCCCCGACGAAGTAGCGGGTCTGCGTCCACTGGTAGGCGACGACGAGGGAGACGACGAGCGCGATGATCGCGAGGCCGATGGCCACGAGCCACGCGATGCGGCGATTGCGAGCTCTGCGCCGGTCTTCGAGGATGAGCTCGTCGAGGTACTCCTCCGATTCGGGCTCGAAGTGCTCGGGCTCGGGAGGGATCGGACGCAGCGGGTGCAGCAGCATCGTCGGCAGTCGCAGCGGACGCCGGCTCGGCTCGGGCTCGAATGAGAGCGGGGCCGAGGCCGACCCGACGAGAACGGGGGGCACCGACGACGATGCGCCCGACTCGTCGATGTCGACGAGCACAACCGTCACGTTGTCGGGGGCACCGTTGTCGAGGCTCTCCTTGACGAGACGGTCGGATGCCTCGGTCGCGTCGGCGACACTGTCGAGCACGGCGAGGATCTTGTCATCGGAGACGTAACTGCTCAAGCCGTCGGAGCACAGCATCCAACGATCGCCCGGCCGGACATCGAGAATCGTCGTGTCGATCTCGGGCGCCGCGTCGACGTCGCCGAGAACGCGCATGAGCACCGAGCGACGCGGGTGCACCGCGGCCTCCTCGGGGGTGATGCGGCCCGAGTCGACGAGCCTCTGCACGAAGGTGTGGTCGGCCGTGATCTGCTCGAGCTCACCAGCGCGCCAACGGTAGACCCGCGAGTCGCCGATGTGAGCGAGAGCCACCTGGTCGCCGACCCGGAGGATCGCGCTCACCGTCGTGCCCATGCCCGTGAGCTCCTGGTGCTCGAAGACCGTCTCGGCGAGGAGCGAGTTGGCGGCGAGGAGCGCCGACTGCAGGGCGAACTCGGCGTCTTGCGCCGACGAATAGGCGGTGTCGGTCTCGATGATGCGCTTGACCGCCATCGCCGAAGCGACATCGCCGCCCGCGTGCCCTCCCATGCCATCGGCGACCACGAACAAGCGGGCTCCGGCGTAACCGGAGTCCTGGTTGTTGGCGCGCACCTTCCCCACGTGGGAGACGGCCGCGCTCTTGCCCGCAGTGGCCATGAGCGCTTACCGCCGGAGCTCGAAGCTCGTCGTGCCGATCTTGACCGGAGCGCCGAGAGGAACCTGCGTGGGCACGTCGACCCTGATGCCGTCGAGGAACGTGCCGTTGGTCGAATCGAGGTCTTGGATGACCCACGAATCGTTGAGGAGCATGAGACGAGCGTGGTGCGTCGACGTGTAGTCGTCGCGGATCACGAGGCCGCTCTCGCTCGACCGCCCGATCGTGAGTGGCTTCGAGCCGAGCGGGATCTCGATCCCCGCCTTCGGGCCGATCGTCACGACGAGCCTGCTCGCCGTGAGGGCGGTCGCCGCCGGCGCGGAGTTGTGGGGGAGAGAACTCGCAGGCGTCGGTCGAGGGGTAGCCGCGACGGGAGGTGCGGACTGCTGATACGCGACGGGGGCGGGGGCCGGGACGGCGGCATCCGCACTCTGGCGTCGCGGGCTCGACCCGAACAGATCGGATCGGAGGGCGTAGACGATGCCGAAAATGAACAACCAGAGAATCACCAGAAAGGCGATCCTCAGGATGAGGAGCGTGAGCTCACTCACTGGGCGCTGCCTCGCTCACGGCCTGCGTTTCGCGCAGCGGATGGATCGACGGTTTGGGCGAGCACTCGGAAAACAATACGGGTTCTGCCGATCGTGATGACCGAATCGGGGGCCAGGAGCGCTTTCGTGACCGGCTCGCCGTTGAGTTTGGAGCCGTTCGTAGAGCCGAGATCCTGCACTTGCGCGCGCTTGCCGTCCCACAGCACCTCGACGTGTTTGCGCGAGGTTCCGGTGTCGTCGATCGTGATGTCGGCGTCGCTGCCACGCCCGATGACGGTGCGCGAGCGAGTGAGTGGGTGGCGCTTGCCGGCGATCTCGAGCACGGGAGTCCAGGCGACCTCGCCCGACACGTTCGTCGAATCGATGCGGATGATGCCCTCGCTCAACGACGTGTCTTCGGAGAGACGGATAGTCACGGCTCCCGCGAACTGGTAGCCCTGAGCGGTCGCGTGCGTGTGCACGAGCCCGGTGAGTTCGTCAGTGAGACTCGACCCCATGCTCGACATGCGCTGGAAGTCGGTGCGGCCGAGCCGCACGGTGAAGTTGTTGGGCACGAGGATGCGGTCGCGGGAGACCACGGCGGCCTTCGTGTCGAGCTCGCGTCGGAGGGCACTCGTGATCTCCACGGGGGCGAGGCCGCTCCGGAACGTCTTGGCGAAGGTGCCGTTGACGACGCGCTCGAGCCCTTGCTCGAAGTTGTCCAACAGGCCCACGGTGTCCTCTATCCGGTCGTTGCGCAGTTGTCAGTATGCTAGCGGCCCTCCCGGGAGGTGCCCTGCGCGGTGGGGCGGGACGGGGTCGCGGTGCGCGGGTGATGGCCGGCTCGGCGCTCGACTCGGCGCATCCGCTGCCCGTTTCGGCATCCGCGCGGCGAAGGTGCACGGCGGATGCGAATTCGGGCGGCGGAACGGGCGGGTGAAGCGGTGGCGGTGGCCGTCTGGGCACCGGATGTCGCGGCATCCGCTGTGCTAATGTCGCTGAGTCTGCGCGAGTGGCGAAATTGGCAGACGCGCACGGTTCAGGTCCGTGTGCCCGAGAGGGCATGGGGGTTCAAGTCCCCCCTCGCGCACCAGGGTGAGTTCAGCCTTTAGCTTGAAAGAGTTCGGCTTTTACAATTTGAGGGCCGATCGGGTGAGATATCCCGGTCGGCCCTCTGCCGTTTCCGCCTGTTTCCCCCCAGCCGTCGGCTCAACGAGCTGCAGAACAGCTTTGCGGGCGGGTTGAAAACGAAACGCCCCGCTTTTGGGCAGGGCGAATCGTCTGAATCGTGCGGGTGAAGTGTTAGTCGTGCTGGCTACTGCCTAAGTTATGGGCGGCGGGTCATCGACGACGGTCAGGCTGATGCGCTCTGCGGATATCTCGGCGTCGAGTCCGAACGATGCCCGGTTCTTCGGGGTGATCTTCTCGTCCGAGTGATTCTGGGCGACCCAGTCGAGGAACTTCCGGGTGTTTGCGGACGCAACGATGAGCGCCATGGCCAGGAACGCGAAGGTGTTCCCTCGCTTTCGACGCTTGGCCGGGTTGCCGAGGTCTTCCTTCATGGCGTCTTTCAGGTGAGAGTAGCTTCCTTCGACGGTGTTCCTGAGGCTGTACCAGCCCTGCCATTCTGCAGAGCCGTGGAGGTAGTGCTGCTTGTACTTGAGTCCGGCCTCCCGTGGGATGACGACGGTGCTCTTTCCGACTGGTTTCGCGAGCTCGCCGGTGTGACGGTCGACAACCTGATAACTGGTGGGATCCGGGTAGAAGTACTGTTGCGAGCCGTCGGGTCGGATGCGGCCCTTCCGCTTCAGACGGTAGGTGGCCCGTTGGGCCTGACGTTCTTCCAATAGGTCGTCGGCGGCGCGACGTTCGGGCACCTCTAATTTCACGGATTGCCGGACGGTCGCCCGAAGTTTGGCTTCGAGGACACGTCGTTGCGGGCTGCCGCCCTTCAATTCTTTGAGCTCGGCTTCGAGGGCGGCGGCCGTTTTCAAGTGCCCTTTCCGCAACGCGGTGAGAGCCTTTGCGTGGAGGGTCTCTGCTTCGATGAGGTCGCTTGGCATGCCGGTGACGTACCAGGCGCCCATAACGAGGATGGCGTGTTCGTAATATGCTTGCAGGCCGAAGTCGTCGAGGCCGTAGTCGAATACGGCGGTGTAGCCGGCGTCGAGGAACGGGCCCTGCATTTCTTCCGGTAAGGCGCCCGGCATGTAGGCACGGTCGCAAGCGACATGACCGGCGGGGTACTCGTGCCGCTGCAGTTCTGTGAGGAGCCGCTGTCCGGCAAGCTTGATGGCGCCGGGTCGGTGGTAGTCGATGGCGACTGTCAGGAGCGGGAAGTCTGCTGGTACTCCCGGGGCGTTTGCCGTCATGGTCATGGTTTCGAGTTCCAGTCCCCAGAATTTCTTCGCGGTTCGAGGAGCGGCGTCGCCATTGTGGTCTCCGCCTCGAACGTAGGAACCGGCGTCGTAGTTGATGGACCGGCGATCCCGGTCGATCTCGTTCGTTCTCGGGTTTCCGGCTTTGCCTGCCATCCCGACGATCGTTGCGTCGAAGGCGGCGTTCCCCCTCCACCGGTCGAACAGTTTGGGTTCGACCAGCTCGACTGAGCCCCGGACGATTTGATTCGCCAGACGGGAGGCGCGAAGGCGTTTCTTCTCGCACTCCTCCGGGTCGCGGGCCTCGATGATCTGCCGATAGCCTCCCTTGACCGGGATTCGGTAACGCTGTCCGGGGTAGGCGTCGATGAGGTCAACGATTCGTTCGACGCTGTGCCACAAGCGGTTGTACCACTTGCGCAAGCCGTCGTGTCGCGGCGTAATTCCGATTCTCTGCAGCTGCTCATCAGTCAGTCGGTACGCCAGGGTCTTCGCCATATCGGTGAAGAGGATGCCGGTTCCTTCGCGGATGTGCATAAGCATGATGACGAGGGCGGACTCCATCGGGATGTGCGGCTTCCGGCCGCACGCCGCCACCTCATCGTCGAGGCGCCACCGGGTGAGGAGTGCTGCGGCCCCCGAGTTCTCTATCACTTGAATCGCCTGATTGACGTAGGCGTTGGGGAATGGGGACAGTGACTCCCGCTGAACGTCTCGGAGCGTGTGCCCCGGGAATGCGTGTGCGATGAGTTCTTCGGCGCGGCGGCGCTTCGCGGCGCTCACCTGCCGGCCTCGAGACGGAGGCGACGGCGGTAGTCGGCGGTGTCGAGCGAGGGGACGTACTGCAGGTGGCGCGCGAGGTTCTCGAATTTCTCCACTCCGGCGGCCCTCATGAGTTCCTTCATGGGGGTGCCCGCGGTGAGGTGCTTGACGATCCAGGTTGCCCGAAGTTGGTCGCTGCGCGGTCGGATAGGGCCGGAGGTCTTCTCTGTGAAGCGCGAGAGTAAGTTCTTGTGGGAGTTCCTGTTGCGAGTGCCGAACACTGGAGCGTCCGGTTCCATATCGTGCAGGGCTTCGTGGGCGAATCCCGCCCATTCGGCGAGCATGGGGACTTCGCGGGCGTTGGTGCCGGTGACGGTGACAAGTGCGCCGCCGTCGAAGATGACGTCGCCGACATTGAGTTCGGCAATCTCCGCGGCACGGAGGCCGGCGCCTCCGCAGAAGGCAATCATCGCCTTCGCGCGGCGGCGGCGCAGGTCGGTGTTCTGTCCTGCAGCCCAGAGGCGGAGCTGCTCCTCTTCCTTCTCTGTGTACGGGGCGACGCTGGTTCGTCCGTTCAGGGGCTTCATCGCGGTCGCATTGTGCTCGGGGAGGAGCACCTCGGCTACGCGGAGCAGCATGGACCGGTAGTTGCGGAGAGTTCCCTCTCCGAGTTCTCGCGGGGGGCGGGCGATGAACATCGCGATCGTCTCGCGCCGGAACAGGACCTTCGTCGTCATCGGGAGTCCGACGATGTTGACGGCCCAGTCGACGTAGAGGGAGAGCACGAGGAAGATGCGGTTCGAGGTGTAGCTGGTCTGCGGCGCGGTTACCGCGACGGCGTCGCGGACGAAGTCGGCGATGGGTTCCCACCGCTGAGGGGCGAGCCGGGGCGTGTACTCGCTCATGTGAACCAGCGCCCCACGACCACATGCACCCAACACCTTGGCGACCAGGCTGCGATGAGAAGAAAAGGTCGCCGATATGAACGAGCCGACGAGTTCTCGAAGCTGCGCTCGCTCGCTATCGAGGTAAACGAGAGGGCGAAAATGGGTCGACCCGATTCGGGGGTCGAGGTGAGGAGCGTTGTGTCGCTCTGGAGCCAGAGGTGAGGGGTGTTTGAGTTGCATGCCTTCTCTGTGTGCGGCTCAGAAAAAGCGGCGTGCGCCCTCTTGCGGTATCTCCCTACTTGGGACGCGGATACTCTCAACGAGTGCGGCAGTGACAGACATGGGCGGTGCAAACCCGTCCTACATTGGGAGCGAGATGGTGGAAAAGAGTGAGCGCGGGCCTGAGGCGACGGCTTCGAAGACCGATTCGGAAGCGTCTTCTGATCCCGCGGTCGGCTTCGTCGTCGAACCACGGGCTCTCGCCACGCAGAAGAAGGCCTTCGGGATCTCGACGATTCCGCTAACACCGGTCGACAAGAAGCGTGCGACGGGCCCGCGGTGGCGTGCGACGGAGCTTCAACATCAGGTTGCGAACGCCGTGCGCGAAAGCCTGGCCTCCGAAGGAACCAACCTCCGTGCGTGGGTTACGAAGAATGAGGACCAGCTCCCTGCCGGCCTTTCCTACGATCGTCTGGTCCGAATTCAGCGAGGCGAGACGCTGATGCAGATCGCTGATCTTTTTCACTGGGCGGCCGTGTTCCCCCGGGTCGCATCTCTTCTTCGCGAGCATTCGTTTGATCCTCTCTCTGAGCCTTCGCAGGCGGTCCCCGACGGCTCGATCTCGTCGGAGGCGCGCAGCGCATCTGAGTAGCGCCGCATAGCGGACCAGCTTCGACCTGCCCCGTGCCGGCAGACGGCTATCGGACAGGCTTCCGACCTCGCGCGATAGTGGGGCAGGAGGTTTCGGCCGACCTCACCGCAGCGCGTCGTTCCATCCGATCTCACTTCCACCGCGTCACGACTTCCGCGAACCAACGGTCGCTGCCTCCTGACGACGACCCTTCTCCTGCCGTCAGACAGCACCAACCGGCTGGAACGCCTCTGAACACGGCGTTGCCTTCCTGCGACGGGACTCCGCGCGCTCGGGATTGACGGTAACGAGCGGCGCAGGCCAGTAGGTCCCGCGCCGGAAGGCACCCTGATGCCCAATACGGCGACATGCCGCGCATGACCTTCCCGAACCGCACCGTGCGGTTCGGGAAGGGACCTCATGCTCGACCGCGCTCGCCTCGCCGCGATGCACGACCACTACCGATCACAACGAGCGCTGCCACCGCAGAAGCTGACCTACGACATGCGGCGGGGAATGCTCTTCTTCCGCGCCGAGACGAATCCCTTGGGAACTTGTCCGGCAGATCCCCCTATTCCGCTTCGCGTGATCCAGTGGACCGATGGAAGGCAGGCGCTGGAGCAGCACATCGCTCGAACAGGGAAGGCTCCCGCGAACAATCGGCGCCCCGGGTCGGCGACTCGGCAGGAGGAGCTGACTCTCGCGGAGTGGTCGCGCACGCAACGCCGAGCAGATCGGGCAGGGCGGTTGTGCGCTTATCAACGCGAACGGCTCGATCTGATCGACCTGTTCGACTGGGACCCTCGTGAGACCGCATGGATGGCGACGTTCAACCGGTATGCGCGCTTCCTCGGCGAGCACGGCCGAGCTCCTACCGAGCGTCGCGGTGCAGAGGAACGAACCCTCGCGAACTGGGCCAGCAAGCAGAGAGCCGCTTACTGGTCCGGGAAGCTGGCCGCGCATCACCAAGCTCAACTGCAGAGCTTGCCTGTGTGGGGATGGGGACGAGGACCGCAAGCGGACTAACCCGCCCGGGCCGCCGAGCGACAGCGACGGATGGTGCCTTCCGGCGCGGGAACAACCGGTCCGTGCACCGTTCTACCGTCGATGACACAGCAGCATCACTGTCAAGCCCAGGAGGTTTCGGCCGTGCATGCATCAGACAGATGCCGTGAAGGGGAGTTGGTCTTCATGAGGTTCAGGTTCTGCCGTCGTGAGCAGCCAGTGGATGCTCAACCCCCGGCTCATTCGCGTGTGCGCCAGATCACTACAAGAGAACTGCAGCTCCTTGCCGAAGAGGTTCTCAACCAGCTTCTCGCCGGGACCGAGAAAGAGGGCCGGAGTCCTTTGGGTCCGTCGGCCCCCTCATCCGTCCGCGGCCGGAAGGGGCGCCGGTGGAATCGAAACGATGACCTGGGCGAGCGGCCTCAAGACGGTCTCGCGCGGTACCCCAGGAATATCGCATCTGATGAACTCGACGGGGATCCTGGGCGCGCCCGTGCTTGATGGTGGGCATGCGGACCCGCGCCTCGACGAGCAACATGCCGAGGCGCCCACAGTGGAGGATCGGAAGTTCGTCTGGCGATCGCGTGTTTCGAATGCTCGAGGGCGGTGTTACGGCGAGATCCAAATCCGCGCGTTGATGTGCGGAGGCGTCGCAGACGGGCAAGAATTTTTCATCGAGGACGAGCGGCCCGGTAGCCCATGGGCGCAAGTAATCGTCGACGGAAAGTCGAAACTCGTCGCCGTGGAAGTAGGGAGGATGGGAGCAGACGAACTCCTCGCCCTCGTCCTCACGGGCAAGCCGGACAGCCAAGTGGAGGTAGCGGCGCCCTGGAACGCCGCCGACGTCGCTCCGGTTCACGAACACGGGCTGTTGCCACCCGAAGTTGGAGCGCATGCCGTCTGGTGTTGGCTGAACGAGCGAGAGGTCGACCCGATGTTGTCGATGCGAGCAATCATCCCCGGACCGCACCGGCGAAACTGAGCGACGCGATGAGTTCGACGGGCGGAAGAACGGCTAGGGAGAACCTGGTGGGTATCCGGGAAATCCCGCAGCGACAGGACCCGAACCAGATCCCGTCAGACCGGGTGCGTGCAGTGGCGGCGCGGGTCCGAGTGAACGCCGACCGGCGTGTAGGTCTTCCGACGCCCGAGTGGATCGTGCAGCTTTCGAAGATGGGGCTTCGGCAAGACTGACGATCTACGATCTCCCTAAGGCCGCATTCTTATGCGGCCGCGGCGAGTTATCCCTCAAGGTCCGAGGAGCTCGATTATTGCCCTTGCAGTCGCGCCCGGGTTAGTGATTGGGAAGAGGTGTCCGCCGTCGACCCAAGCGGTACGCGCGCCGAGGGACTGTGCGAGCTGCATCTGCGCATTCCGCCGAACATCCCCGGGCGAGCAGATCACCATCACACCAGGCATGGCAGGAACAGCATTCGACGTCACGCCGTCCAGGCGTGCGGCGGCCTCGCTGAGCGGCAGACCCGACCCGGGAGGCGCAGGCGAACGGTATCGCTTATACGTCGCCATGCGCATCCGATAGGCGAGGCCCCGGTGACCAGGCAGACGACTGGCGAGCTCCAACGTCGCCTTCACGACAGGTCGGCCGGGTCGCTGGCGTGGTGTGCTCGGCGCGAGGAGAACCGTTGGGACTGCGGGCTCCTGACACGCGTCCTGTAACGCCGCGAACGACCCGAAGGAGTGCGCTATTCGCACCGGCCCTCCACCTGCCAGCTCGCGGCCGAGAATCCGGACTAACGCGCCGTAATCGCTGTCGGGCAGAGGGAACCCGGGGTAGAGAGAAACGCTAGCCACATAAGCAATGTAACCGGGGCTGTTGCTCCGGCGGGACTTAGTTGTCGAGGGGGGGCTCGGCCGCGCTGCACGAATCACTGGGTCAGCACCCTGCTCTACGGACAATGCGTGTCCTAGCTCTGGAGGATGATCGGCCTATGTGGGATACGACGTCACGGACCTTCGAGATGCTGGGGATGCTTCAACGGAATGGGTTCGTGGCCAGCGACAGGCTGGCAAGCGACCTCGGTGTGACAACGCGAACCGTGCGGCGCGACGTGGCCCGCCTCCGCGATCTGGGGTATCCGATCGACACCCGCTTCGGCGTGGACGGCGGGTACTCCATCGAGCCAGGCTCGGTTCTGCCGCCAATCTTTCTCTCCACCGACGAGGCCCTGGCCTGCGCTCTCGCCTTACGGCGATGGACAGAGGACTCCGACCAGACTCTCGCCGCCAGTTCCCTCGGGAAGATTCTGGCGTCGTTGCCTCCACGAGTGCGGTGGGTCATCGACGCAGTGGCGAAGGTCACTGTCGACGTCCCAATAGATGGTGTGGAGCCGCTCATTTCCCCGATGGTCGACGTTGGTCTTCTAGGCGAGCTGGCGAGGTCGTGTCAGTTGCAACGCAGAGTGGAGTTTCGGCACACGCAACGGAACGGGGAATCGAGGATGCGGAGGGTCGACCCTCACGCTCTGGTCAACACCGTGCGCCGGTGGTACCTCGTTGCGTTCGATATCGACGCCGACGACTGGCGCACCTACCGCGTCGACCGCATCTCAGAATTCGCGGGGACGGCGATGCTCATCAGGGCGCACGTGTTTCCGGGGCCGAGCATCGAAGAGTGGATCACCCGACAGCTCAGCGCCGGATGGCAACAAGTCACCGCCACCGTCCGCGTTCACGCATCCGTCGAAGCCGTGAGCCGTTGGGTGGCACCTGCGTGGGGTGCCATTGAAGAAGAGTCCCCCGAAACGTCGATTGTGCGTGCGGGAGCTGACAGCTACGACGCAATCGCACGGTGGCTTCTGCTTCTCCAGGCCGACGTCGAGGTGATAGAGCCTGATGGACTGCGCGATGCATTCGGCAGAGTCGCGGAACAGGCGGGCCGAGCATCACTGCAGGGCTAGAGCGGGCCGGCCCCGGAGAACCGGCCCACTTCGGTCAGCGGAGCGGCCGGAAGAACTCGGTGATGTCTTCGATGAGCAGCTGTGGCTCTTCAAGCGCGGCAAAGTGACCGCCGCGATCAGTAATGTCGGTCCACCGGGTGATGGTGTTCTCTCGTTCTGCATAACTGCGGATACCCACGTCGTGGGCGTACATGATGACACCAGTCGGCACACCGGAGGGCTTTTTGGTCGCTCCCCAGGCTGAGTGCTGGGCGTACCCGATGTACGCCGCTGTGCCGGCAGTCTCGGTGAACCAGTAGATCGACACGTTGGTCAGGATTCGATCTAGCGGGATTACCGTTTCCGGGAGGGCCTCGTGCGGGACAGTCCATTTGTGAAACTTGTCGACGATCCAGGCGAGCTGACCGGCAGGCGAATCGACGAGGCCGGCCGCGAGGGTTTGTGGCCTGGTGGACTGGATCGCGATGTAGCCGTATTCCTCGTGCATGAACGTCTGCACTCGTGCGAGACGGTCGAGCTCCAACGGTGTGAAGGACGCAAGATCAGCCTCGGTTGGGGCCTGCAATGGCATCCCCATCGACCCGTTGACGTGCACACCAACCACGTGAGTCGGTGCCGCGCGGGCCACCTCCGGTGACACGGCGGCACCAATATCCCCGCCCTGCACGCCGTAACGATCGTACCCAAGGCGTTCCATCAACGTCGCCCACGTGCGCCCGATCCGAGCGGCATCCCAACCACCCTCGGCAACCGGGCTCGAGAACGCAAACCCGGGCAACGAAGGAATGACCAGATCGAACGCGTCCGCAGCGGATCTCCCGTGTCTCTTGGGGTCCGTTAGCGGGCCGATGAGATCGACGAACTCGACGAACGAACCCGGCCACCCATGAGTGAGCACCAGGGGCAGAGCCCCGTCGACCTTTGATCGGATGTGAAGGAAATGGATCGTCTGACCCTCGATCACCGTCGTGAACTGCGGGAGTGTGTTCAAAGCGGCCTGCTGTGCTGTCCAGTCAAACTCCTCCGCCCAGTACCCGACCAGTCGATGAAGGTAGCTCACCGGAACTCCCGCAGGCCAATCATCGCCCGGAAGGGCGGGCGGGAACCGGGTCGCACCCAATCGGCGCTTGAGGTCGTCGACCGAACTCGTCGGTATGTCGATTCGAAACGGCAAAATCTCGGCACTCATCAAAACTTCCTTCCATCGCGTGCGGGCTCAGGCGGGCCACGCCACTGCACCGACAGTAGAAATGAACGAGGACACAACCTGTCCGCCGCCAGGACAGAGTCGAGACCTAGGTTCATTTCAAACCCTGATTCTGAGTCGCTCATATCGACCAATCACGAAAACTGCAGCTCTGTCGCCTCGGGGAGCAATGCTCGAAGCCAACAGCAGGAGCCGCTGAAAGCGATCAATTCCATGGCCGGGCGTCTATCAGGCGGAGAATGCAGCTGCGGGTTGGGGGAGTCAGGGGCGCTGCCGGTTCACTTGAGCGACCAGTGCGTGCCGGCGACGATGAGGGCGGTGGCGGCGAAGGCCGCGCGAGCCGTGTTCGCTGCAGCCCAGCGTCGGCTGTATTCAGACCAGAATCCCGCCCCGTCTTTGTGGAGCCGCCGGTTGAGGGGGACGTTGACGGTCATAGTCACGACAGTGCTTGCAAGAGACGCTCCCGCAATGACGAGCTCCGGAACAGCTCCTCGGGGTATCGCGCCTATGCCCAGAGCGACGGCGGCAACAGCTGCCGATCCGAAAAGCACTATGAACGGCCCGCGCTCGGCCCTTCTATTGATTTCGATCATCGCGGCCGTCGCAGCACGATCGTCAAGGCACCGCAGCGCAGGGACGACAATCGTCGAGAACGCCGCATACACCCCACTGAGCAACCCAGCCCCTACGACCGCGGCGACGTGAATCACGACCAGACTCCCGATTCCGCCGTTCGCGCTGCATAGCTACGCAGCGACGATGGTTGCCTGCCCAGCAGCGTCTGAACTCCGTCAGCGAGAGACGCGTTACGTCCGTCGAGGATGTCGGTGAAAAGGTACGCGAGCGGCTCAGCTTCCTCGGCCGGCACCCCGTCCGCGGCTAGGTCCTCGACGAAGGTCGGCACGTCGGTCGATTCGAAGGTCACCGGCCGCCCGCACGCGTCGGCGATGATCGCTGCTGCTTGCGTGAACGTCAGCAGCTCAGGCCCCGACAGTTCGTAGGTGGCATTCTGCGGGGCCGGCTGCGTCAAGGCGGCGACGGCAGCGTCCGCGACGTCGTCGAGATCGACGAACGCTTCGGGGACGTCGAGGGCTGGTAGTCGCAGTCGTCCGCGGCGAACCGGACCGGTGAGGAAATGCTCGGAGAAGTTCTGCTGGAACCAGGAGCATCGCAGAACTGTCGTCGGAACCCCGCCATGGCGGAGGGCGTCCTCGCTAGCTCTCGCGCCCTCTTCGCCGCGGCCCGAGAGCAGCACCAGCCGTTCGAGCCCCTCCGCCGCAGCCAAAAGGCCCAGGGCGCGCATCTTGTCGGGCACTCCCGGGAAAGCGAGGTCAGGCGTAAAGCAGACGTAGGCCGCCGTGACGCCGCGGACGGCTGCGGGCCATGTCTCGCGGTCGTCCCAGTCGAACCCTGTTTTGCGGGATGCGAGTCGAGTGGGTACGCCCATGGTGGTCAGTCGGTCGAAGATGCGCGAGCCGGAACGTCCAGCTCCGCCGAGGATGAGAGATGTCATGGACCAAGTACACATGCGCTTGGCGAGACGGGGAATGGGTGAGAGGGCGAGAAAGCTTCGTAATCGTCTAACCTTGCGGACGTGGATCCACTAACGCATTTCCTAGACGGGCCTCGGGCCGTGGGAGCTTTCGCCCTTTCGATGAATATGAGCGCCCCGTGGGGTCTCGCCGTTCATGACGAGGCCGCCCTGACGGTCGTCGTCGTCAGCCGAGGCCGGGCCCTCGTCAACGAGGTGCTGCTCACCGCTGGTGATGTCGCGCTGATCCGTGGGCCTGAGCCGTACAGCGTGACTGATGATGCAGGCAGCGAACCCTCCATCGAGATTGGCCCAGGGCAGCACTGCACCACCCTCGATGGTCGCGACCTCCAGGATGAACTCCGACATGGTGTCCGGCGGTGGGGTAACGCGTCGGATGGTGAGACGTCCCTTCTCGTTGGCACGTATGAGCGTCCCGACGAGGCTGGCGGCCTCGTCGCCCGCGCCCTGCCCCGAATGGCAGTCGTACCTCACAACGAGGCCGACAGTGCTCTAGTTGCCCTGCTCGAGCGCGAGATCGCGAATGACGACCCCGCGGCCCAGGTCGTGATCGATCGCCTTCTCGACATTCTCGTCGTCAGTACGATCCGTAGCTGGGTCGACGATCCGGGCCGCTCTGAGGAACCGACGTGGCTCACGTGCCGTGATCCCTTGGTGGCGCAGGCCCTGGGATACCTCCACGCCGATCCTGCGGCGGCATGGACTGTCGAGAGGCTTGCCCGCCGAGTGAATACGTCGCGTGCGTCACTTGCCGCGCGCTTTCGCGTCGGCGTTGGTGAACCACCGATGAGCTATCTCACTCGCTGGCGTCTCACGCTGGCGGGAGACTTGCTGCTCTCAATCGATGTCACGGTTTCCGACGTCGCCCGCACAGTTGGCTACAGCAACGCTTTCGCTTTCAGTACTGCCTTCAAGCGCCAAGTGGGGGTGACGCCGTCGGAGTTTCGTCGGCGCCGGCCCGCACTCTCGCCAGCAGGGTGACAGCGTCCTGCAGGCCGAAATCTTGCAGTCGGGCATAGCCGGCAGGGCCTTCGTTGGTCATGACGCCCGCAGTTGCTTGACGCCCCTTGGGTAAGAGCGCGCGCACCGCGATGGATCACGTCTTCCGCGAGTCCTTCACCCTCACGCCCGCAAATACGGCGGTCAGACTGCGAAGAGTATGGTTTTCCCCACTGCCAGGCGGCCGCTCGGCTGCAAGCATTGTGCCAATGACTCGAGAGAAGCTTCTAAGCGCGCAGGGCCTGACGAAAGAATTTGGCGACGGCAAGCGTGCTGACCGCATCACCGTGCTACGGGAGATCTCGATGGACGTCTCTGCCGGCGAGATGGTTGCTATTGTCGGCCCCTCCGGTTCCGGGAAATCCACACTGTTGTTCTGCCTCTCCGGGTTCGAGAAGGTCACCAGTGGAGCCGTAACCCTTCTCGGCACCGAGTTGGGGCGGATATCAGCGGGGAGGCTGGCATCCCTACGTCAGAAACGTGTGGGCTTCATCTTCCAGGCCTACAACTTGATTGCGTCGTTGTCCGCCTGGGAAAACGTCGCACTCCCGTTGCGGTTGCGGAAAGGAAGATTTGATTCGCGAGTTGTCGACGCAGCGCTGGCTGCCGTCGGTATTTCAGAGCGGGCATCTCATCTCCCAGGCGAGCTGTCGGGCGGGCAGCAGCAACGGGTGGCCATCGCGAGAATACTCGCCACGTCACCCCAACTAATATTCGCCGACGAGCCCACCGGGGCTCTCGATACGCAAACGAGTGCCGTGGTGCTTTCACTCCTCCGACAACTCGCGACAGGCACCCGCTCCGTGGTGCTGGTTACGCACGACCTGGAGGCTGCTGCTCTGGCAGACAGAGTTCTGGTACTCCGTGATGGGGAGATCCACGCTGAATTGGCCCACCCGACTCCTGAGCTCGTCCTCGCCGCAATAGAGAGAGCGAAGCTCCCTGTGCCGTTGAACAACCAGATCCCTGAGGGATAGGCCCACGTTGCTGCGACTTCTTCTTGCTGAACTGCGTCACGAAGCGCGCTTGTGGGTGGGAGCATTTGCGATCGCAGTGACAGCGAGTGTCATCCTCGCGGTTTTGACTGCCCTAACGGTGAGTGCTGTTTCTCTCAATCAAGCGCAGGAGATCAGCGCGGCGGATTTCGAGGGGATCATCGGATTCGTCTCGATGCCTGCTTTCCTCAGCGCGGTCACGACGATCATCGTGGTCACCGGGGTGGCGAACCTGACTGTGGATGCTCAGCGGCAGACATACGCGCGCTGGCAAATCGGTGGTGTTTTACCGAAGCGGATCACGGGGGTTGTGCTCCTTCAGTTGGCCTTCTTCGGAATGGTCGCATCGGTGGTTGGAGTGCTGATTGCCTTGCCGGCGGCGCAGCCAGTGTTCGACTGGCTTGCCTCGCGGGCCCCGTCCCTCATCGGTGTGTCGGTTGGTCAGAGCTTTTTGGGTGCGGCGATCGTTCTAGTAGTGACGACCAGTCTCATGGTGCTGGGTGGTCACCGGGCGGCCCGCCGAGCGGGGAAGGTGCCGGCAGTCGAAGTTCTCAGTGCACCCGTTGATCCCAAGACTGGGATGAGTGTCGCCCGGTGGGTCCTGTCAGCAGCAGGGCTCTCCGCAACGGTAGGGCTCAGTGCAGGTTTACGCGACGTCGGCATACTGGGGATAGGCCAAAACGGGCTCTTCGTCGGTCTCGCCCTGTCAACGCTGCTCGCCGCATTGGCGCCCCTTGTATTGTCTCCGTTCTTGACAATGTGCACACGCGCCGTCCCCCTCAGGGTTTCCGCTGCGTGGTTCTTGGCCCGGAATGCTTGTCGATACCGCATTGCGCAATCCACATCCGCGGTCGTTCCCCTCACGGTCGGGCTGGTGCTCGTCGGATCGTTCACGAGCGTGTTCAGCATGTTCGTAGACGCTCAACGGGTCAGCGGTGTTCCTCACCAGACGGCCATGGACGGTGAAGCGAACCTCGTCATCTTTGGTGCTCCGCTCGTTCTAGCGATTGTCGCGGCCGCTGTCACGGTTTTCATGTCGGGTCGAGCTCGCGAACGCGAGTTCGCTCTGATCAACGCGGCCGGTGGTACCCCTCGCATGATCGTCCGCTCAGCCATTTATGAAGCGCTGATCTATGCAGTGACCGCTTTATTACTAGCCCTGATCATCGTCCTGATCACTTCAACCATTGTGTGGTCGGCGCTTACGGCTTCGGTGCCGGGGACCGCTTTCATCGTCGACCTTGCGCCTCTGGCGGTCATGTTTGCGATTGGTTTCGCTGGCCTGCTTGCGGCGACGGTGCTGCCGACCCTGCATAGTCTTCGAAGCTCCGTGAGGGAGTCGCTCGCTGCCTAGGCCCGCGTGCTACCTCAAGCGTTGAGGTAGTGCAGCACCGCGAGAATGCGACGGTTGCCGTCCCCCGAGTGCAGGCCCAGCTTCATGAAGATGCTGCTGACATGCTTCTCCACTGTCGGCGCACTCAGATGGAGCGCCGCCTCGATCTGTGAGTTGGTGCGCCCGGCCGCCACGAAGCGGAGAACCTCGGATTCACGGTCGGTGAGCCCAGACAAAGGGACGGCTCGCTTCGGAAGGGCGAGAAGGTGAGCGACCACTTTTGGATCGATTGTGGTGCCCCCCGCTCCCACTGTCTCCACCGCTTCTAGAAAGTCGCCAATGCGACCAATTCGTTCTTTGAGCAAATAACCGGTTCCGCCGTTAGATTCGGGGGCGGAGCCCAGTAGCTCTTTCGCGTACTCGTTACCTAGGTACTGGGAAACCACAAGAATCCCAATCTGTGGATAGCCGCTGCGAATGGCGATCGCGGCGCGTAACCCGTCGTCGGTGTGGCCGGGCGGCATCCTCACATCCACTATGAGCAACTCCGGGCGGGTCTCGGGTGCCGGGTGATTCTCGAACCGGAACCGGAGCTCTGTGGCATCCGAAACTGTCCACAAGACGTCGTGTCCGGCATCCTGAAGGATCGACCGAATGCCTTCCCGAAGGAGGGTGACGTCTTCAGCTACCCCGATCCTCACGCGGTGTCGATCGCAAGGGCGCTCGTGGGCATCACGATGTGCAGCGCCGTCGGACCGCCGTCGGGGCTGGAAAGGGTGCACCTGCCGTGAAGCAAGGAGACCCGGTGCTGGATGCCGATGAGACCGGTGCCGATATGTGGATCGGCACCTCCCCGGCCATCATCTGTGAGCGAGTACTGCAAGCCCGTCTCATCACTTTCTATCTGGATAGTCACAATGGCGGCCTCAGCATGCTTGATCGCATTGGCGACGAATTCAGTTGCAACCGAGTACAGCGAGGCTTCGATCGGGAACGCAAGACGTCGCCGCAGATTACTGGTGACCGTGATGTTGATGGCGGAGCTGGTAGCCAGCGATTGCAAGGCGCCACCGAGTCCTTGCTCGACGAGAACACGCGGACGTAACCCGGAAACCGCGGCACGCAGGGCATCAAACGACTGGTCTATTTCGTCCTGTGCCAAGTCAAGCTTCTTCAGAGGTATCCGCAGGTCGACCCCGCGCGACGACTGTGCCTCCTCCAGCTCTGCGCGTCCCAGTCCGATCAGCATCGCGGCGCCAGCGAGATGTTGCTGCGGCCCGTCATGAAGGTCTCGCTCAATACGATGCCGTTCCGCCTCGAACGCATCAATCAAAGACACCTGAGCATCAGCAAGCATCCCAACCTGTCGTTCTAAGGGTTCCGTGTCATTGCCCAGTAGAAGGGTTATTGCAACGGCCTGAACGCCGGAGATCAGGACACACAAGTATCCGAACACAAGGAGGAGCAGCATGGCTAGAACCACCAGCAGAACCAGGGATAACGGCGTTTCTGCCCGCCAATCACCCACCTGAAAGGCGTTACCCAAGGCGCTCAGCACAGGGGCTGCAAACGAGGCGCTAATGAACGATGTCCCCACCAATAGGACTAGCGAATTGAGAGCGGCGAAGAGGAAATGAACAAGCGTGGCGCCTATCTCGCGCCACGTTCGCAACTCGCGGAGTTGTGAGAGCAATCCCGTCCAGGACCACACCACCGCCTCATTCCGCGGCTCTGAGATTATGGGTAGTCCCACGATGGTGACGCGGCGGCGTTCGATCGCAGACAGCGTCCTCGCCCAAGCAGGCAGTAGCGGAAATATGATGACCACGAAGATCGTGGGGAACGCCAAAATCACGCCTGAGGCGAGGTAGAGGATTGCCGCCCATGGGCTCGATGTGAAGAGCAGTCGCCACGGACGCACCCGAAGCGCTTCCAGAGCTGGATAGGTTCTCACCCGGCTAATACTCGCAGCCGGAGACCGCTCGAAATCGATCAGTTCTGGGCACGCCGCGTTCGTTGAGGGTTTTGACACCTTCTTCCTCAGCGTCGGTGCAGGGCAAAGCTTGTTGCAGATAGGGCACCCCTGCGCGCAATTTCACCGGGCGGGGTAAACGGGCATCCAGTAATGACGGGGGCTGGCGTCTCGGAGGTTACGCACCACTGCCCGATGGCCGACCGGCCACCGGGCCTCACTTCGATGATCAGGAACCCAGACCCTTTTCGCACTGGTCATCAATACCTTCTGCGGGAGGCGGGATGGAGCTAGCTGTAGGCGTGGAAGTGAATTCGTTGAGGCCGGAGCGGCAGCTTTTGCCCTGAAGTGGGCCCGGCGAAGTAGTCACCGTGTTCGTCGAGCAGGGTGACGCCGCGCCAGGTGCGTCTGATGCTGCCGCCGTAGAGCACTATTTGCTCGATCAGGTCCTGTGCTGCTGCCTCGCCGTCGTCGTTGAGGTCGCCGCCGAACGTCCACCATTCAAGCCGATCACCTTCAACCACGACGTTGCCGTCATGGCGCAAACGAGCGCAGAACGGCAGAGCCGAACCCCGATTGGGCTTGACCCGAACCTCCAGATCGAACTCAGCGACGGGAGCGTGGACGGTCACCTGGCCGCGAGTACCGACAAGCGATTCGATCCAGCCTGGTAGGCCGACTGGAGCGGACTTGTCGAGAGCGATCCTCCGCTGCCGTCGTTCGAGCAGACTTAGCGCCCGTTCGATGCCGAGTTCGTCCCAATCGAGCTCGAGTCGCCGGCCGCCAGCGAAGTCGACAACGATCCATTGTTCGCCGATGATCGAGAGGCCGGGGACCTCCAGAAGCGGCAGGCGAGATGCGTCGGGATCGAGCAAGGTCACCGAGACCTGGTGCGTCCCGAACACACGTCGAGCGGCGTCGGTCAGCCGCAGGAATGCGGCTTCGTGACGCGGCGGAATTGGCACAACCTCAGTATGGCGATCTAACGATCGAGAGAACGGAGGGGCAGTCTCACGCCACCCGCACGAAGTTTTATTACTTCATGCCGGCGACGAATCCCAGAACGGGATCCCCCATCGCGCCGTCGCTCGATGCGGAGGGCACTGATTCAGCGGGCTACGTCGATGGCGTCGAAACTGAATTGACGAACCTCGCCGCTTTGCAGAAGCAAGGTGTAAACAACGAGGTCGGCCTTCCCCTCTAAATCGAAAAGGCGATACTCGCGCCAGGTAAATAACCCGTTCCCGGTCGGCTTGATGATTCGGCCTACCTCGCCATCGCGAGTACGGACGGTCTCGCCGAGCCGTAAAGTGCGTGATTCCATAGACGCGAGCCTACGGAAACAGACGGAATGCGTTGCACGCCCGGCAGACGATCCAGTAAGGCAACCGCGGTAGCGCTGAAACACAGGGCGGCGCAGGGTCCGGTAGAGCATCCCTGCCCAGATGCTGGCGTAGGTGCGGCGAGGCCGGTGAGCTGGTTCACCTGATGTTGTCGATCACATGCATGTCGTCAACGATCACAAGAGCCACCGAGCCTGCGACGATCAAAATCGTGGCCACGATCGCCGCTGTTTTGGTTCGGGGGGACTCAGACGTGTCGCGCTTACGCAGTCCGAAACCAACGACAGCGGTGAGACACAACAGCAGAACCCACAGCGGTGCTGTGCCTGAACCGGCACGCAGTGAGAGAACACAGCCCACGGCGCAAAATGCCGCGAGGCCGATCAAGATGATTCTCCATCGCATGGTCACGTGCGATGGTCGCACAACACAACCGGCGTTCCCAGCGATCTGCACTCGGAACTCATATCGCTTGAATGACTACGCTCCGTGGGCCGATCGGTCACCGGACGGTGTCGAGGGTCATGCTGAACACGAAGCGAAGGGCGATGTTGCCACCGAGGTCGTCGTCGATCCGGTGCATTCCGATCTTCTCGGCCACGCGTTGGGATGCCCGGTTTTCGGGATGGGTGATCGCCGCCAATTCCGCAGCATCGGTGTGGTCGCGCGCGAAGTCGCGACAGGCTGCCGCTGCCTCTGTCGCGAGCCCTCGGCCTTGGAATGCAACCCGCACGTGGTAGCCAACCTCGAGTAGAGGAATGCCGTTCACGTCCTGCGACGTGAGGCCGCAGTCTCCGACGAACTCGCCATCGAGCGTCTCGATGATCCAGAGCCCGTATCCGTGAGCGGCGTAGTTGTCCTCGTTCCAGGTGATCCATGCTGTCGCGTCGGCCCGGCTCTTGGGGGCCGGGTAGAAATGCATGACGTCTGGATCACTGAGGAGGTCCGCGATGTCGTCGAGGTCGGGCGGGGTCATCGGCCGGAATCGCAATCGTGCGGTGGAATCGGGAAGCATTCGAGCACGCTACCGGGCATCTGGCTAACTCGTGATTGTCAGGGGCGCACGCTGTGCTGCTGCCCGTTCGATCACCGATCCTCTTACGCGCGGCTTAAGTGGCTGCAAAAACACCGCCCCTTATCGCTGCGAATCACAGGCGATGAATTCCGACCGCTTCTTCGGCAATTCGTTTTGGTCAGCACGCATCCGATGACGGGTCTACCTGTCGACGGCATGAATGGTGGACATAGTGGCGGAGTCCTGCCTATATTGATATTCAATACTATTGAATATCGATAAGGAGCCTGATGAGACTGCGAAGAGTAGGTGCACTGACTGTTCCCGCTCCCCCTGTCAGGGGCCTGTACCGAGCTATGGTTCCGATACTGATCGTCGTCGCGACGCTGGGTGCTCTTGCTGTGACAGTGAGGATGGTCACGATCCTCACCGGCCGAACTCTTTTGACGTTCGGGGGAGCTGACGGGCGTTTGCCGCTTGAGCACCTTCCCCAGCTTCTGCAGGCTGATCTGCGCCAAGGATCTAGTGGAACCCTCGCGGACGCAGACCTGCTTTTACGGATTCTCTCCGCCACACCCGCACTCATCGAAACGATGATTATCGTCGCAGCGACCGTGTTCCTGTTACGGGCACTCCGCCGCATTGCTTCCTCGGAACCTTTTCACCCGATGGTGTTGCGGCATTGGAAACTTCTCGCCAGCATCCTGATCGGTGGGGGAATTCTGCAGGGGCTAGCCGATACGGCTGCCGGAGCCTATCTCTTCACCCACATCAGCGTCACGGCGCAGTTTGACCCCGCGCAGAGGAACGAGTTCCTCGGCGGCGACTACGTCGCTATCGGAACCAACCTTCCTCAGTGGCCCGTTACGACCATCGTTGCTGGCTTCGTCGCCCTAGCCCTTATGACCGCGTTCCGCTCCGGAGCGAAACTTGAACGAGACGTCGACGGTGTCGTCTAACGTCGACGATGGCGATGGCGGCTCGGGTTCAGGGCACCGCATCATCTGCCATCTCGACCGTGTGCTCGCGGAACGTGGAATGACCCTCACCGAGCTATCCGCCCGGACCGGGATCACCATGGCAAACCTCTCTATTTTGAAGAACAACCACGCCAAAGCCATACGCTTCACAACTTGGACCCTGATTTGCGAAGCCCTCGACACGACGCCCTCAGAGCTCTTCAGTCTCAACCTGGTGCAAGAACCTGGTGAATGAGTAAGAGCCTCTGCCTCGGTGCGGTAGGCGATCCTCTATTGAACGGACGGGCGCAGAGCACTCGCAAGGCGATCGTCATCCCTGGTTTGCACGGGTACCGGCGTGGCGGTAGGTAGTTCGCGCATGGGACTGCCTGCAGTCGGGTCCGAAATTGTGTCGTGAGTAGGGTTGGCCGATGACGACCCGCCGAACCCTCAAGATCACGGGTTGGACTATGGCTTGGGCCAGTGCCGTTTTCAGCATCGCGTGGATCGGTTTCCAGCAGGTCATAGCTTCCTATACGGGCGTGCAGTATCGATGTCTCGTAGAAGGCCCCTTCCGGGAGTCAGCTCCCTACGCGCTCGTTTCCGAAGCAGTTCAAGTCCGCGGGTACTTTTCTTGGTGGCCCCTGGGGCGAGCGTGCGACTGGGAGCGGGCAGACGGGAACGGATTCGTGACCGCGCTCCCTGACTGGAGCGGAACGATTCCCCTTTACATCGGCATTTCGATCTTCGTTGCCGGGTTGCTTCTCGTAGCCATCACGCGCCAGGTGAAGGCTCGCACCGCTACCTCGCGCGAGGCGAGGATCCCGGGCTGACCTCCGATCTGCCTCATCGCAAGCATTGGGCCTGAGGCGGCAACGGTCAGCATCACTACAACTAGTCGCGTGTGATGCACCGCGTGTTCGATGATGGCGCGCCCGCTGCACGATCGCCCACGGGCGCTTCGGTGCCACCGCTAGGTGAGCCGCCTGGATGATGCGACCGCTGCTGCCACGCTTACAGCGTCGGCGGGGGTGCGCCCGAGCAGCCTCGTGAGCTCGTCACCCGTTTGGGCTAGGAATCCGTGGCGAACGGCGGTATAGATCGACATCAGCATCGCCGGCTGAAATGGTTTCAATCCGGACTGGTCGAGCGCTGCCCGACGTGCCGCGAGGGATGTTCCATCGAGCGAGACATTTAGGTGATGTGCGATGTCTGCAGCAGTGATCGGCGGTCCAACCAGTTCGTAGGTGCGGTGAACATGGTCGGAGGGGGTCATCGCGACGACCGCGGCCGCGTCGGCGAGGTCCTCACGCGTTACCGCCGCCAGCGCACCTTCGCCGAAGGCTGAGGTAAGTCGCGCGCCGTTCCAGGTCAGGAGGGATCCGAAGAGATCGGCATAGAGGCCGTTGCGGAGGATCGTCCACGTTGCGGTCCCGCGCTCGAGGCGCCGCTCGGTCCAGCGATGCGCGGCCGCGAAGGCAAGGTGGTCCCCGGCGGTAGTGACGCTCGTATAGACGATGTGTTTGACGCCATCGCGCTCTGCGGCGGTAACCGCTGCTTCGTGCCGGGCGATGACGATGTCGTCCTCCGCCTCTCCTGCGGAGATGAGAACGACCGTGTCGACGCCGTCGAACGAGATCGTCGATGGGTCGTCGAAGTCGATTCTCCTCATATCGGGCAGCGCCTGGCGGCTGCTGCCGATCGCGTCGACTCCTCGTCTGCGGAGGGCAGTCAGGATCGCGGAGCCGAGTTGGCCAGTTGCGCCGGTAACGAGGATCAAAGCCCCACCTTTCGTGGTTCTGTTCAGTAACTACACTGATCGTGCTGCGTCCCGTCAGCGCCCACAAGGAGGCACCTTCGTGTCACTCACGCACACCGAAGTAACCGCAGGCCTCGCACCCTGCGGGCTGGATGAACACCCGGACTGTGGGATTAGGGATGTCCTCGACCGCGTCGGCGACAAGTGGTCGGTGCTCGTAGTCGTCGAGCTCGCGTCCGGCGAGCGTCGGTTCCGTGAACTGCAGCGCGCAATCGACGGGATCTCCCAGCGCATGCTGACCCTGACCCTCCGGCGGCTCGAACGCGACGGGCTAGTCGACCGCACGGTCTTTCCGACCGTGCCGGCGCAGGTCTCCTACGCGCTCACCCCGTCGGGCAGCAGCCTGACCCACCTTGTCAAAGCCCTTGCTGACTGGTCACTTGAGCAGCGTTCTGCTGTTGCTGAGGCACGTCATCGTTACGACGAGGAAAACCCCGGCAACGAGATCCGCTGAGGCGGACCTCAGGTCGATCGCGCTGATGAAGGAGGATCGCCCCATGCGCATCGGTGAGCTCGCGAGCAGGACAGGCGTGAGCGTGAGGGCCCTCCGCTACTACGAGGAGCAAGCGCTGCTCGCGCCGCAACGGACTGCGGCAGGGCAGCGGCTCTACGGTCCTGAGGATGAGGGCATCGTTGCGATCATCCGTGACCTTCTTGGCGCAGGATTCTGCAGCTCGGTCATCGCCGCCCTGCTTCCTGCTCTTCGTGAGCCGGAGGCGTCGGCCGACGAATTGCGGGATGTCGTCGAGGCTGCCGAACATCGGCTCACCAGCGAGAAGCGCGCGATCGAGCAAGAACTCGAGGCCCTCGCCGCGCTTCGCCACCGATGGGGTCTTGCGTCTCACGTGCACGTCAGGGAAGAGACTGACGCTCATGACGAACCCCACCACCCCGAAACAGCTTCGGCTGATCATCGAGACCGAAGACTTCGACGCAGCACTCCGCTTCTACCGTGACACACTCGGAATGCGCGAGCAGGCCGCCTTCGCCACGGACGGCGACGACCGCGTCGCCATCCTGCACGCAGGAATAGCGACGATCGAGCTTGCGACCCCGACCCACACCAGGAATATCGATCAGGTCGAAGGCGTCCCTCCAACCCTGCCAGCATCCCTTCGGATCGCACTGGAAGTCGACGACACCACCGCAGCCGTGACCAATGCCGAGAGCGCTGGCGCCGAAGTCCTCGCGCCGCCGACTCAAACACCCTTCCGGTCGTTGAACGCCCGCGTGCAAGGTCCCGCCGGGTGGCAGGTCACGTTCTTCCAGGAACTCGAGACCGTGGAGGAACGCCAAACCAGGGTGGGCTTCATGACGGACGTGGACCGTGACCGGTAGCGGACCCGTTGAACGAAAACGGGGTGAGCGACTACGGGATGATGCGTGCGGTTCGGAGCTGGTCGAAGATTCGCAGGAACATGGCCTCAGTTTCGACGTACTCGTGGAAACCTGCTCGGCGGGATTTCGAGGTATCCGCAATGACGTCGTAGTCCCAGCTGAATACGAAGTCCCCGAACGCCCATGAGGAGACGTCGGAGTATGGAGTGGGGGTGAGCCCGTGCCGGTGGACCATCTCGACCCAGACTGCGGACTTGTCGGCCATTACGTCGGCGAGGCGCATCGGGAGAGGCGGAGCGACCTCGAGGTCGAAGTACGCGGCAATCTTCGGCCACATCGAGGACCAGCGGAAGATGTCCCCGTTGGTGATGTTGAACGCCTGATTCTCGGCGCACGGGGTCGTCGCCGCGAACACGGCCGCCTTCGCGAGCAAGCCCGCGTCAGTCATCTCGATCAGGCTCGTATAGGCACCGGGGGAGCCGGGAAAACGTAGCGGAATGCCGAGCTCACGGCTGATGGACGCGTACGCGGCGATGACGATCGCGAGGTTCATGGGATTGCCGAGGCCGACTCCGGCGACGACCGAGGGGCGCAGCGCCGACCATGTCCAGGACGCTCCGGCCTGGCGCTTCTCGAGGAACTGCTGCTGGTCGACGTTGAACTCCGGTGGCATGTGTGGCGGGTCGTCTTCCCGGGCGGGCGTGGAGAACGGACCGAGGTGCGCTCCATAGACCTTGTATCCCTGCATGAGGTTCACGTGCTCGAGTCCAGGGGCGACGGGCTCGACGGCATCGATGACGTTGGTCAACATCCGCAGGTTCGGCTCAACGAGCTCCGACCATGACGGCCGGTCCTGGTAGGCCGCGTAAAACACGTGGGTCACTGCGTCGAGATCCGCGAATGCGCGATGCGTCTGCTCAGCGTCGAGGAGGTCGACGGCAGTGTGCCGGACAGCCCCGGAACTCTCTCCGCCTCGGCGGGACACGCCGATCACATCCCAGCCCCCTATCGCCTCGAGGTGGGTGACGAGGTTTCCCCCGATCACCCCTCGGGCTCCGATGACCAATGCGGTCTTCTCATTCATATGCGTCCCATCGTCAAATCGTGATCTACCGATGCATTTCTATCGCATATCGGTAAATCGCGATACTGCGATATGCTGAATGCATGGAGACCACAACGGGACTCGACCTCGCCGCGGCGTTCAAAGCACTGGGACATCCGACGCGCCTCGCGATCCTTGGCTGGCTGAAGGACCCGGAGTCCTTTCCCTCCCAGGACAGGCCAGCGGCCGAGGTAGGCGTCTGCTTGAAGCACATTCAGGCACGGGCCGATGTTTCGCAATCCACAGCGTCACAGTTCATGGCGGTTCTTCAGCGCGCAGGGCTGGTCGCGTGCACCCGGGTTGGGCAGTTCTCGCACTATCAGCGCGACGAGGAGAACATCGCCGCGCTCAGCCGGGCATTGGCGATCGACGTCTGAATCGTGAGGCGCCCGGACATCGGCCGCCGCTGTCGGTCGCCTGCAACGATCCACCTGCTGTGCATCGTGGCAGTGACGAACTCCCAGGCGACGCAGGTCCATCGTGCGGAGCGTCACCGACGCCGAATCCATCCAACGTGGGACACCCCGGTCAAAATTGACCGAGGCCGGCGGCTTTCGCACCTGGTAGGGAACCAGCGTTGCGACTGTCCGGTTACTAAGGCAGGGCTAGATTTTCCAGGACAGTAGTCTTCGCTCGTGGACTTCTGGCAATCGTTCTGGGCAACGATGTGGGGTGCGCTTGCTGGTGGCGCGTTCAGTGCGTTCGTAGCGTGGCTATTTGCGCTGCAGCTGAAGGGCCGCGACGAAGAGAAGCAAAAGTCCGAGCAAAGCGCAACGATGCGAAGGGAATGGGGCGAGATCTCTTACCTCTTCCGCGAGCATGCCCAGGCATTGCGGGCGATGAGACCTGTTGGTCCACTCGGTGTCTTCCGCCGCCGACGCCTCCGACGCGCGAAGGCAACTCTCCGCGCTTTGAATCGTCGTCTTGTGGAAGCCGCATCGGTCGCGCGCGGGCCGGATTCAGCGCTGGTCGATGCGCTGGGAAAGGCTGCCAATGCCCACGTAGTTGTCGGCCGGGTGCAGTTCGAGGCCCTCGAGGTTGCCGAGATTCGACTGCTATCGCTCGCGGTCACGCCCGTGGAACAGCTGCCGGACTACCGCGCCGAGACGATCGAACTCCTCGACAAGACGATGGCTGGCCTGCGGGTGACGACGTAGTCGCAGGCTGATATCCGGTTCAGCGGTGACGAGGACTGGCTGGGCGGGTGGGGGCGAAGGAGGACGGTTCGTTGCGCGAGGCGACTGACGAGCCGGAAGACTTTCAGCGAAAGCAGCTGCCTGCCGCGTGAGAAGACGATCGCGATCCCGACTCTGTCCTACTGTTCCCTAGCAAGGCCTTCTGTAGCGGCATCGCGGCGTTCAGAGAGACCCGAAGCGGATGCGCATATCGCCGTCGTCTTATGTCGGTCTTTGATTGCTGAGTCGGAGGTCATTCGCGCGGCCCGCCATGCAGATGAAGCATTGAGATCAAGTCGGCCGAGGATGAAATCTCGCCGCAAACATGTTTGACGCTGATTGCAATCAAGGCTCAACGGCGGGCGTGGTCTGCGCGCGGGAGGGGGACGGGGGAAGCGTCGGAGTCTGGGTCGGTCAGATCAAGTCAGTCTGATGGAGAGCGCGAATGGCGAACTCGTGCTTCTGTTGCTCGGTGAGGCTCCGCGAAGCCAGGTCGGTCACCTCCTCCACTGGCGAATCACTTGGCATCGGCACCCCCTCGGCGACCGGTGCGGGAACTTCCTCACCGATCGCGTACCTGAACTCCTGCTCACGGAACACGGCATCGTAGTGAACGCCGCGACCCACCCACTCGTTATAGGACACGTAGGCGCTCGCGATTTGCACCAACGACAAGCTGCTGGAAAGTCGCTCGGCCAGGAAACCCCGCCCTGAGGGGCGGTCAGTCCAAATAGACAGGACTGTCATGGAAAGTAGCTCCGGTCGAGCTAAAACAGAGCCGAGCTCCTCGTCTCTGATTGCATCCAGCCACTGATCAACTACCGGTGCGTACAGAACCTTCATCTTGTCTTCCTCGTGACCGCGAGCTCGCCTAGCTGAGAAAGCACTATCCGCGAGTCGGGAGTAGCCGAACGTCTCAATGAGGTTGGCGTGAGGCATGAGCTTGCTCTCGAGGGAGGTGAACAGTTCCCGCGTCAGCCACTGGGATGCCGACGAAAGCCGAGCGGGATGAACCTTCGATTGCGCCTCGAGTTCGGAGTTGATGTCGCTCAGAAACCGCAGGAGCGAGACCGACGTCTGGAATTCTTGGCGCCGCGCGGACAGCCCAACGTCAAGCGCAAGCACTGATCTCTCTTCATCGTCTCCGAGGATGATTTCCCGAAGCGCCGACACGTCCGCTGCAGCCTCTTCGTCAGCCGCGAGCTGATTGACCGTTCTCTCGATAGCTAGCTCGCTCACGTCGTCGTCAGCGATTGCAATCTGAAAGTAGCGATCAAAGTACCGGCGGTCTTGCGCTCGCCACCGTCTACCGGCTAGCAGGTCCTCAAGACCGCCGCGCTCGAACACGAAGCCCACTAGTTCCCGAACCGGATGTGGGTTTCCGCTGCGGACATGGCGGACAATCTCGTCCACGCGGGCCTGCTTGTCCTCTCTCGTATCCCTTTCCCTCCATGCCGTCATGTGCTCGGGATTCGAGCGAATGTAGTCCCAGACGTCATGGTGGGTGATGCGCAGCCAGGTCAGACAAACGAAGTCGAGCGGGTCGACTTCAGCGGCGTCGATGAGTCTGCCGAGACTCTGTAACTGCTCCTGAAGCCTTCGGGCGGATCGCGGTGTCTCTAGGGCCATTGCAAGCAGCCGAATGAAGGTTTCGCGTACTTCGAGGAAGGCTGTGCCGAAGGCCGCGCCCGGGCTGACTGTATCCAATATCTGGCGCGACCAGCGTCGACGGACGACTGCCGGTGGAGCGGGTACCTCGAATGGGTATTGGACGATCTTCTCCATGAAATCAGAACTTTGACCTGCAGCTCCGACGAACTCCAGTGAGCGCTCGATGGTCGCCTGGTCATACGCCAGGAGGTAATGCACGTTCTCAAAGCGGCCCAAAAGTCGCACCACACGGAGGAGCGATCTGAGTTCTTCACCGTCCAGCCGATCGACATCGTCGACAATCACAAGCACGCGCTTGTGTTGATCGGCGATCTCAGCGCTCAGTGACGTGAACTCCGCATGCCAAGGAGGATTCTTCGCCAAGGCGTCTACCGCGTCCTTTGCCAGGGACGCGGCTACGTCGCCCATCACCGGGATCAGCTTCAGCGTCGGTGCGCCGAAGCGGGCGTAAGACAGGAGCCTTTTTCTGAGACGACTTTTCGGGGGAAAGGCCTGCGCCAGCGCGGATACGAACTCGGCGGTGATGGACTCAACGTCTGACGCGGACCATGGAGTGAACCAAGCGACTTCCCAGTCGTCGAGATCGGCGACCACATGCTTCAGCAACGTAGTTTTGCCGCTACCCCAAGGTCCCACTAGGCCAAATACGGTCGATCCTTGCCCGTCGACGCATTCGTCAATCCGAGCCGCGACCGCTTGCACAAACTCTCGTCGGCCAGCGATATCCGTTTCTTGGAGTGCATCGTCACTCCATGGTCCAGGCAAGCTCTCTTCTCGAGTCACCGGTTGAGTCAATCACTTTGCTGTACGACGATGAAGCTCTGAGTTTCCATGCCGAGAAAGCGTTCTCGAATCGCGAGGTGACCATTGCGCCCCACAACTCATCGGCGCCAAGGTTGCGGCCTCGAGAAAGCGCAATCTGTAGGCCATCTGCTGATGCTGACGTGAGGTTTGAAGAACAGTCCTACCTCGTCTGTAGACACGTCAGCTTCCTAGCGCGGCGGTGGCGACGCCCCTTTGCCGCAGTTCTCAATTCATCTGCGAGCCGTGGGGGAGTCGGGTAGCTCCGCTCTGCATACGTTCGGGCACCCGCGCCGACTGGGTTGCCTTCCGAACGAGATGGACTTACGCGAAGAAGAACGCGGCCGTCTGATATCTCCGCGTCGGGGGCCGTGTGTCGCGTTGCTACTGACCGGGGCGGCGGCTGAACTCAATCTCGATGAACCTTACAAAGCTGGTCAGGTGGGCGATCGCGAGAACTGCATTCAAGCGCGAATATTGTCGCCCCAACCCGACCCCGTGCACCGTCGCATGCCTATTGAAGGTGGAAGGGACGCTGTCTCCCGGCACATACCTGCGGTGCACGGCCTGTAACTGAGCAAGCATGAAGAATCTTCGCAATGATTGGCTTTCCGGGTCGCCGACGCTCTTCGACGAGATCCACTCTCGGTAGTACTTCGCTGGGAAGGTCTGACTGATCGCGGTGTCAAGAGCGTTGCCGGCGAACGCCTGCGCGAGATCGGTGTGCCCCGAGCGGATACCAATGATTGCTTTCTTCGTTTGGCCGACAATCGCCGCCGTCCTGGTGGTCGTTGCCTCATCGAGAAGTGCGTCACAGTCGTTGAGGATTCCGCGCCAGCGCTGGCCGTAGATAGAGCGCCGCGCAGCTGCGGATTGGGCTGCCGCCAACAAGTCCAACGTTTCCGCTCGAGGGACGTGAGCGACGGGAAGTCCTTCGTCCATCCACAACCGCAGCAACTCGAACTCCGGGGCAGAGCTGGAAGAAGCGATGTTCGCCGGGAGCGCAGATCTTCGGAGGTCGTGGTCCGGCAGCGCCCCCAGTATCGACTGGAGGTAGAGCGGAATCGACGGGAGAACGATCTGACCGATCGATGCGCGAATACTGCTCAATATGGGTTCGAGAAGTGGACTTACGACGGCTTCCATCCTGGCGCGCACGCCGTCATGGACCTCGGTGAGACCGGCGATTCGAAAGAAATCAGCTGAAAAGGCTGGCGGCAGCGTAGATGACCAAGGCAATTCGATCTTCGGCGCGAACGATGAAAAATCGAGGCCAAGATTCAAGTCGGGCCAGACCCAATCACCGAGCGGATGAGTCGCCTTCGCAAAGTCCGGCCAAGTGACGGCGTATCCGTCACCCGTGGCACCTTCACCGTCAGTCATATCGCAAATCGTAGTAAGCCTCCTCAACTGCGAATGCGAACGGCCCACGCGCGGGGCGGAGGGGTGCCATTGCTGTCTCGGCCACACTGGCGGGAGGTGTCCGCGCATGTACACAGTGGGAAGCGACTCTCGCTCCTGATGTGAACAAGGAGCAACCATGACCGACACCACCACCCGGCCCGCGACAGACGTCGATGTAGTTCGCTTCATCGGGAAGGCCTGCGCGGCAGCGGCCCCCAAGGTCGCCTACACAGCGGCTGACCTGAAGTGGGCGACCACCCGGCTGGTCGATTACGCCCAGCCGAAAGTCCCTGTACTCACGTTGAAGGTCGTGTTTCACCCGAGGACGATTGACACGTTCATCACCACTGCCTTGCCCGGCATGGCACCCACGTCCTGCGGCAACATGCGTTCCATCCTTCTGCGAATGTCCGAAGTGCTCCTCGGGGAGCGTGCCCCCCGCGTTCACCTCACCCCGATGTCGGCGTCAGACCCAAGCGTCCCGTACGCGGCGGACGAGATGAAAGCCTTCCGCGCATGGGCGTCTTGTGCTCAGGCCGTCCGCCGCATCAACGCCGGGGTGCTCATTGCGCTGGGCTTCGGAGCTGGGCTCTCGGGCGGTGAGATTGCGGACCTTCGCGTCGGTGACGTCACTGCCGACGGTGGGGTGGTCACTGTGTCGGTCCATGGGTCGCGTGCCCGCAGGGTGGTAGTCGACGCTGCTTGGTCGCGCCTGCTCGCGAAGGGCATCACCGACCGGGACCCTGCGGCGTATCTGTTCTGCGCGGACCGAGAGGGGGCCAGCAAGAACCTGGTGAACAACTTCATCGCGCGCACCCGCAGCAGCATCCCCGGCCCGAACAGCCAGCGAATGCGTGCCACTTGGATTGTCGGTCACCTGAACAACGCGACCATGCCTGCTGTCCTCCTTGACCAGGCGGGCGTGCGGAACCTCTCTGCGCTGGGGCGGTTCATGCCATTCGCGAATGCCGCCTGATTCGTGCTTCGCGTCGGGTCCGCGCCGATACCCACTAATCGGTTACGAACCACTGAGCTTGGGCAGAGCAGGCAGGCCTACACGCCGGTCCGGCGTCTTCATCGTGGGCGCTGACGGAGACGTCGCGCATGCCTCGGCGGAACCCAGGTAGCTGTCGCAGCCGGTGCTTCCCGCTCAAATAGCTTCGGGCATGACACGCTGGCGGCATGGGCGACCCTGCTACTGAGAATGTGGACGGCGCAGTCGGTGCGTTCGCGCTCGGAGTGCGTGCACTCGAACTCGCGTCGCAACGAGTGAGGGTCGCGTGCGAGGGTGACGACATCGATACGGCAGCAATCGAGGTTCACTTCGGGTTGCATGCCGTTTACGACCTGCATGAAGCACTATTCACATCCCGGGGAATCGAATCGACGGCAGGTCAGGATGAGGTGTACGGAGCAAGCCGCGGTGAAGCGGCTGGAGCGCTGGTTTTTGCGCGCGGCGGTCGAACACATGAATTGGTCACGTTCGCGACGAGAGGTGGTTTCGGCGACCTGCCCTATGGCATGGGCCCCTACGGTGGCGGCTGGCTGTGGGCCGACTACTCATCCACTCAGAGGGCTTTCCGGCAGCGATCGGAGTGGTATCGAGATCGCGTTAGATACCGCTACTTGTGGGATCCCCTCGACGAAGCGTGGGCATGGTTCCGTCAGCACGCTCCCTCTTCGAGTGACTGAGGCGGTCGGCGCCCAACCGCGTGTCCCTGGCGGGCAGAGGTGTCGGCAACCCTTGCTTGCGCGACGGGTGTTTCGCCCATTGTCGGTCAATCAATCGCAGGACCAGGGTGTTTGGCCCCTACGGTCAGGAGCCCGGTCTAGGGTGATTTCACCGCACAAGCGCAGTCCAATGTGACCGGATTGCGTAGGGCTCGGGAGAGGAGATTGGGCGGCGTGATCGACATGTTCAGAGTGGCAGAACGTCCCAACTTCTCTGTGGAGTCAGCAATGGCACCCCCCGTCGAGGCTTGGCTATCGTCGATGGGAGCCACCTGTATCGGACGCGAGGTAGAAGTTGGATTCGGCGTACCGGACCTCGTGGCGGGTCTAGGGGATAGGCGCGCTCTCCGAAATCGCAGGCGGCAGGCGCCGCCTATAGCGACCGCGCTCCAGCTGGCGTTGCTCGATTTCTGCAGGACCGCGAAGACGCGTCTTCAACTCCGACAGTGGGCACCGGGAACCTATTACGAGCTCGACCGTCGCGCTATTCAGCCACTTGTCGCCACCGAGCTGCTTTCCGTCGAGAACGGACAGTTCCGCAGCAGGGCAAATCCGAAAGATCCATTCCAACGACTGATCGCCGTCGAACTGAAACTCGCAGATCTCACGCGCGGCATCGCCCAAGCCCATGCGAACCGAAGTTTCGCCGACGCCTCATATCTTGCTCTTCCGGCGCACCGCGTCTCGCTCGAAACCATGAACCGAGCGCGTTCTGTTGGAGTCGGCCTACTAGCAGTCCACACGCTCATGGCAGAGGAAGTAGTTGAACCGCCTGCAGTTTCCCTAGCTTCTCGTGGGCGCCGCCGGATGGCCTCTGAACATACTCTCGCCGCAGCTCTCGAGGGCGGCGCGCGTCAAGCAGGTGCTCCACCTACTAACAGGACGGCTAACTGAGCACAGCTGCCCACGCGTTCAGGAAACCTGCGCCTTCGCTTGGTAGCCGAGGTTGCGGGAAGCGGGCGTAAACAGATTGGGCCTCGTCCACCCAAGACCGCATTCGTGCCACCCGTTGGCCAGCCGGGAGAGCAGCTAGGGCGTCCACTTGTAACTTCTGCGCTGTCAGGTTGTGACGGAGAAGCAGGATGCGTTCTGCGGTACTCAGGCTCTCGAGGTCGGGATTGCTTTCAAGCAGGCGCTGGGATTGATCCGTCGTCAAGCGCAGAAGCTCGGGATGCTGCCTGGACCAAAGGATGAAGGTGTCCACGGCCAATAGATTCAGCAGCTGCGGGACATAGACGCGGTCGACGGACTTTCCTCCGCCGGACTTCGCCTCTGGATGAGCCGCGGAATTCATCAGATTCGCTGTCACCCCGCTGGCCCATGAATCAGCGCCCAGGGCCAGCAGCAGCAAGCCACTACTTGCTCGCTTACCCACGATCACCGGAACTCCAGCTTCGCGCATCACCCCGATCACGTCTCGGAGCCCCACGAGCAAATCACGGTCGGCTATCGGCCCGAAGGCGGGTTGCGTCGTTGCAACAAGCAGGTACAACCCATCCATCGGCTGACCAGTCAATGCCGTGAGAAGGAGGTCCCGCGAGTCTGTGTCCGCAATCCAGGACTGGTGAACTGCGACCGCGGTCCAAATCGGCAAGCGTGGATCCGCTGCGTCCATCAACTCCGTGTACACGCTCGCGCACGCCAGACTTTCGCTGACCCAGTTCGACTCGCCTTCCGCAGAGTAGAAGTAAGGCGCGATCAAGACGTCCGGAGAATATGACAGCTGGTGATCAAACACCGTTCTGCACCATGCGACTCGATCCTCGTAGCTGTTGAATCCAGCGTTCAGTCTGGGACCCTCGCCCCAGGGCAGCGACTTGATCTGTGCTGGGCGAAACTCGAGCGCGCTCCGAAGGAAGTGGGTCGCAGGATCCAGCACGGCATGTCCGCCAGCGTCGTGCATTGCTGACGTGAACTCCGCGATCCGCTCCCCGGCTTGAATGTCGACGATCGCGTTGCGCGGACCAAGGGTGCTGAGGAATCCATCTTCAGCCCAGTTCTTGATCTGAGCGATGTGAACTGAAAAGTGCGGATGCCGATCCTCCGTACCTCGCTCCCCTTCAAGGGCAGCAAGCGCTCGATCGATATCCGAAAGCAAGTCCTCAGCTCGAAGGTAACGTCGATGAGGCAGCTTTTGAAGCATGCGATCGACGATGTCCGCAGCCACACTCGGCACGTCGGGGTCGACGGCTCGTACTGGTGGTTGCGCGTGGAGGGCCGGCATCATCCAACGGTCCATGACGTTCGGCGCCCAGAACGGCTTATTCGCCGTGAGGAGCCGATACGCCAACGCGCCGAGGACAAACTGATCGCTTCGCCAATCGCCATGGGACGTAGCGTTGACTTGCTCGGGGCTCATCCAGCCTGGCGTCCCCGGAGTTGGGAGCAAAGTGATTGTTTCGTCGTCAACGTGCCTTGCGAGCCCTAGGTCTACGATAACGGGCGCTCCGTCGGGGGTCATCAAGACATTGCGCGGCGAGAGATCCCGGTGGGCGGTCCGCTGCAGCCAGATCGCCGAAGCCGCAGCAACAAGGCCTCTCATCAGCTGAAGCGATTCGAGTGGCGTGTAGACCACTCCGCCGTCAAGGTCGTCAGCGAGTGCGCGCCCTTCAATGAATTCCATCTTGATCCAGCTGTAATTGACTCCCGCCGACGAGAAGGTGCCGAAGCCCAGGAACCGCACGACTCCGGGATGTTCCACCCGCTGGAGTGCCGCCAGTTCTCGCTCGAGCCGTTCAGACTCCAACGTCCCCGGATCCAGAAGCTTCAACGCGAACGTCTCGCCGTCATTCACAACCTTGAACGTGCATGCGAATCCGCCTGTGCCCAGATGGACGATCTCCGCCGCACCCGGCCACATCTCGCTGGCGACCATCTCAAGCGTTCCGCGATCCGCTGGCATTCTGTCCCCTCCAGGCTCTAACGCGGAATGTACCTCACTAAAAGACCACACGGGGTCAGGCCGGCCTGTGGAGAAGCGATCACGCGACCTGCCCACTAGTCGGCTACCGGTACTCCGCGGGCTCTCCCTCGATGAGCGCAAAGATCCTGGATGCCCGCCGGTTGGTGTGGGCTTTGATTTCGTCGATCGCTGCGTTGAGCTTCGTGGACTGCTTCTGAAGCTCAAGAATCCTGTTGCGCTCCCATTTCGTTGCGGAACCGTCGGCCGTTTCGTTGGTGACGCTAGCTACTCTCGCGACCAGTTCGTTCAGCTCCCGCTCGGAAGATCTCAGTCGTTCCTGCAAGTCTTCGAGCTTGTATCGATGGACTACACGAAGCGTCGTGTGCTTCAGCATCGTGATGTCGAGCCAGATCACCGGAATGGCGACGAGCGACAACCACCAGAGGCCCCCGCCCTCCAGGCCGAGCGCTAGAGAGATCGGAACTAATGCCAGCGCCAGCGTCACGCGGAATGACATCTCGGCCGCTTTCCGCTCCCGCTCCTGCACGCGTTCCAGAAGGTGAGCACCCCATTCGGGAGATGGAACCGTGTGTGTTGCATCGAACGGTGACGGTTGCCCACCGGACGCACCTTTGTTGGTGGTGACGCGGTATTCTCCGTACTGTCGCGCCGCCCTTCTGGCCTGGTCAATCATTTCTTCCCAATTTGGGTGCCCGCCTCGGGCCGCAATGTATCGGACCAGCCGCGCAACTCCGCCGTGCCAGAGCACCGATCCGAGCATCGCGGCAACGAAGGTGTATAGGCCAACCTCCGCCGTGCCACCCAGTGAGTCAAGCGCTGTGAGTACGCGCCGCCCGAGCGCGTCTTTGCGAGCCGCGGCGGCCAGGACTTCACCGAACAAAAGCCAGACCGACAACAAGGCGGAATACCCGACGGTCAGCGGAAATCGCAATTCCCGAGCTGATGCCAGCAAGCCTGTAAGCACCATCTACTCCTACTCTCCTGTAATTCGCATGATCGATCATGCCGGGCCTGCTGAGATGAGACGCTATGGCAGCTTTGGGCCGGAGCCGGAGCCGGAGCCGGAGCCGGAGCCGGAGCCGGAGCCGGAGCCGGAGCCGGAGCCGGAGCCGGAGCCGGAGCCGGAGCCGGAGCCGGAGCCGGAGGCTGCGCTGAACGCGCGGAGTGGCGTCGGCTCAGTGCCGGCAGCAAAAATCGAGGGCTGAAACGGTGCAGGCACACCGCCCAGTGCGATCGCCCAGCTACGCGTCAACGCTTGTTTGTAGATCCAGCGCTCGGTCCAGCGCCTCCGCCACTGGCAACCACATCGACGCCCATAACTTGTCTGACTCCGCTTCCGCTCGGCGCTTCAAGGCGTTGCCTACCGATGCTTTAGCTCCGTCCTTGAGACGAAAACGCATCAACGCTCCCGCCGCATCTGTTTGAAATTCATTAAAATTGCCCCGATTGACATCGTGGGCCTCGGCAATCCAGGCGTCCGGAAACAGCCCTTCGATTGCGAATCCATTCCGGACGTAGACGTACTCGCGGTTCGAGTCGAAGGGAACCCCGATATTGCTGAAGTAGGCCGACAAATCGCTCACGGCCTTAACACCTGCGCTATCACCGTCAAACAGGCTCACGGTCGGTTGTTCTTTCCGAAGAATCTCGTAATTTGCTCGGACAAATCCTGCTAGATGCGATGCGCCTCCGCGATCGCTGAAGGTCGCTGCCCGCAACTTAGGCCACTCGCATTTCTCCCACCCGTCAGTCAGCTGTAAGAACCAGCGCATGTACTCGGAATCGGACTGGCCTTCAGTGAGCACAGTCGAGGTCCCGAGTGAGAAGTAATCAGCAAACCGGAGCCCCAGACCTTTTCGTAAAGCCGCCGTCGCTTTCTCGTGTGAGCTATAGGTCTCGATGCCAGTGTTCCCATCCGCATCGAGCGCTGTTCCGACTACGCCCTTGGGGTCGTGTGGAACGAACGCCATGGAATGGCTGGTTACGACTAGCGTCGAGATCTCACCCAAAGTGTCTAGAAGTCGAGTGGCGCTATGAGAAAGCTTCGGGTGCAGGAAAGATTCGGGCTCCTCGACGAGCCAAATCGACCTTATTCCCGATTCGGCTTCCTTTCTGGACACCCAGTGCAACGCGGCCATGAAGGCGAGACTTTGGGTCCCTTGACCCTTCCGCTCAAGCAGCGTTTTGTAAGGATCGCTCAGATAGAAGTCGAACCCGCTCAACATATTCTCGATCGAGCCGCCTTGGAAGCCAAACGTGGCCGTCAGGCCGTCCACGCCGCTCGCGATGAGAGCCTCGGTGATGCTCGTCGATACTTTCGTCAGCTCGCCCTCAATGGTGTCGAGCAGCGGCGTGAGGACATCAACGACTACGCCTCGAATGAATGGATTGAGCACCTCTTCAATCAGCTCACGCATGCTCTTCTCGGACGGAATGAAATGACATCGGAATTCACCTAGGAGATCCATAACCAGCTGCTTCTGTAACCGGCTGATGCTGGTTTGCACGGCACCGTCGCGAGGTCGCTTCTGGTTCGGGAAGAAGTTGTACGTCGGGGTGCCCGAAGGCGAGAACGTCAAGTAAAGCGCGACGCTGTTCCCTGGCCGGTCCAACTCGTACATCGCGTACAACCGATCGAGCTCGGCGTAAAACGACTTATCAGCACTGGCCGGGTCCCCGTCGAAGTACCCAACAATGCTGGTGCGTGCACCCTTGCCTCGAGGCGAGTCATTGGAAACCATGTAGCGATGCTCGTTTTCGTGACCCGTGAAAAGCATCTGCACGGATCGGAGCAAGTTCGTCTTGCCGCTGTTGTTCGGCCCAATGATGGTCAGCGACCTAGTGAGATTCACGAACTGCTCTTGTCCGCCGATCGTCCTGAAATTCTTGACGCGAACACCAGTAAGACGCATGAAGGAAATGTAGCGTGTAGAGCGCTCGTCACTAGTTATCGCGTTGCGCAGCTACCTCGAGGACATGGACTCGACCGCCATTCTTCGAGTCAACTCACCGCAGCGACTTCACCGCGGTCGAGCCCCCTCAAAGATCCCACGACCTCGACGAAGAACAGTGTGACGTTCTCCAGCGACTAGCGTCCTACCCCGTTCGCGAACCGAGCCAGCTCATGTCGATCGGCTTGAACTAACGGTGTCGGCTTCTGCTGGGGAAGACGGTGGAATTCTCGAGCCCTTGCCGTGGAATTGCCCCGGCGACGCTCAAAATAGCGGGCTACCTGACCGGGCATTTCTCAAAAGCTGAACACACCACCACCTCCGAAACGGCTCTGACCAGGTATTCACTGGATCGGAGCCGCTTCTGTTTGCGGGCCACCCATTGTTCCAAGCGCCGATTGGTGGAACGGACGAGAATCGAGCCATGCGCATCGGGGAGCTCTCTGCGAGAACCGGAGTGAGCGTGCGGGCGCTTCGCTATTACGAAGACCAAGGGCTGCTCGCGCCGCGCCGGAACGCTTCGGGGCAGCGTCTCTACAGTGCTGAGCACGAATCCGTCATCGCGACCATCCGGGACCTCCTCGACGCTGGCTTCTGCAGCTCCGTCATCGCGACCCTCCTTCGCGTTGTGGGCGGGTCCGCTTCCGACGATGAACTGGAACGCGCGTTCGATGCGGCCCGGCGTCGTCTCGAGAGCGAGAAACAGGCGATAGATCGGGAGCTGGACATGCTCGCGACTCTTCGGGGCCGATGGGGCCTTGCCCCTCACGTGCGCGTGAGGGGTGAGAGTGGTGATCATGAGCGCATCACCGAGTCCTCGCGCCCCCGGTACTGACACCGTTTCGCTCCCTGAACGCTCGAGTTCAGGGACCAGCGGGCTGGCAAGTGACTTTCTTTCACGAGCTGGAGACCGTGGAGGAGCGCGAGGCCCGCGCGGGGTTCTCCACAGATACTGCCCGTCCGCGGTAGCCCACCGCTACGGGGCGGGCGGGACGCCTGACATGATCGGACCATGAACTGGCGCCGCATCGCGAAGGTCCTCCCGACAGTCGTGCTCGTGGTGGACATCCTCATCAGGGTCGGCGCTGTGGTCACGGTGCCCCGCAATCGGGCGCCGAGCGCGGCGATGGCGTGGTTGCTCGCGATCTTCGTCGCGCCGATTCCGGGGAGCCTCGTCTACGCGGTGCTCGGCACGTCGAAGCTCCCCCGGGACCGGCGGGCGAAGCAGCGGGAGATCAGCGGGCGCATCCAGAAAGCGAGCGCCGAGCTCGTCGCGCCGCGCGAGACATCCGACGACCCGCCCTGGTTCGGGTCTGTCGTGCACCTCAACCACGAGCTCGGGTCGATGCCGCTCGTCGAAGGCAACACGGTGCGGTTGCTGCCCGACTACGAGGAGTCGATCGCCACGATGACCCGGGCGATCGACGACGCCGAGAGCTACGTGCACGTCGAGTTCTACATCTTCGTGCGCGACGACACGACCGCGGACTTCTTCGACGCACTCACGCGGGCGATGGCGCGCGGCGTCACGGTGCGGGTTCTCTACGACCACTGGGCGACGATGCGCAACCCGCTCGGCCGGGCCACCCGTCGGTGGTTGCGCGAGCAGAAGGTTCCTTTCGCCGAGATGCTGCCGTTCCACCCGTTCCGGGGCATGTGGCGGCGGCCCGACCTGCGCAACCACCGCAAGATCGTGGTCGTCGACGGCAGCGTCGCGTTCACGGGCTCGCAGAACATGGTGGATGCGACGTACAACAAGTGGGGCAACATCCGTCGCGGTCTGCGGTGGAAAGACCTCATGGTGCGCCTCGACGGACCGGCCGCGCTCGGCCTCGATGCCCTCTTCGCGACCGACTGGTACAGCGAAACCGACGAGCTGCCGACGAACGGCACCGACACCGACACCGATGGTGACGGCCGCCGGGTGACCCCGATCGCGGGTGCCGACGCCGTCGAGTGCCAGGTGGTTCCGAGCGGACCGGGGTTCGAGGGTGAGAACAATCTGCGTCTCTTCAACGCGCTCGTCTACAGCGCCCAGGAGCGGCTCGTGATCGCGAGCCCCTACTTCGTTCCCGATGACTCGATGCTCTACGCGATCACCACGGCGGCCGAGCGTGGTGTCGATGTGCAGCTCTTCGCGTGCGAGGTCGCCGACCAGTTCGTCGTCTACCACGCGCAGAGGTCGTACTACGAGACGCTCCTCCGGGCCGGCGTGCGCATCTTCCTCTATGAGAAACCGACCGTGTTGCACTCGAAGCACTTCACCGTCGACGACAGCGTGGCCGTGATCGGCTCGAGCAACATGGACATGCGCTCCTTCAGCCTCAACTTCGAGGTGTCGCTCATGGTGCACGGCCGGTCGGTCGTCGACGCCCTGCGGGAGGTCGAGGAGGACTACCGCGCGAAGTCGCGCGAATTGACCCTCGACCGGTGGATGACGCGGCCGGCGGCCGTGCAAGTGCTCGACACGGTCGCGCGACTCACGGCGGCGGTGCAATAGCGCGAACGGGGCGCGGCGAGGGGCGAGCTCAAGCCGCAGCCGTCAGGGAACGCCGAGCAGTCGCAGGGCCGCCGCCGCTGCAGCGCCGACGATGACCACGACGAGAAACGGTGCCTTGAGCCACAGCGCGACGGCGGCCGCCGCGAGGGCGCCGAGGCGCGCATCGAAGGCGAGCGCTTGGCCCGTCGCGACGGTGTTGGCGACGGTGAGTGAGGCGAGCAACCCGATCGTGAGCGCGGCGGCGACGCGGGCCACCCGACGGTTCGTGAGCCACGTGCGCGGCACGAGGTAGCCGAGCAGTTTGGTCAGGTAGGCCGCGACGCACGCGACGATGATCCACACCCACAGGGTCACGACGTCTCCTCCGCGGTTCGAGGTGCGGGGGTCCCGGCGCCCGGGCGGGCCCGCCAACTGAGGATGCCCGCGACCACCGCCGCGACGAGGATCGGGATCCCCGGGGGCACGAGAGGGATCGCGACGACGGTCACGACCGAGCACACGACGGCGATCGCCGCGGCATCCCGCGATTGCAGCCTCGGCCACAGGAGCGCGAGGAAGGCGGCGACGGCGGCACCGTCGAGCCCCCACTGCTTCGGGTCGCCGATCGCTTCGCCCGCGAGCGCGCCGACGATCGTGAACACGTTCCACAGGGCGAAGACGCCGAGACCGGCCACCCAGAACCCGCGGCGCTGCTCGACGGGGTCGGTCTGGCCGGTGCTCGTCGCGAGCGATTCGTCGATCGTCACGTGGGCCGCGACGAACCGTCGCCAGCCGCGCGGATGCACGAGCATATTGAGTTGCATGCCGTAGACGGCGTTGCGGATGCCGAGAAGAGCGGCCGCCCCTGTCGCGGCGATGGGGCTCCCTCCCCCCGCGATCACCCCGATGAACGCGAATTGCGACCCGCCGGAGAAGAGCAGGGCGCTGAGCGCGACGGTCTGCCAGAGGTCGAGCCCCGAGGCGACGGAGAGGGCTCCGAACGAGACGCCGTAGAGACCGGTCGCGACCGCGATAGAGAGGCCGATCCGCACGGCGGGTGAGCGTCGGAAGGCGGTCGGCACCGGACAATCGTAGGCGTCGGCAGGGCGCCGCTCAGCCGGTTCCGGCCCCGGCCCCGGCGCATCGGCGGCCAGCCAGCATCGCCGTGAGGCGCCGCCCCCGGGTGGGGACGACGCCTCGGTGTGCCGTAGCGGCGATCAGCGCACGATCGCCGATCGCAGGAAGAGCCACGTGCCGACGGATGCCGCCGCAGCGACGCCGAGCGCCGCGATTGCGAGCCACCACAGTTCGAACGAGGCGAAGATCTGCTCGGCCGACGGGATCACGACGATGAGTGCGGCGATCACGGCGATGGCCACCGCGGCGCCGAGCACGACCGGCCCTCGCGGTCCGTAGCGCACCCACACGGCGCCGAACGCTCCGCCCGCCGTGAGGAGCGCGAGCGATCCGAGGAACACGATCGGGATGAGCTTCGACAGGTCTCCGGCGCCGAGCACGTTGACGTCGAAGATGTAGAAGTCGGAGAACCAGTGCCCGGTGGCGAGCTCGATGAGCAGCAGGGCGGCGAAGATCACCGTGAGGTAGGCCGACACGATGACGGTCCAGAGCAGCTGACCCGTGACGAACGCCTTGCGGGTCGACCCCATGCCGAGGGCGAAGGGGAAGGTCGTGGCGACCGACTGCACTCCGAGGTAGCCGATGAAGCCCGCGAGGGCGTTGGCGATGCCGGGGTTGTTGCGCGAGCCCTCGATCCACTCGCCGGTGCCGGGAATGCTCCCCGCCCGCCAGAACATGAGGGCGATGAGCACCGACACCACAGCCACGATGGCGGTGATGTAGAGGGGCACCGCGAAGGTGATCTCGCGCTTGTTGAGGTGCAAGCGGGTGGTGGATGCGACGGTGCTCATGCGCTGACTCCTGTTCGTGACTCGGTGGGCGCGGCGTCGTTCGCGCCGTAGGCGGCGACGATCTCGGAGAGGGATGCGGGCGCGAGCTGCACGCCGAGGTGGTCGGCGTCGTCGCGCATCACGGCGTCGAGGGCTCCGGCGACGGTGACGGAGGCGAGGCCCCCGACGCGCTGCGTGCGCAGGACGGTGCGGGTCGCGGCGAACCTCTCGACCGCCTCGGTCACCCCGCTCACCTGCACGGCCAAACGGTGCGACTCGTCGTAGGCGCTCTCGACCACGACCTTTCCGCGATCGATGATGACGACGCGATCGAGGAGGTTCTCCGACTCCTCGATGAGGTGGGTCGAGAGCAGTACGGTGCGCGGGTGCTCGTCGAGGTCGCGGAGGAGGGCGTCGTAGAAGATGCCGCGGGCCGTCACATCCAGGCCCAGGTAGGGCTCGTCGAGAAGCGTGACGGGCGCCCTCGACGCGAGACCGAGCACGATCGCGACGGCCGAGAGCTGCCCTCGGGAGAACTTCTTGATCGCCGTCTTCTCGGGGATGCGCAAGGTGTCGAGCAGCGAGCCGGCGACCTCGTCACTCCAGTGGGGCGCGAAGTGCGGGGCGATGCGCAGCACGTGGCGCAAGCGGTAGTCGTCGGGATAGCGCTGGTTGTCGCGCACGTAGCTGATGTTCTCGAGGGTCGGTCCGTGTTCGAACGGAGCGTGACCGAGCACCTCGACCGAGCCGGAGGTGGGGCGGTCCTGCCCCGCGATGATCGACATGATCGTGGTCTTGCCGGCACCGTTGCGCCCGAGGAGCCCGCAGATGGAGCCCTGGGGAACGGTGAAACTCACGTCGTCGAGAGCGGTGGTGCGACCGAAGCGTCGGGAGATGCTCCGGATGTCGATGGCGTTCGTCATGAGCGCGCCTCCTCCGGGGTCGTGGGTTCGGATGTCGCGGCCACGGGGGTCGCGGCCTCGCGGGTGATCATGTCGGCGACTTCGCTCGGCGTGATGCCGAGAACGCTCGCTTCGCGCACGAGCGGCGCGACGAACTGGGTGCGGAATTCGGTGCGGCGCAGTTGCCTGAGCCGCTCTCGAGCGCCGGTCGCGACGAACATCCCGACCCCGCGTTTCTTATAGAGAACCTGTTGTTCCACGAGCACGTTGACTCCTTTTCCTGCGGTCGCCGGGTTGATGCGATAGAAGACCGCGAATTCGTTGGTCGACGGCACCGCCGCCTCTTCGGCGTAGGTGCCGGCGACGATGTCGTCGGCGATCCGCGCAGCGAGCTGCTGGAAGATCGGACTCTCGTCGTTGAACATGTCACCTCGTTGGTTGGTTACTTCACTAATGAACCTATTGACCAGAGTCGACCGTGTCAAGTGTCCGACCGAGGATTTATGATCGGCACAGCAGGGCCGGCTGCTCCGGATGCATCAGGAGCGCGAATGCACGTACGGGAGTGGCGGCCACCCTGGCCACCCATCTACCTCGGTGGCGACGAGTGGATCATCATGCGCGACTCAGCTCGCGAACCGGCCGCCGTCGTGCGGGCTCTCCGATTGGGGCCCAGAAACGAACTCTTCTATCGCGTGGTGCGATGGGCGGCGCAGTCGAGTGACCGCGAACTCGTCGGGTACTTTCCCGACCTCGACACGGCGGATCGCGCCGTGCTCTTCACCCCCGAGCTCGCCCGAAGCGAGCTACCGCGGCCCGTGGCCGATCGGCTCGTCGCGCGAGGCGCGACCGGCGACGCCCGACATGACAACACCCCGTGCGCTCAGGCACGGGGTGACGTCGGTGGCTACTAGGCGGGCGACACCGGGGCGAGCAGCCACTTCGAGTTGTCGAACGTGTTCGGGTCGGCGGGGTCGAACGTCAACGGGCGTGACCCGCGCTGCACCGTGAGGCCCTCGGCCTTCGCCGCCTCCTCGATTTGTGCGACGAAGCGCTGCCACTCGGGAAGCCCCTGCGGGAGGCCCATGTACTGCGTCACCGAGGTCACGACGACCTCGCACGACGTTCCGGTGGGGCGCACCTCGATGACCACGTCGTCTTTGGCGGCGAAGTTGATGCCCCACACCCCCGGGCGCAGTGTCTTGATCGTGCGCTTCTTGGGGATGCCTTCGATGAGGGCGGTCACGCGATCGGCATCGGCGTCGAGGATGACCGAGGTGCTGAACTCCTTGATCAGATCGGGGGTCACGCTGGCCTTGCGGGCCACGCCGTACTCCCGCGTCTTTCTGCGCGCCACTCGCTTGAGCACGTTCAAGGTGATGATGATGATGATGATGCCGACGCCGATGAAGGCGATCTGGAAGTCGCTCATGGTTCCCCCGATTGTGAGTGTGTGGGCCGGCGATGACCTCGCGGCGCAGCCACCAGTGTGGACCAGTGTGGCGGCCCGCTCAATGGGCAGCTCTACCCAGGGCCGAGGGGTGGTGCCGAAGCGCTCGGAACCGCGTGTTACCGTCTCGAATGGCTCGAATCGCGGCGGTTGCAACGGCACTCCCCGAGCACGTGTACCCGCAGGCGGAGATCACCGAGACGATCGGGTCGATCGTCACTCGAGACCGCTCGAAGCGCGCCGTGCTCGACCGCTTGCACCAGTCCAGTCGGGTCGACACGCGGCACCTGGTCATGCCGCTCGAGCGCTATCTCGACCCGCAGACGTTCACCCAGTCGAACGACATGTTCATCAAGATCGCCGCCGATCTCGCCGAGCGGTCGCTGCGAGAGGCTCTCGCGACCGCGGGGCTCGAACCGGCCGACGTCGACTACGTCATGTTCACCTCGGTCACGGGCATCTCGGCGCCGTCGATCGACGCGCTTCTCGTCGCGCGGCTCGGATTGCGCTCCGACGTGAAACGCGTGCCGATGTACGGCCTCGGGTGCGTCGCGGGGGCGGCAGGCATCGCTCGTGTCGCCGACTACCTCGTCGGCCACCCCGACGACGTCGGTGTTCTCGTCTCGGTCGAGCTGTGCTCGCTCACGTTCCAGCGCGACGACGAGTCGACCGCCAACCTCGTGGCCACGGGGCTGTTCGGCGACGGCGCGGCATCCGTCGTCATGGTCGGCTCGGACCGCGCCGAGCGGATGTCTGCGGCCGGCCCCGAAGTCGTCGACACGCGCAGCCGCATCTATCCCGACACCGAGGAGGTCATCGGGTTCAATGCGAGCGAGACAGGGTTTCGCATCATCCTGACTCCCCGCGTGAGCGAGGTCGTGGAGGAGCATTTCGGCCACGACGTGCGCGCCTTTCTCGCCGACAACGGCAGCACCGTCGACGAGGTGGCCGGGTGGATCGCGCACCCGGGCGGCCCGCGCGTGCTCGAGACGTTCGCGAGCGCCCTCGACCTCACCGACGACGAGCTCGCCATCAGTTGGCGGTCGCTCGCGAGGGTGGGCAACCTGTCGTCGGCGTCGGTGCTGCACATCCTCGCCGATAGCATCGACGAGCTCGACCCGTCGCCCGGTGATCGCACCGTGCTCTTCGCCCTCGGCCCGGGGATCTCGGCCGAACTCGTTCTTCTGGAGTGGCCCGCATGATCGCCTACATCGCCCTCGTTCTCGCCACGGGTGTCGAACGCATCGTCGAACTCGTGATCTCGAAGCGCAACGCGGCGTGGGCGTTCGAGCGCGGTGGTGTCGAGCACGGCCGCGGGCACTTTCCGTCGATGGTCGTGCTGCACACGGGCCTCCTCCTCGCGTGCATCGCCGAGGTCGTGCTGCTCGACCGGCCGTTCATCCCCGGGCTCGGCTGGCCCATGCTCGTCATCGCCCTGCTCTGCCAGGTGGGGCGCTACTGGGTGATCACGGCCCTCGGCCCGCAGTGGAACACGCGCGTCATCGTCGTGCCCGGGCTCGGTCGCGTGACCCGCGGGCCCTACCGCTTCTCGTGGATGCGGCATCCGAACTACATCATCGTGGCGGTCGAGGGCATCGCCCTCCCCCTCGTGCACTCGGCGTGGATCACGGCGATCGTCTTCACCGTGCTCAACGCGATTCTGCTCCTCGGCTTCCGCATCCCCACCGAGAACCGCGCCCTCGCCGCCCTCGACAGGGCGTCTTCGGGGTCCACCCCGACATGAGCCGGAACGCGGATGTCGACGTCGACGTGATCGTCGTCGGCGGTGGGCCGGTCGGGCTCGCGGCCGCGATCGAAGCGCGCCTCGGCGGGCTCACGGTCGCCGTCGTCGAACCGCGCGCGGATGCCATCGACAAGGCGTGCGGCGAGGGGATCATGCCCGGCGCGGTTCCCGCCCTCGCGCGGCTCGGTGTCGTGCCGTCGGGACACCCTTTGCGCGGCGTCGGCTACCGCTCCCCTCGTGCCCGGGTCGACCACAGGTTCCGTGGGCCGGGCGGTCTCGGCGTGCGGCGCACGGTCTTGAGTGCGGCGCTCGCCGAGCGAGCAGAGCGTCTGGGCGTGCACCGCGTCACCGCTCGCGTCGATTCGCTCGAGCAGGACCGCGCGGGGGTCTCGGCGGGCGGGGTGCGTGGCCGATACCTTCTCGGGGCCGACGGACTCCATTCGACGATCCGCAGCCTCATCGGGGTGGAGGTGCCGAGCCCGTCTCGGCAACCGACCGACACTCGCCGGTTCGGATTCCGCCGCCACTTCGCCGTCGCCCCGTGGAGCGACCTCATCGAGGTGCACTTCACGCGAGACGTCGAGGTCTACGTGACCCCCGTCGCCGACGACCTCGTGGGCATCGCCGTGCTCGGGCCCGCCGGCACCGACTTCGCCGCCGCCGTTGCGAGTGTTCCGGAGGTCGCCGACCGCATCGCCGACGCGCAACCCGCTTCGACCCTGCGCGGCGCCGGGCCGTTCCAGCAGCGCACCACGAGACGCTCGTGGGGTCGCGTGATGCTCGTGGGCGACGCATCCGGTTATGTCGACGCCATCACGGGTGAAGGCATCCGCATCGGGCTCGCTCAGGGGCGAGCCGCGATCGCGAGCATCGCCGAGGGCAGGCCGGGCCATTACGAGAGGGCGTGGCGTGAGGCGACACGCGACTTCCGCGTGCTCACGAGCGGACTCGTCGCGCTCGCGACGTCGCCCGCGCGCGGGGCGATCGTGCCCGTCTCAGCCGCCGTGCCGAGAGCGTTCGGCGCGATCGTCGAGCGACTGGCCCGCTAGCCGTCTGGCCCGTTAGCCCCCGAGGATCGCGGCGCGCAGCTCGTCGGGGGTGTCGACGACGCCGACCGAGCCCGCGGCTTCGGCGGGGGATCCGTAGCCCCACGACACGAAGAGCGTCGGAACCCCGTGCGCGGCGGCACCGTTGACGTCGTGCTCGCGGTCTCCGACCATGATCGGGTTGGAGACATCCGCACCGGAGGCTGACAGTCGCGCGAGGGCCTCGGCGACGACGTCTTTCTTCGCGCTGCGCACCTCGTCGTCCGACGCCCCGGTGAGGAAGTCGAAGTGATGCGCCAGGGCGAAGTGGTCGAGGATGAGCGTCGCCGCACTCTCGGGTTTCGACGTCGCGAGCGACACCGGGAGTGGGCTCGACGCCACGGCTTCGAGCACCGCGGGCATGCCGTCGTACACGCGGCTGTCGTAGAGACCCGTCGCGACGTAGTGCGTGCGGTAGACCGAGAGGGCGTGGCGCGACTGCTGTTCGTCGAACCCCGCGAAATCGCGGAACGAGTCGAGCATCGGCGGGCCGACGTAGCGCAGCAGGTCGGCAGGCGAGGGCACCGGAAGCGCGAGCTGCTCGAACATCCACGCGAGGCTCGAGGTGATGCCGGGCGCCGAATCGGTGATGGTGCCGTCGAGGTCGAAGAGCACGCACGAGTATGGAGAAGTCATCGCGTCGAGCTTATGGGCAATGCGATGTGCGGCGTCCAGTTGTAGAGAGCGAGCCGGCCGGACCTCGGGGAGTCCAGGTCGACGACCGTCACGCTCGCGGGCGACACGGCGACGAGCGACCCCGTGTCGAGCCCGACCACGAGGTCGAGCACGCTGCGGATGACGCCGCCGTGCGTCACGACGAGAACCGGCTGTCGGGCACGCGAGAGGGCCTCGAGGGCGGAGAGCACGCGCGTGTGCACGGAGTCACGCTCCTCCCCTCCGGGAGGAAAGGTGCGCCCGCGGCGCCACTGCACGTAGTCGTCGCCGAGGTCGCCGGGCAGGCAGCCCTCCCAGTCACCGAGACCCGCTTCGGCCCACCGGGGGTCGACGTCGGGGGAGTGGAAACCGAGGGTCGCCGCCGTCGTGACCGCGCGTGCCTGAGGGGAGCAGACGACCGTTCCGGGAGAGAGGGCCTCGACGGCGGGCGCCAGCGCGCGGGTCTCGGCGAAGCCCGAGGGCGAGAGGTCGATGTCGATCGACCCCTGCAAGCGGCCCTCGTCCGTCCACTCGGTGGATCCGTGACGCACGAGGATGAGCCGTGTCACGCTCCCACCCGCTCGACGCGCGCGCCCGACCCGTCGAAGAGGGCGACCGGAGCCGAGGGGAGTTCGAGAGTCACGCGCTCGCCCGCAGTCATCCGCTCCTCGAGAACGATCGCGAGCGTCTGGCGCCCTGAGACCCCGGAGACGAGGTGGCGTCCGGCGAGAGGCGTCGACTCGACGACCTCGAACGGGATGCCGGATGCGCCGGGTGCAGCCACGCGGATCGAGTCGGGACGATACATCGCCGTGACCGGAGACCCCTCGGCCGCGGAGGCCGGGGCCGGGCCGACGACGAACCCGTCGCGGTCGAGCGAACCTGCGCGCACCGTGCACTCGAGCAGCACGGCGGGCGGGGTGCCGACGAACGAGGCGACGAACGCCGTGCGCGGGTGCTCGACGAGAGCCTCGGGAGTGTCGAACTGCTCGACCCTCCCGTTGTTCATGACCGCGACGTGCGTGGCCATCGCGAGAGCCTCGATCTGGTCGTGGGTGACGTAGACGCTCGTGGCGCCGGTGGCCCGGTGCACCCTCACGAGCTCCGCGCGCATCTCGACCCGCAGGCGCGCGTCGAGGTTGGAGAGGGGCTCGTCGAAGAGCAGAACGGGTGGGCGAGGCGCGATCGTGCGCGCGATCGCGACGCGCTGCTGCTGGCCCCCGCTGATCGACGACGGCGACCGGTCGGCGAGGTCGGAGATCTCGAGCAGGGCGAGCACCTCGTCGACCCTCGCGGCACGGTCGGCTTTCGACCACTTCGCGACCTGCAGGGGCCACTCCACGTTGGCGCGCACGCTCATGTGGGGCCACAGCGCGTAACTCTGAAAGACGAGACCGGCTCCGCGGCGGCCCGGGGGCATGAACGTGCCCGCGTCACCGTCGGCGACGGTGCGCTCGCCGAAACGGATGCTTCCCGTGGTCGGGTTCTCGAGCCCCGCGAGCATGCGCAGGGTCGTCGTCTTTCCGCACCCCGAGGGCCCGAGCAGAACGACGAAAGAGCCCGCGGGGATGTCGAGGTCGACGTCGCTCACGGCGGTCGCATCGCCGAAGGTCTTGCCGATACCGGCGAGGGTCAGGGTCGTGTCGGTCATCGTTCCATCCAGGGTTGGGAGGCGCCTTGCAGTCGCCGGGCGAGAAGGGTCGCGAGCACCGAGATCACGGCGATGATGACCGTGATCGCGTTCGCGAACTGGGTGAAGCCGTCGGAGGCGTAGCGGTAGGTCAGCACCGAGAGCAGCGGCGTCGCGGGGGTCGCGAGCAACACGACGAGGGAGAGGTCGCGCACCATCGTGACGAACACGAGGATGGCGCCCCCGACGATGCCGGGAGCAGCGAGCGGGAGCAGCACCCTCCTCGCTCGCTGCAGCATGGTCGCGCCGGTCATCACGGCCGCCTCCTCGAGGTCGGCCGAGATCTGCCCGAGGGCTACGCGCGAGGTCTGGTAGGCGAACGGGAGGCTCGCGGCGGTTCCGGCGACGAGCAGGATGCCGAGCGTGCCGTAGAGCGACGGGAACGGTCCGATCGGTGCGCCGAACTGCGCGATGAACGCGGCCCCGAGGGCGATGCCCGGGATGAGGAAGGGCACGAAGCTCAAGAAGCCGATCGTTCCCGTGATGACGGGGGCTCCCCGCAATCGCGTCGTCACGTAGCTCGCCGCGAGGCCGACGAGGATCGCGCACACCGCGACGCCCGCGCCGAGCGCGATCGTCGAGATCGTGGCATCCACCACCACGGGGTTGGCGAGAACACCGCTCTGGCCCTGCGCGATCGAGGGGTCGGATTCGCCCACCCAGAAGTGGGTCGTGAGGCCTCCCGCGAAGGAGTTGGTTCGCCGCGTGAAAGTGCTCACGACGAGCACGATCGCGGGCACGATCGTCGTCGCGCCGACGATCGCCGACGCGATCGCGAAGAGCGGCCATTTCCACGGTCCGGAGTCGAATCGGCGCCCGCGGGAACTCTTGCCGGTGATGGTCTCGAACGATCGCTTGCGGGTGACCGAGGTGCCCGCCCACAGCACGAGGGCGGCGACCGCGACGAGCACGATCGAGAGCACGTAGCCCCGCACGGTGTCGCCCGTGGCGATCGCTCCGTAGAGGCGCGTGCTCAGGGTCTGGAATCGCACGGGCAGGCCGAGCAGCGCGGGCACCGCGAAGTTGCTGACCCCCTCGGCGAAGGCGAGGAGGGCTCCCGAGATGATCGCGGGAGCCACGACGGGGAGCGCGATGCGCAAGGCGATGCGCGACCGGGATGCCCCCGTCATCTCCGCCGCCGCGATGAGGTCGCCGCCGACGGAGGCGAGGGATGCCGCGATGAGCACGAACGAGAGCGAGTAGTAGTGCGCCCCGAGGGTGAGGATGATCGGCAGCGTGCCCCACGAGAGCGCGTCGGGCACGGCGATGCCGAACGAGGTGAGCAGTCCGCTCGTGCCGCCGAGGCGGTCGTTACGGAAGACGGTCTCCCACGAGAGGGCAATCGCGAAACTGGGGAGCGCGAACGGGATGGTCGCGAGGGCGCCGATGGTGCGGCGCCCCGGAACGTCGGTGAGCACGACGATCCAGGCGAGGAGGCCCCCGACGACGCTCGAGAACACGGCGGTGCCGAGCCCGACGAGCACGGAGTTGCCGAGCGGGGTCCAGAGCAGGTTGCGGGAGAGGGGGCTCGCGACGACTTCGGGCCACGTCGACGACGCCCCCGGCGCGAGGGTGCTCGCGACCAGTCCGCTGAGCGGACTGATCACGAGCACCGCGAGGATGCCGAAGACTGCGACGGCGAGCAGAGCGGTGGGTTGGCGTACCCACGCGAGCGGGCGAGGCAGTCTCATCGACTATTCGATCGTGAGGAGGAGGTCGGAGATCGCGTCGCGAGCGGCAGCGGTGCGCTCGGGCTCGATGATCCAGCCGCCGAGTTCGTCGAGGCTCACGGCGTCGGACGGCGCCTCCATGTCGGTGCGCGTCGGATAGTCGCCTCCCACATAGAACGGCTCGTATGCGGTGCCTCCCGTCGGGCTGTCGTCTCCCATGAGGAAGTCGATGAAGAGGCGGGCGGCGGCGGGGTTCTCGGCCTCGGCCGTGATGCCGAGAAGAGCGGGGAAGACGATTCCGGGTGCGGGCTCGACGTCGGTCGCGACCTGCAGGGCCCAGCCCTCGTCGTCGTTGTCTCGACGGTCGGAGTACGACGTGAAGCCCACGGGCGGGTCTGTCTGTCCGGTCGCGCCGATCGACGCGTTCACGGTGTCGGTGTCGTCGACGAGGATCACGTCGTTGGCATAGAGGTCGGCGATCCACTGCTGGCCGGCGTCGGCGATACCCGCATCGAGCTCGATCTCGGTGCCGAAGAGCGACTCGTGCGCGTCGGCCATCTCGTCGGCGCGAAGCGACATCTCGGTCATGAGGTCGAGGTAGTCGCCGCGCACGGTCGGGTCGACCATGATGACGCGGCCCTGCCACTCGGGCTCGGTGAGCTCCCACAGGTTCGTGACGGGCGGGCCGTCGGGGTTCGCCTCCTCGTTGTACATGAGCACCTTGGTCGAGAGACGGTTCGCCACGAGGGGCGTCGTGTACTCCTCGGGGAGTGACTCACGCACTCGCTCGGGCACGTAGGGGGTGAGGATGCCCGACTCGACGAGTTCGGTGAACACGACGGGGGCGTCGGAGATGTAGGCGACGTCGGCCGTGGAGCTGCCCGCTTGGCTCTCGGCGGTGAGCCTCGAGATCTGCTCCGTCGCGCTGAGGTCTGTGGCGACGAGGTCGATGCCGGGGTACTGCTCCTCGAACGCGCCCTCGACCGAGGCGATGCGGCTCGTGAACGAGTAGACGACGACCTCGCCCTCCTCCTCGGCGAGTTCTGTCAGCTCCTCGATGCTCATCTCGTCGAGGGCGGAGGTGTCTGCCGCGGCGGGGCCGGCCGCGGTCGGAGTGCCCCCGCCGCACGCGGCGAGGACGAGGACGAGGGGAACGAGCGCGAGGGGCGCGAGTCGAGCGGTTGATCGGGGCATGGCGGATCCTTCTCTGGTCGGAGGGTCTGGCGGGGTAGGGAGGGTCGAGTGGGCGGAGGTGACTACACGTCGAAGTGGTCGAAGAGGTGGGCGAGCCGATCGAGCGAGCGGAGGGATGACTCGGGGGCGCTCCGCGCGATCGTGAGAACGAGGGCGTTGACGATCGTCATGGGCACGATGAGCGAGAGGAACTCGCCCGCCGGTCCGCGAGGTGCCGCGAGCACGGTCGTGGGTGCGGGGAGGATGCCGAGGAGGGTGTCGGTCACGAGCACGGTCGGCGCGCCGACATCCGCAGCGAGGGTCAAGAGCGGAACGAGCGGCTGCGGGGAGCGCCGGAAGGCGAAGGCGAGCACGAGGTCGTCGCTCGCGAGAGTGAGAGCACCCTCGGCGAGGTCGCGGTTCGACCCCACGAGCGAGACGACGTCGACCCCGAATCGCTGCAGTCGGCGAGCGAGGAGGTCGACGAGGATGCTCGCGTTGCCCTGCCCGAACAGGTAGACCGTTCGGGCGAGCAGGATGCGTTCGGCCGTCGAATCGAGGGCGGCCTGGTCGAGGTGGGTCGGGAGGCTCGCGAGAGCCGCGGTCTCGTCGTCGACGAATCGTGAGACGAGGTCGCCGTCGTCAGTGCGGTCGAGTCGGCCCTTCACGCGCTGCGACGGACCCTCGTTGTCGAGGTAGTCCTGGCGCAGGGCCTCCCGGAAGGCCGGATAGCCGGCGAAACCGAGTCGCTGAGCGAGGCGGGTGGCCGACGCTTCGTGCAGGCCGAGCGGGTGGGTGAGGTCTTGCGCGCGCCAGAACGCCGCTTCGGCGGGGTGCACGAAGAGCACGTCGAGCAGCCGCCGGTCGGTCGGCGTGAGCTCGTGAGCTTTCGCTTCGACGATCTGTTTGATGAACACGCTCGGACGCTATTCGCAAAATCACTTGCGTTTCAGGCAAGTGCGGCAAGTTCGCTTGCTGTTCACCGAAGCGTCGACCGGTGTCTCACTGGCGGGCCGGATCGCCCCGATTTCGCAGGGCGCCGGCGTCAGAACAGGCGGGAGTGGCTGTCGTCGAGTCCGCGCATCGCGTCGTAGTCGAGGGTCACGCAGCGGATGCCCCGGTCGGTTGCGAGGGTGCGCGCCTGCGGTTTGATCTCCTGCGCGGCGAAGACCCCGGTCACCGGCGCGAGCAGAGGGTCGCGATTCATGAGCTCGAGGTAGCGCGTGAGCTGTTCGACACCGTCGATGTCGCCGCGTCGTTTGATCTCGACCGCGACCGAGGCGCCCGTGGCATCCGTCGCGAGGATGTCGACGGGGCCGATCGCGGTCATGTATTCGCGGCGCACGAGGCGATAGTCGTCGCCGAGGATGTCGATGTTGTCGGCGAGGAGCTTCTGCAGGTGGGCCTCGACGCCGTCTTTCTGCAGCCCCGGGTCGATGCCGAGCTCGTGCGACGAGTCGTGCAGAACCTCGTGAATGGAGATGACGAGGATGTCTGCGGTCTTCGCCTGGGTCACGCGCCAGGTTTCGACGACCCCGGCTTCGGTCTGTGCCTCGTCGGGCTCGACGATCGCGAGTGAGCACGGCGGGCTCATCCAGTTGAGCGGCTTGTAGCTCAGGGAGTCGCTGTGCACGAGCACGCTGCCGTCGGCTTTGAGCAGGAGCAGGCGGGTGGCGAGAGGCAGATGAGCGCTCAAGCGACCCGCGTAGTCGACGGAACACCGGGCTATGACAAGACGCACCCCTCGAGGGTAGTTGACGCCGCTCGGCCCGAGGTCACGGCCGAAGGGTCACCGGCGCGCGGGGTTCGCGCGCGGCCCCCGACACGACCCCCGCGACGGCGACGAGCACGAGAACGAGCAGGAGCGCCCCGAGGATGCCGACCTGCTCGCCGATGAGCCCGATGACGGGCGGACCGACGAGGAACGCGATGTATCCGATCGTCGCGACGGCACTCACGCGCGCGGCGGCGGTGCGCGCGTCGTCGGCGGCCGCCGACATCCCGACCGGAAAACCGAGTGAGGCGCCGAGGCCCCACAGCACGACACCGACGATCGCGACCCACGTGATCGGCGAGAAGATGAGCACGAGGAGGCCGATCGCGGCGAGCACCGCAGACACGCGCAGCACCGGCACGCGGCCGAATCTGTCGAGCACGCGCACGCCGAGCAATCGGCCCGCCGTCATCGCGGTGACGAACACCCAGAACACGAACGCGCCCGTCGGCTCGTCGGTGTCGTGCCCCTCGACCATCGCGTAGGCGAGCCAGTCGTTGGCCGAGCCCTCGGCGAACGCCATGCCGAGCACGATGAGCCCGATGAAGATCGTGCGGGGGTCGCGCCAGATGGCGAGGCGCGCGCGCCAGTCGACGGCGGGTTGTTCGGCAGCGGCCGCCGCGGTCGCGGCATCCGCGCCATGGAGGATCGTCTCCGACTGCACCGCGGGGATGACGATGATCGACGCGACGATCATGAGCACGGCGACGGCTCCGATGTGCACGGTCAGCGGGATCGCGAGTAGCTCGGCGAGAGCGGCGAGGGCGGCGCCGCCCATCGTGCCGAAGCTGAAGAAGGCGTGGTAGATCGGCATCATCGTGCGGTCGATGACCCGCTCGTTGGCGGCGCCCGACACGTTCATCGCGACATCGCACGTGCCCATGCCGGCGCCGTAGATCGCGAGCCCCGCGAAGGTGACAGCGAAGCTCGTGAGGGTCGTGGCTCCGACGGCCGCGATCGCGAGACCGAGGGGAGCGAGGAGGAGTGTCCACCTCATGACGGCGCGCGCCCCGAAGAGGGCGACGAGGTGGCCGGATGCGAGGATCCCCACGATCGACCCGATCGCGAGCCCGAACAGCAGCACGCCCACATCCGCGGTCGACAGGTCGAGCGACGAACTCACGGCGGGGATGCGCGCGGCCCAGCTCGCGAGACCGAGTCCGCACAGCGCGAAGACGACGAAGAGCGAGTTGCGCCATGCCCTCACATCGCGGGAGCTGAGAGCGGGGGGCGGGGCGGGGAGCGTCACGGGGTCAACGCTAGCCCGCGCCCGCGACGATCCAGCGCTCGGAGCGTGCCCGCCACCCGAGGGTCACGGCGCGTGCCGCGATGTAGCCGATGCCGAACGCCGCCCACACGGCCGTGATGCTGCCGGTCGCCGCGGCGAGAGCGAGGAGGGGGAGGTAGACCGCGAGGTTCGCGACGCCCGTGATCGCGAGGTACTTCGCGTCACCCGCGCCGATGAGCACCCCGTCGAGCACGAACACGATGCCCGCGATCGGCACACCGACCCCCATCACGAGCATCACGGGCGGGAGGGCCGCGAGCACACCGGGGTCGGTCGTGAACACGAAACCGGCGAGGGGGGCGAGGGCGGCGACGGCGAGCCCGAGACCGGCCCCCCACCACAGCCCGAGCACCACGAGTCGTCGCGTCACGGCTTTCACGCGCGCGACATCCGACGCCCCGAGCCCGTGCCCGATCATCGCCTGCCCGGCGATCGCGAGGGCGTCGAGAGCGAACGCGAGCGTCGAGAAGAGGGTCATGGCGATCTGTAGCGTCGCGAGCGACGTGACGCCGAGGCCCGTGCCGACGACGACGGTCGCGAGAAGGGCTGCGCGCAAGCTCGCGGTGCGCACGAGCAGCCAGCCCCCGGATGCCGCGGCCGAGGTGACGCCGCCGAGTCCGGGCCCGAGGCCCACACCCACCGATCGCGCGGCACGCACGGCGATCGCGAGGTAGACGGCGGCCATGCCCCACTGCGCGATGATCGTGCCGATCGCCGAGCCCGCGATGCCGAGCCCGAAACCGTAGATGAGCACGGCGTTGAGCACGGCATTGGCCGCGAAACCCGCCCCCGCGATCACGAGCGGGGTCACCGTGTTCTGCAGGCCGCGCAGCAACCCCGTCGCGGCGAGCACGAGGAGCATCGCCGGGAGCCCCCACACCGAGATGGTCAAGTAGGTCGTCGCCGCGGTCGCGACCTCGGCACTCGCTCCGAACGCGTCAACGAGAGGCGCGGCCGTGGGCAGGCCGACCGCGACGAGCACGACACCCACGAGAGCCGCGAGCCACAGCCCGTCGATGCCCGCACGGATCGCACCCGGGCGATCGCCCGCGCCGAGCCGGCGAGCGACCACCGGCGTCGTCGCGTAGGCGAGGAACACGAGCAGCCCGACGACGGTCTGCAGGATGGCGCTCGCGATGCCGAGCCCGGCGAGCGGAACGGCGCCGAGGCGTCCGACGAGAGCCGTGTCGGTGAGGAGGAACAGTGGTTCGGCGATGAGAGCGCCGAGGGCCGGGAGCGCGAGCCTGCGGATGTCGCGGTCGAGCGGATTGCGGGCGCGACGCGGCATCCGACCACGCTACTGCGCAGCGGTGACGGACGAGGCGCGGGAGGCTCCCGACGGCCCCGCACGGCCAGGAATCGTGTCACGGGCCGGGCATAGGCTTTCGGTCATGAGCGCAGACACCCCCCTCAGTTCAGGTATCGACCGCGACGAGCTCGACCCCGAGGTGCGGCCGCAAGACGACCTCTTCCGTCACGTCAACGGCAAGTGGATCTCCCGCACCGAGATCCCGTCGGACAAGGCACGCTACGGCTCGTTCTACGTGCTCGCCGAGGCCGCCGAGAAAGCCGTGCAAGACATCATCGTCGAGGCTCAAGACGCCGAGGCGGGCACCGAGGAGCGCAAGTTCGGCGACCTCTACGCGAGCTTCATGGACCACGACCGCATCCAGAAGCTCGGCGCCTCGCCGCTCGAACCGTTGCTCGCCGAGGTCGCCGAAGTCGACTCGGTGACGTCGTTCCTCCGGACGCTCGGCAGGCTCGAGCGCAAGGGCACCGCGGGGCTCTTCCAGCTCTTCGTCGACAACGACCCGGGCGACCCCGAGCGCTACCTCGTCTTCGTCGAGCAGGGTGGTCTCGGGCTGCCCGACGAGTCGTACTACCGCGAGGAGAAGTTCGCCGAGGTGCGCACGAAGTACCGCGCGTTCCTCGAGACGATGTTCGGTCTCGCGGGCCTCGACGATGCCGCGGCCCGTGCCGAGCGCGTCGTCGCCCTCGAGACCGCGCTCGCCGCCGCGCACTGGGACAACGTGCGCACGCGAGACAGCCAGGCGACCTACAACCCGATGACGTGGGCGGATGCCGCGGCGCTCGCCGCGGGCGCCGACCTCGACGTGTGGCTCGACGCGCTCGATGCCCCCGCCGACGCGTTCGCCGAGGTCGTGGTGCGCGAACCGAGCTTCATGACGGGAGCCGCCGAGCTGCTCGCCTCCGCTGATTCCCCCGAGGGTGCCGGTGCCGGCACCCTCGACGCCTGGAAGGACTGGCTCTCGTGGCAGGTGATCCGCTCGAACGCGGCCTACCTCTCCGACCCCTTCGTCGAGGCGAACTTCGACTTCTACGGCCGCACCCTCACGGGCACCCCCGAGATGCGGGCGCGCTGGAAGCGTGGCGTCTCGCTCGTCGAGGGCTCGCTCGGCGAGGCCGTCGGCCGCACCTACGTCGCGCGCCACTTCTCCGAGACGGCCAAGCAGAGCATGGACGTCCTCGTCGAGCATCTCGTCGAGGCCTACCGCCAGAGCATCTCGACCCTCGAGTGGATGACCGAGGAGACCCGGGCCCGCGCCCTCGACAAGCTCGAGAAGTTCACGCCGAAGATCGGCTACCCGGTGACCTGGCGCGACTACAGCTCGCTCGAGATCGACGCCGCCGACCTGCTCGGCAACGTGCGGGCGACGGGGGAGTTCGAGTTCCAGCGCGAGCTCGGCAAGATCGGCAAGCCGCTCGATCGCGACGAGTGGTTCATGACGCCGCAGACGATCAACGCCTACTACAACCCCGGGTTCAACGAGATCGTCTTCCCCGCCGCCATCCTCCAGTTCCCGTTCTTCGACGAGTCGAGGGACGCCGCAGCCAACTTCGGTGCGATCGGCGCCGTCATCGGGCACGAGATCGGTCACGGCTTCGACGACCAGGGCTCGAAGTACGACGGCGACGGCCTCCTCACCGACTGGTGGACGGAGGCCGACCGCGCGTCGTTCGAGAAGCTCACGAGCTCGCTCATCGCGCAGTACGACGCGTTGTCGCCGGCGCAAGTGCCCGGTCACACCGTCAATGGCGCGTTGACCATCGGCGAGAACATCGGCGACCTCGGGGGGCTCGGCATCGCGTGGAAGGCCTACCTCCTGAGCCTCGAGGGGGCGGAGCCTCCCGTCGTCGACGGACTCACGGGGGCGGAGCGCTTCTTCCTCTCCTGGGCCCAGGCCTGGCAGCTCAAAGCGCGCGACGAGGAGGTCATCCGACTCCTCTCGATCGACCCGCACTCGCCCAACGAGTTCCGCTGCAACCAGATCGTGCGCAACATCGACGGCTTCTACGAGGCCTTCGGCGTGACCGAGAGCGACGCCCTGTGGCTCGCACCCGAGGAGCGGGTGACGATCTGGTGAGCCGCGGTCGCGAGCGGCGCGAGCGGATGAGTGCGGAGGCCGCCGGTCACCACCGCGACCCCGCCCCGCCGCGATTCGACCGCAGCTTCGCGGCGTTCGGTTCTCTCGCGCTCGAGGGCGCGTCGGTGTCGGCTCACGCCGTCGACCTGGCGACGGGCGACGATGTGCTCGCGATCGACGAGCGCGTCGTGCTCCCCACCGCGGGCGTCGGGGTGCTCGTGCTCCTCGTCGAGGTGTCGGCCCGCATGACCGCCGACGACACGTGGGGCCACACGATCGTCGACAAGCCGGGTTCGGCCGGGCGCACGGCACCGGGACTGTGGCAGCACATGCAGGCGCCGGCACTCCCGGTGGCCGATATCGCGATGCTCGCGGCATCCGCTCGCGACGCCCTCGCGGTCAACGCGCTCCTCGACCTCGTGGGGCTCGACGCGGTGCGGGCGAGGGCGGATGCTCTCAGCCTCACCCGCACGGCCGTGCTCGACCTCGTGCGCGACGAGCGCGGGCCCGACGACGCCCCGCACGCGACCGTGGGTTCGGCCGCCGAGCTCACGTGGCTCATGACCGCGCTCGCTCGAGGCACCGCCGTCGACCGCGCCACGAGCAGGCGTGTCGTGCGGTGGCTGCGGTCGGGTGTCGACCTGACCCTCGTGGGCGCCGCTTTCGGGGCGGATCCGCTGAGCCACCGCTTCGCCGAGCACGACATCCGCATCGTCAACGCGGTCGGTATCGACGCGGGGGTGCGGTGCGAGACGGGGTGGCTCAGCGGGCCACGCACGCAAGTGGCCTACGCCGCGACGGTGCAGTTCGCCGACACGTCGCTCGCGACGCGTCTCGCCGTGCACCGGGTTCTGCGCACCTTCGGCACCGAACTGCTGGAGTTCGTGGCCTAACCCGCTGCCCGTTTTGCAGGAGACCCTGTTGAACCCGCTCCCCTCGCGGGAGGTCGTGGCCGTTCGGAGGCGCGAACTCCCGCAGTCACGTCGCGGCCTGCGCTCAGCCGACCCGCGCTCGGCCGGCGTGCGCCACGCACGTGCGCGCGAACGGGCGCACCTCGAGGCGCGCGAGCGGAATGGGCTCCCCGCACACGGCGCACAACCCGTAGGTGCCCGCATCCATTCTCTCGAGCGCGTCGGCGATCGCCTCGCCCTTCTCCCGCTGCTCGCGCTGCACACCGGTCGCGTGCGACCACTCCGCCGAGAGGGTCGGACCGTCGGGGTCGTGCTCGTCGTCGGCCGTGCCGTCGCTTCGGGCGTCGCGGATGTCGGCGACCGACCGTTCGAGGCGCGCGCTCTCGGTGTCGTGCTCGGCCTTCGATCGCAGCAACCGCTCGCGCAGAGCCGCGAGCGTCGCGTCGTCGAGCCCGGCCGCGTCGTCGAGACCCGTCACGGCGAGAGGACGGTCATCGCGGCGGAACCCGAGGGGGTCAGGAGGCCGTGGCCTGGCCGCGACGGTCGGCCGCGACATCCGTGTGCTCGGCAGGCTCGAGACCGAACACGGCGTCGAGCCCGGCGACGAAGCTCTCGGCGTCTCCCGCGCGAGCGAGCTCCCGCGCGCGCACCGACGGGGTGTGCACGAGCACACTCGCGAGGTGGCGCAGCGCCGCCTCGGTCTCGGGGCTCGTGTCGCCGCGGTGACGGGCCCGCTCGATCTCGGCGTCGAGAATCCCGAAAACGTGGGCGCGCAGTGCGACGACCGCGGGGGCGATCGTCTGCTCCGCTTTCGCCGCCGTGAAGGCGAGGGCCGCTTCGCCCACGAGCGAGCGCGCGTCGTCGGTGGCCCGCAGCTCTTCGAGGGGAGCGTGCAGGCTGATCGTCTCGAGGTCGAGCACGTCGACCCCATCGACGCGGGCGACCGCGGGGTCGACGTTGCGCGGCAGACCGAGGTCGATGATGAGTTTGGGCGACTCGCCCGTGATGAGGTCGGGGGTCACGACGGGCGTCTCGACGGTCGTGCACGTGACGATGACGTCGGCGTTCTCGATCGCGCTCACGAGATCGGTGGTGTACGCGGCGCCGCGGGAGAGCGCGAACTTCGCGGCGCGACCCGAGGGGGAGAACACGGTCACGTCGTCGGCGCCGTGGTCACGGAGGGCGGCCATCGATGCCCCGGCATACGATCCGGTGCCGATCATGAGCACGCGCACTCCAGACCAGTCGGCGATGCGGCTCGACGCGAGTTCGAGGGCGAGGCGCACGAGCGAGCGCCCGGCGGTGCCGACGGCGGTCGAGGCTTTCACGGCGCGCGAGGTCGTGGACGCGCGCTGGAAGAGTTTCTCGAGTCCGCTCGAGGTCGTTCCGGCCTCGCGGGCCTGCTCGAGGGCCCGGCGCACCTGGCCCGAGATCTCGTCTTCGCCGATGACGACGGATTCGAGTCCCGACGACACCGCGAAGAGGTGCTGCACGACGTCGTCGCCGTGGAGCACCGACACCGAGTCGCGCACGGACTCGGGGGTGACTCCGCTCGCCTCGCTCATCGCGACGACGGTCGCTTCGACGGCGACCGCGCTCGCGGCGGTGAGGGGCTCGTCGATCTCGAGGTAGGCCTCGAACCGGTTGCAGGTCGCGAGAACGACGGCGCCCGAAACGAACTCGGTCGACTCGACGAGGGTGCCCGCTGCCGCGTGTGCACCGAACGAGAGCTTCTCGAGTAGGTCGAAGCTCGCATTCCGGTGGTTGGCGGTCAGACAAAGAAGCACTGACCAATACTAAACGCCCACTCTGTGAGCCGGGCACAGGTGAGGGCGAGACGGCTGCCCAGGCGCCGATGGCAGACTTGTGGCGTGACTCTGCCAGCCGATCATCCGCTTTCCGACGGCCGCACGGCCGACTCGACCCTCGTGAGGGCCTACCGCGGGCAGCGCTCCGAGACGCTCCCGGTGTGGTTCATGAGGCAAGCGGGCCGCTCCCTTCCGGAGTACCGCCAGTTGCGCGTCGGCACCGCGATGCTCGACGCGTGCCTCGACCCCGAGCTCGCGAGCGAGATCACCCTGCAACCGGTGCGCCGCCACGGTGTCGACGCGGGCATCTTCTTCAGCGACATCGTGGTTCCCCTCAAGCTCGCGGGTGTCGACGTCGACATCGTCGCGGGGCGCGGCCCCGTGCTCGGCGCCCCCATCCGCACGGCAGCGGATGTCGCGGCGCTCGCCGCACTCGAACCCGACGCTCTCGCCCCCATCACCGCGGGGGTGGCCCGCACTGTCGCCGAGCTCGGGTCGACACCGCTCATCGGTTTCGCGGGTGCTCCCTTCACTCTCGCGGCCTACATGGTCGAGGGCGGTCCGTCGAAGGATCACCTCCGCGCTCGCGCGCTCATGCACTCCGACCCGGCCACGTGGGACGCCCTCATGACCTGGGCCGCCGACGTCACGGGCGCGTTCCTGCGGGCGCAAGTGCTCGCCGGAACGAGCGCGGCACAGCTCTTCGACTCGTGGGCCGGGTCGCTCTCGCTCGCCGACTACTCGGCCTACGTCGCGCCGTACTCCGCCCGAGCGATCTCGCACGTCACCGACCTCAGCGTTCCAATCGTGCACTTCGGGGTCGGCACGGGGGAGCTCCTCGCGGCGATGCGCGACATCGGGGCCGATGTCGTCGGCATCGACGACCGCATCCCGCTCGACGAGGGCATCCGGAGGCTCGGCGGCCGCGTGCCCGTGCAGGGCAACATCAACCCCGCGCTCCTCGGAGCGCCGTGGCCGACGCTCGAGGCGCACGTGCTCGACGTCATCGAGCGGGGGCGTTCGGCGCCCGCCCACGTCGTCAACCTCGGCCACGGGGTTCCGCCCGACACCGACCCCACCGTGCTCACGCGCGTGGTCGAACTGATCCACGCGCAGAGCGCCGCCGCGAGCTCATGAACGGCGTCGGCGTTGGCGGCGGCGTCGATCACGCGCAGTCGGAAGCGCACGCTCCGCGGCGTCGCGCGCGCGTCGTCGTCGTCGGCGGCGGTGTCGCGGGGCTCGTGAGCGCGCGCACTCTCGTGCGCGGCGGAGTCGACGTGGTGCTCCTCGAGTCGGGCGACGAGCTCGGGGGAAAACTGCGCCCCCTCACGGTCGCGGGCATCACGATGGATGCCGGCGCCGAGAGTTTCGCGACGCGCGGCGGCACCGTGGCGGCTCTCGCGACGGAGCTCGGCCTCGCCGACGACATCGTCACGCCCTCGGCGGCGGGGGCGTGGTTGCAACCGGCGAGAGGGCGAGCGGTGCCCCTCCCGAAGGCGGGTCTGCTCGGCATCCCCTCGGTTCCGCTCGCGCGCGACGTGATCGCCGTCGTCGGCGTCGCCGGCGCCATCCGCGCCCAGCTCGACGCTCTGCTGCCCGGTCAGATCGGCGCCAAGGAGCGCTCGCTCGGGGCTCTCGTGCGCAAGCGCATGGGGTCGGCCGTGCTCGACCTGCTCGTCACGCCGGTCGCGACCGCGATCCACGCGCGGCACCCCGACGACCTCGACGTCGACCGCGTCGCCCCGACTCTCCGCGACGGCGTGCGCGAGCGGTCCTCGCTCGCCCACGCAGTGCTGGCCCAGCGCGAGGCGGCGCCCGCGGGCTCCGCAGCGCTCGGGATCGCGGGGGGCATCCACCGCATCGCCGACGCCCTCGCCGCGGAGGTGCGCGACCGAGCCGAGGTGCGCCTCCGCTCTCGCGTCGCGGCGATCCTCGATACGTCGGCCGAAACGACGGCCGACGCCGCGGGCGGCACGCCGTCTTCCGGCGCCGTGCGCGTCGAGCTCGACGACAAAACTTCGCTCAGCGCCGAGTACGTCGTCGCCGCGACCCGATTGCCCGACTCGGTCGTCCCGGGCAGCGCACCCCGCGTCGCGCCCGAGGCGACGAGCATCACTCTCGCGACTCTCGTGGTCGACGAGCCCGCCCTCGACGCGGCGCCGCGCGGAACGGGTGTGCTCGTCGCGGCCGGTGCTCCGGGTGTCACCGCGAAAGCGCTCACTCACGCGACCGCGAAGTGGCAGTGGCTCGCCGACAGCGCCTCGGGTCGCCATGTGGTTCGCTTATCGTACGACGGGGCACCGCGCGACGATGAGGAGCTGCGCGAGCTCGCGCGCACCGACGCCGAGCGCCTGCTCGGCGTGAGCATTCCGCTGACGTCGGTCGTCGGCTTCGCCCGCGTCGCCTGGGCCGGTCCCGCGGATGCTGTCGACTCGCCACCTGTCGCGTCAACCCCGCAACGCATCATCCACACCGGGGAGAGGGTCGCGGGAACCGGACTCGCCGCGGTAATCCGGCACGCGACGAGCCAGTCTGAAAGTTTGCTGAAGATTATCGCCGGAGATGCCGGGTTACGCTGGTCCGAACGCTAGAACTTCACGCCACAACGGCATAACAGCAGGGGAATCGACATGCGCGGAAAACTCATGCTCGCATCGGGCTTGGCAGTCGGATACGTACTCGGAAGCCGCGCGGGCCGCGCACGCTACGAGCAGATCAAGAAGGCCGCCGGCAACTTCTGGCGCAGTGGTCCCGTGCAGAACAAGGTGCACTCGGCGGGCGACTTCGCCAAAGACAAAGCTCCCGAGGTCGTCGACTTCGTGAGCGACAACGTGAAGAAGGTCGTCTCCAAGTCGAAGTCGCCCAAGTCGCGCTCGTCGTCGTCGACCACCGCGTCGACCTCGAACTGACTCTGCGGCGCCGAAGGAGCACGTCATGAGCAACCCGATCACCCCTAAGCCCGTCAGGGAGAAGCGGTCGCTGTTTCAGCTGATCGCCGACATACCGACCCTCGTCACCGACCTCGTCAAGGGTGAGATCGATCAGCTCAAGGCCGAGATGATCGGCAAGCTCAAGGCGCTCGGAATAGGCGGGGGGCTCCTCGCCGCCGCGGGAGTCGTGCTCCTCTATATGGTCGGAGTGCTCCTCACGGCCGCGATCCTCGGGCTCGCCGTCGTGATGCCCGCGTGGCTCGCGGCTCTCATCGTCGCGTTCGTGCTCCTCGTCATCGCGGCGATCATCGGTCTCATCGGCTACCGCAAGCTCAAGGGCGGAATCCCCCCGGTGCCGACCAACACCATCGACAGCGTCAAGCGCGACATCGACACGATCAAGGGAATGGCGAAGTGAGCGAACCGACGAACACGTCAGACATCCACAGCAAGGTCGCGCAGACGCGCGCCCAGCTCGAGAGCACCCTCGACGAGATCGAGGACAAGCTCAACGTGCCGAAGCAGATCGGCATCACGGGTCGCAAACTGCAGGCCAAGTACGAAGACGACCCGACGCCGTTCATCGCGGCAGCGGTCGGGGTCGCCACGGCGATCGGCGGCCTCGTCGTGTGGAGCCTCGTCCGCCGCAGCTAGGCGCATTCCAGCACAGCATTCACACAGCCGGATTCGGCGGTTCCCCGTTCTCGGGGAACAATGGAAGCTATGACTATGAGCGCTCCAGCGCAGCCATCCGACCCTCCCCTCGGCTACACCCTGTGGGCTGTCCTGCGCCGCGAACGCGACGTTCCGCCTCTCGTGGGAAGCGATGCGAGTGCGCTCATCGACAAGCTCGACACGCAGATCGCCGAGCTCGCCGACCGAGGCGTGACGGTGCGCGGGTTCTACGACGTCTCGTCGATGCGCGCCGACGCCGACCTCATGATCTGGATGCACGGTGAGAGCCCCGAGGGGTTGCAGAAGGCTTTGCGCGAATTGCGCCGTGCCGCTCTGCTCCGTCACCTCGCCCCCGTGTGGAACGCCATGGGTGTGCATCGCGACGCCGAGTTCTCGTCCAACCACCTGCCGGCGTTCATGCGCGGCAAGGAGGCGGAGCGCTGGCTCACGGTCTACCCGTTCGTGAGGTCGTACGAGTGGTACTTGCTGCCCGAGGAGGAGCGCCGGGCGATGCTCGGCGATCACGGCCGCAAAGGCTCCGAATACCGCCAAGTGCTCGCGAACACCGTCGCCGCGTTCGCGCTCGGAGACTACGAGTGGATCCTCGCGCTCGAGGCCCCCGAACTCGTCGACCTCGTCGACCTCATGAGGCGACTCCGCCAGACCGACGCCCGCATGCACGTGAGAGAAGAGGTGCCCTTCTACACCGGGCGCCGCATCGAGACCACCGAGATACCCGAGGTACTGTCATGACCATCGCACCCGACCACGCCCCCTCCGAGCAATTCGTCCGCGCCGCGACCCCCGCGGCCGCCGCGGGCCCCGAACACGTCACGGAGCCGACGGCGTACGACGCCATCCTCCTCGCGAGCTTCGGAGGGCCCGAGGGTCAGGATGACGTCATCCCGTTCCTCCGCAACGTCACGCGCGGTCGCGGCATCCCCGACGAGAGACTCGAGGAGGTCGCGCACCACTATCGGCACTTCGGCGGCGTCAGCCCGATCAACGACCAGAACCGCGAGCTCAAGGCCGCGCTCGAGGCCGAACTCGAGCGCCGCGGAATCGACCTCCCCGTTTTGTGGGGCAACCGCAACTGGGATCCCTATCTGAAAGACGCTCTCGTCGAGGCGAACGAGCGCGGCTACCGCAAGCTCATCGCGGTGGGCACGAGTGCCTACAGCTCCTACTCGAGCTGCCGGCAGTACCGCGAGGACTACGCCGCGGCGCTCGCCGACACGGGGCTCGAGGGTGTCATCGAGATCGACAAGGTGCGCCAGTTCTTCGACCACCCCGGTTTCGTGCAGCCGTTCATCGACGGTCTGCGTGACGGCCTCGCCCAGACCTCGGCCGCGGGCATCCCCCTCGACCAGACGCACGTGCTCTTCACGACCCACTCGATCCCGTCGACGGATGCCGCCAAGAGCGGGCCCCAGTCGCGGGGATTCGGTGAGGGTGGGGCATACGCCGCACAGCACCTCGCGGTGGCCGAGGTCGTCGTCGCCGCCCAGACACCGGATGCCGCGGCATCCGAGCCCGTAGAGGGTGCAGCGACCGCGCTCGCGAACGCGCAACTGCCCGGCGCCACCTCGGTGCCCGACGCGGCCGAGGACGTTCTCGCAGCGACCGCGGGCACGATCGCGTGGAGCCTCGTCTACCAGTCGCGGTCGGGTCCGCCGACGCAGCCCTGGCTCGAACCCGACATCAACGATGCGATCGACGACCTCGCGGTCGCGGGAATCCGCGCCGTCGTGATCGTGCCGATCGGGTTCGTGAGCGACCACATGGAGGTCAAGTGGGACCTCGACACCGAAGCCATGGAGACCTCGCAGAAGCACGGCATCCTCGCGGTGCGAGTGCCGACTCCGGGAGTGCACGCGGCCTACGTGTCGGGACTCATCGACCTCGTGATCGAGCGCCGCGACGCCACCCCGAAAGACGAGCGGCCGTCGCTCACGCCCCTCGGGCCCTGGTACGACGTGTGTCGCCCCGGGTGCTGTGAGAACGTGCGACTCGGATTCAAACCGACCGTCGCCGGGTTGCAGCCGTGACCCTCGAGGTGATCAGGGTCGGCACTCGCGCGAGCTCGCTCGCGATGGCGCAGACCCGGACGGTGGCCGACGCGCTCGCGAAGGCATCCGGACTCCCCGTCGAGCTCGTTCCCGTGACGACGGAGGGCGATCGTTCGACGAAACCGCTCTCGAGCCTCGGTGGCACGGGGGTGTTCGCGATCGGACTCCGTGAGGCCCTGCGTGACGGCCGGTGCGATGTCGTCGTGCACTCGCTCAAAGACCTCCCGACCGAGCCGGCCGACGGTCTCGTCATCGCGGCGACCCCGCGGCGCGAAGATCCGCGCGACGCCGTGTGCGCGCGCGACGGCCTGACGCTCGAGACGCTGCCCGAGGGCGCGAAGGTCGGCACGGGGTCACCCCGCCGGGCCGCGCAAGTGCGTCGTCGTCGGCCGGACATCGAGGTCGTCGACATCCGCGGCAACGTCGACACCCGGCTGAAGATGGTGCAGAACGGCGACGTCGACGCGGTCGTCCTCGCGGCGGCGGGGCTCTCGCGACTCGGGAGGCTCGACGCGGTGACCGAGTACTGCTCCCTCGACGGGTGGCCGACGGCGCCCGGGCAGGGTTCCCTCGCGATCGAGACCCGGGTCGAGAGCGACCCCGCGATCCGCCGAGCCGTCGCCTCGATCGACCACCGACCCACGCGCCTCACCGTCACGGCGGAGCGCGAGGTGCTCCGCATCCTCGAGGCGGGGTGCGCGGCTCCCATCGGAGCCCACGCGATCATCGACGACGGCCTCATCTTCCTCTCGGCGCGCGTGTATCGCCCCGACGGATCCGACCACCTCACGAGTGCTCACGCCCTCCACGTCTCCGACCACGACGACCCTGCTGGCACGGTCGCGGCCAACGTCTCGCGCGAACTGCTCGACTCGGGCGCGGCCGATCTCGTGCCGCATGGGGCGATCTCATGACGCCCCGCAGCGATCGGGCCCTCGACGGCTGGCGCGTGCTCGTGCCGCGCGGCGGCAAGTGGGGCGACCAGGTCGCCGCGACGCTGCGCAGCCACGGCGCCGTTCCCGTCGTCGCCCCCCTCATCAACTTCGCAAGCACCGAAGACCCCTCCGCCCTCGCGACTTCGCTCGACGAACTCGAGCGCGGTCAGTTCGAGTGGCTCGTCGTCACGAGCGCGACGACCGTCGACGTGCTCATGAGCCACCGCACGAGCGTGCCGGACGACACCAAGATCGCCGCCGTCGGCGAGACGACCGCCGCCGCGCTGAGCCTCGCGGGCTACCGCGTCGACTTCATCCCCGAGGGCGACAACTCGGCGCGGGGGCTCGTGCGCGAGTGGCCGCGCACGGAGGCCCGCGGTCGCGTGCTCGTTCCGCAGTCGGAGATCGCCGAGCCGACCCTCGTGGCCGGTCTCTCGCGCCTCGGCTACGACGCCGAATTCGTCGCCGCCTACCGCACCGTCGGAGTGCCCGTGGCCGAGTCGATCGCCGCCGACGTGGCGTCGGGTCGCATCCGCGCGATCCTCGTGACCTCGGGCAGCATCGCCCGCCAGGTCGCCGCTCAACTCTCCCCGGTTCCCGACGAGACGATCATCGGATGCATCGGCCCCCGGACCGCCTTCGACGCGCGCGCGGCGGGGCTCGCGGTGCACATCATCGCGGAGTCGCGGTCGGCGGACTCCCTCATCGACGGTCTCGTCGAATACGCGGTCGAACTGCGCGACACGACCGGCCCCATCCCGAAGGTCGCCCGATCATGACCGACACCACCCCGCTCGACCCGTCGTCGACCGACGCCCCGCGCTTGCTGCGTGCCGATGCGCCGACCGTGCGCCCGCGCCGATTGCGTTCGACACCCGCGATGAGGCGCCTCGTGGCCGAGACCCGCGTGCAGCCCGCCGAGCTCATCCTGCCGATGTTCGTGCGCGAGGGCGGGGGCGAACCCGTCGCGATCTCGTCGATGCCCGGTGTCGAGCAGCACACCCTCGATTCGTTCCGCCGTGCCCTCGCGGATGCCGCGGCGGCGGGAATCGGCGGCGTCATGCTCTTCGGCGTTCCCGAGCACAAAGACGCCGTGGGCTCGGGGGCGACCGACCCCGACGGCATCCTCAACAGCGCGACGCGCGTGGCCGCTGCCGAGATCGGCGACGCCCTCGTCGTGCAGACGGACCTGTGCCTCGACGAGTTCACCGATCACGGCCACTGCGGTGTGCTCGACGCGAGTGGACGCGTCGACAACGACGCGACACTCGAGCGCTATCGCGAGATGGCTCTCGTGCAAGCGGCGTCCGGTTCCCAGCTTCTCGGGCTCAGCGGGATGATGGACGGCCAGGTCGCCGCGGTCCGCGCCGAACTCGACGACGCCGGGTTCATCGACACCGCCGTGCTGGCCTACTCGGGCAAGTACGCGTCGGCCTTCTACGGCCCGTTCCGGGAGGCCGTGCAGTCGTCGCTTGTCGGTGACCGCAAGAGCTACCAGCTCGACCCCGCCAACGCTCGCGAGGGCGTGCGCGAGGCGATGCTCGACATCGACGAGGGCGCCGACGTCGTCATGGTCAAGCCCGCCATGAGCTACCTCGACGTTCTCGCCGAGACGGCGGCACGCAGCGAGGTCCCGGTGTGGGCCTACCAGGTGTCGGGCGAGTACGCCATGATCGAGGCCGCCGCGGCCAACGGGTGGATCGACCGCCGCCGAGCGATCACCGAGTCGGTCGTGAGCATCCGTCGGGCCGGTGCCGACGCCGTACTGACCTACTGGGCCGTCGAACTCGCGCACTGGTTGCGCGAGACCGCGTGACCGCGGAGTCGACACACGCTGTGACGCCCGAATCCGTGACGAAAGAGGATGCGACCATGACCGCGACCAACGAGCACTATTTCACCCGCGCGAAGCACTCGATTCCGGGCGGGGTCAACTCGCCCGTGCGCGCGTTCGGCTCGGTCGGCGGAACCCCGCGGTTCATGGTCTCGGCGCGCGGTCCGTACATCACGGATGCCGAGGGCCGCGACTACATCGACCTCGTCAACTCGTGGGGTCCCGCGATCCTCGGTCACGCCCACCCTCGTGTCATCGAAGCGGTGCAGGCGGCGGCGTCACGCGGGCTGTCGTTCGGAGCGTCGACGCCCGCCGAGACGGAGCTCGCCGAACTCGTGCGCGAACGCGTCTCGGTGCCCGAGTCGGTCGACGGTCCGCACCGGCACGCTGCCGCAGCCCCCGTCGAGAAGATCCGCCTCGTGTCGACGGGCACCGAGGCGACGATGACCGCCATCCGTCTGGCTCGGGGGTTCACGGGCCGCGATCTCCTCGTGAAGTTCGCCGGCCACTACCACGGGCACTCCGACGCGCTCCTCGCCGAAGCAGGTTCCGGTGTCGCGACGCTCGCTCTGCCGGGATCGGCCGGGGTCACCGCGGCCACCGCCGCGCAGACCCTCGTGCTCCCCTACAACGATCTCGACGCCGTGCGCGCGGTGTTCGCCGAGCACGGGCCGAACATCGCGGGCATCATCGTCGAGGCTGCGCCCGCGAACATGGGGGTCGTTCCCCCGAGTCGCGGTTTCAATCGGGCGCTCTCGCAGATCGCCCACGAGCACGGCGCGCTGCTCATCGTCGACGAGGTGCTCACCGGGTTCCGCGTGGGCTCGGCCGGATGGTGGGGGCTCGAGGCGGCGAGCATCGTGCCAGACGGTGGCGGCTGGACCCCCGACCTCGTCGCGTTCGGCAAGGTCATCGGCGGCGGCATGCCGCTCGCGGGTCTCGGTGGTCGTGCCGACGTCATGGACTTCCTCGCGCCGCTCGGTCCGGTCTATCAGGCGGGCACCCTGAGCGGAAACCCCGTGGCGGTCGCGGCCGGTATCGCGACGCTGCGGGCGGCCGATGCCGCCGTGTACGCGCGACTCGACGCGGTCGCCGACACCCTCTCGACCGAGGTCTCGTCCGCGCTATCGGCGGAGGGCGTCGAGCACTCCGTTCAGCGCGCCGGAAACCTCTTCTCCTTCGCGTTCGCGGCCGACGCTCCGCGCGATTACGCCGCGGTCAAAGCGCAAGAGGGCTTTCGCTACCCGCCGTTCTTCCACGCCATGCTCTCGGCGGGGGTGTCGCTTCCGCCGTCGGTGTTCGAGGCCTGGTTCGTGAGCGCGGCGCACGACGACGAGATCGTGTCTCGCATCCTCGAGGCCGTTCCCGCGGCCGCGAAGGCCGCGGGAGCGGCGACTCCCCCCGCATAGCGCCGGAGGCACACTCAAGCAGACTCAGGCGCGCACGTCGACGACCGTGCGGCCCCGCACGCGCCCCGCGAGAATCTGCTCGGCGAGCTGGGGCGCGTCGGCGAGCGGAATCGTGGTCGTCATCTCGTCGAGCGTCGCGGCGTCGAGGTCGCTCGCGAGGCGCTCCCACGCCTCGGTGCGCGCGGAGGTCGGGGCGAACACCGAGTTGATGCCCGCGAGGGTCACCCCGCGCAGGATGAACGGCATGACCGTCGTGGGCAGGTCTGCTCCGCCCGCGAGCCCGCACGCCGCGACGACCCCGCCGTGGCGCGTCTGCGCGAGCACGCTCGCGAGAGTCGTCGACCCCACCGAGTCGACCGCGCCCGCCCATCGCTGCGACTGCAGGGGTTTGCCCGAGGCCGCCAGTTCGTCGCGGTCGAGGATGTCGCTCGCACCGAGCGCGCGCAAGTAGTCGCTGTGCTCGCTCCCTCGCCCTGTCGCGGCGACGACGGTGTGGCCCGAGCGCGCGAGCAGCGCTATCGCGATCGAACCGACGCCCCCCGCTGCACCGGTGACGACGACATCGCCGTCGGAGCGCGCATCCACGCCGCCGTTCTCGAGCGCGAGCACGGCGAGCATGGCCGTGAAACCCGCCGTGCCGATCGCGGCAGCACGGGAAGCGGTCAGGTGTTCCGGCAGACGCACGAGCCACTCCGAGCGCACTCTGGCGCGCTCGCTCAGGCCGCCGTCATGGGTCTCGCCGATGCCCCACCCCGTGACGATCACCCGGTCGCCCGCGCTCCACTCGGGTGAGGCGGATGCCGCGACAGTGCCGACGAGGTCGATGCCGGGGATGAGCGGGTAGTCCTTGATCACGCCGGGCTTGCCCGCGAGCGCGAGGCCGTCTTTGAAGTTGACGCTCGAGAACTCGACGTCGACCGTGACGTCGCCCGGCATGAGGTCGTCGTCGGTCAGTTCGACGAGTCGCGTGACGGGAGCGGTGCCGGATGTCTCTACTCTGAGTGCGCGGAACATGGGTTCACGCTACCCGCCGGGGTGAGCGAGGCGATCCGCGCGACGCGAGGCGAGAGGGGAGGCACGGTGCGGATTGCGATCGTGGGTGCGGCCCTCCTGCTCGTCGGCGCCGTCGCCGTCGCCACGGGCGCTCTCGGCATCGACGAGCTCGGCGTGCTCGCCGGGCGCACGTGGCCGATCCTCCTGTTCGTCGTCGCCATCACGATCACGGCCGAGCTCGCGAACGAAGCCGGAGTCTTCGACGTCGTGGCGGGCAGGCTCGCCCGCTGGGGCGCGGGCAGGGGTGTGCTGCTGTGGCTGCTCGTCGTCGCCTTCGCGACCCTCAGCACGGTGTTCCTCTCGCTCGACACGACGGCGGTGCTCCTCACGCCGATCGTCGTGCTGCTCGCGCAGCGCGCGGGCCTCGACCCGATCCCGTTCGCGCTCACGACGGTGTGGCTCGCCAACACCGGATCGCTCCTCCTTCCGGTCTCGAACCTCACGAACCTGCTCGCCGAGCACGAGCTCTCCGCTCTCGGTGTCGCGAGCGGCCCCCTCGAGTTCGCCGCGCTCACGTGGGCGCCCGCCCTGTGCGCGATCGTGGTCCCCGTGCTCGTGATCGCCGTCGTGTATCGCCGACGCCTCGTGCAGCGCTACACCCTCGACGGGCCTCGGCCGGTCGCCGACCGCGTGCTCTTCGTGTGGGCGTCGGTCGTGACGGGCGCCCTCGTGCCCATGCTCGTCACTCCCGTGCCGGTGTGGGCGTCGGCATCCGTCGCCGCGGCGATCCTCACGATCGTCTTCGCGGTGCGGCGTCGGCGCGCGCTCCGCTTCGCACTCGTGCCGTGGCGACTCGTGGTCTTCGCCTCGGGTCTCTTCGTGGTCGTCGAAGCGGCGCACTCCCTCGCGATCACGGATGTGCTCGGCGTGCTCGCGGGAACAGGCGAGGCGACCGACGACCTCCTGCGTCTCGCCGGGGTGAGCGCCGTGAGCGCCAACCTCGTCAACAACCTCCCCGCGTACCTCGCGCTCGAACCGTTCGCCGGGTCTGCCGACCGGCTCGTCGCGGTGCTCGTGGGGGTGGGAGCCGGACCGCTGCTGACCCCGTGGGCGTCACTCGCGACGCTCTTGTGGCACGACCGCGTGCGCGCCCTCGGCGTGGAGGTCTCGTGGTGGCGCTACGCCGCTCTCGGTCTCGTCGTCGCGCCGCTCACCGTGGTCGCGGCGACGCTCGCGATCGCCTAGCCGAAGAGGATCGCGGCCTCGTCGTAGCGGTCCTGAGGCACGGTGTTGAGCTTGCCGAGGGCGTCTTCGAACGCCACGTGGGTGATCGAGGTTCCGCTGAGCGACACCATGCGGCCCCACCGCCCGTGGATGACGGAGTCGACCGCGGCCATGCCGTAGCGCGTCGCGAGAACCCTGTCGTATGCCGTGGGGGTTCCGCCGCGCTGAATGTGGCCGAGGGTCGTCGCGCGCGTCTCGATGCCGACGCGCTCTTCGATGATGGGGGCGAGCAGCTCGCCGACACCGCCGAGGCGCGGACGCCCGAAGGCGTCGAGGCCGCGCTCGGAGTGCGGGTCGTCCATCGAGTCGAGGTGGAAGCCCTCTGCGACGACGACGAGCGGCGCGCGCCCGCGGTCTTTGACCGATTGCACCCACTCGCAGATCTGGTCGATGGAGGTCTTCTGCTCCGGGATGAGGATGAGGTGCGCGCCCGCGGCCATGCCCGAGTGCAAGGCGATCCAGCCGACGTGACGACCCATGACCTCGGCGACCATGCAGCGTCCGTGCGAATCGCCCGTCGTGCGCAAGCGGTCCATCGCGTCGGTCGCGATCGACACCGCGGTGTCGAATCCGAAGGTGTAGTCGGTGGCCGAGAGGTCGTTGTCGACCGTCTTCGGCACCCCGACGATTTTGATTCCCGCGTCGGTGAGGCGCTTCGCTGCCGCGAGGGTGCCCTCGCCGCCGATCGCGATCATCGAGTCGATGCCGAGGCGCTCCATGTTCTCTTTGATGCGCTCGGCGCCGCCGTCGCCCTCGAAGGGGTTGGTGCGCGAGGTGCCGAGGATCGTGCCGCCCTGCTTCGAGATGCCCTGGATGTCTCGGCGTTCGAGGGGCATGACGTCGCCCTGGACGACTCCGCGCCATCCGTCGCGGAAGCCCACGAACTCCTTGTTGTAGATCTGGGTTCCTTTGAGGACGGCTCCGCGGATGACCGCGTTGAGTCCTGGGCAGTCGCCGCCGCTGGTGAGGATTCCGATGCTCATGACACCATCATGGTGTTTGGCGGGGGGCGCGGGCGAATCACGGCGGTCTTCCTCCTCCCCGGATAGGGGGTGCGCCCCGGCGAGGAATTTTTACCTGGGAAAGCGCTGGGCCACTAGGGTTAAATCTCACGATCGATTCGGGGCCGTCGGCCTCTATTCAAGGAGAGCCACATGACTGACCACAACGGAACCCCTGTGCCGCCCGCAGGCGACCCCGCCGCGGCGCCCGCAGCGCCCAACCAGTACTCGAACGCCCCCGCGACCGGCGAAGACCCCGGCAAGACCCTCGGCATCGTCGGTCTCGTTCTGGCGTTCGTCTTCACTCTCGCCGGCCTCATCGTGAGCATCATCGCCGCGCGCAAGTCGAAGGCCGCGGGCTTCAAGAACACCCCCGCGAAGGTCGGAATCATCCTCTCGATCGTCTTCCTCGTGCTCGGCGTGATCTTCTTCGTGCTCGCCCTCACGGCCGGGTTCTTCGCCTTCGACGCGCTCGCCGAGGCGTGCGAGGGTCTCCCCGCCGGCCAGTACGAGACGGTCGACGGCCAGGAAGTCACCTGCCCGTAGTTCTGCGCCCGCAGTTCTCTGCACCACGTCGAACGCCCCGAGCCTCAGCGGCTCGGGGCGTTTCGTCGTTGAAGGCCTAGAGCGTCACGGTGTCGTTGTCGCCGATGTCGGGCTGGCCTCCCGTGACCGCGGCCTTCGCGACCTTGAAGAGCACGACGGGTTTGGGGTCGTTCGTCGCCCAGTACTCCGCGGTGTCGGCGTGCACGCGCAGGAGCGCCACGGAGTCGTCGCGGCCCTCGGGAAACCACGCTTCGGCCTGGGTGGTCCACAGGGCGTCGATCTTCGCCTCGTCGCGCACGATCGACGCGGTGCCGGCGATGGACAAATAGCCCTTACCCGACTCGAAGGCGGCGTTGACCTGGTCGTCGGCTTCGATCTCGTCGGTCTTGTCTGAGGGGTAGTGGGTGAAGAACCACAGGTCGCCGTCGAAGCCCTCCCCCTGCACGGCGAGAGGGCGGCTCACGAGTTGACCCTCGGAGTTGCGGGTGGTGAGGATGGCCGTCTTCGCCGCGTCGACGATCTTGGCGATGGTCTCGAATTGCTCTGTCGTAGCTGTCATGGGCCGACGGTACGCGCCGACCCTGCGTGCGGGCTAGGGGGTGCCCGGGGTCGACACGCCGTCGGTGACCACACCGCGCACGAGAATGCTGCACCACCCGGCGGCGACGAGGGGGAGGTCGTGACCACCGGGGTGCGTTCGCGCCGTCACGGTCGCATGGCGCGCCGCGAGGGCCGAGGCTCGACCGGGCACCGGAACCGGGTCGTCGGTGCCGTTCACAAGGTGCACGGGTACTCCGCCGGCGGCGAGCGCGTCGAGCGCCTCGATCCAGGTGCGACCGGCGACGAGCTCGTCGAACGCCGAGATGTAGGCGGGCCACGTGTGCTGCACGCCGGCGGCCGCGACCGGGATGGGAAGGGTGGGGTTGCCGACCACCGCGATGGCGGCGGCCGCTCGTCGATGGGCACACATCCAGGCACACACCCTCTCGGCCAGCGGGCCGTTCGAGAGAAGCCGCTCGAACCACCCCATGGACCCGACTCTCTCCCGTGCCTCGTCGCGTGTCTCGTAGAGCGGAGCGTCGAAAGCGACGACCGCGCGAGCGCGGGGGTCGACCGCCGCCCACTGGATGGCGAGCGAGGCCCCCATCGAGTGGCCCGCGACGATCACGGGGCGATCGTCGAATCCGAGGGCGTCGAGTGTCGCCGAGATGGCGGCGAGGTGGTGCTCCCGTGACCCGTCGAAGCTATCGCTCAGCGGGTGGTCGCGTGACGTTCCGAAACCGAGGGGGTCGAGAGCGACGACGGTCGCGACGTCGGCGAGGGTGTTCCACGCCTCACCGAAGAACCGCTCGCTCGCGGCGATCCCGGGGAGCAGGACGACCACGGTGTCACCGGATCCGAACACCCTCGAGCCGAGGGCAGTGCCGTGACCCGTGGAGTGGGCCGTGCCGTGGATGGCGACGACTCGTCCCGCTCCGCGCCGCCACAGTCGCACCCTCGGAGAGGTGGCGTGGAGCGCCGCCCACGCCGCCGCCGCCACGACCGCTGCGGCCGCGGTCGTGGCTGCCGCGGCCGTCGCCGTCGCTCGCCTCGCCCGCCGTCGCGTGTGCGTCATGACGTCAGAGTAGTTCGCGACGGCAGACGCACCAGGGGGTTATCTCGCCGGCATCCGGTGCGTATCGTCGAAGCACCGACCGTGTGCCGACACCGGCCCGACCTCTGAGGAGTTACCGATGACGCTCATCTCCCGCATGCTCGACACCTACCCGAAAGACCGCCCCGCCATCGACGGAGCCCTTCTCGCCGAGTGCATCCAGGCGTGTCTCGACTGTTCGGCAGTCTGTGCGGCGTGTGCGGATGCCTGCCTCGCCGAAGACATGGTCGCCGACCTCGTCGAGTGCATCAGCACAGACCTGCAGTGCGCCGACATCTGTGCGACGACCGCGCGGGTCCTCTCGCGCTCGACCGGGTTCGACGCGGACATCGTGCGCGCGCTCGTGGAGGCATGCCGGGTCGCGTGCGCGAAGTGCGCCGACGATTGCGAGCAACACGCCGACATGCACGAGCACTGCGCCGTCTGCGCCGAAGCGTGCCGCCGGTGCGAGTCAGCGTGTGCTGCTGTGCTCGCCGCTCTCGCCTGAGGCGCCGCGCACGATCTCGAGCGCCTCGCGGTGTTCGGGGCACGCGGCGACGCTCGCATGCTCGCCGCACGCGACCATCTGCACGCGACACGACAGGTCGCGGCAGTTGACGGTGGTCTTCGAGGGTGCCTCGCACACGAAGCAGCGGCCGACGACGGCCGCGTCATCCGTGAAGTCCATCGAGAGCCGCTCGTCGAAGACGTAGAGCGACCCCTTCCAGAGGCCCGAGTCGCCGTAGCGCTCGCCGTAGCGCACGATGCCGCCATCGAGTTGGTAGACCTCCGAGAAGCCGCGCGCGATCATGAGCGAGCTGAGCACTTCGCAGCGGATGCCGCCCGTGCAGTAGGTCACGATGGGCGCGTTCTTGAGATGGTCGTAGCGCCCGCTGTCGAGTTCGGCGACGAATTCGCGCGTGGTCGAGACATCCGGGATCACGGCGTTCTCGAAGTGACCGATCTCGGCCTCGATGCGGTTGCGGCCGTCGAAGAAGGTGACGTCTTTCTCGGCGACGAGCTCGTGCAGCTGCTCGGGGCTCACGCGTGTGCCTCCACCGACGACGCCGCTCTCGTCGACCGCGACCTCGTGCGGGGCGCCGAAGCTCACGAGCTCGTCGCGCACGCGCACGCTCAGCCGGGGGAAGTCGTCGCCGATGCCCTCGCTCCACTTGACGTCGATGTCGCGGAACGGGGCGTACTCGCGGGTCGTGCGCACGTAGCGCTTGACGTCGCGGAGTTCGCCGCCGACGGTCGCGTTGATGCCGTGCTTCGAGATGAGGATGCGGCCGCGCAACCCGAGCGACGCGCACAGATCGCGCTGCCAGAGGCGCACGGCATCGGGGTCGGCGAGCGGGGCGAAGGCGTAGAACAGGATGATCTTCGGCACGGCCACCGCACCACACTACGTCGCGGGAGCCGGGCACCTCTGCCTGCGACCACCCGCGCACTCGGACGGATGTCGGGCTCCCGCGACACAATGGCAGCATGACCTCCTCCGGCGGCGCGGCGCACGATCCCGCAGCGGTGCCGAGGTCGGCCTCACGCACGTGGGCGACACCCCGGCCGGTCGATCTCGCGCTCACCCTGCGGCCGCTCAGTCGCGGGCGATTCGACCCGACCATGCGGTGGGTGGGGTCGGGAGTGTGGCGCACCCTGCGCACGGTCGACGGCACCGCGACTCTGCACCTCGAGGTCGATCGCGGCGCGGGGGCCGTGCGCGCGAGCGCGTGGGGGGCCGGGTGCGACGCGGCGCTCGACCTCGTTCCGGGGATGGTCGGCGAAGGCGACGACGACGACGGCTTCGACGTGAGCGCCCACCCCTTCCTCCATGATGCTCGGCGCCGCAGCCCCGGTCTGCGGCTCGTGCGCGTGGGGCTCGTGTTCGAGATGCTCGTGCCCGCGATCCTCGAGCAGAAGGTCACGACGGTGGAGGCGCGGCGCGCGTGGCGCACCCTCGTGGCCCAGCACGGGGAGGCCGCCCCGGGCCCCGCGCCGGAGGAAATGCGTGTCGCGCCGTCCCCGCGCGCGTGGTCGCTCATCCCGTCGTGGGACTGGCACCGCGCGGGGGTCGACCCGCGGCGGTCGAGAACCGTGCTCGCCGCGGCATCCGTCGCCCCCGGTCTCGAGCGCACCCTCGCGCTCGGCCGGGGAGGGGAGGAGATCGCTCGAAAGATCCGTTCGGTTCCGGGGGTCGGCGTCTGGACGGCCGCCGAGACGACCCAGCGTTCACACGGCGACCCAGACGCGGTGAGCGTCGGCGACTACCACTTGCCCGCCCTCGTGGGCTGGGCTCTTGTCGGCGAGCCCGTCGACGACGACGGCATGCTCGAGCTCCTCGAGCCGTGGCGCGGTCACCGTCAGCGTGTCATGAGACTCATCGAGTCGAGCGGTTTCGCGAAGCCGAAGTTCGGGCCGCGCATGACGATCCAAGACCACCGCGCGCACTAGCGAGTCAGGAAGCCACCCGGGTGCGGTCGGCAGGATCGCGGATGTCTGCCCACACCGCGTCGAGTGAGATGTCGAGAGCGACAGCGATCGCCGCGATGGTCGGAAAGGCGGGGGTGGCGATGCGCCCCGTCTCGATCTTGCGCAGAGTCTCGGGCGAGACCCCCGCATCGAGAGCGACGTCGAGTATCGACCGGTCACCCCTCGCCTGGCGGAGCAGCGCTCCGAGCCTGCGACCTCTCTCGAGTTCGGCGGGGGAGAGTGGGAGCCTGACCATGGGGCGATCCTAGCCCGCGGCGGCGCACCCGTGGCATGATCATGACGGTATAGTTGGGCCGGTATTGTTATAGGTCGGCGGAGGGCTGCTCATGATCGAGATCTTCACCCGGGCCGAGCTGGATCGTGCCCGCGTCGCCGGCGGCGTGGTGGGCGACATCCTGCAGGCGCTGAAGAACCGCATCGGTGTCGGCACCAACCTCCTCGACATCGACAGCTGGGCGAAAGCGCTCATCGGAGAGGCGGGCGCGCAATCCTGTTACGTCGATTACGCACCGTCGTTCGGCAACGGACCCTTCGGTCACTACATATGCACCGCGTTCAATGACGCGGTGCTCCACGGCATGCCCCACGACTACTCCCTCGCCGATGGCGACCTGCTCACTCTCGACCTCGCGGTGACGAAGAACGGGATGGCGGCCGACTCCGCGATCAGCTTCGTCGTGGGTGCCTCGGTTGCGCGCGAGAGTCTCGACCTCATCGAGGTCACCGAGCGGGCGCTGGCGGCGGGAATCGCAGCGGCGGAGCCCGGTGCGCGCATCGGCGACATCTCGGCGGCGATCGGAGATGTGCTCTCCGGCGCGGGCTACGCCATCAATCTCGAGTACGGCGGACACGGCATCGGCTCGACGATGCATCAGGACCCCCACGTCTCGAACGACGGGCGCGCGGGTCGCGGATACCGACTCCGCCCCGGCCTGATGCTCGCACTCGAACCCTGGATCATGGCAGACACCGCCGAACTCGTGACCGACGCCGACGGGTGGACCCTTCGCAGTGCGACCGGAAGCCGAACCGCCCACAGCGAGCACACGATCGCGATCACGGACCGGGGAGCGGAGATCCTCACGCTCCCGACGAACCTCTCGGCGTGAACTCGCCCCAGACCCAGACCCAGACCCAGACCCAGACCCGGAGCCGCGATCAGCGGAGCAGGATGTCGTCGAACGAAGCCAGCTCGAGGGGCGCGGGCAGCTCTCCACTCGAATCCGCGATGCCGCGCCGGGCGAGACGATCGACGCTCTCGAGCGCAGAGAACTCGAAGCCGGTGAGCTCGGCGATCTGCGCGACGGCGACCTGGAACGTGCGGAAGGCTCCCGGTTCGGCGCCGGCATCCGCCCCCCGCCGGATGACGTCGTCGATGAGGTCGCTCTGGTCGAGGAGGTAGGCCGTGCTCGCGAGTTCGCCGTCTGCAAGCCACACGGCGATCTTCCAGAACAGCTGCGGGATGCGCACACCGCGGTACTCCCGGTCGGCCTCGTCGAAGACCGGTGCGGTCATGACCGTCAGTCGGCCTTCGGATGCCGCCGCCGTGCCGAGCAGGTAGTCCTCGAGTCCGAGCCACAGGTCCTTCGACTGGTTGAACGTGTTGACCTGCGGGGCGGCGTTGGCGTAACTGAAGGTGTCGCGATTGGCCCGCTCGGCGTCCGGACCCCACACGGGGTCCCGGCGCCGCACGAGGTGGCCGCGGTCGAAGTCGTTCGACGAATAGACGTCCGGCCCGGCCTGCTCGATCGCCGCGACCCTGTCGTCGAGAAACCAGTCGTCACCGCGGCTCACATCGCGCAGGAGCGCACCGTCGATGTTGACGGCCGTGAGTCGAGCGAGCCGGCGCTCGCGATCGAGCACGACCGTGAAGTGCGTGTAGTCGAGCGTCGCGAGGTCGTCGGGGCGCACGCCCGTCTCGGGCAGCTCGACGGCGACGCCGAGAAAGTCGGGGTCGTAGCCGAGGGGCACGGGGTGACTAGTCCTGTGCGCGCTCGGCGGAGGCGGGGTCGGTCGAAGCGGGGTCGGCCGGTGCCTCCGGTGCGTCGGTCGAAGCGGGCTCGTCTGCCGAGCCGAGGGGCTCGGGGAGGTCGCCGGCGTAGTCGGCGTTCTGCAGTTGCTCTTCGGCGACCCTCTTGGCTTCGGCGGCCTCGTCGGGGTCCCACGCCGCTGCGCCACCCTGGTTCGCGAACTGGTCGAATTGACCCATCTTCTTCTCCTCGTGGTGGCCGTGCTCGTCACCGGCGAGCCTACCGAGCGCGCTCGGGGGAGGCAAAGACGGCGGGGACGCCCCTAGGCTCGAGCTGATGGATGACTCCTCCTCCCCCCACGACTCCGGTGCGCGTCCACCCGACCGCCGCCGCCCGGCGAGCGTCTACGGGGTCGGGAGCGAACCCGACGCGCGCTTCTCGCTCGCCAACGAGCGCACCGCCCTCGCGTGGGTGCGCACGGGTCTCGCCCTCGTCGCGGGAGGTGTCGCGCTCTCGACTCTCGCCGCGTTCGCCGACCTCTCGGTGTTCATCGACATCGTCGCGATGCTCGCGTGCCTCTCGGGCGGCGCTCTCGCCGTGTCTGCGCTCTTCTCCTGGCGCCGGACCGAGCGCGCGCTGCGGCTCGACCTGCCGCTGCCCCCGCCGATCGCCCTCCCGTGGCTCATCGGCGGTGTTCTGATCGTGGCCGTCGCGCTCGCGGCATACGCGCTCATCGACGCCCTCGCGCGGTGACGCCGTGCGGCGGGTGACCGGATGACGCGCGACCCCGGGCTCCAACCGGAGCGCACGGCCCTCGCGTGGCAGCGCACGGGGCTCGCCGCCGCGGCGGTCAGCGTCGTGCTCGCACTCGCCGCTCTGCGGGCGGATGCCGCGCCCGTGGCGCTGCTCGCGCTCGCGGTCACGTGCACGATCCTCGTCGTCGCCGTGCGCCGGTTTCCGACGGGCGCCGCACGGTCGAGGCCCGACGTCGATGAGCGAGCCCGCGGCGGCGCCCCCCGCAATTCGGCGTGGACCGCGCTCGTGACGATCGTCACGCTCGTGTGCGCGCTCGCGATCGTGGGTGTCGCCCTCGCCGCGACTCTCGCCGCGAGCATCCTGCTGACTCCCTGACTCCCTGACTCCCTGACTCCCTGACTCGCTGGGGAGATCGCTCCGACGCCTCGAGACACGACCGCTTCCCATGCATACGCATATATAGTCGATCGCGTTCGGCTCGATATTCTCGGCGCCGACACAGGTCCCCACCGACAGAGTGGAACAGCGGCCGATCGTCACTCGCTGACGCGCGCCGCCCACGTCGAACCATCACACAAGGAGAATCTCCATGGCCCTTCGCATCGCGATCATCGTCGGAACCACCCGCCCCGGACGCAACGGCGCCGCCGTCGCCGACTGGGTGCTCGAGAACGCCGCCACGCGCGGCACCGCGGAGTACGAACTCGTCGACCTCGAGACGTTCGCGCTCCCGATGCTCGACGAGCCCGTTCCCGCTTCGATGGGCCAGTACGCGAACGCGCACACCCAGGCGTGGGCGGCCAAGATCGCGGAGTTCGACGGCTACGTCTTCGTGACGCCCGAGTACAACCACGCGACATCCGGCGCACTCAAGAACGCCCTCGATTTCATCTACGGCGAGTGGAACAACAAGGCCGTCGGTTTCGTCGGCTACGGCAGTGTCGGCGGCGTGCGCGCGGTCGAGAACCTGCGTCTCATCGCCGCAGAACTGCAGCTCGCCTCGGTGCGCTCGCAAGTGGCCCTGACCCTCGCCGACGACTTCGTCAACTACTCGGAGTTCACCCCGCGCGACTTCCAGGCGAGCACCCTCACCCCGATGCTCGACCAGCTCGAGGCCTGGTCGGGCGCGCTCGCCCCGCTGCGCGCGAGCTGAGCCTGGCGCGTCCGGAAGCGCCGCGTCAGGCGGCGCTTCCGGCGCGCACGCACGTGTTCCGCGTCGACCCGATGCGCTCGATCGAGCACTCGACGACCATCCCCGGCGCGAGGAACTCCTGCGGGTCGCGGCCGGCACCGACGCCCGCCGGCGTTCCCGTGAGGATGACGTCGCCGGGGGCGAGGCTCATGCACTGCGAGACGTACTCGACGATCTCGACGACACCGAAGAGCATGTCCGATGTCGACGACGACTGTTTCACCACGCCGTCCACTCGCGTTTCGATTCGCAGGTCCGGCTCGGTGCCGATCTCGTCGACAGTCACGAGCACGGGTCCGAGTGGAGTCGTGGCGTCGAAGGTCTTGCCCTGCAGAAACTGCGAGGTGCGCCGCTGCCAGTCGCGCACCGATACGTCGTTCGACACCGTGTAGCCGGCGATAGCGGCGCGCGCAGTCGCTGCATCCGCGTTCGACACGGCCGTGCCGATCACGATCGTGAGTTCGGCCTCCCAATCGGCCTGCTCCGAAACGGTGGGCAAGCGGATGTCGTCGCGCGCTCCGACGAGAGCCGTCGTGTACTTCGCGAACAGGGTCGGGTGGTCGGGCACCGTGTTTCCGAGCTCCGCGATGTGCCCGCGATAGTTCTGCCCGACACACACGATCTTGCCCGGGGTGACGATGAGCGGCGCGAGGTCGGCGCCGGCGAAATCGGGGCCGCGCTCACCCGTCGATGCGAGCGCTCCGAGGTCGACCCCCGACCGGAGGAGGTCTCCGACATCGGCGTGGTCGAGCAGCACGGTCGAGTCGCCGTCGACGATCGCCGCTCGGGTGGAGCCGTCGATGCGCAGGGTCGTGAGTCTCATGGGGCCAGTCTGACTGGCGAACGGTGGCCCGCAAACCCGGGACGGCGGGGTGGGCGACAGCGAACCCGTGGCCGGGAGGTTTAGGGTCGAGATCATGCCGAATGAGCTCGCTGGAGCGACAGTACGACCCCCCGATATCTCGTCTCAGACGATCGCGACCGTGCGCCGCTGGCTCGACGAGAGCGCGGATGTCGCGACCGACGCGTCGGCCGAACGGCTTGCGGGTGTGCTCAAGGATCCCCGCGGGCTCGACTTCACTCTCGGCTTCGTCGACCGCGTCGTGCGGCCCGAAGATCTGCGGGTGGCGGGAAAGAATCTCGAGGAGCTCTCGCGCGCGATCCCGAGGTTCCTGCCGTGGTACATGCGCTTCGCGATCCAGCTCGGCGGCGGATTCGCGCCCCTCATCCCGTGGCCGATCGTTCCGATCGCGCGTGCCGTGCTTCGTCGCATGGTGGGGCACCTCATCATCGACGCGACACCGACCAAGCTCGGGCCGGCGATCGAGAAGCTGCGCACCGACGACGTGCGGCTCAACCTCAACCTCCTCGGCGAAGCCGTGCTCGGCGACGACGAGGCCGATCGCCGACTCGCGGGCACGCGCGAGCTCCTCGAACGAGACGACGTCGACTACGTGTCGATCAAGGTGTCGTCTGTCGCGAGCCAACTGTCGATGTGGGCGTTCGACGAGACCGTGACTCGCGTGGTCGAGCGGCTCACGCCGCTCTACGAGTTCGCGGCGTCGTCTCCGACCCCGAAGTTCATCAACCTCGACATGGAGGAGTTCCGCGACCTCGACCTCACGATCGCGGTCTTCGAACGCATCCTCGACAACCCGCGGCTCGTCGGTCTCGAGGCGGGCATCGTCTTGCAGGCCTACCTGCCCGACGCCCTCTCGGCACTCCAGGGGCTCACCGAGTGGGCGACCGCGCGGCGCGCTCGCGGCGGGGCGGGAATCAAGGTCAGGGTCGTGAAGGGCGCGAATCTCGCGATGGAGCACGTCGACTCCGAGATGCACCACTGGCCGCTCGCGACCTACTCGTCGAAGGTCGAGACCGACACCAACTACAAGCGCGTGCTCGACTGGGCTTTCACGCGCGAGCGCACCGATGCCGTGCGCATCGGGGTCGCGGGCCACAACCTCTTCGATGTCGCGTTCGCGTGGCTGCTCGCGAAACACCGCGGAGTCGAATCACGCATCGACTTCGAGATGCTTCTCGGCATGGCCACGGGTCAAGCGGATGCCGTGCGCCGCGATGTCGGCGGGCTCCTGCTCTACACGCCCGTCGTGCGCCCGACGGAGTTCGACTCCGCGATCTCGTATCTCGTGCGGAGGCTCGAAGAGAACGCGAGCACCGAGAACTTCATGTCGGGAGTCTTCGAACTGCGCACGTCGCCCGAGATCTTCGATCGGGAGGCCGAGAGGTTCCTCGAATCCCTGACGCGCCTCGAGCCGAGCGTGCCCGCATCCCACCGCGTGCAGAACCGGGCCCACCCCGCGGCCCCGGCTCCGGAGTCGTTCGCGAACACGGCGGACACCGACCCGGCCGTCGCCGCCAACCGGGCCTGGGCCGCGCGCATCCTCTCGAGGGTGCCGGGCTCCCGCCTCGGAGCGGATGTCGTCGAGTCCGCGCGCATCGACGACTCGACGAGTCTCGAGACCATCATCCGAAGCACTGCGGCGGCAGGGTCCGCGTGGGGGGAGCGTCGCGGCGAGACGCGCGCGAGGGTTCTCCGCGCCGCAGCCGACGGGCTCGAAGACGCTCGCGCCGACCTCATCGAGGTCATGGCGGCCGAGACCGGCAAGACCATCGCCGAGGGCGACGTCGAAGTGAGCGAAGCGATCGACTTCGCGCGCTACTACGCCGATCGCGCCGAAGACCTCGACAGGCTCGAGTCGGCGACGTTCGTGCCGTCGAAGCTCATCGTCGTGACGCCGCCCTGGAACTTCCCCGTCGCGATCCCCGCCGGGAGCGTTCTCGCGGCCCTCGCCTCGGGCTCGGGCGTCATCATCAAGCCGGCGCCGCAAGCCCGCCGCAGCGCTGCGGTCATGGTCTCCGCCCTGTGGGCGAGCGGGGTTCCGCGCGACATCCTCTCGTTCGTCGACATCGAGGAGGGCGACCTCGGGCGCGAACTCGTGGCTCACCCGCACGTCGACCGCGTGATCCTCACGGGCGGTTGGGAGACCGCCGCCCTCTTCCGCAGTTGGCGCCCCGACCTCCCCGTGCTCGCCGAGACGAGTGGCAAGAACGCGATCGTCGTGACTCCGAGCGCCGACCTCGACCTCGCTGTCGCCGATGTCGTGCGCAGCGCCTTCGGTCACGCGGGGCAGAAGTGCTCGGCCGCGTCTCTCGTGATCCTCGTCGGATCGGTCGCGCGATCGGAGCGGTTCCGCCGCCAGCTCGTCGACTCGGTGCGCACCCTGAGGGTCGGGTGGCCGCACGACGCGACGACCGTCATGGGTCCCGTCATCGAGGAGCCGTCGGGCAAACTCCTGGGCGCCCTGACCCGACTCGGAGAGGGGGAGACCTGGCTCGTCGAGCCGCGCAAGCTCGACACGTCTGGTCGCCTGTGGTCGCCGGGGGTGCGCGACGGCGTCGCACCGGGGAGCGAGTTCCACCGCACCGAGTACTTCGGTCCCGTGCTCGGCATCATGAGCGCCGCGAGCCTCGATGAGGCGATCGAGTTGCAGAACGCCTCCGACTACGGCCTCACCGCGGGCATCCACTCTCTCGACAGCGACGAGGTCGCGCAGTGGGCCGACGCCGTCGAAGCGGGAAATCTCTATGTCAACCGGGGGATCACCGGGGCGATCGTGCGCCGTCAGCCCTTCGGAGGCTGGAAGAGGTCGACCGTCGGCACGAGCGCGAAGGCGGGTGGCCCCAACTACCTGTTCACCCTCGGAGGCGTGGCGCCCGTGACCGCAGAGCCGTCGAGCTCCGTCGTGCTCTCGGGAGTGAGCGGTCGCGTCGCCCGCGTGATCGAGGCGGCGCAACCGGCGATGGACTTCGTCGAGTTCGATCGCGTGCGTGCGGCCGCGCGCAGCGACGAGAAGGCGTGGGCGACCGAGTTCGACGTCGAGCGGGACGTCTCGGCGATCCCGTCGGAGCGAAACGTGTTCCGCTACCGCCGTGCGCGCGTGACGGTGCGCCTCGCCGACGGCTCTGCTCCCGCCGACCTCGTGCGCATCCTCGCGGCGGCGACCCGCGCGCGCGCGACGGTCACGGTGAGTTCGGCGACACCCGTGGCCGCGGGGCTCGTGTCGCTCTTCCGTGCCGACGACACCCCGCTCGAGATCGACGACCTCGTCGTCGAGACCGACGCCGCCTTCGCCGCGCGCTTGCACGCGGGGGAGCTGCCCGAGCGCATCCGCCTCATCGGCGGATCGGCCTCCGACCTCGCCGCGGCCGTCGGCGGTTCGCCCGACGTCGCGATCTACGCCGGCCCCGTGACGACCGAGGGGCGCATCGAACTGCTGCCGTTCCTGCGGGAGCAATCGGTGAGCATCACCGCGCACCGGTTCGGCAACCCCTTCGCGGGAGCCCACGAGGTCTTGCCCGGCGACTTCGCCACGAGCGACTGACGCCCCGGTCGCAGACCACCGAGCACCGAAGACCGACCAGAACACGACGCCTGACGGGGACCCCATGGACTCGCTCGACCGCCACACCGACTACGGGTCGGAGCCTCTCGACGAGGCCGATGTCGGCACCGACCCGATGGCCACATTCCGGCGCTGGCTCGAGGATGCCGAGGCCCACGGCCTCTACGAGCCCAACGCGATGATCGTGAGCACGGTCGATGCCGGGGGAACGGTGAGCAGTCGCACGGTGCTGCTCAAGGGGCTCGACGCCACCGGCTTCGAGTTCGTGACCAACTACTCCTCGCGCAAGGGCCGCGCGCTGCTCGCGAACCCCGCGGTCTCGATCGTCTTCCCGTGGTTCTCGATGCAGCGACAAGTGGTCGTCGTCGGGCACGCGACACCCGCATCGGCGGACGTCAGTGACGCCTACTTCGCCGCTCGACCCCGAGGATCCCAGATCGCGGCGCTCGCGAGCGAGCAGTCGCAACCGATCACGAGCCGAGACGAACTCGAAGCACGAGTGCGCGAACTCGAGACCCGATTCGCCGGCGAGCGGCCCGTGCCGAGGCCCGAGGGGTGGGGCGCGTTCCGCGTGACGCCGAGCGAGATCGAGTTCTGGCACGGCCGCACGTCACGCCTGCACGATCGACTCCGGTTCACCGCGGAGGCCGGCGGGTGGCACCTCGAGAGGCTGCAGCCCTAGAGGTCGCCGACCGCGATCACGACGCGGTCGACGACATCCGCTCGTTCAGGGGGCGAGCAACTCCGGGTGGTGGATGGCGGCGACATCGGGGTGCGCGCGCAAGCGGCTCTTGAGGGCGTTCTCCCCGTAGGTCGAGAAGATCGGGTTCTGCGGGTCGACCGAGATTCCCGGAGCCTCGAGCCCGTCGGGGAGCGGGAGCACGGGGATGGTTCCGTCGAGGGCGGGGCTGTAGAAGAACGGGATCGAGATGCGGTCGTCTCCGATGCTCGGCGAGATCACGCGGTGCACGGTCGCCTTGAGGTAGCCGTTGGTCGCGACCTCGAGGAGCTCGCCGATGTTGACGACGAACGCGCCGTCGAGGGGCGGCGCGTCGATCCACTCCCCGTCCTTCTCGACCTGCAGACCGGCCTTGCCCTCCTCGACGTAGAGCAGGGTGAGCACGCCCGAGTCCTTGTGTGCGCCCACTCCCTGCTTCGGCTCGGGGTCGGACTTGCCCGGGTAGCGCACGATCTTGATGAGCGTCGACGAGTCGGTCGCGAAGGCGTCGTCGAAGACGTGCTCGTCGGCGCCGAGGGAGACGGCCCACGCGCGCATGAGTTTGAGGGCCACGGCGCTGAGCTCGTCGTGCCACCGGGTGATGTTCTGCTCGAGTTCGGGCAGGGCGGTCGGCCACTGGTTGGGCCCCTGGAGCACGAAGTAGTCGGGGGTTCCCGGCGCCTTCGGCACCGCGGCACGCTCGGGGCCGATGTCGATCTGCTCGCGCCAGTCGACCTTGCCCTGGGTCAGCTCGCCACCCACCCGCGTGTAGCCGCGGAAGTGCGGGCTCTGGAGGTTCTCGATCGCGAGCTTGTCGGCTTCGGGAAGGGCGAAGAACGAGCGCGCGGTGCTCATGACGCTCTCGACGAGATCGTCGGGCACCCCGTGACCCGTGAGATAGAAGAACCCGTAGTCGTGGGTCGCCTGTCGTAGTTCGGCGCGGAAGGCGTCGGCTTCGGCCTCGCCGTCGTCGAGTCGGCTGAGGTCGAGAACCGGGAGGGTGAGAACGGAGGTGTCGGAGGCTGTCGTCATGGCTCCATTCTCAGCGACCGGTGTCGGGCATCCGCGAATATTACGCACCCACGGGCCGCATCATTCGGGCACCCCCCGAACTGGTGCCATGTGGGGCATTGTGCGGACACGGCTTGTCCCCCAAGCTTGATCCGGCGGAACTTCCCCCGGTTCCGCCCCCTCCACCGGATGCCCGATCCGCTGGATACAAGATTCGGTCGCGGGCACGAACCCGAAAGTCGTGCTCGCGGCCGCTTCTTTTCGAGTGGGTAGTGACTCCGAGCCAGGCCGGGTCAGGCCGCGATCAGACCGTCGCGGGCTCGGCGGCTGCGGGCTCGGGCAGCAGATGGAGCCCGGCCGGGGAGTCCGCAGACTTGACGAGCAGTTCGACCCAGCGGCGGTTCAGTTCCGGCTGCGCGGCGTCATCGAAGAGAAACTGCAGGGGAATCGAGTGGCTGATCCAGATCGTGGTGCGGCCGTACTCGCTCGAGTCGTCTCCGTGCCACGAGAACGCGAAGTTCTCCCGGCGTCGCAGCTTCGCGATCACCACGGCCTTCACGTGAGAGAGGGTGTTGTCGTCGATCGTGATCTCGGACCCCTGGGGACCGTAGATGAGCTTGCCCATGTTCATGCCTCTCCTCACAACCGCGGACGACAGGCCGTGACGTTACTTGGAATTATTCTAGATCAGCCGCTCACAGGGAATGATCGTTTTGCGACGAGCGGGCCGTCGCGTGTGCGCTCAGCGGCCACCCCGGGTTAACTCGACGCATGACCGTGCCCATCTCGATCGACCCGAAGTCGTCAGTGCCGCCGTTCGAACAGGTGCGCCTGTGCGTCGTCGACGCCGTGCGCGACGGGCGGATGCTCGCGGGGTCGAAACTCCCCACGGTGCGGCAGCTCGCGGCCGAGCTCGGTGTCGCGGTCAACACGGTCGCCAAGAGCTACCGTGCGCTCGAGAGCGACGGCGTCATCGTGACGCGGGGGCGGAGCGGCTCGTTCGTGGCCGCGCCCGGCGAGGGGAGCGCTCGTCTCGCGCACGAGGCATCCCTCGAATTCGCCCGCCGCATGCTGCACCTCGACGTCGAGGTCGACGACGCCGTCGCGCTCGTGCGCACGGCGTTCGACGCGGTGCGCCCCGGCGCGTGACTCGCGCGGCGACCCGCGGTCGACCTGACACAGTAGACACATGGCGACGCTTCCCGACGACTCGATAGCCCCGACGGGACACGTCGTGCATCGCGCGGTGAGCGGTGACGCCTACGCCTCGCTGCGACACCGGCCGACCCCGCGCACCGAGAGGGTCGCGCTCGGCAAGGCGATGCGCAAAGACGTGCCGCGGTCGACGCTCGGCGACTGGACGGCGCCGCACGATCGCGTCGACCCCATCGAGTCGATCATCCGCTCGCACGAGGGCAGGCTCGATCGACTCGTTCCGCTGCGAGTGGGGCGGATGCTCGCATCCCCATACGGTTTTCTGCGCGGAAGCGCCGTCGTGATGGCCGAAGACCTCGCGGCGCTCCCCGCGACCGGCATCACGCCCGTCATCTGCGGCGACGCCCACGTGGGCAACTTCGGGTTCTACGCGTCGCCCGAGCGAGACCTCGTGATCGACCTCAACGACTTCGACGAAGCGCACCCGGGATCGTGGGAGTGGGATCTCCGGCGCCTCGCCGCGAGCATCTGGGTCGCCGGTCGGCAGAACGGCTTCAGCGAGGACCAGTGCGAAGCGGCCGTGCTGTCGTGCGTGGGGAGCTACCGCCATCAGATCGCCGACCTCTCGACGAAGCCGTTGCTCTCGCGATCGTTCGAGCGAGTGGATGTCGACGCCCTGCAATCCGTCATCACCGACGCCTCGCTTCACCGCGGTGTCGATAAGGCGGCGACGCGCGCGCGCAAGCGCACGAGCGACCGCGCCCTGCCGCGATTCGCGACCGAGGAGGGCGGCCGTCGCCGGATCGTCGAGGAGCCCCCGCTCATCACCCACCTCGACGACGACGACGCCGACGTGCTCGCGGCGGGACTCGACGAATACCTCGAGACGCTCACCCCGCACTGGCGGCGCGTCGTCGGGGGATACACGCTCGTCGATTTCGCCCACAAGGTCGTCGGCGTCGGAAGCGTCGGGCTGCGGGCCTACGTCGCGCTGTGCGAGGGCAGCAGTCCCGACGACGTGATCTTCCTGCAGCTCAAGCAAGCGCGCCGCTCGGTCGTCGCGCCCCACGTGCACGGCGATTCGGCATGGCACGCCCACCAGGGTCAGCGCGTCGTCGAATACCAGCAGGCGCTGCAGACGGTGAGTGACCCCCTGCTCGGGTGGACGACGGTCGCCGGACGCCAGTATTACGTGCGCCAGTTCCGCAACATGAAGGGCACCGTGCCGATCGACAGCATCGGGGCCGCGGGCATGACCGACTACGTCGCGGTGTGCGGGCGGCTGCTCGCCAAGGGTCACGCGCGCACGAGCGGAGCGTCGATGATCGCCGGATACCTCGGCGGGAGCGCCAAGGCGGATGTCGCTTTCGCCCGATTCGCGAAGCTCTACGCCGACCAGACCGAGCGGGACCACTCCGCTCTCGTCGACGCGGTGCGCCTCGGCCGATTGCCGTCCGAAGCCTGACGATCGACCGCGTGTCGACCGAATGCCTCACGCTCGGGGCGAAACGACAGACGGCCCCCGCTCGGGAGCGGGGGCCGTCGAACTGATCGGGTGTCTACGCGGGTCCGCCCGAGACGGTGTCTTCGCCCGACTCCGCCTCGCCGTGGCCGGAGCCGTCGACGACATCCTCGTTCTTGCCGGTGTCTGTCGAGCTGTCGTCGTGCTTCGACGGGTCGAGGGCGTCTGAGCCGGTCGAGCCGCCGGTGCTGTCGGTCGCGGTGGTGTCGGTGGGGTCGCTCGCGTTGTCAGTCATAGCGCCCACCGTACGCGTGACCGCGCCCTCGGGAAACGGCCTTGACAGCGTGCCCGAACGCTAGATCGTGGCGACCGAGCCCGAGTCGACGCGGTAGTTCGACCCGTTCACGAAGCTCGCGCGATCGGAGCACAGGAACGCGATGACGCTCGCGACCTCTTCGGCCTCGCCGCGGCGCCCGAGCTCCATGTAGGGGCGCTCGTCGCTCAAGAACGACTCGATCGCCTCGTCGACCGAGGTGCCGAGCTCCTTCGAGCGCTTCTCCATCATCGCGTCGGTCATGGGTGTGCGGATGAAGGCGGGCGAGACCGCGTTCACGAGCAGACCCTCCGACGCGTAGCTGCGGGAGAGCCCCTTCATGAGGGCGAGCACTCCCGCTTTCGCCGAGCAGTAGGGGATCTCGTCGTCGTAGGGCTGCACGGCGTCCTCTGACGCGAGCAGCACGATGCGCCCCCATCCGCCCGTGCGCAGGGCGGGCAGGAAAGCGCTGATGAGACGGACCGGACCCATGAGGTCGACCTCGATGGTCTTCGTCCAGCCTTCGTCGTCGATCTCGTGGAAGAGCCCCTGGGCGCCCGTGATGCCCGCAGACTGCACGAGGATGTCGATCTCTCCCACGGCGCCCTCGACGCTCGACCGCAGTGACGCGATCGAGTCGACGCTCGTGACATCGGCCGCGAAGGCGAAGAGCTTCCCCTCCGCGGAGTCGAGCTTCGCGGCGGCGTCGTCGAGGCTCGACTGGTCGAGGTCGGTCACGACGACGGTCGCGCCCTCCTCGAGGAGCAAGCGGGCCGTGTGCCAGCCGATGCCCGAGTCTGCGCCGCTCACGAGGGCGGTGCGTCCACTGATTCCGAGATCCATCTCGTGCTCCTTAGTTGGGGGGATGTGCTCACCGTAGGCTTCCCCGATGACAAACCCCGTGAGCGTTCCCCGACTGTTCCGTGACAGCGCCGCCATCCTCGGCGAGAGCATCGTGTGGGATGCCGCCGCGAACGCCGTGCTGTGGTGCGACATCACGGCGGGCACGCTCCATCGCAGCCCGATCGACGGCCCCGTCGACGGCAGCGCCGACGAGGTCGTGAGGGTGCCCCCACCGCTCGCGTCGTTCCACCCCGCCGCGGGCGGGGGCTTGGTCGCGTCACTCGGCGACCGAGTGGTGCTGCTCGACGACGCGGGGGTCGTCGTGCGAGAGGTTGCGCGCATCGAGCACGCCCACGGCGGGATGCGGCTCAACGAGGGCAAGGCCGACCCCTCCGGTCGCTGGATCACCGGGTCGATGGACTTCGCCGGAACCCCCGACGGCGCGTTCTACTCGGTCGGGGTCGGGGGTGACGTGCGGGTGCTGCGCGGCGGCTTCGGCACCGCGAACGGCATCGACTTCAGCGACGACGGTTCACGCATCTTCTTCACCGACACCGCGGTGAGCACGATCTACGTGGGCGACTACTCGGTCGCGGGGGAGATCGGCGATGTCGAGCCCTTCCATCAGGGGGAGCCGCACGACGGGTTGACCCTCGATGTCGAGGGATATGTCTGGAGCGGCCTCTACGGGGAGGGGCGAGTCGTGCGCTACACCCCCGACGGCGTCGAGGATCTCGTCGTCGCACTCCCGGTGCCGAACATCACGTCCGTCGCCTTCGGGGGCGCCGACCTCTCGACCCTCTTCGTGGCGAGCGCCCGGGAGAACCTCACCGAAGAGCAGTTGCGCGAGCATCCGCTCTCGGGCGGGGTCTTCGCGATCGATACCGGAACACACGGCAGACACCCACATTCGTTTGGTTGAGTGGTTGCTGAGCAGATCTCGTGAGCGGGCACTGCGCTCGCTGAATGAAGCGCGTGCACGGTTCGCCCTCTGACTCCCCGACTCCCTCCCCGACCGACAACAAGAGAAGAAAAGAGAACACCATGGCTCAAGTCATCGAGACCGTCGACGTCAACGTTCCCGTGAGCGTCGCTTACAACCAGTGGACCCAGTTCGAGACCTTCCCGCACTTCCTCAGCTACGTCGACTCGATCACCCAGATCGACGACACCCACACGCACTGGAAGATCAAGATCGCGGGCGCCGAGCGCGAGTTCGACGCGACGATCACCGAGCAGCACCCCGACGAGCGCGTCGCGTGGAACAGTGTCGGCGGCGAAGAGAACCACGCCGGCGTGGTCACGTTCCACCGCCTCAGCGACACGACCTCGCGCGTGACCGTGCAGCTCGATTGGGAGGCCGAGGGTTTCCTCGAGAAGGTCGGCGCCGTCTTCGGTGTCGACGACCACGTCATCAAGTCCGACCTCAAGAACTTCAAGAAGTTCATCGAGGATGCCCCCGCCCCCACCGGCGAGTGGCGCGGCGACGTCTCCCACTAGACACACCAGACAGGCCCCGTCCGTTCCGGTGGATCCCGGCGCGGGCGGGGCCTTCTACTTTCGCCCTCCCCCATCCGCCGTTGCAACCGGCCCCGCCGGTCGAGGAGCACGAGTGATATCAGAGACAACCCCCGCCGCCGCGTCATCCGATCGCGCGGGGTCGGCCGACCGGGTCGACGGCTACGCCGACCTGCGGTCATACGCGGCCATCGGTGACGGGCGCACGGTCGCGCTCATCGCGACCGACGGGGCGGTCGACTGGTTTCCCACCCCCAACCTCACCGACCCTCCCGTGTTCGCGGCGATCCTCGATGCGCCGCACGGCGGACGCATCGAGTTGCGCCCCGTCGACGATTTCCGCGTCGAGAGGCGCTACCTGCCCGGAACCAACGTGCTCGAGACGACGTTCGCGACCGACTCCGGAACCGTGCGCGTGACCGACGCTCTCGTCACGGGAGTGGCGGGGCGGTTGCCGTGGTCCGAACTCGCGCGACGGATCGAGGGCGTCGACGGCGAGGTCGCGATGCGCTGGACCGTGGCCCCCGGCACCGCCTTCAAGGCGGCTTCCCCCTGGGTGCAGACCACGGTGCACGGTCCGATCATCCGCGTCGACGGCGTCATGCTCGGCGTGCGCGGTCTCGACCATGGCCCGTTCGAGCCCGAGCCGCAGAGCGTGAGCGGAGCCTTCACGACCTCCCCGCAATCGCGCCACCTCGTCGTTCTCGCCGCGACGAAAGACGAGCCGCTCCGCATGCTCACGCCCGAGATCGTCGACGAGGGCATCGACCGCACCGTCGACAACTGGACGTTCTGGTCGAGAGAGTTCTCCTACGAGGGGGCATGGCCCGACGCCGTGCACCGCAGCGCCCTCGCGCTCAAGCTCCTCATCCACAGCCCCACGGGGTCGATCGCGGCAGCGGGCACGACATCGCTCCCGGAGTCCCACACCGCGGAGAAGAACTGGGACTACCGGTACGCGTGGGTTCGCGACCTCGCCTACACGGCGCACGCGCTCATCCGCTTCGGTCTGCGGGAGGAGACCCACGCCGCGGTGTCGTGGATGCTCACGACCATCCGCCGGCACGGCCCCGAACTCTACGTCTTCTACTCCCTCGACGGCGGGGTTCCCGAGGGGTCGTCGTATCCGGAGGTTCCGGGATGGCGCGACCACGGTCCCGTCACCGTCGGGAACGACGCTCAGGGGCAGCTCCAGCTCGGAATCTACGGCGACCTCTTCGACCTCATGAGGTTGTACGTCGACGACGGCAACGTGCTCGACGCCGAGACCGGCCGGTTGCTCGCCTCCGTCGCCGACCGCACGTGCGACACGTGGCAGCAGAGCGACGCGGGCATCTGGGAGCTCCCCGAGGAGCGGCACTACACGTCGTCGAAGATGGGATGCTGGCAAGCCCTCGACGCGGCGGTGCACCTGTGCGAGCTCGGCCAGATTCCCGGAGGCTCGGAGCGCTGGGTCGCCGAGCGCGACCGCATCGCCGCGTGGATCCACGAGCACGGATGGTCGGAATCACGCCAGGCCTACACGATGTATCCGGGTAGTGACGAGCTCGACGCCTCCGTGCTCCTGCACGCGCCGAGCGGTTTCGACCGCGGGGAGCGCATGTCGAAGACGATCGACACGATCGCGAGAGAACTCGGGCGCGGGTCGCTCGTCTACCGCTACTCGGGGATGCAGCACGAGGAGGGGACCTTCGTCGCGTGCGCGTTCTGGCTCGCCTCCGCGCTCGCGTGCGTCGGTCGCCTCGACGAGGCTGTCGCCCGCATGGACGACCTCATCGGTCTCGCGAACGACGTGGGTCTCTACTCCGAGATGATCGACGCCGAGACCGGCGAGTTCCTCGGCAACCTGCCCCAGGGGCTCAGCCACATCGCGCTCATCAACGCCGTGATCACGATCGAGGAGATCCGCGAGGAGCGCGAGCGCGAACGCGGCGACGGCGAACGCTGACAGTCCGCTTCGGGCCCGCGGAATTCGCAGTTTGCGGGCGTATCGTGACGACACCATCCCCCGCTCGGCAGGGTCGCTCAGGAGTGCGCAGTCATGACAAGAAAATGGACCAAATGGGTGCCGGCAGCCGCCGTGCCCGCAATCATCGCGGCCGGCGTGATCGTCGCCCCTCTCGGTGCGACGGCAGCGGGCGATCTGCCGGAGAAGTCTCCTCGGGAACTCCTCGACTTCGCGGCGGCGGCCGACGTCGACGCGTTCGCGGGAACCGTCGAGCAGACCTCGGAGCTCGGCTTGCCCGACCTCTCCGCTCTCGGATCGACCGACTCTCCCGACGCGACGGGGTCCGATAGCGACCTCGCCTCGATGCTCGACCTCGCGACGGGAAGCCACACGGCTCGCGTGTGGGTCGACGGCGCCGAGCGCGCGCGACTCCAGGTGCTCGATCCTCTCGCCGAGCGCAACCTCATCCGCTCCGGTGACGACGTGTGGTTCTACAGCTCGACCGATCAGACCGCCACACACGTGACCCTCCCCGACGTGCCCGAGGGGGTCGCGGCAGACGCCCGGGCCGAGAAGGAGCGGTACATCGAGAGCCTCGATCGCTCTCCCGCCGAACTCGCCGACGAGCTCTACGCGGCAGTGGACGAGTCGACCGAGATCTCGGTCGGTAGCGAGTCCGAGGTCGCTGGGCGCGCGGCGTACGAGCTGCGACTCGACCCCGACGACGCCGACACTCTCGTCGACTCCGTGTCGGTCTCGATCGACGCCGAGACGGGCCTCGCGCTCGCCGTCGAGGTTCGGGCGGTCGGTGCCGCCGATCCCGTGTTCCGCTCGGCATTCACCGAGATCACCCTCGAGACCCCCGACGCCTCCGTCTTCGAGTTCACTCCACCGGAGGGTGCGACCGTGACCGAGAAGGCTCTGCCGACCGGGCCATCCGGCGACCGGGCGGTGCCCGAGACGGGTGGCGACGAGAGTGGCGCCCCCACCGTGATCGGTTCGGGATGGTCGACCGTCGTCGAATTGGGCGACGTCGAGGTTCCCGCCGAACTCGCGGAATCCCCGCTCTTCGACACCGCGACGACCGCGGTCGACGGCGGCCGGGCGTTCTCGACCGCCCTCGTGTCTGTGTTGCTGACCGACGACGGGCGGGTGCTCGCGGGCGCCGTGCCCGTGAGCGTGCTCCAGGCGGCGGCCGCAGGGTGACCCCGAGTCGCGCCGACTCCCTCGCGATCGAGACGGATGCGCTCACCAAACGTTTCGGCACGCAAATGGCCGTGAGCGGCATCGACCTCGCCGTGCCCCGGGGGACGGTGTTCGGTTTTCTCGGACCCAACGGCTCGGGCAAGACCACGAGCATCCGCATGATGCTCGGGCTCGTGGCGCCGACATCCGGTGCGGTCACGGTGCTCGGCGAAAGCATGCCCGAGCGACTCGCGACGGTGCTGCCGCGCGTCGGGGCGCTCGTCGAGGGGCCGGCGTTCTACCCGTTCCTGTCGGGAGCCGCGAACCTCCACCGCCTGGACACGGCCGACGGCCGCGCATCGTCGCGAACACGCCGGAGCCGGGTCGCCGACGCCCTCGACCGGGTCGGGCTGAGTCACGCCGCGTCGAAGAGGGTGCACGCGTACTCCCTCGGCATGAAGCAGCGCCTCGGGCTCGCGAACGCCCTGCTCTCCCCGCGCGACCTCCTCGTGCTCGACGAGCCGACCAACGGGCTCGACCCCCAGGGGACCCGGGAAGTGCGGTCACTCATCCGGTCGTTCGCGGCCGACGGCACCACGGTCTTCGTGTCGAGCCACCTCCTCGCCGAGATCGACCAGATGTGCACCCACGCGGCCGTCATGAGCGCGGGCAGCCTCGTGGCGCAAGGGAGCATCGACGAGGTGCGGGGCGCCGGCGACACCCTCGTGCGCGTGCAGACCCCTGACATCGGCGATGCTCGCCGGGTTCTCGAGTCGTTCGGTCTCGTCGTGCCCGAGGTCGGAGGTGCAGACTCGTCGCCGACCGTCGTCGGGAGCTCGACGATCGACCTCGACGACCCCGACCGCATCGTCGACGCCCTCGTCGCCGCGGGCGTGCGAGTGCGGGGATTCACGGTGGCGCGACCGAGTCTCGAGGAGCGGTTCGTCGCGCTCACGGGGGAGGGTTTCGATGTCGTCCAGTGACGATCGCCGCGGTCCGCCCGGTGACGATCCGCGCGGTGACCGGCGCGGTGCGCGGGTGGAGACCGGCGTGGTGCAGGCGCGGCGCCCGAGGCTCGCCCCGCTCGTGTGGTCGGAGATCACCGTGCTCTTCCGCCGTCGCCGCACCCTGGCGATGCTCGCGGCCGTCGCACTCATCCCGATCCTCATCGCCGTCGCGATCCGACTGTCGTCGAGCGGGGGTGGTGGCGGGCCGGCGTTCCTCGGTCAGATCACCGACAACGGTCTCTTCGTCGTCGTCACGGCCATGGTCGTCGCAACGCCGCTCTTCCTCCCCCTCACGATCGGTGTGGTCGCGGGCGACACGATCGCGGGGGAGGCGGGGCACGGAACCCTGCGCTACCTCCTCATCGCCCCCGCCGGACGGGCGAAGCTCCTTCTCGTCAAGTTCCTCGGCGCCGCGACCTTCTGTGCCGTCGCGGCCCTCACGGTCATCGTCGTCGGCATCGCCATCGGCGCGCTGCTCTTTCCGATCGGTCCGATCACCCTGCTCTCGGGAGGCACCATCCCCGTGAGCGAAACCGTCGGGCGCTTTCTCGCCATCGGGGCCTACGTCGCCATCTCGTTGCTCGGTCTCTCGGCTGTCGGACTGTTCATCTCGACCCTCACCGACGTCCCCGTCGGAGCGATGGCGGCGACCGTCACGGTGTCGGTCGCCGCGCAGATCCTCGGCCAACTGCCGCAGCTGTCGTGGCTGCACCCGTGGCTCTTCACCGAGCACTGGCTCGGGTTCGCCGACATCCTGCGCGACCCGATCTCGTGGCAGTCGTTCGGAGACAACGCGCTGCTGCAAGCCGGGTACGTCGCCGTGTTCGGGGCGCTCGCCTACGGCCGCTTTCTCACGAAAGACATCCTGAGCTGACGCGCGGGCCCGACATCGGCGCGCGCTCGATCGCCCGTGTCGACGTCAGTCGTGCTGGCGATGGATGAGTCGCGAGAGCACGATCGCGCTGCGCGTGTGGTCGACGTTGGGGGCGATGCGCACGCGCTCGAGAGCGAGCTCGAGAGACGGAATGTCGCGCGAGCGCATGTGCACGATCGCGTCGGCCGAACCCGTGACGGTGCCCGCATCCACCACTTCGGGAACATCGGAGAGGATGCGCCGCAGCTCGTCGGGCGCGACGGTGCCGCGGCAGAACAGCTCGACGTAGGCCTCGGTCGCGAGCCCGTCGACGGCGGGATCGACCTGGATCGTGAAACCGCGGATGACCCGGTCGGCGACGAGGCGGTCGACGCGCCGTTTGACCGCCGAGGCCGACAACCCCACGATCTCGCCGATGTCGCCGTAGCCCGCGCGCCCGTTCTCGCGGAGCACGTCGATGATGCCGTGGTCGAGAGCGTCCATGCGGTCGAACATACGGTGAAATCGTGTGTGGGAGCTACCTCAGGCGCAGAATCGGTGCGCGAAACTGCCGAAACGACCGCGGGCGTGCGTGCGAGACTGAGCACGGGAGAACGAGCGCCGCATTCGGCCGCTACTCCGCCGGCACCCTCGGTGCCCGCCACGACCTCGAAGGAGCATCCGTGTCGACCACGAGCGCCCAGAATCCGAGCAGCACCACCCCCGACTCGATGAGCACGACGAGCATCGTCGACGCCGTCGAACCCGCCGCGACACGCGTCGCCACGAAGCGCACCGTGCTCATGTGCCGCCCCGAACACTTCACCGTGAGCTACCGCATCAACCCGTGGATGCACCCCGAGGAGCCCACCGACACGAGCCTCGCCGTGCGCCAGTGGGAGGTGCTCTACCAGACCTACCTCGACCTCGGTTTCGACGTGCACCTCATCGACCCCGTCGAGGGTCTGCCCGACATGGTCTACGCGGCCAACGGCGGGTTCGTCATCGACAACATCGCCTACGGGGCGTCGTTCACCTACCCGCAGCGCCAGCCCGAAGGCCCCGCCTACATGGACTGGTTCCGCGCCAACGACTTCGACGTGCGCGTTCCCGCGAACATCAACGAGGGTGAAGGCGACTTCCTCCTCGTGGGTGGCGTCATCCTCGCCGGCACGGGTTTCCGCAGCGCCTCGAACAGCCACGAGGAGATCGCCGCGATCTACGGCCGCGAGGTCGTGACACTCGAACTCGTCAACCCGAGCTTCTACCACCTCGACACCGCCATCTCGGTTCTCGACGACACCAACATCGCCTACCTGCCGAGCGCGTTCAGCGCCGAGGGTCGCGCGCGACTCAACGAGCTCTTCCCCGACGCGATCATCGCGACCGAAGACGACGCCGCAGTTCTCGGCCTCAACTCCTACAGCGACGGCTACAACATCGTCATCGCGTCGCGCGCGAAAGACTTCGAGCGCCAACTGCGCGAGCGCGGATACAACCCCATCGGCGTCGACCTCTCCGAGCTCCTGCTCGGCGGCGGCGGTGTCAAGTGCTGCACCCTCGAGCTGCGCCGATGAGCACCGCGGCGGCGTTCATCCGGGGTGAAGACGACCACCTCGCACGCACCTACACGCCGCTCGCGGTCGTCGTCGAGCGCGGCGAGGGCGCGTGGGTCACGGATGTCGACGGCCGCAGGTACCTCGACTGCCTCGCCGCGTACTCGGCCGTCAACTTCGGTCACGGGCATCCGACGCTCCTCGAGGCGGCCCGCGCGCAACTCGAGCGCGTGACGCTCACGAGTCGCGCGTTCCACAACGACCAGCTCGGGCCGTTCGTCACGGCGCTCGCCGAGCTCGCAGGCAAAGACCTCGTGATCCCCATGAACACGGGGGCCGAGGCCGTGGAGACGGGCATCAAGGTCGCGCGTGCCTGGGGGTATCGCGTGAAGGGCGTCGTGCCGGGGCGGGCGAACATCGTCGTCGCCGACGGCAACTTCCACGGGCGCACGACGACCATCATCGGGTTCTCCAACGACCCCGTCGCGACGACCGATTTCGGCCCATTCACCCCGGGTTTCGTGTCGGTGCCCTACGGCGATCCGGCGGCGCTCGAGGCGGCGATCGACGAGAACACCGTCGCGGTGCTCATCGAACCCATCCAGGGTGAGGCCGGCATCATCATCCCTCCCGCCGACTACCTGCCCGCCGTGCGGGAGATCACGTCGCGGCACCGCGTGCTCTTCATCGCCGACGAGATCCAGTCGGGGCTCGGGCGCACCGGGGCGACCTTCCAGTGCGACAACGTCGGGGTGGTTCCAGACCTCTACCTCCTCGGCAAAGCGCTCGGCGGCGGCATCGTTCCGGTGTCGGCGGTCGTCGGCGATCGCGACATCATCGGGGTGCTCAACCCCGGCGAGCACGGCTCGACGTTCGGCGGAAACCCGCTCGCGGCCGCCGTCGGTTCGGCCGTCGTCGCGCTCCTCGCGACGGGGGAGCCGCAGCGGCGAGCCGCGATGCTCGGCGCGCGACTCGACGAGCGGCTGCGGGCCCTCGTCGGGCGTGGGGTGCTCGCGGTGCGCACCGCCGGACTGTGGGCGGGCATCGACATCGACCCCGCGCTCGCGACCGGGCGGCACGTGTGCGAACGGTTGCTCGAGAGGGGCGTGCTCGCGAAGGACACGCACGGGTCCACCATCCGTCTCGCGCCCCCGATCGTCGTGGAGGAGGCCGACCTCGACTGGGCGATCGACCAGCTCGAGGCCGTGCTCGCCGACCTCGCCCCCCGCCCCTAACCCCCCCCGAAAGTACGCAAATTCCGCACAGGTACGCCGGATCCGGCGTACCTGTGCGGAAAGTGCATACAGTCGGCGGTGGTATCTCCTCGCGTAGGGTTCTCGAGTGAACAGCTCCACCGAACTCGACGCCGCTGACCCGCTCGCGGCGCACCGCTCCCTCTTCGTGCGCGACGACGACGTCGTCGCCTACCTCGACGGCAACTCGCTCGGTCGACCGCTGCGCGCGAGTGCCGAGCGCATCAACAGCTTCGTCACCGAGCAGTGGGCCTCGCGGCTCATCCGCGGGTGGGACGAAGGATGGCTCGAACTACCGACGCTCGTCGGTGACGAGCTCGGCGCCGCGGCGCTCGGTGCCGCGGCGGGGCAAGTGGTCGTCGCCGACTCGACGACCGTCATCCTCTACAAGCTCGTGCGTGCCGCCCTCGCCGCGCGCCCCGACCGCACCGAGATCGTGGTGTCTCGAGACGACTTCCCGACCGATCGCTACATCGTCGAGGGCATCGCCGCCGAGCGGGGGCTCACCGTGCGGTGGATCGAACTCGGCGACGAGCTCGGGGTCACGCCCACCGCGCTCGCCGAGGTCGTCAGCGACGCGACGGCCGCGGTCGTGCTGAGTCACGTGGGCTACCGCTCGGGGTATCTCGCCGACATGACCGCGCTCACCGCTGTCGCCCACGATGCCGGCGCACTCGTCGTGTGGGATCTCAGCCACTCCGTGGGGTCGGTGCCCGTCGAGCTCGACGCGTGCGGGGCCGACCTCGCCACCGGCTGCAGCTACAAATACCTCAACGGGGGTCCGGGGTCTCCGGCGTTCGCCTATGTGAGGGCCGACCTGCACGACGAACTGCGTCAGCCGATCCGAGGATGGCTCGGCGCCGCGGCGCCCTTCGACATGGAGTCGAGCTTCACGCCGGCCGACGGCATCCGCTCCTTCACGAGCGGTACCCCGCCCATCATCGGCATGCTCGCGATGCGCGACATGATCGCGCTCATCGCCGAGGTGGGCATGGAGGCGATCCGCGCGAAATCGGTGGCTCTCACGGGGTTCGCGATCGAGCTCGCCGACGAGATTCTTCCCGAGGCGACCCTCGCGACGCCGCGCGATGCCGCACGCCGAGGTTCACACATCACCCTCGACGGTGGCGGGTTCGCCGACATCGTGCCGAAGCTCTGGCGTCAGGGGGTCATCCCCGACTTCCGCGCCCCCGACGGCGTGCGCATCGGACTCTCGCCACTTTCGACGAGCTTCGCCGAGGTCGAGCTGGGGATGCTCGCGATCCGTCACCCCGGCGCCTAGCGCGCCCTCGGATCAGCCGAGCGGTTCGAGCACGACGAGCGGGATCTGCCGCGACGTGCGCTTCTGGTAGCCCGCGTAGTTGCGGTAACGCCCGGTGATGAGCGGCCACATCCGGTCGCGCTCTTCCTGGCTCGCGACGCGGGCGACGCGCTTCTCCACGGGTCGGCCCTCGATGCGCACCTCGACTCGCGGTTCGTCGCGCAGGTTGAGATACCAGGCCGGATGCGTGGGTTCCCCGCCCTTCGACGCGACGATCACGTAGGAGTCGCCCTCGACGAGAGGAGCGGTGAGCATCGCCGAACGCGGTTCGCCGCTCTTGCGGCCGATCGTCGTGAGTTCGATGACGGGCATGCCCATGGCCTTCCACCCGACCCTTCCGCCGGTGACGGCGAGGAGGGTTCGGTGCGCGACGTTCATCGCCTTCATGGTGAGGTCGCTGGGCATGCTGCCACTGTACGTCGGCGTTCCGGGCGCGGCCGGTGAGCGCAGTGTGAGCGTGCCACCTCAGCGCGTGCTGACCTGCCCGAACTTGCGCGTCGCGAGGGGCACGAAGACCACGAGCATCACGACGATGCCGATGAGCACGGTGAGCACGGGGTTCTGCAGGGTCCACGACGACGGTTCGGGGGTCTGCGCGGGAACGTTGCCGAAGAGCTGCCTCGCCGCCTCGACGAGAGCCGACACGGGGTTGTACTCGGCGAAGATGCGCAGCGGGGTCGGCAGGGAGTCGCTCGGCACGAAGGCGTTCGAGATGAAGGTGAGCGGAAACAGCACGAGGAACGACACGTTGTTGATGATCTCGGGGCTGCGCACGCTCATGCCGATGAACGCCATGACCCACGAGAGCGCGTAGGCGAAGAGAAGCAGGAGCACGACGGCCGCGATCGCCTCGAGAACGCTCGATCGCACGCGCCAACCGACGATGAGTCCCGTCGCGATCATGACGATCATCGAGATGCCGTTGATGAGCAGGTCTCCGTTGGTGCGGCCGACGAGAACCGCCGACGGGCTCATCGGGAGCGTGCGAAACCTGTCGATGATGCCGTCTTTGAGGTCTTGCGCCATCGCCGAGCCCGAGTAGGTGGAGCCGAACACGACGGTCTGGGCGAAGATGCCCGCCATGATGAACTCTTTGTAGTCGCTGCCGGGGATGTCGATGCTGCCCGCGTAGACGTAGCTGAACAAGAGCACGAACATGATCGGCTGCAGGGTCGTGAAGACGAGGATGTCGGGAACGCGCTTGATCTTGATGAGGTTGCGCCTCGTCGTGATCCAGCCGTCGTTGAGCCAGGTGGCGAAGGTCGCGCCGGTCTCGCTCGTCGCGCCGGCCGACCGCGCCGACGGGGTCGTCGTTTCGGTTCGAGTCATGATGCCTCCCGCCTCTCGGTCGATGTATCGGCGTCGGTCGCGTCGTCGTCGCTCGCCGAGCGCCCGGTGAGCCTGAGGAAGACGTCGTCGAGAGTGGGGCGCCGCATTCCCGCGTCGTAGAGGCGCACTCCTCGTGCCCCGAGTTCGCCGAGGATCGCCTGCAGTGCGCTCGGACCGTCGTCGACCGTGACGGTCAGGGTGCGATCGTCGTTCGACGTCGCCGGGTCGGATGTGCCGAAGCGCCGCAGCACCTCCCGGGTCGCGTCTCTGTCGTCGCTCGACACGAGGTTGAGCTCGACGCGTTGCCCACCGATGGAGGCCTTCAGCTGGTCGGACGTGCCCTCGGCGATGACGGTGCCCCCGTTGATGACCGAGATGTTGTCGGCGAGCTGATCGGCCTCTTCGAGGTATTGCGTCGTGAGCAGCACGGTCGTGCCCTCGCCGACGAGCGACGTGATGATGTCCCACATGCCGAGCCGACTGCGCGGGTCGAGTCCGGTCGTGGGTTCGTCGAGGAAGAGCACTCGGGGGCGGGTGACGAGGGCGCCCGCGAGGTCGATTCTGCGCCGCATCCCGCCGGAGAAGCCTTTGACGGGTCGGTTCTGGGCCTCGGTGAGGTCGAACAGTTCGATGAGTTCTTTCGCTCGGGCCCGCGACTGCCGCGCGCCGAGGTGGTAGAGCCTGCCGACCATGTCGAGGTTCTCGAAGCCCGTGAGGTTCTCGTCGACGGCCGCGTATTGGCCCGAGACCCCGATGATCGGTCGGATGCGGTGTCCGTCGCGCGCGACATCGATGCCGTCGATCGTCGCCGTGCCCGAGTCGGGCGTGATGAGGGTCGTGAGCACCTTGACCGTCGTGGTCTTTCCGGCACCGTTCGGGCCGAGGAGGGCCTGCACCGTGCCCTGCTTCACGGAAAGGTCGAGGCCGTCGAGGGCGCGCACGATCGGGGCGCCCTTGGGCGTGTAGGTCTTGACGAGCTGCTGAGCTTCGATGAACGCCATGGCCGGACAGTAGCGGAGGCCGGTGACATTCGGAATACCTCCGGGAATACCGTCGCGAGTGCATGCGTTTGCATGGATGTCGCTCGGAGTGCGAGCATGAGACACCACACGAAGAAGGGTCGGAGAATGACCGTCGAGACAGCCGGACTGCACCACGTCACCGCCATCGCGGGAGACCCGCAGCGCAACATCGATTTCTACATCACCGGACTGGGCCTGAGGCTCGTCAAGAAGACCGTCAACTTCGACGACCCCGGCACGTATCACCTCTACTACGGTGACGACGCGGGAACGCCGGGCTCGCTCCTCACCTTCTTCCCGTGGCGCGGCATCGCGAGCGGGCGCGTCGGAACCGGGCAGTCCACGACCACGGCATTCTCCGTGCCCGCGGGCAGCCTCGGGTGGTGGAGCGAGCACTTCGGTGCCCTCGGCGTCGACTCGCGCATCACGTCGACGACATCCGACGAGGAACGCCTCTCGCTGCGCGACCCCGACGGCCTGCAGATCGACCTCGTGGCGTCATCGGTCACCGACCCCCGCAACCCGTGGGACTCGGCATCCGTTCCGGCTCAGTACGCCGTGCGCGGGCAGCACTCCTCGGTGCTCACCGTCGCTGACCCCGCCCAGACCGTCGAGGTGCTCACCGACGACCTCGGCATGCACGTCATGAGCGAGACGCCCGACCGCATCCGCGTCGGAGCCGGCGACGGCGCGCCGGGCAACATCGTCGACGTGGTCGCCTCGCCGAACGGACCGACGGGCCTCGGCGCCGGTGGCACGGTGCACCACATCGCCTTCCGCGTGCCCGACCAGCAGACGCAGGATGCCTGGCGCCGCGAGCTCGTGGAACGCGGCTTCGCCGTGACCGCGATCCTCGACCGGCAGTACTTCACGTCGATCTACTTCCGGGAGCCCGGAGGCGTGCTCTTCGAGATCGCGACCGACACCCCCGGCTTCGACATCGACGAGCCGCTGCTCGAACTCGGGCGCGCCCTCAAGCTCCCGCCGTGGCTCGAGCCCTCGCGCGAAGCCATCGAGCACGCGGTCGCGAAGATCCACGTGCCCGAAGAGAACAACCCGGCCGTTGCGAGCGCGTCGTGAGCGCCGAAGAGACTCTCGCCGCGTGGCCGCACCTCTACCGTGAGGGCTCGACCGATCATCCCGTGCTGCTGACCCTGCACGGAACCGGCAGCGACGAGAACGACATCGCGCAGCTCGCGGGCATGCTCGACCCCCACGCGGCCGTGCTGTCGCCGCGCGGACGCGTGAGCGAAAACGGCATGAACCGCTGGTTCCGTCGGCTCTCCGAAGGTGTCTTCGATGTCGAGGATGTGGTGGAGCGCAGCGGCGAGCTCAGAGGGTTCCTCGCCGCCGCGATCGAGCACTACGGCCTCGAGGGGCGGCGCGTGATCGCGATCGGGCTGTCGAACGGCGCCAACATCGCCCTCGCGGTTGCCCTGCTGCATCCGGACACCCTCGATCGGGTCGTCGCCTTCTCGGGCATGTTTCCGCTCGACGACCGGGAGCTCACGACCGACCTCGGCTCGACCGAGATCGTGCTGCTCAACGGCACGGCCGACCCGATGGCCCCCCTCGCGAGCAACGACCGCCTCGTCGAGGTGTTGCGCGAGCGGGGAGCGGATGTCACGGTCGCGCGTCGCGGCGGAGGGCACGGTATCGCCGCCGCCGACCTCGAGGCCGCGAAGGGGTGGCTCGCCGCGCGCTGAGTTCGCGTGGTGGGTGCGCGTGGTGGCATCGGCGTCGACGCTTGCCCCGCGTCATCCGCGGGCCGTTTCGGCATCCGCCGGCCGGATATGCGCGGCGGGTGCCGATTTGCGCGGCGGATTCGTGCGGACCCGGGTTCGGACCCGGGGTCGAGGAGGGCCGCCGTGGCTCGAGTCGCGGTGGGTCGCGGCGTGTGCCGCGCGGCATCCGCTGGCCCTTTCGGCAGCCGCTGGCCGGATATGCACGGCGGGTGCCGATTTGGGTAGCGGATGCGGGCGCCGCCGCGGCGGAGGTCACGCGCGTTGTCCCGGCGACATCACACGGTGGCATGGCACAGTCGGAGTACCTTCTCGACTTTGGAGCACGACATGGCCGACACCGACCGCACCGCCGATGACCGCACCACCGACACGACGCCCGGCCCCGGAAGCCCCGGAAGCCCCGAGAGCCGCGACCGCGACTCGACCTGCGAGCCGGCGGCGGGCGACAGCTTCGACGTCATCGTGATCGGTGCCGGTCCGGCCGGAACCGCGGCGGCGCTGAGGGCGGCCGAGCTCGGAGCGAACGTCGCGGTGGTCGAGGCCGATCGCCTCGGCGGCACGTGCGTCAACACCGGATGCGTGCCCACGCGCGTGTTGGCGAAGGCGGCGCGGCTCATGCGCGAGGTGCACGCGGCGCACTCCTACGGCATCGAGGTGAGTGCTCCGACGATCGACTGGCCCACGACGGTCGCGCGGGTCGAGGAACGCGTCGACCTCGTGAGGTCCATCAAGCGCGAGGCCGAGAGGTTCGACGACGCGGGGGTGACCCTCATCCTCGAGGGGCGCGCGAAGTTCACCGGCGCGCACACCCTCGAGCTCGAGAGCGGTCGCGCTCTGCGCGGCGAGTCGATCATCGTGTGTGTCGGCGGGCACTCCAAGCGGTTGCCGGTGCCCGGGAACGAGCTCGCGACGGTTCCCGAAGACGTGCTCCGTCTCGCGGAGCTGCCGAAGCGCATCGCCATCATCGGTGCGGGCAACACGGGCGCGCAGCTCGTGACCGTCTTCGACGCGTTCGGCTCCGAGGTCACCCTCCTCGATGTCGCGCCGCGCATCCTCATGGCGTCCGACGCGGCGATCTCCGAAACGGTCACCGCCTCGTTCCGCGCGCGGGGCGTGCGTGTGCACACCGGCATCGACACGGTGAGCGGGTTGTCGCGCGCATCCGACGGCTCGATCACGCTCCTGTGGCGCGACGACGACGCCCCCCAGTCGAGCAGTTTCGACGTCGTCGTGATGGCGACGGGGTGGCCGGCCGACATCGACGACCTCGGCCTCGAGAGTGCCGGGGTCGAGAGGGAGCGCGCGTCCATTCCGGTCGACGAGCATTTTCGCACCGGGGTGTCGCACATCTTCGCGGTCGGCGACACGACGGGCCGCGACATGCTCGTGCAGGCCGCGCAGTTCGAGGGCGAGGCTGCTGCCGAGAACGCCGTGCTCGGGTCGAACCGCCGCACTCCCCACCACTTGTTGCCCGCGGGAGGGTTCACCGACCCCGACTACGCGGGCGTCGGTTTCACTGAGGAGCAAGCGCGCGAGCGCGACGAGCAGTGCGTGACCTCACGCATCGACTACGCCGACCTCGACCGTGCGGTGATCGACGACCGCGAGGCGGGGTTCCTGCTGCTCATCGCCGACCGGCGCCGCGAACTGATCCTCGGGGCGCACGCTGTCGGCGAGACGGCCGTGGAGGTCATCCAGTCGGTGACGACGGCGATGGCGGCGGGTGTGGATGTCGCGACTCTCGCCAAGGTCAAGTTCGCCTATCCCACCTACGCCGCCATCATCGGTATGGCCGCTCGCGCACTGCTGCAGGGTTCGGACGACCCGACCGCGCTCGACTGAGAGACCCGGGGCGCTCGCGAGCAGCGCCCCGCCCTTCAGCGCAGCTGCGGCAGCACCTCGCTCGCGATGAGCTCGATGTGGTCGAGGTCGCGCATGTCGTTGAGCTGGAAGTAGACGCGGTCGGCGCCGAGTTCGCGCAGGCGGGCCACCTTGTCGGCGACTTCGGCGGGGGAGCCCGCGAAGTTCTCGCCGCTTCCGCGGAACTCGGTCACGTCGCGGCCCGTCGCAGCAGCGCGCCGCGCGAATTCGGCGTCGTCGCGACCGACGAGCGTGGGGAGGGCGACCGAGAGCGTCAACGGTTCGGTGCGCCCGGCGCTCGCCGCGGCATCCCTCACTCCGGCGAACTTCTCGGCGACGACGGCCTCGGTCACGAAGCCGATGTTGAACTCGGTCGCGAATCTCGCGGCGATCGCGGGAGTGCGCTTGGCGCCGCCACCGCCCACGATGACGGGCACACGCGACTGCACGGGCTTGGGCAGGGCGGGCGAGTCGACGAGTGTGTAGTGCTTCCCGTCGAACGAGTAGGTCTCGCCGAGGGGTGTCGACCACAGTCCCGTGATGATCTCGAGCTGCTCCTCGAACGGACCGAAGCGCTTCTCTGGAAACGGGATGCCGTAGGCCTCGTGCTCCTCGCGGTACCACCCGGTGCCGAGCCCGAGCTCCACTCGCCCGCCCGACATCTCGTCGACCTGGGCGACCTGGATGGCGAGGATCGACGGGTGGCGGAACGTCGCCGACGACACGAGAGTGCCGAGGCGGATCGTGGAGGTCTCGCGGGCGAGACCGGCGAGGGTCGTCCAGGCGTCGGTGGGGCCGGGGAGGCCGTCACGGTCGCCCATCTTGAGGTAGTGGTCCGAGCGGAAGAACGCGTCGAAACCGGCGCTCTCCGTGGCGCGCGCGAATGCGAGAAGCTCGGTGTAGGTGGCGCCCTGCTGGGGCTCGACGAAGGTAGCGAATTCCATGGCTCCAGTCTGCCTGGCCCACGTGCCGCCGGTCGCGCTCACCTGACGCGATCATCGCCGGCCGTCGGATGCCGCGGCGACCGCCGCACGCACCCGCCGCCCCCAGGGTTCCACGCCGCCGGTCGCGCCGCCATCCGCCCCGGCTGCGACGACGTGGTCGGCGATGAGCGACGCGGCTCGGCGCACCCACGCATCGGGTTCGTGCGCCCAGCGTTCGATCGTCGTCTCCGCTTTCGCTCGGCCACCGCCGTCGAGTGCTCGCACGAGGGGCCCCACGACGTCGCGACAGAGCGGCTCGACGAGCGCCGCGTGCCGGCCGGATCTCACGAAACCCTCGATTCTCGTGAGATCGCTGTTGTCGAGCTCGGTCACGCGGGTCTGCAGCAGAACGACGGCGGCGAGGCGGTGCTCGAACACGATCCCGGCCCACAGTTCGGACGCGAGCGAGGCGATGTCGTCCCGGCCGAGCGGGGCGAACTTGTGGAGCGCGTCGCGCACCGTGCCGCGCACGGCCCCCACCGACGCCCCGAGCACGAGGAGCCCGCCCCCGAGTCGTTGCGCCTCTGCCTCGGCGCGGTAGGGATCGCTCTCGGCCTCGAGCCTCGAGACGATGAAGTCGGCGGCGGCACTCACCCCTCGATTCTGCCTCGGTGCTCGCGAGCAGCCGACCGCGAGGTCCGCCCCGTCAGCCCGCGGCGCTCACCCGTAGCTCTCGCCCGCCGGCCTCACACGGCGATGAGTCGAACGGCGATGAACTCCCGCCCGGGGAGGTCGATCCTGAATCGACCGCGGTAGGTGCCGTCGAGGCGTTCGACGGTCATGTTCCAGGTGTCGATGACGTCGATCGTGTATTCCGCGGCCGGGTCCAGGAGGAATCGGCGGTAGGTCGGGCGCCCGAAGCCGAAGTAGTACAGGTAGTACGCCCCCTCGACACCGGCCCTCACCGCATCCCAATCGAGCGGGATGGGTTCGAGGCCCGCCGCGGGCCCCTCGGCGATGATGCCGGCGAGGAAGGCGATGCGCTCGGGACTCGATCCGTGCAGAGTCCCCCCTTTCGACCACCACAGTCGATCGTCGTGGTGCGCGTACGTCTCGCCGTGCCCGACGTAGCCTCCGCGCAGCGCCCCCTCCCAGAAGCGCCGGGTGAGTTCCTGACCGGAGATGTTGCCCCACCCCTGATCGATGTTGCCCTCGTAGACGCACTCGTCGACGACGACGGGTTTGCCCCACGCCGCGCGCCAGTCGGTGACCATCTCGGAGGTCTTGTAGAGGTCTTGTCGCTGGATGCTCGCGTGGGTCACCCAGTCGCGCGAGTAGTCGTAGAACGCGCGGCAGTTGTGGATGCTGAGGAGGTGCCCGGTCGGATCGTCCTCTCCGATGATGCCGGCGAAGCGTTCCCAATCCGACTCGCTCTTCTCGAAGAGGAGGTCGTACTCGTTGGCGAGCGACCACCAGACGTTCGCGTGGGCCGCGAGCCTGGCCACGGCGTATCGCACGTAGCGGTCGTCTGCCGCAGCGGGCATGGTCGAGAACCCCCAGCGGTCGTAGGCGTGGAACAGGATGAGGTCGGCTTGGATTCCGAGGTCGTCGAGCTCATCGATGCGCGAGTCGAGCCGAGCCCAGTATTCGACGTCGGGCCGTTCGAGATCGAACGAGCCGTCGTCGAGCCGCTCGAACGGGTAGATCTCGGGGTCGTTCTCGTTGAAGAGGTACGACTTCGGAAACAGCCCCATCCGGATCTTGGTGAACGGAGCTGCGGCGAGGGTCGCGAGAGTGGTCGCCTGCACGCTCTCGGGTTGATGAGTCCACGCGTACGACGTCGTTCCCAGGGGGACGTGTCTCGTGCCGTCGGCGTGGGCGAAGTGGAACGTGTTCGCCACCCTGACGGGCCCGTGGTCGTTCTGCAGAGCGCCGCCGACGGAGAACCGCACGACGATGCCGTCGAGGGACCTCGCGTTGCTCTCGGTCACGAGCGTGTGGTCGCCTTCGGCGAGGGGGAGGTAGCGCACGCGGTAGGTGCCGTCGCCGTCGTAGAAGCCCGGAACGCGGTGCGCGCCGTCCGGCCCCTCGACGGTGGCGTGCAGTGACACGTCGACGAAGGGGTTGCCGTGCCGGGGCCCGCTCAGCTCGAGCTCGAAGCGGCGATAGAGGGTCGTCGTCCGCGGGGTCGAGACGGCGGCAGACCCGGTCGGGACCGACTCGTCCTCGTAGTCGAGCGAGGGAGATCGTGGAGGGTTCACCTGCGAGTGGCCGGCCACTGCCGGCGCGATGCGCGCGATCTCCGAGAGGAGGGCGTCTCGAGCGGCGGGGTCGTCGTCGAACCGCGATTCGGTGTCGACCACGAGTCCGATCGGATACCCGTGGAGGGTGTGAAGCACCGAGGAGCCGACGAGTTCCGGCAGATACCGGCTGACGACCGCGTGACCCTCGGGGGTGCGCAGCACTTCGAAGAGGGGGGTCGAGCGATCGAAGACGGGCGGGGTCGCGGCGATGGTCATCATCAGCCTTTCACGGCGCCCGCGAAGGCGCCCTCGACGAAATAGCGCTGGAACATGAGGTAGACGATCAGCACGGGGAGGACGGACATGATCGTGAAGGCGTTGAGCGGACCGTAGGAGCTCGTGAACTGCGATTGGAATCCCTGGATCGCGAGCGGGATGGTCCAGGAGTCCTGGCTCTGGAGCAGCGCGAGAGCGATGGAGTACTCGTTCCAGGTGCTCACGAAGTCGAGGATGAAGAGCGCCGCGAGTGCCGGCTTCGACAGTGGCAGGATGATCTGCCAGAACAGTCGCCAGTTGCTCGCACCGTCGAGCCTCGCGCTCTCGTCGATCTCCTCGGGGATGGCGCGGAAGAAGCCGTAGAGGATGAAGGTCTGGTACGGCAACCCGAACGCGATGTAGGGCAGGATCACGCCGACGTGGGTGCTCAGAAGGTCGAGGCTCGAGATCACTTGGAAGAGCGGGGCGATCGCGACCTGGATGGGAACCATCGCGCCCATGGCTATGACACCCATGAGCAGTCGCTGGCGTTTGAAGCGCAACCGGGCGAGAGCGAATGCGGCGGCAGCCGAGATGAACAGGCCGACGGGGACCTTGATGATGGCGATGATGAGGCTGTTGCCGCCGGCGACCAGCAGGTTGCCTCGCTCGAGCGCTTCGGTGTAGTTGCCCCACTCCGGGGACCACGGTGGCACGAACGCGGGAGTCCCGAAGATGTCGGCCTCGCTCTTGAGCGACGTGAACAGCATGAACACGATCGGCACGACCCAGATCACCACGGAGACGAGGAGAGCGATCCACAGCCCGCCGAGCACGTAGTCGCGGGTCTGTCGGGGTCGGCGCCGGCGGGCTTTCGCGAGGGCGAGGGTGTCGGGTGTCGCGGGGGGAACGGTCGAGAGGCTCATGAGTTCTTCTCCTGGCGGGCCGTCCAGACCATGTACGGGACGACGATGATGAGGGTCACGATGAGCAGGACGGTCGCGATGGCGTTGCCGGGGCCGTACTCGTTGTTGAGGAAGGACTGCGAGTACGACCACAGCGCGAGCACCTGGGTCTGCTGGGCAGGCCCACCACCCGTCATGCCGACGATGAGATCGAAGACCTTGATCGAGTTGATGATGGTCAGCACGACCACGATGACGGTCGTGGGGCGGAGAGCGGGCAGCGTGACGTTGACGAGGATCTGCCAGGGCCCCGCGCCGTCGAGTTTCGCCGCCTCGACGTGTTCGGGTGACACGGACTGGAGTCCGGCGAGGAAGAGCACCATGTTGGTGCCCGCGATCTGCCAGACGAACGCCGCGAAGATCGAATAGAGCGCGAGGTTCTGATCGCCGAGCCACTGGATCTCGGCGAGCCACGGAAGACCGAAGACCTCGGCGAGGCTCGCTCCGACGCCGTAGTTCGGGTTGTACATCCAGCGCCACATGTTGGCGATCGCAATGGGGGCGAGCACGCCGGGGATGTAGAAGAGCGAGCGGAACGCGTTGCGGCCGAACAGCGGTCGGTTGAGGGCGAGAGCCATCACGAGGCCGAGGCCCACGGGGATGATGAGCGAGAGTACGACCCAGATGATCGAGTTGCTCAGTGCCGTGTAGAAGACCGGGTCCCTCGTGAAGATGCGGACGTAGTTCTGCAGGCCGACGAACTCCTGCGGCGCACCCTGAAAACCCGACCACTCGAAGAAGCTGAGGCGGACGGACTCGATCATCGGGCCGACGACGAAGACGACGTAGGCCGCGAGGGCGGGAGCGAGGAACGGCAGTGCGGCGATGAAGCCGCTGCGCCCGATGCGGCGCGCTCGCGTCGCGGTCGCTCCCGGACGCGGGGTCGGGGTTTCTGTGCGGCGCGAGCGTGTGGCGGTCGTCATGATGACCTCTTTCGAGAGGGTTGGGGGGAGCGTGCGGGGCGACCATCGACGCCCCGCACGCTCGGTCTCACTGCTGGTCGATGAACTGCTGGAACTGCGCGCCCGCGTCGGCAGGGTCCAGTTCGCCCGTGGCGACGAGGTTCTGGATGCGCCAGTACTCCGTCGTCTGAGACAGGGTCAGGTTCTGGTCGTTGTTCATGTAGACCCCGGTCGCGTCGGCGAAGATCGGACCCCAGGCCTGATCGAGCTCGCTCAAGTCGCCCTCCGGGGTGACGTCGACGTTGACGGACTGGCTGCCGAACGCCTCGATGATGGTCGCTTGGGCGTCTTCAGACGTGAGGTAGTCGAGGAAGCGGGCCGCGGCATCCGCATTCTCGCTGTTGGCCGAGATGTAGTTGTTCTCGTTGAAGCCGTAGAGGCGCCCGGTTCCGGTGGGGAAGGGGAACAGTCCTACGGTGTCTTCGTCCATCCCGGCGTCGCGGATGACCTGGTTGAACCAGTCGCCCTCGAGAGCCATCGCGGCCTCTCCTGAGAAGAAGAGCGCACTCGCCTCGTCGTTGTTGATCGACGCGAATCCCGGGTTGACGTAGTCCTCGCTCCAGGTTGCGAACTCGGTGAAGGTGTCGGTGACGCACTGCTCGTCTGCCCAACTCGCTTCGGTCGTGACGAGCGCCTGATATCCGTCGGCGCCGCACTCGGTCTCGAGCAGGCTGTCGAGCAGTCGCATGAGGTGCCAGTTCACCGTTCCCCCGAACTGGATGGGGGTGATGCCGGCGTCGGAGAGGGCGGCCGCGGCGTCGACGAGTTCGTCGTACGTCGTGGGGGCCTCGTCGATTCCCGCTTCGGCGAAGAGCTCCTTGTTGTAGAACACCGCTTCGCCGCGCTGCGTGTACGGAACGCCGTCGTATCCGCCGTACTGGGTCACGGTCTCCATCGCCGCGTCGCTGAAGCGATCTTCCCAGCCGTATTCGGCGTAGTACTCCTCGAGATTCATGCTCGCCCCCGCGTCGATGAATTCGCCGCCGAGTCCGGGGCCGGCCCAGGAGAAGAAGATGTCGGGGGCGCCCGAGGTGCCGAGCGTCGTGCGCAACGAATCCTTGTGGGCGTCGGTCGCGCGCTCCTCGACATCGACGGTGATGTCGGGGTTCGCTTCTTCGAAGTCGGCGATGACCGTGTCGAGGGCCGCGCTCGCGCTCTCGGCCGTCTCGGTCAGCTTGAACCACGTGATGGTCGTCGAGCCGTCGCCGGAGTCGCCTGAACTCGAACACGCCCCGAGGGTCGCAACGAGTGCGGCGCCGGTGAGCATCGCGAGGGGTATCGATCGTGCACGCATCTTTGCGTCCTTTCGGTGGGACGCCTCAGAGGTGGACGTCATCGTCGGTGCTGGGTGTCGACGATCGAGAGGAGCCGGAGGGCTGTCGATCGGTCGATTGCGAGTACGTTATCGATAACACATTTGGAGGTCAATAAGTCAACCGGTTTTTTTCGCGTCGAGTTTTCCGGGCCTCCATCGGAGCGTTCGGGCCCGCTCAAGTACGCTCGCCGTGGAGGTCACACCATGTCGGAGGCTCACGAACGACCCGCGCGCTCGTGGCCGACGATGGCCGACGTCGGCGCCGAAGCGGGTGTCTCCGCTCAAACCGTCTCGCGGTACTTCACCGGTGGCTACGTCGGCAACGCCACGAGAGGTCGCATCGAAGAGGCGATCGAGTCTCTCGGCTACCGGCACAACCGCATCGCGCGGAGTATGCGCGCGCAGCGGTCGCACACCGTGGGCGTTCTCGCCATGGGGCCGTTCAATTTCGGCAACACGTCGATCATGACCGGCTTGAGCAGGGTGGCGAAAGAAGCGGGACTGTCGACGATCATCGCGCAACTGGATGTCGACGTGGAGTCGGTCGACGGACGACTCGACGTCGAGCGGGCTCTCGACAACTTCGTCTCGTTCCGCGTCGACGGCATCATCGTCGCGACGCCGTTCATCGGCATCGTCAAGCATCTCGAACGTGCGGCGAAGGCGGTTCCCGCCATCTCGCTCTCCCGTTCCGCCGAGACGGCGGGGTTCGCGACCATCGATTCGTATGCCGCCGCCGCGGGAGCCACGCGTCATCTCGTGGAGCAGGGGCATCGACGCATCATCCATCTCGTCGGACCTCTGCGGTATCACGAGGCTGTCGAGCGTCTGCACGGTTTCGACGACGTCATGGCCGCGGCGGCGCTTCCCGCGCCCGCGCGGTACGACTGCGCCGACTGGACGGCCGCCTCGGGCGCCGACGCCGCCCGCCGGGTGGAGATCGACTCGTTCGACGCGGTCGTCGCCGCCAACGATGAGCTCGCGCTCGGGTTCCTGCGAGTGATGGCCGATCGCGGCCGAGTGGCGCCGACCGACTTCTCCATCGTGGGCATCGACGACATGCCCGAAGCGGAGTACTTCTGGCCCCGCCTCACGACGATGCGGATGGAGTTCGAGACCCTCGGCGAAACCGCCCTCGAGCTGCTCGTGCGCCGGCTCGAGACGGGTGACGCGCAAGAGGGCCGCATCCTCACGCCCTCCCTCGTCGTGAGGGATTCGACTCGCCCCGCGCGAGGCTGAGGTCTCCCGGGGCTTGGCGCACGGTGATCTCCCCACTAGTGTCTGATTGGTCAACCGGTTCATAGCTGGCGGGCACGGACACGACACTCGACGAGGAGCCCCATGTCAGAACGTCTCGAGGGAAAGACAGCGCTCGTCACGGGCGCGGCCGCAGGGATCGGTCGCGGTATCGCGGCGCGGCTCGCCTCCGAAGGGGCGCGCGTGATCCTCGCCGATCGTGACGAAGCAGGCGCGGTCGCTGCGGCACACGAGATCGTCTCCGCGGGCGCAATCGTTGCGGCCCGCGGAATGCTCATGGACATCTCCGACGAGGCGAGCGTCACCGCGGCGTTCACGTCGCTCGTCGACGACGGTTGGGTTCCCGACGTCGTCGTGGCGAACGCGGGCGTGCAACTGTTCGGCCGCGACGCGAAGGTGGCCGATCTCGACCTCGACTCCTGGCAGCGCACGATCGACGTCAACCTCACCGGCACATTCCTGACACTCAAACACGCGGTGCGAGCGATGCTGCCGAACGGTGGCGGCTCGATCATCCTCACGGGGAGTCCGACGGGAATCCGCGGCGAGGGGGCGGAGTTCACGGCCTACAGCACGTCGAAGGCGGCGATACACGGGCTCGGTCGCACCGTCGCCGCCGCCTACGTGAAGGAAGGTATCCGCGTGAACACGGTCGTGCCGGCCTATACGGAGACACCCCTCGTGAGCGCCATCACGTCCGACCCCGAATCGCGCGCCGCGATCATCTCGCGCATCCCCATGGGGCGAGCCGGATCACCGGGCGACATCGAGGGCATCGTGGTCTTCTTCGCGAGCGACGAGAGCGCGTTCGCGACCGGAACCCTCGTCGCCGTCGACGGCGGCATGACCACTCTCTGACCGTGACGCCTCTCGGGAAACCTCCGGTGCCCGGCTCGCCCGATACCGACGTCGAGGCCGACGCCGATGCGGATACCGACGCGGATACCGACGCCGCCGTGACCGCCGCGTGGCGGGTCGCCGAACGACGGTGGGCATCGGCCGAGCCCCGCCCGGAGACCCTGAGGCTCGGCGACTGGACCATCGAGACGAGGGGAGACGAGTTCGCAGACATCCGGTTCGCCGGGAGGACGGTGCTGCGCTCGATCCGGGCCGTCGCGCGCGATCGAGACTGGAACACGGTCGCGACCTCGGTGACCGCGACGTCTGCTCGGACTGACGGCCTCGACCTCGACGTGCGGATGAGCGGCCACGGACTCGAGCTCACCGGACGGCTCGCCGTCACCGGCGCACGAACGGACACGCTCGAGCAGACCCTGACCGTGGCCCTGTCTCTCGAGGCGCAGGCCGAGTTCGAGCGCAATCGGATCGGGCTCGTCGTGCTGCACCCGCCGACGGTCGCGGGCACCGAGCTCGTCGTCACGACACCGTCGACGACCTCCGTCTCGAGCTTTCCGGATCGCATCAGCCCGCACCAGCCGGCGGTCGACATCGTCGGGCTCGGCTGGCACACCGGGGGCCTCGAGTGCTCGCTGCGGTTCGACGGCGAGATCTTCGAGATGGAAGACCAGAGGAACTGGACGGATGCCTCGTTCAAGACCTACGGAACACCCCTCGCCGAGCCCTTCCCGGTGACCGTCTCCCGGGGCGAGATCATCGCGCAGACCGTCACTCTGACCGCGCGCATCACCGCGGTGGACGGCATCCAGCAGGATGCCGCACCGCATCGGCATGAGGAGCGTGGCGCTCACGCCGTCGATGTCGCTCACGCCGTCGATGTCGCTGAGGCGGCTCGACGCGTGCCCCACCTCGTTCTCGGAGCGACGACGGGCCCGCCGATCGTGCGACGTGACTCGCCTGCGGTTGCGCATGCGCCCGTGATTCCCGCCTCCGCTGTGCTCGTCGAGCTCGATGTCGCGACCCCGTGGCGCGAGGCGCTCGTGGCCGCGTCTCGCGAGGCCGGAGCGCTCCCGCTCGATGTGCGCATCGTCGGCGTGCGTGACACCCACACCCTCGCGCCGATACTCGATGACGTCGTGGCCGTGCTCTCGCTCGAGCGGGTCGTGCGCATCGGGGCCTTCGCCGAACACGGGCATGTCGCCGACGCCGAGATCGTGTCGGCGCTCGCCGCTCATCTGCGCGAGAGGTCGTGGCGCCCCGACATCGTCGGGGGCACCCGCGGCCATTTCACGGAGCTCAACAGGTCGGCGGGCGTCGTCGAGGGCGTCGAGGCGGTGTCGTTCAGCATCACACCGCAGATGCACGCGGTCGAGCGGGCGCAGCTCGTCGAGTCCATCGCCGTGCAGCGCGAGGTCGTCGAGAATGCCACGCGCATCGCCGTGGGGCTCCCGGTGCACGTGGGTCCGATCACGCTCCGCCCGCGGTTCAACGCCGTTGCGACGTCGGCGCCGGACACGACCGGCCCCGGCTCGGAAGAATACGGCTCGGAAAAACACGGCGCAGAAGACAACGGCGCCGCGGGCTACGGCGCGGCGTTGCTGCCCGAGGCCACGGATCCTCGGCAGGCGTCTCCGGCCCTCGCGGCATGGGTGGTCGCGAGTGCCGCCGCGCTCGCCCGCCCGGGAGTCGCGTCTCTCGCCTACTTCGAGATCGACGGCCCTCGCGGCATCCGCGGGGTGCCGGTCGAGCGCGCCGTCGCCGCGCTGCACGAGATCGCCGGACTGCCTCTCCTCGAGGCTGTCGCGGCGCCTCTGGAGGTGTGGGCGCTCGGGGCCGTCGTCGACGACCGCCGCGTCCTGATGCTCGCGAACCTTCGCTCGACGCCCGTGACGATCACCGTGGGGGGCGAGGCAGGCAACGGACAGCGGGTGACCGTCGCGTCGCTCGACTTCGAACGACTCGAGTGGTCGGTCTGACCAGAGCTGCCGCGGTCTGTGGGGCGATTCCGAGGGCTTCCCCGCAGAATGAGGGCATGCGATCGGCGGGCTTCGCACAGCCCGACGGCCCGACAGCCAGACGGCCAGGCGGCCCGCGGCAGGCCGACCCCACGGTGTGAAGGAGTTCAGATGTCCAGATTCGTGCAATACGCGGTCAACGGTGGCCCCGAGGTGTTGGAGCTCGTCGACGTCCCCGAGCCGCATGCGGGCCCCGGTGAGGTGCGCGTCGCCGTGCGTGCGGCGGGTCTCAATCCCGTCGACGGCAAGATCCGCGCGGGGCTGTTGCCGTGGGGGCCGCCGCTCCCCGGCGGCACGGGCAACGACTTCGCGGGAACGGTCGACGAGGTCGGCGCGGGCGTCACCGAGTGGGCTGTCGGCGATGACGTGCTCGGCGGCGCCCGGCACCGGGCTCTCGCCGACGTCGTCGTGATCGCCGCAGACGCGATCGCGCGCAAACCCGTCGAGCTCTCGTTCGAGGAGGCCGGTTCGCTCGACATCGCGGGCCGCACGGCGTGGAAGAGCGTCGCGTCTCTCGGTCTCACCCCGGCCGACACCGTGCTCGTGAGTGCGGCCGCCGGCGGGGTCGGTGTCATCGCCGCGCAGCTCGTGCGCGCGACGGGGGCGACCGTCATCGGCACGGCGGGCGAGTCGAACCACGACTTCCTGCGGGGGCTCGGCGTCATCCCCGTGCTCTACGGGGAGGGGCAGGTCGAGCGCATCCGTGCCGCCGCTCCCGGGGGGCTCACGGCCGTGCTCGACAACAGCGGCGACGAGACGGTCGAGGCGGCGATCGCGCTCGGGGTTCCGGCCGGCCGGATCAACAGCATCGCGAGCCACTCCGCCGCGCAGACCTACGGTGTCGGCACGGTGGGTGGGGGCTCGGGCGGGGCCGCCGACATCGAGGTGCTCGCCGCCGTCGCACACGCCGTCGCCGACGGAACCGTGCGCATCCCCATCGAAGCCCGCTTCGACCTCGAGCACGCCGCCGAGGCTTATCGTCGCCTCGAAACGGGGCACCTGCGCGGAAAAATCGTCGTCGTTCCGTAGAGCGCGAGCGAGAGCGGATGCCGCCCCCGCGGCGTTTCGCGGAAACACCGCCGCAACATCCGCCCGAATAGAGTGGCCGAATGGGAGACCTTTTCGACGGCTACACGGATGTTGCCGCACGCACCCGTCCTCGCGCGGGGGCGGCACCGTTCGACGAGATGTTCGCGACGCCGAGCTCGACGCGGGCCCCGTATCGCGAGATCCATGCGGCTCTGAGCCAGATGACTCAAGACGAGCTGCGGGGTCGCACCGACGCCCTCGCGAGCTCGTATCTCGCCCAGGGGGTCACGTTCGACTTCGCGGGCGAGGAGAGGCCGTTCCCCCTCGACGCCGTTCCGCGCGTGATCGACCAGGCCGAGTGGTTGGATGTCGAGGCGGGCGTGAAGCAACGCGTGCGGGCGCTCGAGGCTTTTCTCGCCGACATCTACGGGCCGCAGAACGCCGTGCGCGACGGCGTCATCCCGGCGGCGCTCATCAGTTCGTCGAGCCACTTCCACCGGCAGGCCGCGGGCATCGACCCCGCGAACGGCGTGCGCATCCACGTCTCGGGGATCGACCTCATCCGTGACGAGACCGGCGGATGGCGCGTGCTCGAAGACAACGTGCGCGTGCCCTCGGGCGTGAGCTACGTCATCTCCAATCGTCGCGTCATGGCGCAGACCCTCCCCGAGCTCTTCGTGAGCATGCGCGTGAGGCCCGTCGGCGATTACCCGCACAAGCTCCTGCACGCGCTGCGGGCGAGCGCGCCTCCCGGTATCGACGACCCGACGATCGTCGTGCTCACGCCCGGCGTCTACAACTCGGCGTACTTCGAGCACACGCTGCTCGCCCGCCTCATGGGGGTCGAGCTCGTCGAGGGCCGCGACCTGTTCTGCTCCGGTGGCCGGGTGTGGATGCGCACGACCTCGGGCCCGACCCGCGTCGACGTGATCTACCGCAGGGTCGACGACGAGTTCCTCGATCCTCTGCAGTTCCGCGCGGACTCGATGCTCGGCTCGCCCGGACTCATGCTCGCCGCGAGGCTCGGCAACGTCACGATCGCGAACGCGGTCGGCAACGGCGTCGCCGACGACAAGCTCGTCTACACCTACCTGCCCGACCTCATCGAGTACTACCTGTCGGAGAAGGCGATCCTTCCGAACGTCGACACGTGGAGGCTCGAAGACCCGGGGGCCCTCGAGGAGGTGCTCGATCGACTCGACGAACTCGTGGTCAAGCCCGTCGACGGCTCGGGCGGCAAAGGTCTCGTCGTCGGCCCCGACGCGTCGAAGGGCGAACTCGAGGCTCTGCGCTCGCGCTTGCTCGCCGACCCGCGCGGCTGGATCGCGCAGCCCGTCGTGCAGCTCTCGACGATCCCCACCCTCGTCGACGACGGTCTCCGCCCGCGTCACGCCGACTTGCGCCCCTTCGCCGTCAACGACGGAACGGATGTCTGGGTGCTCCCCGGCGGCCTCACCCGTGTTGCGCTTCCCGAGGGTCAACTCGTCGTCAACAGCAGCCAGGGTGGCGGTTCGAAAGACACCTGGGTGGTCGGAACGACGCCGCTGCAGGTGTCGAGGCACAGCATCCAGGGTCTCGTCGCCGACCAGGCCGCACCGACCGAGTCGATCACGGTCATCACACCCGAGATGCTCGCCGAGGCCGAGGGTCGCGCCCCCGACCAGCACGCCCACGATCACCCGCAAGACCACGGTCAGCAGGAGCAGCAGCAGCAGGGCCGCGACGCCGTTCCGACACGCTCGACGACCGATACCGATACCGATACCGATACCGAGACGGAGGCGCCCGCATGCTGAGCCGTATCGCCGAGTCGCTCTTCTGGATCGGCCGCTACATCGAGCGCAGCGACGGCACGGCGCGCATCCTCGACGTGCACCTGCAGTTGCTGCTCGAAGACCCGTGGATCGAGGAGGACATCGCGTGCCGCTCGCTCTTGAGCGTCATGGGAAGCGCCATCCCCGAAGACCGCGAGCTCAGTCGCAGCGACGTGCTCGACATCCTCGCGGTCGACCGTGCCGAGCCCGCCTCGATCGCCTACTCCCTCGGCGCCGCGCGCGAGAACGCCCGCCGGGCTCGCGAGATCGTGTCGAGCGAGCTGTGGGAGTGCCTCAACACCACGAGGGCACGCATGCCGCGCAAGGTCGCGGGCGACAAGGTGCACGAGTTCTTCGGCTGGGTGCGCGAGCGATCCGCGCTCGCCGTGGGCATCATCGAGTCGGCGACGAGCCGCGACGAGGCGTGGCAGTTCTTCACCCTCGGGCGCAGCATCGAGCGTGCCGACATGACCGCGCGCTTGCTTTCGACGAGGTCGCTCACCGAGGCGAGTGGGCCGTCGTGGACGACCATCCTGAGGTCGTGCGGGGCATACGAGCCCTACCTCCGCACCTACCGCGGCATGCCGAGCGCGCGCAACGCCGCCGAGTTCCTCCTGCTCGACAGGCTGTTTCCGCGCTCCATCCTCTTCTCGGTGCGCCGCGCGGAGATGTGCATGCGCGACATCGAGCCACGCACCGACCGTGTCGGCACCTCCGATCACGCCCTCCGCCGGCTCGGCCAGATCCGCAGCGACCTCGAGTTCCGGCCGATCGCCGACATCCTCGACGACCTCCCGACCCACATGGACAACGTGCAGCTCGCCACGAGCGCCGCGTCCGAAGCGATCCGCGAACGCTACTTTCCGAAGAACGCCGAACCGAGTTGGGTGAGTGAGAACTCGTGAAGCGCCTGCGCATCAAACACAAGACCGGATTCCACTATCAGGGAGAGGTGACCGCGTCGTACAACGAGGCGCGGATGCTCCCGGTCAGCTCCGAAGGCCAACTCGTGATGTATTCGGGGCTCGAGATCTCCCCCATGTCGGCGCAGAACGCCTACGTCGACTACTGGGGGAGCCGGGTGTCGTCGTTCGAGATCCTCACGCCCCACCGCGAGCTCGCCCTCACCGCCACGAGTCTCGTGGAGGTGCGCGATCGCGAGCATCCCCACGAGGTCATCGCGTGGGACGACCTCACGGAGCTCGCCGACCGCGCGACGGAGTTCGTGGAGCAGCGCGGGCAGACGCGACGCACCGCTCCGCCCGCCGACGTCGTCGAGCTCGCGCGGAGCATCGCCGACAGCTGTGTGAGTCCGTGCGAGGCCGCGATGCAGATCTGCGTCGCGATCGGTAAGAGCGTCGAGTACATGACCGGGGTGACCGGCGTGCACACCACTGCGGCCGAGGCGTGGGAGCACCGCAAGGGTGTCTGCCAAGACATCGCCCACCTCGCGATCGGGGCTCTGCGGTCGGTCGGCATCCCCGCGCGCTACGTGTCGGGCTACCTGCATCCGAAACCCGACGCGGCGATCGGGGAGACCGTCACGGGCGAGTCGCACGCGTGGGTCGAGTGGTTCTGCGGCAGCTGGCGCGGGTTCGACCCCACCAACCTCATCGACATCGGCGACCGCCACGTGCTCGTGGGGCGGGGGCGCGACTACAACGACGTTCCGCCGTTGCGCGGCGTCTACGCCGGCCCGTTCAAGTCCGAGCTCTTCGTCACGGTCGAGATCACGCGCGAGTCGTAGGCCGGTGCCGCGCTCGCCGCGTGCTCAGCCTCCGGTGGCGCGGACGTAGAAGGGCAACGCGCCCCCGATCAGGTATGCCCCGACGATGATGCCGACGCTCACGACGAGCAGTGCGACATCCCGCCCCCGCACTCGCAAGTACGACAGTCGGATGCGCTGGCCGTCGGGGTGCTCCATCGCGTAGGTGAACCCTCGGGTCTCGAGCGCTTCGACGGTCGTGCGGGTGCGCTTGGCCGTGTTGAGCATGAGCGGGTAGAACGCCGCGACGGTCACCCGGCACAGCCTCACGACGTAGCGCCAGCCGAGGAAGCCGGGGGAGCGCACGGGGGCCGACCGCACGCGGTGGCCGTCGACGATGGTGTGGAACTCGTCGACGAGGATGGGGAGCATGCGGTAGCCGTAGCTGACGCCGAAGCTCAGGAGCGCCGGAGCGCGAAAGCTCAGGAGGGCGTCGGAGAGCTTCTCGGGGTCGAGGGAGACGAACGCCGCCATGCTCGCCATGCTGAGCGTGCCGAGTTTGAGGGTGAGCTCGAGGAGTGAGAGCACGGTCGTGAGGTCGCCGCCGAAGAACCACGAGGCCGCGAAGACGTAGAACCCTTCGCCGATGAGACCGATCACGAAGAGCCCGAGCACGAGGGGACCGACCCGGCTCGCGAACACCGAGATCGCCGTCACGACGAACAGGATCGCGAGCACGGTGAGGTTGTGCGTGAACCACGGGCTCACCCCCATGAGGAGGTACCAGACGACGACGACGCGCGGATCCATGATCGACAGGAGTCCACCGCGCGTCGCATACGCGGTGCGGAGGAGCTCGAGCTTGACCCACTCGACCGAGAGGGTGTCGCGCTCGCGCCGGTTCTTCGTCAAGCGGGGTGCGCGAGCCTCGAGCGGGGGAGTTGCCGTCGTCGTCACGATCCGACCCTTTCGTGTGATCGATCGCCCGCTGTCGCGGCGAATCGGGCGGTGAACTCGGCGACGCTCAACACCGGAGGGTGAGCGCCGAGAGCGATGCCGACCTGGGTCACTTGCGGGGGCACGAGCATCGCCTCGGCGAGCAGGTCGGCGTCGGCGAACAGGTCGCGCGGAGTGCAGTCGCGCAGCACGCGGCCGTTGCCGAGAACGACGACGCGATCGGCCCACTCGGCGACGAGGTGCATGTCGTGGGTCGCGACGACGACGCAGCGGATGCGGTCGGAGAGGTCGGCGAGCATCTCGATGACGACGTTGCGCGTCGCGACGTCGAGGCTCGACGTCGGTTCGTCGAGCAAGAGCAGGAGGGGTGTCATCGCGAGCCCGATGCCGAGCGTCGCTCGTCGCTGCTGCCCGCCCGACAGCATCCGCCCGTCGCGGTCGGCGACCCCGAGCAGATTCATGCGTTCGAGGATGGTCTCGACCGTCTCGAGGGCGTCGACGCGCGCGCGAGAGCGAGGGAACATCGCGATGTCGGCGCGCACCGTGTCGTTGAGGAACATCTGCTCGGGGTGCTGGTGCAGGTACGACACCCGGTCGGCGAGCTCCGCCGCCGAGATCGTGCGGGTGTTGGTTCCGTCGACGACGACTTCGCCCGCGAGGGGCACCTTGAGCCCGGTCAGGAGGCGGAGCAGGGTGGATTTGCCCGCACCGTTACCGCCGACGAGGGCCACGCGCTGGCCCTCGTGCAGCCGGAGGTCGACGCCGTCGAGCACCGTCGATCGGCGGCCCTCCACGGTGCGGTATCCGAAGTGCACGGAGTCGAGCTCGGCGACCACGGGGGTGCACGCGGCGGGCGTCTCATCCGCTGTCGCCGTCGATGCCGCCGCTGGCGGGTGCGCTGCGCCGGGGTGGTCGACTCGCCCGCGCATCGCCTCGGCGAGCTCGTCGACGGTCGTCGACACGGGGCGGTCGGGGGTCAGGGCTCGACTCACGTGCACGACCTGCGGCGCGGGGATGCCGTGCTCCGCGAGCTCGTCGGCTCGAGAGAGCGCGTCTCGAACGGGAAGGTGCCACGCGACGGTCCCCTGCGACATGAGCACGACGCTCCGGCAGTAGCGCGCCACGAACTCGGCGTGATGCTCGATCACGATGATCGTCGTGCCGAGCGTGCGGTTGAGCTCCGAGAGCCTCTCGTAGACCTGTTCCGCGTGCACGGGGTCGAGTTCGGCGACCGGTTCGTCGACGATGATGACCTCGGGGCGCATCGCGAGCACGCTCGCGAGAGCGACGAGGTGCTGTTGGCCGCCCGAGAGCTGCCAGACGAACCGGTCTCGCAAGTGCGCGATGCCGAGGCGCTCCATGGCCTCCTCGGTTCGAGCAGCGTGGTCGGCGAGCCCGTAGTTGACGGGCCCGAACGACACCTCGTCGTGCACCGTCGGGCGCACGAGCTGGTTCGTGAAGTCCTGGTAGACGTAGCCGACGAGGTGCGACAGTCGCGCGACCGAGACCTCGGTGGTGTCGTGACCGGAGACGAGCACCGAACCGCTGAACTCCCCCGACCAGTAGTGCGGGATGAGCCCGTTGAAGCTCTTGCAGAGCGTCGTCTTGCCCGACCCGTTGCCGCCGACGACCGCGACGAAGTCGCCCCGTTCGATGGTGAGGTCGACGTGCTCGAGGCTCGGCGCCGCCGCTCCGGGGTAGCGGAATCCGAGGTCAGTGACCTCGATCACCGCGCTCACGAGGTGCGGTCGGGCGACCGGGGCTCGACCGCCGCGCGGTCGGCGGAGCGGCGAGCGATCATCCATCGCACGATCACGACGGCCGTGACGAGCACGATGATGGCGGCCGACACCCCGATCCACAGGAACTGCGCTCCGTACTGCCCGATGAAGTCGGGTTCCCACACGCCGAAGGTCACGTCGAGTTCGTCGAGGAACGCCATGATCATGGCGACGAACGAGAGGAAGAGGGCGCCGATGACGAAGGGTGCGGATGCCCGCGCCCGTCGCGCGACGGGAACAGCGGGGTCTCGCGGAGCCATGCCGAGCAAGGGCTCGATCTTGCCGTACAGACGCGGAGCGAGGAGCATCGCCGGGATCGCCCCGAAGATGATTCCGCTGATGATGAAGTCGGTGCTGAAGGCGATTCCCTCGAGCAGCAGGATGCTCTGCGGCAAGCCCTCGACGTATTCGGCGTCGGCGACCCCGACCCAGACCTTGCCGACATCCACGATTCCGCCGACGAGCTTGTCGAGGAGCACCGTGACCATGGCGGCCATCGCGACCTGCCAGCGTTTGCGCGGGTCGCGCACGAGTGAACCGCCGATGTAGAGCCCGAGGGCGAGCTGGATGTAGCCCTCGAGCTCGCCGATGCCCGAGAAGTTGCCCATGAGGAGGTCGACGAAGACGATCTCCCCGAGGGGGGCTCCGAGCGCTCCGTAGAGCGGGTGGAAGAGGCACACGATGACGACGGGCACGAACGCGAGGTACGACACCGAGAGTTCGACCGGTCCGAGCCTGAGCTCGGGGAGCACCTCGGTGAGGATGTTCGCGAGCCCGAACATCGTCATCGAGAGAACGAAGACCATGAGCTTCTGCGCTTGACTCAGTTCGCCCGGCCGGGGGATTCCTCGGCGCGCGGGAGTGCTGGTCGCGGGAGTCGTGCGGGTCATGAGAGTGCCCTTTCCTGTCGACGCCGGGTATCGGCGCTCGGGGGGTTGCCGGGGGAGATCGCCTCGCACAGGAGGCGGTCGAGTTCGTGGATCGAGTCGATGACGACGTCGGGCCGCTCGGGCCCATCGAGCGTCGCGGCGTGGTCGACGGTGGCGTCGTCGAGCGATCCGCCGCGCACGAGGATGGCGACCGGGATTCCCGCCGCGTGGGCCGCGACCATGTCGCGGTCGGGTTTGTCTCCGACGAACCAGCAGTGTTCGGGGTGCACCCCGAGGGCGGCGATCGCTTCGTCGGGCATCGCGCGGTCGGGTTTGCGACGCCCCAGCTCGTCGGAGTAGATCTGCACGGCGAAGAGGTCACCGAGGTCGGCGTCGGCGAGGCGCCGCCTCACGGCACGCCCGCTCAGGGTATTGGAGACGATCCCCACGGGGATCCCCGCGGTCCGCGCCCGCTCGAGCAGGTCGCGCACGCCGGGGCGGATCGAGGTCGAGCTCTTGACCGAGGCGTAGTGGTACGACAGTTCGGTCGCTTCGGCGCGCAGCCACGCGCGTTCCGCCGCGGCGAGTCCTGCTCCCACGATCTCGCACCAGAATTCGCGCGGGGTGATCTCGAGAACGCGGGAGGAGTGTTCGCCGCCGTCTTTCCACTGGCGATGCCGGAAGCGCGCGGTTTCGAGGGCGGATGTCATCACCGCGTCGTCTGTCGAGAGTCCGGCTTCGCGCATCCGCCGGGCGATGTCCGCGCCGAACCGGCGCTGGGCGGCGACGTCTTTCACGGAGGTCGAGATCACTCCGCCGTGGTCGAGGAGGATCGCGCGGGGCGCGGCGACGTGTGCGGGCACGGCGACGGCGCTCTCGCTCCCGGTCGTCGACGGCAGCCGCTCTGCAGTGGTGTCGGGCACGGTCGCGGCGAGCACGGGCACGAGCTCGAGCGGTGTCGCGAAGACGGCGTCGGCGGAGGCGTCGACGCTGTACGGCGGCTCGTCGGTGTGCTGGGAGCGCGTGAGCACGACGGCTCCCACGGAGGCGCGTCGGCCGGCGACGACGTCGCGATCGACCGTGTCTCCGACGAACCAGCAGCGCTCGGCGGTCGTGCCGAGGGCGGTCGCGGCGAGCTGCACCATGCCGGGGTGCGGCTTGCGCATGCCGACCTCGTCGGAGTAGATCTGCACGCCGATGTGCGACGACAGCCCGTGCCTCTCGAGCAGGGCGCGATGCGCTCGCCCGGAGTGGGCGTTGCTCACGATCCCGACGGGGATCGAGAGCTCGGCGGCGCACTCGAGCAACTCGACGACGCCCGGGCGCACCTCGTGGTCGGAGAGCACCGGGGTGATGCGGTCGAGGAGCCCGGCGGCGTCGGCGGCGAGGGTCGCCCGCACGGCGTCGGGGAGGTCGGACGCGAGGAAGTCGGTCCAGATCTCTCTCGGTGCCAGTTCCACGGGTTCGCGGCGCCGGCCCGCCGAGTTCTTCCAGTCTTTGAGGGCGCGCAAGCCGGCGTCGAGGGCACGGTGCAGTTCGGCCGAGGAGACGTCGTGGCCGACCGCGGCGAGCTCGGCGTGGAGGAGTTCCGCGGCGTCGCGGCGCCCGGTCGGTCGTTTCGTGGTCTGGAACAGCACCCCGCCGAAGTCGAGGAGCAGGGCGTCGGGGCGTCGCGCGAGCCTGCGGGTCGCGCTCGCGCCGGGGGCTGTCTGGAAGTTCATGGTTGCGAAGTTATGAGCCGACGGTGAACGACCGGCGACGGGGAGGGGGAGACGAGGTTGCGAGTGCTGGAACGTTCCAGTTCACTCGAGCAAGGCCCGCGCGCGAAGGCGGCCATACTGGACCCGTGGTGACCGCCGATACCTCGAGACCGACGATCGTCGACGTCGCGCGCGAGGCCGGGGTGTCGAAATCGCTCGTCTCGCTCGCTCTGCGCGGCGACCCGGGAGTCAGCGACGCCACCCGCGCCCGCATCACCGATGTCGCCGTGGCGCTCGGATATCGGTCGAACCGGCTCGCCCGCTCACTCGTTCAAGGCCGCACCGCGCTCTTCGGTGCCGTCACGACAGACCTCGGCAACCCGTATTACACCGAGATCCTCAGCGGAGTCGAGATCGCCGCCGAGACCGCGGGATTCGATCTCCTCATCGGCCAGGGGCGACGGGACTCGGCGCTGCTCGGGGCGAGAGTCGGCGACATGGTCGGCCTGGGTGTCGACGGCATCATCGTCGTGAGCTCGCGCGTCGACCCCGCGGCGCTCGCCGCCGCCGCCTCACGCCTTCCGGTCGTGGTCGTCGGCAAGATGCCTCGATCGGTGTCCGGCGTCGACACGGTCACGAGCGACGATCGCAGCGGCGCCTTCGCCGCGACCACCCACCTCCTCGACCTCGGGCACCGCGCGATCGCCTTCGCGAGCGCATCCACCCGACCCGCGGCCCTCGGCCGACGCGCGGGATACACCGCCGCGATGGAGGGCCGGGAGGGCGCCCGGCAACCGCTCGTGGTCGGTGCATCCGATCTGATCGAGCTCGAGCGGCGCGTGCGGGAGGTGCTCTCGACGCCCGAGGCGAGGCCCACAGCCGTGGTCGCGAGCAACGATCTCGCGGCGATCGCGATCCTCGACGCCGCGATCGACCTCGGGCTCGACGTGCCGGGCGAGCTCTCCATCGTCGGTTACGACAACACGGCGCTGGCCTCGCTCGTGAGACCGCGACTCACGAGCGTGGATCAGCCGAGTGACGCCATCGGGAGACTGTGCGTCGAGATGATCGTCGAGCGACTCGACGGCCGCTCGTCGGATCGCCACGAGGTTCTCGAACCGCGACTGGTGGTTCGGGCGTCATCGGGGCACGCGATCGCGAACTGATCGGGCGCGATCATCCGAACTCGACGCCGTCGTGGTCGGCGAACCGCGCGCGCATGACGCGCAACGCGTCGGGGCTCTCGTCGACGAGAACGAAGCGTCGGCCGAGCGCGAGGGCGGCCGCGCCGGTCGTGCCGCTTCCGGCGAAGAAGTCGAGCACCCAGTCGCCCTCGCGAGAGGATGCCGCGATGATGCGCTTGAGGATGCCGAGAGGCTTCTGGGTCGGATAGCCCGTCTTCTCGTGCCCCGTCGGGCTCACGATCGTATGCCACCAGACATCCGTCGGCAGTTTGCCGAGGGCGGCCTTCTCGGGGGTCACGAGCCCCGGCGCCATGTAGGGCTCGCGATCGACCGCCGACGAGTCGAAGTGGTAGCCGAGGGGGTCTTTCACGTAGACGAGGATCGTGTCGTGCTTCGTGGGCCACCGGGTCTTCGACTTGGCGCCGTAGTCGTAGGCCCAGATGATCTCGTTGAGAAAGCACTCGCGGCCGAAGAGGGCGTCGAGCAGCACCTTCGCGTAGTGCGCTTCGCGATAGTCGAGGTGCAGGTAGAGCGTGCCGTCGTCGGCGAGCAGCCGCCATGCTTCCGCGAGTCTCGGCTCGAGAAAGCTCCAGTAGTCGTCGAAGCTGTCGTCGTAGCGCACGAGGTCGCCGCGGATGCGGTCGTACTGCTGGCCCTTGAACCCGCGCACGGCGCCGTCGGGGTTGCGCTCGCTTCTCGTCGACTGCCTCGACTGAGATCTCCCCGTGTTGAACGGCGGGTCGAGGTAGACCACGGTGAACGCGCCGTCGGGCAGGGGGCGGGTCGCGGCGAGGTTGTCGCCGTGGATCACGCGGCTCGGGGAGTCTCGCGACCAGGCTTCGGGCATCCGCTCATTGTGCCGTACTCCCGGCGGCGCGCTTACGCTGGGCTCATGACCGACGCGCCAGCGACAGAACTGATCGACGAGACCACCCACAACCGCTTCGTCTACCGCGTCGACGGCGAGGATGTCGGCGTCGCCGACTACCAGCGCACCCCGGGTGTCATCCACATCGTGCACACCGAGGTCGACGCGCATCGCCGCGGCGCGGGTGTCGGGGGCGACATGGTCCGCGCCATCCTCGATCGCATCCGTGACGAGTCGAGCGACAGCGTCGGCGCCGATTGCCCCTTCGTGAGGTCGTGGCTCGACGACCACCCCGACTACCTCGGTCTCGAAGCCCGATAACCCGATCGGCGCGGGCTGCGACTCGAGTTGATAACGATCCCTCGAGTATGTGGACGCAGCCTAGAAACTCCAGCTACTGCGCGCACACTAGCCCCGAGCAGGTCAGTCCAGACCTTCAGTAAGGAGCTAACCGTGATCCCCGACGAACTGACTCAGGGTCAGTACGACACCGTCTACAACTTCCTCTCGCTCGTGATCGCAGCGCAGCTGTTCACCGCGATATTCCTCGTCATCTCGCTACCGCGGCTACTCCCGCGCTATCGCCAGGCGATCACTGTCGCCGCGATCGTCTGCGGAATCGCGGCATACCACTACTTCCGCATCTTCTCCTCGTTCACCGACGCCTTCGTGACGGATGCGGTCGGCGGCGCGGGCACGTACGTCCAGGCCGAGGGAGCCTCGTTCAACGAGGGGTACCGCTATGTCGACTGGCTTCTCACCGTGCCGCTTCTGCTCGTCGAACTCGTCGCGGTGCTCGCCCTCGCACGGTCGGTGCAGACAGGCCTGCTCCTCAGGCTCATCCCCGCGTCGGCGCTCATGATCGCCCTCGGATACCCCGGTGAGATCAGCGACGATCTCGGAACACGCGGTCTCTTCGGGCTGCTGTCGACCATCCCGTTCCTCTACATCCTCTACGTGCTCTTCGTTGAGCTCACCAAGTCGCTCAAGACGCAACCGGAGAACGTGCGCAAGACCCTCGGCAACCTCAGGTTCCTCCTCCTGCTCAGCTGGGGCGTCTACCCGATCGCCTACCTGCTGCCCATCCTCGACATCGGTGGCGCGGATGCCTGGGTCGGGTTGCAGATCGGATACTCCGTGGCCGACATCGTCGCCAAGGCGGTCTACGCGCTCATCATCTTCCGCGTCGCACGCATGAAGTCGTTCGCCGACGACACCGACTTCGCGGCGATGGAGATGTCGCGAGACGAACTCCGCACGACCGACACGAGCGGCTCCTCGAGCGCGCCTCGCCGAGGCTAGCCTCCGGGTGCCCTGACCGCGATCGCGCGAGTCAGGGCACCCGGCGCAACCACTCCTCGGTGGCGAACTTCTCGGCGACGAGATTCTCCGCCTTCGCGAGTTCGTCTGCCGTGATCTCCCCCGCCGTCGACCCGTAGAGTCCGGCGAACGTCGCCTTCATCTTCTCGATGATCTCCTCGCGAGGCAGACCGGTCTGGCTCCGCAAGGGGTCGACACGCTTCGCCGCGCTCTTCGTGCCCTTGTCGCTCATCTTCTCGCGACCGATGCGCAGCACCTGCACCATCTTCTCGCCGTCCATGTCGTAGCTCATGGTCACGTGGTGGAGCACGGCGCCGGCACCGAGGCGCTTCTGCGCTGCACCGCCGATCTTGCCCGTCGGGCTCGTGATGTCGTTGAGGGGCTGATAGCTCGCGTCGATCCCGAGCGACTTGAGGGCGATGATGACCCACTCGTCGAGGTAGGCGTAGGAGTCGGCGAAGGTCATGCCCTGCACGAGGTCCGACGGCGCGTAGATCGAATAGGTGATCGCGGTTCCCGCCTCCATGAACATCGCGCCACCCCCGCTGATGCGGCGCACGACCGAGAACCCGAACTTCGCGGCGTTGTCGAGGTCGACCTCGTTCTTCACCGACTGGAAGCTGCCGATGACGACGGCGGGCGCATCCCACTCCCAGATGCGGAGGGTCGGGCCACGGCGTCCGGCGCCGACCTCCTCGGCGAGCACCTGGTCGAGGGCCATCTGCATCTGCGGGGAGTACGCGCGGTCGTGGACCACTTTCCACTCGTAGTCGCGCCACCCCGTCGCACGCGAGAGCGAGCGGCGAACGGCGACGGCCACCGCCTCGGGCGTGATGCCGAGCAATTGCGCGTCGGCGGGGAGGGCGGCGCGCACGGCGGCGGCGATCCGCTTGGCGTCGCTCGACTCCGGCAGACCCTCGACTGCGGCGTTGATGTCGTCGAGCGCGCTGTCGGGCTCGAGGAAGAAGTCGCCGGCGAGACGGAAGTTCGTGATGACGCCCTGCTCGACATCGAGATCGACGACCACGAGTTTGCCCCCGGGGACCTTGTATTCACCGTGCATCGTGTCGCCTTTCTTCGGGAGTCAGCATAAACCTCCGCGCTGTCAGCCGATCCGTCCGATCTCGACGGTGATCTCGACCGCGAGACCGGAACCGAACGCACCCGAGAGGTGGTCGCTCACGGCGTCGAACACGGCACGGCAGGTCGCCGATGCGGGGCGGGAATCGGCGGCCGCGATGCGCACCGCAACGGTCATGACCCCCTCGCGCTCACCGACGACCACGGGGGAGTCCTCCCGGCGAACCACCGCGGCGACGACCGTGCCGACGATCGCCGTCACGGCCGGGCGGGCGTCGTAGACGTGCTCGACGCCCTCGACCGCACCGACGACCGCCGTGAGGTCGGCCGCGAGGCCCGGGGACCGCTCGAAGGGCTCGACGCCCTCGGGGATGGCTGATGTCTCGATCGTCATGCGAGTGCTCCTCCGTTGCTCCGCCTCAAATGCACGTCGGAGACGAGGACGTCGATCGACGAGACCGCGAGCTCGGTGTGCTGGAGGAGGCTCGTCGAGACCTCCGACCGGATGCGCGCGGCGACCGCCGGGATGTCTTCGCCCCAGAACACGCTCACCTCGACGAGCACGTCGATGGGCTCGCCGGGAACCGTCACGTCGCCGCGCAAGCGGCACTTGCCGACGATCGCCCCGGGAACAGCGTCGCCCGCCGCGCGCACGAGGGCGAGAACCGCGCCCTCGGTCACGGTGAGTGTCGCTCGCGGCGACGGGTGGGCGAGGGGGATCGAGCGGCCGGCGCGGGACTCCCTGTTGACGTTCGCGATGATCGACGTCACCCAGCTGTCATCGCGACCGACGTCCTCCGCGGCATCCTGCTCGAGGAGTTCGGCGGCGACGGACCGCACGCGCAAGAGCGACCGGTAGGCGAGGTCGTACTCGGGGTCACGGTCGAGCAGCTCGGCGGGAGGGGTCTCGTCACGCTCGATGTAGTCGGTGAGGAGATCGATGATGGCGTCGTCGGTGCCATCGGCGATGCCGTCGACGGTGCGGTCATCGGTGTTGTCGCCGGTGGTGTCGTCGGTCATCGCCATTCCTCCATCTCTTTCGCGAGTGTCTTCCGTGCCCGAGCGAGCGAACCCCGCACGGTCGACGGTGGGATGCCCAGTTCTTCGGCGATCTCGTCGTAGCTGCGGTCACCCACTTCGCGCAGAACCCAGCACTGGCGTTGCACGACAGGAAGCCTCGAAAGGGCGCGGGAGAGCACTTCGCGCTGCGACGCGACCTCGGCGAGACGGTGGGGGGACTCGGAGTCGCTCGTCTCGGCATCCCAGTCCTCGAGAGGCTCCACGCGGCGACGCGAGCGCACTCGGTCGATCGCCTTGCGCGACGCGATTTTCATGAGCCACGCTTTGACCGCCGTGACCTCGGTGGTCGCGAGCTCGCGCCACGCGGTGATGAACGCCTCCTGCACGACGTCGTCCGCATCGCTGTTCGAACCGAGGATGCGGATGACGTACGCCCGCATGAGCGGACCGTGCCGGCGCACGAGAATCTCGAACGCGCGCTCGTCGCCGTCGGACGACCGGCCCGCAAGGATTCCGTCGGATGCCTCGCTCAGGTCGAACGGCGCGGAGTCCGAGGGGGAGACCTGCTCGCTCAGTTCGTCTGTCGACATCTCACACCGCCCGGAAAAGTTATTCGATTCACGCGTGACGAAAGTGCTCGTCGTCACGTCTCAGTAGTGACTATTCCACGAACCGACGAAACGTTGGTTCCGAATAGTCGGTGCGGCCACCGGCCGCCAGCCAGACATCCACTTTGTGAAAGGACTCACCACCATGGCCACCACCTCCTCCGCCGCGACCCCGAACACCGCACCGAACGCTGCCGGCGGGACGTCCACCGCGAAGGCCCGGGGAACGATGGCCCAGGGAACGACGGACCTGGGCACGACGGTCATCGACGACGGTGTCGTCGCCAAGGTCGCGGGCATCGCGGCGCGCGAAGTGCCGGGAGTCTTCGAGCTCGGTGGCGGGGCCGCGCGGGCCCTCGGTGCCATCCGCAGCGCGGTCAACAGCACCGACCTCGCTCAGGGTGTGGCGGTCGAGGTCGGCGAGACCCAGGTCGCGGTCGACATCTCCCTCGTCGCGGAGTACCCCGTCGCGCTGCAGACCGTGGCCGACAATGTGCGCTCCTCGGTGCGCTCGGCGATCGAGTCGCTCGTCGGCATGGAGGTCACCGAGGTCAACGTGACCATCAACGACGTGCACGTTCCGTCGGACGACGACACCGCCGAGGCCGACACCCGCGTCAGCTGAGCCCGACCCCCGAATCCCCCCCCCGGTGCCGCCCCCCGGCACGCCCCACCCCCACCCCCACCCCACCCAATCCGCATCGCCCCACCGTCAGGTCGGGCCCCAGAGAGAAGGAAGAACACATGAGTGCAGCAGACAAGCTCAGCAACGCCGCCCAGGACCTCGCAGGCAAGGCGAAGGAGGCCTTCGGAAAGGCAACCGGCAACGACGAGGTCGCGGCCGAGGGCAAGGCCGATCAGTCGGCAGCCACCGTCAAGAAGGCCGGCGAGAACATCAAGGACGTCTTCAAGTAAGACGCAGCACCACTGCGAGGGGCGATGCCGAAAGGCATCGCCCCTCGTTCGCGTTGCGGCTCGACGGTCACCCGCGTCGCCCGGCGTGCGCCCGGCGCACTCAGGTCGCACCGCGGTGCCCGACGTAGCATCGCGACATGGCTCAGACCGGATGGACGACGACCGACATGCCCGACCTCGACGGCGGCACCGTGATCGTGACGGGCGCCAACAGCGGGATCGGCCTCGAGGCCGCGCGCGCGTTCGCCGCTCACGGCGCCCACGTCGTCCTCGCGGTGCGCGACACCGCGAAGGGGCGATCGGCCGCTCCGACTGTCACGGGTTCCGTGGAGGTCCGTGAGCTCGATCTCGCCGACCTCGCGTCGGTGCGGCGGTTCGCCGACGACTGGTCGGGCGACATCCGATTGCTCGTCAACAACGCGGGAGTGATGGCTCCTCCCCTCATGCGCACGGCCGACGGCTTCGAGCTGCAGTTCGGTACCAACCACCTCGGCCACTTCGCCCTCACCGCAGCGCTCATCGAGCACGTGACCGACCGGGTCGTGACGGTCTCGAGCCTCGCCCACCGCGCGGGTCGCATCGACTTCGTCGACCCGAACTGGCACGACCGCAAGTATCAGCGCTGGGCCGCATACGGGCAGTCGAAGCTCGCCAACCTGCTCTTCACTCTCGAACTCCAGGCGCGACTGACGCACGCGGGATCACGCGTCATCGCGACCGCGGCCCACCCGGGGTTCTCCGCGACCAACCTGCAGGGGCGCTTCGACTCGGGGCTCGCCGCAAAGGTGACGGCACTCGGAAACAGGGTCTTCGCCCAAGACGCCGCGAGTGGGGCGCTTCCGACACTCTTCGCCGCGACGGCGTCGGTTCGCCCCGGGGCCTACGTCGGACCGTCGGGAGTCGGGCAGTCCCGAGGCGCGCCCCGGGTGGTCGGGTCGACCACCGCGGCGGAAGACTCCGACGTCGCGCGCCGCCTGTGGACGATGTCCGAAGAGCTCACCGGGGTCACCGCCCGGGTCTGAACCTCAGGTCGAGCCACGTCACGAGGTCGGTCGTGACGTCGGCGAAGTTGGTCTCGTTGTAGATCTCGTGGCGTGCATCCGTGTACACGATGAGTTCGACGTCGCTGAGCTTCGAGCGGGCGATGTACGCCTCCGCGAGCAGCTCGGCGCTGCGTGTCCCCCCGAAGCTGTCGTCGCTCCCGACCTGGATGAGCACCGGAAGATCGTTCGAGAGCGAGCGGCGGGGGCGGCCGAGCATCCGCAGGCTCTCTCGCACACCGAAGAGCTTTTTGGCGTCGGCGACGAACGCGAGCTCGTCGGCGGCGAACGCGGCGGCGACGCTCTCGTCGCGACTGAGCCACTCGTGCCCCGTCGTGCCGAGGTGGCGGTGGTGGGCGTTCAGGTCACCACCGTTCATGTGCTTGATCGTGCGGTAGGCCGTGCCCGAGAGCACGATCGCGTCGTAGTCGTCGGCGTGCGAGTTGACGAGCATCTGCGCGATGATCGACCCCCAGCTGTGCCCGAAGAGGATGAGGGGAACGCCCGCGTTGTCGCTGCGGATGATGCCGCTCAGCTGGTGGACGGCGTCGACGGTCGCGACCATCCCCCCTGCCCCGAGGGTTCCGAGTTTCGACACGTCGCCATCGTGCTGCTGGAGCCCCGTGAGGCCGTGGCCGCGGTGGTCGTCGGCATAGACGGTGTAACCGGCGTTGACGAGGGCCTGAGCGAGTCTCTCGTAGCGAGCGGCGTACTCGCCGAGGCCGTGCGCGATCTGGACGACGCCGCGGGGCTTGCCCGTCTTCCACTGGTAGTAGTGCACGACCACGCCGTGCGCGTCGGTGAACGTGTGGTCCTGTCGTGCCGCAGTGAACTGGATCACGGTGTCCTCCTCGTCCCCGCAAGTCTACGGCGGGCACGGCAGCGGTCGGGGTGGCGTGACCGGGCCCGGCCCCGCCGTTCGTTAGCGGCGCTAATTTGTTAGGCTAAGTAATATGCCTCACGACGACCATGAACTGCGACTGACGATCCTGAGGCTCGCGCGACGCATCCGGCTCATGCAGGCAGACGAGAGCGTCACGGAGGGCCAGCGCACCGCGCTCTTCCAGCTGCACAGGCACGGCCCGCAGACGCTCGGATCACTCAGCGCCCTCGAGAGGGTCTCGCCGCCGAGCATGAATCGCACCGTCGGTGCTCTCGTCGACGCCGGACTCGTCACGAGAGTGACAGACAGCGACGATGCTCGCCGCGTCACCATCGCGCTCTCCGTCGACGGAGACGCGTTCGTCGCCGAGACCCGGCGGAGGCGCGACGAGTGGTTCACGCGCCGACTGCACACGCTCGCCGCCGACGAGCGACAACTGCTCCTCGACGCGACACCGATACTCGCGAGACTGGCCGACGAGTGAGTTCGATGTTCCGGTCGCTCAGCGCCCGCAACTACCGCCTGTTCGCCGCGGGCGCGCTCGTCTCCAACGTCGGAACCTGGATGCAGCGCACGGCCCAGGACTGGCTCGTGCTCACCCAGCTCACCGACAACGACGCCGTCGCCCTCGGCACCGTCGTCGCGCTGCAGTTCGCGCCGCTCCTGCTCCTCCTGCCGGTCACGGGCCTCGTCGCCGACCGTTTCGACCAGCGCACGATCCTCATGACCACCCAGGCGGCGATGGCCGTGCTCGGAGCCGCCCTCGGCGTCATGACCATCACGGGAGTGGTCGAACTCTGGCACGTCTACGCGTTCGCCGCCGCCCTCGGCTGCGTCGCGGCCTTCGACGCCCCCGCCCGGCAGACCTTCGTCGCCCAGCTCGTCGGCGCGCCCAACCTCTCGAACGCGGTCGCGCTCAACTCGGCGTCGTTCAGCGCGGCCCGCATGATCGGGCCCGCGATCGCCGGTCTCCTGACCGCCGCCGTCGGGGCAGGCTGGGTCTTCGTCATCAACGCGATCACCTTCGCCGCCGTGCTCGCGGCGCTCGCCGCCCTGCGCGCCGACGAGTTCGCGCCGATGGGGCGCGCCGACCGAGCGCGCGGCGACCTCGTCGGAGGGTTCCGATACATCGCGGCGCGCCCCGACATCCTCATCGTGCTCGTCATGATCTTCATCGTCGGCACCTTCGGGCTCAACTTCGGCATCTACATCGCCACGATGGCGCGCATCGAGTTCGGCGCGGGGGCCGCGACATTCGGCGTGCTCTCATCGGTGCTCGCGATCGGCTCCGTCACGGGCGCGCTGCTGTCGGCCAAACGCGAGAAACCGCGGCTGCGCTTCGTGCTCGCCTCGGCCGTGCTCTTCTCGGTGGGATGCGCGCTCGCCGCCGTGCTGCCGACGATGCTGCTGTTCGCGGCCGCGCTCCTGCTCATCGGGGTCGCGGCGCAGACCTTCATGACCACGGCCAACGGACTCGTGCAGCTCACGACCGATGCGCGCGTGCGCGGACGAGTCATGGCGATCTACATGGCCATCTTCCTCGGTGGCACCCCGCTCGGGGCGCCCATCGTCGGCTGGGTCGCGAACGAGCTCGGTCCACGTTGGGCCCTCGGCGTCGGTGCGGGTGCGGGACTCGTCGCCGCGGTCATCGGGGTCGGGTGGCTCATCCGTCATCAGCACTTGCGGATCAGCCTCGCGGGCCGTCGGATCGCGCTCAACCACGACGGCGCCGATCTCGCCGCCGACCCCGGACTGCAAACACCCCGGTGACGGTCGGTAGAGTGAGACTCGCCCGCCGTCGGTAACCGTTGTAAATCGGATGCTCGGCGGGCATGCACCGCGTCACGTCAACGAAGAGAGCACCGGGAGAATCACCAGATGGTCACAGCCGAAATCGTCATCGACCCCGCCGCCGTCGTGGCCCCGATCGATCGCCGCATCTTCGGCTCCTTCGTGGAGCACCTCGGCCGCTGCGTCTACGACGGCATCTACGAGCCGACGCATCCGACCGCCAACGACGACGGGTTCCGGCTCGACGTCGTCGACCTCGTCAAAGAGCTCGGCTCGACGACCGTGCGCTACCCCGGAGGCAACTTCGTGTCGGGATACCGCTGGGAAGACGGTGTCGGGCCGCGCGAGAGCCGGCCCGTCCGGCGCGATCTCGCGTGGCACACCCTCGAGACCAACCAGGTCGGAACCGACGAATTCGCTCGCTGGTGCGCCCTCACCGGCTCGGAGCTCATGCTCGCGGTCAACCTCGGCACGCGGGGCATCGACGCGGCACTCGACCTGCTCGAGTACACCAACCACCCGTCGGGCACGGCGCTGAGCGACCAGCGCATCGCCAACGGGTCGGTCGAACCCCACAACGTGCGCATGTGGTGCCTCGGCAACGAGATGGACGGCCCGTGGCAGACCGGCTACATGACCGCCGACGACTACGGCAAGCTCGCCGCGCGCACCGCCCAAGCGATGAAGGCGGCGGACAAGACGCTCGAACTCGTGGTGTGCGGCTCATCCGGGTCGAACATGGCGACGTTCGGCGACTGGGAGCGCACTGTCCTCGAGCACAGCTACGAGCACGTCGACTTCATCTCGTGCCACGCCTACTACCAGGAGTACGGCGGCGACCTCGGGTCGTTCCTCGCGTCGAGCCTCGACATGCAGTACTTCATCGAGACCGTCGTGTCGACGGCCGACCACGTGGGCAACAAGCTCCGCAGCGCCAAGAAGATCAAGCTCTCGTTCGACGAGTGGAACATCTGGTACCTCGAAGAGCACCAGCAGTCGGATGAGATCAGCGACGAGTGGCTCGTCGCCCCGCGCCAGCTCGAAGACGTCTACTCCGTCGCCGACGCTGTCGTGCTCGGCAACCTCCTCATCACGCTGCTCAAGAACCACGACAGGGTCGCGTCGGCCTCGCTCGCGCAGCTCGTCAACGTGATCGCCCCCATCCGGACCGAGCCCGGCGGAGCGGCATGGCGCCAGACGACCTTCTTCCCGTTCTCGGTCACATCGCGACTCGCTCGCGGCGAGGTCATCGCGCCGCGCATCCACGTCGACACCTACTCGACCAAGCGCCACGGTGACGCCCCGCTCGTCGACTCCGTCGCGACGGTCGACCGCGACGCCGGCACCGCCGCGGTGTTCCTCGTCAACCGCAGCCAGACCGAGTCGATCGAGGTGACGATCGACCTGAGCGGCCTCGCCATGTCCACGGTCACCGAGGCCGTGAGCCTCCACGACGACGACGTCTACGCCCGCAACACGGCGGACGACCAGAACCGCGTCGGGCTCGTCGACCTCGAGGGCGCCGAGCTCTCCGACGGTCGCCTCACCGTGACCCTCCCGCCGGTCTCCTGGTCGGCGGTAGCCCTGGCCTGACCCGCCCCGCCCTGCCCTGCCCCCAGCCCCCGCCCCAAACCACGCAGTTTCCGCGAGGGGATGCCAGATCCGGCATTCCCTCGCGGAAACTGCGTTCGGTGGGCGGGTGTCGTCCGCGTCAAGCGGAGGCGGGCGTCAGGCGGAGTCACGCTCGACGAGTCGCGTGGGCAGGATGCGCTCACGCTCGATGTCCTCGCCGCGCAAGCGTGCAAGGAGCATGTTCGCCATCGTCGCGCCCGTGACCTCGGCGGGTTGATGCACCGTCGTGAGGAGCACGTCGCCGTCGACCGCGGCGGGGGCGTCGTCGAAACCGACGACCGCGACATCAGCGGGCACGGAGCGCCCCGACTCCCGAAGCGCGGCGACCGCGCCCGATGCCATGAGGTCGCTCGCCGCGAAGACGCCGTCGATGTCGGGATGCTGCGCCAGCAGTTGTCGCATCGATGCCGCCCCACCCGCGCGAGTGAAATCCCCGCGCACGAGACGCTCGCTCGAGAGGCCCGCCGCGTCGAGGGCGCGCTTCCAGCCGACCGCGCGATCGATGCCGGGACGCATGTCGTCGGGCCCCGCGAGGATCGCGATGCGCGTGCGCCCGATGTCGATGAGCTTCTGCGTGCCGAGCATGGCCCCCGCGACGTTGTCGACGTCGACGAAGTATGTCGGGGTCTCCGTCGACTGGAGGAGACGCCCGTTGAACACCACGGGGAGCGCGGCGGCGAGCTCGGTGAGCTCGATGTCGGTCGAGTGGTGCGACACCACGAGAGCACCGTCGACGTTGCCACCGAGCAGGTAGCGCACGGTGTTGCGCGCCGAGCCCTTCGACTTGGCAAGCTGCAACACGAGAACGTAGTCACTGTCGTCGAGCACCGACGTGATGCCCGCGACGATCGAGGCGAAGTAGGGGTCGCCGAAGAACCTCGTCGTGTCCTCCGGAACGACGAGAGCGATGGCCATGCTGCGCCGCTGCGCGAGCGACCTCGCCGCGCGATTGGGCACGTAGCCGAGAGACTCGATGGCGCGCTGGACGGTCGCCACGACATCCGCCGCGACCTTCGGCGAACCGTTGACGACGCGCGAGACGGTCGACCTCGACACCCCGGCCGCGGCGGCGACCGCTTCGAGCGTCGGCGCGGCCGACCGCGGCACGTGCTCGATCGTCATTGCGGAAGTCTAGTGAGCCGCCGCTGCGCTAGATCGTCCGGTCGGAAATGATTCGTCGATAGGCCAGGGCGCTGTCTTTGAGGGTGCGCTCCTGGGTGTCGTAGTCGACGCGCACGAGACCGAAACGCTTCTCGTAGCCCCACGCCCACTCGAAGTTGTCCATGAGCGACCAGTAGAAGTAGCCCTTGACGTCGATGCCGTCGTCGATCGCGTCGAGCACGGCGTCGAGGTGGCTGCGCAAGAACGTCACGCGCTCGGCGTCGTGCACCCGGCCGTCGTCGGTGAGCTCGTCGTCGTAGGCCGCCCCGTTCTCGGTGACGTAGAGCGAGACTCCCGCCGGTCGGGCGTAGTCCGTGTCGATGCGCTTGAGCAGTCGCGTGAGTCCCTCGGGCTGAACCTCCCAGCCCATACCCGTCTCGGGCAGACCGCGCGGGTGGTTGAAGACGCCCTCCGCCGCGGGGTAGGGCGAGCGTTTCGGTCGCTCGGACGGCGCACCGGTCGTCTTCGGGGCGGCCGTCGGGCGGTCGCTCACGAAGTCGCCGTGGTAGTAGTTCACGCCGAGCACATCGATCGGTGTCGAGATCGTGGCCAGGTCGCCGTCGCGGATGTGGTCGACGAGCCCGAACTGGGCCACGTCGGCGAGCACATCGACGGGATACTCGCCCCGGAAGATCGGGTCGAGGAAGAACCTGTTGAACTGGCCGTCGATGCGCCGTGCGGCGTCGAGGTCGCCGGGCGACGTGGGGTCGACCGGGTCGGCGACCGTGAGGTTGAGCGTGATGCCGAGCTCGAGCGACGCGTCGCGTTTGCGCAGCTCTTCGATCGTGAGCCCGTGGGCGAGGAGCAAGTGGTGGCCGGCCGCGAGACCGGCCGCGGGGTCTTGGCGTCCCGGAGCGTGCTCGCCCCCGATGTAACTCAAGAACGACGAGCACCACGGCTCGTTGAGCGTCGTCCACGCGTCGATGCGGTCGCCGAGCACATCGTGAACCGTCGCGGCGTATTCCGCGAACAGGTAGGCGGTGTCGCGATTGGCCCAGCCGCCCTTCTCCTCGAGAGCCTGCGGAAGATCCCAGTGGTAGAGCGTGAGCCACGGCTTGATGTCGGCCTCGAGCAGCTCGTCGACGAGCTTCGAGTAGAACCCGAGACCCTTCTTGTTGGGCTGGCCGCCGTCGGGGCGCACGCGTGACCACGACGTCGAGAAGCGGTAGGTCTGCACGCCGAGGTCGGCCATCATCGCGACATCCTGCGGATACCGGTGGTAGTGGTCGCACGCGACGTCGCCGTTGTCTCCGCGCACGACGGCCCCCGGCACGCGACTGAAGGCGTCCCAGATCGAGTCGGTGCGGCCGTCTTCGTGGGCCGCTCCCTCGATCTGGTATGCCGCGGTCGCGACACCGAACAGGAAGTCGTGGGGGAAGGATCGCGCAGGGCGATCCGCGCGCTCGCTCGAGGCGTGCGCTTCGATCAACTGGGTCATCCCTTTACTGCTCCTTGCATGATTCCGGAGATCAACTGTTTGCCTGCTATGACGAAGAGTACGAGCAACGGGAGAGTTGCGAGCACCGCGCCGGTGAGCACGATCGAATAATCGACGTAGAAACCGGACTGGAGTTGGCTCAGCGCCGTCTGCAGGGTGGGGTTGGTGGGGTTGAGCACGATGAGCGGCCACAGGTAGTCGGTCCACGCGGCCATGAAGGTGAAGAGCCCGAGGATGGCCATCGCCGGGCGAGCGGCGGGCACCGCGACGTTGAGGAACGTGCGGAACTGGCCCGCGCCGTCCACCCTCGCGGCTTCGAGCAGCTCGTCGGGGATGACATCCACGAGGTATTGGCGCATGAAGAACACGCCGAACGCGGTCACGAGGGTCGGCACGATGACGGCGCCGAGTTCGCCGGTCCAGCCCAGCTCGCGCATGACGATGAAGAGCGGGATGATGCCGAGCTGCGTCGGGATCGCCATCGTCGCGATGACGAAGATCATGAGCTTGTCGCGACCCTTGAACTTGAGCTTCGCGAAGGCGTAGCCCGCGAGGGTCGAGAACGTGATGACCGAGATGGTGATGACGCCCGAGACGAAGAGGCTGTTTCCGAGCGCGAGCCAGAACGGCACGGCGTCGAGCACGATCGCCGCATTGGCGAAGAAGTTGCCCCCGGGCAGGAGCGGCAGGGTCTCGCCCCGGGTCGCGTTCGTTCCGCTTCCGACGACGAACGACCACCACAGCGGATAGGCCGAGCCGAGAAGGAACGCGGTGAGGAGGCCATAGGCGAGGAAGCCCGGTCGGGTTCCGATCCCGGAGAACGACCGGCCGCGACGCGTGTCGCGCGGTGCCCGCTTGGTGCCTTCGGGCGCGAGGGGCGCCGCCTGCAGTTGTGAGGTCATGAGCGGCGTCCAGACTTTCTCTTGGAGGTCTTGCCCTGGTCGGCGAGGTTGTCGGCGGTCGCGATGCGCCTCGAGATGAGGAAGTTGATGAGACCGATTCCGACGATGAGGAGGAAGAGCAGCCACGCGATCGCGGCGGCCTTGCCGAAGTCCCCTCGGAAGAACGCCATCTCCCACAGGTAGAGCACGGTGGTCTGGAACTGGCGGTCGGAACCGCCGATGCCCCCCGCGTTCGACACGTCGAAGAGACGCGGTTCGGCGAAGATCTGCAGCCCGCCGATGGTGGACGTGATGATGACGAAGATGAGGGTGGGGCGGATGCTCGGAATCGTGATCGAGCGGAAGCGACGCACGGCGCCCGCGCCGTCGATCGCGGCCGACTCGTGCAGGTCGCGAGGCACGGCTTGCATGGCGGCGAGCAGGATGAGCGCGTTGTAGCCCGTCCACCTCCAGTTGACCATCGTCGCGATCGCGAAGTGGCTCGCGAGCACGTCGTTCTTCCACTGGACGGGGTCGATGCCGACGACGCCGAGGACGTTGTTGACGAGACCCGACGTCTCGTTGAACATGCTCGAGAAGATGAGGGCGACGGCAACAGGGGTGACGACGTAGGGGAGCAGCACGCTCATGCGCCAGAACGTCTTGGCTTTGAGCGCCTGGTCGAGGATCGCGGCGATGATGAGCGCGAAGGTCAGCTGGGGCACGGTGCTGATGATGAAGATGCTCAGGGTGTTGCGGATCGAGTTCCAGAAGAACCGGTCGTTGAGGATCTCCACGAAGTTCGCGAACCCGACGAACGCGCCCTGGCCCTGCAGGAGCTCCCAGTCGTGAACCGACACGACGAGCGTGTAGACGAGCGGAAAGAGGCCCGTGACCGCGAAGAGGAGGAAGAACGGCGAGATGTAGAGGTAGGGCGAGACTCTGAGGTCGAAACGACTGAGTCGCTGACGGAAGGTGAGCCGCTCGGTCGTCGCCGTCGGGGCGGGAGTGTCACCGCGCGTCGGCGGGCGACTGATGGTCGAAGTCATGGAGTGTCTCCTCGTCGAGGCGGGTGGTGGTGCGGTGTGGGCGTGAGGCCCCCGGTCGTCGCCGAGGGCCTCACGCGGTGATGGTGCTGGGTGACGCGTGCGACCTAGTCGACGAGCTCGCCGAGCAGCGTGATGGCCTCGTCCCAGGCCTCGTCGGCAGTCGCCTCGCCGCGGTCGATCTTGTCGAGCGGCGGGCCGAAGACGTTCTCCTGGATGAGCGAGTCGTCCGGTCCCTTGAACTGCGCCTGCACGCCGACGGCACGCTCGGCGAGGATCTCACCGGTCGGGGCGTCGTTCAGGATGGGGTCGGTCTCGCCCGCGGTCGCGAGCTCCTCTTGAGCTGCGATCGTGCTCGGGAAGGTTCCCGCAGCCTCGAACGCCTTGACCTGCTGGTCGGCTTCGGTCAGCCACGAGGCGAGGGCTGCGGCCTCTTCGGGGTGCTCGGAGGTCACGGGAACCGAGAGGAACGCTCCACCCCAGTTGGCCGGGCCGCCGGGGAAGACGTCAGCGAAGTCCCACCCGGTGGATGCGTCGCCGCCGCCGGTCTCGAGGCTTCCCTTGAGGTTCGCGAGCATCCATCCGGGGCACACGAACGTGGCGAAGGACTGGTCGACGAACGACCGGCCCTGGTTCCAGTCCCACTCCTGCTGGGCGGCGGAGAGGCCGTCGTCGGCAGCGTCGGTCAGGAGGGTCCAGCGCTCGGCGAGCTCGGGGTTGTTCTCGACGTTGAGTTCACCGTCGGCGGTGTAGTAGCCCTCGGGGAGCTGGTTGACCATGGCGTTCCAGACGAATCCCGACTGGTCGTACCAGGCCTTGCCGGTGGCCTCGTTGTATTCGCGGCCCACGTCGAAGAAGCTCTCCCAGGTGGCGTCCTCCCCGCCGAGGTAGTCGGCGAAGCCCTCGCGGTCGCTCGGGAGACCGGCAGCCTCGAGTGCGGGGCCGTTGAAGCACATGCCCTCGGGGCCGATGTCGGTTCCGTACCCGATGACGCGGCCCTCGGAGTCGGTCGCCTGCTCGTACTTCCAGTCGAGCCAGTCGCCGGAGCGCTCGTCGATGCCGTATTCGGTGAGGTCGACGAACTGGTCGCTGACCTCCATGATCTGGCCGAGCCATCCCTCTTCGATCGCTGTGACGTCGGAGAGTCCGGAGCCGGCCGCGATCTTCGTGAACGCGTCGGTGCGGGCGTTTCCGCCCGTGTCGATGTTCGTCGCCTCGATCGTGATGCCGGGGTTCGCCTCTTCGTACTCGTCGTAGAGGTCGTCGAACCCCATCTGGTTGAAGGTCGTCACGGTGAGCGTGATCTCGCCGTCTGCCGAGCCGCTCCCACCGCCTGACGAACAACCTGTCGCGAGAAGGGCGAATGCTGCTGCGCCGGCTATCGCCGTCGCCGTCGTGCGTCGTGAAGACCTCACGGTCACTCCTTTGTGTGCGTGGAAGGGAACGTGAGAGCGCTCCCACCACAGGCGTGAGAGCGCTCTCACGATAGTGTTCGCTACCCTGACATCCCCGCGCCGTGCCTGTCAAGAACTTTCTGAGAGCGCTCCCACGCCGAGCCGCCCCGCCCTGCCCCATTCCCCGCGCCCACCGAACGCAGTTTCCGCGAGCGAATGCCGGATCGGGCATCCCCTCGCGGAAACTGCGTACTCAGCGGCGCGCGGTGGGGCCGGGGGTGGGGGTGGCGGGCGCGGAGCTCGCAGCGGGGTCGGCGGCGCGGCCGGGGTCGACGAGCGCGCCCGTCGTGTCGGCGGCGCTCTGCGCGAGGAGCGCGGCATCCTCGTCGGCCGACTCCTGAATGGCCGACTTCTCGCGCAGCGGGGTCGCCTTGAGGAAGAAGCTCAAGACGAACGCGACGAGCACGACGCACAGGCTCACCCAGAAGACGCTCACGGCCGCGGTCGCGAACCCCTCGAGGAACGGTGCCGCGAGGCGGGGGTCGGCGTCGCTCAAGAACGACGTGTCGCCGTCGAGGGCACCCGAGAGCTTCGACGGGTCGGAGAGCAGCGAAAGGATGCCCGCGTTGGCGGGGTCGGCCTGCACCGAGGGGTCGGCGGCGAGCGTCTGCAGCGACTGCTGGGTCGACGTGCGCGAGAAGATGGCCGTGAGGGTCTCCGGAATCCGCGTGAACAGCACGGAGAAGATCACCGCGGTGCCGAGGGTTCAGCCGATCTGACGGAAGAACGTCGAGCTGGATGTCGCGACGCCGATGTCCCTCGGCCCGACCGCATTCTGGATCGCGATCGTGAGCGTCTGCATGAGCTGGCCGAGGCCGAGCCCGACGAGGAGCATGCCGCCCATGAGAAACCACACGGGCTTGTCGTAGGTCGCGAACGTGAAGTAGAAGAAGCCCGCGGCCATGAGCCCGGTTCCGATGATCGGGAAAGGCTTGTATTTGCCGGTGCGGCTGATGATCTGCCCGCTCACGATCGACGAGATCATGAGCCCGCCGATCATGGGGAGGGTGAGGAATCCGCTCTCGGTCGGGGTGGCCCCGTTGACGAGCTGCAGGTACAGCGGGATGGTCATGAGGGCACCGAACATCCCGAACCCGACGAGCACACCGAGCACGGTCGCCATCGAGAATGTCGGCGAGCGGAAGAGCTTGAGGGGGATGAGCGCGTCGTCTTTCATGAGCTTCTCGGCGACGATGAATCCGATGATGCCGAGCGCCCCGACCACGTAGCACGCGATGGCGATGCCCGACGCCCAGCCCCACTCGCGCCCCTGCTCGGCGACGAGGAGCAGCGGAACCGCGGCGACGATCACGAGGGCGGCGCCCCACCAGTCGATGCGCACCGAGCGCGTGGCGCCGCGGGGCAAGTGCAGGAAGCGCAGCACGATCGCCATGGCGACGATGCCGATGGGGATGTTGATGAGGAACACCCAGCGCCATCCGGTGACGAAGAGGATCTCGTCGGCGCCCGCGAAGAGCCCCCCGACGAGCGGGCCGATGAGGCTCGAGACGCCGAAGACGGCGAGGAAGTAGCCCTGGTATTTGGCGCGTTCGCGCGGGGCGAGGATGTCTCCCATGATGGTGAGCGGGAGGGCCATGAGTCCGCCGGCCCCGAGCCCCTGCACGGCGCGGAAGATCGCGAGTTCGTACATGCTCGTCGCGAATCCGGCGAGTAGCGAGCCGACGAGGAAGACCGTGATCGCGATGATGAAGAGCGGCCGGCGACCGAAGATGTCGCTGAGCTTGCCGTAGATCGGTGTGCTGATGGTCGAGACGATGAGGTAGGCCGTGGTGACCCACGCCTGGAGGCTCAGCCCGTCGAGGTCGTCGGCGATCGTGCGCATCGACGTGCCCACGATGGTCTGGTCGAGCGACGAGAGGAACATGCCGCCCATGAGACCGAAGATCACGAAGAGGATCTGCCGGTGCGTCATCTTGACGCTCGGGTTGGCGACGGCCGCGGCGCGGGCGGTGGACGTGGAGGTGGCGCGGGACATGGGGCTCCGAAGTGAAGAAGAGGGTGACGAGAAGCGGAGGCGAACGCACGACGCCGCCGGTCACGCGGACCGACGGCGGCAAAATATTGCGTTGACTGCAAAGTTACACCCGCCGCAAGACTCTGGCAATACTCTCTTCGGTCAGATGCAGACCGGCGAATATGATCGGCAGGTGTTCCGACCCGCCACCCCTCGAACCGCCACGCGCCCGGCCGCCACTCGCCCGGCCGTCCTGCGCGCGGCCGCGACGCTCGCGGTCGCGGCCCTCGTGCTCACGGGGTGCGCGACGGATCGGGAGCCCCTCGAACTCGTGCCGGTGCCCGACGCGTCGGCGCCGCCATCCGCGAGCCCCTCGCCCAGTCCGACACCCAGCCCGACACCGTCGCCCACCCCCGAGCCGACGCCCGACGAGCCCGCCTTCGACGGTGACGCGTTCTCTCTCGACGACCCGAACAGCATCTGGGTCGTGAGCAACAAGCTCCGGCCGCTCGACCCGATCGACTTCGTGCCACCCGATCTCACGAGCGCCGCGGTGCCCTTTCAGGCGAACGCCGACCTGCGCGCCGAAGCCGCGACAGCGCTCGAGCGGATGTTCGCCGCCGCGACCGCCGAGGGGGTCGGCGCTCTGCAGGTGCAGAACGCCTACCGCTCGTTCGCGACGCAGACGAGCGTGCACGACAGGCTCGTCGCGCAACTCGGGGTCGAGCAGGCCCGCGCGCAGAGTGCGCGCCCCGGCTACAGCGAGCACCAGACCGGGCTGAGTGCCGACATCATGGCGGCCTCCGGAGTGTGCTCGATCCAGGCGTGCTTCGCCGACACCCCCGAGGGCGCCTGGCTCGCCCAGAACGCGTGGCGGTTCGGTTTCCACTTGCGCTACCCCGCCGACAAGCGTGCCGTGACGGGCTACGTGTTCGAGCCGTGGCACTACCGCTACGTCGGCGTCGACCTCGCGACCGAGATGCGTGACACCCGCGTCACGACGCTCGAGGAGTTCTTCGGCCTGCCCGCCGCACCCGACTACGCGCCGGAGTAGCGCCGGCAGTCAGCACAGACCCCGCGGTCACCGCGCCCGCTCAGCCCTCGAGCGCCGCGTCGACGATCGCCTTCGCCTCCGCCTGCACGAGCGCGAGGTGCTCGGCTCCGCGGAACGACTCGGCGTAGATCTTGTAGACGTCTTCGGTGCCGCTCGGCCGGGCCGCGAACCACGCGTTCTCAGTCACGACTTTCACGCCGCCGATCGCCGCGCCGTTGCCTGGTGCCTCGCTCAAGCGCGCGACGATCGGTTCGCCCGCGAGCTCCGTGGCGGTGATGGCGGCGCCGTCGAGCTTTGCGAGCCGCGCCTTCTGCTCTTTGGTCGCGACGGCGTCGATGCGCTCGTATGCCGGTGAACCGAACCTCTCGGTGAGGTCGGCGTAGAGCTGCGACGGCGTCTTGCCCGTGACCGCGATGATCTCGCTCGCGAGCAGGGCGAGGATGATGCCGTCTTTGTCGGTCGTCCACGTCGAGCCGTCGCGGCGCAGGAAGCTCGCGCCCGCGGACTCTTCGCCGCCGAACGCGACCGTGCCGTCGACGAGCCCGGAGACGAACCACTTGAAGCCCACGGGAACCTCGGTGAGGGTGCGCTCGAGCGATTCGGCGACGCGGTCGATCATCGAGCTCGATACGAGGGTCTTGCCGATCGCGGCATCCGCTCTCCACTGCGGGCGATGCGTGTAGAGGTATTCGATTGCGACCGCGAGAAAGTGGTTGGGGTTCATGAGGCCGCCGTCGGGGGTGACGATCCCGTGCCGGTCGGCGTCGGCGTCGTTGCCCGTGAGCACATCGAAATCGTCTTTGTGCTCGAGAACGGATGCCATCGCCGACGCCGACGACGGATCCATGCGGATCTTGCCGTCCCAGTCGAGGGTCATGAACGCCCACGTCGGGTCGACGAGCCCGTTGACGACGGTGAGGTCGATGTCGTACTTCTCGGCGATGAGCTGCCAGTAGTGCACGCTCGCGCCGCCGAGGGGGTCGGCGCCGATGCGCACGCCCGCCGAGCGGATCGCGTCGAAGTCGATGATCGTGGCGAGGTCGTCGACGTAGCGGCCGCGGTAGTCGTAGGTGTCGACGGCGCTCGGCTCCGCTCGCTTGACGTCGACGCTGCCCGCGGCGATGAGGTCGTTGGCGCGCGCGGCGATCCATCCGGTCGCGTCGCTGTCTGCGGGACCACCGTGCGGGGGGTTGTACTTGAACCCGCCGTCGCGCGGCGGGTTGTGGCTCGGGGTCACGACGATGCCGTCGGCCTGAGGCTCGCCCGGGTGCGCGAGGTTGTAGGCGATGATCGCGTGGCTCAGCGCCGGGGTGGGCACGAAGTCGTCGAACTCGTCGACGAGCGCGTGCACGCCGTTCGCTTCGAGCACTTCGAGTGCCGTCGTCTCGGCGGGGCGGGAGAGGGCGTGGGTGTCGCGTCCGATGAAGAGGGGCCCGGTGACGCCCTGCTCGGCGCGGTACTCGACGATCGCTTGCGTGATGGCGGCGATGTGCGTCTCGTTGAAGGCGCTGTCGAGTGAGGAGCCGCGGTGGCCCGAGGTGCCGAACACGACCTTCTGGTCGGGGTTGTCGACATCCGGAACCAGTCGGTAGTAAGCCTCGACGAGAGCGTGCACATCGATGAGGTCGGATTCTTGAGCCTTCTGGCCCGCGCGAGCGTTCATGTGCCCAGTCTTCCATTCACGGGGCCGTTAGGCTCCCCTCATGCCCGAGCGTGATCAGCAGTCTTCCGCGACCTACAGCTATCTGGGCCCCGCGGGTACGTTCACCGAGGCGGCTCTCGCGCAGGTTCCGGAGGCGGCGGGCAAGCCGTGGCGCTCGGTCAACAACGTGGGCGAGGCTCTCGACGACGTCGTGTCGGGCCGCAGCGTCGCCGCGATGATCGCGATCGAGAACTCGGTCGAGGGCGGGGTGTCGGCGACCCAGGACGCCCTCGCCCGCATCCCCGATCTGCGCATCATCGGCGAATACCTCGTGCCGGTCAACTTCGTGCTGGTTGCCCGGCCGGGCACGACGCTCGACGACGTCACGGTCGTCAACGCGCACCCGGTCGCCTACGCGCAGTGCCACCTGTGGCTCGACGCGACCCTCCCGACGCACGGCCACATCCCCGCGACCTCCAACGTCGCGGCGGCGTCATCGCTCTTCGACTCCGATCTCGCCGACGCCGCGATCGCGCCTCCGACGATCACGAAGCACCACGACCTCGTCGTGCTCGCCGAGAACATCGGAGACAACCCGCACGCCGTCACGCGCTTCGTGCTCGTGAGCCGCACCGTGTCGACGCCGCCGTCGACGGGTGCCGACAAGACGAGCATCATCGCGGAGCTCCCGGATGACCGCGCGGGCGCCCTGCTCGAGATGCTCGAGCAGTTCGCGACCCGCGGGGTCAATATGAGTCTCCTCGAGTCGCGCCCGATCGGCGATGCTCTCGGGCGCTACCGGTTCGTGATCGACCTCGACGGGCACATCCTCGACGAGCGCGTGGCCGACGCCCTGCTCGGCCTCAAGAGGTTCAGTCCGAGCGTCATCTTCCTCGGGTCGTACCCTCGGGCCGACAAGGCCGAGATCGAGGTCACGGAGCGCTACGGTGACGCAGCCTTCGTCGAGGCGCGCGACTGGTTGCGCGGCCTCATCGCGGGGGAGCCGAGCGCGAGCTGACCGCCGCTCAGGAGTCGGCGGGCACTTTGACGAGCAGGGCGAGGGGGTCGACGCTCGCTTTGAGCGCCACGAGCTCGCCGAACGCGTCGCCGTCGAGCTCGAACTCCTCGGCGCGACCGAGTCGCACGACGAGGTCTTTGCCCTTGAGGTAGCGCAGGGTGCGCACCTCTTTCGTGAGGCTCATGATCTTGCGCCCCACCTGGCTGCGCCGCAGCACGCCGTTCTCCCACACGATCTTGACCCAGATCTGCACCCATCCGAAGAAGCCTTCGGGGCGCAGCGCGACGATGTCGAACTCGCCGTCGTCGACCGCGGCGTCGGGCAGCAGGAGGATGTTGCCCGGGAGCGACCCGCAATTGCCGATGAGCACCGTGTGCACGCGCACGGTGCGGTTTCCCTGGCCGTCGAGGTTGTAGCGGATGTTGAGGCGGTTGTTGCCCTTGAGCGACTTGCGGATCGCGTCGACGTAGGCGATCCACCCCACCCTCTTCTTGAGTTCGGGGTCGGTGTTGGCGATCATCTGGGCGTCGAGGCCGAGCCCCGCCATCACGAGGAAGATGAAGCGCTCGCGGCTCTCGTCGGGCCGCTGCACCTCGACGACACCGAGGTCGATCGGGCGGTCGCGACCCGTGAACGCCGTGCTGACCGACTTGTCGAGGTCGTCGAGAGTCAAGTGCAGGTTGCGTGCGAGGAGGTTTCCGGTTCCCGAGGGGAGGAGGCCGAGCGGAATCCGGGTTCCACGCAGCGCTTCGGCGACAGAACGCACGGTGCCGTCGCCTCCCGCCGCCATGACGACGTCGACGTCGTGCTCGAGGGCCTCGCGTGTCACGCGCTCGCCGGGGTCCTCGACGGATGTCTCGAACCACACGGTGCTCTGCCACCCGGCAGTCTTCTCCGCGGCCGCCACCGACGCCCGAAGCTTCGCGATGTTGACCTTGATCGGGTTGTAGACCACGGCGGCGCGCTTGTCGACGCTCGCGGGAGCATCCGCGTGAGCCTCGGTCTTCTTCGCGGCCTTCTCGGCGGCGATGCGGGTCGATCGCGAGTCGCTCGCTCGAGTCGCTTCGGCGGCCGCCGTGCGGGCCGGCTCGGCGGGGTGAGACGAGTCGTTCTCATGGCGGGACACGCGTAAATCGTATGCCACCCGCGAAGTAAGGTGGATGGCGTGATCGACCCGCAGCTTCTCCGCGAGAATCCCGATGTCGTGCGTGCCTCACAAGCGGCTCGGGGTGACTCGATCGACCTCGTCGACTCGGCCCTCGCCGCCGACGCCGCCCGCCGCGCGGCGATCAGTTCGTTCGAGACTCTCCGCGCCCAGCAGAACGCGTTCGGCAAGACCGTGGCCGCCGCACCGAAGGCAGAGAAGGCCGCGCTCGTCGCGCAAGCGCAAGCGCTCGCCGCCGAGGTGAAGGGCGCGAGTCAGGCCGCGACCGAAGCCGAGTCCGACTTCGCGGCGATCGTCGGGAGCATCGCCAACCCCATCATCGACGGCGTTCCGTCGGGGGGCGAAGAGGACTTCGCGCTCATCAAGACCGTCGGCGAGGTGCCGTCGTTCTCGTTCGAACCCCGCGACCATCTCGACCTCGGCGAACGCCTCGGGGCGATCGACATGGCTCGCGGAGCCAAGGTGTCGGGCGCTCGCTTCTCATTCCTCACCGGAATCGGTGCGCGACTCGAGATCGCCCTCATGAACATGGGTCTCGATCGCGCACTCGCCGGCGGGTTCATCCCCCTCATCACCCCCACGCTCGTGAAGCCCGAGATCATGCGGGGCACGGGGTTCCTCGGCGAGCACGCCGACGAGGTCTACCACTTGCCCGCCGACGACCTCTACCTCACCGGCACGAGCGAGGTCGCCCTCGCGGGTTTCCACGCCGACGAGATCCTCGACCTCGGTGCCGGCCCTCTGCGCTACGCGGGCTGGTCGACGTGCTACCGCCGTGAAGCGGGGTCGGGCGGCAAAGACACTCGGGGGATCATCCGGGTGCACCAGTTCAACAAGCTCGAGATGTTCGCCTACGTGCTTCCCGAGAACGCCGAGGCCGAGCACGAGAGACTCCTCGCCTTCCAGGAGGGGATGCTGCAGGATCTCGGTCTCAGCTACCGCGTGATCGACACCGCGGCGGGCGACCTCGGGTCGAGTGCGGCGCGCAAATACGACGTCGAAGCGTGGATCCCCACGCAGGGCAGCTATCGCGAGCTCACGAGCACGAGCAATTGCACGACGTATCAGGCGCGTCGGCTCGACATCCGGTATCGCACCGAGTCGGGCAAGACGGCGCCCGTCGCGACGCTCAACGGCACCCTCGCGACGACGCGCTGGCTCGTCGCCCTGCTCGAGACCCACCAGCGCGAAGACGGGTCGGTCGTCGTGCCCGAGGCGTTGCGCCCGTACCTCGGCGGCCTCGACGTGATCGAGCCCACCGCATGACCGTGGCGCCCGACGAGCGGTTGCTCATCGCCCTCGACATCGACGGAACGGTCATGCTCGAGAGCGGCGAGATCACGCCCGCCGTGATCGAGCAGGTTCACCGCATGCGTGACCTCGGTCACGAGATCATGCTCTCGACGGGGCGGTCGGTGTCGATGACGACCCCCGTGCTCGAAAGGCTCGACATCTCTCCGCAGTTCGTCGTGTGCTCGAACGGGGCGATCACCCTCGCGCGCGATCCCGACGCGCCGACGGGCTATTCGCGGCACCACGTCGAGACCTTCGATCCCTCTCGCGTGCTCACGACGGTGCGCGCGAGTCTCGAGAACGCGAGCTACGCGGTCGAAGACGACGACGGGCTCTACCGCTACGCCGGCCGCTTTCCCGACTCGACCCTGGGTGCCTCGAGCGTGCAAGTGGAGTTCGACGAACTGCTGCGTCACCAGGCCACGAGGGTCGTCGTGATCTCGCCCGAACACGACGTCGAAGAGTTCTTGTCGATCGTGGACAACATGGGCCTCCACCGCGTGAGTTACACGGTCGGGTGGACCGCGTGGCTCGACATCGCTCCCGACGGCGTCAACAAGGCGACGGCGATGGAACGGGTGCGCACCGAGCTCGCGATCGACCGCTCGCGCGTGATCGCGATCGGCGACGGTCGCAACGACATCGACATGCTCGCGTGGGCGTCGGAGCACGGCCGCGGCATCGCGATGGGTCAGGCCCCCGACGATGTGCGAGCGGTCGCCAACGGTTCCACCTCGACCGACCTCGACGACGGGGTCGCGCTCGTGCTCTCGGGTCTCTGAGGCGATCGAGTGATCATCGGCTAAGCTCGCCCCGCAGGAAATCTGGAGGGCTGTCCGAGCGGCCGATGGAGCCAGTCTTGAAAACTGGTGATGTGAAAGCATTCGTGGGTTCGAATCCCACGCCCTCCGCCAGAGGCCGCTCGGCGAGACGAGATGTTCCGTGAACGGCCGTCGAGCGCGAGGCGGCTATGATGGTTCGAGCAACTGGGAGACGTCGCATAGTTCGGCCTAGTGCACCACCCTGCTAAGGTGGAGAGCCCTCTAAGGGCTCCGTGGGTTCAAATCCCACCGTCTCCGCACAAGACACTCCGCTGTCGATCACGGAATCACTCGAGGTCCCTGACTTCAGGCGCTCGACCGCCGCTAGTTGATGCAGTTGCAGACGAGCCTGCGCCAGTCGGTGTTCCTCGCGGTGAGACCGCGTTTCGTGGCGAGATAGAACGCGCCGTCCTGCTCCACGACTTCGGCGACGGTCACCGTCACTTTGTGTTCGACATCGGCCACGCGCCAGCGCGTCGCGGACAGCGCTTCGATGCGGTGCTGGCCGTCGGGGTTCCAGAAGAGCACCGCAGCGCCTTCGCCGCGAGGCAGTTCGATATCGGTGAGTGTGGGTCGGGCATTCATGCTGCGTTCCTATGGCCGGGGAACGGGACTGCGGCCACCCCCCGTGGCCCGTGCATCCATTCGTCTTTCGAGTGTCATCGGTGGTGAGCGCGCGCGCAACGCCCCCGAATTGGGGCACTCCGTTCCGTCACAGTACGCGCACTTTCGGCGTTCGACCCTGGCAGAGCTCATCAGCGGGAGCGTGCGAGTGGCACGCCCGCGCGCTGGTATAGTCTCTAAGTCGGCTTTCGGGCCGAAGGATGCGCCCGTAGCTCAGCGGATAGAGCAATTGACTACGGATCAATAGGCCGGGGGTTCAAATCCCTCCGGGCGCACGACGAGATGACCCCGTGAACTTCGTGTTCACGGGGTTTTTCGTTGTTCGAAGGGGTCGAGTCCCACGGAAGCCCCACACGTGTTTTCGCTTGCTCCTCATTCATGAGCAGTGGAGCCGCTGGAAGCCTGCTGTGCCGGCCGCGAGTATGTCGAGCCGCAGGGACCGTGCGGTAAGCGTCGTTGGATGACTGCCTACCGGGTGCCGCCGTACTCTGCGGGCACCAGGTCCATGCGGGCTTCGCCGGTCCTGATCAGGCGGAGGATCGCGTCCGCAACCTGTTCCGGTGAGTCGAAGTCGGCGCCCGCTGTCATCTCCTCGGCGTCGGCTCGACCCGCCCGGATGGAGGCGAGGAACTCAGTACTAGTGGCGAAGGGGATCAGGGTGGACACGGTGATTCCTGACCCGTCGAGCTCACGGCGACTGATCGCCGAAAGGCGTTCGAGAGCGATCTTGGTGGCGACGTACGCGCCGGTGCCGGGGATGTCCGCGAAGGTCGTCCCTGAGCTGACGTTGATAATTCTCCCGGAGTGCTGGTGCCGCATCGCCGGGAGCACGGCTTGCATCATTGCGAGCGGCGCAACGAGATTCAGTTCGAGCAATGCGCGAAAGTCATCCAGCGCCACCTGTTCCGTCCTGGCCTGCAGGCCTTGGCCAGCATTGTTCACGAGCACGTCGATGCGTTCGAAGGCGTCGAGAGTCGCGCGCACGAGCGATTGAACCTGTACCTGGTCGGTGACGTCGCATCGCACTGCGACGGCCCGGTCCAGCTCACTCGCCAGCGCCGAGATGCGGTCCTCTCGTCGGGCAGCGAGGACAACACGTGCCCCCGCCCGCGATGCGGCTCGTGCGGTGGCGGCTCCGATACCGGATGACGCTCCCGTGATCACAACCACTGAGTCTGTGATGTCCACTTCTTCTCCTGTCGACGGGTGCCGTGCGGCACGTGCAGCACATTACGCTACTGAGTCGTATCGTAATAGCGGGAGATGACATACTCTCGTGAGGTGAAGACACCCAGCACAGCTCGACCCGACGCTCAAGGTCGAGGGAGCGGCCGACCATTCGACCACTCCGGAGACACCTCGATCCTGGCGAGTGCTCTCGAGCTGCTGGCGGAACGTGACTACGAACGTCTCACCGTGGATGAGGTCGCCGCTCGTACAGGCAGGGCCAAGACGACGCTGTACCGGAGATGGCCGACGAAGGAAGAACTCGTCCTAGCCGCTATCCGTTCTGCCGGGCAACCCCCCGAAGTCGAAGCTCTCCCGGATCTCGGTTCTCTCCGATCGAACCTCCTGGCGGTTGTCGATTCTCCGTGGCTCGGCGGGCCGGACAGGCGGTTGGCGATCTTCGCCGGGCTCGCCTCGGCCACGCGCACGTCGGAGCGGCTTGCCGGCGTCATTCGATCCGAGATCACCGAACCCTATGTCGAGGTCTACCGGCGCCTACTGTTCCGCGCGATTGACACCGGGGAGGTTGCCCCGGCGTTCGTCGCCAGCATCCCCACTCTGGCCGAGGTGATACCGGCCATGAGCACACACCGCCTGCACACCCACCCAGCCCCCGTCGAGCGGGCGTTCTTCGTCTCAGTGGTCGACGATGTCGTCCTCGCCGCCCTGGGTTCGAGGTGACTGGCGGAACATCACCATCCCCGCATGGAACAGCACATCGTCGCGAAACTCCCCGTCGGCCGAGAAGCCAGTGTCGTCGCGGTAGTAGATCATCGTGCCCTCGACCCGGTAATCGCCGGTGTACGCGGCTTCCCGGCTGCCGCGCGCCTCGGAGTAGCGGCCATCGGGTAGCAGCCGTTGCCGGATATTTCCGTCGGCGGTGACCCAGAGTCCGGCGAAGGGGTTCACTGCCCGGCCGCCCGGCGGGTGATGTCGTCACGAGACCGTATGACGACGTCGCGGAGCTCGTCGATGTCGTCACCGACCAGCGCTCCATCCCACTTGCGGGGGTTTCCCGCGACGAGAACGGTGTCGATGTTTCGCGGGTCGGTTCCCAGCACGAGCGTGCCGACCGCGTCGTTGAGGGGCATGTTGTTGATGTCGTTGGCGCGCACGATGAGGATGTCCGCGTCCTTGCCCGGGGTCACCGACCCGGTTACATGGTCGAGGGCGTTGGCCTTCGCGCCCTGAAGCGTCGCGAAGTCGAGCACATCCCGGGTGGTGATGCGGCTCGGCAGGCGAGTGCTGCCATACGCGCCGTTCGTGGCGCGCATGCGTTGGATCGCGTGCAGGGTTCTCATCTGGGTGAACATGTCGCTGGCCAGGGCAACTTCCACGTCGATGCTGAGGGCGGGGCGGATTCCGGCTGCGAGCGCCTCGTCGACCGCGGGAATCGCGGTTTCGAGGCCAATCTGGGCATCGGATGTGGGGGCGAGCGACACCGATACGCCAGCATGACCCATCGCTGCCCACGCATCAGGCGTGAGACCGGTGGAGTGGACGAGGGTCAGGGTGGGGTCGAGGATGCCCTCTTCCGCCCAGCGCACGATCGCCTCCGACGAGGGGACGCCGAAAACCGCGTCGATGCTCGTCCATATCCCGAGGTCACGGGCGAGGGCGGCGAGACCGGGGCCGTAGGCAATCGCCGGGCCCGCAATCTCGTCGGTCGACAGCGCAGCCAGACGAACGCTCACCAGCCCGTTGTTCGCGCCCTGGAACGCATCGACCATCCGTTCCAGGTCGGCCGGCCACTGGTGATCCCATTCCCCGAAGTGCGGGCCCATTGACGCGTGAATGCCGCGGATTCCGGTGTCGATGAGGGCAGAGATGGCCGCATCCGAGTGCGCTGTAGTACGAGAGTTGTGCGAGAAGTCCAGCATGCTGGTGATGCCGGAGTCCAGCGCGGTGAGCGCCGCGAGGCGTGTGCCGACGTACATGTCGTGTGGTGTGTAGCTCGGGGCGATGCCCGCGAGTGTGGACGTGACATAGTCACCGAGGTCATTCACATCGGGGATGCTGCGACGCAGTTGGCTTTCCCATGCGTGCCGGTGAGTGTCGACGAAGCCCGGGCTCACGATGGAACCTCGTGTGTCGATGACTAGGGCGGATGCTGCGACAGCTCCGTGTTCGCGGTCGGAACGCAGATCGGCACCGACAGCGACTATCCGGGTCCCGATGATGAGCACGTCGCCGGAGTCCATATCGGGCACGTCCGGATCCATCGTGACGACGGCTCCGCCCGACAACAGGATGGGGCGAGCGTGCAGGTGCGCCTGGGTGACGTCGTCGAGGGTGTGGTGGTGGGTGGTGGGCACGTCAGTGTCCTTCCTTCGCGGGGGATGTGGGGGCGGTGGCGCGACGGAAGGTGTAGCCCGCGTGCTGCAGGACGCCATCGACGAACTCTCCGAAGGCCCAGAAGCCGAGGTCGTCGCGGTAATCGATCCGAGTGCCCGTGATCCAGAAGTCGCCCTGGTAGGCATGCTCGCGCCCACCTCGAGTCTCGTCATACCGGCCATCGCCGGTCAGGTGCTGGTGCACGAAGTCGTTCTCGTCGATCCATGTGCCGAGCCGCTGCGGATCGATCTCGGCGTCGCGGGCGTTCGTTCCCTCAACGGATCCGCCAACGGATCCGCCAACGGCCGAGCCGTCCCAGCGGGTGACGACACCGTCGACCACGAGAACCGGCACAGGGCACTGCGCATCAAGTAGACGCAGTGCGGTGTCGGCGCTGGTCTCGTCAGAAAGCGCGGGGATGAGCGCGAATGTGGCGGGGTTACCGGGCGCGATCGCGAAGGGGCTACGAAAACCGTCGTCCCGGAGTCCCGCCCGCTGTGCCGCGTCGATCGCGGCGGGCACGAGGACGTAACCGTCGCAGTCGATCACGATCGCGCCATCATCGTCCGCCGCGCTGAGAAGACCGGGCCCGATTCCGACAACCCGCGATCCGCCGAGCAGCACGTCTGCCCGGGCGAAGTCACCGATGAGGGAGTCTCCCGTGACGATTCGGGCATCGCCGAACAGGAGCGGTTGCTGTCGGTCAGTGTGCTGATGGGTGATGGCCCGGAGAAGCTCCGGGGTGAATGGGGAGGTCATGAGGCGTCCAAACTGCAAGGTCCACGTCGGCGGGTTCGCCGGCATCATCCAGCGTCGCCGCGCAGCGGATCCGGGAACAGGCCGCGATATGCCGGGGTGCACTGCGCCCTGTCTTGTGACCAATTGGGCAGCTACGGTCGAAGAATGGGCAGCACCGAACTGGGCATCTTTCTTGCGTCGCGGCGGGGACACGTCACGCCCGACGATGTCGGGCTGACCTCTCGCCCCGGGCGGCGAGTGTCGGGCCTCCGCCGCGAGGAGGTCGCGATGCTTGCGGGAGTGAGCGTCGACTACTACGCGCGCCTCGAGCAGGGCAGGGAGCGGAATCCGTCGCCCTCGGTGTTGAACGCCATTGCCGGCGCATTAAATCTCGACGCGGACCTCAGCGAACACGTCTTCCGACTGGCCGATCTGGCCCCCGCCGAGCGTCAGCCCGTGCGCGACTCCCTAGACCCATCCCTGTGGGGCCTCCTGGCATCCTGGGCCCACACTCCCGCGCTGATCATCAACAGGCAGCTCGACATCCTCGCCCACAACGACATCGCTGCAGCCCTGTACTCCGACTTCGCGCGTGTGGACAACATCGTGCGGATGACGTTCACCGATCCCGCCGGTCGGGATTTCTTCGCGGACTGGGCGCGGGCCTCCGAGGCCTGCGTGGCGAATCTTCGACTCGCCTTCGGCCACCCGAGAAGCCATGAGAACGCCGCCGCGCTGGTCGCAGAGATGCAGGCAGCCAGCGCGGAATTCCGCCTGCTGTGGGGTCGGCACAGTGTGCGTGGCAAGACCAGCGAGGCGAAGGCCTTCCATCATCGGGCCGTTGGTGATCTGGTTCTCGGGTTCAACGCGTTCGACGTTCGCGGCTCACCCGGACAGCAGCTCATCGTCTACCAGGCCGTCGCCGGAACGTCGAGTCACGACAAGCTCCGACTTCTGGGAGCGCTGGCCGCAACGAATGTAGACGACCACCCAACATCGGGTCGGCGCCATGAGATCAAACGGATGCCGATCTAGAAGGTCGCATAAACCACGGGATAACAAGCCTCCACGCCCGTAAGCCATCAGGCACAGCCTGAACGCACCCCGGTGGTCGCGAGTGACCGAACGTCCGGGCTTCTCGTGCAGGTCGCCCTTCGCCTTCAGTCGCGCTTCAGGGCTCACCTCCCTCCGGGCGCACCACCGAGACAAGACCCCGCGAGATCATCCGCGGGGTCTTTTTTCGTCTCTCCCACGTCATCCTCACGGGCGACGCCCGCCACCCTGCCGGCGGATGCTTCCCGGGCTCCCGGAATCCACCATGGAGATATGAAATCCAATCGAATCGCCCTCGCCAGCCTCGTTCTCACCGTGCCCGTCGTTCTCACGCTCTCCGGATGCTCGGCCTTCGATGAGGTCGTCTACCGGGAGGCCTCGTCGGAGTACGCCGACGCGCCTGCCCTGAACGCGGAGTGGGACGGCGACGCACCCTGGGTGCCTCGTGATGCCACCGACATCCGCGTCGCGCAGTCGACGAGGGCGGCCGATGCGACGATCCTCCTGTCGAGCGGCCTCGAGCTCGACCCCGAGCTGTGCGCGGAGGTTCCGCGCCAGTCATCGCCCACCATGAGCGTCGACGACGCCCCCGACGTGTTCGCGATGGACACCGTGTTCGCGTGCGGAGAGTGGGCGGTCGGCCAGACGCCCACCGGATGGCTCGGGTGGACCCCCGCGCATCCCGACGAGACCGAGCAGTCCCCGTCATGACCGCGCGGAACGCCGCAGCGTGGTGGCGGGAGAGAGGGGTGATCCCGAGCATCCTCGTCGCCGCGATCTCGAGCGGCTACGGAGTGGTGCTGCTCGTCGCGACCCAGTACATCGGTGCGCTTCTCGCGGCAGACCCCTACGTCGGCGGCACGCAGACCCTCGCGATGGTCACGAGCATTCTGTCGTCGCTTCTCATCGGGGTCGCGATGTTCTCCGCGGGAATCGTCACGACGAACACCTTCTCCGCGATCGTCGCGGGGAGAGCCCGCGACATCGCCCTCCAGAGGGTGCTCGGGTCGAGTGCGCGACGCCAGCGCTCGGTCGTGTCGATGCTGGGCCTGCGTGTCGGAGCCCTGGGAGGCGCGGTGGGCGCCGTCGTCGGAGCCGCTGTCGCGGCGGCTGCCGTGAGCCTGCTCCCGCGGCTCGTCGGACTGCCCGCCGTCGAACTCCGATGGCTCGACGTCTCGCTTCTCGCGCCCCCGGCGGCTGTCGTGCTGACGACGTGGGCGGCTGCCCACATCGGGTCGCGCCGCGTTCTCACGGTGTCGCCCATGCAGGCGCTCGGCGGCTCGGTCGAGGCGTCGACCGAGCAGATCTCCGCCCGCCGCGGACGACACGCGGTCGCCATCGCGCTCCTCGTCATCGGGTCTCTCGGCATCGCCGGCGGAATCGTCGTCGGTCTCAGCTCGCCCGTCGGCGTCGTCCTCGCGTTCTTCGGCGGCCTTGTCTCGTTCGTCGGCATCGCGCTCGCCGCACCGCTCGTGATGCCCCCGCTGCTTCGTCTCGCGGGAGCGACCGCGGGCGCATCCGCACCGGGGAGACTGGCTGTGCAGAACTATCGGCGCTACCCCGAGCGCTCCTCGCGCGCCGCCGTGGGCATCACGATCGGGGTGACCCTCGTGACGATGTTCGTCGTGGGGGCGGAGTCGACGCGGGCCGTGCTCACCGCGACCGGAGGGGGCACCCTCCCCCCGGAGATGGCCGCGACCCTCGACACGTTCACCATCACGATGGTGAGTCTCGTGGCGGTGACCGGCATCGTGGCGGGGGTGGGGGTCGCCAACCTCCTGGCCCTGAGCGTCGCCGAACGACGCGCCGAGCTCGGCTTGCTGCGCACCCTCGGGCTCAGCGCGCGAGGTGTCTCGCGCATGATCTCGTGGGAGGCGCTGCACGTGACGGCCGCCGGCGTCGTCTCGGGCCTCGCCCTCGGCACGTTCTACGGGTGGGCGGGGGCGCAGTCGCTGCTCGGCAGTGTTCGCGTCGACATCACCGACACGAGCCCGGTGTCCACCTTCGTGTGGCCGGCTGTTCCGCCTGTGCCCCTTCTTCTCATCGTGGTCGCGACGGTCGTCGTGACCACTCTCGCCTCGGTCGCGCCGACACGGAGCGGATTCCGGGTCACGCCGGTGGAAGCGATTCGGGCGAGCGTGTAGAGAGGATGGGTTCCGCGGGCTCCGTTGCCGCTGTCGGCGTCACGCGCGGCGGTCGCCCGGAGATCCAGACGTAGGTGCCCGCCACGAGGATGGCCCCTCCGGCGCCGAACATCCACCACGGAAAGCCGGGCACATCGGGCGAGTCGCCCGCCGCGTCGAGGTCGGCCTGCGGGGTCGGCCGAATGCGTTCGGCCGTGACGAGGATGCGGTGGCTGTTGATTCCGAGGGGCGTGCACGTGACGAGGGTCATGAGGTCTTTGCCCGGCTGCACGAGCAGGCTCTCGGTGTCTTCGGGTTCGACGACGAGGGTCTCCCTCACCTGGTAGGCGAGCACCTCTCCGAAGACCTCGATCGTGAAGGTGTCCCCGACGTCGACTCGATCGAGGTTGCTGAAGAGTTCGGATGTCGCGAGCCCCCGGTGTGCGGTGAGCACGGAGTGTGTCGACGGCCCGCCGACGGGAAGTGCGGTGCCCTCGAGGTGGCCGACACCTCGCTCGAGCACTGCCTCGCTCGTGCCGTGGTAGATCGGCAGGTCGACGCCGATCGCCGGGATCTTCACGCGGGCCATGAGGCCCTCGCTGTCTCCGCGGAGCAGGGATCCGTACTGCTCCTCATCCTCCCCCTGGGGATCGTTGGCGAGGGGGAGCCGCTCGTTGGCGGCGACGGCCGCACCCGCGCCGCTGAGGTTCTGGTTGTAGTCGCGAGCTTCGGCGACGCGCTCGCGCAGGGTCTCGGCGCCGAGGTCGGTGATGCCCTCGGTGAGGCTGTCGATCTCGCGGGACTGCTCGACCGAACTGAACCACGCCGCGATCGCGGGGTAGAGCAAGAGCCCCACCCCCGCGAGGATGAGCGTCGCGATCGCGAGGGCGACGACCGACAACCGCCAGCGCGATCGCCGTCGGATGTCTCGCCTCGACACCACGGGCGAAGGCGGAGCACCCGGGGGGCGCCCCGCCTTCACCTCGAGCACGGTGCTCGATCACGCAGCCTCGTGTGCCAGGGCTGCGCGGCGACGCGACGCGACCATCGCCGAACCGAGGGCGAGCGCGAGGAGCGCTCCGCCACCGAGGCTGAACCACAGCGCTCCGTCTCCACCCGTGAGGGGCAGAGCGAAGGCCGGAACCTGGTCGTGCGCGAACTGCACGTAGTTCTGCACCGGGTCGACGACCGAGCTCGGGCCGGCCACGACCTGGGTCTGCACCTGTGCGGGCAGAGGCAACTGGAATCCCGCGGGCGGAGTGATCTCGCGGACGTAGTAGTTGCCGGGCGTGATGATCGGGATCTCCACGTAGCCGTCGGCGCCCGTCGTCCAGTTCTGGATGCCGTCGATCGACACGGGGTTCTGGCCGAGTGTCGCATCGTTCTGGTTGAGGAAGACCTGGTAGACCGCACCGGCGAGTGGCGTGCGGTTGGCCCCCTGGCCCTGGTAGGCGAACACGGTGAGCTGACCGATCGGCGTGCTGCCGGTGACCGTCTCGGTCGCGTCGTTCACGATGCTCGTCGCCGAGTTCGTGATGATGCCGTTGGACGGGATCGTCAGCGCGCGGCTGAGCACGGTGAGCGTGACCTCGCCTCCCTGCAACCCTGTCAAGCGCGTGAGGCCCGCCGGGGTGAAGGTGACCGTCACGTTCTGAGAGTCCGCGTCATACGCGAGCGTGTAATCGGTGCCGTCGACGAACGACTGCGGCAGATTGGCGGCGTTGCGCACGGTGACGCTCGTGGGGGCGACTCCGGCCGGTCCGGTCGGCAGGTATTCCAGCTCATCAGGCAGTGCATCGGTGAGCGAGAACGTGCTTAGGGTGTCTCCTGCCGCGAGTGTAGGAATGTCCGACGTGATCGCCCAGCGGATGAGGTCGGGGTTCCGTGCCTCGACGGTGTTCGGCAGTGCCGGCACGCGCGTCTTCGTGAGGTCGGTGACCGCGTTCTTGGGGTAGACGTGGACGTCGTAGATCCACTGGTTCGCGGGCGCGCCCGTCGGGCCCGTGGGGAACGGCAGAGTCACGAGGAAGGGCGCCGCCGGGTTCGTGGCACCCTCGGGCAGCACGGTTTCCGTCACGAGGTAGAGACCGATCGGCAGTGAGGCGCCGTCTTCGAATTCGGCCACTCCGTCGGTCCCGGTGGTCGCCGTGTAGGTGTCGTCGAGAGTGACTCGCGTCGCCGCGCTCTGCGGGGTCAGGTTCGAGACCTGGGTCCACCCCTCCGGCGTCGTGAGGTCGACACCCTGAACGAGCGCCGCGGTGAAGGTCGCGCCCGCGAGCGGGGTGCCCGGAACGGAGATCTCCTGACCGGTTCCGATCTGCTGACCGTTCTCGGGGCCGAGTGCGAACTTGTGGATGGTGAGAGTGCGGTCGATCGCCGGGTTGATGTTACCCGGCAGGGTCACCGCCTGTGCCGGTGCGATGGCGACGAACGCCGCCGCAGCACTCAGCGCGAGAACGCCGACTGCAGCGGAGACCCGCCGAATGATGGTGCTGGACATGGTTTTTCTCCTTGGTTGTGATGAGGAAGTGCTGATCAATTTGTGGTTATGGAAAGTCGTTATGAAGAGGCGGGTGCGTGTCACCGGAAGGCGCCTCGCATCCTTCGACGCGAGTGCCACCAGACGAGGCCGAGTGCTGCGGTGAGCACCACTCCACCCCCGATGAGATACGCGTCGGCACTCGCACCGCCGGTGAGGGGCAGTGTCGTGGGCGCCACGGGGGCATTGACGAAGCGGTAGACCGCCGTCTGTCCCGCCGCGGGAGCGGTGATGGTCCGCGAGGTGACCGTGGTCCACGTCGACCCGGTCAGGCGCTCGAGACGAAGTTCTTGGTAGGCGATCCGACGGGTCGGATCCGTCGCGGCCTCCGTGAGCGTGTAGTTGTGCCCGGGCCGCACCTCGAAGGTGTTCGACGGGTTGCCCGATGCGGAGTACTCCGCCCCGATCCGATTCTCGGTCGGGAGCGTTCCTCCCGAGACGGGCCCGGGGGTCGCGGTGAGGCGCCAGTCCGACACCTGGAATCCGGTGCGCGGCTGCACCACCTGCTTCACGAGCGTGATGGAGGCCGTGGAGTTCGTGACCGTGCAGGTCACCGTGGCCCCCGCGGGCGGGGTGATGTCTCCGGCAGCCGACACGGCGACGGTGCCGCCCGTGGCGGTGCGGCACTGCCACGACCCGGTCTGCACGTAGGTGAGCGGGCCGCCGGACTCCGAGAGTCGGTAGGTCGCGCCGGGCGTCACCGGCACGCCGGACGCCGCGGCGGTTCCGGATCGGCCCGACGGTCCGGGGAGGGCCCCGGTCGGACCGGTCGCCGTGAGCGTCCAGTCCGAGGGCAGAGCGGAGCCGAAGGCCACACTCTTGACGAGGGTGAGCGAGCTCGTCGGCCGGTTCACGAAAGTGCACTCGACCGCCGACGCCGATGCGATGCCGGTGAGGCTCGCGCTCACGAGGGTGCCCGATTGCGTGAAGGTGACCGCACGGGCGGTGCCGTTGACCGTGCACGAGCCGCTCACGAAAGCGAAGCCCGTCTGCTGCACCTCCGAGACCGTGACGGTCGCGCGTGCCGCTTCGGATCCGAAGAGCACCGACCAGGTGGCCTGGCCCGCGGCGTTCGTCTGCTGTCTCGGCGCCTCACTCGGGAGCACCGTCGCCGTGCCGACTGTCGCGGTCGCCGACGTGCCCACCGTCCAGTCCGCGCCGGGTCGCGTGAGCCCCGAGAACTCTTGGATGGTCTTCGTGATCCGCACCGTCGACGCCGGTCGAGGCGAGTTGAAGTAGGTGCAGTTGACGTTGACGCTGAGCCTGTTGGGCAGGGTGACGGTTCCGGTCGTCGTCGTGCCCGTGCTCAATCGCACTCCGTCGGCCCAGCACTCGTAGATCGTCGTGTACACACTGATGGGCGACGTGGAGCCCGCCGCCATCGCCTCGGAGATCGTCACGGTGGTCCCGATCGGAACGGGAAACGGTCCGACTTGCGCCGCCTGTCTTCCGGCAGCGGCCCCGGTCGTCGTCGCGGTGGCGATCGGTGTCGCGGGCGATCCGACCGATGCCGTGAGCTGGAACTGGTCCGCGGCGACCTGACGGCCGACCACGTTCTTCTGCAGGGTGACCGTCGCGGGCGACGAGCACCCCGCGAGGTCGACGGAGTCGACGAGCACGCGGGGAGTGCCGCTCACCCGGGTCCACGTGGTCGCGTCGAACTCGTAGGCGCTTCCGGCGTTCGCGAGATAGACGGTCCCCCGCGGGGAGAACGCGATTCCGTTGACGTTGGCGAACGCCACATCCGTTCCCGTGATCGCCCTCGCGATCGACGTGTTCACTGCGAGGGTGCCGCCGGATGCCGCGGCGAGCGTCTCGGCCGTGACCGTGTAGATCGCCGCACCGCTCACCCCGTTGACCGTGCCCGCGCCGACGACGTAGAGGTTGCCCCGAGCGTCGAACGCCATGTCGCCGTTGCCGTTGGGCGCGGCTCCCGTGGCGAACGAGCCGACGAAGGCGAAGCGTGACGCGACGGGGTTCGCCTCCGTGAAGCTCCAGACGTAGAAGCGCGAGTCGATGAAGCTGCCGAAGAGGTAGCGTCCGCCCGCGAGGTCGACCGCGCCGGCGACGATACTGCCCGAGATGGGGCCGCCGTTCGCGACGGTCGCGTATGAGCTGTTCGCGATCGTCTGGAAGCCCCCGTCCGGAGTCATCTTGAGGATGGAGTTGACGCCGGTTCCGTTGGCTGCGCGATCGACCGCGTAGGCGATCGTCCCCCCGGCGCCGATACCGAGGGCGTTCGCCGACGACGTGACAGGCCAGGTGCCGACCGTCGCCGTTGCCCCCGAGACGATGTCGCCCTGCTGGAGTGCGCCCGCGAGGGTCAGGGAGTAGAAGTGGTTGGTGTCGCAGAAGAGGCGAGGGGCCTGTGCGGTGTTGGTGAAGGTGCACACGACCTCGGCACCCACCTCGTTGGGAATGGTGATCGAGCCGGAGGCTCCCGAGCCCGAGGCGATCACCGTGTCTGCCCTCGTGCACTCGTAGCCGTTCGCGTATCCGAGGCCCGCGCCGACCGATTGCGCTTCATGGATCGTGTAGACCGAGCCGGGCTGCACGACGTAGCGACTGATCTGTGCGGCCTGGATGCCCGTCGCGGTTCCGGTCGTCGTGGCCGACGCGAGCACCGTCGTTCCCGATCGCAGCGAGAGGGTGAACTGGTCGCCCGCAGCCGTGCGCACCGGGAGGTTCTTGCGCAGCGTGATGGTCGTGGCCGGCGCGACCGTGACCGATGCGGGGGGCGAGACGACGAGGCCCGACGCCGTGACCGTTCCGCTCGTGTAGGTGCCCGCAGCGGAGGCCACGACGTCGAGCGTGACGGTGCACGAGGCGGACCCCGCGGCGAGGTCTCCACCCGCCACCGTGACCGCCGATGACCCCGCCGCGGCGGTCACGGTGAAAGCGGCTCCCGCGGAGTTGACGCACGATCCCGCCACGCCGGGTGTCGGGGCGACGACGAATCCCGACGGCAGTGCCGTGGAGAAGCCCCAGTCGTTCTTGGCGATGAGGTCGCTCGAGTTGGTGATCGTGTAGGTGAGAGTCGTGGGAACGGTCGCGGTCGCCTCATCGAACGCGACGTCGAGGGCCGGCGTCACGTCGAGCACGCGGATGTTGTCGACACCGAAGGCGCTGCCCGCGCCCGTCACCGAGTTGAGGAGCTGCACCTGGGCGCCGGCGACCTGAGCGGGCGTGAGCAGCGCGGAGTTCGTGCCCGTGTAGGTCGCCGCGCGAACGGAGGCCGAGAGAGCCGGGTCACGGAGCAGGTTCGCCGCCTGCGGAGGCGACGTGTAGAAGACGCTTCCGGTCGCCGCACACGGCACCACGGGAGTCGCGAAACCGTTCAGGAGCGTCGCCCCGCCCGCCACCAGGTTGAGGGCGAGGGACGCGTTGTTGGTGCCGCACTGCGCGCCGGCCGCGTTCATCCTCACGGCGTAATACCGCGAGGCGGGCGCGCTCACGCCGATTCCGGCGGCGGATTGCGCGACGACCGTTCCGCCCGCGACTGCGGCGTAGGGATCGTTCGTGAGTGCGTGATTGGCCTGTGTTCCCGACGCTCCGGCCGTGGAGCCGTTCGCGGGGGAGCCCGCCGCGGTCGAACCGGCGACTCCCGCCTCCACTTGGCCGAGGACATCGGCCATGCGTCGAGTCTCCCGTGCGGCGAGGGTCGATTGCACGGGGAAGAACGTCTGGGTCGGGCAGAACGCCGCGTTCGGATAGGGCGCCACGAAGTTCACGAGGACGCCCGTGCAGTTGGGGCCGTTCCGCCATCCGGTCGAGCCGGTGTAGCGACTCGACGCGTAGGTGGCGATTCCCGACGCCGAGTTGCCGAGCCCCTGTTCGAAGGTCTCGACCCACACTTCGCGGGGCGCCTCCGGCACTCCGGCGGCGAGGATGCCGACTCGGTTCTCGGCGGTAGCGGCGGGCGAAGAGTCCGACGCCGGCGCGGTCGATGACGCGGTCGACGACACGGAAGATGACGCGGGAGCGGCCGCTTCGGCTGCGGTCGGGCCGAGGCCCCATCCCCACACGCCCGCGAGAAGCGACGCGACGGTCACGGTCACGAGCACGCCGAAACCGCGGCTCGCGACCGAACGGTCGGGCCTCGGAACGTGGCGGTGCAGCGTGGTTAGCAACTCGGGTCTGTTTCTGGCTCGTCAATGAATCGGCAGACGACCACGAGCACAGCAACACGAATGTCACGACGACGGCGGAGTCCCCCGAACTCCTCGGTGTCGGCGTCCCCCCCTGAGCACGCTGACTTCTTGAACCTAGGGCAGAAGCCGCGCGCGGTATCTACTGAATTCGCTCGGCGTGATTTCTCAGTAGTCGACGCGAATAGCACCAGTAGTCGAAGTCGCACATCGGCGACGAGGCAATCCCCTCGTCACGGTGACGATCGATGACGCGCGCGTGTGATGCTGGTGGCCGACGCGCAACGGGCGCGTCGCATTGGGCATGCGAGAGGTGAACTGTGGTCTCTTCACACCACGGCGACCCCGGGTCGCCTTCTGAACCGCGCTGGGGTGACGTGGCGGCGGCGGCCGTCCTCCTCGTGCTTCAGGGCCTGTTCGCGTGGCTCGTGGTGCTCGGGTCAGCGCTCATGAGCATGTCGTACGGCGCGTGTTACGGCGATGACGACCCGTGCGACTACGCTCTCGGAACCCTCGCGAACGAGCTCGTGCTCGGAGGGGGCATCGTCTTCTTCGTCATCGCTCTCGTGGTGTCGATCGTCCGGTGGTGGCGGGGGCGGCTCAGTTGGTGGGTGCCGCTGCTGGGGATGGCGGCCACAGCGTGCCTCCTCGTCGTCTCCGGCATCCTCATCGAGATCGGCACGGCCGACGCCCCCTGATCGCAGTGGGGAGCGCCGGTCAGCAGCCCGGTAGCGTCAGCCCGCGTGCACGGCGACAGGCGCGTCGCCCTGTGGCAGCAACCGGTCTTTCGGCCCGCGGATGAGCGCGGTCGCGATGATCGAGGCGACGACCATGCTCACGGCGGCCGCGAGGAACGCCGCGGAGTACCCACTCGCGAAGGCTTCGAAGAGGGGTGCTCCCTGCAGGCCGTCGGTCGGTCCGGCTGTCGCCGCGTAGATCGCGGTGAAGATCGACAGGCCGATCGAGCCACCGATCTGCAGGGCGGAGTTCGCTGTCGCCGACGCTGCTCCGGCGTCGCGGGGCTCCACCCCGCTGAGGGCCAGGTTCTGCAGGGGCACGAACACGAAACCCATGCCGAAACCCATGAGGATGAGCGCCGGAAGCACCTGCACGAAGTAGTCGCCGCCCGCGGTGATGAAGCTGAGGTAGACGAGGGCCGCCGCGACCAGAAGCGGGCCTCCGATCAGGAGCGGGCGGGGTCCGACCACCGGGAGCAGCTTCGTGGCGAAGGGCGCCGTGACCATGATCGAGAGTGTCAGCGGGAGGGTCGCGAGCCCGGATTGGAACGGCGCCATGCCGAGCACGATCTGCAGGTGGAACGTCAGGTAGAGCATCGCCCCGATCATCACGGCGCCCACGACGGCCTGGATGAGGAAGGCGCCGCCGCGCACGCGGTTCGTCACGACGCGCAGGGGGAGGAGCGGCTGAGCCACCCGTGCCTCGATCCAGACGAAGAGCACGAGGAGCCCGGCGCCGAGGGCGAGGAACCCGATGGTGTTCGCCGAGCCCCACCCGTTCTCGGCGAGGCTGAAGCCGTAGACGAGTGATCCGAGGCCGAGTGTGACGGTGATCGCGCCGACGACGTCGTATCGGTTGTCGCCGTCGGCCTTGCTCTCGGCGAGGTAGAGCAGCCCGCCGATGAGACCGACGATGACGAACACGACGTTGACCCACAGGCACCAGCGCCAGTCGGCGAACTCGGTGAGCGCGCCTCCGAGAAGCAGCCCGATGGCTGCACCGGTGCCCGCAATGGTGCCGAATACCGCGAACGCGGTGTTGCGATCCTTGCCCGACGGGAACGTCACCGTCAGCAGTGCGAGGGCGGCGGGCGCGAGGAGCGCTGCAAAGATGCCCTGCAGGCCGCGAGCCACGATCAGTTCGCCGCCGCTCTGGGCGAAGCCGCCGAACGCGGATGCCGCGCCGAAGCCGATCATGCCCACGAGATACGTGCGCTTGCGGCCCCAGTAGTCGGCGACGCGACCGCCGAGCAGCAGCAGCGCGCCGAAAGCGAGCGCGTACGCCGTGACGACCCACTGCCGCTCGACGTCACTGAGGCCGAGCTCGAGCTGCGCTTGCGGCAGCGCGATGTTGACGATGGTGCCGTCGAGCACGACGACGAGTTGGGTGAGCGAGAGAACCGCGAGGGCGAGCCAGCGATTGGTGGTGCGAGTGGGTGCAGACACGGGAAACCTCCGAGAGCAACAGGATGCCGAAGGTTTCCAGCCTCGGACCGACGGCACCGAGGGCGCCTATCGACCACCCCGGCCACGAAGCCGGTCAGGGTTTCAGGCTAACAGAGCGAGCCATCATTCCGGAGGAGGGATCACGGCGTCGACGAGCAGGTCACTGCCGCAGAGTCGCCCGGGGCTCCGACCAGTGGAGGCCACCGCGGAGGTGCTCCGCGACGATGCGTTCGACGCGCGTCGCGGGGGTGACGCTCGTCGGGTCGAGCACGTCGGCGAGGGGCCGTCGGAACACGAACCGGGCCACGGAGTGGTCGGCAGACTCCGAGGCGACCGCGTCATCCACGTCGAAGCGACCCACGAACCCCCGGATGTTGCTCGTCGGAGGCAGCGCACGCAGCGTCGGGTCGAACACCCACGACGTGCAGACGAGCGGCGCGTGACCGAGCAGATCACGTGCCGCTGCCAGGGACGCGTCGACGTCGGCCGGTGTCAGCGGACCGCCCTCGGGAATGTGGATTCCGCGGCCCTCGTCTGCCGCGACGCGTTCGAACTGCAGTCGGCCGATGCCCAGAACGTCGGCACGCATCAACCCGACGAGCCACGGTCGGTCGACGGAGGTGCCGTAGGCAGTGATCTTGCTCGGGATGTCGGCGAGCGTCGCGTCGGTCACGTGGTGCGGTATGCCGAGGGAGAGATGCCGCCGCAGCGCGTCCGCTCTCGCTGCGAGGAACACCGCGTGGAGGTCGCGGATGCAGAGATCCGCGGTGACGGCGGCGACGCGAGCCGCGGCATCCTTCGGGCCCCTGGCATCCCTCGCATCCGTGGCACCGTCGGCCAGGATCGCGGAGCGGAGCGAGGCGACGGCGACAGCGGGGGCGACACCGGTGTCGGGGGTCACGGAGCGAGCAGGCGCAGCAGACGCTCGACCTCTGCCGCCATGGCCTCGCGCGCGGGCCGCACGTATTTGCGTGCATCCACCATTCCCGTGTCGGCTGCGAGAGCATCGCGCACGGCCGCGGTGAAGAGGCCGTTGAGGTGGGTCGAGATGTTGATCTTGGTCATGCCTGAGCGCACGCTCGCCACGAGTTCGTCGTCGCTGAGCCCCGACGACCCGTGGAGCACGAGGGGAACCGGCACGGCCGCGGCGAGGTCGGCGATGAGCCCGCGGTCGACGGTCGCGACCCGGTCGGTCATCGCGTGTGAGGTTCCCACCGCGACGGCGAGGGAATCGACTCCGGTGTCGGCGACGAACGCCACCGCCTCCGCCGGGAGGGTCCGAGCGCCGGGGGCGTGCACGCCGTCTTTGCCTCCGACCTCACCGAGTTCTGCTTCGACGACCACTCCCCGCGCGTGGCAGAAGTCCACGACCCGCCGCGTCGTCTGAACGTTCTCGGCGAAGGGGAGTCGTGACCCGTCGAACATGACGCTGTGCACACCCAGTTCGACGGCCGCGTAGACCAGCTCGACGTCTTCGGCGTGATCGAGGTGCACGACCGCGGGAACCGCGGCCGAGCGGGCGACGGCGAGACTCGCCGCGGCGATGGGCTCGAGCGACCCGTGGTAGGCGACCGCGTTCTCGCTGATCTGGAGGATGACGGCGCGGTCGGCGCGTTCGGCTCCGGAGACGATCGCTTCGGCGTGCTCGAGCAGCACGACGTTGAAGGCCCCGATCCCCCGTCGGGCGGCGCGAGCGTCGTCGACGAGGGTGAGTGCGGTGCGCGGGGATGCGGATCGAGACATGGTCGTTGTCACTCCGGTTCGGTCGAGAGGGTCAGTGAAGGGGGTTCAGTGAGGGGGGCCAGCGAAGAGGGGGGCGAGCGCGACGACGGGCGGGAGGCCCCGCGCTCCGAGTCGGGAGGCGAGTTCGGGGAGCGACGCCGGGTCGATCTCGCCCGCCGCCGGCGCCTCGACCGCGGCAGCACCCACGACCGCGGCGCTCAAGAGGGCATCCGCTTCGGATGCTCCCGCGAGGAGGGCGAACACGAGGCCGGCCGTCGCGGCGTCGCCCGCTCCCGTCGGGTTGCCCGAAACGCCGGGGACCGCGGGGTGCGCGACGCGCTCACCGCGCCCGGTCGCGAGGAGGAGGCCCTCCGGCCCGCGCGAGACGACGACCGCGCCGGCGCCGCGCTCGAGGAGCGCCGCGATTCCGTCGTCGAGACTCACGGCGCCGGTCGCGTCGAGCACTTCGCTCTCGTTCGGTTTGAGGATGTCCGCTCTCGCCGCCGCTGCGGCCAGCAGGCCCGGCCCCGTGGTGTCGACGATCACGCGGGCGCCGGTGCGCTTGCCTGCCGAAACGAGCGAGACGACCCGCTCGTCGGAGGTGTCGGGGGGAAATGATCCGGCGATGACCACGATGCCGCCCCCCTCGCCGTGACGCTCGACCGCGTCGATCACTCTCGCCCACGAGGTCGCATCGAGCGCTGTTCCCGGTTCCGTGTACACGGTCGGATGGGTGCCGAGGTCGGAGTCGACGACGGCCACGGTCGACCGTGTCTCTGCCGCCACCTCGACGGATGCGCTCGTGATGCCTGCACTCGCGAGCTCGCGATTCATCCACTCGCCGTTCGGGCCACCGAGCGGATGCACCGCTGTCGCGTCGACGCCGAGTGAGCGCAGAACGCGCACGACGTTGATCCCCTTGCCACCCGCCCTGCGGGTGACCGAGCGCACCCGCACGGTCTCGCCGAGCTTCTGCTGCGCCACGACGTAGGTCACGTCGATCGCGGGGTTGGGGGTCACGACGACTACGCGAGCCACGAGCCCGCCCTCATCACGCGTGCGACCGTGTTCTCGTCGAGGGCGACGAGGTCTGCCCGGGCCCCGGTCACGAGCGCGGGGGGCGGCAGCCCCAGCGATCGTGCGGGGGTCGTGCTCGTCGCCGCGACCACGTCGGAGAGGGGCACCCCGCGGTCGAGGAGGCGTCGCACGGCGAGGCCGACCGGAGCGGTGCTCCCCGCGAGGGACGACCCGTCGGCGAGCATCGCGACACCGTCGGTCACGGTGACGGCCGATCCCGCGAGGTCATAGTGTCCATCGCCGAGCCCCGTAGCCGCCATCGCATCGGAGATGAGGACGACACGATCGGGAGCGGCACGGCGCACGAGGTCGATCGCGGTGTCGTCGACATGGTGGCCGTCGGCGATGAGCTCGACGACGAGCGAGGGCGTGGTGAGAGCCACCCCGACGGGTCCGGGCTCGCGGTGGTGCAAGGGAGCCATCCCGTTGAAGAGGTGGGTCACGACAGTCGCTCCGAGGTCGACCGCCTGTCGAACCGTGTCGGCGCGGGCATCCGTGTGGCCGATCGCGACCGTCACCCCCGCCTCCACGAGCCGCGAGATCGCCGCCATCGCACCGGGGATCTCGGGGGCCAGAGTGACCATCGTGAGAGTTCCGCCCGCCGCATCGAGCGCTTCGTCGACGCGCGCGAGAGTCGGCTCGAGCAAGAGTCTGGGGTCGTGCGCGCCACAGCGCGCGTGCGAGAGGAAGGGCCCTTCGAGGTGGAGCCCCGCGAGGGGCCGCGCGGCGGGATCGAGAGCAGTGACGCTCGAGCCGGAGACGAGGGGAGCCAACTCGCGGAGCCGATCGAGCGTCTCGTTCCAGACCGCCGTCGCGAGCGACGCGACGATCGAGGTGCTGCCCGATCGCGCGTGGAAATCGATCGCGGGCGCGGGGTCGGTGCCGACGCGCGCGAAGTCGACACCCATCGCGCCGTGCACGTGGGTGTCGATGAGACCGGGGATCACCGTGGAGACGTGAGTGTCGGCGCGGCGCGGGGGCTCACCGACACCGACCTCGACGATCCGGCCCTCGTCGATCGCGAGCCACCCCGCGGCGTCGCGACCGGTGCCGTCGCGACCGGTGCCGTCGACGAGTCGATCCGCGGCCAGGATCACGGGGTTCGTCACGATCGGTGCGCCGATGTCAGTGACGCGCGCAGGTCGGATGCGAGGTAGCTCGCCCCGATCGCCGACGCGAGATCGTCGTGCTTCGCGGCGACGATCGTCGGTGCGCGCAGTGCACCGAGCGCGCCCCCGAGCTCACGGCGGAGAGGATCGAGGAGAAGGGTTCCCGCGCGCGAGAGACCACCCCCGATGACGATCGTCGAGGGTGCGATGGTGGCGACGATGGCTGCGAGCGAGTCCGCGAGCACCGCGACGGTGTCGGCCCACACGGCCCCTGCCGCGGGGTCGCCCGCGGAGACGCGGCGAGCCACCGCGAGGGCGTCGATCTCGCCCGCCCTGCGCGCGGTCGCCGATGCCGACGCCACCTCTTCCACCCGACGGCCGGCGTGGGGGCCGTTCGAGATGATCGTCTGGCCGATCTCCCCGGCCCACCCGTCGGACACGAGCATGCGGCCGTCGACGACCAGCGCGGCGGCGACACCGGTGCCGACCGCGACGAACGCGACCGAGCCGGTCGCATCGCGGGCCGCGCCGGAGCGCATCTCCGCAACCGCGCCCGCTCGCACGTCTTGACCGAACGCCACGGGCGCGTCGAGTCGTCGCGACGCGAGCTCACGGAGAGGGGCCCCGCGAAACCCGATGTTGGCAGACCACACGGCGATGCCCCGCACGTCGTCGACGATGCCGGGAACAACGAGACCCACGGGGTCGCCCGGCGCGTGACCGAGCGCCTCGGCGACCTCGACGACGGCCTCGATCACGCGCTCGCCGGTGTCATCCGGAGACGGCGTGGGCGACCGGAACTCGGACGCGACCACTCCCGATTCCGTGAGCGTCACGCCCTTGATCGTCGTTCCGCCGACATCGATCCCCAGCATCGCGGTCGTTCCCCTCACGCCAAGATGACGGACCGGGTCAATGAGCGCGGCCGGTCGGGGTCGAGCCCGCGATCCTTCGCGAGACCGACGGCGAATCGCTGCGCGACGATGAGACCCGCGAGGGGGTCGAGATCGTGGCTCACGAAACGGGCTCCGGTCTGCGCGACGTCGTCGGCGAGCCCGGCGGGGGCCGAGCCGAAGCTCCAGACGAGGCGCCCGGGCTCGGCGATCGCGATGGGACCGTGCCGGTAGTCCATCGCCGGGTAGGACTCGGACCAGAACTGGGCGGCCTCCCGCGTTTTCAGCGCGGCCTCGAACGTCAGGCCGACGGCCCACCCTGTGCCGACGAACGTGCACTGGTTCGCCCCGAGAAGATCGGCGATATCGACCTCGAGTGCCCGCGTCGCGTCGGCGATCGCGGGTTCGAGGTCTTCGCCGAGGTGCGCGCGCAGGAGCACGAGCGTGGAGGTTGCGAACCGGGTCTGCACGACGGACTGTTCGTCGGCGAACGGGAGCGAGACGACCGCGCTCGCGAGCGCGGCGGCGGGGGAGTCGGCGACACCCGTGATGAGTGTCGTGGGGGTCGCGGGGAGTCGGCCCAGAAGGTCGATGATCTCGGTCGTCGTGCCGGACCGCGAGATCGTGATCACCCGGTCGTAGTCGCGCGTGAGCGGAAACTCGCTTCCGGCGAACGCGTCGGTCACCCCGTGCCCCGCGGTCTCGCGCAGAACGGCGTACGACATGGCGATGAACCAGCTCGTACCGCATCCCACGACGGCGACACGCTCTCCCGTACGGGGGAGAGAGGCGGAGACCTCCCGGGCCAATCGGGCGGCGGTGCGCCACGTGTCGGGCTGGGAGGCGATCTCCTCGTCGACGAAAGTTGAGTACATCGGCATCCTTCGGGTCACGGGGCTTCTGGCCGGTTGTGGTCCAGTAGTGATTGATATGAGCCCAGTTGAGCAGAATCGATCATCAGGCGCAAGGACGGATGTGCGAAACTTGCCCTACACCTAGCGAACGGCGTCAGATGACTCAGCAACAACGACTCAACGTCGTGCTCGAGCTCGTGAGCGAACGCGGCAACGTGTCGATCGCCGAGGTGAGCGATGCGCTCGGGGTGTCGAGCGCGACGGTGCGCCGCGACCTCAACACGCTCGCCGATCAGCGCCTCGTCACGCGCACGCACGGGGGCGCGTCGGCGCTCGGCTCGGGATACGAACTGCCGCTGCAGTACAAGATCGCCAGGCAGGCCGAGGCGAAGGTGGCGATCGCCCACGCGGTCGCGCGCCTCATCTCACCGGGCGAGTCCGTCGGCCTGAACGGCGGTACGACGACGAGCGAAGTGGCGCGGATGCTCGGGCGCAGCGAGCACTTGCGTCCGTCAGGCGACGCCGTCGGGGTCACCATCGTCACGAACGCGCTCAACATCGCCTACGAGATGTCGGTGCGCGAGCACATCAAGATCGTCGTGACGGGCGGTGTGCCGCGCCGACAGTCCTACGAGCTCGTCGGTCCGCTCGTCGCGGCCTCCCTGCGCGATTTCAGTCTGGATGTCGCCGTGCTCGGTGTCGACGGGTTGAGTGGCGCGTTCGGTGCGACGACACTCCACGAGGGCGAGGCGGAGGCGAGTCGCGAGATCGCCTCGGTCGCGCGGCGACTCGTCGTCGCGGCTGACGCCACGAAGCTCGGTCGAAGCACCTTCGCCCGCATCTGCGCGTTGCAACGCATCGACACGCTCGTCACCGACCAGCCGGTGTCGATGGATCTCGCGAACGACTTCGCGGCCGCGGGAGTCGAGGTCGTCGTCGCAAGCGGCGACTGACCGCGCGCCCTCGATCGGCCGATTCTCCGCGTCAGTCTCCGCTCGGGTGCGGACCACCTCGCCCCGGGGGCACCGCCCCATTGTTACGGCGCCGTAAACGATCCGGTGTGCTTCTTGACCGCAGCACGGGCTCGGTTACTGTCTGAATATGATCATTTTGACGGCAGTACTGACAAATACGCGCAAATGCGCCAGTATTACGTCATGCACAATGACGTGGCAGCTCGCAGCATGACCGACTCCCCGGCGGCGACCGGCTCCCCGACGAACGCCGTGCGCGTCGCCGTCGTGGGGTTCGGGGCCCGCGCGCAGATCGCGAACCACGTTGCGACCGTGCGGCCGGGCTCGAGCATCGCGGCGGTCGTCGACCCGACCGACCGAGGCCGCGACCGAGCCAGTCTGGTGCATCCCTCGGCGGAGATCTTCGCGACCGTCGACGCTCTCCTCGCCGCGCACCGCGAGCGCGAAGGCGGCGTCGTCGACGCGGCGATCGTGACGAGCCCCGACCACACCCACGAGTCGATCGCCGTGGCGCTTCTCGAGGCGGGCATCGGCGTCTACCTCGAGAAGCCGCTCGCGATCGATGTGGCCGGCGCCGATCGCGTGCTCACCGCGGCCGCGGCGACCGGAACGGCCCTCTACGTCGGACACAACTTCCGCCACTCCGACGTCGTGCAGACGATGCGCGCGATCATCGCGCGCGGCGAAATCGGCGAGGTCAAAGCCGTGTGGGTGCGACACTTCGTCGGAAACGGCGGTGACTACTACTTCAAGGACTGGCACGCCGACCGCTCCAAGACCAACACCCTGCTCCTGCAGAAAGCGAGCCACGACATCGACATCGTGCACTACCTCGCCTCGAGCTACACGCGTCGGGTCGTCGGCATGGGCGATCTCCTCGTCTACGGCGACATCGACGATCGTCGAGACAGGTCGGGCGAAACCATGCCGGACTGGTTCTCGCTCGACAACTGGCCGCCCGCGAGCCACACCGGGCTCAACCCCGTCGTCGACGTCGAAGACGTATCGATGGTGCTCATGACTCTCGACAGCGGAGTCATGGCGAGCTACCAGCAGTGCCACTTCACTCCCGACTACTGGCGCAACTACACCGTCATCGGAACCGAGGGACGGCTCGAGAACTTCGGAGACACGTCCGGGGGAACCGTGCGTGTCTGGAACCGCCGTCACGAGTGGCAGGAACGCGGCGACGCCGAGTATCCAATCGGCGGAGTGGCCAGCGGACACGACGATGCCGACATCACGACGATGGGCGAATTCTTCGACCACCTCGTCGACGGCGCCCCGACGATCGTGTCACCGCTCGCGGCCCGCGAAGCCGTCGCCGTCGGTGCTCTCGCCGCCGCATCGTTGCGCCAAGGCTCCGTCCCCGTCGACATCCCGCCACTGCCCGACCACGTCAGCGACTACTTCGCTGCCCGCACGACCCCCGCACCTGACTCTCAACCCACCTCTGGAAGGACCTCACGATGAAACCCCTCACTTCGACAGCCCTGCGCCGCACTCGCGGCGGCCGCGTCACCGCCGGCGTCGCGCTCGCCCTCGGGGTCGCCCTCGTCGGTGCCGGGTGCGCCTCGAGCCCGGAGGGATCGGGATCCGGCGACTATGCCGCTCCCGAGAGCGACCTCGAAGCCTCGATCACCTACGGCGTCTGGGACCAGAACCAGGTCGCGGCGATCGAAGAGAACATCGCCGCATTCAACGAGATCTATCCGGGCATCGACGTGACCGTCAACGTCACGCCCTTCAGCGAGTACTGGACCAAGCTGCAGACCCAGGCTTCGAGCGACACGCTCCCCGACCTGTTCTGGATGAACGGACCGAACATCGGTCTCTACGCCGCGAACGACCAGATCGAGCCCATCAGCGGCGCCGTGTCCGCGGGAGACATCGATCCCGCGAACTACCCGGAATCGCTCGTTGACCTCTATACGATCGACGGCGAGCAGTACGGAGTGCCGAAAGACTTCGACACGATCGGAATCTGGGCCAACACGGCGCTCTTCGACAAAGCGGGCGTCGACGTTCCCGAGGGGGACTGGACCTGGGATGAGTTCCAGGACACCGCGGCAGAGATCTCGGAGGCACTCGCCGACGACGGCGAATACGGCGCGGCCGGCGGTATGGACGGCCAGACGACCTACTACAACACCATCTTCCAGGCGGGCGGAACGGTCATCGACGGCGACACCTCCGGCTACGCCACCCCGGAGACCGAGGAGGGCATCCAGTTCTGGACCGACCTCATCGAGAGCGGGGGGTCACCCTCGATCCAGCAGTTGACCGACACGACCGCCGACCAGTGGTTCACCTCGGGCAAGCTCGCGATGTACTGGGGCGGCAGTTGGTTCCGTTCCGCCCTCACCGACACGGCGCTCGCCGAAGACGTCACCGTGCTCCCCCTGCCGACCGGCGAACAGCAGGCGACCGTCATCCACGGAGTCGCCAACGTCGTGCCGAGCGCCTCGGAGAACAAGCAAGCGGCCCAGGCTCTCCAGGTCTTCCTGGCGAGCGAAGACGCGCAGCAGGCGCAAGGCGATGCGGGAGCCGTCATCCCCGCCTTCACCGACACGCAGCAGGCCTTCACCTCGTCGCTGCCGGACGCCAACCTCGGGGTCTTCCTCGACGCGGTCGACTACTCCATGCCTCTCCCGGTGAGCAACAACTCGGCGGCCTGGAATGCGCTCGAGACCGACCTCCTCCCGCAAGCGTTCTCCGGGCAGCGTCCGGTGGCCGACGTGGCGACGGAGCTCTCCGAGTCGATGGATTCGGCGCTCGCCGAGGAGTGACACCATGACGACAGCGTCTCGGGTTCGCGCGCTGCCCGCATCGTCTCGCGACGACGCGGGCAGCGCCCCGGAGCCATCGCCGGCACCCCGGCAGGGCAGCACACCCCGCTCGCGGCGACCGGGCGACGGCATCTGGCCGTGGCTCTTCATCGCGCCACTCATGGTCGGGATCTCGGTCTTCTACCTGTGGCCGATCGCGCAGACGGCGTACCTCTCGCTCACCGATTCGGGTCCGTTCGGCGGGTCGACCTTCGCCGGGCTGCAGAACTTCGTCGAACTCGTGGCCGACCCCCAGCTCTACCTCTCCATCGGCAACACCCTGCTGTACACGGGCATCGTCTTGCTCGGCATCCCGCTCGCGGTCTTCCTCGCGAGCCTGCTCAACATCCCCGGGCTGAGGTTCGCCTCGTTCTACCGCGTGCTCTTCTTCCTTCCCTACGTGGCGATGCCCACCGCGGTCGCGATGGTGTGGCGCGTCATCTTCAACGGCGACTTCGGGCTCATCAACTACGGGCTCGGTTTCCTCGGCGTCGACGGTCCCTACTGGATCAGCACCCCGGTGTTCGCGATGGTCGCGGTCGCGATCGTCGGTCTCTGGTCGTCGCTCGGGTTCAGCCTGATCGTGCTCGCCGCGGGGCTCAAGAACATCCCGCCCGAGCTCTACGAGGCGGCGGAACTCGACGGCGCGTCACGGTGGGCCCAGTTCCGGTCCATCACGGTTCCGCTCCTCTCGCCGAGCACCTTCTTCGTGACGATCGTCACGGTCATCTCGAGCTTCCAGCTCTTCGACCTCCTCTACGCGATCCTCGGCAGCAGCAACCCGGTGCTCCCCCGAAGCATGTCGCTCGTCTACTTCTTCTACCGCGAGGGGTTCGTGAACAACGACAAGGGCTATGCCGCCGCGATCGCGATGGTCATCTTCCTCATCATCGGTCTCGTCACGGCCGTGCAGTTCCGATTCCAGAAGAAGTGGGTGCAGAGTGCGTGAGCAGCTGAGGGAACCGTCGACGACCGGAGTCGTGAGCGCCACCGGTCGCGGAATCACCCCGGTCGCACCGCGACGCCGCTCGAAGCGGCGGGCTCCGCGACGAGGGGGCTCCCACCTCGTCGCGCACCTCGTGCTGGGCTTCGGTGGCCTCATCATGGCGTTCCCCTTCGTCTGGCAGATCATCATGTCGCTCTCGACGAACGCCGAGGTGCAGAGCGTGACCCCGGTGTTCTGGCCGGCCGAACTGCAGTGGCAGAACTACGTCGAGGTGTTCGAGCGGCTGCCGTTCTTCGAACAGTTCCGCACCTCGGTGCTCATCACGGGCATCCGCGCTTTCGCGCAGATCGTGTTCTGCACGCTCGCGGGTTATGCCTTCGCTCGCATGCGATTCCGCGGTCGAGCGGTCATGCTCGCGCTCGTCCTGTCGATCCTCATGGTGCCGTCGCAGGTCTACCTGCTGTCGCAGTACCAGATCGTTCAGGGTCTCGGGCTCCTCGACAGCCTCGCGGGGCTCGTCCTCCCCGGTCTCTTCAGCGCGTTCGGAACCTACCTGATGCGCACCGCGTTCCTCGCGATGCCCGCCGAGCTCGAGGAGGCCGCGAGGCTCGACGGGGCGAACCCGTTCCAGATCTTCCGGCAGGTGATGCTTCCGCTCGCGCGGCCGACCATCAGCGTCCTCGCGATCACCACGGTCCTGTGGTCGTGGAACGAACTGCTGTGGCCGCTCGTGGTCACGACGTTCAGCAGCGCCATGCCGCTCTCCGCCGGGCTCGCGACCCTCATCGGCGACAGGACGACCGACTATCCGGTCGTCATGGCGGCGAGCCTCCTCGCCATGGCCCCCGTTCTCCTCATGTTCATCCTGCTTCAGCGACGGGTCATCGACGGACTCGCCTCGAGCGGGCTCAAGTAGCACCAGCCCACGCGACACCCACAGAACTGGAGCATCATGAAGCGTCCCCTGTCCCTATTGGCTCTCGCTCTCGCTGGCGCCGTCGGCGTCACGGGGGCGCCCCAGGTCGCCGCCGCGGCGAGCGCCGACGAGGGCCCCGTCACGGTGACCTACGAGGCGAGCACCGAGACGATCGCCAACCCCCAGCGCGGTTTCTACCACCACACCGAGACGCACTATCGAGCGGATGACTCCGGCTACACCCCTCTCGACGGCGCCGTCCTCGAGGGCTATCGCGAGGAGGGGATCACGCAGATCCTGCGGGTCTTCTACCTCGAGAAGTTCGCGGCGGATCCCGTTCTCGACCCCGAGTGGCTCGCTCTCGTCGACGCCGACTACGACACCGCTCGCGATGCGGGGGTGTCGGTCATCACGAGGTTCGCCTATGTGCAGGGTGGGGCGTGGCCGTACGAACCGCCCCACGGCGATGCCCCTCTCGACGTCGTGCTCGCCCACATCGAGCAGCTCGGTCCGATTCTCCGCGCCAACTCCGACGTCATTCCGGTTGTGCAGAACGGGTTCATCGGGCTGTGGGGGGAGGGCTACTACACCGACCATTTCGTGGCCGACCCGGCGAACCCGGGTGTCGTGACGCCCGAAGACTGGGACGCCCGATCCGCGGTGACGGAGGCGCTCCTCGCCGAGCTGCCCGCCGATCGGGGTGTGCAGGCGCGCACGATGGCGTCGAAGCAGCAGCTGCTCGGTGTTCCGGCAAGCGCGTCGAGCGCGGTGACGGCGGCGGAGGCGTGGACCGACACGGCGCTCGCGCGGGTCGGCCACCACAACGACTGCTTCCTCGCGGCCCCCGACGACTGGGGCACGTTCCTGTCCGACCCCATCGAGCTCGATCAGGAGTACCTCGAGGCCGACAGCCTCTACGTGCCCGTGGGTGGCGAGACGTGCAACGTCAACCCTCCGCGCTCGGAGTGGCCGAGCGCATCCGCCGAGCTCGCGCGCTATCACTACAGCTATCTCAATCGCGACTACAACCAGGACGTGCTCAACTCGTGGGGTGAGGACGGCATCACCGAGACCGCCCAGAGGCTCGGATATCGCTTCGTCATGACGGAGAGCACGACTCAGACGCAGCAGGACGGTTCCCTGCTGGTCACGGTCGACGTGCGCAACGACGGGTGGGCGAGCCCCTACACGCCGCGGCCCGCGTCGCTTCGGCTGCTGAGTGATGCGGGGGATGTCGACGTCGCATTGGACGCCGATTCCGACGCTCGCGCGTGGCTTCCCGGCACGACCACGACTCTGACGGCGACGATCGCTCCCGACGAGGTGCAGTCCGGGTCGTATGAGCTCGCCCTCGCTCTGCCGTCTGCGGATGCCGCGACGCGCGACGACGCACGGTTCGCCGTGCAGTTCGCCAACGTCGGAACGTGGGACGACACCGCCGGGGTCAACGTGCTCGGCCAGACGGTCACGGTCGCGGCAGACGGAACGACCGCGCCCGTGCCGCCGGAGGACGGCTCGGTCCCTGCGGCAGCGGACGCTGCGGCGACGGGCGATGAGCCGACCCTCGCCGCGACAGGAGTGTCGAGCGCCGTCGCGCCCGCCCTCGTTGTCGCCGGCGCGATGGTGCTCCTCGGTGGGGCCGCCTTCGCATCGAGCAGGATGCGTCGACCCTCGGCGCAGCGACCGTAGCGAGGGCCTCGAGCCGACAGGCGGGGCGTACCGCGAGCCGATCGCTCGCGGTGCGCCCGCATCACTCCGCGGCGCTCACCCTCGCTGAGCCGCGCTCAGCCGAGCAGAGCCTCAGTCGCCGTCGACCCTGTCGTCGTCGAGCGGTGCCACGGCGTCGGCGAGCTCGACACGCTCGTCCGGATCGATCGTCGGAGCGGCCGTGGGCGGCTCGGTCTCGTCGACGAGGTCGACTTCGCGCTCGTCTTCGGGGTTCGGAATGTAGTCGGTTGCCACGGTGCGTCCTTCCGATCGTGTGTCGTGAAGACTCCACGCTACGCGCGCCGAGCGGCCTGTGCGCACCGCTCGGCCGGTGCGTGCGACCTAGCCGTTGCCCTCGCGCTTGACGACCTCGTAGGCGTCGAGGGCTTCCTGGCGTGACTTCTTGAGGTCGACGATGGGCTCGGGGTAGTCATCGGTTCCGAGTTCGGGAATCCACTTCGACTGGTAGCGCCGACTCTTGTCGAACTTGTCGGCCTGCAGCACGGGGTTGAAGATGCGGAAGTACGGTGCGGCATCCGCTCCCGAACCGGCGACCCACTGCCAGTTGGCGGGGTTGTTGGCTTCGTCGGCGTCGACGAGGCAATCCCAGAACCACTCCTCGCCCACGCGCCAGTCGATGAGCAGGTTCTTGATGAGAAAGCTCGCTGTGACCATGCGGATGCGGTTGTGCATGACCCCGGTGTGCCAGAGCTCGCGCATTCCGGCGTCGACGAGGGGGATGCCGGTGCGACCCTCTTGCCACGCCTCGAGCTCGCGCTTCTTCGGCTTCTCCCACGGGAAGACGTCGAACGAGGGCCGGAAGTTCTTCGACGCGAGGTCGGGAAAGTGGAACAGGATGTTGTAGTTGAAGTCGCGCCATCCGACCTCCCGCAGGAAGGCCGACGCGTTCTTCTTCTGTGCGGCGGTCGTCGCTCGAGCCCTCACGTGGTGCCAGATCTGGAAGGGGCTCAACTCGCCCCATCGCAGTCGCGGCGACAGTCGCGACGTCGCGTCGACGGCGGGCTCGTCACGGTGGTTCTCGTAGTCCTCGAGTGAGTCGTCGATGAAGGCGTCGAGTTGCTTCCACGCGCCCTCCTCTCCGGGCGTCCAGGTCTCGCGGAGCCCGCCGGCCCAGTCCGGTGCCGTCGGCAGGAGGCCCCAGGCGTCGAGGGAGTCGCTCGCCGGAGCGGTGCCGCCGTCGATCTTCTTCGGTGCGGGGTACGGCTCTCGAGGATCGTCTTTCGCGAGACTCGCTTTCCAGAACGGGGTGAACACGCGGAAAGGGCGACCGTCACCCGTCTGCACGGTCCAGGGTTCGTGGAGGAGGTTGGCGTGGAAGCTGTGCGCTTCGACCTCGTCGTCGCGCAGCGACGCCTTGATGCGCGCGTCGATCTCGCGCGAGGCGCCGCCGTAGCGACGATTCCAGTAGACGGCGGAGGCGCCCGTCTCTTTCACGAGTCGCGGGAGCTCCTTCTCGGCCGTACCGCGGCGCAGCACGAGCGTCGACCCTCGCGACTCGAGCTCGTCGGCCAGCGCCGCGAGGCTGTGGTGCAGCCACCATGCGCTCGCACCGCCGATGGCACGAAGGCCCTCGCTCTCGTCGTCGTGCAGGTAGAAGACGACGATCGGATGTCCGCGCTCCACCGCCGCGTGCAGTGCGGGGTTGTCGCCCACGCGGAGGTCGTCGCGCAACCAGACGAGGGTCGGTGTCTCGGTCATTCTCTGCCCGCATTCCGCAGTTTGTCGGTGAGCTCGGCGAGTTGCACGAGCTCGGTGTCGCTCAGAGCCGAACCCACGCGAGAGACGATCGAGTCCATGTGCTTCACGGCCACGCGACGGAAGAGGTCGTAGCCCTCGTCGGTGAGTGTCACGATCACACCTCGGGCGTCTCGGGGGTCGAGTCGCTTGACGACCAACCCGCGTGTCACGAGGCGATCGATGAGGCGGCTCACGCTCGGCTGCGTCAGCAGCAGGTAGTGGTTGAGGTCTTTCATCCGGAGCTCGTGGCCCTCGTGCTTCGAGAGGTTGAAGAGCACGTCGTATTCGGTGAGTGACAACTGGTCGCTCGGAAATTCGGCGTGGAGGTGTCTCATGACCGAGACCTGGGAGCGGAACAGCGCTTCCCAGGCGGCGACAGCGATCCGCTTGTCGGTCATCGAAGAGTCTTTCTCACGAGGCAACTCTACGGAACCGAACCGACACCGGGACGGCCGGTGGCCCGGGACCGAGCGGGTCGCGTGCGTCGGGGGTCGGATCATCCGCGCGACAGCGGTGCAGAACGGGCCGTTAAACAGGATTGAGGGTCGGTTTCAGAGGCGCGAAACCGACCCTCTCCCTTGCACCAAGAGTGTCCTGCAATCACATTCCGCTTCGGTTGCCACAGCAAACAACTTCCGCTCTCTGAATGTATAACAGTCCGATAACAAGCGCTAGTTATCAGTCTGTTATTTTTCTCGAGATCTGCTGGACGCCGATCACCCCTCATGGGGAAGAGTGACGTCCGTCCAACGCTGCGCCCTATCGTGGCTGCATGATCGAGCCGGTTCCGTCGCGTGCCGGCGGCACGAGCGCCGTCGTGCACACGGGCGTGCTGAACGCCTACTCGGCTCGGGCGTCGGAATACTCCGCACTTCTCGGGTCGATCGACGCGACCTCGCAGATCGACCAGCGCCTCATCCGTGAGTGGGTGTCGAGCCTCCGAGGTCGAGTCATCGATGCCGGTTGTGGGCCCGGACAGTGGACGGCGTTCCTCCACGAGCTCGGCGTCGACGTGGAAGGCGTCGATCCGGTGCGAGCCTTCATCGATGGAGCCCGCTCTCGGTTTCCCACGGTTCCGTTCCGAGTGGGGTCGTTCGCCGACCTGGCATCGCACGAGAAGGGGGCAGGCGGCATCCTCGCCTGGTACTCGGTGATCCACCTCAACCCCGCTGAGCTTCGCGAGGCGTTGGCCGAGTTCGCCCGCTGTCTCGAGCCCGGAGGGAGCCTGCTCGTCGGATTCTTCACGGGCGACGATCTCGAGCCGTTCGACCATGCCGTCACGACGGCGTACTACTGGCCGATCGAGGGGATGACCACAGCGCTCGCCGATGCGGGGTTCGATGTCATCGAGACCCAGACTCGCACCGACCCAGGGTCGCGACCGCACGCTGCGATCGTGGCTCGACTGGCGCAGCCGGCCGCGGGGGAATGAACCCGCCCGGCGGATGCGTCGCCGCGGTGTCGTATTGCCGGCCCATCGGACTCGTCCATGTCAGGGTGCCTGACCCGTCTCGCGCTTGAGTGACACCCCACCCGGCATCCTTCGTCTTATGGTGTCCGCGGCAGAGGTGGGCGAGATTGTCGTGGGCCGTCTGGCCATCACCGTTCCACGGGATCGTGTGATCGATGTCGCAGAATCGGGCTCGCCGCGAACATCCGATGAACCGACAGGTCTCGTCCCGATAGCGCAGATAGCGTCTCAGTTCGGATGGCACCGCGTAACGGT
>NZ_JBKIWO010000003.1:0-177299 GCF_046600695.1 Marisediminicola sp. LYQ85
CGCGGCGAGCCTCGCTTCGTCGCGTTGCACGAGTTGAAGGTCATCCAGGAGCGCGTCGCCGCGCTCGATCTCGGCCATGGCAGGGTCGAGCTCGACGTGCAGCAGGTGACTGTCGCCGGATAGCGAATCCTCCCGCTGACCAGTCAGTTCCTCGAACTTCATGCTCTAAGACAACACCCGACCACCGACATTCTCGGCAGAGAAAACCGATGCGTGTGATCCCTAATCGCGCAACCGTATCGGCAGGACTAGATGCCCCCACGAACAGCCCGCCCATCACCTCGACGACACTCCGGCATCGCGGCACCGCGCCCAAACGACCATCGAACAGCCAACCGGGCCCACTGCCCAAGCGGTCGCGCAACATCGGCCACCCCGCCTACCCACTGACGCAGCGGCCACACAACAAACCGCCGAACAACTACCGCCGCACAGCCCGCACAATCCCCGCGTCAGCCGGTGTTCTGCAGCCCCGCGGCCACTCCGTTCACGGTGAGCAACAGCAACTGACGGTCGGCGTCGGTCGCCCCCGTTTCGCCGGGATGGCGGAGGGCCCGCAGGGCTCGCAGCTGCAGCAGCGAGAGCGCGTCGACGTAGGGGCTGCGCAAGCGCACCGCGCGGCGCAGCACCGACCGGGTCTCGAGAATGCTGTCGCGTCCGGTGGCGCGCTGCACCCACTCGCGGGTGAGCTGCATCTCGTCCATCACGAGGTCGGCGAGGTCGTCGCGATCGCCGAGCGCGAGGTACCGCGCCGCGAGCCTGCCGTCGGTTTTGGCGAGCGACATCTCGACGTTGTCGATCATCGACCGAAAGAGCGGCCAGTCCCGGTAGGCCGCCCGCAGCTCGGCGTCGTCTCCCCCGGCAGCGTCGCCGACGGCGGAGAGAGCCGATCCGAGCCCGAACCACCCGGTGAGGTTGATGCGGGCCTGAGTCCAGGCGAACACCCACGGAATGGCGCGCAGGTCGGCGAGCGACTCGACGGAGAGACCTCGGCGGGCCGGTCGTGACCCGAGCGCGAGCAGACCGATCTCCTCCATCGGGGTCACCTGGGCGAACCACGGGGCGAACCCGGGAGCCTTCACGAGGTCGAAGAATCGCGCGCGGGACGCGTCATCCATCACCTTCGCCATCGGAGCGAATCGCGAAGCGGCGGATGCATTCCTCTGCTCGTTCGAGGGGCCAGACGCCAGGAGCGTGGCCGCCGCCATCTGCTCGATGTGACGCGCGGCGATCTTCTTGTCGCCGTAGTGGGCGAAGATCACCTCACCCTGCTCGGTCACTTTGAAGCGACCGTCGACCGATCCGGGCGGCTGCGCGAGCACCGCTTCGTTGGCCGGCCCCCCACCGCGGCCGAGAGCTCCGCCGCGGCCGTGGAACAGCGTGAGGGTGATGTCGTTCTCGCGCGCCCACGTCGCGATGCGCGACTGGGCGTCGAACAGGGCGAAGGTCGCCGAGACGGGCCCGACGTCTTTCGACGAGTCGGAGTATCCGAGCATCACTTCGAGCCGGCGGTCCGTCGCCGCGAGACGCGCTTGCACCTCGGGAAGCTGGATCATCTCGTCGAGGATCGACACGCTCGCACTGAGGTCGGCGAACGTCTCGAACAGCGGGATGGCGTTGATCACCGGGGCGTCATCCGCACCGAGGGCGAGGGCGGCGAGCTCGTAAACGGTTTTGATGTCGGCAGCCGACTGGGTGAACGAGACGATGTAGCGCGAGAAAGGCTGCGTGCCGTAGCGCTTCTGCAGGCGAGCGATCGTGCGATACACCTCGAGCACTTCGACGGTCATGTCGCTGAGTTCGGCGGCGCCGCCCGTCCCATCGGCGCCGGCCACGGAAACATCCGCACCCGACTCCGCTGCCGCCTTCGCCTCCTTCAGCGCCTCGCGGTGCACCTGCGAGTGCTGCCGCACCTCCATCTCGGCGAGGTGGAGCCCGAAGGTCTCGACCTGCCAGATGAGGCCCTGAAGCTCACCGTTCGCGCTGCGGTGCGCGCCGGCCGACCGCAGCGACTCCTGCAGCACCCTCAGGTCGGCGAGCAGCTCTGCCGCCTCGCGGTAGGCCATCGGCTCATCGTTGTGGGTGCGCGTCGCCGCGATGCGCCCGGCGATCACGAGCAGAACGCGCCGGTGCATCTCGAACGGTGCCCGGGTGCCGACCTGCGCGAACAGGGTGGGGGCGAGCTGCTGCTGCGTGTCGGCGAGCGCGAGGAGGTCTGCCGAGGGCGGGGTTCCCTCGTCGCTCAGCGTCAGCGAGCGGCCGACGCGCAGCGCGACCCGCTCGAGACCGAGGAGGATGTGTTCGGCCGCGATCTCGGCGGCTTCGCCGGTGACGTCGGCGGTCACGAACGGGTTGCCGTCGCGGTCGGCGGCGATCCAGCTGCCCAACCGGAAGAACGCGGGCGCGATGGCGGGCTGCAGCCCCGCGTCGTCGCCGCGCAACCAGTCGTCGAGCTTGCGATACACGCGCGGCACGACCTCGAACATCGTCTGGTCGAAGATGCTCATCGCGGTGCGCACCTCGTCGAGCGGGGTCGGACGCTTGGTGCGCAGCGGCGAGGTGCGCCACAGCACGTCGATCTCTTCGAGCAGGCGGCGCTCGACGTCGGCGCCCGACACCGTGGCCTCCGTCGTGGCATCGCGCTCGCCCAGAAGGTCGCCGATGCGACGGATGCCGGTCGACACGGCCCGCCTGCGAGCCTCGGTCGGATGCGCGGTGAGCACCGGGTGAAACCTCAGGTCGGCGAGTCGGCGCGCGACCTCCTCTTCGCCGAGCTCGTCGGTGAGTTCAGTGAGAGCGCCGGGAATGGAGTCGGCGACGACAGCCGACACCGCCTCCCGCGCGCGCAGCACCCGGGCGCGGTGGTGCTCTTCGGCGAGGTTGGCGAGATGGAAATAGCACGTGAACGCCCGCGCGACCTGTTCCGCCCGTTCGGCGGAGAACCCCGCCACGAGCGTCTCGGCGTCGGCGATGCCCGCGTCGTTTCCGGTCTCGTAGGCGTCGATCACGAGCGCCCGCAGCTGCTCGACATCGCGGTAGAGGTCCTCCCCTCCCGACTCACGCAACACGCGCCCCAGAAGGCGGCCGAGCAGGCCCACATCCGATCGGAGGGCGCTGTCGACAGCCTCGCGCGTGGCGTCGCGGCTGGAATCGCGAGTCGAATCGCGGGTCGAATCGCGGGTCGAATCGAACGTGGGCGAGTGGGGCGAAGGAGGCATCGTCACGCGTTTACGCTATCGGCACCCCGGGGCACGCCCAACACGAGCGCCCGGCACCCCTCCCCTAGCTCGCAGATTCGAGACGCCCCACCAGCGCATCCCGCACGAACTCCGCGCCCGCCACTCCGCCGTAGTTCGCCGCGAATCTCTCGTCGGCGACATACATCTCGGCAAGCCCGCGCACGTAGTCGGCGAAGTCGTCGCCGGAGGGCGTGCCGGGCACGCTCCGCAGCCAGTCGAGGTGGCGCGCCGCGAGCTGCTGCGCCTCGGGGGAGCCTGCGGAGGTGCCGACTGCCGCGGCATCCGTCCAGTGCCGGTTGAGTTCGTCGACCCGCGACATCCACTGCCGCCTCTCGTCGTCGCTCATGCCGCGCCACCAGGCGTCGGAGCGCGCATAGGCGTCCGCGCCCCAGTGCTCCTCGACCTCGGCTTTGTGCTGCGTGTGGTCGAAGCCGTCGAACATCGTCTCTGCCATCAGGTCGTCCTTTCTCTGGATGCTGGCGATGGTGTGCTCGACGGCGGCGATCTGCCGCGCGAGCCGGTCGTTCTCCTGCCTCAGCAGCGACAGGTGGGTGGTGAGAGCCGATGCTTCGTCGCTCTCGTGGGCGAGCACATCTGCGATCTGGCGCAATCCGAGCCCGAGGTCGCGCAGCAGCAACACGCGCTGCAGGCGCACGAGCGCGTGCTCGTCGTAGTAGCGATAGCCGTTGCTGCCGATGCGGCTCGGTGGCACGAGGCCGAGCTCGCCGTAGTGCCGCAGCGCGCGACTCGTGATGCCCGTGAGCCGAGCGATTTCTTGAATCGACCGTTCCATGCGAGCCACGCTAGAGGTTGACGTCGCGTCAAGGTCAAGCGGCACGGGCACATCGATTGCGCCAGTGCCACACTGGGCTCATGGCAGAGAACAAGACCGGCCCGACGGATGCGAGCGTCGACGACTTTCTCGCCGCCGCGACGCCCGCCCGCCGACGGGACGACGGCCTGCGCCTCGCCGAGATCTTGCGCGAGGTGACCGGCGTGGAGCCCGTGGTGTGGGGCCCCTCGATGGTCGGCTACGGCAGCTACCGCTACGTCTCCCCCGCCAACCCGCGCACCCACGGCGACTGGCCGAAGGTCGCGTTCTCCCCGCGCAAGGCCGCCCTCTCGATCTACGGCCTCAAGGATCTCTCCGAGGGTGCCGCTCTTCTCCCCTCCCTCGGAACCTTCACCGAGGGCGCCGGTTGCGTCTACGTGAAGAAGCTCGAGGACGTCGACCTCGAGGTGCTCAAGCGCCTCATCGCGATCGCGTGGTCGCGGCCCGACGCGTAACGCCCACCCAGGCGCAGCCCCTACAGCCCCTCCACCAGCGCCCGAACCCGCTTCGCCCGGGTCTTCTCCGTCGCCGCCGAATCGATAGGCACGAGATGGCGCCGCCGAACCGTCGGCGGCAGGCCGTCCCACACGTCTCGGCGCCCGGCATCCGCTAATGCCTCCGCCAGGTCGCCCGCGACGGGAACCTCGTCGGGGTCGATCGGCGAGAGAAACCCCGTGACCGGGTCTCCCACCTCGAGGCGCAACCGCCGCAGCAGGGATGCTCCCGCCCAGATGAAGACGCCTGAGAATACCGGGGCACGGTTGAGGGCCACGTTCACCTCGACACCCTCGAGCTCACCCGCGACCCGCCTCGTGCCGAGCGCTTCCGCTGCCTCGACGAGCGAGGGCGGCGCCGCGATCACGGTGTAGTTCGACGACCCCCACGGCATGGGGCGGATGAAGTCGTCCACCGCATGCGGCGGACCGAGAAGAGGCCACTCCACGCTCATGGCCGCAGGTTACTGAGCGGACATCCGCTGCGGCTCTGAATCGCCGACCTCTCGCCGGCGCCCGCGCGGCCCGATCACGGCGACGAGTACCGACGCACCGAGCGTGACGATGCCCGCGACCCTCATGGCGTCGGCGGTCCCCTCTTCGAAGGCGCTGCGGATATCTGCGGCGAGCGCCTCACCTCCGACCGGGGCCTGCTCGGCGATCGCGAGCCCCGCACCCGCGCTCTCTTCGATCACCTCGGCTACTTCGGCGGGAACCCCCGCAGGCGTCTCGACGTGTGCGGCGTATCCGACGGCGAGCACCGAACCGAGGATCGCGATGCCGACGACCCCGCCGACCTCCCGCGTGATGTCGTTGACGGCACTCGCGACCGAGCGCCGTTCGGCGGGGATGCCGTCGATGATGAGCACCGTGCCGGGAGTGATGGCGAGACCGAAACCGAGGCCGAACAGCACGACGCCGATGCCCGCGATCCAGAGGTTGGCGTCTCCCGCACCGAGCACGACGGCGAGAAGGATGAAGCCGACTCCCATCACCCCGAGGCCGAGCGCACCGGGCGGTGTCGCCCCGACTCGCGCGATCATCGCCGCGGCGAGGGCGGTTCCGCCGCCCACCCCGACGGTCACGGTGAGCAGGGCGACGGCGGCACCGAGCGGGCTGAACTCGGCCACGATCTGGAGATACTGCGGCGAGATGACGAAGAACCCGAGCGATGCGAAGAACTGCAGCGCGACGATGAGTGACCCGGTGGTCAGCCCGCGCGATCGGAACAGCCGCACGTCGAGTGCCGGCTCACGAGTGCGCAGCTCGTGCACCACGAACGCGGTGAGCGCGCCGGCCGCGAGCGCGTAGGCGGCGATCACGGCGGGGTCGGTGATGCCGAGCGCCGAGGTCTCGATGATGGCCCACACGAGTGCCGCGAGGCCGATCACCGACCAGGCCGCAGCCCAGGGGTCGAGAGAGAGCCCCGGTCGCTTGTTCTCGGCGACGAGCACCACGGTCGGAACGATCAGCAGAGCGGCGAGCGCCCCGAACACGATCTGGATGCTCGGCCACTCCTGCACTTCGAGCAACGCCCCGGCCACGAGGGTGCCGAGCACAGCCCCGGCCCCACTCACGGCCGACCAGACGCTGATGGCGAAAGCCCGCCGCTCACTCGGATACGCGTCGACGAGCGCCGACAGAGTCACCGGAAACACGGCCGCCGCCCCCGCACCGGCCACGGCCCGCCAGACGATGAAGGTCTCCGGGTCTGCAGAGAATCCGGAGAGGATGTTCGCGGCGGCGAACACGATGAGGCCGACGGTCAGTGTCGTGCGGCGACCGAACCTGTCCGCCGCGATGCCCGCGGGCAGCAGGAGCGCGGCGAAAGCGAGAGCGTAGGCGTCGATGATCCAGGTGAGATCGCTCTGGCTCGCATCGAGGTCGGCCGCGACATCCGGAAGCGCGATCGCCAACGCCGAGTTGCCCGCGATCACGAGGGCGAGCGCGATGCACAGCGCGATGAGCAGAAGCCGCAGGCGGGACCGGCTCTCCGTGGCGGTCGACGACATGGTCACCCTTTCGGTCGGAATCCTTATCTTTCGGAAACCATACGTTCAGGACGCTAGGGTGTCAACATGTCGGATGCGTGGACACCAGACCCTTCGGAGCTCGCCGAGCGTGAGCTCACCGAGGCGGATGAGGTCTCCTGGGCGTTCCGGGAGGCAAACCGCGCTGCGTCCGAACTCGACGCCGCCCTCGCTCGCCGGCTCGGACTCAAACACACCGACTACGAGGCGATGGGCCACCTCATGTCGACCCGCGAACCCCTCGGGCCGAACGGTCTCGCCCAGCGCCTCGGCATCACCGCGGCCTCGGCAACCGAACTCGTGGATCGCCTCGAAAGCGCCGGCCATCTCAGCCGCGAGCGTTCGACAACCGATCGCCGCCGTGTCGAGCTGCACGCCACCCCCGAGTCGGTCGCGCGAATCATCACCGAACTGCAGCCGCTCTTCGCCGGCTTCGACGACATCGCGCAGGGACTCAGCGAAACCGAGCGTGCCGTCGTGACGACGTATCTGCGAGCGGTCAGCCGTGAGACCCGGCGCTTCATCGACGACGAGCTGAAGCGCGCGGACGCATAAACGAGAGCGGTAGGCGGGAGCCCCGCCTACCGCTCAACGCTTATCGCCCGAAGAAATCGTCGAGCCCGGGCAGTTCGAAGCCCGACCCGAACTCACCCACCTGGTCGCCGAGGCCCGACACAGCGCCTCCGGCACCGGACGCGAGGTCGTCGACCCCGCCGGTCAGACCCTCGACGTCGATCCCCGACGCGAGAGCATCGAAGTCCACTCCGAGGCTCGCAGCCTGGTCGAGGAGGGGGCCCGCGACGGAGCTCAGGATGGCTCCGCCCGCGACAGCCCCAAGAACTCCGCCGGCAGCAAGGCCCGCACCCGCGACCGCACCGCCGACCATCATTCCGCGGCCTGCACCGCCGCCACCGCTCCCCGACCGCGTTCCGCCGCCGCCGACGCGGGCGAGGAGGCCGCGAAGCGACCCCGGACGACCCGCCTCCGTGCGCGCGGCGGCGCGTGCGAGGTCACCCGTTTCTGCGCTGGTCGGGCGTTCGTGCGGGGGCAGCTCGGCATTCATCCGCTCCTGGATCTCCTGCCGCTGGGCAGGAGTGAGACCCTCGAACGCCTCGCGATGCACCTGCTCGATCTGGCGAGGGTCGGCGGTCTCAAGCAGGTAGTCGTAGCGCGCGATCGCGGCACGGTCGGCATCGGTGAGGTTCGCCGCGGGCTGCGCACGCTCGGGCCGCACGGGCGCAGAGTTCGGTCGGCCCTGCGGCTCGGCACGGCCGTCGCCGGTCAGCGCATCCGCGGCGCTCCGCACGACCGCACGCCAGTCGTTCTGTCCGGAACCGGATGTCTTCGAGCCCGAGCCCGACTTGTCGAGCGCCTTCTGGGCGAGGCGGGCCAACTTCGAGATCTTGCTCACTTGCGCTCCTCCTTCACGGCGGCGATGTCGCCCTCATCTGGTGCGCCGACGTGGGCGGCTCGATCTCCGCGGGTCTTGATGAGGCTTGCGACGGTGGCGACGGTGATCGTCGCACCGATGAAGAGGAGCGAGAACGAGATCGGAATCTCGGGCACCCACAGAAGCGGCTCACCACCGTTGATGAAGGGCAGCTCGTTGACGTGCAGGGCGTGGAAGACGAGCTTCACACCGATGAACGCGAGGATGACGGCGAGACCCTGGGCGAGGTAGACGAGGCGCTCGAGCAGTCCTCCGATGAGGAAGTACAGCTGGCGCAGACCCATGAGCGCGAAGGCGTTCGCGGTGAACACGATGTATGCCTCTTCGGTGAGCCCGTAGATGGCGGGGATCGAGTCGACCGCGAAGATCAGGTCGACGAAGCCGATGGCGACGATCGTGAGCAGCATCGGGGTGACGAAGCGCTTGCCGTCGATCTTCACCGTGAGCTTGTCTTCGTGGTACTCGTCGGTCACCGACAGGTGGCGGCGCACGAAGCGCATGAACTTGTTGTTCGCGGGGTCGAGTTCGTGGCTTCCGAACGCCTGGCGGTAGGCCAGGAAGAGCAGCAGGGCGCCGAAGATGTAGAAGATCCACGACAGGTTCTCGATGAGCGTCGCGCCGACGGCGATGAAACCGCCGCGCAGAACCAGCGCGATGATGATGCCGATCATCAGCACCTTCTGCTGGTAGATCTTCGGAACGGCGAACGCCCCCATCACGAGCAGGAAGACGAACAGGTTGTCGATCGACAGCGCCTTCTCGGTGAGGTAGCCGGCGAAGTACTCGCCGCCGAAAGTCCATCCGGAGGTCATTCCGATGCCGACACCGAAGAGCAGCGCGAGTCCGATGTAGAACGCCGACCAGCGGGCGGATTCACCGATGCTGGGCTCGTGCGGTTTGCGCACGTGCGCGAAGAACTCGTAGACGAAGAAGAGGATCGTCACCGCGATGGTGATGACCCAGATCAGGGGTGTGACCTGCATGAAGGCGCTCCAAGGGTAGGCAAATAGATGCCAAGGTCTCCTCCGCCCTGACGAATCAGAACCAGCAGCCCGGAACGCAATGATGCGATCGTATTGACGGGCCTACCGCAGACGGGAGTACTCCCCTTGATGTGAACAGTTTACAAGACAGTTGGGCTAGGTTCGACCCGACCAACCGCTCGGGGTGCCCAACACGCTTCGCAGCCAGTCGATGCGACGGTCAGCGAGCTGCTTCGCCTCGGGTGAGTTAGCGGAGATGCCCGCGGCCGCGGCATCCGTCCAGTCGCGGTTTAGCTAGTAGAGACCGACATCCACTCGCGCCGCTCGTTGTCGCCCATGCCGCGCCACCAGGTGTCGGAGCGGGCGTAGACATCCGCTCCCCAGCACTCGGAACCCGCGCGGGCCGACGTCGTCGAGCAGCGATGCGCGGCACCGAGGAGTTCGCCCTCAAACATGCCACCAGCAGGCCCGAGAAGACCAGCCTGGCTCGGGAGACTAGTTACCTACCCCTCCGCCAGCATCTGAGCAACATGATCCAAGTCATCCCCGAACCAAGTGAGCCATTGAGGTGGATCCGACGGATAGACGGTAAGCCATGCTGTTTCCTGAGCCTGCGAGCCCGTGTGTTGACCCAAGTGTCCGATGACGTGCGCATCTAACGCGTCCTTGGGGATGAGCCACGCGTGAACACTTTTCGGCGAGAGCCCCAAGCAGAAGCAGAAGTCGAAATCCCGATCCCGTATTTGTTGAAATCTATAGAAACCACTTTGCCAGAGTGTCGAAAACTTGACCTGAACACGGAAGCCGTTTATCAAAAGGTAGATTTGCTTGTCGTCGGACGTCCACGATTCTGCATCAAAGCCAGCTTGCTGCGCCCAACGTTCGACGAGGCGGCGACCGACGGAACCCCGCTTTGCGGGCGGCATGGTCTGAATCCATTCGAAGGGGCTCCCCCGCCACGCCGGACTCGGCGTGTAGTTCATCGCCAGACCCTTCGCAATTTCCCCCATGTGAACGTAATCAGCAGCTGTGTTCATTCTTCGTCCCCACCCTCCAGTTGACCCGTCGTGGGGAATAAGTAGACCTGGTGCGAAGGCAGAAAGCTATGGGACGCAAGGGTATTTGTGCTTCCCGTAGATCAGATCGACCCACCTCAACAGGTGACCGCGCTCTCCTACGACAGTCCGAGGACCGAAGGGGCCGAGGCTGTTGCCGTTCTCCCCACTCCGAACGGCGCTGCCTGCCGTTGCGTTGACGGGAATGAGCTTGTCGTCGTCGACGTGTTGTGGCACCGCGTCACGAATGCCTGGTCGTGCATGACGACCGGGGACACGCTCCTCCTCGTGCAAATCTTCGTTGTCGGCCTCGCTGCGCGCAGGCCCACGGAAGTTTCGCCACAAGCATGAACTCCCGTCAGAAGCCGCGTTGCACCAATGATGCGAGTACTGCCGGCACATCGTCGAGACTGGTCGGCATCCGTAGCGGGGCGGCCAATATGGGTTGGCGGAGGGACCGTTCACCCCACAGTAGGGTTTCGCCATGCGGGACTTCTTCGATAACTGGGCAAGGTTCTTTGGTTACGACTACTGGGCATGGGGCAGTTTCGCGGACATGCTTGGTGCACTTGGCACCGCAGGAGCCTTCTTCTTCGGCTTTTGGCTGCTAGCCAGGGACAGCGCCGAGAAACGACGCAAAGATGCGGATGCGTTCATCACTGACACCACCTTTGTTATCCGCCCCGTCGAGCAAACGCGCCACATGTTCCTGGACGTGAGTAACGTCGGCGAGCACACGATCACAGGTGCAGCGGTGTACGAGTGGGCCGAAGGCGGCCCCAATGCTGTTCAGGTGCTCGGTGAGTACGTGAATTTCAGGTGGAGGTTCCCACCGGGGCACGCGGAACAGAAATCGATCAAAGTGAATCGCAACTCGGGTGAGACGAAACTACTTATTGAGTTCGTCGACGCAACCGGTCGCAAGTGGTTTCGATCGCTCGATACAGGGAGGTACATGTCGCGCAGGCAGTACAACAAGACCTACTGGGGTACTTGTTGGGGCCTCGAACCCGACCGCGCGAAAATCAGACAGAAGGCAGGCAAGCTGGCGTTCCAGCCGGCCACGAAGGAAGACGAGGCGCGAATCGTCAATCCAAGCGACAAGGACGCCCGCGTCGCCGATCACAAAACCAACCCAACTGTCGGGCCTGAATCTGAATGAAGCGAGCGCGGGAAGGTGACATTTAGCGCTCTGTCGAGGAACAAAGGGCGCCAAACGTGCTCCTTCCGTCATGCCAGGGGCCACAAAGCCACCAATACACCGTGGTCGGGCGAATCCAATACAGAGAACCCTCGGCGGATCCCGTCTGCACTGGGGGATCCCGCAGGATGAGGACGGGGACATGCAAGTTCCCGGTACCGGCCTCGGCCTCATTCGGTTCAAGAAGCCCAACCCGATGGAGGGGTGTCACTGGCTTCGTTGATGTCTATGCCGCACCCGCATGGTCGACGGTGCGTTGTAGATACCGGCAGAATTTTGTCGTCTTCCTCAAAGGCCTTCAACCCTTCGCTCAAATGACTTTGATGGGAAGTGCACCGGCGGCGATGAATTTGGAGGATGTTCCGGCCATGGCCGATGCAACCTGAGTGAGCTGGGGTTTTAGACACCCTTGAGACACCCCACAGGTTCACCGCGACGCGCCAGTACGTCCAAAGCAGGATGGGCCGACCCGGTCAGGATGTGGCTGTGCAACAGAGTCACGGGCTGCACCTCCGCAAGTTACACCGTGAGACGGAGAGCGCTCTTGTCAGGCATCATCGATGTGGTCGCTTAGCGTAACAACTGCTGACACCACGTCTCCGGCCTCTAACACGTCTATCGGCGCGTCGATCGCCCCTTCGACACCAACACGCCAGATTGCTGGCCTGCTGTCCGATCGGTTCGCGCCTACCAGAAGCGCTGCCAAACCGAAGATTTTGGGCCCGGACGGCGCGATAAGGAGCCGATATCGAAGACCCGCTGAAAAGACGAGGGAATCGAGGGAGCTGTAAATATCGCTTAGCGAATGCACGTCGTACGAAACAGGCACACTGCGTGTTCCGCCTAAGAGTGAACTGTGCATGCTTAGAACGTCAGTCGCGAAGCGCTCGTCTTCGCTAGAGGCCACGAAACTCCAAAGCCGCGAAGGCTCGAGCAACTCAATCAGTCCATCTGCGCGGTGAGGCTCGAGTCCGAGCCCAACGATGAGACCGATCGGAATCGAGGGTGATCGAAGCGTGCCGGAGAAGTAAGGAGTGATTGGCCCGGCGCTTAGCGGCCGCACAACAGCCGCTGCACGCGCGCTCGTTTCGTACCTAGCTGGGCAGTAGACAAACTGCACTACTCCCACATTTGGGTGCTCGGAGACTAATTCAACCATGTTTGCGATCGTTCGCCGCGCCATGCTGCTTACATCGATACATAGCGAAACGTGCACCGCACCATGTAGCTCTCTAGCGAGCTCATCCAGAAGCTCACGTTCGGCGACCTGGTCCCATGCTTCTGCCTCATAAATCGCTCTGTTTGAGGCGAACGATAAGCCGACGGTGCCCGGGTATACAACAGCGAGCTTGCGGGCAGCCGCGACTCCGAGCCGCGCTAAGTAGCTTGACCGCCGCTCATACCCGCAGGTAGCTACCAAGATGTCGAACTGCTGTGTCCGATTGAACGCCACATCACGAACCCTCATCAGAAGTCCACATCAAGCTGCTCATCGCGCCATACCGGCGACGAGTTGACCCGCTCTCGAAGAATAGATGTGAGCGAAACATCTTTCCCAAGCCGAAGTGGAAACTCTTTGCCGTCACGAATGCCGAGGAGGTAGGCGAGACGAAAACGTTGTCCCTCAAAGCTCGACAGGACAGCAGGACTTCGCCTGTCACGGACGTGGACAAAGGCTCCTGCATACAGTCCGAGAATAAGGGCGTTCGTAATTTCGGGGGGTGTACGTGAATCAATCGTGAAGCTGTTCGGCGGATCTGGATTGAACTGAGAGGAATTACGACTGCTCAGATAGGAAGCAATGTGGTCGACGAGTTCGACGACCGGAAAACTGAACGCTGACGTCTGACGATTGGGAAGCACTCGTAGCAAAGACTCGAAACGATTTGCCAAGGAAGACAAAGCGTCGTATTGGAATCCGGGGCCAACCTGGCCGGTCGATGGGTCGTAGAACTCCAGCATTTGCGCAAGAGCTGTCTTAATCCACCTGGGATTTCCTTCGAGCATCGCGGTGATCGCAGTTGGCCCCGTGAACGGTTCAAAGGATTTCTTGCGGCTGCGCCGTACAGGTGATCCCGCCCGAAAGTTCAATAAGGAGTCTCGGAATATAAGCAGCGGCACCACCTTTCGAACAGTCGCTGATCGCTCGTTATATGAGAGGTTTGCGAGCCGTTCAGGGGTGAGTCCCCGCTGCCGCATCCACGACGCCACGCCTGGGTCGACCTGTGCCGCCTCGAGGAGGACATCCTCCGGGGACTTCTCGGCCCGTAGACGAGTGCGTGAATCACGCTCGCTTGACGGAAGGTTCAGGGCGGACGCCAAAGAAACGTAGGGGAGTGATCTCACACGAAGTTGTTCTCGCCATAGACCGTTCGTGATCCGCCGAATTTCTTGGCGAGACTGCCCCGAGAGGTAGACCGTTTGAAAGTCGTGGCCTGGGACCGGCGCCCCCGTCGTCCCGTAAATTTGCATGTACCGGTCGAATGGGCTCATCGAAATTTTGAGAATCAGATCGCTACTTCCACCACGGACGAATGAAATGACCATCCGGTGGATCTCGACGGGTGCAAGCTCCATCTCGTCGAGCAGCAGCGCCCACTTTCGACTGACTTCGCCTACTGACCTATTAAAAGCTCGCACACCAAAGGTGAGAAGAGCCAGGCCGTCCGCCTTCGCCAGCACGTGCTCCGCCGCTTCAGGAGAGATCGATAGCCGCGTGATGAACAAGTCCAGCGCCTCCAGAAGACCGTAGAATCCGGGGCTCGCCCCTTCCAGCCCCCATGCGACCGCACAGCTGCGGCACAGATCAGCTTCAGCTTCCGGGTCGAGACGGACGCCAAGATGAACGTCGACTGCACCTGAGGTTCGATAGCTCATGGTCTCGACGAATGCATAGAGCATCTGGGCGGTGAAGGCCGCTCGAGCGATTTCCGGAGTTGCCTGACTAGCCCACAGCTCATCCGCGGGGAGGAGAATAGTGCTGAACTGAATACGCGACCGCATCTCGGACGCATCTCGACCACGCCACTCCACGAGGCTCTCGCCTGTAAGCATCCTCAGGAGTGTGGTCTTGCCGCTTCCTCGCGGGCCAATCACATAGGTGTGGTCGCTACTCGCAAGAACGCCAAATGAACTTGGCATCACGAAAGATGCGGCGACTTGACGCGGCGTCAGACGCTTAGCGTTGAAAGTATCAAGTCCGATTTCGATCATGTCGATCACACCACCCGCGCGAGTTGGACGATGCGATTCAGACGGTCTCTGGTGAATCCAAACCCTCGCGTCTCGAGGTAGTCCTCTAGGTAATTCCAGTCCGTCGGGAGGAGGAAGGGGAGTTGAGGTACAAGCGACTTAAGATCGGCGTAGTGGAGAAAATCCGCAGGCCCCGTATTCATAGCAGCCTCCACGCGCGCGGCCACTGTCCGATAATCTTCCATGCTGCCGAAGCCAGCCTCAGCGGGCAAGCCCGAACCTCTCCGCTCAGACACTTGCCAACCGTCACCCATCCCCCAGGTATAACTCATTACCTCGCCGGTCAGCCCAGGCATTGCTGCGGAGTAATCGGACCGCACAGTTATGAGGTGGAACTGATTTCGGGCGACAGTGTCGATCGGATCCCAAAGTTTGGCTCCCAGGCTGGCGGCACACAAGACAACCGGGCCACTAGACGTTGTCGATGTTGCATTGACCAACTGAGGGACATGTTTGTGACCATGTATAACCAGCCACCTACCCGCACTGGGGAACCGGCAAAACAGATCTATCAGTTCACTTCCACGACGCATCGGTCCGTAGCCATCTTGAAGAAACGTTCGCAATTGGTGCTCAACTGGATGGTGGTGAATGACCGCAATGTTTAATTTGTCATCCAATGTCGCTAGTTTCCGAGCGAGGTCCTCCTCAACACGCTCGGTGAGCCCTCCTCGGTCAATCGCTGACAGATATCGCCTCCAAGCGGGGCTATTCTTCCTCACACCTGTTGGAAAGCTCGGAAAGTCAAGTGTCGAGTCGAGAACTAGAATTCGATGGTCCGGCTTCTCCAACAAACACCATCCCTGACTCCAAAACTGGGCGTCAGCAGTACTGTCCCCAGTCGGAAAGGTCGGCAACAGGCCCTTCAGTCCCCCGCGTGGATCCGCGACGTCATCGTGGGTCATCACGTCGTGGTTGCCGGGCGCGGCAACCACGAGAGCCCCCAATCCGGCAGCCAGACTATGGACCTTCCGCCAGCCGTACGCTAGACCGTCTGTATTCGCTTGATTTGCGATATCCCCGGGGACCACAAGATAGTCCGCCGAGAGCGGTTGGGTCCTCACGAGGTCCGCCAAGTCAGCGAGTGGATGCTGACCGGATCGAGCAGCCGGAGGCTCCGCTGAGACGCGCGTCCACCGACCTGTCTGCTGGTCAGCGTGAATGTCCGAGACAACCGCGATGCGCAGTGTCACCTGGCGTCAGCATCCTTGAGTGATTCGCTGACGATGAGTAACTCAGTACTCTTCCCCCGCCGCCCGGAATTCGCTGACATGCTTGAATACCGCTCCACGGACTTCATGCTAAAGCCTTCGTACAGCTCACGTAGCGAGCTGTGATCGGCGTTCGACATAATTACGTGGACTCCTCGACGACTGAGTTCACCGAAAAGATCTGCGAGTCGGCGCTGGTCATCCCAGCTGAATATTTTGGCGTTGTAATCAACGAAGCCATTCGTGCGGTGCCCGGCGACGTAGGGCGGGTCGAGGTAGACGAGATCTCCTGCTTTTGCGTCGCAAATTGCGGCGGCAAAATCTGACGTGGTGATCTCCGCGCTTTGTAGACGTGAGGCTGCAGATTCAAGTTGACCTTCGAAGACAACTCGAGAGGACTTCGGACGACCGTATGGGACGTTGAATTGACCCCGTTGGTTCTCCCGGTATAGGCCGTTGAAGCAAAGCTTGTTGAGGTACAAGAATTGTGCAGCTCTCGCTACAGGATCAGTGAATGCACTCGAGCGAATCAGATAGTACGTCTCTTTGTCCGTACTCCACGCCGCAGCCGCTTCAGCAACAGCAGAAGGCGAATCACGCACTGTTTGGTAACAGTGAACCAACGGTTCGAGTGCGTCCGACAGGAAAGCATCCGCAACCGGCGAGAGTGCGAAATAAACCGCGGCCGACCCCATGAAGGGCTCGTAATAGTTCCCGAACGACTGTGGCGCGATCTTACCGAGCTCCCGAACAAGCCATCGCTTCGAACCGGCCCATCGCAGGAACGGCTGGAGCTGCTCACTCATGATTTGGCCGGCTCCCCGCGATGTCTTAGCTACTGGCGGCCGCAGCTTGTGCAGCTTATTCAGATCTGTCGGTCAGATCATTTCGCCGAATACCGAAGCAGCAGCTGGCCAATCTGGGCGGTGCCCCTGGAGGGACTCGAACCCCCAACCGTTTCCTTAGGACGGAACTGCTCTTCCATTGAGCTACAGAGGCTGGCGGTGTCGAGTTTAGCCGCATGGCACGACTGAGTCCTTCGGCAGGCTCAGGGACCGCCGCTCCACCGCACGGGGGATGCCACGCGTCACCCGCGCCCGATAGCGTGAGCGGAGCCGAGCAAAGCTCGCGCCGCCCCCCAGACCCGAGAGCGAGACATCTGTGACCGACGCCTCGAACGCCCCACGACTCAGCCATGACGTCGTGGACGACCACATCCCCTCCCCCGACACCACACCGCGAGCCGCGGGCGCAGACGGCGAGACCGCCCTCAGCATCCGCGGCCTCCACAAGCGCTTCGGCGACAAGGTGGCCGTCGACGGCATCGACCTCGATGTTCCGGCCGGCTCGTTCTACGGCCTCGTCGGCCCCAACGGCGCCGGCAAGACCACCACGCTCTCGATGGCCACGGGCCTCCTGCGCCCCGACGCCGGCGAGATCACCATCCACGGAACGGATGTCTGGCACCACCCCCTCGAGGCCAAGAAACTCGTCGGCGTGCTGAGCGACAACGTCCGCCTCTTCGATCGCCTCACCGGCGAGCAGCTCGTCACCTACTCGGGCCTTCTCACCGGCTTGGACAGGGAGACCGTTGCGACTCGCGTCGCCGACCTCCTGCGCGTGCTCGACCTGCAGGAGGCCGCGGGCACCCTCGTCGTCGACTACTCCGCGGGCATGACCAAGAAGATCGCGCTCGCGTGCGCCCTCGTGCACGCGCCGCGGTTGCTCGTGCTCGACGAACCCTTCGAATCGGTCGACCCGGTGTCGGCTGCCAACATCCGCGACATCCTCGCCGGCTACGTGCGCACCGGCGGCACCGTGATCGTCTCCAGCCACTCGATGGACCTCGTGCAGCGCATGTGCGACCACGTCGCCATCATCGCGCAAGGCCGCGTGCTCACCGCCGGAACAGTGGATGCTGTGCGCGGCGACTCGAGCCTCGAAGACCGGTTCGTCGACCTCGTCGGCGGACGCAGCCACGAGGAGGGGCCCGAATGGTTGCGCATCTCCTAAAGCTCAGGTGGCTGCTGCTCGCCAACTCGCTCAAACGCAGCCCCTGGGTTCTCGTCGGCGCCATCTTCGGCGGGCTCTACGCCCTCGGCGCACTCGCCGTCGCGACCGTCGGGCTCGCCCTGCTCTCGGGCGCCGAACCCGAGACCGCCCGCATGATCGTGGTGCTCGCGGGCGCCGCGCTCATCATCGGGTGGGTCGTCGTGCCGCTGCTCACCTCCGGCATCGACCAGACGCTCGACCCCAGCCAGCTCGTCACATTCCCGATCCCCCTCAACAAACTCGTCGCCGGCCTCGCCCTCGCGGGCCTCCTCGGCATCCCCGGAATCGTCACGCTGCTCGGCGCCCTCGCCACCACGGTCACGTGGTTCCGCTACCCGCTCGCAGCCATCGCGGCACTCGTGTGCGCGGTCATCGGGGTGGCCACCTGCATCCTCGCCTCGCGCCTCGTCGCGACCCTCAGCCGCCGCGTCGCCGCCAAACGGCGCTACCGCGAGCTCGTGGGCATCCTCATCTTCATCCCCATCATCTTGATCGGGCCGATCCTCTCCTTCGTCGGAACCGGGCTCGACGCGCTCTCCGACCGCCTCCCCCTGATCACCGACGCCGTGTCGTTCACGCCGCTCGGCGCCATCTGGTCGGTGCCCGCCGACATCGCCCTGGGCGACTGGGGTGCCGCGGGCATCAAATTCGTCATCGGCCTCGCGACCCCCGTGGTGCTCGCGCTGCTCTGGCGACGCGGCCTCGCCGACGCCCTCGTCACCCCCACCGAAAGCGGCGGTGGCGCGGCGACGCGCGGCAAGCTCGGGTTCTTCGGCACCCTCCCCGCGTCCCCCACCGGAGCCGTCGCCGCCCGCGCCCTCACCTACTGGATTCGCGACCCCCGCTACTCCCGCCAGCTGCTCATCGTGCCGCTCTTCCCCGTGCTGCTCATCTTCATGAGCTCCACGGGCATGTCGCCCGGCCTCCTCATGCTCGCCGGGCCCGTCATCGCCTTCTCGCTCTCCCTCGCCATCTACAACGACATCTCGTTCGACAACACCGCCTTCGCCTCGCACATCGCCGCGGGCCTCAGCGGCACCGCCGACCGCGCCGGGCGCGTGATCGCCGTCGCGAGCTTCGGGGTCCCCCTCGTCGTGATCGCGACGCTCGCCACCGCCGCCTTCTCCGGAGCGTGGGATGTCGCCGCCCCCGCCCTCGGCATCGCCCTCGGGGTGCTCCTCAGCGGGTTCGGTCTCGCGAGCGTGTCCTCCGCCCGCGTCGTGTTCCCCGTCCCGGCCCCCGGCGACAACGCGTTCAAAACCATCCCCGGCACCGCGACCATCAGCTTCGTCAGCTCGTTCGCCGTCATGGGGCTGCTGCTGCTCGCGATCCTGCCCGAGCTCATCCTCGGCATCATCGCGCTCGTCACGGGCAACCTCGTGCTGGGCTGGATCAGTCTGGTCGTCGGGGTTGTGCTCGGCGCAGGTCTCACGGTGGCGGGCATCCGCATCGGGGGGCGCATCGTCGACCGGCGCGCGCCCGAGCTGCTCGCGAGTCTGACCAAGCAGGGGTAGCGGGCCCTACGCCGCCGGCAGGTACTCTTCCCAGTCGGGCTCGGCGCGCTCGACCCCGCGCACGAGCCACGTCGTGCCGTGCGGGGGCTTCGGGCGCACGCGCAGCGTCCAGCCCATCTCGCCGGGAGTGCGGTCACTCTTGAGGTTGTTGCACTTGAGGCAACACGCCACGAGGTTCTCCCACGAGTCCGCTCCCCCGCGCGACCGGGGCAACACGTGGTCGATCGTCGTCGCCGTGGTGCCGCAATATGCACACCGCTGACCGTCGCGCCGCAACACCCCGCGGCGGCTCACCGGCACGAGGCGGTTCGACGGGATGCGCACATACCGTCTCAGCAGAATGACCGACGGGCGATCCCACGCCTCAGACAACCCGAAGACCGGGTGCTCCTCGTCTGCGGCGATCACGGTGGCTTTGCCATTCATGACGAGCACGAGAGCTCGTTTGAACGACACGACCGCGAGGGGCTCGAACCCGGCGTTGAGAACCAAAGTGCGCATGCTCATCCTTAGACCCACGTCCCTGCACGGCTTGCAGGGAATCGAAGTGTCTTGGACCACGACCGGTTCACCCGGGAGCAGGCAAACAAAAAGGCACCGTCGAGGTGACGGTGCCTAACTGGTGCGAGCGGATGACTGCATTCCGCTCCGACTGCTGAATCGTATGTAGAACAGCGCGCGAACATCCACGGTTTGGATGCTGCGGCTACTCGACATTCGGCTCTCCGAAGAACTGGTGGAACTCCAAGGCCCTCAGAATAGCCCAGACCCCCGCGTTTGCACCTGTGCAGGAGCCCCGCGTCATCCGCTGTTCACACGAGGCGCGCGCCCCACACTGCGTCATTTCCGCGAGGGTACGCCCGATCCGGCGTACGCTCGCGGAAAGTGCGTACTCTCGGCTCGTACTTGAGCCCCAGGGGCGACCCCGCGAGAGAGCGGCAACCACGCCGAGAGCGGTGGGCGGCGGCCGTTCGCCTGGCCGGCGCTAGATGCCGACGTAGACGTGGATGGCCACCTCGTTGGGCAGCTCGAGGCCGTTCTCGTAGCCCTCGACCTCGACGAGCACATACGACCCCGCGGCCGAGAACTGCGCGTCGGCACCGGGCAGAACGCCGGCGCTGCGCAACTGCTCGAGCAGCTCGCTCTCGTATTGCACGGGCTCACCGAGCCTGCGCACCGTGCCCTTGACGGGTCCGACGGCACCGTGCACGAGCGCGACGATGTTGACGACGCCATCGGCGAACTTGCCGGTCGGCTCCTGCCCGAGCTCGTCGAGCCCCGGGATCGGGTTTCCGTAGGGCGAGTGCGACGGTCGGTCGAGCATCTCGATGATGCGGCGCTCCACCGACTCGCTCATCACGTGCTCCCAGCGGCAGGCCTCCTCGTGCACGAGCGCCCAGTCGAGACCGATCACGTCGGCGAGCAGGCGCTCCGCGAGGCGGTGCTTGCGCATCACGTGGGTGGCTTTGGCGCGGCCGTCGGCGGTGAGCTCGAGGTGCCGGTCGCCCTCGACGACCACGAGGCCGTCGCGCTCCATGCGGCCGACGGTCTGCGACACGGTGGGGCCGGAGTGACCGAGACGCTCGCTGATGCGGGCCCGGAGGGGAACGATGTTCTCCTCCTCGAGCTCGAAGATGGTGCGCAGATACATCTCGGTGGTGTCAATGAGATCCGTCATCGCGCCCTTCCTGCTCTCGCTCCCTAGGTAACCCTAACCTGAGGCGGCCCCCCGGCATTCCTGCCACCCCCCGCGCGCGCCGGTGCACGCCCGTGCGCGCTCGTGCGCAGAGCGGATGCCGCCGCGTCACCCTTCGACACGCCTCGATAACATGGGGGGCATGCCTGACATCGTCATCCCCACCGACCTCCTTCCCGCCGACGGTCGCTTCGGGTGTGGCCCGTCGAAGGTGCGGCCGGAACAGCTCGCCGCGGTCACGGCCCTCGGCGCGAACGTCATGGGAACCTCCCACCGCCAGGCACCCGTCAAGAACCTCGTCTCGAGCGTGCAAGTGGGCCTCGCCGACCTCTTCTCGCTCCCCGACGGCTACGAGGTCGTTCTCGGCAACGGCGGGTCGACGGCGTTCTGGGATTCGGCCGCGTACTCGCTCATCGAGCGCCGCAGCGAGAACCTCACGTTCGGCGAGTTCGGGTCGAAGTTCGCTGCCGCCGCCGCCGCTCCCTTCCTCGACGCGCCGCACGTGCTCAAAGCCGACGCCGGGTCGCGCAGCGAACCCGAGGTCGTCGACGGCGTCGACGTCTACGCGTGGCCCCACAACGAGACGTCCACGGGGGTCATGGCCCCGGTGACGCGCGTGCACGGCGACGCCGGCGCCCTCACTGTCGTCGACGCGACGAGTGCGGCCGGAGGCATCCAGTTCGACGCCTCCGAGACCGACGTCTACTACTTCGCACCCCAGAAGAACTTCGCGTCCGACGGCGGACTCTGGTTCGCCCTCATGTCGCCCGCCGCGATCGAACGCATCGAGCGCATCGCCGCCTCCGACCGCTACATCCCCGAGTTCTTGAGCCTCAAGAACGCCGTCGACAACTCGCGACTGGCGCAGACCCTCAACACCCCCGCGGTCGCGACGCTGCTCATGCTCGAGAACCAGATCGAGTGGATCAACACCAACGGCGGCCTCGCGTGGGCCGACGAGCGCACGCGCGAATCGTCGAACGCGCTCTACGCGTGGGCCGAGCGGGTCGACTACGCGACGCCGTTCGTTGCGAACCCCGACCACCGCTCGAGCGTCGTCGTGACCATCGACTTCGACGACTCGATCGACGCGACCGCCGTCACGCAAGCGCTGCGCGCCAACGGCATCGTCGACACCGAGCCCTACCGCAAGCTCGGCCGCAACCAGATCCGCGTCGCGACCTTCGTGGCCATCGACCCCGACGACGTGCGCAGCCTCATCGAGAGCGTCGAGTTCGTCGTCGCCGCCCTCTAGCGGGCAGCCCGACGACCCCGAGACCCCGAACTCATGCCCCTGCGCCTCTGGCTCAAAGACTCCGAGCGACGCCCCGACCCCGCGCCGGTGCAGACGGATGATCGTGCGCCCATGCTCCTCGGAACGGTCGGCTGGCTCGCGGCCCTCATCACCCTGCTGTTCTTCGCCGGCCCGATGATCGAGGGCGGCAACCGGTGGTGGCTTCTGACGTGCGCGATCGGCGTGGCACTCGGCCTCGCCGGGCTCGTCTACGCCCACCTCAAGCGGCGGCGCGCCCGGCGCTGAGCTTGCGCGCGGCTCGCCCATTCGCAGGGAAAACCGCGCCCGCGGTCGCCGAGACTCCTGCGGCCCGCGTTCTCGGGACGAAAGCTCCTGCTAGTCAGGCCGTAGGTCAGCGCGGGTCAGCGGCGGCGACGACGACGCGATGTGAATGTCTGCGCCGCATCGTCGCTCGACCGCTGCGCGTCATCCGAATCGTCGTCTGACTCATCGCTGTCGTCGTCATTCGACTCGTCGTCGTCGTCTGAGTCGTCTGACTCGTCAACGTCATCGTCGTCGTCGTCGTCGTCGTCGTCGTCCGAATCGTCATCGTCGTCGGACTCGTCGTCGTCCGCCCCGTCTACGAGCTCATCGATGTCGACACCGTCGAGGTCGCCGCCGTGCAGCACGGGAACCGGCGCGCCGTCGTCGGATTCGTCGTCATCGTCCGACTCGTCGTCATCCGACTCATCGTCGTCTTCGAGGGCGGCGAGTTCGGCCGCTTCAGCGTCCTGGGTCGCGCGGTACTCGGCGAGCCTGTCGACCCACGGCACCCAGTCCGGCGAGAGGATGGCGCCCTCACCGGGCATGAGCTCGACCTCGAGCACGCTCGGCTCTTCGCCCTCGACGTGGGCGATGCTCGCGGTCCAGAACCAGCCCGGGTAGCCGAGCATCGCGGTCTCGAAACGCACCGAGACGACGCCGTCGCTCTCGTCGAACGCCGGAGCGGGCGCGCCGATCATCTCGGCGGTCGTGATCTCGAGCAGCGCGGTGCGGGCGCGCGCGAGGTCGTCGTCGGTCGCCTCGATCGTCGGACGCGCGATCACCGCGGCTTCGACGGCCGCCGCGACCGCAGGGTCGATGTCGTCGGCGGCGAACTCGCTCTCGGCGACGTCGTCGATCGGGGTGTCCCCGAGATCGGTCGCACCGGCAGCGGAGCCGTCCGCACCGCTCCCCTCAACAGCGCCGTCGACCACACCGTCGCTCACCGAGACGTCACCGTCCACGGCAGCGTTCTGCTGTGCGTCGTCACCTGTCCCGTCGCCCACGGCGTCACGCATCCAGTTCGTCGGCGACTTTTCTCAGCATCGCCGCGATCTTGCGGCTGTGGCTCGAGTCGGGGTAGCGGCCGCGCTTGAGGTTCGCGCCGATGCCATCGAGGAGCTTGACGAGGTCTTCGACGATGATCGACATGTCGTCGGCGGGCTTGCGGGTGAGCTTGACCATGCTCGGGGGCGCCTCGAGGATGCGCACCGAGAGCGCTTGAGCGCCGCGCTTTCCGTCGGCGATGCCGAACTCGAGCTTCGAACCCGCCTTGACCGTGGCGCCTGCGGGGAGTGCCGAGGCGTGCAGGAAGACTTCGCGGCCGTCATCTGCTGAGATGAAGCCGAAGCCCTTCTCGTCGTCGTAGAACTTGACCTTGCCGGTAGGCATGGCGGCCCCTCTTTCTTGTCGCTGGAACATCCAAGCCTACGTGGTGCCGGGTGCATCTAGGCTTGACCCCGTGGTGAAACCGACGGAGTCCAGTGCGAACCGCGCCGAGCGCGTGCTCGCCTACATGCTGATCTCGATCGTCGCGCTCTCGCTGCTGTCGTTCCTGGCCGTGATTTTCGCCACACTCGCCGGCATGGTCCGCCAAGACTTCGGCGAGGGCGTCTGGCCCGCCATCACGATCCTCCCCCTCTTCGGTCTCCCGATCGCTTTCGTCATGCTGATCGTCCTGGTCGTGGTGAGTGCGCGACGGCGCGCACGCGGCAGCGCTGGATGAGCGACACTTTTTCGCTCGCAACCCGATTGCGAGCTCTCGATGACGAGACCCTGGCGCGGGAGATCCGTGCGCGCGAGGTGCGCGCCGGCAGCATCAAAGACTTCTTCGACCTCGCCGAGGCTTTTCTCGACCGCCAGTCGATCCAGGTGCAGCTCACGCGCCTCGACCGCATGACCCTCGCGGTCGCGGCCGCCGCGTCGGCCGCGACGCCGTCTCGCGCGGTCACCGTCGACGACGTCGTCGCGATACTGCGAGAGAAGGGGTCCGAGACGGATGTGAGCGCCGTCGAGTCTCGATTGCGAGCGCTCGTCGCGCTCCTCCTCGCCGACTCCGACACCGCCGACGAGGCCGACACCTCGAACACGGCCGGGTCGGATGGCGCGAACTCCCCGACCTTCGCCGCGACCGTGTACGACAGCGTCGCCGAACAGCTGCGGTCGTGGCCGGCATTCGGTCTGCCGGGCCTCGACGAGCTCGCCTCCGCGGTGCCCGGGGGTGTGATGGAGCCCGTCGCCGACGTCGACATCCGTTTCATCGACCGGGTCGCCTCCGAGCGGGCGTTCGCGGCGACGAGCGAGATCACCGAGATGCTCGCCGAGCTCGAGCGCGAGCCCGCGCGCGAACTCGCGAAGGGCGGCGTCGCCCTCCCCGACTCGAAGCGGCTCGCGAACGCCATGGCCGTGGCTCTCGAGAGCGTGCCGCGCCTGTTGACGATCGCGTTCGACGCCGACCTCGTGGCACGCGAAGGCGGCTTCGTGCTCATCACCGAGGCGGGCGGCGCGTGGCTGCAGCTCGCGACCGGCACCCGGTGGGGTGCTCTCGTCGACGGCTGGCGCAGGCGACTGCCGCCCGACATCCTCGCGGTTCTGCGCGAGCGCGACCACGCCGCGTGGGGTTCCGGTTTCGCGCGCTACATCGACTGGCTCTACCCCGCGGGAGGGTCGTGGATGGCCGACCGCATCGAGGTCTACACGACCGCGGCGGAGCTGCTCGGCATCACCGCAAACCAGGCGCCGAGCTCCCCCGGGTCGCTGCTGCTCGCGTCGGGAGCCGACGCGGCCGCCCCTGCCATGACCGAGCTCCTGCCGCGCGAAGTCGAACAGGTATACCTGCAGCACGACCTCTCGATCGTCGCCCCCGGTCCGCTCACACCGGAGGTCGACGGGCGGTTGCGCTCGATCGCCGACGTCGAGAGCCGCGCCCTCGCGTCGAGCTATCGTGTCACCGCGGCGACGATGAACCGCGCCATGGCTGCCGGCGAGACAGCCGAGAGCGTGCGCGAGTTCCTCTCCGCGATCTCCCTCACGGGCATCCCGCAGCCGCTCGACTACCTCATCACCGAGGCATCCGCTCGCTACGGACTCCTGCGTGTGGGCTCGATCTCGGAGAGCGACGCCGGCGACTCGGGCGCTCGCAGCTACGTGCGCAGCGACGACGAGGCGATGCTCGGCACCGTGCTCGTCGACCAGAACCTGTCGGCCCTCGGGTTCACGCGCATCGACGGCGGCCGCGCCCACAGCCGCTTCGCCCTCGACACGGTGTTCTGGAGCCTGAGCGACGCGCGCTACCCCGTGGCCGCCGAGGATGCCGCGGGCGAGGTCGTGAGCGTGCGTCGCCGTCGGCACGCCCGACCCGCACCTCCCGCGACGGCCGACTCGGTCGCCGGACTCCTCGAGCGCTTGCGACTCGGTAGCGACGACGAACCCGACGAGGCCTCGGAGGCGTGGTTGTCGAGGCAGCTCGAGACCGCGATCCGCGTGAAAGCGGCACTCACGGTGAGCGTGACGATGCCGAACGGCTCGATCGTCGACTACCAGCTCGAGCCGACGAGCATCGCGGGCGGGCGTCTGCGAGCGCGGGACCGGCGCTCCGCGATCGAGCGCACCCTGCCGCTCTCGAGCATCGCCGGCATCTCGACCGCCGACGACGCCTGAGCGGCGGCGAGCACACGGCCCGAACCGGCCACCCGGACGACCGCCGCTCGAAGGGGTTTCGCGGGCGGCGGAGTCAGCTCGCCGCCAGCACGGCGCGGTTAGACTTCCGTGGTGAATTCCGCCCCCGCTCCCGCACCGGTGTCTGCCATCCCGGGCCCCCTCATCGTGCAGAGCGACCGCACCGTGCTCCTCGAAGTCGCTCACCCGCTCGCCGAGGACGCGCGCCACGATCTGGCGGTCTTCGCCGAGCTCGAACGGGCCCCCGAACACATCCACACCTATCGCATCACGCGACTCGGGCTGTGGAACGCGCGCGCAGCCGGTCACGCCGCCGACGACATGATGGCGACACTCGAGAAGTACTCGAAGTTCCCGATCCCCCAGAGCGTCTCGGTCGACATCGCCGAGACCGTCGCGCGATACGGACGCCTCGTCATCGAGCGCGACGACGAGGGCGTGCTGACGCTCACGGCCACCGACTCCGCCGTGCTCGCCGAGATCGCGCGCGCGAAGAAGATCGCCAACCTGCTCTTCGAGAAGCGCGGGGACAACTCGTTCGTCATGCAGCCGTGGGCGCGAGGCGAGCTCAAGCAAGAGCTGCTCAAGCTCGGGTGGCCGGCGGAAGACCTCGCGGGCTACACGCCCGGCACGCCCCACGAGATCGCTCTCGACCACTCGGGCGGGTTCGCTCTGCGCGAGTATCAGGACCACGCGGTCGCGAACTTCTTCGAGCACGGTTCGGGAGTCGTCGTGCTTCCGTGCGGGGCGGGCAAGACCCTCGTCGGCGCGGGCGCGATGGCCACCTCGAAGACGACGACGCTCATCCTCGTGACCAACATCGTGTCGGCCCGCCAGTGGCGCGCCGAGCTACTCAAGCGCACGACCCTCACCGAAGACGACATCGGCGAGTACTCCGGGCAGCTGAAAGAGATCAAGCCCGTGACGATCGCGACCTATCAGATCCTCACGGCGAGGCGGAAGGGCGAGTACGCCCACCTCGCGCTCCTCGACGCCCTCGACTGGGGTCTCGTGATCTACGACGAGGTGCACCTGCTGCCCGCGCCCGTCTTCAAGCTCACCGCCGACCTCCAGGCGCGTCGCCGCCTCGGCCTCACCGCCACACTCGTGCGCGAAGACGGGCGCGAGGGCGACGTCTTCAGCCTCATCGGACCCAAGCGCTTCGACGCTCCGTGGAAGGAGATCGAAGCTCAGGGGTTCATCTCCCCCGCGTCGTGCTTCGAGGTGCGCATCGACCTCCCTCACCAAGAGCGACTCGAGTACGCCGCATCGGCCGACGACGCGCGCTATCGGCTCGCCGCGAGTGCCCCCGCGAAGCTCGACGTCGTGCGTCAGCTCGTCGCGAAACACGAGGGCGAACGCATCCTCATCATCGGGCAGTACCTCGACCAGATCGACGAGCTCGCCGAAGCCCTCGACGCTCCGCAACTCACCGGTGCGACCTCGGTCGACGACCGGGAGCGGCTCTACCAGGAATTCCGCGACGGCACGACGAAGATCCTCGTGGTGTCGAAGGTCGCCAACTTCTCGGTCGATCTCCCCGAGGCGACCGTGGCGATCCAGGTGTCGGGGTCGTACGGCTCGCGCCAGGAGGAGGCCCAGAGGCTCGGCCGCCTGCTGCGCCCCAAGGAGTCGGGACTGCCCGCCAACTTCTACACCCTCGTCACGCGCGACACCGTCGACCAGGATTTCGCCCAGAACCGGCAGCGGTTCCTCGCCGAGCAGGGCTACAGCTACACGATCCTCGACGCCCACTCGCTCGACGCCGCCGCGGCGTGACCACGCCGGACGTCCACTCGCGCAACATGCGCTTTACGTCCAGACAACTCCCAGCGCTCTCGCAAATAATAGGGGCATGAGTGATGGCCCGAAAATCCTTATCGTCGACGACGAACCCAACATCCGCGACCTCTTGACCACGAGCCTCCGGTTCGCCGGTTTCGCTGTGCGAGCGGTCGGCAACGGCGCCCAGGCCATCTCGGCGGTTCTCGAAGAGGAGCCCGACCTCATCATCCTCGACGTCATGCTCCCCGACATGAACGGCTTCGGCGTGACCAAGCGACTGCGATCGAGTGGATACACCTCGCCCATCCTCTTCCTCACGGCGAAAGACGACACCGAAGACAAAATCACCGGCCTCACCGTCGGCGGCGACGACTACGTGACCAAGCCGTTCAGCCTCGACGAGATCGTCGCGCGTATCAAGGCGATCCTCCGTCGCACCATGGCCGAGGAGGAAGACGCCATCATCCGCGCGGGCGAACTGACCATGGATCAGGACACCCACGAGGTCACGATCGGCGCAGAACAGATCGAGTTGAGCCCCACCGAGTTCAAGCTCCTGCGCTACCTCATGCTCAACCCCAACCGCGTGCTCTCGAAGGCTCAGATCCTCGACCACGTCTGGGAGTACGACTTCAACGGAGACGCCGGAATCGTCGAGAGCTACATCTCCTACCTCCGCCGCAAGCTCGATCAGTTCTCGGCGGAGCCGGTCATCCAGACCAAGCGCGGATTCGGGTACATGCTCAAGGCGACCAAGGTCTGACGGGCTCCGGGCAGCCTCCGGAGGGTTCGCCGCCCAGAACCCCACCAGGCTGACGCGCTAGCCTGGCGTTCTTATGCCTGAGCCCCTCGCCGAGCGGTGGAACGCTGTTTCGCTGCGCACGAAGATCACCACGGTGACCGTGCTTCTGGTGACCCTCGGGCTCCTCGTTGCGGGAGTCGGCACGATGACCGTATTGCGCACGTACCTCATCGAAGCCGTCGACGCGAAGCTCGAAGACACCGTGGGCGGGCTCAGCGTCGGCGAACTACTCGAACTCGACTGCATGAACCCCGGGCCGAACGACTACTACGTCGCCGTCATGAACGACAACGGCCTCGTCATCTGCGAGAGCACGCACGCCGACCCGCCGCCCGTGCTCTCCCAGATGAAAGAGGGCGACATGAGTGTCGACCCTCACCCCTTCACGCTGTGGGATGCCGCGGGAGCGACCCAGTGGCGTGCCGTCGCCGTGCCGATCGCCGACGTCAACTCCTCGGCCACCGGCGGACTGCTCGTGGCCCTCAACCTCGACGACACCAACGACATCATCGGGCGCTACGCGAGCATCTTCCTCGGATTCGGCCTTTCGGTCGTCATCCTCGGTGCGGCCCTCACGAGGCTCCTCGTCACGACGACCCTCGGCCCGCTGCGGCAGGTCGAGGCGACCGCCGCGGCGATCGCCGACGGCAACTTCAGTGAGCGGATGCCCGGCGCGACGCCCAACACCGAGGTCGGCCGACTCAACGGCTCCCTCAACACGATGCTCGCCCGCATCGACCGCGCCTTCGGCGATCGGGCCAACACGATCGAGCAGATGCGCCGATTCGTCGGTGACGCGAGCCACGAGCTGCGCACCCCCCTCGTATCGGTTCGGGGTTACGCCGAGCTCTATCGCATGGGAGCGCTGACCTCGCCCGAAGACGTCGCGCAAGCCATGGAGCGCATCGAGAAGGAGGCGATCCGGATGGGTGAGCTCGTCGAGGATCTCCTCGAGCTCGCGCGCATCGACGAGGCGAAGCCGCCGAAGTTCGCTCCCGTCGACCTCGTTCCCATCGCCTACGACGCCGCCCTCGACGCGATGGCGCAGGCGCCCGACCGCACGATCAGCGTCGAGATCATCGAGGTCGAGCTCGGCGAGCCCGACGAGGACGACGTCGGAGACACCCCGGCCGGGCCCGCATCGGACGACGCCGTCGCCGCGTCGACGCCCCGGTCGCTCGTCGTCGCGGGCGCGCGTCGCCTCACGGGCTCGCAGCTGCTGCGGTTGCGGCCGCGCCGCTCGGCGAGCAAGCGCGCGACCGTCGACGAACCCGTCGAACGCGAGGCCGAGGAGAGCGCCCTCCTCGAGACCCCCGCGATCGTGCTCGCCGAGGAGAACAAGATCCGCCAGGTCGTGACCAACCTGCTCGGCAACGCGATGAGGTTCACCGACCCCGGAAGCCCCATCGAGATCGGTGTGAGCGTCGACCCGCGCGCCGAGATCGCGATCGTCGACATCATCGACCACGGCGACGGAGTCCCCCCGCAGATCCGCGACAAGGTCTTCCAGAGGTTCTGGCGCGCCGACACCTCCCGCACGCGGGAGACGGGTGGCAGCGGCCTCGGCCTCGCGATCGTTCTCGGCATCGTCGAAGCCCACCGGGGCACCGTCGAGGTTCTCGACACCGAGGGTGGCGGAGCGACCTTCCGGATCGCACTGCCCCTCCTCCCCTCGGACTGGAGGCCCCAGCCTTCCCCCGAGACGGTCTGACGCCTCACACCCGCGCGCCGCTGCCCTACGGTCGACCCGACATCCGCTTCACGCGGGTGCTCTGCGGCCGGCAGGAGTAGAAGAGAGGCCCATCCCATGACCCGATATCAGGTCGACAGTGACGCGGTGATGACCACGACGACCGCCGTGCGCGCATCGATAGCCACGATCTCCTCGGAGGTCGGCGCGCTCAACGCGCGCTTGATCGAACTGCAGAGCAGTTGGACGGGGTCGGCGTCGACCGCGTTCCAGTCCGTCGTCATCGACTGGAAGGCGACACAGCAGCAGGTCGAGGCGAGCCTCGAGTCGATCACCGAGGCCCTCGGTCTCGCCGGTCAGCACTACGCGGACGCCGAGGCGACGAACGCCCGCCTCTTCCTGCGCTGAGCACACTGCCGCGCGAGCGCACGAAAAAGGGCGACTCCCGAAGGAGTCGCCCTGATTCGTGTTCTCGTCGAACGAACCGCTGAGCCGAGGCTTAGAAGTCCATGCCACCCGTGGGGTCGCCGGCCGGGGCCGGGTTCTTCTCGGGCTTGTCGGCGACGACGGCCTCGGTCGTGAGGAAGAGGCCGGCGATCGACGCTGCGTTGAGCAGAGCCGAGCGGGTCACCTTGACCGGGTCGTTGATGCCGGCGGCGAGCATGTCGACATACTCACCGTTGGCGGCGTTGAGGCCGTGACCGGTGGGCAGGTTGCGCACCTTGTCGGCGACGACACCGGGCTCGAGACCGGCGTTGAGCGCGATTTGCTTGAGCGGCGCGTCGACGGCGACGCGAACGATGTTCGCACCGGTCGCTTCGTCACCCGTGAGGCCCGTGAGGGCGTCGCTCTCGAAGGCCGTCTTGCCTGCCTGGATGAGCGCGACGCCACCACCGGCGACGATTCCCTCATCGACGGCGGCCTTGGCGTTGCGCACGGCGTCTTCGATGCGGTGCTTGCGCTCCTTGAGCTCGACCTCGGTCGCGGCTCCGGCCTTGATCACGGCGACTCCACCGGCGAGCTTCGCGAGGCGCTCCTGGAGCTTCTCGCGGTCGTAGTCGGAGTCGGTGTTGTCGATCTCGGCGCGGATCTGCTTCACGCGACCGGCGATGAGGTCGGCGTCGCCGGCACCCTCGACGATCGTGGTCTCGTCCTTGGTGATGACGACCTTGCGTGCGCGGCCGAGCAGGTCGAGGGTCGCGTTCTCGAGCTTGAGTCCGACCTCCTCGGAGATGACCTGGCCACCGGTGAGGATGGCGATGTCCTGCAGCTGCGCCTTGCGGCGGTCACCGAAGCCGGGAGCCTTGACGGCGACCGACTTGAAGATGCCACGGATCTTGTTGACGACGAGGGTCGCGAGGGCCTCTCCGTCGACGTCTTCCGCGATGATGAGGAGCTGCTTGCCCGACTGGATGACCTTGTCGACGATCGGCAGCAGATCTTTGATGTTCGAGATCTTGCCGTTGACGATGAGCACGTAGGGGTCTTCGAAGACCGCTTCCTGGCGCTCGGCGTCGGTCACGAAGTATGCCGACAGGTAGCCCTTGTCGAAGCGCATTCCCTCGGTGAGCTCGAGCTCGGTGCCGAACGTGTTCGACTCCTCGACGGTGACGACACCCTCTTTACCGACCTTGTCGATCGCCTCGGCGATGAGCGCACCGATCTCGGGGTCCCCGGCCGAGATGGAGGCCGTGGCCGCGATCTCTTCCTTGGTCTCGATCTCCTTGGCACCCGACACGAGGGCTTCGATCACCGAGGTGACGGCCTTCTCGATGCCGCGCTTGAGGGTGATGGGGTCGGCGCCGGCTGCGACGTTGCGCAGTCCTTCGCGCACGAGCGCCTGAGCGAGAACGACCGAGGTGGTCGTTCCGTCGCCCGCGACGTCATCGGTCTTCTTCGCGACCTCTTTGACGAGCTCCGCACCGATCTTCTCGTAGGGGTCGTCGAGCTCGATCTCCTTGGCGATCGAGACACCGTCGTTCGTGATGGTGGGGGCGCCCCACTTCTTCTCGAGAACGACGTTGCGACCGCGTGGGCCGAGCGTGACCTTGACGGCGTCGGCGAGGATGTTCAGGCCGCGCTCGAGGCCGCGACGGGCCTCTTCGTTGAAAGCAATGATCTTTGCCATGTGTGTTTCTCGTCCCTCCCGGACGTCGTAAAACCTGCAGTGCCTTTGGCACTCCCCTGAAGGGAGTGCTAACTGATTCTGGCACTCTGCCCCAGAGAGTGCAAGTGAACGACGGGGGCGGAAGCCCGTCAGCCCGCGGGCGGAGCGAACTCGACGGAGCCTTCGGTCGGCACGAGCTCGAACCACGTGGTGCCCGGCGCGAGGCGCACGACGGCACCGTGGTCGTCGACCAACCGCACGGGGCTCGTCGCATCCGGTTTCGACCACGTGCCGTGCACGGTCGCCCCGCCGCTCGACACCCACGCCTCGCCGGAGCCGACGAGCTCGGTCTTGGGGATGTCCTGGTCGATGGTCACGGCGACACGCAACACGACCACGTTGGTCGCCTCGAGCTGATCACCCGCCGCATCCTCGTCGGGAGCGCCCGATTGAGCGCGGGCGAACGTCTCGGCCGCGGCATCCCACGTCCACGAGCCCGACACCTGAGGCGAGAACGCGTAGGAGAGGGATGCCGTCGGCTCGCCGTGTCGCGTCGCGGTCGCCGATGCGGCATCCCGCGCGAACGCGAACTGCTGCGCGGGCGGGGCGAGATCGGTGTGCTCGCTCGCGACTTCGCGCGCCTTGACGAGCACGTTGTGCGGCGCCCGCTTGTCGTCGGTGCGGTAGAACGTCGATGCCGTGTCGGGTTGACCGTGGATGGCGTTGTAGACGCCGGTCTGCTGCATGAGCGCAACGAAGCGTTCCTGGCCTCCCGAGTAGGCGATGATTCCACCGAAGGGCGACACGATGTCGGGGTCCATGGGCCGGATGGACCGCACGGGACCGAGCACCTCGGGTATGTCGGAGTGCCACACCCCGACGTAGCGCGTCATCCCGCCCTCGACGAGCTCCTCGAAGACCACGTCTGCGGTGTCGAGACCGACCTGCGGCCTGGCGTCGGGATGATTGTCGATCTTGGCGCTCAGAGAGGCCCCCTCGAGCGATCCCGGCTCCACCGAGGTGCCCCGCAGCGGCGCGAATTCGGTCGGCGCGGGAGCCTCGAAGTCGGAGACGTAGCTCGGCGACGGGCTCGGCGCGACCGCCGCGAGCTCGATCGCGCACCCTGCGGAGACGAATGCCACCCCCGAGCCGACGAGGAGTGCGGCGGCGAGACGACGGCGAGACGGCGAGCGCCGCGGAGAAACCATGCGCCACACCATAGTGTCGACGCACGCCGCGCTCGAAGCGTGCACCCCGCGATTCGCGATCAGGAGAGCCGCACGGACTCCGCTTGCGGTCCCTTGCTGCCGGTGCCGACCTCGAACGTCACGTGCTGGCCCTCTTCGAGCACTTTGTATCCGGTCATCTCGATCGCGGAGAAGTGCACGAAGACGTCCTCGCCGCCGTCGACGGTGATGAAGCCGTAGCCCTTCTCCCCGTTGAACCACTTCACTGTTCCGGTCGCCATGCCGTGCTCCTGCCGCGCTGTGCCGGTCGCACTCGCGACCTGCACAGGATGCTAGCGGCGGCGGGTCGGCCGGAACAGGCCGGACGGGGCTTCCGCGGCGCTCGGTCGCGAGATTAAACCTGCCCGAAACCTCGCGGAGATCAGCCGGCCGGAGGTGCGTAGTCGGAGCCGATGAGCACGACGATGGGCGACTGCGGGTAGTCCTGGCTCAACTGGATCTGTCCGGTGCCGAGGGTGTCGACGAGGGCGCGCGCGGCAGCCTCGTCGGCGGTGTCACCGTAGAAGACCGTCGTCGCGACGACATCCTCGGCCGCGGCATTGGCGCGTGTGCCCACCCCCTCGGCTGCGCCACCCCACCCGGCAGCGACGAGACTGTCGCCGACGGTGTTGGCGAGGCCCGTCGTGGCGGTGCCGTTGAGCACGGTGATGACGACGTCGGGGTCGAGCTCGGCGACCGCGTCGGTCGGCTCGGGCTCCTCGGGGGCCGCATCGCCCGGGGCGGCGGACTCGAACGGCAGCTCGAAGTTGACCGAGTCACTGAAGGTGGAGAGCGCGAAAACCCCGGCCCCCACGAGCACGCCCGTGACCAGAGCGGCCCACGCGAAGGCGATCCAGCCGCGATTCCGGGGTGCCGGGGCGCGATGAGCCCCGACGCGTTCCGGTTCGTCGGTGATCTCGTCGAACCGGTCGCGAGGGAATGTCTTCGTCATGCAGTGGTACCCGTCTTAGTCGTCCGCTCGACCGGGAACGATCGAAGATCGGCTACCGCCTCGAGCTGCTCGCGCCGCCACGCGTGCGTCACGCACACGCCGCAGTCGGCGGGTGAGGATGGGATCGTGCGCAATGGCGGCAGGGCTGTCGATGAGTGAGTTCAGCACTTGATAGTAGCGAACGACCGAGAGACCGAACTGGAGACGGATGGCCTCCTCCTTCGCACCGGCGTGCCTCGACCACGTGTGCTCGAACGCGAGGATGTCGGCATCGCGCGCCGTGAGCTCCGATGCGGGGTCGGCGGGGCGCCGAGCATCCGCGGGTTCGGGGGTCGTCATGGCGTCAGCCTAGGGCGGCGCGGTACATCGTCACGTGAGGCATGCCCGCTTCGAGGTAGATGTCCCCCTCGGCCTCGAAGCCGAACCCCGCGTAGAGCGACGCGACGTAGTGCTGGGCGTGCAGAACCACCGGCACGGGGCCGACGGCGTCGAGCGCTGCGGCCACGAGCGTCTTCGCGAGGCCCTCGCCGCGCCGGTCGTGGCGCACGACCACGCGCCCGACGATGTGGCGGGCGTCGCGATGGGAGGGCTCGGCGTCGACGAGCACGCGGGCGTATGCGGCGATGCCGTGATCATCCGCCGTGAAGAAGTGCAGGGTGCGCGGCTCCTGATCGCGATCGTCGAGCTCCTCCTCGTCGATGCGCTGCTCGACGAAGAAGACGTCGGTGCGCAGTTTGAGAAACGCGTAGAGCTCGGTTGTCGTGAGTTCGCTCCACGACTTGGCGACGACGGAACAATCTGGCACGGTCGCGAGTTTAATGGGGCAGTGAACGTTTTCCTGAAAGGAACCAACGCATGACTTCTGACTCCACCGACCTCACCGTGAAGAAGACGGATGCCGAGTGGCGCGAGCTTCTCGACCCCACCCGCTTCTCGATCCTCCGTGAGGCCGCGACCGAGCGTCCGTGGTCGGGCGCCCTCCTCGACGAGAAGCGTGCCGGCGTCTACACATGCGGCGCGTGCCACGCGGAGCTGTTCCCCTCGGGCACGAAGTTCGACTCGGGTTCGGGATGGCCGAGCTTCTACGAGGCCGTCAACCCCGACGCCGTGAAGCTCGTGACCGACACGAGTCTCGGCATGACCCGCACCGAGGTGCAGTGCGCCGCGTGCGGTTCGCACCTCGGCCACCTGTTCGACGACGCCTACCAGACCCCGACGGGCGACCGGTACTGCATGAACTCCCTCTCGCTCGAGTTCAAGGAAGAAGAGAAGTAACTCTCTCGTGACGGCACTCGATGCCGTGCTGAGGAGGCGGTCGCAGCCCAGAGTGGAGGCGGCCGCCCCGTCACGTGCGGACCTCTCCCCCCTCGTCGCGGCAGCCGCGACGGTCGCCGACCACGCGGCGATGCGCCCGTGGCGGCTCATCGAGCTGCGCGGCGACGCGCGGGGGCGACTCGGCGAGGCTTTCGTCGACGCGACGGGCGCGACCGATCGCGCGGCGGAGAAGCTCGCGGGCAAGCCTCTGCGTGCGGAGCTGCTCATCGCGGTGGTCGCGATCATCCGCCCGAGCATCAAGGTCGACGCGTGGGAGCAGGAGGCGACCGCGGCGGGTGTCGCCCACGTGCTGAGTCTTCTGCTCGACGAGGCGGGCTGGGGTGTCATGTGGCGGTCGGGTCACCTCACGCGCACCGAGCCGGTGAGCCGCATGCACGGTCTCGCCCCCCACGAGATCCTGCTCGGGTGGCTCTACGTGGGTGAGCCCCTCGACCGGGGCAGCAGGCCGGCGCGCGCAACCGTGCCCCTCGACGAGGTGCTCACGCGCCTCGACTGAGCATCGGGCCGGGCGCTTCGCGCCGTGCACACCCCGACACGGTGTTTCGCGGGCCGCCGCCGGCTGCGGATAGCATGGGGCGGTGCCTCGGCACGTTCGCCCCCTTAGCTCAGTGGCCAGAGCATCGCTCTTGTAAAGCGAGGGTCGTCGGTTCGACTCCGACAGGGGGCCCCCTTCTCTTGGGCTGGCTCCGCGGGTGCTAGCCCCTCCTCGCGGCAGCGATGCGCGCACCCTCGCCGAGCGCCTGCAGCTTCGCCTCGGCGATCTGCGGGTGGATCCGGCCTCCGAGTCCGCAGTCCGTCGACGCGATGACGTTCTCCGCGCCCACGAGCGACGCGAAGGCGTCGAGGCGGTCGGCGACGAGGTCGGGGTGCTCGACGACATTGGTCGCGTGGCTGACCACACCCGGGGCGATGCGCTTGCCCGCCGGCAGCGCGACATCCTTCCAGAGCTTCCACTCGTGGGCGTGCCGCACGTTGCCCGCCTCGAACGAGTAACTGCCCGCGTCGATCTCGAGCATGAGGTCGATGATGTGCCGGAACTCGATATCGGTCGTGTGCGGTCCGTGCCAGCTCCCCCAACACAGGTGAAAGCGCACCTGGTCGCGAGGGAGGTCGCGGATGGCCCAGTTGAGCGCCTCGACACAGATGCGCGTGAAAGCGCGGTAGTCCTCGATCGTCGGTTCGGGGTTGATCTGGTCCCAGTTCTCGGCGATCGACGGGTCGTCGATCTGCACCGTGAGGCCCGCATCGACGATCGCCGTGTACTCCTCGCGCATGACCTTGGCCCACGCCCAGATGTGCTCCTCCTCCGTCGCGTAGTGGTCGTTGTGGATGCGCGCCCCGCTGCCCGGAGAGAGCGACGTGAGAAAACCGTCGGAGACCCCGGCAGCCTCGAGACCGGCCTTGAGGTTGGCGATGTCCGACGCGATCGCGGACTGCCCGACGTAGCTCAGCGGGCCGGTCGTGCTCGGGAACGGCGTCGCGGTGTTGCCCGTCGAGATGCCCGACGCGGGGTCGGTGTAGGCGTCGTGGAACCTCGTCCAGTCGCGGCGGTCGGGAAAGCTCGTAAGCCGCACCGCTCCGGGCTCCGAGCGCACGGGCTCCTGCGTGAAGATCGTGTGCTCGGTGAGTGAGAGCCCGGCGACGCGCTGGAACGAGTACGACCACCATGCCCCGTAGTCGACCGCGCTCGTCATCGCCTTGCCGAACTCGCCGTCGCCGGGGATCGTCACCCCGAGGTCGACCTGGCGCTGCACGAGCTCGACGACCGCTGCAGTGAGCAGCTCGTCGAACTCGGGGGTGCGCTCGAGGGTGAATCCGTCGTCGGCGAAACTGCGCGCGTCGTTGGCCGCGATCAATTCGGGACTACGGGGAAGGCTACCGGCGTGGCTGACATCGAAGGGTGACATGCCGTCTTGTCTAGTCGCGGCATCCGCACGACGCCACCCGCCCCGGGTCGAGCCGCAACACGGCGACTCATTCGGCGCGGCGCGTGCTGTCGGTCGCTGCGGCCTCAGTTGGGCGGAAGCAACCTGATGGCACGGTCGATCACGGTCACGACGGCCATCGCGACGAGGGTCCCCCCGGCGACCATGAGCGCCCCGACAGCCCACAGCCCGGAGTCGTCGACAGCGGATGCCGCGATCGAGAACCCGAGGGTGAACCCCGCCGTGACGCTCACGACCGCCACCGGGGCCGACGTCCATCGCGACGAGACGATCGTGAGAACGACGAGGGTCACGGCGGCGCCGATCCACTGCCACGGCTCCGAAGCGCTGCGCAACGCGCCCTCCGCCCCGCGCGCGATCGCTGTCGCGAGCACGAACCACGCGCCCCACGTGAGGCCCGCGAGCACGATCGTGATGACCGCGACGATGAGATCGGATGCGGCCGTCGCGAGCTTCCCGCGCCGTGGCTGCTCGGGGTCGACGTGGGTCGGGGCGGGTGACGCCATCTCGTCCATCACGACGTCGACACTCTCGCCGGAGCGGCCGCGAGCGCTCGGCCGTGAAGACGGAGCGACGGCCACGACGATGACCGCGAGGAGACGAAGGTCATGACCTCACAATAATGCGAAGCGGGCATCCCCGACAGGCGCCACGCGCGGCGCGGTCAGGGACTCGGCGAGGGCGACGGTGACGCCGACGGAGAGGTCTCCTCGGTGAAGGCCTCGCCGTCCGCGGCCGCGACGAACTGGGCGAACACGGTCGGGTCGTCGGCCGGACCGGGGTAGCGCTCGCCCGCGACGAAGATCGTCGGGGTCACGAAGTTGCCGTCCTCGTTGAAGAGCGACTCGTCTGCCGTGGCGCGCTCGGTCGAGGCATCCACCCAGTTCTCGAACTCGAGGTCGTCGATGCACTCGCTGATCACGGTCGGGGCGTCGACCTCGGCGTCGCGGGTGATCTCGATGAGCTGCTCGTCGGTGAGACCGGTCTCGCCCTCGGCGGGCTGGTTCTCGAACATGAGGCCGTCGAAGGCCCAGAAGCGGTCGGGAGAGTACGACGCGACGCACGCCGCGGCGTTCGCCGCACGAGTGGAGTAGCGCGAGCCGGCCGACGCACGGTCGAGGATTGCGACGGGGTGGATCTCGATGGTCGCGGCGCCCTCTTGGAGGAGGGTCTCGAGGAGCTCCTTGTTCGCCGAATCGAAGTCCGCGCAGAACGGGCACTGGTAGTCGACCCAGACCTCGATCGGGATGACATCGCTCTCGGGGTCGACCGCCGTCGTGACGGGTTCCTCGTCCGCGGCGAGCGCGGGGGTCGTCACCGCGGTGAACCCCTCGCCGATGACGATGCCGTCGCTCGCCATGTTGGCGGGGCCGGGGCCGGGCGGACGGATCGAACCGACGACCACGATGGTCACGATCGCGACGACGGCGAGCAAGCCGACGATGATGCCGCCCTGGAGCAGGAACTTGCCGCGGCGCTCCTTCTTACGCTGTTGCTCGCGGAGCGCGCGCGCCTTGTTGCGCGCCATCTCGCGGCGCTGATTCTTGCTCATGCGCTCGATGTCGGAGCCGTCGCCAGTCATACAACCTCATCCAATTTCCGGTCACAAATGCCGCCCCAGCCTAACGAAGCCACCTGAGCGCGACCGACGCGGAGGGTTACCCCGAACGGGTGACAGTGGCATAATGGCCCGTGGCGCGCACAGACGCTCGCCACGGGATGATGACTCACCCCACATCCATTCACTACGGATCGTCCGGCACGTACCTGCCGGTGAAGGAGAAGTACAGTCATGGCATCAGTCACATTCGACAAGGCAACCCGCCTCTACCCGGGATCCACGACCCCGGCCGTCGACTCGCTCGACCTCCAGGTCGCCGACGGCGAGTTCCTCGTTCTCGTCGGACCCTCCGGTTGCGGAAAGTCCACGTCGCTCCGCATGCTCGCGGGCCTCGAAGAGGTCAACGACGGCAACATCCTCATCGGTGACCGCAACGTCACCGACGTTCCGCCGAAAGACCGCGACATCGCGATGGTCTTCCAGAACTACGCCCTCTACCCCCACATGACGGTCGCCGAGAACATGGGCTTCGCGCTCAAGATCGCGGGCGTCAACAAGGATGAGCGCGCCACGCGCGTTCTCGAGGCGGCGAAGCTGCTCGACCTCGAGCCCTACCTCGGCCGCAAGCCGAAGGCCCTCTCGGGTGGTCAGCGTCAGCGTGTCGCCATGGGTCGCGCGATCGTGCGCCAGCCCCAGGTGTTCCTCATGGACGAGCCGCTCTCGAACCTCGACGCCAAGCTCCGCGTGCAGACCCGCACGCAGATCGCGTCGCTGCAGCGTCGACTCGGCGTCACGACCGTCTACGTGACCCACGACCAGACCGAGGCGCTCACGATGGGTGACCGCATCGCGGTTCTCAAAGACGGCGTGCTCCAGCAGGTCGGAACGCCTCGCGACCTCTACGAGAAGCCGCAGAACGTGTTCGTCGCCGGCTTCATCGGGTCGCCCGCGATGAACCTCTTCGAGGCGAACATCGTCGACACGGGAATCACCTTCGGTACGGCCGTCGCCCCCGTCGAGCGCGAGACCCTCGCGGCCTCGTCGGGCAACAAGGCCACGATCGGTGTGCGACCCGAAGACCTCTTCGTGTCGACCACCGGCGAGGGCCTCTCGGTCGAGGTCGACCTCGTCGAGGAGCTCGGCGCCGACGGGTACCTCTACGGTCACCACGAGGTCGACGGTCGCCGTGTCGACATCGTCGCGCGCGTCGATGGTCGCATGCACCCGAACGCCGGCGAGACGGTGTTCATCACTCCCGAGCCGAAGCACATCCACGTGTTCGACATCGAGTCGGGCCAGCGCCTGAGCAAGCCGGTCACGGTCTGACCTCACCGCTCGTCACAGCCTGCCGGGGACTCGACTCGAGACCCCGGCAGGCTTTCTCGTTTCTCACCCGGTCGCGGCGCGGCCCCAGCAGTCAGGATTCACCGTGAGCGGCTCCCTCAACATCACCTCGGCCATCGTCGACCCGGCGCTTCTCGACCTCCCGTGGAACCGCCCCCTCGACACCTGGCCCGACGACTCGATCGCCGCGCTCCCGAAGGGCATCTCCCGCCACCTCGTGCGGTTCGTGCACTTGAGCGGGTACGTCATCGCGATCAAGGAGACCTCGGTCGAGCTCGCGAAGCGCGAATACGAGATGCTCCGCACCCTGCAGAGGCTCGACGTGCCGTGCGTCGACCCCATCGCGGTCATCACCAACCGCACGGATGACGACGGCGAGCCCCTCGAGGCCGTACTCGTCACGAGGCACCTCAAGTTCTCGCTCCCCTACCGGGCGCTCTACTCCCAGACCCTCCGACCCGACACCGCGACGAGGCTCATCGACGCCCTCGCGGTGCTCCTCGTGCGGCTGCACATGATCGGCTTCTTCTGGGGCGACGTCTCGCTCTCCAACACCCTCTTCCGCCGCGACGCCGGAGCCTTCTCGGCTTACCTCGTCGACGCCGAGACCGGGCAGCTCTACAACGGTCTCTCGAACGGCCAGCGGGAGAACGACCTCGAGATCGCGCGCGTCAACATCGCCGGCGAACTGCTCGACCTCGCGGCGGGTGGGCGCACCGACGAGGCCCTCGACCCGGTCGCCGTGAGCGACGGCATCGTCGCGGCATACCGCACGCTGTGGGTCGAGCTCACGGGCTCGGAGTCGTTTTCGTCGAGTGAACGGTGGCGCATCAGCCAGCGCGTCGAGCGCCTCAACGATCTCGGGTTCGACATCGAGGAGCTCGCGATCAAGACCGACGACTCCGGAACCCAGGTGCGCATTCAGCCCAAGGTCGTCGACGCCGGACACCACTCCCGCCGCTTGCTGCGACTCACGGGACTCGACGCCCAGGAGAATCAGGCGAGGCGCCTCCTCAACGACCTCGACTCCTATTCGGCGACGCTCTCGAAGCGCGACCTCGACGAGGAGATGGTCGCGCACGAGTGGCTCGCGACCGTGTTCGAACCCGTCGTGCGCGCCATCCCGAAAGACCTCAAGGGTCGCCTCGAGCCCGCGGAGATGTTCCACCAGATGCTCGAGCACCGCTGGTACCTCTCGCAGAACGAGAGCCGCGACGTGCCGCTCGCCGAAGCGGTGAGCAGCTACATCGACACCGTCCTGCGCCACCGCCGAGACGAGGCGACCGTGATCGACCCGCCCACGGGCACGTTCACCGTTCCCGTCGAGCTGCTCGACGATGACGACTGGCGCAGCAAGGTCTGACCCCGCGGCCGTCCCCCCGCCCAATGTGCGCAGTTTCCGCGAGCGTACGTCGGATCCGACGTACGCTCGCGGAAACTGCGTTGTTTGGGGGTGGCGTTGCTGGAGGCGCGGCGGAGGCGGGCGTCAGCGCTTGGCGGCGGCGCGCAGCTTCTGGATCTCGTAGAGGGTCACGGATGCCGCGATCCCCGCGTTGAGCGACTCCGTCGACGCACTGATCGGGATCGACACGACCGCGTCGCACGTCTCGGTCACGAGGCGCGAGAGGCCTTTGCCTTCGCTGCCGACGACGACGACGAGAGGCTCGGTCGCCCAGCTCAGACCGGGCAGGTCGACGTCGCCCTCGCCGTCGAGCCCGAGCACGAACACGCCGCGCTCCTTGAACGACTTGAGGGTCTGCGTGAGGTTCGCGGCCATCGCGACGGGGGTGCGAGCCGCAGCACCCGCCGAGGTCTTCCACGCCGACGCGGTGAGCCCCACCGACCGACGCTGAGGCACGATCACGCCTTGCCCACCGAAGGCGGCGACCGACCGGATGATCGCCCCGAGGTTGCGCGGGTCGGTGATGCCGTCGAGCGCGACGAGCAACGGCTTCTGCCCGCGCGAGATGATCTTGTCGAGCAGCTCACCCGGGTGCGCGTACTCGTACGGCGGCACCTTGAGGGCGAGGCCCTGGTGCACGGAGTCGAAGCCCGCGAGGCGGTCGAGCTCGGGGCGCATGACCTCGAGGATCGGCAGGCCACGCTTCGTCGCGATGTTCATGACTTCTTTGACGCGGTCGTCGTACTCGATGCGCGTCGCCACGTAGAGCGCGGTCGCGGGGATCTTGGCCCGCAGCGCCTCGAGCACCGAGTTGCGTCCGGTGACGACCTCGATGTCGTCGCTCTGCTTGGGGCGACGAGCCCCGCCCGATGCCGACGCGGGGCGCTGGTCCGAGCGACCGGAACCGCCACCGGTGGAGGCGGCGCGCTTGCCGCCGCCCGCGGCCGAAAGTCGCTCCGCCGCCGCCTTGCGCTTTCCGGCGGGGTGATACGGCCGGTCTTCGGCTTTCGGGGTGGGCTTCTTGCCCTCGAGGGCCTGCCTGCCCTGGCCGCCCGATCCTACCTGCGGACCTTTGCGTCCCTTGCGCACTGCGCCCGCTCGGGGCTTCGCACCGTTGCTCTTCATTGTTCGATTCTCCAGTCCGGCCCCGTGGGGGTGTCTTCGATGTGGATGCCGGCTGCGGCCAGGTCATCGCGGATGCGGTCGGCGGCGGAGAAGTCGCGGGTCGCCCTCGCCTCGTCGCGCTGCTCGAGGAGCGAGGCGACGAGCGTCGCGAGTGCGCCTGCCGCGGGGGTCGAGTCGGTCGACTGCCACTCCGGCGCGAGAGGGTTGATGCCGAGAACGTCGGTCATCGCGAGAACGTCGCGCCTCGCGGATGCCGCCCCCTCGAGGTCTTCGGCGTCGAGCGCGGCGTTGCCGGCTCGCGTGCGCTCGTGCACGACGGCGAGAGCCTCGGGAACGGCGAGGTCGTCGTCCATCGCCGCGGCGAAAGCGTCGGGCACCTTCACATCCGCGATCGAGGCGAAGCGCGTGTCGGCGAGCCTGCGCTCGGCGCGACGGAGGAACACCTCGATGCGGTCGAGCGCCGCTTCGGCTTCGACGAGCGAACCCTCGTGGTAGTCGATCGTCGACCGGTAGTGCGCGGCGCCGAGATAGTAGCGCACGACGAGCGGGCGGGCCGAGGCGAGGAAGTCGCGCGCGAAGATCGAGTTGCCGATCGATTTCGACATCTTCTGGCCGTCGACCGTCACGAGGCCGTTGTGCACCCAGTAGTTGGCGAACTCGGCCCCCGCGGCAGCGGACTGCGTCAGCTCGTTCTCGTGGTGCGGAAAACGCAGGTCGAGACCTCCGCCGTGGATGTCGAAGTGGTCGCCGAGGTAGCGGGCCGACATCGCCGAACACTCGATGTGCCAGCCCGGCCGACCGTCGCCCCACGGGGAGGCCCACGAGGCCGATGCGGGCTCGGAGTCTTTGCGCGTCTTCCACAGGGCGAAGTCCCGCGGGTCGCGCTTGCCTCGCGGGTCGGCATCGGTCGCGGCGGCCATGTCGTCGGGATCCTGGTGGGTGAGCTCGCCGTAGCGACCCCACGACTTCGTGTCGAAGTAGACGTCGGCAGATCCGTCGCTTGCGGGGTAGGCGTGACCGCGCTCGATGAGCCGGGCGATGAGGGCCTGCATGTGCTCGACGCTCGCCGTCGCGCGCGGCTCGTACGTGGGCGGGCGGATGCCGAGCGCCGCGTAGTGCGCGCTGAACTCGAGCTCGACCCGGTAGGCGAGCGCCCACCACTCTTCGGTCGACCCGTCGGATGCCGCGAGGATCTTGTCGTCGATGTCGGTGACGTTGCGCACGAGGGTCACGCGGTAGCCGCGGTGCTCGAACCATCTCGACCACTGGTCGTAGACGAGAGCCGATCGCAAGTGGCCGATGTGGGGCGACGATTGCACCGTCGGTCCGCACACGTACATGCCGACGCGGCCGTCGACGAGCGGGACGAAGTCTTCGAGGGTTTGCGACTTCGAGTCGTAGAGGCGCACTGTCACGGGAGCAAGCTTAACGACTGCGTTCGAGCAGCACCGTCGCGACGGCGGCGACGCCCTCGGCGCGACCGGTGAACCCGAGGCCGTCGGTCGTGGTGGCGGAGACGCTCACGGGTGCTCCCACGAGTGCGGAGAGCAGTGTCTGCATCTCGTCGCGGCGCGGCGCGAGCTTCGGGGCCCGGGCCACGACCTGCACGGCGACGTTCGCGATCGTGAAGCCCGCGTCGGTCACGAGCCGCACGGTCTCGCGGAGGAAGACGTCGCCGTGCGCCCCCGAGAATCGCGCGTCGGACGTGCCGAACCGCCCGCCGATATCGCCGAGGCCGGCCGCGGAGAGGAGCGCGTCGCACACCGCGTGGCTCACGGCGTCGCCGTCGCTGTGCCCCGCGAGCCCCCGCTCACCGGGCCAGAACAGTCCGCCGAGCCACAGCGGGCTCTCGTCGTCGTAGGCGTGCACGTCGATGCCGATGCCGGTGACGACGGATGGCGCGCGCTGCGGTCCCGCGTCGCGAGCAAGTTGCTGGGCGCGCCCGAGGTCCCACGGCGTCGTGATCTTGAAGGCGAGGGCGTCGCCCGCGACCGTCGTGACCCGGCCTCCCGCCGCCGCGAAGAGCGACGCGTCGTCGGTGTGCTCGACGGTCGCGCTCGCATAGGCCTTGGCGAGAGCGTCGCGGGGAAATCCCTGAGGTGTCTGCACCGCGACGAGGGAGGCGCGATCCGGTGTCTCGATGACGGCGCCGGTCGAATCGGTGCGCTTGATGGTGTCGGTCACCGGGAGCGCGGGGATGACTCCGCCTCCCGTATGGCGCACCGCCGCCGCGACGGCCTCGAACTGCGCCGTCGGGGTGAACGCTCGAGCGCAATCGTGCACGAGCACGATATCGACGTCATCGGGCAACGCGCCGAGCCCCGCGAGCACCGACGTCTGACGAGAGGCCCCGCCGACCACGACGCTGAGGTGCCCGTGCGCGGCGCCCGCGGCCTCCGCGCACGCCAATCTGGTCTCGTCGAGGTGCGTCGGTGGAGCGACGACGACGACACGCACCGGCTGCGTGAGCGCGAAGACGGCGTCGAGCGAGCGCGCGAGGATGCTGCGGCCCGCGAGGTCGACGAGAGCCTTGGGGCGACCCTCGCCCAAGCGAGTCCCGCTGCCCGCGGCCACGACGATGACACCGATCACGATTGTGCGCCGATCACGGCCACACGAGCCGATCGGGAGCTGGCTCCGCTAGGACGCCAGCACCTCGTCGAGGACCGTCGAGGCCTTCTCTTCGTCGGTCTTCTCGGCGAGCGCGAGCTCGGAGATGAGGATCTGCCGCGCCTTCGCGAGCATCCGCTTCTCTCCGGCCGAGAGGCCGCGGTCCTGATCGCGGCGCCACAGGTCGCGAACGACCTCCGAGACCTTGATGACATCGCCCGACGCGAGCTTCTCGAGGTTCGCCTTGTAGCGGCGCGACCAGTTGGTCGGCTCCTCGGTGAACGGTGCCCGCAAGACCTCGAAGACCTTGTCGAGGCCCTCGCGCCCGATGACATCGCGCACGCCGACCAGATCGACGTTGTCGGCTGGCACCTCGATCGTCAGGTCACCCTGAGTCACGTTGAGCTTGAGATACATCTTCTCTTCGCCCTTGATGGTGCGGATTTTGACTTCGGTGATAGTTGCGGCACCGTGGTGGGGATATACGACGGTTTCGCCGACCTCAAAAAGCATTGATGGAACTCCATTCTGCGGCGCTCAGTTTACCACAGCGTTTTCTCAGTAAGGGTGGCCTTACTCAGTCGTCGCCCATCGCGCAAAGTAAGGTGGACTCGTGAGAAGACGCGCGACATCCATCGTCCTGGCCGCTACCGCCGCCCTGGCCCTGAGCGGCTGCACCTTCACCGCCGTGCAGGCGACCCAGAAGGTCTACGACCCGAGCGACGGCGTGGGCGCGACCGTCGGCTCGGTGCGGGTGCTCAATACGATGCTCCTCACGGACGACGGTGAGACCGGCAACCTCGTCACGAGCTTCGTCAACACGGGCCAGCAGAACGTCGCGATGTCCGTGTCGTGGGAGGGTCCGAACGGCCGCGTCGACCGCAACGTCTACATCCCCGCCGGCACGGTCCGCGACCTCGGAACCGGGGGCAACCAGTTTCTCCTCCGCGGCATCGACGCCGAACTCGGCGGGCTCTTCCCGGTCTACTTCCAGTACGACGACAGTGCCGAAGAACTGCGGGTTCCCGTGCTCGACGGCGACCGCCCGGAATACGCCGACCTCGTGCCGACGACGGACGACGACACCGCCGACGACGACACGGAGACCGCGGAGACCACCGAGTCCGAGTGACCGGCCGCCCGTAGTCCGGGCGGCGCGCGTGCGGGCTACGCCTCGAAGCGGTATCCGAGCCCTCGCACCGTCACGAGCATGACGGGTTCGCTCGGCACCTTCTCGATCTTCGAGCGGATGCGCTTGATGTGCACGTCGAGCGTCTTGGTGTCACCGAAGTAGTCGGCCCCCCACACCCGGTCGATGAGCTGGCCGCGCGTAAGCACCCGACCGGCGTTGCGCAGCAGAAGCTCGAGGAGCTCGAACTCCTTGAGCGGCATCGCGATCTCTTTGCCGTCGACCGCGACGGTGTGGCGCTCGAGGTCCATGCGCACGTCGCCGGCCTCGAGTGTGCCGTCGGGCTCGTCGTCGAGATCGGTGCGGCGACGCAGCACCGCGCGGATGCGCGCGAGCAGCTCTCGCGTCGAGTACGGCTTCGTGACGTAATCGTCGGCTCCGAGTTCGAGCCCCACGACGATGTCGACCTCGCTGTCTTTCGCCGTGAGCATGATGATCGGCACCGTCGAGCGCGTGCGGATCTCGCGGCACACCTCGGTGCCCGAGACACCGGGCAGCATGAGGTCGAGGAGCACGAGGTCGGCCCCGTTGCGCTCGAACTCGTCGAGCGCCTTGCGACCGTCTTTCGCGATCGTCGTCTCGTAGCCCTCGCGCTCGAGAAGGAAAGCGAGGGGCTCGCTGAGCGAGGATTCGTCTTCGACGATGAGGATGCGGGTCATAGCGTTTCTCCTGATGCTGTCGCAGCGGGCCGCGCTGCTTCGGGGAGTCGGATCGTGAAGGTCGAGCCGCGACCGACCTGAGACCACACCCGCACGTCGCCACCGTGATTCTGCGCGACGTGCTTGACGATACTCAAGCCGAGCCCGGTGCCCCCGGTTCGGCGGGAGCGAGCGGGATCCGTGCGGAAGAAGCGCTCGAAGACGCGGTCGAGTTCGTCTTCGGGGATGCCGACGCCCTGGTCGGTCACGGCGATCTCGACGAGGCCGTCGACCGTGCGCACCCCCACGCCGATGCGGGAATTCTTCGGGGAGTACTGCACGGCGTTGACGATGAGATTGTGCAGCGCGGTCACGAGGAGGGTCTCGTCTCCGTAGACTTCCGCTCCCGTCGGTGTTCCTGTGCGCACCGTGATCTTGGCGTCGTCGGCCGCGACCCGCGACTGGTCGACCGCGTGGGCGACGACCGAGTCGATCGACACGACCTCGGGCGCCGTGAGCGGATCGGCGGACTGCAGCCTCGAGAGCTCGATGATCTCCTGCGTGATGCGCGCGAGCCTGTTGGCCTCTTTCGTGAGGCGCTTGGCGAACCTCTTGACCTGGTCTGGCTCTTTCGCCGCAGCCTGGAGGGCCTCGGCGAGAAGTCCGACGGCGCCGATCGGGGTCTTGAGTTCGTGGCTGATGTTCGCGATGAAGTCGCGACGCACGGCGTCGAGCCTGTGCGACTCCGTGCGGTCTTCGGCGAGGAGGATGACGTGGCGGGCGCCGAGTCGCGCCACGCGCACCGAGAGCACGATCGTCGTCTCTCCCGACGGACCGCGCGACAGCTCGATCTCGTCGCTGATCGACTCGCCCGAGCGACGCACGCGATCGACGATGTCGAGCAGCTCGGGGTGCACGATCGACTGGTTCCACACGAGCCCGTAGGTCAGTGCCCCCGTCGACGCCTTGACGACGATGTTCGACGGGTCGATGACGACCGCGGCCGACTCGAGAGTGTCGATGACGGCATCCACCCCGTCGGGCACCGCCGAGTTGATGACCCGGTGCGCGCGTTCGCCTCGGAGGGCCGCGAAGTGCAGCAGGGTCACGATGCCCGCCCCGACGACCAACCCGAAGATCAGCGACGCAGGCACCAACCAAACGGGGTCCATGCATCCAGATTAGTTACTCGCCGACGGCTCGCCGTCAGCGGGGGACCCTCGCACCCGGGTACTTTGGAATCTGTTCAGCCATCCACCACCGGTTGTTAACCTGGTGCGACGAAGCTGAATGGACCTGTGTGGGAACATCCACGCTGCAGTGAAAGGGATGTCACGACCATGCGCGAAGTCTTCCAGCAGGAATTGCGAGAGGTTCAGGACCGTCTCGTCGAGATGGCCGAATTCGTCGAGAATGCCATCGAGAACGCCACGCGGGCGTTCAACGAGTCGGATGTCTCGCTCGCCGAGCTCGTCATCGCCGACGACCGTAAGATCGACAGCGCCGCTCTCGCGCTCGACGAGCTCGCGATCAACATCCTCGCCCGCCAGCAGCCGGTCGCGCGCGACCTGCGCATCGTCGTGAGCGCCCTGCGCATCAGCGCCTCGCTCGAGCGCATGGGCGACCTGTCGGAGCACATCGCCCAGCTCGCCCGCTACCGCTTTCCCGAGAAGGTCGTTCCGTCGAGCCTGCGCGAGACGTTCCACGAGCTCGGCGTTCTCGACGTCGCCATCGCCAAGAAGCTCACCCAGCTCCTCCGCACCGAAGACCTCAAGCTCGCCGAAGAGATCCGCAACGACGACGACCGCATCGACGAGCTGCACGTCGGCGTCTTCGACGCCGTGCTCGGCGAGACCTGGAAGGGTGCCGCCGTCGACACCGTCGATTCGACCCTCGCGAGCCGCTACCACGAGCGTTTCGCGGATCACGCCGTGACCATCGCGAAGAACATCCAGTACCTCGCGACCGGTGAATTCAGCGCGACCGCGTAGCACCACCCACGAACACACGAAAGCGCTGCGAGCTCAGGCCCGCAGCGCTTTCGTGTTGCCTGCCCCGGATACGTCCGGGGCGCAGCCCTACTTCTTGCCCTGGGCCGCGACGGCCGCCGCACCCGCCGCGGCGGCTTCGGGGTCGAGGTAGCGCGCGGGCCTCGTCGGCGCGAACGAGTCGTCGAGCTCGTAGACGAGCGGGATGCCGGTCGGGATGTTGAGCTCGGCGATGTCGCCGTCGGAGATGCCGTCGAGATGCTTGACGAGCGCGCGCAGCGAGTTGCCGTGCGCCGTCACGAGAACGGTCTTGTCGTCGGCGAGGTCGGGGATGATGTCGGACTCCCAATACGGCAGCATGCGCTCGATCACGAGGGCGAGAGACTCGGTGCGCGGAACACCGTCACCGAGGTCGGCGTATCGCGGGTCGTGCACTTGCGAGTACTCGTCGTCGGCGTCGAGCTCGGGCGGCGGCACGTCGAACGACCGGCGCCAGGTCTGGAACTGCTCGGCTCCGTATTCGGCGAGCGTCTGCGCCTTGTCTTTGCCCTGCAGGGCACCGTAGTGACGCTCGTTGAGGCGCCACGAACGCCGCACGTCGATCCAGTCACGGTCGGCGACCTCGAGCGCGATGTTGGCGGTCTGGATGGCCCGCTTGAGACGCGAGGTGTGCTGCACGTCGGGGAGGATTCCCGACGAGAGCAGGAGCTCGCCCGCGCGCTTGCCTTCTGCTCGCCCCTGGTCGGTGAGGGGCACATCCACCCACCCCGTGAAGAGGTTCTTCTGGTTCCACAGGGAGTTGCCGTGACGCAAGAGAATGAGGGTATGGGTCATGCTCCCAGCCTATCGAGAGGCGTCGCGCCCGCAGGAATCGGATGCCTCGCCCGTCGAGGCCGACGAGCCCGGCAAGCCCGCCGCGAGCGCCGCGGGCAGCGCTGAGTCACGAGAGAATCGACTATGCCTATCGGTTCCGTTACACGCGGCACGACGGGGACCAACAGGCTCAGGCGCGTCGACCGCTGGATCGAAGCGAGCGCCGTCGTGCGGGCGATCGAGAGGCCCCTCGTGGTCGACCTCGGTTTCGGCGCGTCGGCTACGACGACACTCGAACTGCATCGACGGCTCGCCCGCTCGCATCCGCTCGTGAGGGTCGTCGGAGTCGAGATCGATCCGGCGCGCGTCGAGGTCGCGAAGCGGTCGGAGCGCCCCGGGGTCACCTTCAGGGTCGGAGGTTTCGAGGTCGCGCTGCCGGGAGGCGAGAGACCCGACGTGATCCGCGCGTTCAATGTCTTGAGGCAGTACGACGAAGCCGACGTGCTCCCCCAGTGGCGGCGGATGTCGGCGAGGCTCGCCCCCGCCGGCATCGTCGTCGAGGGCACGTGCGACGAGATCGGCCGCGTCTCGAGCTGGGTCGCGATCGGCGCGGAGGGCCCGCGCACCCTCACGGTGAGTCTGCGCGTGAGCGGACTCGAGACGCCCTCGATCGTGGCGGAACGACTGCCGAAAGCCCTCATCCACCGCAACGTCGCGGGCGAACGCATCCACGCCCTCCTCGAGGATCTCGACCGCGCGTGGTCGGTCGCAGCGAACCTCTCGCCGTGGGGTCCCACCCAGCGTTGGATCGCGACCGTGGATGCCCTCGAGTCGGCGGGATGGCCCGTGCGCGACGCCCGGTCGCGCTCGCGCCTCGGCGAAGTGACCGTCGATTGGCACGCGGTCGCCCCGGCGGGATTCCGCTGGGCACCCTGACCGCGCGACGTGGTGGACGCTGCCGACTCGTCGGGCTGCCGAGTCTCGCGCCCGATCGTCAGACGTCGGGGAGACACTCCCGCGCTTCGGCCGAACTGAGGCCGCTCGCGACGAGCACATCGACGACGAGGGGGCGCAAGAGCAAGACGATGACCGCCTCGGTCATCTCCGAATCGGGGAGCTCGCTTCCGGGAGACAACCGCTCGCCCACGGCCGTGAGCACGACGCGAGACGCCTCGGGGTCGGACTCGAGCAAACGGATGCCCTCGCGAACCTCGTTCATGAGCTCGGCCAGTTGCGGCCGGGGCGCCCCGTCGCGCACGAGAAAGTCGACGCGGCGAGTGATGATCCGCAAGTGACGCGTCGCGAGGTCGAGACCGGCGAGCTGGCGGGAGTGCCGCGAGAGTTCGGGGAGGTGGCGCCGCAGGAACGGCGAGATCGTGGCGATGCCGATCGCCGACTCGAGCGACTCCGACCAGGCGTCGACGAGTTCCTGCGTGCGGCGCAACCGTGTGAGGGCGAGGTCTGCCGCAGGCTCGTCGCCGCGCTCGAGCGCCGTCACGACCGTCTGCAGCGACTCGTCGATCGTCGCGAACAAGCGCCGGCTGTCGCGCTGGGCCGCGCGCCGGGGGTCGCGCGGGATGAGCGCCGTCACGAGTAGGGCGAGCACTCCCCCGACGAGGCCGTCGACGCTGCGGACGAAGACCCCGCCGTCGGGAGCGGGGAGCACGACGACGAGCATCGACTGCACCGCGGCGGCGATCGCGAACGAGGCGCTCGGCGAGAAGAAGCGGGCGACGAGCAGAGTCGTGGCCAAGACGAGGGCGAGCTGCCAGATTCCCGAGCCGGTGAGCACGACGATCGCCTCGCTCAGGGTGATGCCCACGAGGATGCCCACGATCGTCTCGAGCACGCGCCGGGGCCGAGCGTCTCGCGTGAACCCGAGGGCGGTGATCGTGACGGTCACCGCGACGATCGGCAGCTCGTGGCCGAGCAGGAACCGCGCGACGGCATACGCCGCGGTGGCCGCGACCGTGATCTGGAGCACGGCGGGGATCGACGCCGTGAGCCTGCGGGCCCTCTGGGTCAGTTCGATCCGACGGCGGATCGACCTTTCGAACCGGCGCATCGCCGACGGGTCGGGTGCGGGTGTCGACACGGTCAGCGCCGCACGGCACCCAGGCGGGGCAAGCGCGCCACGTCGGCGACAGCGCCGGCATCGGTCGGCACGATGGTCTCCTGAGCCGCGGCGACCTCGGTTCCCTTCGAGAGCACCCGGAGCGCCGCCGAGGCGTCGGTCGTGCGCTTGATGACGGCGAGCCCGATCGGCCCGAGTTCGAAGTGCTGTGCCGCCGCGGTCACGTGACCGACCACGACGTCGCCGAGGAGAACGTCGTCGCCCGCGATCGGGAGCACGTCGTCGGACCCGTCGAGGTGCAGCATGACGAGTCGGCGCGGGGGGTGACCGAGGTTGTGGACTTTGGCCACCGTCTCCTGCCCCCGGTAGCAACCCTTGTTGAGGTGCACGGCCGTGCGCAGCCAATCGAGTTCGTGCGGGATCGACTTCTCGTCGACCTCGGTGTCGCGCGCGGGCCGCCACGCGGCGATGCGCAGCGCCTCGTAGGCGAGGAGGCCCGCGAGGGGATACCCCGCGGCGATCTCGGCGAGCCGTTCACGCTCGACGATCTGCTCCGTCCACTGCCAGTCGAGGGCCGGATGCTCGGCTTCCGCGGCGTACTGGTAGCCGCCGGGCGACACGGCAGACCACGGGTCACGCCAGTCGAGTGGCACGCCGTGCGGCGTCGCGGCCGTCGCGATCCCCGCACGCGAGCCGATCGCGGCGAAGTCGGCCGAGCGATCGGCGACCTCGACCCGGAGCATGAACCTCATCCGGTCGAGCCAGGCGACGAGACCGGGGGCCGACGCCGCGTCGACGAGCATCCACAGCGTGTCACCGTCGTCGATGAGACCGGCCGCGTATTCGAGGCGACCGTTCTGGTCGAGCACGAGGGTTTCGCTCGATTCCCCGGGGGCGAGCCGCGCGACGGACTGGCTCGTGATCGAGTCGATCCACGTGAGTCGGTCGGGCCCCGACACGGTCACGATCGCGCGGTGGGAGAGGTCGACGATCGCGTCGCCCGCGGCGAGCGCGCGCTGCTCGCGGAACGGGTCGCCGTAGTGCGCGGCGACCCCGAGGTCGCCCGCTTCGACCGCTCCCGGCCGCGCGAGGAACTCACTCGACACGAGCGAGCCTCCCCGACGCGTGCGTGCGCAACTCGAGGCCGAGGGCGGCGATGTCCCACGCCCAGAGCAGGTGGTTCTCGACGAGACCGTAGAGCCGCGTGGATGCCGCGTGGTTCTTGGAGTTCGCCGACCGCAACACGGCGTCGGTCGACAGGTCGATCCGCGCTCCCTTGACCTGGCCGACGTAGAGCTCGCTCACCCCGCCCGGGTGCACGAGGGAGACCTCGATGTCGAAACCTCCCGCGGCGTTGCGCAGGGTTTCGACGGAGTCGGTCGTCGCGAACGGCCGCGCCCCGACACCCGGAAGGAGGCCGGGACCGGGGTCGCCGTCGGTCGCGGGGCGGCTCAGCCGCCAGTATCCGGTCTCCGTCGCGAGGGGCATCGACTCGGTAGCCGAATCACTGCCCGCGGCAGGGTCGATGAGCCACGTGTACGAGGTGTAGTTGAGGTGGGGCAGCCCGTCGTGGCTGAAGCTCACGCGGTGGCCGAACTCGTAGTTGCGCGTCTCGTCGTCGCCGACGTCGTAGCCGACGACGCCCGTTCCTTCCCACACTCCGATGAGCCAGGAGAGAGGCACGAGCTCCGAGGGGAGCCCGGAGTCGAGCTCGATCATGAGTGCGTTCCGAACGGTGATGTCACCGGGTCAGCTCTGGCCCTTGTAGAGGTTGTAGACCACGAGAACGGAGATGTAACCGATCGCGAGAGTCGCCAGCACGAGAAGGCCGACGAAGAAGAGTTCGATCGCGAGCAGCATGTCCATAATCCTATCCTCCCCCTCTTCAGATGAGCGTCAAGACGACGGTCGCGATGGCGAGCAGAACGATCGAGCCGCCCACGGTCGCCATGATGCGGGTGACGAGGCCCTCCTTCTGCACGAGGGCGATCTGCAGGCAGAAAGTCAGGATGATCGCGGCCGCGAGGAGGATCGTCACGAAGTCGATCTGCGCCGCCGGCTCGACGAGAACGCCGATGAGCACCGCCCCCACGACGACGACGGTCCACACCGGGAGGGCGGACTTCACGAGCAGAGACATGATCCGATTCTGCCTCACCTCGCTGAGCGCGTCGTGCCGCACGGCGCGGACGGCGGCGACGCTCCTTATAGACTTCAGTCCTGGCTCATCAGGAGGACGCGTGGCTCAGCTGCTGATTCTGACCCCCGCGGTCAACAGCGAGGTGCTTCCGGCACTCAGCCTGCTCAGTCACAAGACTCGGCAGATCCCCGCCGAGCCCGCTCAACTCATCAACGCGCCGAGCTGCGACCTCTTGCTCGTCGACGCGCGATACGACCTCGCGAGCGCCAAGTCGCTGTGCAAGATCCTCAAGACGACGGGCATCAACGTGCCTCTCATGCTCATCCTCACCGAGGGCGGGCTCACGGCGGTCAACGCCGAATGGGGGATCGACGACGTCATCCTCGAGACCGCGGGGCCCGCCGAAGTGGATGCGCGCATCCGGCTCGTCGTCGCTCGTCAGACGAACGACCCCAACTCGGGAAAGATCCAGGCCTCGGGTGTCGTCATCGACGAGGCGAGCTACTCGGCCAAGGTGCACGGTCGCCCGCTCGACCTCACGTTCAAAGAGTTCGAGCTCCTGCGGTTTCTCGCGACGCACCCCTCTCGCGTGTTCACGCGCGAACAGCTCTTGAGCGAGGTGTGGGGCTACGACTACTTCGGCGGCACGCGCACGGTCGACGTGCACGTGCGTCGGCTCCGGGCGAAGCTCGGCGACCTCGAGTCGCTCATCGGAACCGTGCGCAACGTCGGTTACCGCTTCAACCTGCACGAAGACGACTCGGAGCTCCGTGGCCAATCCACCCGCTGAGTCGCTCGACGTCCGGAGCCCCTTCGAGATCCTCGATCCTCGGGATGCCGACGACGTGCGGTCGGTTCTCGCCCTCGCGGCGCGGGCGGCGGATGTCGACGGCCAACCGCCGTTCTCCGACCAGACCCTCATCGATGCGCGCTCGGGCGCGCGCACCCTCGTCGCGGAGAGGTCGGTCGAGACGGGGGAGATCGCCTCGGTCGCGGCGGTCTCGATCGCCGCGGCCTCGCCCGCTTCTTCGCCCGGCGACGCCGCACCCGCCGAAGCGGAGGCCGTCGTCGACCCCGACGAGCGGCGCCGGGGGCACGGCGCGAGGCTCCTCGACGAGGTTCTGCGAGTCACCGATCACGACGCGCTCCTCTGGGCCCACGGCGATCACCCCGGGGCCCGCGCCCTCGCCCGGTCGCGCGGACTCGCTGTGACTCGTGAGCTCCTCCAGCTGAGACTCGACCCCGTCGAGCAGAACGGCACGGCCGCAGACGTGCGCCCCTTCCGGGTCGGCGTCGACGACTCCGAGTGGCTCGCCGTCAACGCCGCCGCCTTCGCGTCGCACCCCGAGCAAGGCAAGCTCACGCAAGCCGACCTCGACGCGAGGATCGCCGAGCCGTGGTTCGATGCCGACGACTTCCTCGTGGCGCGCGACGACGGCGGCGCGATGATCGGCTTCTGCTGGCTCAAGACCGTCGACGGGATCGGCGAGTTCTACGCCGTCGGCGTCGCTCCCGAGGCCCAGGGCAGCGGACTCGGTCGCCGACTCGTCGAGAGCGGGCTCGCGAGACTCGTCGCCCGCGGCATCCGCACCTCGAGCCTCTACGTCGACGGAGACAACGTCGCCGCCGTCTCGCTCTACCGCTCGGTCGGTTTCGTCGATCACACGATCGACGTGCAGTACGCGCCGACCCCGACGCCCCCGCTCCACGCCGCGGGTTAAGGCTCCGTTCACCGATCGCGACGATGCGCACCGACCCCTGGTGGCATCATGGGGTCATGGATAGCGAGACCTATGTCGGCGATGCCGTCGGAGCCGACCTGATCGACGACGATTACGACGACGAGTCGACGTGGTCGGATGACGGCAGCCTCCCAGCCGATCGCTACCTCGACCGCGAGCTCAGCTGGCTCGCGTTCAACACGCGCGTGCTCGAGCTCGCCGAAGACCCCGCGCTCCCGCTGCTCGAGCGCGCGAACTTCCTCGCGATCTTCGCGAGCAACCTCGACGAGTTCTTCATGGTGCGCGTCGCCGGACTCAAGCGCCGCATCGTCACGGGCCTCGCGGTGCCGACGAACGTGGGCCGCGCACCGAGCGACGTGCTCGCGCACATCGCGCGCACGGCGCACGACCTGCAGTCGCGTCACGCGGCCGCCTTCACCGACCTCGTGAAGCCGGCGCTCTCCGAGGCAGACATCCACATCGAGTCGTGGAACGACCTCGACGCGGCTGACCGGGTGCGACTCGAAGAGATCTTCTCGACTCAGATCTTCCCCGTGCTCATGCCTCTCGCGGTCGACCCCGCGCACCCGTTCCCCTACATCTCGGGTCTCTCACTCAACCTCGCCGTGCGCATCCGTCACCCCAAGAGCGGCAACACCGAGTTCGCCAGACTCAAGGTTCCGTCGATGCTCCCCCGATTCGTGCCCCTCCCCGACGACGGATCGGGATCGATGCGGTTCATCCCGCTCGAAGACCTCATCTCGAACCACCTCGGTCACCTCTTCCCCGGCATGGAGGTGCTCGACCACCACGAGTTCCGGGTCACGCGCAACGAAGACGTCGTGCTCGAAGAAGACGAGTCCGAGAACCTCATCCAGACTCTCGAGCGCGAACTGCTGCGTCGACGGTTCGGTCCGCCCATCCGCCTCGAGATCACCGACGACATGGATCCCGTGACCCTCGACCTCCTCGTGCGCGAGCTCGGCATCACCGAGCAGGAGGTATACCGCCTCCCCGCTCCCCTCGACCTCGGCGGTCTGTTCGACATCACCAAGATCGACCGCCCGCACCTCAAGTACCGCAAGCACGTGCCCACGACCGCGGCGCAGCTCATGCCCACCGAGCCCAACGCGAAACCCGACATCTTCGGGTCGATCGCCCGGCAAGACGTGCTCCTGCACCACCCGTACGAGTCGTTCGCCACGAGTGTGCAGGCCTTCCTCGAGCAAGCCGCGGCCGACCCCAACGTGCTCGCGATCAAGCAGACCCTCTACCGCACGAGCGGTGACTCCCCCATCGTCGAGGCGCTCATCGACGCGGCCGAATCGGGCAAGCAAGTGCTCGCGCTCGTGGAGATCAAGGCGCGCTTCGACGAGCAAGCGAACATCACGTGGGCGCGCAAGCTCGAGAAGGCCGGCGTGCACGTGGTCTACGGCCTCGTCGGGCTCAAGACGCACTGCAAGCTCGCGCTCGTCGTGCGACAGGAAGCCGACGGTCGACTGCGGCACTACAGCCACATCGGCACGGGAAACTACAACCCCAAGACGTCGCGCATCTATGAGGACCTCGGTCTCCTGACCGCCGACGACACTGTCGGCAAAGACCTCACGCGGCTCTTCAACGAGCTCTCGGGTTACGCCATCGAGCGCAAATTCAAGAGACTCCTCGTCGCCCCCCTCCACTTGCGCAAGGGGCTCATCAAGCACATCAACACCGAGACCGCCAACGCCAAGCGCGGTCTTCCGTCGGGTATCCGGATCAAACTCAACTCGATCGTCGACGAGGCGATCATCGACGCCCTCTACCGCGCGAGCGCCGCGGGGGTTCCCGTCGAGCTCGTCGTGCGCGGCATCTGTGTGCTGCGCCCTGGCGTCGAGGGGTTGAGCGAGAACATCACCGTGCGCTCGGTGCTCGGTCGCTACCTCGAGCACTCGCGCGTCTTCTCGTTCGTCAACAATGACGACCCCCAGGTCTACATCGGCAGCGCCGACATGATGCACCGCAACCTGGACCGCCGCATCGAGGCTCTCGTGAGGCTCACGAGCAGCGAGCACATCAGGCAGATCCACAACCTCTTCGAGCTCGCCACCGCCCCCGACACCGCGTGCTGGACGCTCTCGGGTGACGGAACCTGGACGCCGCACACCGCCGGCCCCGACGACAAGCCCCTCCGTGACATGCAGAACGTCATGATGAGACGCATCGCTCAGCGCAAACGCGGCGGGGTTCTGCGGTAATGCCGCCGACGATGTCGACGGTCGTCGCCGCCGGAACGGTGTGCTGGCGCGAGCGCAACGGCACCGTGCTCGTTCTCGTGATCCGACGCGACGAGCACGAGGATGTCTCCTTTCCGAAAGGCAAGGTTGAAGCGCGCGAGACTCTGCCCGAGACCGCCGTGCGCGAGACGCGCGAAGAGACCGGGCTCGCGGTGACCCTCGGTGCCTCGCTCGGGTCGATCGAGTACCCCCTCCCCGGCGGGCGGGGAAAAGTCGTTCACTTCTGGGCGGCCGAGGTGACGGATGCGGCGCGCAAAGCCTCGGACTTCACTCCGAACACCGAGGTCGCCTCGATCGAGTGGCTCCCCCTCGCCGCCGCACGGAGCACCCTCACCTACGACCACGATCGCGGCGTGCTCGACGAGCTCGCCGCACGCATCGAGCGCAACACCGCCCGCACCTTCGCGATCATGGCGCTCCGCCACGGCAAAGCCGTGCCCGCGAGCACCTGGCGAGGCCCCGACGCCTCCCGCCCGCTCGAACCGCTCGGCCACGACCAGGCCGCGAGCATCGCGAGAGCGGTCGCGAGCTTCGGGCCCCGCAAACTCGTGAGCAGCACGGCGGCGCGCTGCCTCGCGACGATCGAGCCCGTCTCGACCCTCACGGGGCTCGAGGTCAAAGCGACCGCGGCCATCAGCCAAGACGCCCACGAGGATGGCGACGCGAACGTCGAGCGCGTCATCGACAAGAGGCTCGCACGCGCCGTGTCGGCCGTCCTGTGCAGCCACGGGCCGGTTCTGCCGGACATCCTCGACCGGGTGGGCGCCGCGACAGGCGCGATCGGACGTCGCGCTCTCCGTCACGCCTCCATGCTCGACACGGGCGACGTCGCCGTCGTGCACGTGTCGACGTCGCAGCCGCACTCGATCGTGTCGGTCGAGACATACTCACCCGCGCTCTGAGCGCGCGGAGACCCCCGGAGGATCGTCGACCATTCGACGTCTGTTCACCGTCCGTTCACCGAAGCGGACGAGCCTGGACACGCGGGGTGACTACCGTCGGATCTCGGGTCAGCACCGGCCCGCACCCAGCAATCACCCCCGAAGGGAACACTGTGAAGTTCAATCGTCTTGGCCGCGCGGCCGTCATCGCCGCCGCGGGCGCGATTCTCCTCTCCTCTTGCGCTGCGAACGAGGGCGGCACGACCGACTCCGACTCGGGCAGCGAATCCAGCCTCACCGGCACGCTCGTCGGCGCCGGCGCATCATCGCAGCAGGCCGCACAGCAGGCCTGGACCGCCGGCTTCCAGGAAGCCAACAGCGACGTGACCGTCGAGTACGACCCCTCGGGTTCGGGCGCAGGCCGCGACACGTTCATCGCCGGCGGAAGCTCGTTCGCGGGCTCCGACGCCGCGTTCGACGACGAGGCCCTCGAAGCCGACGAGTTCGGTTCGTGCGTCCCCGGAACGGGAATCATCGAGATCCCCGCCTACATCTCGCCGATCGCCGTCATCTTCAACCTCGACGGCATCGAGACCCTCAACATGGACTCCGCGACCATCGCGGGGATCTTCACCGACGAGATCACGACCTGGAACGACCCGGCCATCGCCGAGCTGAACGAGGGCGTCGACCTTCCCGACACCGCCATCACCGCGGTGCACCGCGCGGACGAGTCGGGAACCACCGAGAACTTCGCCGAGTACCTCAGCGCGACCGCACCCGACGTGTGGGACGCCGAGGTCAGCGGTGACTGGCCCTACGGTGGCGAAGCCGCCAACCAGACCTCGGGTGTCGTCGACACCGTGACGAACGGAACCGGAACCATCGGTTACGCCGACGCCTCTCAGGCCGGCGACCTCGGAACCGTCGCCGTGCAGGTGGGCGACGAGTTCGTCGAGTACTCCGCCGAGGCCGCTGCCGCCATCGTCGACGCCTCGCCGTTCGTCGAGGGTCGCGAGGACGGCGACCTCGCCATCGAGCTCGACCGCGAGTCGACCGAGGCGGGCGTCTACCCGATCGTTCTCATCAGCTACCTCATCGCGTGCAACGAGTACGAAGATGCCGAAGCCGCTGAGCTCGTTCAGGCGTACCTCAGCTACATCATCAGCGACGAGGGCCAGCAGGTCGGAGCGGATGCCGCCGGTATCGCACCGATCTCGGAGAACCTCTTCGAGCTCGCCACCACCGCAGTAGACAACATCCAGTAACACGCACCACCCCGGGTCCGCTCGGCAGAGCGCGGATGACCATCCGCCTCCGCCGAGCGGGCCCAGCCCCGTGCGGGGCAACCCCCCAGTCCTCCTCCGAGACCCCGACACGAGGGACACAGACGACATGAGTTCTCCAGCCAGCGCGACAGCTCCGGCGCGAGTGAAGCCCAAGCAGCGACCGGGCGACCGGGTATTCGCTGGAAGCGCCCTCACCGCCGGCTCGCTCATCCTCGCGATCCTCGCCGCCGTTGCCGCGTTCCTCCTGCTGCAGAGCACCGAGGTCTTCACGACCCCCAACGAGGACATCCAGATCCTCGGCGGGCAATCGTTCTGGTCCTACGTCGGCCCCCTCGTCTTCGGAACCCTCTGGGCCTCGGCCCTCGCGCTCCTCATGGCTGTCCCCATCGCCATCGGCATCGCGCTCTTCATCTCGCACTACGCTCCGCGGCGCCTCGCCCAGGGCCTCGGCTACATCATCGACCTGCTCGCCGCCGTGCCGTCGATCGTCTTCGGCCTCTGGGGCGCGACCGTGCTCGCCCCCGCGGTGCAGCCCTTCTACTCGTGGCTCGTCGAGAACTTCGGGTGGTTCCCGCTCTTCACCGGGCCCGTCTCGGGCACCGGCCGCACCATCCTCACCGCGGGCGTCGTTCTCGCGGTCATGATCCTTCCGATCATCACGGCCCTCTCGCGCGAAGTGTTCCTGCAGACACCGGTCCTCCACGAAGAGGCGGCTCTCGCTCTCGGCGCCACCCGCTGGGAGATGATCCGGATGACGGTGCTCCCGTTCGGCCGCCCCGGCGTCATCTCGGCCGCCATGCTCGGCCTCGGTCGCGCCCTCGGAGAGACGATCGCCGTCGCCGTCGTGCTCTCCGCGGCCGGCACGGTGACCTTCGCCCTGCTGACCTCGCAGAACCCCGGAACGATCGCCGCCAACATCGCCCTGAGCTTCGCCGAGGCCTACGGGGTCAACGTCAACGTGCTCATCGCGACCGGTCTCGTGCTCTTCGCGATCACCCTCATCGTCAACTCGCTCGCTCGATACATCGTCAGCCGTCGTAGCGCTTTCTCAGGAGCAAACTAATGACCCAGATGCCGACGATGATCCGGCCCGACTCCGCAGACAAGCCCATCACCAACACCTACGCCTCGGGACGCCTCGGGCGCTGGACCCCGCTCTTCCTGCTCGGGGGCGCTGCGGCCGTGTCGATCGGCGTGTTCTCGCTCATGCAGGTCGCGGGCACGACCGAGGAGTTCAACATCTCGGGAGCCGTGCTCCTGACCCTCGTGGTCTACGCCATCGCCGTCTACGTCGCCTCGAGGCTCATCGAGGGTGCTCGCCGCGCCGTCGACCGGCTCGTGACGACGCTCGTCGCGACGGCATTCATCATCGCCCTCCTGCCGCTCATCTCGGTCATGTTCACCGTGCTGACGAGAGGGTCGGCACGGTTCGACGTCCAGTTCTTCAGCGAGTCGATGCGCAACGTCGTCGGCGAGGGCGGCGGAGGACTGCACGCGATCGTCGGAACCCTCCTCATGACCGGAGCGGCGACCCTCATCTCCGTGCCGATCGGTCTGCTCGCGGCCATCTACCTCGTCGAGTACGGCCGCGGACACCTCGCTCGCGCGATCACCTTCTTCGTCGACGTCATGACCGGCATCCCCTCGATCGTCGCGGGGCTCTTCGCCTACGCGGTGTTCGCGATCATCTTCGGGCCCGGCATCAAGCTCGGCATCGCGGGAGCCGTTGCGCTCTCCGTGCTCATGATCCCGGTCGTCGTGCGCTCGTCGGAGGAGATGCTGCGGCTCGTTCCCAACGAGCTGCGCGAGGCCGCGTTCGCTCTCGGGGTGCCGAGGTGGCTGACCATTCTCAAGGTCGTCCTGCCGACATCCATCGCGGGAATCACGACGGGTGTCATGCTCGCCATCGCGCGAGTGATCGGTGAGACCGCCCCGCTGCTCGTCGCCGCGGGCTTCACCAACAACATGAACTACGACCTCACCGACGGCCGCATGCAGAGCCTCCCCGTGTTCGTCTACTCGTCGTACGTGAGCCAGGGCATCGACGCCCAATCGGCCCTCGACCGTGCCTGGGCGGGAGCGCTGACACTCATCGTCATCGTCATGCTGCTCAACCTTCTCGCCCGAATCATCGCCCGCATCTTCGCGCCCAAGCTGGGCCGGTAAGGATACAGATGTCAAAACGCATCGAAGTCAACAATCTCGACGTCTACTACAGCAAGTTCAAGGCCGTCGAAGGTGTGAGCCTCTCGATCGAACCCCGCACCGTCACGGCCTTCATCGGGCCGAGCGGGTGTGGCAAGTCGACCTTCATCCGCACGCTCAACCGCATGCACGAGGTCATCCCCGGGGCCTACGTCGACGGTGAAGTGCTCATCGACGGCAACAACCTCTACGGCGCCGGCGTGGACCCCGTGCTCGTGCGCCGCCAGGTCGGCATGGTCTTCCAGCGTCCGAACCCGTTCCCGACGATGTCGATCCGCGACAACGTGCTCGCGGGCGTCAAGCTCAACAACCGCCGCATCTCGAAGTCCGACGCCGACGACCTCGTCGAGAAGTCGCTTCGCGGAGCGAACCTGTGGAACGAGGTCAAGGACCGCCTCGCCCTGCCGGGATCGGGCATCTCGGGTGGACAGCAGCAGCGACTGTGTATCGCTCGTGCGATCGCGGTCTCCCCCGAGGTCATCCTCATGGACGAGCCGTGCTCGGCCCTCGACCCCATCTCGACCCTCGCGATCGAGGACCTCATCGAGGAGCTCAAGAAGGAGTACACGATCGTGATCGTGACTCACAACATGCAGCAGGCGAGCCGAGTGTCAGACCGCACCGCGTTCTTCAACATCGCGGGCACCGGCAAGCCGGGCAAGCTCATCGAGTACGACGACACCACGACGATCTTCTCGAACCCGAGCGTTCAGGCGACCGAGGACTACGTCTCAGGCAAGTTCGGTTGATCACCTGATCACCTGATCAGCGCGTCGCGCACGACGAAGGGCCCCGGACGATCCGTCCGGGGCCCTTCGTTCGATCTCACTGCGGCACTCTCCCGACTAGCAAGCTCGCGCCGTCAGAACGGATCGCGGCTCAGACGTCTCCGACGACGAGGATCGGATCGGTCGTCGGGGACTCGGATCCGCCCCGCGGCTCGACCGTGATGCCGACCGTCGCCGTGGATGCCTTCGTTCCATCGAGAACGCGCCAGGTCGGGCCCGCATCGACCGCCGTGAACGTGCCGGCGGGCGCCGCCGTCCCTTCGGCGTCGATGTACCAGAGCTGGTAGACGAGTTGGGCGTCGAGCTGGGGAAGAGAATCGATGACCACCGCCGAGAGCTGCGCGTCATCGGACGACAACACTTTGGCGACGCCACCCCCGGCGACCTCGGCGACCGCCTGCTCGAGGTCGGGGGCGCCCGTGAGCTCAGCGAGCTGCTCCGCTTGAGCGAGTTCGGTGTCGGCGGGGGCGAAGAGGGGCCCCGCGAGGGCTCCTCCCGCGAAGATGGCGACCGCGGCGGCGGCCGAGAGCATCAGGGTCGCGGGCTTGCGATACCAGCGAGCCGCGGCTTTCGCCTCGGCGGGCGACTGCCGTCGCTCGGAACCCGGGCGCTCCAAACCGGAGCGCTCGGCAGCGAGGGAGTCGATGCCGCGCTGCTGGGCGATGGTCGGGGCCACCGTGTCGTCGAGGTCGCTCGTCGGCGCCGTAGGAGCCTGTGGGAGCGGCGGCAGCTGGGCGGTGGAGCCGAGCTGCGCCATGAGCCGCGCCTTGAGGTCGACGGGAGGTGTGACGGGGGCGGCCGCGAGGCCGAGCATCACTGCGGTGTCGGTCAATTCAGCCACCTCCGTTCGTGCTTCTTCGGATCGGGCGAGATACGCCTCGAATTCTTGTTTCTCTTCTTCTGTCACAGCGTCGAGGGCGTAGGCACCCGCAAGCAGGTGCATGTCATCGCGTTCGGTCACGATGCCACCCCCAATTCGTCACGCAGTCTGATCATTCCGTCACGCAATCGGGTCTTGACCGTGCCGATCGGAATGCTGAGCATCGACGCGACCTCACTGTGGCTGTAGCCGCCGTAGTAGGCGAGGGTCACCGCCTGGCGCTGCAGTTCGGTCAATCGCGTCATGGCCTTCTTGACCCGTTCGTGCTCGATCGTTATCTCGACGGCTTCGGATACGTGGTCGTATTCCGGAGCGATGTCGCGGATGCCGATCTTGGTGTCGCGGTCGCGTCCGGACTGCGATGATCGGATTCGATCGACCGCGCGTCGGTGCGCCATCGTGAGAATCCACGTCGACGCTCCCCCGCGCGACGCGTCGAAACGCGATGCGGTTTGCCAGATCTCCAGGAAGACCTCTTGAGCTACTTCTTCCGACTGCGCGTGATCGATGAGCAATCGGCGGATGAGCCCGAGCACTCGCGGTGCGATGTCGTCGTACAGTTCGCCGAAGGCCGCCTGATCACCGGCGGCCACCCGGCCGAGGAGGTCTTCGCGAGACGTCACGGGACGCGAAGGCTCGACGCCCTCGCTCGACTCACTTGCACTGACCACGCGCTCCAGCATGTCAAACATTCGACACACTCGCGCACCACCACGTCGAGACACCCGGTCGCCGGGGCGATGGGTGTCGTCGGGGGATGGTCACACTGAGAGTTCGCAGCGTCAGCCCGAACGGTTTGGTCCGGTTGACCGGAAGTCGCGGCGAGGAGCCCGCGGAATCGAGAATCTTCGGAGAGTCGGTGAGGCCGGACCGCAGAACGCCTCTCGGCGTGAGGCCGCTCGGAGCGGCGAATATTGGAGCCCGGGGTTACTGCGGCCCGACCGTGGCCCGAAGGCCGAGATCCAGTGTACGCGCTCCTCGCCGGGTCAATCCAACGAGCCTGTGCGCCACAAGCGAGCACACGCGGCGAGCTCGACGCTCGTGCGCGAGAGCCGCAGCGCCATGCGCGTGAGGTCGCTCGCGTGGTCGGGCTGGCTCAGGTCGGCGTCGTCGGCGTGGGATGTCGCACCCGCGGCCGTGATGCGGCAGAACGCCGCCGCGCGCTCGAGTGCGACCGCGAAGTCGCCGTCGAAGACGCCCCGCAGAATCGCATCGGCGAGGGTCATGATCTCGGCGGGGCCCGTCGGACTCGTCGCTCCCGCGACGACGGGGTCGATCGTCACCGAGATCTCCGAGCCTCGCTGGAACAGCAGGCTCGTCGACTCCGGGTTCTGCCTCACGAGCGTGCGCATGAGGTAGAGCCTCCACAGGGCTCCCGGCAGGCTGCGGGCGCTCGCGTGCGACCACAGCTCCGCGATCGCGTCGATGCCGTTCTCGTCGGCGAATGTCACGACCCGATCGAGGATGTCGGGGTCGGGGCTTTCGCGCACGCGCGACAGCAGGGCTCCCGCGGTCTCGTGCGCGATGCGACTCACGGTCGCGGGGTCGTCGCCTCCGACCATGCTCTCGAACTTCGAGCCCGAGAACTGTGTGGGCTTGTGGAACTCGTCAGTCATCGGGGCCACACTATGTCACCGGCACTGAGCGGAGGTACCTCCGTTTTGCCTGTAGATTTGTGTCCGTATGGACGCACGAGCGCCCATGGGGGCCTCTAGCTCAGTTGGTAGAGCATCGGACTTTTAATCCGCGGGTCGTCGGTTCGAGTCCGACGGGGCCCACCGCACCGCTGTCCGACGGACACCATGTCCAGGCTTCGTTCGGCTCGCCTCCAGAGTGGCCGGGTACGGTCGCCGCATGAGTCGAGAAGCCGCGCGCCCGAAATACCGCGGACTCCTCCTCGGCATCCTCTTCGGGGTCGGCCTCGGCATTTCGGTCGGGCTCATCCTCGACGACGTGGCTCTCGGGATCATCGCGGGGCTCGGAACCGGTGTGATCATCGGGGCCGTCGTCGACATGGCGAAGCGCGGCGAGACCAAGCGGCGCTGACTGCCCGCAGGACCGCCGATCGAGCATCGGGGAATCCTCAGACCCTCTCGGTACGATCGCCCCCGGTGATCACATCACCCGACGGAAAGAAAGAGGTGTAGCAATGGCAACTGAAGACAAAGCAGAAAACCATGGACAGAACCTTGCCGGTAAAGGCAAGGAAGCTCTCGGAAAGGTCACCGGCAACGAGTCCCTCGAAGCCGAAGGCAAGGCCGATCAGACCGGGGCGAACCTCAAGAACGCCGGCGAGAACGTGAAAGACGCGTTCAAGTAAAACGTCGAATCACGAAAGGCCCGGACCATCTCGCGATGATCCGGGCCTTTCGTCGGTTTCAGCGAGGCGGAGGCGACATCGTCGTCGCGACCCGCGTCGCGTCGGCTGGCGGTTTCGTCAGCTGCCGGCCTCGTCGTCCCCGTGGTCGACGGGGCTCACGTAGTCGCCTTTACCTTCGGTGGTGGCGGATGTCTCATCTGCCCCCTTCCCGTGGTCCACGGGATGCACGAAATCAGCCGCCTCGTCGTCGAGGCCGCCGTCGTGGTCTGTGTTGGTTCCGTCATGGTGTGTCATGGCGACCACGGTACGCCGTCGGGTTCGTCTTCGACAGTGCCGCCGTGCGACCGGTCCAGCAGATCGAGCAGCGCTCGACCGTAGGCGTCGGCCGCGTCGACCCCGACGAACGTCAGCGCCTCATCATCGATGACGACGTTGACCTCGAAGCGGCCGTCGGCCGCGGCGACGAGCGACCGGAACGTTCGAGCGAGCAGGAACCGCAACTGACCCTCGTGCGGAAGCCACAGGGTGTCGTCGAGCTCTATCGAATCGAGCGCCCACTCGGTCGTGCCGTTGAATCCCAGCACCGTTCCCGTCGGATAGTGGTGGGCCTCGACCGTCATCTCGCTCAACACGAAGACGTCACCGTCGGCTTCGGGCCTGTCGATGCGAAACGCGTCACCCGGCTCGGGGTGCCACGTCAGACCCGAATCCCGCAGGGCCCTGGCAAGCTCGGTCGCGATCATCCGCCATTATGCACACAGCACTCTGGAGGAGCATCCGGAGAGTCGGGGCATCTCGCAGAACACCCCAAGGCGCTTCCGGCGAATCAGAGAACGGTCGCGCCGAAGAGCAGGCCGAGAACGTAGGTCGCTCCCGCCGCGCCGATGCCGATCGCGAGCTGACGCAGAGCTCGCGGGAGCGGAGCGGCACCCGAGAGCACTCCGACGACGGCTCCCGTGAGGAGGAGCGCGGCACCGACGAGCACCGCGGCGACGATCAGAGCCGCGATCCCCTCCACTCCGAAGAAGAAGGGGATGAGGGGGATGATCGCACCCGACGCGAAGAAGCAGAAGCTCGACGCCGCGGCGGACAATCCCGTGCCGACCTCCTCGTACGCCTGATCGCCCGAGTCGGCGTCGCGGAGGGAGTGGTCGGCGAGCATCGCGGCGGCGCGCGCCGAGGCAGCCTCCGGATCCATCCCCCTCGCGCGGTAGACGAGGGTCAGCTCGTTCGCGTCGACGTCGAGGTCGCGCACGGCCGACCCGGCTCCGGGATTCGGCACCGACGCCTCGAGGAGCTCGCGTTGCGATCGCACCGACACGTATTCCCCCGCCCCCATCGAGAGCGCACCGGCGAGAAGCCCCGAGATGCCCGTGAGCAGCACGGTCGCCGCGGGGAGTCCCGTCGCCGCGACACCCGCGACGAGGGCGAGATTGCTGACGAGTCCGTCGTTCGCCCCGAAGACTGCGGCACGGAAGGTTCCCGAGATGCGGCTCCGCCCACGAGCCGCGAGCCCGCGGACGACCTCCTCGTGGATGCGCTCGTCGGCGACCATGGCGGCCGTCGCGTCGCTGTCGTTGGCGTACGGCGAGCGCGCCTCCGCGCGCTGCGCGAGCGCGAGAACGAAGACCGACCCGAACCGCCTCGCGAAGAACCCGAGAACGCGCGTGCGCACATCACCACGGCGGGGCCTGCCGAGACGGTCGCCGAGGAGTTCGACCCAGTGCGCCTCGTGGCGCCCCTCCGCCTCGGCGAGCTCGAGCAGGATCGCGCGTTCCTCGCCCGAGCGACGACTCGCGAGATCGCGATAGACCGAGGCCTCCGCTCGCTCGTCGGCGAGGTATTTGCGCCAGCGCCTCACATCCGCTGCCTTGACGTCGGTTCGCGGCGACTGCCCGCCGACCTCGCTCGCGCGAGGGGCGTTGCTGATCGGTTCAGACATGAAACCTCCGGCGAGAACTCGGTCGGGCGCGGATGCGGACGACTGTCCAGAATATCGAATGCGGCGAGACCGCGGCGGCTGCGACGGGCGGTCCCGGGAGGTGCCACGACATCGGGAGCGACCGCCCCGGCGCGACATCGGTGCGTCTGGCTGCTCCGATATGCTTGCGCGAGATCACCGATTGCCGCTCAGTCGAGAGCGGCAGCCGTAGCCCGTCCGGCGCTCGAGAGCCCCGAGAGAGCGCGACGGGGTCGGCCATGCGACAGAGGACAAAGGTCATGCCTCCCATCACGAAACGCGAATACCTGCTGGCGGACGGACGGGAGCTGATCTACTTCGACGACAGCGACACGACGCTCTCGCCGGACCGCAAACCCGATGAGCGCGTGCTCGACGCTCGACCGGCCACGGCCGTCATGCGCCAAGACGTGCTCACGGGCGAGTGGATCTCCATCGCCGCCGCGCGCCAGAACCGCGCTTTCCTCCCCCCGGCCCACCTCGACCCCCTCGCGCCGTCGACGCCCGCGAACCCCTCGGAGATCCCCGACACCTACGATGTCGCGGTCTTCGAGAACAAGTCACCGTCGTTCGGGCCCGGTCTCGAGACGGATGTCGACGGCGGAGCGCCGTTCGACGCGACGTCGATCGGGTTCGAGCGCACGCATCCGTCGATCGGGCGGTGCGAGGTCGTGTGCTTCAGCCCCGAGCACGAGGGATCGTTCGGGAGCCTGAGTGAGTCGCGCGCCCGCACCGTCATCGAGGCGTGGGCCGACCGCACGGCAGCGCTCTCCGCGCTCCCCGGCGTCGCGCAGGTGTTCCCGTTCGAGAATCGCGGCGAAGCGATCGGTGTGACCCTCCACCACCCGCACGGCCAGATCTACGCCTACCCCTACGTCACCCCGCGCACGCGCCGCGTGATCGAGTCACTCGACGCCGTCGGACCCGACCTCTTCGAGAGGATCCTCGAGACGGAGCGAGCCTCGGAGCGGGTCGTGCTGAGCGGCGAACACTGGACGGCGTTCGTGCCGTTCGCCGCACGCTGGCCCATCGAGGTGCACATGCTCCCGCACCGCCACATCCCGGACTTCGCCGCGACGAACGAGGCCGAACGCGACGAGCTCGCAACCCTCTACTTGCGCCTGCTGCGGGGTCTCGACGCGCTCTACGACACCCCGACCCCCTACATCGCCGCGTGGCACCAGGCTCCCGTCGTGGAGCGTCGCGACGACATCCGCCTCATGCTCCAGGTCACGTCTCCGCGCCGAGCCGAGAGCAAGCTCAAGTTCCTCGCGGGGTCGGAAGCGGCGATGGGCGCGTGGATCGGCGACGTCGCCCCCGAACAGGCAGCAGCATTCATCAAAGAAGGGATCGCGCGCGTATGAGCGACATCCGAGACGACGTCACCGCGGGCTTCACCGAGATCTACGGCTACGAGCCCGTCGGCCTCTGGTCGGCGCCCGGCCGTGTGAACCTCATCGGCGAGCACACCGACTACAACGACGGCTTCGTGCTGCCGTTCGCGATCGATCGACGCACCATCCTCGCTCTCGGCGTGCGTGACGACCGGATCGTGCGCGTCGCGAGCGACTTCGCCGACGAGCAGGTGGAGATCGACCTCGCAGAGCTCACGACCGACAACCTGCGGGACTGGTCGGCCTACCCCCTCGGCGTCGCGTGGGCGCTCGGAGAGAACGGCGCCGATCTCGCCGCCGTCCCCGGCGTCGACATCTACATCGAGTCGGACGTTCCCGTCGGGGCGGGACTCTCGTCGTCGGCGGCGATCGAGAGCGCCGTCGCCCTCGCGCTCAACGACGTCTGGCAGCTCGGCCTCGACCGCCGCACCCTCGCGCGCGTCGGCCAGCGCGCCGAGAACGTCGCGGTCGGCGCCCCCACGGGCATCATGGACCAGTCGGCGTCGCTCCTCGGTGAGGTCGACTCCGCCGTCTTCCTCGACTGCCGCACCCTCGACGCCGAGATCGTCGACCTCGGTTTCGCCGCGGCAGGGCTCGAGCTCGTCATCATCGACACCAAGGTGAGCCACTCCCACGCGACGGGCGGATACGGCGATCGGCGGGCCTCGTGCGAACTCGGCGCGAAGACGCTCGGCGTCGACTCGCTGCGGGATGTCTCGGTCGACGACCTCGAGCGAGCCCGCACCGTGCTCGACGACGTGACCTTCCGTCGCGTACGCCACGTCGTGACCGAGAACCGCCGTGTTCTCGACACCGTGCGCACCATCCGCGAGCAGGGTCCGCGGGCGATCGGGGAGCTCCTCGACGCCTCGCACGAGTCGATGCGCGACGATTTCGAGATCTCGGTGCCCGAACTCGACCTCGCGGTCGAGACGGCCCAGATGAACGGTGCCATCGGCGCGAGGATGACGGGCGGCGGTTTCGGCGGCGCGGCGATCGCCCTCGTGCCGAGCGAAGCCGTGTCGCGCGTGCAGGTCGCGATCGATGGCGCCTTCGCCGAACACGCCTTCAGCCAGCCTGATATTTTCGTCGTGCGCGCCTCGAAGGGCGCGAGTCGGGACTGACCCGACCGAGAGAGGGGAGGGCGGACGTGACACGTCGTCGCCTCGCGCCGCGGACCGCGACGATCGGTTCCGCGCTCGTGATCTTGAGCGCAGGTCTGCTCACCGGGTGCACGCCGCCGTCTGCGACGGCCGACCCCCCGCCCTCGGCGCCCGCCGCCCCCGAGGTGACGCCGACGCCGTCACCCTCGATCGTCGAACCCGACACGACCCTCTTCACCGTCTCGGCCAAGGTGCGGGCGATCGACAACACGACCGTCGACATCAGTCTCACCGGGTTCGAGCCCGTGCCCTCGACCGACCCGCGAGCCGCCGACCTCGTGGAGATGCTCGTCGACGGATGCCGCGCCATGGACGCCGCGAGCGTCTCCGACGTCACCGCCCCCGTCTCGGCGGCGAGCCTCGCCGAGTACGGCAGCAGCCTCATGCGCCTGGACTACACGGCGACCCCCGAGGGACACACGTTCTTCGCACCCGTCGACCTCCAGGTGGGTAGCCCCTACTTCGGCCGCATCGTGTCGGGCGAGAACGTCGCCGAGGTCGTGACCAACACGACGTGCACGGGCCGCTACCAGTTGACGGGGTCGGGCGAGGCGACGGCCGTGAGCAACTATGAGAGCGGTCGATCGGTGCCCGATGACGACCAGTGGATCTACGGCCACTACGGGTTCACGGTGCCGTTCGAGTCGGGCGCGACGATCGAGGCGTGCTCGGTCGAGGTCAGCGACCTCGCCGCCGAGAGCGTCGGCGACGTTCCAGGATGGGAACCGGGGTCGGATCGCACCGCGATCTCGTGCGGCATCGGGTGGCTCGGAGACTGAGCCTCCGACACCTGGGCCTCCGACACCTGAGGCGCCGTCACCCGGGCCGCCGACACCCGGGCCGCCCACCGCGGAGCGCGCGACCTCGACCTAGAGTCGTTCGGCCGCCTGCACGACGTTCTCGAGGAGCATCGCGCGGGTCATCGGTCCCACTCCCCCGGGCACGGGCGACACGAAGGCCGCGACATCCGTCACTCGCGGGTCGACGTCGCCTCGCAGCTTGGCCTTGCCGGTCTCGGGGTCGACGACGCGCGTGATGCCGACGTCGAGCACCGTGGCCCCGGGCTTGACCCACTCCGGTTGCACGAGCGAGGGAGAGCCGACCGCGGCGACGACGATGTCTGCCCGACGCACGTGCTCCGCGAGGTTCGCGGTGCGGGAGTGCGTGAGCGTCACCGTCGCGTCGAGTCCCTTGCGAGTGAGGAGGAGGCCAAGAGGCCGGCCGACCGTGAGTCCGCGCCCGATCACGACGACCTCGGCCCCGGCGATCGGCACGTCGTGGCGCTCGAGCATCTCCACGATGCCCGCGGGAGTGCACGGGAGCGGCGAATCGAGCTCGCCCGCGACACCGAGCACGAGTCGCCCGAGGTTGGTGGGGTGCAGTCCGTCGGCGTCTTTCGCCGGATCCATGAGCTCGAGCATCGCGTTCTCGTCGATGCCCGCGGGGAGCGGGAGCTGGATGATGTACCCCGTGACGGCGGGATCGGCGTTGAGACCGGCGATCGCGTCCCGCACCTCGCGCTCGGTCGCCGACGCGGGGAGGTCGACCCTGATCGACTCGATTCCCACCTCGGCGCAATCACGGTGCTTGCCCGCGACGTAGGAGAGCGAGCCGGGGTCGTCACCGACGAGCAGCGTGCCGAGACCGGGCGTGATGCCTCGCTCGCGCAGTACCGCGATGCGGCCGGCGAGGTCGTTCTTCACCGCGGTCGCCGTTGCGACGCCGTCCAAGCGAACGGCTACCACTGCTCGAGGCCGTCGTAGAGCGGGAACCGGTCGGCGAGAGCCGTCACTCGACTCGAGAGCGACTCGAGGTCGGCACCCGGGAGAAGAGTCGACGCGATGATGTCGGAGACCTCGGTGAACTCGGCGTCGCCGAAACCGCGCGTCGCGAGCGCGGGCGTGCCGATGCGGAGCCCCGACGTGACCATCGGCGGGCGAGGGTCGAAGGGCACAGAGTTGCGGTTGACCGTGATGCCGACCGTGTGGAGCGCGTCTTCCGCTTGCTTGCCGTCGAGCGGCGAATTGCGCAGATCGGCGAGCACGAGGTGCACGTCGGTGCCCCCGGTGAGCACGTCGACGCCCGCCGACGCGGTGTCGGGCGCCATGAGACGCTCGGCGAGCAACTGGGCCCCCCGGATGGTGCGCTCCTGCCGGTCGCGGAACGCGGGCTCCATCGCGAGCTTGAACGCCGTCGCCTTCGCCGCGATCACGTGCATGAGCGGCCCGCCCTGCTGGCCGGGGAAGACGTTGCTGTTGAGCTTCTTCGCGAGCGCGGTGTCGCGGCTCAGAATGATTCCCGACCGCGGTCCGCCGAGGGTCTTGTGCACCGTCGACGACACGACGTCGGCGAACGGCACGGGAGAGGGGTGGAGGCCCGCAGCGACGAGCCCGGCGAAGTGGGCCATGTCGACCCACAGCGTCGCGCCGACCTCATCCGCGATTTCCCGGAAGGCGGCGAAGTCGAGCTGGCGGGGGTAGGCCGACCAGCCCGCGATGATCACGCGCGGTTTGTGCTCGCGCGCCTTGACGCGCACGACATCCATGTCGATGAGGAAGGTGTCGGGGTCGACGCCGTAGGCCACCGCGTTGTAGAGCTTGCCCGAGAAGTTGAGCTTCATGCCGTGGGTCAGGTGACCGCCGTGAGCGAGCTCGAGGCCGAGGATCGTGTCGCCGGGGTCGGCGATCGCCGAGAGCACCGCGGCGTTGGCGGATGCCCCGGAGTGCGGTTGCACGTTGGCGAACTCGGCACCGAAGAGCTGCTTCGCTCGCGCGATCGCGAGCGACTCGGCGACGTCGACGAACTCGCACCCGCCGTAGTACCGGCGACCGGGGTATCCCTCGGCGTACTTGTTGGTGAGCACCGAACCCTGCGCTTGCAGCACGGCGCGAGGCACGAAGTTCTCGCTCGCGATCATCTCGAGGGTGCCGCGCTGGCGGCCGAGCTCGAGCTCGAGCACTTCGGCGATCTCGGGGTCGACGACCGAGAGGGGCTCGGTGAAGGCGGAGAAATGGGATTCGGACACTGGCAGCTCCTTGTCACGGGTCGAAGGCACGCTCGGCGCACACTCGACGTCTTGTGTGGAATGGCCCAGGCGTACGGCCACCAACCGTGTCAATCGCTCCCCGATGGGTGCCCATCTGAACGCCAGTCGCGACGCTGTCAGTCTACCCCCGCGGCGGTCTGCCGCGTCTGGCAGACCGCCTGCGGCGTCGTGCGGCACGTTCTCTCCGCGCCTTCTCGCGAGCCCGGGGTGGCACGAGAAAAGGGATCGCGGGATAGAGCACGCCTGCACCCACCCCGTGCAGCATGCCGATGGAGCACACCGTCACGACTCCGAATAGCAAGACGGCGACGAAGGCGGGGATGAGCGTGCCCAGGTCGAAGAAGCCGATCTCACCGAGGAAGTTCATGAGGAGCGCCACGCCGAGCAGCATGAGCGCTGGTGGCCAGAACGAGGGGTGAACGCGAAGAAGCACCCCGAAATTCTCCGCCCGACCGTCGGAGTGTCTCCAGCTGTAGAGGGAAAGCACCGGAAAAGCCACAGCGCCGACAGCACTCAGGATGGTCGCGATGGTCGTCATGCTAGGTGGGGATCGTCGGGATCTCGGATGTCTGCGGCTCCACGCGAGCCCGCCGACGCCGGCTGATGACGCGATCGCTCGCGACGATGAGCACGACACCCGCCGCGACGATCGACGCCTCGAAGAACGGAAGGGTCTCGAGACCCACGGTGTCGTAGAGCTGCCCGCCGATGAAGGCGCCGCCCCCGATGCCCACGTTGAACGAGACCGTGAACCACGCCGAGGCCTGATCGCGCACGCGAACCGACGCGGTCTGCAGCATCCGGGTCTGCAGGAGGGCTGGGCCGCCACCGAACGCGATGCCCCACACGATGAGGGCGACGACGACGATGATGCGCTGCTCGGGAACGAGGCCGATCACCGTGACGGCGATCGCGACGATCGCGAAGGCCCCCGCGAGGCTCGCCCGCGGATAGCGCGCGCCGACGATACCGACGAGGATGAGACCGACCGCGCCCGCTCCCCCGTAGACGAAGAGCAGCACGCTCACGCTCGACTCCGCGAACCCGCTGACGCCCGTGTAGAACGGCACGATGTAGGTGTAGAAGAGGTTCTGGCCGATCATGATGACGGCCACGATGGCGCACAGGAGCACGACACCCGGGATGGACTTGTCTTTGCGCGCGGGGAGGGGGATCTCGCCCGTGCGCAGCTCGACCCCGTGCTTGACGGCGGGCAGGAAGAAGACGACGAGCACCGTGAGCACGACGATCGTCACGGCCATCACGACGAAGGCCATGCGCCAGCCGAGAGCCGTGCCGAGCGCTGTGCCGACCGGCACACCGAGAACGAACGCCGTCGTCGCCCCGGCGCTCGTGATCGCCACCGCACGGGCGAGCTGCTCGCGCGGCACGAGGTAGCCCGAGTACGCCCCGACGACGGCCCAGAACAGGCCGTGGGCGAGACCACCGAGCATGCGGGCGACGACGACCACGGCGAAGTTCGGTGCGAGAGCGACGAGCACGTTGGTGAGCGCGAACGTCGTGAGCACGACGATCACGAGGGTCTTGCGGTCGAAGCGTCTCGTGAGGGTCGTGAGGATGGGCGCGCTCACGACGACCGTGCCCGCGTAGACCGTGACGAGCAATCCGACCTGCGATTCGGTCACGGCGAGACCCTCGGCCAGTTGCGGCAGGAGACCGGTCGGCAGGAATTCACTCGTGACGCACACGAAGATCGCGCCCGAGAGGATGACGAGGCCGAACCACGGGAACGGCTTCGCTGCGGATGCGGAACCGCTCGGCGAGCGCGGGGATCGGTTGTGGGGCGCGTTCATAGGAGAAGGGCTTCCCTGGGAGAGTGTGGATCGTGTCGCCGTCCGCGGGATGCCTCCCGTTCGAGGCCATCGCGGCCAGACTATCGCAGGGCCTCCAGACCCGTACGCTGTCACGGTGACCGACTCCACCCACTGGGCCCTGACCATCGTGTGCGACGACCGACCCGGCATCGTGCATGCCGTGAGCGGAGTCGTCGTCGACACGGGGGGCAACATCACCGAGTCGCAGCAGTTCTCGAGTGACGACACCGGGCGGTTCTTCATGCGCCTGCAGGTCGAGTCGCCGCGAACGCGCGAGCAGTTCGAGACCGCACTCGAGCCGATCGCCGAGAGCTACGACATGACGTGGCGACTCGACGTCGTCGGCCGCCCTCTGCGCACCCTCGTGCTCGCGAGCACGGCGGCGCACTGCCTCAACGACATCCTCTTCCGCACGCGCGCCGGGCAGCTGCCGATCGAGGTGCCCCTCGTGCTGAGCAACCACGAGTCGCTCGCCGGACTCGCCGAGTTCTACTCCGTTCCCTTCGAGTCCCTCCCCGTGACGGATGCCGAGCAGAAGGCCGCGTTCGAAGCGCGCGTGCTCGAGGCGGTCGAGGCCCACGACATCGAACTCGTCGTGCTCGCCCGCTACATGCAGATCCTGTCGAGCGAACTGTGCGCCAAGCTCGAGGGGAGGGTCATCAACATCCACCACTCGTTCCTCCCCGGGTTCAAGGGCGCGAACCCCTACAAGCAAGCCCACGCCCGCGGCGTGAAGCTCATCGGTGCGACCGCGCACTTCGTGACCCCCGACCTCGACGAGGGGCCCATCATCGAGCAGAACGTCGTGAGGGTCGACCACTCGAGGACACCCGCGCAGCTCGTCGCGATCGGTCAGGACGAGGAGTCGCGCACGCTCACCCAAGCGGTCAAGTGGTACGCCGAGAACCGCGTGCTCCTCGACGGCGATCGAACCATCATCTTCAAGTAGCGCGCGGCTCCCGACCCGCGTCGCGGGGAGCACCGACGCGAGTCTCGAGGGGCGACCAAGCTCTGCGAGGCTTCGCAGCGAATACATAGCAGTGCCCCGCAACAATGAATTCGATCAGCACCGCCGTCGGCACCGCCACCGTGACGGCACCACACTTCGAGGAGATCCCGTGACCGCCGCCCGCCGCCGCACCGCCGCCCTCGTCTTCGGAGGCATCTCCGTCGCCACGGCCCTCGCCGGGTGCTCGACACCCGACGCCTCGACCGGGTCCGACTCGACGGGCGGGTCCGCGCCGACCACGTCGGGCGACTACGCCGACGGCAGCTACTCGGCCGCGGGCGACTACCAGAGCCCGGGCGGCACCGAGTCGATCGACGTCGAGTTGACCCTCGCCGACAACATCGTGACCGAGGTCTCCGTCACCGGGAACGCGACGTCCGGCAACGCCGAGCGCTACCAGAGCGAGTTCATCGACGGCATCGACGCCGAAGTCGTCGGGGTCGACATCGACGACCTCGCCGTCGACAAGGTCGCCGGGTCGTCGCTCACGAGCGACGGTTTCATGGCGGCCGTCGCACAGATCAAAGCGGATGCCGCGAGCTGAGGCCGCGCGATGACGCCGCCTGCGGCCGCACGCCCGGTTCTCCTGTGATGACCGACCTCGTGAGCCACCGTTTCGATGCGATCGGCACCCGCTGGTCGATCGACACTCCCCTGCCCCTCGACGCGTCTCTCGTCGAGGCCGTCGCAGATCGTGTCGAGCGGTTCGACCGCGACTGGTCGCGATTCCGGCCCGACTCCCTCGTCGCGCGCATCGCGAGCACCGCCGGCCGCACGATCCTGCCCGACGACGCTCCCGGGCTCCTCGACGTCTACCGTCGCCTCTACGCCGCGACCGACGGCGCTGTGAGCCCCCTCGTCGGGCGCACCCTCTCCGACTGGGGTTACGACGAGCACTACTCCCTCGTGCCCGCACCGCGCATCTCGTCCGTCCCCTCGTGGGACGACGCGATCTCGTGGCACGGCCGCTCGATCGAGACGTTCCGACCGGTGACCCTCGACGTCGGGGCAGCCGGCAAGGGATACCTCGCAGACATCCTGAGCGCGCTGCTGAGCCGCGCGGGAGTCGACGAGCACACGGTCGACGGCAGCGGCGACATCGTGCACCGCGCACCGCGCGCCCTGCGGGTCGCTCTCGAACACCCGCGCGACGCGACGAAAGCCATCGGGATCGTCGACCTCTCGACGGGGGCGATCGGCGCCTCGGCGTCGAATCGTCGGGTGTGGCGCGGCGCGCACCACATCCTCGACGCCGTGACGGGCCGCCCCACGAGCGCGGTCGCCGCGAGCTGGGCGATCGCGGCGACGGGCATCGAGGCGGACGGCCTCGCGACGGCTCTCATCGTCGGCGACCCCTCGCGCCTCGCCGAGCACTTCGACTTCGAGTGGGTGCGGATGCTCGCCGACGGAACGATCGAGCGGTCGGCCGGCTTCACCGGGCAGATCTTCGCGCACGAGACCGTCGCCGACCGGATCTCCGCGGACCGTGCCGCCGCGCACGAGGGGGCCGCATGATCTCGGCCCTCGCGACCCTCGACCGCACGCTCGGACGCGTGACGATGTATCGCCTCGTGACGCTCGTCCTCGCCGCGCTCGCCCTCATCTCGCTCGGGCTCTCCGCCCTCGGCATGCTGCCGTACGCTCCCCTCGACATCCTCGCGAGTGGGGCCGTCGCGATCGCGAGCACGCTCGTCGCATCGCGCGTGATGGCCCTCCTGTTCCGCACGCGGCCGCACGTCGAGTCCTCGCTCATCACCGCTCTGCTCGTGTTCTTTCTGTTCTGGCCATCGAGCGAACCGCGCGACCTCGCGGTCGTCGCCCTCGCGAGCGCGCTCGCGACCGCCTCGAAATACGTCATCGCGTGGCGTCGACGTCACATCCTCAACCCGGCCGCCGCCGGGGCGATGATCGTCGCCCTCCTCGGGTTCGATTCCGCGGTCTGGTGGGTCGCGACGGCAGCGATGCTCCCCTTCGTCGTCGTCGGCGCGGCGCTCGTGCTCCACCGGGTGCGTCGATTCGCTCTCGCGGGGGTCTTCATCGTCGCGAGCGCGAGCATCCTCGTCGGTCGACTCGCCTGGTCGGGCTCGACGCTCCTCGACGCGACCGCGACGGCCTTCGTGTCCTACCCGATCGTGTTCTTCGCCGCGTTCATGCTGAGCGAGCCGCTCACCCTCCCGCCCCGGCGCTGGCAGCAGCTCGCCCTCGCGGCGCTCGTCGGGGCGCTCTTCGGCGTCGTTGGTCTCGTCTTTCTCGGACCGGTGTCGCTCTCGTTCGAAATGGCTCTCGTCATCGGCAACATCGCGGCGTTCGCCGCGGGCCAGCGTCGACGGGTCTCGCTCCGCTACGTCGGTCGCGACGACCTCACCCCGACAGCCGCGCGCTTCACGTTCGCCCCCGCCGCTCGCGTGCCATTCCGCGCCGGGCAGTACATCGAACTCACCCTTCCGCACGACCGCGCCGACGCACGCGGGTCGAGACGCGTGTTCACGCTCTCCTCCGCTCCCGGCGACGACACGGTGAGCGTGAGCCTGCGGATGAACGACCCCTCGAGCTCGTTCAAGCGCACCCTCGCCGCGCTGCGCCCCGGGGCGAGCGTATCGGCGACGCAGGTCGCCGGCGACTTCGTGCTCCCGAGAGACGAAGGGGTCCCCGTGCTGCTCGTCGCTCGCGGCATCGGGGTGACACCCTTCGTGAGCCAGCTCGCGGACGACCGCGGACGCGGTCGAGCCAGGGACTCGGTGCTCGTCTACGAGGTCGCCTCTCTGCGGGAGTTGGCCTTCTCCGACGAGCTCGCAGAGCACTCCGTCGTGCTCGTCTCGCCGAGTGAGCCGCAGAACCTCCCCGCGACGTGGCGCTGGGCGGGCGCGGGGCCCATCGACATCGACCTGTTGCGGCGCGAGGTGCCGGATGCGGCGTCCAGGCGGGCATTCGTCTCGGGAGCACCCGCGATGGTCACGGCGACGGCCGCGGCGCTTCGTCGCCTCGGCGCCTCGCGCGTCACGACCGACCACTTCGCCGGGTACTGAGCGGGCGATCGAGGCCCGACCCCGGCCCCACGCACGAATCGCGCCGCCCCGTCGCCCGGTGGGGCGAACGGCACGACGCGATTCGCGGGTGCGGTTCGGCGGTGATCAGCCCAGGCGCGCAGCGAGGTTCTTGTCGAGCGTGTCGAGGAACTCCTCGGTCGTCTGCCACTTCTGGTCGGGACCGACGAGGATCGCGAGGTCCTTCGTCATGGCGCCGGACTCGACGGTCGTGATGACGACGTCTTCGAGCGTCGACGCGAAGTCGATGAGGGCCTGGTTGTCGTCGAGCAGGCCGCGGTGCGCGAGACCGCGCGTCCAGGCGTAGATCGACGCGATGGGGTTCGTCGAGGTCGGCTTGCCGGCCTGGTGCTGGCGGTAGTGACGCGTGACCGTGCCGTGCGCGGCTTCCGCCTCGACGACCTTGCCGTCGGGGGTCGCGAGAACCGAGGTCATGAGCCCGAGCGAGCCGAAGCCCTGGGCGACGGTGTCGCTCTGCACGTCTCCGTCGTAGTTCTTGCAGGCCCAGACGTAGCCGCCCTCCCACTTCATGGCCGACGCGACCATGTCGTCGATGAGGCGGTGCTCATAGGTGAGACCGGCAGCGTCGAAACGCTCTTTGAACTCGGTCTGGAAGATCTCCTCGAAGATGTCCTTGAACCGACCGTCGTAGGCCTTGAGGATCGTGTTCTTGGTCGACAGGTAGACCGGGTAGTTGCGGCTCAGACCGTAGTTGAGGCTCGCCCGGGCGAAGTCGATGATCGAGTCGTCGAGGTTGTACTGCACCTGGGCGATGCCGTCACCGGGAGACTGGAAGACCTCGAACTGCTGGGGCTCGGAGCCGTCTTTCGGGGTGAAGCTCACCGAGAGCGTGCCCTCGCCCGCGAAGCGGAAGTCGGTCGCGCGGTACTGGTCGCCGAAGGCGTGACGACCGATGATGATGGGCTTGTTCCAGCCGGGCACGAGGCGGGGGATGTTCGAGATGATGATCGGCTCGCGGAAGATCACGCCGCCGAGGATGTTGCGGATGGTTCCGTTCGGCGAGCGCCACATCTTCTTGAGACCGAACTCTTCGACGCGGGCCTCGTCGGGGGTGATCGTCGCGCACTTGACGCCGACGCCGTGCTTCTGGATGGCGTGAGCCGCGTCGATCGTGACCTGGTCGTCGGTCGCGTCGCGGTGCTCGATTCCGAGGTCGTAGTACTCGAGGTCGATGTCGAGGTAGGGGTGGATGAGCGTGTCTTTGATCGACTGCCAGATGATGCGCGTCATCTCGTCGCCGTCGAGTTCGACGACGGTTCCTTCTACCTTGATCTTCGACACTGGTGATCTCCTCGGTTCGTTCGGTGGGCCGCCAAACAGCCTACACTTCGGGCCAACTATCTCGACATCGAGATACTTCTCGGGGGAGAACCACGCCAGGCGAGCCGCGGCCTACCTCGCGTCCGCCGCCTCAAGCTAGCCTGGAGACATGGCTGACCTGAGACTCGAAGAACTGTCGGCGAAGAACGCCGTCGCGGCGAACAACCTCACGCTCAAACCGGGTCAGGAGCAGTTCATCGCTCCCGTCTCCTACGCGATGGCGAGCCCGTTCCTCGATCCGAGCACGAGCTGGTCGCGCGTCGTGCTCGACGACGACGACGAGGTCGTCGCGTTCATCATGGCGAACTTCGATCCCGAGGCGCACGAGCCCGAATTCCAGAGCTGCATCTGGCGCATGAACGTCGCCGCCGAGGCCCAGGGCCGCGGCGTCGGTCGCTACGTCGTGATGTCCGTCGCCGACGAGGCGCGCAAGCGCGGCTTCACGCGGCTCACCGTCATCTGGGAGCCGGGAGACGACGGCCCCGAGGAGTTCTTCATCAGGGTCGGATTCGCCGTCGTCGACCAGACGCAGTACGGCGAGAACATCGGGGCGATGGACCTCTGAGTCACGAGTGTGACCGACGCTGCGGATGACTTCGTCTCGCGAGTGCTCGCGGTCGTCGACTCCATACCGGCAGGACGCGTCATGACCTACGGCGACGTCGCCGCCGCCATAGGAACACGGGCGGCACGCGCCGTCGGCGCCGTGCTCGCGAGATACGGGTCGACCGTCGCGTGGTGGCGCGTGGTGCGAGCCGACGGCAGACCAGCCGCCGGTCACGAGGCCCGAGCGCTCGAGCACTACCTCGACGAGCAGACACCGCTCACCTCGGCGGGCGAGTTCCCGCGGATCGCGCTTGCGAGAGCGCGGTTCTCTCCCGACTGAACGCGGGAGTCATCCTCGCGACGGATGACCGAGCGACCGAGGGGTGACGGCGTCGCGACGCGGGGGTGACGACATCCGCTCGCCGACGCGGTCGACTGGGGGTACACCAACCGAAGGACCCCCACATGACACCCCGCTCGCTCCCCTCCCGCTCGGCCGCACGCCGATCCCTCACCGTCGTCGCCACCGCGACGGTCGCCGTGCTCGGCGCGACGACCCTCAGCGGGTGCACGGTCCTCGAGGCCTTCGCGACGACCTCGGAAGCGCGATACGTCGACTATGCGGACTTCTCCGAGAACGCGGAGCTCGTCTTCCGCTCGGCCGACTGGGTGCCCGACGATTCGACCGACCTCGCGGTGCGCTTCATCGTCCGGGAACCGGGGAACATGCTGCGGTTCACGAGCGAGAGCGGCGTCGATCCCGACGAGTGCGTGGAGGGCGCCCTCTCGGGCGAACCTCCCCTCGAGGCCGGATGGTGGCCCTCGAGCGAGCCGGACGAGGGGCTCGTGTGCGCGACCGACTGGCAGGTCTTCGAGCACTCGGGCTCGTGGTTCGCCTGGACGAACGCCGCGTGACCTCGCGGCCTCACCGGCCGAGCGGGCCTCGCGTCACCCTCGAGGCCCGCTAGACGAGCGAGTCCCGCCACGCCGCATGCAATTGTGCGAACTTGCCCGTGCCGGCGATGAGGTCAGCGGGTGTGCCGTCTTCGACGATGCGGCCGTGTTCCATGACGAGCACGCGATCGGCGATCGCGACGGTCGAGAGCCGGTGGGCGATGATGATGGCCGTGCGCTCGGCGAGAAGCGTCGTGAGCCCCTCCTGCACGAGTCGCTCGCTCGGGATGTCGAGCGACGCCGTCGCCTCGTCGAGGATGAGCACGACGGGATCGGCGAGGAACGCGCGCGCGAACGAGATGAGCTGGCGCTGCCCGGCCGACACGCGTCCCCCGCGCTTGTTGACGTCGGTGTCGTAGCCGCCGGGCAGCCCCTCGATGAACTCGTGCGCCCCGACAGCTCGAGCCGCCTCGACGATCTGCTCGCGCGTCGCGTCGGGTTTGCCGAGAGCGATGTTGTCGGCGACCGACCCCGAGAAGAGATAGGCCTCTTGCGTGACCATGACGATGGCGCGGCGCAGGTCCTTGGGGTGGAGCGAGGTGAGGTCGACGCCGTCGAGGGACACCGTGCCCTTGCTCGGGTCGTAGAACCTCGAGATGAGTTTGGCGAGCGTGGACTTTCCGGCGCCCGTCGAGCCGACGAGCGCGATCACCTGGCCCGCGGGGATATCGAGATCGAATTCGGGGAGGATCACGGTGTCGCGCTTGTAGGCGAACTCGACCCCCGAGAACGAGACCGCGCCATCCGCTTTCCACAGGTCGACGGGAGTGACGGGATCGGGCACGCTCGGTGTCTCCTCGAGCACTCCCGAGATCTTCTCGAGCGCGGCAGCGGCCGACTGGTAGGAGTTGTAGAACATCGCGATCTCTTGCGCGGGCGCGAAGAACTGCCTCGTGTAGAGGAGTGCCGCGAGGAGGACACCGATCGCGAGCGAGCCGTCGGCGACCCTCAGGCCGCCCACGAGCAGCACGACGGCGAGCGCGACGTTCCCGATGAGCACGAGGCCCGGATCGAAGATGCCGAAGAGGCGGATGACCCGGCTGTTCGAGTCGCGATAGGCCTCGACGTAGCCCGCGAAGTCGTCGGCGTTGCGCTTCTCCTTGCGGAAGGCTTTGACGGCACGGATGCCCGTCATCGTCTCGACGAAGTGCACGATGAGGCGCGCCGACGCGACCCGCGTCTCGCGGAACACGCGCTGCGATCGCACCTGGAACCAGCGCGTGAGAAGCGCGAGCGGAATGAGGAACGCCGCGAGCACGAGCCCGCTCGTGGGGTCGATCAAGACGAGCGCCCCCGCGATGAAGACCATGTAGAGCACGCCCTGCACGAGCTGGTTGATGCCCGAGTCGAGCAGCTCGCGAATCGAGTCGAGGTCGCTCGTCTGGCGGGCGATGATGCGGCCCGATGTGTAACTCTCGTGGAACTCGAGGCTCAACCGCTGCGTGTGCAGGAACACGCGCTTGCGCAAGTCGATGAGGATCGCCTGGCTCACCCGAGCGGCGAGCACGGTGTACCACGCGATGAGCAGCGCGCCGATGACACCCGTGCCGAGGTAGGCGCCCACCGCGAACCCGAGCGGCATCCACTCGCCGTCGATGATGCCGGGGAGCCCGGCGTCGATCCCGTAGGCGATGAGAGCGGGGCCGGCCACCTGGGCGGCCGAGCTGACCGAGACCACGAGCATCGTGAGCACGACGCGCGCCGTGAGCGGACGCAGTAGCGACCCGAGCAGGCGAAGGGATCGCCTCCGGATCTGGCGGCTCTCGGCCTTCGTGAAGTCGTCGCGCTCTTCACCCTCGACACCCCGCACACTCATGAGAGGGCCCCTCTCGTGTTGGGTGCGGCGGTGTCGTGCAGAACATCGGGCAGGGGGCCGGGCGCGGGGTCGGGCACGGTGTCGGGCCCGGGGTCTGGCATCGCCGCGGCTGCTTCCTCGTCGAGGCTCGAGATGACGAACCGGTAGTGGTCGTTGGTCGCGAGCAAGTGCGAGTGCGTGCCGACCGCCGTGACCCTGCCCCTCTCGAGCAGGGCGACGCGATCGGCGAGCATGACCGTCGAGGGGCGGTGGGCCACGATGAGGCCCGTCGTCGAGGCGAGCACGCGGCGCAGCGCCGCTTCGACGAGGGCTTCGGTGTCGACGTCGAGAGCCGAGAGGGGGTCGTCGAGCACGAGCACCTCGGGTCGGGCCGCGACAGCGCGCGCGAGGGCGAGACGCTGGCGCTGCCCTCCCGAGAGGCTCAGCCCCTCCTCGCCGACGAGGGTCTCGACACCGTGGGGGAGGTCGTGCACGAAGGCCGCCTGCGCGATGTCGAGCGCTTCGGCGAGATCGGCGTCGCTCGCCTCGGGCCGACCGAGGAGCACGTTGTCTCTCACCGAGGCCGAGAAGAGGATGGCGTCTTCGAACGCCATGGCGATGTGCCTGCGCAGATCGTGGCGCGTGAGATGCCGGATGTCGACCCCATCGAGGGTGATGCGCCCCGCCGTCACGTCGTAGAGCCGTGTCGAGAGTGCCGTGAGCGTCGACTTGCCCGAGCCCGTGAGCCCGACGAGAGCCATCGTCTCTCCGGGTTCGAGAGCGAGATCGATGCCGTCGAGGAGGTCGGGAAACTGCGCGGGCGAATCCTGGTAGCGGAAGTGCACGCCCTCGAACACGAGTCGGCCCTCAGGGTCGTCGATGACCACGGGAGACTCGGGGTCGGTGATGGTGTTCTCCTGATCCATGACCTCGAAGAAGCGATCGGCCGCGGTGCGTGCGTCGAACGTCATCGCGAGCAGGTAGCCGATCGACTCGACGGGAAAGCGCAAGACCGTGGCCGTCGCGAAGAAGGCGACGAGCTCACCGACGCTCAGCTGGCCGTCCGCGGCGAGGAGCACCCCGCCGAAGAGCGAGAGCGCGAACGTCACGTCGGGAACGAGGAGCAGCCACAGCCAGATGCCCGCGACGGCGCGGGCCTTCTCGATCTCGGTGCCGCGGAGGTCCTCCGCCTGGTTCACGAAGTTGCGCAGCGCGTGACCGCCGCGCCCGAACGCCTTGAGCACCCGGATTCCGTGCACCGACTCCTCGACGGATGTCGCGAGATCCCCCGCCTGGTCTTGGCTCCGTCGAGACACGACCGAGTACTTCTTCTCGAACACGTAGCCGTAGATCCACATCGGCACGGAGCACACCATGAAGAGCACGCCGAGCATCCAGTTGATCGAGATCAGGAACACGAATCCGACGACGATCGTCGCGATGTTGACGACGAGCAGCACGAGCCCGAACGACATCCAGCGGCGGATGATGTTGAGGTCGCTCACCGCTCGCGAGAGCAGTTGCCCGCTCGCCCACCGATCGTGGAACGACACGGGGAGGTCTTGGAGTTTCTCGTAGAACGCGTTGCGCATCCCCGCCTCGACCCTCGTGCCGGGCTGCAGCACGAACCACCGGCGCAGCCAGATCATCACGGCCTCGATGACGCCGAGCGCGAGAACGACGAGCACGGGAACCCAGATCTCACTCGAATCGCCGTCTTGCAGGGGACCGTCGACGAGAGACCTCAGCACCTGCGGGATCGCGAGGGCGACGAGCGCGGCGAGGAGCGCGGAGACCATTCCGAGGTAGATGCGCGGGAGGGCCGACTTCGCGTAGGGGTAGAGACGGAGGATCGAAGCGAACGTGCTGGGTTTCTTGACTGGCGTAGACACGGTGTTCCTTGGTCGCGCATCGCTGCGGCGCGAGACGGTGTCGAGGGGATTGTCGGGGCGGAGGACGAGAGCCACGGTCTCGGCTCGACGGAGCCTTCCAGATTATGCCGTCACACAGAGCGAAGGCAAGAGAAAGCTCATGTTCGTTCGAGGGCGCAGTCGAGGCGCCGAGCCGGGTCGATCCCGCGGGCTCGGGATCGGTCTCGTGGCGCGGCGCGGCCTAGTGGTAGAAGTGACGCTCGCCGGTGAAGTACATCGCGACTCCCGCTCGGGTCGCCGCCTCGATGACCTCCTCGTCGCGCACGGAGCCTCCCGGCTGTACGACCGCCGTGACCCCCGCCGCGAGCAGGATCTCGAGGCCGTCGGCGAAGGGGAAGAAGGCGTCGGATGCCGCGACCGAACCGGATGCGCGGTCTCCGGCACGATCGACCGCGAGGCGGCACGAGTCGACGCGGTTGACCTGCCCCATGCCGACTCCGACCGATGCTCCCGCGTGCGCGAGCAGGATCGCGTTGGACTTGACCGATCGCACCGCTCGCCACGCGAACTCGAGGTCGGCGAGCGTCGACTCGTCGACGGACGACCCGGCGACGAGCGACCATCCGTTGCTCGAGAAGTCGTCGAACGTGTCGGGTTCCTGCACGAGTAGCCCGCCGGAGATCTGGCGGAACTCGCGTGCGTCTCGCGCGTAGCCCTCCGGCAGGGTCAACAGTCGGATGTTCTTCTTGGAGCGGAGGACGTCGAGAGCCTCGGGCTCGAAACCCGGAGCGATGACGACCTCGGTGAAGATGTCCTTGACCTGCTCGGCCATCGCGAGCGTGACCGGACGGTTGGCCGCGATGACCCCGCCGAACGCCGAGACGGGGTCGCACTCGTGGGCACGCATGTGCGCCGAAGCGATCGCATCGCCCGCGCCGTGGCTGACCGCGATACCGCACGGTTGGGCATGTTTGATGATCGCGACCGCGGGCTCGTCGAAGTCGTAGGCCGCGCGCACGGCGCCGTCGGCATCGACGTAGTTGTTGTACGACATCTCTTTGCCGTGCAGTTGCTCGGCACGAGCGACACCGGGCAGGTCTCTCGTGTAGAGCGCCGCCCGCTGGTGCGAGTTCTCGCCGTACCTCAGCACGCTCGAGAGCTCGTAGGTCGCCGCCACGGTGTCGGGGAAGATCGCGGGTTCGGCGACGTCCGCGACGATCTGGTCGGCGAAGAAGCGCGCGACCGCCCGGTCGTACTGCGCCGTGTGGGCGAATGCCTCGGCGGCGAGCATGCGACGCAGCGCGAGGTCGGTTCCCCCGGCGCGCAGCGCGGCAACGACGTCGGGGTAGCGCGAGGGCGAGACGACGATCGCGACGTTCGCGTGGTTCTTCGCCGAGGCCCGCACCATCGCGGGGCCACCGATGTCGATCTGCTCGACGGCGGCGTCGCCCGTGATGCCCGCCTCGATCGTCTCGACGAACGGGTAGAGGTTGACGATGACGAGCTCGAACGGCGAGATCCCCAGTTCGGCGAGCTGCTGCTCGTGGGCGGAGAGCCGGAGGTCCGCGAGGATGCCCGCGTGGATCGCCGGGTGGAGGGTCTTGACGCGACCGTCGAGCGCCTCGGCGAAACCGGTGACGTCGCTCACTTGCGTGACGGGGTGCCCCGCGGCCGCGATCGTGCTCGCGGTGGAACCCGTCGACACGATCTCGACGCCCGCATCGACGAGGGCGGCGGCGAGTTCGAGGAGCCCCGACTTGTCGCTCACCGAGACGAGGGCACGTCGTGCCGTGACGGTGTCGCGCTCGCGATAATCGGCGGGATCGTGTGTGGCTGCGCTCATGACTGAGATCGCTCCTCGAGGTCGATGGTTCCGTTGGCGATGTCGAGCACGACCGAGACGAGCAATCGACGCTCGACGATCTTGATGCGGTCGTGCAGAGTTGATTCGGTGTCGCCGTCGAGCACGTCGACGCGCTCGCGGGCGAGGATCGGGCCGCTGTCGACACCGCGATCGACGATGATCACACTCGCGCCGGTTCGGTCGACCCCGGCGGCGAGGGCATCCCGCACGCCGTGAGCTCCGGGGAACTCGGGGAGGTATGCCGGGTGCGTGTTGATGAGCTTCGGCGCGAGGGAGTCGACCACGCGCTCGGGCAGGAGCCTCATGAACCCGCTCAGAATGACGAGGTCGGGGTTCCACACCGAGAGGTTCTCAAGGAGGGCGTCGCCCCACTCGTCGCGACTGTCGTAGTTCGAGAAGGGAACGGTGAAGGTCGGGATGCCGAACGACTCACCGTGGGCGAGGCCCTCGGCGTCGCGGTCCGCCCCGATGGCGACGACTCGCGCCGGGTATTCCGCGTCATGGGTCGCCTCGAGGAGAGAGCGGAGGTTGGAGCCGGCACCCGAGATCAAGACGACGAGTGAGAGCACCGGTGAAGCCTATCGCGCGCCCGGTCGCGGCTCGCGCTCGGGCTCGGGCTCGGGCTCGTGCTCGGCGCCCGCCGCGCTGTCGGCACCCGCCGCGCTGTCGGCACCCGCCGCGCTGTCGACGCCCGCCTCCCGGCCACCGCGCTCGGCGACCGCGTCGGTCACACGGTCTGTCACGCGGTCGGAGAGCGCGCGCACATCCACTCCTCCGATGACGAGCGCGAGTATCGCGGGAACAGCGATCTCGAGGGCTCCCCACCCTCCGACGGTGAGCCAGTGCGGCCCCACCTCGACGAGGCGGCCGGGGCCCGCCGATCCGGATGCGAGACCCGAGAGCAGCGCGAGGATGACGCCGCCGATCGCTCCGATCGCCGCGCCCGCGGCCGCGAGCACCCATCGGGACTCGGACAGCACGGAGACGAGCCTGCGTCGCGCGAGGGCCGCGGCGACGAACGCCGCGACGACGGGGACGAGGAGTCCGACGAACGAGAACTCCCCCGCCGACTCCGGCACCGCACCGAGCATGGGGATCGCGGGTACGGGCCCCAGGGCGGTCGCGAGGGGGCTCACCGTCGAACCGCTGCCGATCGCGAACCCGGGACCGATGAACCAGCTCGCCGCCCAGACCACGAGGTTGGGAAGCGCGGCGAGCTGACCGATCGTGAGTGCTGCCCCGCCGAGGTACCCCGACTGCACGGCCTCGTAGAGCCCGATGATCTGGCCGTAGCTCGTCGCGAGGAGCACCGCGACCGCGACCGCGGAGACGGCCAGGATGCTCGCGACGACGACGACGGCCACCGCGGCGAGACTGCCCACCGCCCGCCTGAGCCGGAGGGGGATCATCGAATCGAGCCAGGTGCGGATGTCTGCGCCCATCGCCGCAGTGCGGGCAGCCATGAGCGACGCGGCAGGCGCAGCGCCGGCAGGAGCAGCGCCGGTAGACACAGACGCGGCCGATGCAGACCCGGCAGGAGCGGGCGCGGGCATCGCGCGCGTCGAACCGATCACGGTGCCGACGACGAACACGAGCGCGGGCAACAGGATGCCCTGCCACAGCACGGGCACCGCCGCGGAGGTCGTCGCCGAGAGGGTCGCCGCGGCGGAGAGCACAGCGACCGTCGTGACCGAGACGATGTGTCCGGTGAGCCGGTGCGGCGTCTCACCGATGCGACGGCCCGCCCGAACGGCGAGGAGGAGGGTGACGAGCGCGAATCCGAGGAGGGCCACCGTGACGGTGAACCCGTCTGCGGCACCCGGGAGCCCCGAGGCCGCGGCGACAGCGGGATCGAGAGCGAACGCGACGTCGACACCGTGGCCGATGAGCCACACATCGACCGCGGCACGCCAGAACACGATCCAGTCGACCTGGAGCCCGTATTCGAACGCCCACATGAGCGTGAGCGGCGCGAGGGTGATGCCGATGCCGACACCGACGACGAGGAGCGCCTCGAGGGCGGCGAAGAGGGCGGTGAGCGGACGATTCATACGCGAAGGACACTACCCGCGGGAGCGGCCGCCGGAGTCGCGCCTCGCGCAGTGCGGGGCAACCCCGGACGATCGATCCGCGGGGGCGGAGCCACTCCTACTCGTCGGGGCTGAAGTTGTAGCTCCACGCCGACTTGCCGCCGCCGTGGCTGCCGCCTCCGGTGCTCACGTAGCGCGCCCTCACCTCGTCGACCTCGAATTCGATCGAGGCGTTGAGGCCCCCCTCCGACACGACCGTGCCGGTTTTGCCGTCGAGGGGGCCTCCGAAGAGGCAGACGCGATACTTCTCCCCCGCGGCGGGCAGTTCTGGTCGAGATCCGGTCATGACTTCATCTCCCTATTCGAGTGTGCACCCCGCGGGGCGCTCTCGCTATACCTACTGCGCTTGCCGTGCCGGGAGCGGAGTCACCCGGACTCCGCCCCCGTTGCTACCGTGTCGGGCTCAGAGGCTCGCGAAGAGCTCCCGCATGAGTGAGGCGGTCTCGGACGGCGTCTTGCCGACCTTGACCCCCGCTGCCTCGAGCGCCTCTTTCTTGCCCTGTGCTGTGCCTGCGCCGTCGGAGACGATCGCGCCCGCGTGACCCATGGTCTTACCCTCGGGTGCCGTGAAACCGGCGACGTAGGCGACGACCGGCTTCGTGACGTTGGCCTGGATGAATTCGGCCGCGCGCTCCTCGGCATCGCCACCGATCTCACCGATCATGACGATCGCTTTGGTGTCGGGGTCGGCCTCGAACGCCGCGAGCGCGTCGATGTGCGTCGTGCCGATGATGGGGTCTCCACCGATGCCGATCGCCGTCGAGAAACCGAGGTCGCGGAGCTCGAACATCATCTGGTACGTGAGGGTTCCCGACTTCGACACGAGTCCGATCGGGCCGGCGTCGGTGATCGTCGCGGGGATGATGCCCGCATTCGACTTGCCCGGGCTGATGACTCCGGGGCAGTTCGGGCCGATGATGCGCGTCGTGTTGCCCTTCGCCTTGGCGTGGGCCCAGAACTGCGCCGAGTCGTGGATCGGGATGCCCTCGGTGATGACGATCGCGAGAGCGATCTCGGCGTCGACCGCTTCGATGACGGCGCCCTTGGCGAACGCCGGAGGCACGAAGATGACTGAGACGTTCGCGCCGGTCTCGGCCATCGCGTCGGCGACCGAGCCGAAGATCGGGAGGGTGTGACCCTCGATCTCGACGGTCGTGCCGGCCTTGCGCGGGTTCACGCCACCGACGATGTTCGAGCCGGATGCGAGCATCCGCCCCGCGTGCTTCGTGCCCTCGGACCCGGTGAGGCCCTGGACGATGATCTTGGAGTTCTCGTCGAGGAAGATCGACATGTCTAATCCTTTCCGGTCGCGCGTGCGACCGACTTCGAGGCGCTCGCGCGCGGGGGGTTACGCGTGGGCGAGCTCGGCGGCCTTGTCGGCCGCTTCGTCCATGGTGTCGACGACGGTCACGAGGGGGTGCGCGGCATCCGCGAGGATGCGGCGGCCCTCGACGACGTTGTTGCCGTCGAGTCGCACGACGAGGGGCTTCGTCGCGCTGTCACCGAGAGTGGCGAGGGCGCCGACGATGCCGTTCGCGACGGCGTCGCACGCCGTGATGCCGCCGAAGACGTTGACGAACACGCTCTTGACCTGGGGGTCGCCGAGGATGACGTCGAGGCCCGCGGCCATGACCTCGGCCGATGCTCCGCCGCCGATGTCGAGGAAGTTCGCCGGCTTCACGTTGCCGTGCTTCTCACCCGCATAGCTCACGACGTCGAGGGTCGACATGACGAGCCCCGCGCCGTTGCCGATGATGCCGACCTCGCCGTCGAGCTTGACGTAGTTGAGGTTCGACGCCTTGGCCTTGGCCTCGAGGGGGTCCTCCGCATCGGTGTCGACGAGGGCAGCGTGGTTCTCGTGACGGAACTCGGCGTTCTCGTCGAGGGTCACCTTGCCGTCGAGGGCGACGATGTCGCCCGCGCCCGTGAGCACGAGCGGGTTGACCTCGACGAGGGTCGCGTCCTCGCCGACGAAGACGTCGTAGAGCTTCACGATGACGGGGGCGATCTTCGGCACGAGTTCCTCGGGGAACTTCGCGGCGACGGCGATCTCGGTCGCCGTGTCGAGGTCGATGCCCGCGGACGGGTCGACCTCGATGCGCGCGAGCGCCTCGGGGCGTTCGACGGCGAGGATCTCGATCTCGACGCCACCCTCGTAGCTCGCGAGGGAGAGGAACGAGCGGTTCGCCCGGTCGAGGAGCACCGAGAAGTAGAACTCCTGCGTGATGTCGGCGCCCGCCGCGACCATGACGCGCTTGACGACGTGGCCCTTGATGTCGAGACCGAAGATGGCCTTCGATACCTCGGCCGCGTCGTCGGGGGTGTGGGCGACCTTCACGCCCCCCGCCTTGCCGCGGCCACCGATCTTCACCTGGGCCTTGACGACGACGGTGCCACCGAGCTTCTCTGCCGCGGCACGCACCTCCTCGGGGCTGTCGGCGATGATGCCGGCGAGAACGGGAACGCCGTAGGACTCGAATACGTCCCTGGCCTGGTACTCGAAAAGATCCACGCTGTTTGTCCAATCCGCGGGTCGGTTGTGGGGGATGCGACCCCGATCTCGGTCGAGATATCTCGACGTCGAGAGAAACGGGCCATCAATCACTCTACCCCTCCCCCGTGTCGAGCCAGCGGGCGTCGGGCCTCGGGCACGGACGGATGCGCGCGAGCTAGCGTGGATGCATGGTCAGATCGTCAGCCCCCCGGCGCCTCGTCGACATCGGGGCCGAAGGAGCGCTGCTCGCGGGCGGCGGGCGGGCCGTTCTCCTCCAACTGGCGCACCCGGCGATCGGTGCCGCGATCGCCGACCACAGTGATTTCGCCTCTCGGCCGACCCACCGCCTCGAGCAGACCCTCACGTTCGTCTACGCGCTCGTCTACGGCACAGACGATCAGGCGGCGGCGGTCACGCGACTCGTGAACGGCAGACACGCTGGCGTGGTCTCGGCCCCCGACAGTTCGACCGCCGATGGCGCGGGCAGCGGCGCATCCGTTCGCTACGACGCCAACGATCCGCACCTGCAGCTCTGGGTCGCCGCGACCCTCTACGACACGGCCGTGCTCGTGCACGACCGCCTCATCGGCAGGCTCGACGACACCGAACGCGACGCCATCTACGCCGACTACGCGATCGTGGGGACCGCGCTCCGGGTTCCCGCGGGCTTCTGGCCGGCCGACCGAGCCGCGTTCGCCGACTACTGGCAGCGGGTATCGAGCGGGCTCAGCGTCGACGACCGCGTTCGCGAGGTCGCCCACACCCTGCTTCATCCGCCGACGGGTCCGTTGTGGCTCCGCCTGGGAATGCCGCTCGCGAGACTCGTGACCGCGGGCCTGCTCGACGATCACCTCCGCAGAGAGTTCGCGCTCCCCTGGTCGGAGCGACGGCGGAGACGGTTCGACGTCGCGATGCGGGTGTTGGGCGCCCTCCAGCGCGTTCTGCCCCGCCGCGTGCGCGAGTGGCCTCGAGACCTCCTGCTGTCACGCCTCGATCGCACCGCGCGCGGCGGGGCGCACTGACCGGGTCGGGTCGGCTCGACTCAGGGCGTCTGCCACCGGTCGACGCACCGCTCGAGCACGTCCCGCACCCGGGCGCGCGACACGGGTTTGACGAGCGACGCTTCCGCACACGGATACTGCTCGGGGTCGAGCACCGACGTGATGGCCACGGGACACCCCGGGAGGTCGGCCCGGATGCGGGCCGTGAGATCCCACCCGGTCATGCCCGGGAGCAGGAGATCGACGACGGCGAGATCGACGCCGGCCCCGACCGTCGAATAGAGCTCGATGGCCGCTTCGGCCGACTCCGCGTCGATGACCCGACACCCGTGCCTCTCGAAGAGACGCCGCAGCAGAAGGCGCTGATCGTCGCTGTCCTCGACGACGAGAACGGTCACGGGCTCGCGAGAGACCTCGTCGGTCGCGATCGTCGTGCCCTGCGACATCCGAGCCCCCCGGCCTAGTAGACGGCTAACCCTACGCACTCCTCGACGACCGGATCACACCAGGGCACCCCCAGTGCGGGTCAGACGGCGAGGTGCTGACGCTCGTCCGCGCGCACAGACTCGGTGACGGGGAGCGAGAGGGTGAAGGTCGTCCCCTCGCCGACGACGCTCGAGACACCGACGGAGCCCCCGTGCGCGGTCGCGATCGCCCGAGTGATCACGAGACCGAGGCCGACGCCGGGCACGGCGTTCTTCGTCGCGGTCGACGCCCGGAAGAACGGGGTGAAGAGCCTGTCGAGTTCGGCCGGAGGGATGCCGATGCCCGAATCGGTCACGGTCACCGCGGCGGCACCGTCTGCCGCGATCGCGAGGCCCGCTGTGACGGTCCCCCCGCGGGGCGTGAACTTGATGGCGTTCGACAGGAGGTTGTCGAATGCCTGACCGAGCCTGCCCGAGTCGCCGTCGACGAGAGGGGCGGACGCCGCGTCGGAGATCGATTCGGTGAGTGTCACACCCGCGGCCGCCGCTGCGGGCGTGGCGGATTCGATCGACGCCCGCACGATCGGCGCGAGACTCTCCACCGCGCGATTCAGGGCGAACGAGCCCGATTCGACTTGAGCGGTGAACAGCAGATCGCCGACAAGCGACAGGAGCCGGTGCGCGTTCCGCTCGGCGACACCGAGGTATTGCAGCTGGGTCGGCGTGAGCTCGGTGCCCTCGTCGTCGTCGCGCAAGAGCTCGAGGTAGCCGAGGATCGAGCTCAGCGGCGTTCTCAACTCGTGCGAGATGAGGCCGACGAACTTGTCCTTGAGTTTCGCGACCTCGCGTTCCCTCGTCATGTCGGCGGCGACGAAGAGGTAACCGACCGTCTCCCCGTCGGAGTTCATCCTGCGCGTGACGCTCAACGCGACGGGGATGGTCGAACCGTCGGGGCGCACGTATGTCCAGTCGCGCGTGTCGGCGCTTCCCGTGCGCGCGAGTTCGACGAGAGCGGTGAAGCCCGAATCGACGCCCGCGACCCCGACGGGATGCTCGAGCGTGCGAGCCCGCTCCTGAAGCTCGGTGAGCACGTGGAACTCGACCACGTGCCGGCGGTCGACCACCTCGGCGGCGCGCACTCCCAGCATCCGCTCCGATCCGCTGTTGAGCATCTCGATGGTGCCGCGCGTGTCGGTGCCGATGATCGATTGCTCGGTCACGGCGTCCCAGACGCCCCGGAGCACGCGCTCCGCCTCGAGCACGTCGGCGTGCGCCCGTTCGATCGTCGCGACCTGGCCGACCGCGGCATCGAGCAACTGCTCGCGCTCGTTCGCGAGAGCGCGGAGCTGCGTGAGTTGCGATCGGTTCTGCAGGGTGAGCTCGTTGATGACGACGGCCGCGATCGCGAGGATGAACGGAGCGGCAACGGCACCCGCGGGAATGCTGCCGTTTGGCGCCTGGATCTGTTCGATCATCGGGGGGATGAGCAGAGCGATCGCCGACCCGATCGCCGCGTAGACGACGTTGCGGCGGCCGGCCTCGGCCGCGAACCAGATGAGCGGCAGAACCGCGAGCGAGGCGAAGATCGCGGATCGCTCCTCCGACGCGTATCTCAGTGCTCCGAGCGCCACGAAGTCGCACGCGGGAACGAGAAGGGCCCAGTTGCGTCGACGCGGCTTCGCCGTGAACACGCCGGCGAGAATCGTCGCGACGACGATCATCACGAGGCCGAAGGTCTTGCTGCCTGGGTGCATGACCTCCCAGTTCGGCAGGTACAGGCTGAACGAGCTGATGAAGAGGAACAGAACGGTGATGGGAACCTGGCGCACGATCGGAGACGCGTCGAGGAACGAGGGGAGCCACCTCCTCAATCGAGCCTTCACGACACCAGCCCCGACGGCGCGGCCACGGCGACCAGTTTCTCGATGAGCACGCGCGGGCTGAACGGCTTGATGAGGTAGTCGTCGGCCCCGGCGGCCCACCCCTCGGCGTGGGACTCACTGTCGACCCCCGCCGAGATGAGCACGATGTGCACGGGCGCGAGGGAGAGGTCCGCGCGGATGCGCCGAGACACCTCGAGGCCCGTCATCCCCGGCATCGCGACGTCGAGGAGCACGATGTCGGGGCGGTGCTCGACGACAGCCGACCACGCGGATTCCCCGTCGGCGACCGCCGCCACGAGTTCGAGACCCGCTCGGGCCACGGTGATCGAGACGAGGTCGCGCAGGTCGTCGTCGTCATCCGCGATGATCACGCGCGTCGCACCCGCTCCGGTCGCGGCACTACCCGACATCGACGGAGTCCCGCACGATCTCGAGAGGTTCGCACGCGCCGCCCGCCCCGAACCGCGACCAGTACCGCGCCGTCGCGATCACGAGGTCGGGGTCGAGGGAGGCGGGGCGCTCCCCGCTCGCGGCGAAGCACGCGAGCATCGACAGTTTTGCCTCGGTGACGTCGTCGATCGACACGAAGCGGTTGGGACGGAAGTCCACGGTCGCCGTGGGGCTCTGATAGCACGCGACCGTGCGCGCAGCACCGGTATCGACGGAGGATGTCGCACTGCGCGCCGCCTCGGAGACCGCGCGGCGATCGCCGTCGCGATCGTTCGCGCTCGGGAGGTACACGATGGTCGGCGTCACGTCGGCGAGCACTCGCGAGATGATCGCGGCGTTGTGCTCGACACTCGCAACCTCGGAGTCGCGCTGGTCCTCGAGGATGAGCACGGCTCCGATCGTCGCGGCGGCAGCCGAGCCCTCCGCCCACGCGGTCGCGATGCCCCCCTCTCGACGCCCGCCCGAGAGCGTCAGCACGGTGACATGATCTCCGGCCGCGCGGTGAGCCGCGAGGATGCCCCCGACACCGATCCCCACGTCGTCGGGGTGGGCTCCGATCGCGAGAACGGTCTCGGGTGCCCGGGCGGCGGCGGCGGCTCGGGACTCCTCGGCGAGGCGCGTGACGATCGACACGAGGTCGGCCGACGACACGGGCTTGTTCACGAACTCGTCGACTCTGTTGCGGAGGGCCGTCACCGCGTAGTCGACCGACACGTGCGCGGTCATGACGACGATCGGGGTGCCCGGTTGCTCGTCTCTGATGTGTTCGACGAGGTCGAGGCCCGACATCCCGGGCATCTCGATGTCGGTGATGACGACGTCCGGTCGCAGCTCGCGCACGGCGGCGCGCGCCTCGCGCGGATCGGTGACGGCGATGACGGTGCAGCCGAGTCGCTTCTCGAGCACCGTGGCGGTGTAGTTCGCCACGTCGACGTCGTCTTCGATGACGACGACACGATAATTCTCCGCCATTGTGCCCCCCGGCCGACCAGTGGCCACAGACAGCCGCAGAGGCCCACCCTACCGAGCGGGCGGTCGCCCCCGGCCTATCTCGGCGCCCCCAGTGCGGGTGACGACGCCAGCGCGCTAGAGCTTCTCGATGGCATGTCGCGCAGCGAGATGAGACAGGTGGACGAAGCTCGCTAGAGCTTCTCGAGCGGCATCTCGCGCAGCGAGATGAGACCGGTGGGCGAAGCTCGCTAGAGCTTCTCGATCGGGCTTATTTTGATGAGCAACCGCTTGCGACCCGCGGTGTCGAACTGCACTTCGGCGACGCTCTTGGTGCCGCTTCCCGACACGGAACTCACGCGCCCGTCGCCGAAGTCGACGTGCCGGATGCGATCGCCGGGGGCGAGCGTGAGGTCGCCGTTGTCGCGCACGGTGTTGGTGACTCCGCTCGTCCACTCGGTCTTCGGTTTGCCGGCGTTGCGTGCCGCGCGCGCGAGGGCCGTCGCGCTCGGTCCGCCCGAGGAGATCGAGTAGTCGGATGCTCCACCGAGGCTCGCGCGCCCGGCCGAACCTCGGTTGGCGTTGAGGGCGCGGGACTGCGTGCCGCCGCGGCTCGTCGCCATCCCGGGCGACTGTCGCCAGTCGATGAGTTCGACGGGGATCTCCTGCAGGTAGCGGCTCGGCATGGCGACGCTCACCTCGCCGAACTGGGCTCGCGTCATCGCGAGCGAGAGGTAGAGGCGCCGGCGCGCGCGGGTGATCCCCACGTAGAAGAGGCGCCGCTCCTCGGCGGGGCCGCCGGGCTCGCCCGCCGACATCCGGTGCGGCAAAAGGTCTTCTTCCACGCCCGCGAGGAAGACCGCCTCGTATTCGAGCCCCTTGGCGGTGTGCAGGGTCATGAGCGAGACCGTTCCGCTCGAGTCGTCGAGGTCGTCGGCCGCGGCGACGAGCGAGGTCTCGGTGAGGAAGTCGATGAGGGTGCCGTCGGGGTTGTTCTTGTTGAACTCCTTGGTCACGGCGACGAGTTCTTCGACGTTCTCGGCACGCGCCTCGTCTTGCGGGTCGCGGCTCGCGCGCAGTGCTTCGACGAAACCTGTCTTGGTGAGCAGGGCGGTGAGGATGTCGGCGACCGGCGCCGGGCGGCCCGCACCCTCGGGCGGATCGACCGTCGCGCCGACCTCGTCGAGCACGGCGCTGAGGGCGAGGATCGCGTTCGTGACCTTGGGTCCGAGGCCGAGTTGGGCCGCCGACCTCATGGCGTCGCGCAGCGTGACACCGTTCTTGTCGGCGTGGCTCTGCAGAGCGGCTTCGGTCGCGGGCCCGATGCCGCGCTTGGGCGTGTTCATGATGCGGCGGAGCGCGAGAGGGTCGGCGGGGTTGGCCACGGCGATGAGGTAGCCGAAAGCGTCTTTGATCTCCGCGCGCTCGTAGAACTTGGTGCCGCCGAGCACCCGGTATGGCAGCGCCGAGCGGATGAACACCTCTTCGAGCGCTCGCGTCTGCGCGTTGGTGCGGTAGAACACCGCGATGTCCCGATACTCGACGCCCTGGGTGTGCAGCTCGGTGATCTCGTCGGCGATGAACTGCGCTTCGTCGTGCTGGCTGTAGCCCGTGAAACCGACGATCTTCTCGCCGTCTCCGACCGTCGTGAAGAGCTTCTTGTCTTTGCGATCGAAGTTGTTCGAGATCACGGCGTTGGCCGCGCTCAAGATGATCTGCGTCGAGCGATAGTTCTGCTCGAGCAACACGACCTTCGCCCCGGGATAGTCGCGTTCGAACTCGACGATGTTGCGGATGTCTGCCCCGCGGAACGCGTAGATCGACTGATCCGAGTCGCCCACGACCGTGAGCGACGCCGGCGGCAGTTCTTTCGTCGGATCACGCAGGAGCGCGCCGTCGAAGCCGACCGCGTTTTCGAGGAGGTCGGTGCGCGGCGGCCGGGTGAGCTCGCGGATGAGGGCGTACTGCGCGTGGTTCGTGTCTTGGTACTCGTCGACGAGGATGTGCCGGAAGCGACGCTGGTAGAGCGCGGCCACGTGGGGGAAGGCGCGGAACAGGTAGACGGTCTGACCGATGAGGTCGTCGAAGTCGAACGCGTTCGCGCTCGAGAGGCTGCGGGTGTACTGCCGGAAGATCTCGAGGAACATGCGCTCGGCGGGGTCGTCGATGTTGACTCCGCGCGAGTAGGTCTCGACGTCTTGCAGTTCGTTCTTGAGCTTCGAGATGCGGCCGGACGCCGAACTCACGGTGATGCCGAACGTGTCGGCGTCGAGGTCTTTGATGATCCGCTTGAGCAGCGCACGGCTGTCAGCGGAGTCGTAGATCGTGAAGTTCTTCGAGAAACCGAAGTGTTCGGCCTCGCGCCGCAGGATGCGCACGCACGCGGAGTGGAACGTCGAGATCCACATGCCTTCGGCGGCCCCGCCGACGAGGTGCTGCACGCGCTCGCGCATCTCGGCCGCGGCCTTGTTCGTGAAGGTGATCGCGAGGATCTGGCTCGGCCACGCTTCGCGGGATTCGAGGAGCCCCGCGACCCGGCGCGTGAGAACGCTCGTCTTGCCCGACCCCGCCCCCGCGACGATGAGGAGCGCTTCGCCCCGGTATTCGACGGCTTCGCGCTGCTGCGGGTTGAGCCCCTCGACGAGAGGGGACGACGAGGGCTCGGCGGGATCGAGGATGAAGGTCATTTCCCCCGATTCTAAACGCGGCCACCGACCTTGCTACGCCGTCGGGAGCCCGTCGGTGCGCTGCCGCCTCGCCGTCCTCGCGGCGAGCGCGAGGTCGGGGTGGTCGGCGAAGACCCCGTCGACCCCCGTGCCCAGCACGGCGTCGAACTCGCGCTCCCACTCGCCGGTGTCGTGGGGGTCACCCCCGGGCCGACGATTCGCCGGGGCGAGAAACCGGTTCTCGATGCGCAGGGTCCACGTGTAGACGGCGAGACCGACGGCGTGTGCGCGCGCCACGATGTCCGCCCCGACCGTTCGCCCCGACTCATCCGTTCTCAGGAGCACGCGCTTGTCGACGCTCACGCCGTCTGCCCACGTCGCGAGTTCGCGGAGACCGTCGTCCGTGAGCGCGTCGGCGTAGGTCGACGTCGGGCGGTCGACCGGAGACCCCGTCGCCTCGACCAGAAAGACGAGGCGCACACCCGCCGATCGCATCGGCTCGCGCTCGAGCACGCTCGCCTCGAAGCTCTCGACCGTGATGGCCGCACGATCCGCGGGGGTGGCGGCGGTGAGGGCCGCGACGAAGAGCGCCCCGAGGTCGAACCCGAGATCGGCGAAGTGGCTCGCGTGCTTCAGTTCGGCGACGAGGGCGACCCCCGTGCCGTCGAGGATGTCGAACACCTCCTCGAGTCGCAGAATCGGCTCGCGGTCGTTCCACACGACGTTCGCGGGCCGCAGCGCGGGGAGACGCTCACGAGCGCGGAGGGTCGTGAGCTCCGCCCACGTGAAGTCTTCGGTGAACCACCCCGTGACCTCGACACCGTCGATGGTCGTGGTGCGGTGGCGACTCGCGAACTCCGGATGCTCCGCGACATCCGTCGTTCCCGAGATCTCGTTCTCGTGGCGGACGACGAGCACACCGTCGCGACTGACCACGAGGTCCGGTTCGACCGCGTCGCAGCCCTGCGCGATCGCGAGCTCGAACGCGCTCCGCGTGTGTTCGGGGCGGTATCCGCTCGCCCCGCGATGCGCGATGACGAGCGGGCTGCCCGGTGAGGGGCGCGGCGAGGCGGGCGGCGGGAGCGACGTCACACCGCAACGGTACGCGAGGGGTCGCACGGGAGGGCACCGCGAGGGAAGGCACCTGGCGAATTGGTACCCTGCAGCCATGACCACGTGCACGAATTGCGCCGCGGAGCTCTCCCCGCGGTGGAAATTCTGCATCCACTGCGGAACGCCGGTCGTGCGCTCCGAGGCAGCAGCGCCCCCGGCCACCCCGCTTCCGGTGACCCCACCCCCCGTGATCCCGCCCGCGGTGCGCCCGGCCGATCTCGCCGCGCCGCCGAGCACCGACCACCCCGCGGTGGACCACCGATTCGACGACCCTCTCGACGAGGATCCCGAGGCCGATGCGACCGCGCCGACCGAGCGCCGCATCGATGTGCTCATCGCACTCAGCGCCCTGCTCGCCCTCGGCGGCATCGCCCTCGTCGTCACGATGGTGATCGTCCTCGGCGGTCGCGAGTGAGCAGGGTCCACATCTCCCGCCAACGCACGAGGCGGTTTCGCGAGTGAGCGACGCCGTGCGACGGAACGAAACCTGGACCGAGCCCACCCGCAACCTCCCGCTGCGGTTCGGCTCGCACCCCGGGCGACTCGCCGTGACAGTGGCCCTGCTGATCACGGGAGGCATCGCCCTGCAGTTCGCGTCGGCGTACACCCTCGGTCTGCTCTTCTGGGGGGTCGTCGGAAGCGCCGCGGCATGGATCGTGGTTCCCGCCCGAGGGTGGCGCCGTGCGATCGCTCTCGGCCCCGGTGTCTTCGGAGTCGCCTCGCTTCTCGCGGGAGCCGCATCCGGGGCCCTCATCGGCCTCACCCTCGCCGCGTGGCTCCTCGTGCGCGAGCGTCGGGCCGTCACCTACGTTCTCGTCTGCGTGCCCGTCGCCGTCGCGGTGACCCTCGCGCAGTTCTTCCCCGACTACGGGTGGGGTTTCGTGGTCGCACCGATCCTCGGGGCGACCGTCGTCGGCTGCGCGTGGGCGGCCCGTTCGCTCACAGCGGCGGCGGCGCGGCGCGATTCGGCGTTCGCCCAGCCCGACGCGAGCCGTTCTCCCCTAAAATAGAGCGACGAGGGTTCTTCATCGGGCTCTCCCCACAGCGAAAGAGGAATCGATGGCTTCGTCCAACCCAGCTTTCACCAACTCCCCGGCGTTCTCCAACAAACCGGGAACGTCCGCCCAGCTCTTCCAGCCCCAGGCTGCAGCGACGCTGTCGGCGGGTCAGCTCGACGACCTGTACAACCGCCCGTCGGCCGGCCCCAGCGAGACCGACCGGATGACCTACGAAGACACGATCGTCAAGACCGTCGTGTCGTTCGGCATCCTGCTCGTCGGCGCAGCGATCGGGTGGATCTTCCCGGTCCTCGCGATCCCCGCGGCGATCGCCGGATTCGTGCTCGCGCTCGTCAACATCTTCAAGAAGAAGCCGTCGCCCGCGCTCATCCTCACCTATGCCGCAGCGCAGGGAGTCTTCGTCGGAGGCATCTCGAACATCTTCGAGACGGCCTACAACGGCGTCGTGCCGCAGGCGATCCTCGGAACCCTCGTGGTCGTCGGTGTCGTTCTCGCGCTCTTCACGAGCGGAAAGATCCGCGCCTCGAAGAAAGCAACGAAGGTCTTCATCGTCGCGATGGTCGGCTACCTCGTGTTCTCGCTCCTTAACCTCGGTCTCACCGCGTTCGGTGTGCTCGACGGTTTCGGTCTGCGTGAGGGACCGTTCGGCGTGATCATCGGCATCTTCGTGATCCTCCTCGCGTCGTACTCGCTCGTGCTCGACTTTGACACCGTCAAGACCGGCGTCGAGCGTGGCGCGCCCCGCGTCTTCGGATGGTCGGCCGCCTTCGGCATCATGGTCACCGTCGTGTGGCTCTACGTCGAGATCCTCCGACTGCTCGCGATCTTCCGCGAGTAATCCCCCTCGTCAACACCACGAGCGAAGGCCGCCCCTCGGGGCGGCCTTCGTCGTACACCGCCCCCGCCCCCGAAAGAACGCAATTTCCGCGAGGGTACGCCGGATCCGGCATCCGCTCGCGGAAATTACGTACAGTCGGTGGGGGCTATTCCCACTCGATGGTTCCCGGGGGCTTCGACGTGACATCGAGCACGACGCGGTTCACGCCGGGCACCTCGTTGGTGATGCGGTTCGAGATCGTCGCGAGCACGTCGTAGGGCAACCTCGTCCAGTCGGCCGTCATGGCGTCCTCCGACGACACGGGGCGCAACACGATCGGGTGACCGTAGGTGCGACCGTCACCCTGCACTCCGACCGAGCGCACGTCGGCGAGAAGAACCACGGGGCACTGCCAGATCTCCTGGTCGAGGCCCGCGGCGCTGAGCTCGGCACGGGCGATCGCGTCCGCCTTGCGGAGCAACTCGAGGCGATCACGCGTGACCTCCCCGACGATGCGGATGCCGAGGCCCGGCCCGGGGAACGGCTGGCGCGAGACGATGACCTCGGGCAGGCCGAGCTCGCGTCCGATGGCCCGCACCTCGTCTTTGAAGAGCGCGCGAAGCGGCTCGACGAGCTCGAACTTGAGGTCTTCGGGCAAGCCACCGACGTTGTGGTGGCTCTTGATGTTGGCGGTCCCGCTGCCGCCCCCGCTCTCCACGACATCCGGATACAGGGTGCCCTGCACGAGGTACTTGATGCTCTCGCCCTCGGCCTTCGCCTCGAGCACGAGCGCCTCCGCCGCGTTCTCGAACGTGCGGATGAACTCGCGCCCGATGATCTTGCGCTTCTGCTCGGGGTCACTCACTCCCGCGAGCGCATCGAGGAACTGGTCGACGGCGTCGACGGTCACGAGACGCACGCCCGTCGAGGCGACGTAGTCCTCCTCGACCTGACGCCGTTCGTCCTGACGCAGGAGGCCGTGGTCGACGAAGATGCACACGAGCTGGTCGCCGACCGCCTCGTGCACGATCGCCGCGGCGACCGCGGAGTCGACGCCCCCGGAGAGGCCGCAGATGACCCTGCCGGTTCCGACCTGCTCGCGGATGCGGGCCACCTGCTCGGCGATGACGTTGCCGCTGTTCCAATCGGCGGGGATGCCCGCGGCACGGTGCAGGAAGTTCTCGAGCACGTTCTGGCCGTGGGTCGAGTGCTTGACCTCGGGGTGCCACTGCACTCCGTAGAGCCGACGCTCGTCGCTCGCGAACGCCGCGACGGGAGTGGATGCACTCGATGCGAGCACCTCGAACCCCTCGGGTGCTTTCGCGACCGAGTCACCGTGGCTCATCCACGTGGTCTGGTCGGCGGGCTGCCCGCCGAGCAGGCTGCTGTCGCCGCCCGTGAGTGTCACCGCGGTCGACCCGTACTCGCGCAGCCCCGTGTTGGCGACCTCGCCACCGAGCTGCTGCGCCATGACCTGGAATCCGTAGCAGATGCCCAGCACCGGGATGCCGAGCTCGAGGATGCCGGGGTCGAGGGTCGGCGACCCGGGCTCGTAGACGCTCGACGGCCCCCCGCTCAAGACGATCCCGGCGGGGGCCATCGCCGCGACCTCTGCCGAGGTGATGGTGTGGGGCACGATCTCCGAGTAGACGTTCGCCTCGCGCACGCGTCTCGCGATGAGCTGAGCGTATTGTGCGCCGAAGTCGACGACGAGCACGGGTTTCTGTTCGGTCTCACTCAACGGGGGCCTCCACTCGGCTCGCGGCCTGTTCGATCTCGTCGAGCTGCGCGGTCGCGCGCCTCGTGATGAAGTGTTCGACGATGAACGACAGCAGGGGCACGACGCCGCCGAGGGCGATCGTGATGAAGTAACTGAACGGCCACCTCATGAGACTCCACAGGCGGAAGTCGGCGAAGAGGTAGACGACATACATCCACCCGTGGGCGATGAGGATGGCGCTCGAGAGGTTGAACGCGGTCACCGTGTCGACGGGCACGAGGGCGAAGAACCCGCCGGGCCCACCGAGCTCCATCTCGAGCTGCAGGGGCGTGTACTTGAAGATCATCTCGAAGATGAGCAGGAGGAGGAAGAAGCCCGTGATGTAGGCGGTGACCCGGTAGAACTTCAGGGCCTTCCGTATCCGGGGAACGTCGGACGCTTTGGGCTTCAAGGGCATGCGGTCAGTTTACCGGCGCACGCTGGGCCGACGGTGCGACGTCGAGGTCGGCCTCCTCCTCGGCGGCGAGTTCCTGCTCCCGCTCGTGGGCGTCGCGCACGAGGCGGTACCACATGAAGACCGCGAACCCCGCGAAGATGACCCACTCGGCCGCGTAGAACACGTTGAGCCAGTTGATCTGCACGTCGCTCGAAGGCGGCGGCGCGTCGATGGCCTCGAGACCGGCGGGTGGGTCGAACGTGACGACGTAGCCGCTGTAGGTGCCGCCGGCCGCGACATCCCACAGGTTCACGAAAGCCGAGGGTGCCATCGTCGACGTGAGTCCGCTTGTGAGGTCGCCGTCTTGGGGCCCCTCCCCGGGGAGATATCGCCCGACCACGGTTCCCGCCGAGGGGGCTGATCGCACGACCGCCTCCGCGTCGTCGAGAGTCGCCGCCCAGCCGAGTGCGACCGACACCGACGCTCTGCTCGATTCTGAACCGTCCGTGACGAGATGGCCGACGACCCAGTATCCGAGTTCGCCGTCGTTGACACGGTTGTCGAGAACGAGGAAGTCCGACTCGACGAACTCGCCGTCGACCGAGACCTGCTGACCGTCGACGTCTTCGCGGAATCCGGTCTGCGGCTGGGCGACCTCGGCGAGTGGCCGGACGTTCTCGGATGCCTGCTCCGCATCCCCCTCGGATGCCACACTCTGGGCGAACTGCCACTGCCCGAGCGCGGCGAAGGCCGACGCGATCGCGAGGGCGAGCACGAGGAGCGCGATCCAGCGGGGACGACGAGCGACGCTCCACACGGCGGAACTCCCGTTCTCGGCTCACGCCGTTCTACCTGTCACCCCTCGCGGGCACTCGTGATCATTGTCGCGCACGACACTGAGGGAGTGCTCCAGTCGAGCCGGCCCGACGCGCAGGCCGACGACGCAGGCCCGACGGCTCCGACCCGTGCAGCCCCGCTCCGATCAGCGCGAGGCGATGATGTCGGGAGCCGCGAGCCTCACGCGGTCGGCCGACTCGTCGTCGGGCTGAGTCTGGCTCTCGATCTCGGCCGAAACCCTCTTGAGGTAGTTGCCGACCTCGTTCTCGATGCGTTCGGCGTCCCAACCGTGAACCCGTGCCATGAGCTCGGCCGCGACGGGAGCTGCGGAGACACCGCGATCCCACGCCTCGATCGAGATGCGTGTGCGTCTGGCGAGCACATCCTCGAGGTGCAGGGCGCCCTCGTGCGACGCGGCGTAGACCACTTCGGCACCGATGTAGTCGTCGGCTCCCGGCAGAGCCTCCCCGAGGGAGGGGTCCTCGCGGATGATGTCGAGCAGCTCGTCGGTCAGCGTTCCGTAGCGGTTGAGCAAGTGCTCGATGCGCACCTTGTGCACGCCGAAGGCCCTCGCGATCTTCGCGCGTTTGTTCCACGCGGCGTGATAGCCCTCGGCCCCGAGGAGCGCGATGTCTTCGGTCGTCGATGCGGGCACGTTCGCGTCGAGCGCGGCGACCGCCTCGTCGATGGCGTCTTGCGCCATGATGCGGTAGGTCGTCCACTTGCCGCCGGCGACGACGACGAGCCCGGGCACGGTGTGCGCGACGAGGTGCTCGCGCGAGAGCTTCGAGGTCTGGTCGGACTCCCCCGCGAGGAGCGGGCGGAGGCCGGCGTAGACACCCTCGACGTCGTCGCGCGTGAGTGGCACCGCGAGCACCGAGTTGACGTGCTCGAGGATGTAGTCGATGTCTGCCGCGGTCGCCGCGGGGTGGGCCTTGTCGAGATTCCAGTCGGTGTCGGTCGTTCCGATGAGCCAGTGGCGACCCCACGGGATGACGAAGAGCACGCTCTTCTCGGTGCGCAGCAGCAGACCGAGCTTCGACTGGAAGCGGTCGCGCGGCACGACGAGGTGCACGCCCTTCGACGCGCGCACCTTGAACTGGCCCCGCTCCCCCACCATCGACTGCGTGTCGTCGGTCCACACTCCCGTGGCGTTGACCACTTGCTTCGCGCGGATCTCGAACTTCTCGCCCGTCTCGAGGTCGTGCGCATGCACTCCCACGACGCGCTGGCCGACCTTGACGAACCCTTCGACCCGCACGCGGGAGGCGACGTGGGCGCCGTAGAACGACGCCGTGCGCGCGAGGGTCGACACGTAGCGCGCGTCGTCGACCTGGGCGTCGTAGTAGGTGATGCCGCCGACGAGAGCGTCATTGGCGATGCTCGGCGAGAGCCTCTGCACTTGACGCTTCGTGAGGTGGCGGTGGTGCGGAACACCGGGAGGGCGGCCGCCGCTGTAGCTCAGGATGTCGTAGAGGAGCATTCCGGCGCCGATGTAGCAGCGCTCGATGACGCGCTTCTTGAGCGGGTAGAGAAAGCGCACGGGCTTGACGAGGTGCGGGGCGAGCCGCTGCAGGAGCAGGCCGCGCTCCTTGAGGGCTTCGCGCACGAGACGGAAGTCGAGCTGCTCGAGGTAGCGGATGCCCCCGTGCACGAGTTTCGACGACCGGCTCGATGTTCCGCTCGACCAGTCCCTCGCCTCGACCATGCCGACGCGCAGACCGCGAGTGACCGCGTCGAGGGCGGCCCCGGTGCCGACGATGCCGCCACCGACCACGAGGATGTCGAGCTCTTTGGTCTTGAGGGCCGCGATCGCGGCATCCCGCTCGTCCGGTCCGAGCTTCGACGACCGAGTCACTGTCTTGAGCGTGGCCATTATTGCCTCCCGGTTCTCGAGGTCGGCCACCGTGGCCGGCCCTCAGTCAACGCTAACCGGCGCTGTACGGAGCGACAACAACCTCGACCCGCTGGAACTCCTTGATGTCGGAGTAGCCGGTCGTCGCCATCGATCTCTTGAGTGCGCCGACGAGGTTCACTGTGCCATCGGCGACTGTGGATGGGCCGAACAGCACGCTCTCGAGCGGCGCCGCCTGGCCGACCGCGACACGGTGGCCGCGGGGCAGTTCGCCGTGGTGGGATTCGGCTCCCCAGTGCCAGCCTCCGCCGGGGGCGTCGGTCGCGCGGGCGAGGGTCGATCCGAGCATGACCGCGTCGGCCCCCATCGAGAACGCCTTCGCGATGTCGCCGGATGTTCCGAGGCCGCCGTCGGCGATGACGTGAACGTAGCGGCCGCCCGACTCGTCCATGTAGTCGCGACGGGCGCCCGCGACATCCGCGAGCGCCGTGGCCATGGGAGCGTGGATGCCGAGAGACTTGCGCGTCGTCGACGCCGCACCTCCCCCGAACCCGACGAGCACGCCCGCGGCGCCCGTGCGCATGAGGTGGAGGGCGGGCGTGTAGCCTGCCGCGCCACCGACGATCACGGGGACGTCGAGCTCGTAGATGAACTTCTTGAGGTTGAGCGGCTCCTGGTTCTGGGAAACGTGCTCGGCACTCACGGTGGTGCCTCGGATGACGAAGAGGTCGACACCCGCCGCGACGACGGTCTCGTAGAGCTCCTGGGTGCGCTGCGGGGAGAGCGCCCCCGCGACCGTCACTCCGGCCGCACGGATCTCGGCGAGGCGAGCCGTCACGAGCTCGGGCTTGATCGGCTCCGAGTAGATGGCCTGCATGCGCTTCGTCGCCTCGGCGCTGTCGAGGGAGCGGATCTCCTCGAGCACGGGCTCCGGGTTCTCGTACCGGGTCCAGACGCCCTCGAGGTCGAGCACGCCGAGACCGCCGTGGCGACCCATCGCGATGGCTGTCGCGGGCGAGACGACCGAGTCCATCGGGGCGGCGAGGAAGGGGATGTCGAACTGGTAGGCGTCGATCGACCACGAGACCGAGACGTCTTGAGGGTCGCGGGTCCGGCGACTCGGGACGATGGCGATGTCGTCGAATGCGTAGGCCCTGCGGGCGCGCTTTGCGCGGCCGATCTCGATGTCACTCACCCCGCCAGCCTACCGGGCGACCCTTTCGCCGAGAGGTCGCCCGGCCGCGGAGCGCGCGGCTACCGGCGGTAGTTCGGCGCCTCGACGACCATCTGCAGGTCGTGAGGGTGGCTCTCTTTGAGTCCCGCCGCGGTGATGCGCACGAACTTGCCCTTGTTCTTGAGTTCCTCGATCGTGCGAGCGCCCGTGTAGAACATCGACTGCCGGAGGCCCCCGATGAGCTGGTACGCGACCGCCGCGAGGGGGCCGCGATAGGGCACCTGCCCCTCGACACCCTCGGCGATGAGTTGCTCGTCGCTCGGGACATCCGCCTGGAAGTAGCGGTCTCGCGAGTACGACGTCTTCTTTCCGCGAGTCTGCAACGCGCCGAGCGAGCCCATTCCGCGGTAGTTCTTGTACTGCTTGCCTCCGACGAACACGAGGTCTCCCGGGCTCTCGTCGCACCCGGCGAGGAGCGACCCGAGCATGACCGTGTCGGCGCCGGCGACGAGCGCCTTCGCGATGTCGCCCGAGTACTGCAGGCCGCCGTCGGCGATCACGGGCACATCGTGCTCGCGCGCCGCGAGGGACGCCTCGTAGACCGCGGTCACCTGGGGAACACCGACTCCCGCGACCACCCGCGTGGTGCAGATCGAGCCGGGCCCGACCCCGACCTTGATGGCGTCGGCTCCCGCGTCGACGAGGGCCTGGGCACCGGACCTCGTCGCGACGTTGCCGCCGACGATGTCGACGTGGGCGAACGTCGGGTCGGACTTCAACCGGCGGATGATGTCGAGCACCCCTGCGGAGTCGCCGTTGGCGGTGTCGACGACGATCATGTCGACCCCGGCATCGGCGAGCGCTCCTGCGCGATCCCACGCGTCTCCGAAGAAGCCGATCGCGGCGCCGACGCGCAGTCGCCCCTCGAGGTCTTTCGTGGCGCTGGGATACTTCTCGCTCTTGTCGAAGTCCTTCACGGTGATGAGTCCGCGGAGGCGCCCCTGACCGTCGATGAGGGGGAGCTTCTCGATCTTGTGCTGGGCGAAGATCGCGATGGCCGAGTCGGGGTCGACCCCCTCGGGGGCGGTGATGAGCGGACCCTTGGTCATGACGTCGCGCACGAGAGTCGTCGACTTCTCGAACGGCGAGACGAAGCGCATGTCGCGATTGGTGATGATGCCCACGAGGGTGCCGTCGGCCTCGACGACGGGGAGACCCGAGACGCGGAACTGGCCGCAGAGCTCGTCGACCTCCTGCACGGTCGCGTCGGGCGACGTCGTCACAGGGTTCGTGATCATGCCCGACTCGGAGCGCTTGACCTTATCGACGAGCGTCGCCTGGTCGTCGATCGACAGGTTGCGGTGCAGCACGCCGAGGCCCCCGTGGCGAGCCATCGCGATCGCCATGCGCGACTCGGTCACGGTGTCCATCGCCGACGAGAGGAGGGGGGAGTTGACCGTGATCCGCCGGGTGAGCCTCGACGAGGTGTCCGCTTCGCTCGGGATGACATCGGTGTGCCCGGGCAGAAGCATGACGTCGTCGTACGTGAGTCCGATGAAACCGAACGGATCGGGCTGGGACATGTGTCTCCCTGTTGGATCGAGGGGGGAAAGAGTCTCCGGGTGCTGCGTCGAATCCGGTATTCAATGTTAACGGTTTAGGGATCGCCTCATTCCCCCGCATAATAAGGGCCTACTCGTGAGTCGACCCGAAACACGAGGGACACAAATGATCGGTAACGTCATCGTCGACGACCAGCCTTGAAGGCGAGACCACTCCCGTGCTCTTGCTGGCTCGCCCCTGGAGGTTCAGTGCCACTCATCCTGCGACGCGCTTCGCCGCTCGTGAACGTATCCGTGACCCTTCTGGGGACCCTCCTCGTGGGGCTCTTCCTCGCACTCGCCGTCGGGCTCTCTCCCGCGTCGGCCGAGTCGAGCCCGAGCCCCTCGCCGTCGCCCTCGAGCGACTTCACCGACACCTATACGGTCGGCGGACTCATCCGCGACGGTGACGAGCCCATCGCGGGCGTCGAGGTCGAGGTCGAGGGCTCCGGCTTCAGCGAGATCGGCGTCACGGGTGACGACGGTCGCTGGACGGTCACGGTTCCCGGCCAGGGCGCGTACACCGCCACCCTCCTCCCCGACACCCTCCCCGAGGGCGTCGTGCCTCGCGACCCCGACAACCTCACGCGCGACGTCAACCTCGCGCAGACCAACACGGTCAACGTGCTCTTCCCCACGGGTGAAGGCACGTCGGTGAGCTCGAGCATCCTCGACACGATCCTCACGCGCGCCGTCTACGGCGTGAACTTCGGGCTGCTCCTCGCGCTCGCCGCGATCGGCATCTCGCTCATCTACGGCACGACGAAGCTCAACAACTTCGCCCACGGTGAGATGGTGACCTTCGGCGCGGTGATGTTCCTGCTCTTCGGAACCGTGCTCGACCTGCCGATCATCGTCGCCGTGGCGATCACCCTCGTGCTGAGCGCCTTCACCGGATACGCGCAAGACGCGTGGCTCCACAGACCCCTGAGGCGACGCGGGGTCGGTCTCGTGCAAGCGATGATCGTCACGATCGGTCTCTCGATCCTCGCGCGATACGTCATCCTGTTCTTCCTCGGCGGAAACATCGAGACACTCGACACGGGCCTCACGCAGACGGTCACCGTCGGCCCCGTGACCATCACGCTCGCATCCCTCGTGAGCATGGGCATCAGCATCGTCATGCTCGCCCTCGTCGCGTTCTTCCTCACGCGCACCCGCATCGGCAAGGCCACGCGAGCCGTGAGCGACAACGCGTCGCTCGCCGCCGCCTCGGGCATCAACGTCGACCGCATCATCCGCATCGTCTGGATCATGGCCGCGACACTCACGGGGCTCAGCGGAATCCTCTACGGGGTGTTCCGCCAGGTGAACTGGAACATGGGCTTCCAGATCCTGCTCCTGCTGTTCGCCGCGGTCACCCTCGGCGGGCTCGGAAGCGCGTTCGGAGCCCTCGTCGGCTCGCTCGTCATCGGAATCGTCACCGAGGTGTCGACCGTCTGGATTCCCAACGACCTGCGCTACGCGGTCGCACTTCTCATCCTCATCCTCGTGCTCCTCGTGAGACCACAAGGTGTCTTGGGGCGCAAGGAACGGGTCGGCTAGGAGGCCATCATGGACTGGGGACAGATTCTCAACAGTGCCGCGGGCGAGCTGCTCAGCCCGGTCACGGCGGCGTACGCTCTCGCGGCGATCGGGCTCAGTGTGCACTTCGGCTATGCCGGACTGCTCAACTTCGGTCAAGCCGGCTTCATGGCGATCGGCGCATACGCCTTCGTCGTGCCGACCCTCCTCTTCGACTTCCCGCTGTGGGCGGGGTTCCTCTCGACGATCCTCGCGAGCGTGCTCTTCGCCTTCCTGCTCGGCATACCGACGCTGCGGCTGCGAGCCGACTACCTCGCGATCGTCACGATCGCGAGCGCCGAGATCGTCAGGTTCACGGTGTCGACCACGGCACTCACCGACGTCACGGGTGGTGCGGCCGGGCTCTCAGGGTTCAACAGCGGCTTCATCGCGCTCAACCCCTTCGCCGACGGCAGCTACGGCTTCGGCCCGTGGACCTACACGGCCAACCAGCTGTGGATCCGCGTGTTCGGTTGGGGCCTCGTGATCCTCGCGACGATCCTCGTGTTCCTGCTCATGCGGAGCCCGTGGGGCCGCGTCGTCAAGGGCATCCGCGAAGACGAGGATGCCGTGCGCAGCCTCGGCAAGAACGTCTACGCCTACAAGATGCAGGCCCTCATCCTCGGTGGTGTCTTCGGATCTCTCGCCGGCGTCATCTTCGTGCTGCCGCGAGCCGTGCAGCCCGGTAACTACGCGACGACGCTGACGTTCTTCATCTGGACGATGCTGCTCCTCGGCGGGGCGGCGACGCTCCTCGGTCCGATCGTGGGAGCCATGCTCTTCGCAGCACTCCTCACCCTGAGCGACAGCATCCTCCGCGGCCTCATCTCGGCTGACATCATCACCTTCATCAGCAGCACCCAGGCCGGGCAGATACGTTTCATCATCATCGGCGCCGTGCTCATGCTCCTCGTCATATTCAGACCCCAGGGCATCTTCGGCAATAAGAAGGAGCTGTCGTTCAATGTCTGACACCGCGCTCACCCACCCCCTCGTCGTCGGCGAGGTCGGCCCCGGCTGCAAGAAGGTCGACCCGATCGTCGTCGCCGACGGCGTCACCCGCACCTTCGGTGGCCTGACCGCCGTCGACGTCGCCCACGTGGAGATCCCCCGCGGGAGCATCACGGCTCTCATCGGGCCCAACGGTGCGGGCAAGACGACGTTCTTCAACCTGCTCACGGGGTTCGACAAGCCCAACACGGGCGACTGGAGTTTCGAGGGAGACAGTCTCGCGCGCGTCCCCGCGTTCCGTGTCGCCCGCAAGGGAATGGTGCGCACCTTCCAGCTCACGAAGTCGCTCGGCCGTCTGAGCGTGCTGCAGAACATGCTCCTGGGAGCCACCAAGCAACCGGGCGAGAACATCTTCACGGCGCTCATCAAGCCGCTCTGGAAGAAGCGCGAGACCGACATCACGGCGAAAGCCGAAGAGCTGCTCGCCCGCTTCAAGCTCGACGCCAAGAAGGACGACTACGCGGCCTCGCTCTCGGGCGGCCAGCGCAAGCTCCTCGAGATGGCTCGCGCCCTCATGAGCGACCCCGTGCTCGTGATGCTCGACGAGCCCATGGCCGGGGTCAACCCGGCGCTCACCCAGTCGCTCCTCGGCCACATCAAGCAGCTCAAGTCCGAGGGCATGTCGGTGCTCTTCGTCGAGCACGACATGCACATGGTCAGGCACATCTCCGACTGGGTCATCGTCATGGCCGAGGGCAAGGTCGTGGCGGAGGGCCCGCCAGACAGCGTGATGAACGACCCCGCCGTCATCGATGCCTACCTCGGTGCGCATCACGACACCGACCTCGGCGACATGACCGGCACGACCAACCCCGTGGTCGAGGCCAAGCAGGCCGCCGAAGCCCACGCAGCAGAGCGAGAGGCGCACTGATGAGCGAGACAGTCGAACCCACGTCGACCCCGACGACCACCGCGACCGTCGACCCCGTGCTCTACAGCACCGACCTCGTCGCGGGATACATCCCCGGTGTCAACATCCTCAACGGATGCAACATCACGGCCTACCCCGGTGAGCTCATCGGCATCATCGGCCCCAACGGCGCGGGCAAGTCGACCTTCCTCAAGGCCGTGTTCGGGCAGGTGAAGATCCGCGAGGGCACGATCCACCTCAAGGGCGAGGACATCACCGGGCTCAAGGCCGACAAGCTCGTAAGCAAGGGCGTGGGCATGGTCCCGCAGAACAACAACGTGTTCCCGACCCTCACGATCGAGGAGAACCTCGAGATGGGGCTCTTCCAGCGCCCGAAGGTCTTCGACGAGCGCTTCGAGTTCGTGACGACGATCTTCCCCGAGCTCGGGACCCGCCGCAAGCAGCGTGCGGGCTCGCTCTCGGGCGGCGAGCGACAGATGGTCGCCATGGGCCGCGCGCTCATGATGGACCCCTCCGTGCTGCTCCTCGACGAGCCGTCCGCAGGGCTGTCGCCGGTGCGTCAAGACGAGACCTTCCTCCGCGTGCACCAGATCAACCGCGCCGGCGTCTCGGTCATCATGGTCGAGCAGAACGCCCGCCGCTGCCTGCAGATCTGCGACCGCGCCTACGTTCTCGACCAGGGCCGCGACGCCTACACGGGCACGGGCCGGGAGCTGCTGAAGGACCCCAAGGTCACCGAGCTCTACCTCGGCACCCTCGCGGCCGACGTCGACGCCGACACGAAGGCTCGCGGCGTCTGAGCGGCACTCACGACGACGAAGGCCCCGGGCACTCGCCTGGGGCCTTTCTCATGCCGTGACGGCTGCGTGAGCGCCTCGACGGCCGTGTCGACCAGACACGCGCGCCGTGAGCAGGCGCGAAGAAGGGCCCGGCCGTGGCGGCCGGGCCCTTCAGTGTCGTGCAGTCGAACGATTACTCGTTGAGGCTGCCGAACTCCGCGTTGAGCGGCTCGTACTGGTTGTCGGCACCGTACTGGTAGATACCGATGTACGCCTCGGTCGGGTCACCGTTCGCATCGAACGTGATCGGTCCCGAGGGGCCGTCGTAGTCGATGTCTTCACCCTCGGAGATGAGCGCGAGGCAGTCGGCGAACGTCTCGCACGTCTCGCCGTCCTTCGAGACCGACTCGAGGTTGTCGCGAATCGTGGTCGGGTCGTCGCTGCCACCCTGAGCGGCCGCGAGGGCCGACAGGATCACGGCGTCGTAAGACTCGGCCGAGTAGCTGAAGTCCTCGAGGTCGGGGTCGACCTCGAGCAGGCGGTCACGGAAGTCCGACGAGGCGAAGTTACCCGGCAGGGTTCCCTTCGCTCCCTCGAGCGTGCCCTCTTCGAACTCGTAGCTGTTCGAGAGGTTTCCGTCGGTGAAGTACACGCCCGCACCGTCGAAGCCCTGGGTGTTGACGAGCTCGGGGATGATCGACGAGGTCTCCGCGAAGGCGACGACGGCGATGGCATCCGGGTCTCCGGCGAGCGCCTCGTCGACGATCGCGGTGAACTGCGTGTCTCCCGGGTTGAACGCGACGGACGCCGAGACGGTTCCGCCCGCATCCTCGACGGCGGTCGTCGCGTTCTCGACGAGACCGGTTCCGTAGGGGTCGTTGATGTAGATGAACGCGACGTTCTCTGCACCGTCGCCGACCATGAGGTTTCCGAGCACGCGACCCTGGAGCACGTCGCTCGGCGCGGTACGCCAGTACCAGCCGTCGTCCTCGTATTCGGTGAAGTCGGGCGAGGTGTTCGCGGGCGAGAACTGCACGATGCCCGCGTCGACGAGACGGTCGATGAACGTGAAGGAGACTCCCGAGGATGCCGCACCCACGACGACGTCGGTCGGGAGGTCGACGAGCTCGGTCGCGGACTGCGTCGCGATGTCGGTCTCGAGGTCACCCGAGTCACGGTGCTCGACGGTGACGTCGAACTCGAAGTCCGAGTCGGCGATCTCTTCGGCGGCGAGGTCGACGCCGGCGAACTCGGGCGGGCCGAGGAAGGCGAGGCTACCGGTCTGCGGAAGGATCGTGCCGATCGAGAGAACCCCGTCTGCCTCGCGTGACGACGCGGGGAAGTCGGTGGTGGCTTCGTCGGTGTCTTCTTCGGCAGGACCGCTGGCGCACGAGGCCAGCAGCAGGATGCCCGCGGTGGCCGCGACAACCTTGATTCCCGCCGAGAAGGCGTGCGAGCGGGAAGGTGTTGAGCCCTTCAGGAATGCGCTCATTGTGCTCCTCTGGTGTAGGTGAGTTTTCCGGCACGGAAGAACCGCGCGGTTGGTTCACGGTATAGACGGAATGACCCCCACACAATACGAGGCTGTTACAGCCGTGTAACGCGACGGAATCGTTACATTGACGGGGCAGAACCGGGCAAGCACTCCGTGCGGTGTGCCCGGCACGACGGAACCCGCATGATGCCGCGGGTATCGAAGCTCCTGGTCACGGATGACCGCGGCCCCGCATCTAGCGGAACGAGCGGGCGCCGCTCATTCCGGTGAAAGCGATTGTGACACCGTCGTCGAGCGCCGCGATGCACTCCCCGACGACGCTGCACGAGACGCTCCCCGTCGTGACCGAGGCCACGGCAGCGGCGACGGATGGCCCGCCGTCGTCGTCGGCCGCGATCGCGGCGAGAGCGACGAGGGTCGTCGCGTCGAACGCCTCCGCCGCATAGTCGACGTCGGCCACTCCGGGGTCGGTCGTCCGCACGAGCGCCGTGAAGTCGTCGTCGGCCGTCGTAGGGTCGCGCATGCTGTCGGGGGCCGTGCTGTCGTCGAGCCCCGCGAGCACGAGGGCGAGCGGCTCGTCCACGGCGAGCGGGCCCGCGGTCGGCGAAACCACGGCGACGTCGTCGTCGGCCAGGGCCTCGGCGACCCTCGCGACGGCATCCGCGGTTCCGGGCCCTATGATGACGTCCACACCGAGGTCGGCGAGTTCCCGTGCGGCCGACACGAGGCCGTCGCCCGACGCGTCGCGGTGGGTGACGACGGCGGGGGTCCCGCCGACACCTCCGGCCTCGTTGAGGGCGCGCACCGCGGCATCCACTCCCGCGACCTGCGCGGCCCCGATGTCGGCGAGATCGCCCGTGAGTTCGAAGAGGGTGCCGATCGACAGCTCGCCGTCACCACTCGGAGCGACCTCGCTCGGGCTCGGAGTGGCGCTCGCGCTCGGGACAGGCATCGAATCGGTCGTCCCGCTCGACGCGCACGCGACGAGCGACACGGCCAGGGCGGCGGCGACAGCACTCGTCGCGAGCGCGCGCAAGGGACCCTGGGCCATCGATCAACTCCTTCCGTGTCCGCGTCTCCGCGGCGCACGAGGGAACCCTAGTGTCAGGTCAGCGGGCGTACGACGCGGCGTGCCGACCTGCCCGAAACGACCATGTCCACCGTGAGCACGATGAGGGCGACCCAGACGAGCCCGAACCCGACCCAGCGCTCGGGGGGCATCGCCTCGCGCAACACGAAGGCTCCGAACGCGAACTGCAGGAGGGGCGCCAGATACTGCACGAGACCGAGGGTGATGAGCGGCAACCGACGCGCGGCTCCTGCGAACAAAAGGAGGGGAACCGCCGTGATGACCCCCGACCCGATCACGAGGAGCGTGTGCCCGACGCTCACGGAGCCGAACAGGATTCCCGTCGACGAGCCGACGACGGCCAGCTGGATGACGGCGACGGGGGTGAGCCACGCGGTCTCGAGCGAGAGTCCGCTCACCGCATCGACCCGCGGCCCCACGCGCTTCTTGATGAGCCCGTAGAGCCCGAACGAGAAGGCGAGCGCGAGCGATATCCACGGGAACGTGCCGTAACCGATCGCGAGCACGAGCACGGCGACGAAGCTGATCGCCACCGCGACCCACTGGGCGGGCCGCAACCGTTCGCGGAGGATGAGCACACCGAGCAAGACCGTGACGATCGGGTTGATGAAGTAACCGAGCGCGCCCTCGAGCACCCGGTCGGTGAGCACCGCGAAGATGTACACCTGCCAGTTGACGTAGATGAACACTCCCGCGAGCCCGACGGTGAGCAGGAGTCGCGGCGAGCGCACGATCGCGACGACGGCCCCCCAGCTGCGCGTGACGGTGAGCAGGAGCGCGCAGAACACGAGCGAGAACAGGATGCGGAACGCGACGATCTCGAACGGACCCGACGGCGCGAGCACGAGGAAGTAGACGGGGAGGAAACCCCAGAGACCGTAGGCACCGATGGCCTGGATGAACCCGGACTTCACGCCCGGTGCGGAGGGGCGGGGAGAGGGCGACGGGGAGCCGCTCGGGGAGGGCGATGAGGCGTCGGGCACTGTCCCGATGCTACTCCCGGGATCGGGCCGACTCTCGCCGTCGCCGCACACGACGAAGGCCCGCCCGGATGACCGGGCGGGCCTTCGAACTGGCGGGTCGTGACTAGCGGACGACGACCGCGAGCACGTCGCGAGCCGACAGCACGAGGAGGTCTTCTCCGCCGTACTTCACCTCGGTTCCGCCGTACTTGGAGTAGATGACCTTGTCGCCGACGGCGATGTCGAGGGGCACGCGGTTGCCGTTGTCATCGATGCGACCTGGACCCACGGCGACGACCTCGCCCTCCTGGGGCTTCTCCTTCGCGGTGTCAGGAATGACGAGACCGGAGGCAGTGGTCTGCTCGGCGTCGACCTGCTTGATGACAATGCGATCCTCGAGCGGCTTTATGGAGACCGACACGGTTGACCTCTTCTTTCTCAGTGCTAACGAAACTTGGGGTTGGCACACTCTCGGTGAGAGTGCCAGAAGTAGCTTACGGGGTCGATTAGCACTCACGCAATCGGAGTGCCAGCCGCGCCTCTCCCCGCGGCGCCGACACGGTCGCCCGTGAGCGACAATGGGGCCATGGAGACCGGCGACCTACTCGAAGTGCTTTCGGCCGACGGGCTCCGGTTGCTCGACTCCCTCCCGCCCTTCGATCCCTCGGCGGACATCGTGCGCACGGTGCGCGAGCTGCGCGCCGCGGGGCACTCCCCCGAACTCGTCGCCGCGGTGCTGAGCCAGTCGAAGCTGCGGGCCCGCGCTCGCGCCAAATTCGGCGAGTTCGCCGACCGCATGCTCTTCACGACCGCGGGCCTCGAACAGGCCACTCGCTTGAGCGTGGCCGCCCACCACGCCGGGCGGTTCACGGCGGCGGGAGCGCGCAGGGTCGCCGACCTCGGCTGCGGCATCGGGGCGGACTCCCTCGCGTTCGCCGCCCTCGGCCTCGACGTGCTCGCGGTCGAGAGAGACGACGTGACCGCGGCGATCGCGACCTACAACCTCGCCCCGTGGGAGGGCGCAACCGTCGTCTCCGCAGATGCCGCGACCGTCGACCTCGCCGACGTCGACGCCGTCTACGTCGACCCGGCGAGACGCACGCGAGGCCACGACAACACGACGCGCGTGCACGACCCGAACCAGTGGAGCCCGCCCCTCGACTTCGCGTTCGGCCTCGCCGCCGATCGGCCCGTCGGGGTCAAGCTCGGGCCGGGTGTCGACCGCGACCTCATCCCCGCAGACGCCGAGGCGCAGTGGATCTCGGTCGATCGGGAGGTCGTCGAGGCCGGCGTCTGGTTCGGTGCGGCGGCACGGGACGGCATCACGCGTTCCGCTCTCGTGATGGGCGCACACGGCACCGCGGAGATGATCTCCCACGGAGACAGCGAGGATGTCGCGACGGGCGCCCTCGGGGGTGTCGTCTACGAACCCGACGGTGCGGTCATCCGCGCCCGCTTGATCGGCGACCTCGCGAGGTCGCTCGACGCGCGCATGGTGAGCGACTCGATCGCCTACCTGACTTCGGACGAGGTCGTCGAGACGCCCTTCGCGGTGCCGTTCCGTGTCATCGCGACCCTGCCCTTCGACGAGCGCACCCTCAAGAGAGAACTCGCCGCTCGCGGCATCGGTCGCCTGGAGATCAAGAAGCGCGGCGTCGACGTCGACCCGGCGAAGCTGAGGTCGCGACTGTCACTCAAGGGCACCGGCTCTGCGACGCTCATCGTGACGCGCGTCGCCGGCCGGCACTCGGCTCTCCTCGTCGAGCGAGTGGAGCCCGCGGTCGGTGCCTAGTACCCGCCGGAGTAGGGGTCGCTGCCGATGACGGCGAAGAACGCGATCCACCCGACGAGAGCGATGAGGGCGAGCCCGACACTGACGAAACCGGTGATGAGCGCCGTGAGCCACAGCCCCCGCGCCGGCGCACCCTCGCGCGACTTTCCGAGGAACCCGAGCACGATCGCGGCGGCCGGGAAGAACAGGCCCAGGAGGGCCCCCGCAATCGGAATGAAGAGGACCCACAGACCGAGGACGCTGACGATCCCCGCGATCATTCCGAGGAGGCTCAGCGTCTTCGGCGGAGCGGGCGGGGCCGGGGTGTACCCCGCCGAACCGTATCCGCTCGTCTGCTGGTAGCCACCGGGCTGCTGGTACCCGTTGCTCTGCTGGTAGCCGTTGCTCTGCTGGTAACCGCTGGGCGGCTGATATCCGCCGGGCTGCGCGTAGTCGGCGGGAGCACCGTACGCATTCGAGGTCGCCTCGGGCTGCGGCGGGGCGTATCCGCCCGGTGCCGTGTACTCGCCGGGCGCGGTGTAGGTGCCCTGACCCTCGGGAGCGGTCGGTTCCGGCGGCGACGGCTGCGCGGCGACGGAGTGGTCGTCTGCCTGCTGGTCGGACGGCGCAGGCGGAACGGGTGGCACAGAGTCGTCTTTGGGGTCGGACATAGGAGCTCCTAGCGGAATGGCTGAGGTGACACGGTTCGGCTCAGCCTGACATCGCGCCGGAGGGGTGTCAAACGAGCGTCACGCCTGGATGGAGGTGACGGGCAGGGTCGAGTCCGCAGAGAAATGCAGGGTCGACGGCGGGGCCCCCGCGGCGATCAGGCGGGCGGCGAGAGCCGCGATCATCGCCCCGTTGTCGGTGCACAGCGAGAGCGGCGGGATGCGCAACTCGATCCCCTCCGCGGCGCAACGCTCCGTCGCGAGTTCGCGCACGCGCGCGTTGGCGACGACCCCTCCGCCGAGCAGCAGGCGGGGGACTCCGAGATCCCGACACGCCGCGACGGCCTTCGTGATGAGAACGTCGGCGACCGCCTCGCGGAAGCTCGCCGCGACATCCGCGATCGGAACCTCCTCGCCGCGATCCCGCACGGCCTCGACCCAGCGGGCCACGGCCGTCTTGAGGCCCGAGAAGGAGAAGTCGTAGCGGTGCGCGTCGAGGTCGCGGGGACGGGTGAGGCCGCGGGGAAAACGGATAGCGCGCGGGTCGCCCCCCACCGCGGCCCGGTCGATCTCCGGGCCGCCCGGGTAGGGCAGGCCGAGCAACCGCGCGACCTTGTCGAAGGCCTCGCCCGCGGCGTCGTCGATCGTCTCGCCGAGCAACTCGACGTCGGAGGTCAGGTCGTGCACGAGGAGGAGGGATGTGTGACCTCCCGACACGAGGAGCGCGACCGTCGGTGTCTCGAGGGGCTCCGCCGACTCGCTCACGAGGTCGGCCCCGACGTGACCGACGAGGTGATTGACGGCGTAGAGCGGTTTGTCGAGGGCGATCGCGAGAGCCTTCGCGGCGCCGACCCCCACCATGAGCGCTCCCGCGAGCCCCGGTCCGCTCGTCACGGCCACGGCGTCGAGGTCTGCGAGGTCGACGCGCGCCTCGGCGAGCGCCGAGGAGATCGTCGGGGCGAGCGCCTCGAGGTGAGCTCGAGCGGCGATCTCAGGAACCACTCCCCCGTAGCGAGCGTGCTCCTCCATCGATGAGGCGATGACGTTCGCCAGAAGAGTCGAGCCCCGCACGATGCCGATCCCCGTCTCGTCGCAACTCGTCTCAATGCCGAGCACGAGGGGCGCGGGGGCGTCGGCACTCATGTCGCGGGTCCGTTCGTCGGGTCGGCCGTCGTAGGGGGCGACGCGTCGATCGTGCTGCCGGTCGCCGGCACGGTCTCGGGCTCGATGAACACGAGCCGCATGACGACGGCGTCGACGTCGTCGGGTTGGTAGTACCGCGGTCGCACGGCGATCTCGACGAACCCGAGGTCGCGGTAGAGCGCTTGGGCCGACGGGTTGTCAGCCCGCACCTCGAGGAGGACCTCGTGAGCACCGCGCTCCCTCGCCTCGGCGAGCATCGCGAGCATGAGGACCCTACCGAGACCTCGACGTCGAGCCGCGGGGGCGACGGCGATCGTGTTGACGTCGGCTTGAGGGGCCCGACGCGGGGCGAAGAGACCCGAATACCCGTCGACACGATCGGGCGACTCCGGGCGGAACGCGACGAGGTAGTAGCCCTGCGCGTTGGCGACCTCCGCCCGCATCGTGGCCCTCGACCACGCGTCGGTGGAGAAGATGCTCTCCTCGAGCAGCATGATCGCGTCGAGGTCACCCTCCCCGGCGCGGCGCAACTGCCACGTCACGACGTCACGCGCTTCGGGCCGCTCGACACCGTGACGTCGGGCGAACGGAGGTAGAGCGGAGCAGCCGACGCGAACTGCCGTTCCGCCGACCTCATGCGCGCGGCGAGAACACCGAGGGCGACTGCCGACACCGCCACGTCGTCGACCCTCGCGAAGCGCGAGAAGTCGGGGACCGCCGACTCGAGGTCGGCGGGGCGGCAGAGGCCTGCGGCATCCGCTCGCTCGGGGACCCCGTCGCTCGCGAGACCCGAGTATGTGGACCAGTAGACCTCGCGCCGACGCGCGTCGGTGACGACGAGAAGGGGGCGGTTCTCCGACGCGAGCTCGGAACTCGCGATGGCGTCGTGGCTCACGACCCGCAGAACGGGTACGGCTCGTCCGAGCCCGAAGGCCTCCGCCGCGGCGATGCCGACCCTGAGGCCCGTGAACGGTCCCGGCCCCATTCCGACCGCGACCGCGGCGACGTCCGATGCCCGAGCACGCGCATCGGCGAGGCACTCGACGATGAGACTGCCGACGACCTCGGCGTGCCGTCGGGAATCGGATGACGATCGCTCCGCGACGGCGTTCGCCCCGTCGTCGACGAGACCGACGGTCGTGCCGCCCGACGTGTCGATCGCGAGAATCACCCGCCAAGCCTAGATGACCGGGGCGCGAGCGAACCCGTCTGTCACACCGGAGCGACGAAGGGCCGCCGGGCCCAGCGGTCACCGAGCGGTTCGATGCGCACGACCCTCGCCTCGATCGGCTCGTCGTCGACGGTGTCGCCGTCGCTGTCGTTGTCGTTGTCGTTGTCGACAAGCTCGCCTCGCCCGGCCCCCGTCGGGCGCTCGATCGTGATGCGCAGCACCGAGTCGTCGAGGCCGGCGAGCATCCCGGCGGCCCACTCGACGACGACGATGGACTCGGCGAAGTCGATGTCGAGGTCGTCGAGCTCGGCGGCCGACCCGAGACGGTAGGCGTCGACGTGCACGAGCGGTGCGCCCCCCGCGGTTCGAGGATGCGTGCGCGCGAGCACGAAGGTGGGGCTCGAGACCGTGCCCCGCACGCCGAGCTCGCCCCCGAGCCCGCGAGTGAAGGTGGTCTTGCCCGCACCGAGCGGGCCGTCGAGCGCGACGATGTCGCCCGCTCGCAGCTGCCTCGCGACGTGGGCTCCGAGCGCGGCCATGCTCTCGGGCGTCGAGACCTCGATGTCGATGGGCACCGGCTCGCTCACGGAAGGTACGACCGCTCGATGCGCGCGCCGAGGCGCGTGACGATCTCGTAATTGATGGTGCCGCACGCGGCAGCCCAGTCGTCGGCGCTCGGGAGGCCCTCCACGGGATCGCCGAAGAGCACCGCGCGATCGCCGACCGCGACGCGCGAGTCGCCGACGTCGACGACGAACTGGTCCATCGCCACGGTTCCGGCGATCGGGAAGACCGTTCCCCCGATCGAGACGACACCGCGACCCGACGCGGCGCGCGGAACGCCGTCGGCGTATCCGAGCGGAACGAGCGCGAGCGTCGTCTCCGCGGTCGTGCGGTAGCGATAGCCGTACGACACCCCGTGACCGGCGGGAACGCGCTTGACGGAGACGATCGACGCACTGAGCTCGAGCGCCGGCGAGAGCCCGAGGTCGGCCGAGGCGACCTGCTCGAACGGCGAAAGGCCGTAGATGCCGATACCGAGTCGCACCATGTCGAATCGCGCGTCGGGAATCCGCAGTGCTCCCGCCGTCGACGCGAGATGACGGATCTCCGGCTCGAGCCCGGCCGCCGCGGCCGCCCCGAGAGCGTCGCGGAACACCGCGACCTGGTCGGCGTCGGCGTCGGCCCCCGCGTTCGCGAGGTGGCTGAAGAGCCCGCGCACGACGATCTCGCCGCGTCGCTCGAGAGTCGCCGCGACATCCATGAGGCGCTCGACCTCGCTCACGGGCACGCCGCCGCGGCCGAGCCCCGTGTCGACCTTGAGGTGCACTCGCGCGGCGCCGTGCGCGCGCGCGGCGCTCTCAAGAGCGGCGATCGAGCCGATTCCGACATCGATTCCCGCGGCGACGGCGGGGGCGAAGTCGACGGCCGGGTCGTGCAGCCACGCGAGGATCGGCGTCTCGCTGATTCCGGATGCCCGCAACCGGAGCGCCTCGTCGATGTCGACGACGCCGAGCCAGTCCGCTCCGCCCTCCACGGCGGCTCGCGCGACCGGCGCTGCACCGTGACCGTATCCGTCGGCCTTGACGACGGCCATCGTGTGCGTCGTCGACGTCGCCCGCCGGAGCGCGTCGACATTGCGGCGGATGCGGTCGAGGCTCACGCGTGCCTCGCGCAGGGAACGCGGTGTCATGAGCGACTCCCCTCGGCGACGACGTAGGCGATCGCGACGCCCGCGTCGTGGCTCATCGACACGTGCACGCTCTCGACGCCTCGTGATTCGGCCACGGCGGCCGCGGCACCCGAGAGTTCGAATCCCGGGTTGCCGTGGCCGTCGGGGACGATACGCATGTCGTGCCAGCGCACTCCCGTCGAGTCACCGAGCGCCTTGATGAGCGCCTCCTTCGCCGCAAACCTCCCCGCGAGCGAACGCAGAGGCAGAACGCGCTCCCCGACCCGCCGTTCGCTCTCGGCGAACAACCGCGGGAGCAGGCCGGCAGTGCGCGACGCGGCCCGCTCGAACCGCGCGAGATCGACGATGTCGACCCCCACCCCGACGATCACCGCACTACTCGACCGTGACCGACTTCGCGAGGTTGCGCGGCTGGTCGACGTCGAGTCCCTTCGCCGAGGCGAGCTCCATCGCGAAGATCTGCAGTGGCGCGACCGCGAGGAGCGGCTCGAAGAGAGTGGAGGCGAGGGGGATCGGGATGACGACATCCGCGTAGGGCAGCACCGCGGCATCCCCCTGCTCGGCGATCGCGAGGATGCGGGCACCTCGCGCCCGGATCTCCTGGATGTTCGAGATGACCTTGGGGTGCAGGGAGTCGTGCGCGCGCGGGCTCGGAACGATCACGAAGACCGGTTGGCCCGGTTCGATGAGGGCGATGGGCCCGTGCTTGAGTTCCCCCGCGGCGAACCCCTCGGCGTGGATGTAGGCGAGCTCCTTGAGCTTGAGCGCTCCCTCGAGGGCCACGGGGAATCCCGCGTGCCTGCCGAGGAAGAGGACGGCGCGCGTGTCTGTCATCCACCCGGCGAGCTGGGCGATCGCATCGTGCTGCTCGAGCACGACCGAGAGCTGCTCGGGCAACGATTGAAGCTCGCCGAGCAGCTCGGCGATCTCGACCTTCGGAAGCGAGCCGCGCACGGTCGCGAGGTGCAGTCCGAAGAGGTAGAACGCCGCCACCTGGGCGACGAACGCCTTGGTCGACGCGACGGCGACCTCGGGGCCCGCGTGCGTGTAGATCACCGCGTCGGACTCGCGGGGAATGGTCGCACCCTGGGTGTTGCAGATCGAGAGGGTGCGGGCGCCCGCCGCGCTCGCGTACTTGACGGCCATGAGCGTGTCCATGGTCTCGCCGGACTGGCTCACCGAGATCACGAGGGTGCGCGCGTCGAGGATCGGGTCGCGGTAGCGGAACTCGTGCGAGAGCTCGACGTCGACGGGGATGCGGGCCCACTTCTCGATCGCGTACTTCGCGAGCATGCCGGAGTATGCCGCCGTGCCGCACCCGAGGATGACGATGCGGTCGACCTCGTCGAGGGGGAGCCCGTCGATCTCCTCGAGCCGCACCGCGCCGTCGACGACGCGACCGAGGAGGGTGTTCGCGATTGCGAGAGGCTCCTCGCTGATCTCCTTGGCCATGAAACTCGACCAGCCGCCCTTGTCTGCCGCCGTCGCGTCCCACGCGATCTCCTTCTCGACCGTCGGGCGGGGAGTGCCGTCGAAGTCGGTGACGGTCACACCGTCGGCGGTGATCGTGACGATCTGGTCTTGACCGATCTCGACGTAGCGCCTCGTGTGGTCGACGAACGCGGCGACATCCGACCCGAGGAAGTTCTCACCCTCGCCGAGCCCGATCACGAGGGGGGAGTTACGCCGCGCCCCGACGACGATGCCGGGCTGGTCGCGGTGCACGACGAGCAGGGTGAACGCGCCGTGCAGGCGCGGGACCACACCGCTCAGGGCCGAGACGAGGTCGCCCGTCTTCTGGTATTCGAGCCCCACGAGCAGAGCCGCGACCTCGGAGTCGGTCTCGCTCGTGAACACGGTCTCCGGGTGCGCTGCGAGCAGCTCGGCCTTGAGCTCCGCGAAATTCTCGATGATGCCGTTGTGGATGAGGGCGAGCTTGCCGTCGTCGCCGAGGTGGGGGTGCGCGTTCTCGTCGTTGGGCCCACCGTGGGTCGCCCACCGGGTGTGCCCGATGCCGGTCGCCCCGTTCTCGAGGGCGAGTTCCTCGAGGTCGTCGATGAGGATCTTGAGCTTGCCCGCGCGCTTGCGCGTGTGCATCTGGCCCTGGTCGTCGATGACCGCGATCCCGGCGGAGTCATAGCCGCGGTACTCGAGCCTCCGGAGTCCCCCGACGAGAACCTCGATGCTCTTGTTGCTCCCGACATAACCCACGATTCCGCACATGAGGATGCATTTTACGCGGTGCCGGCTCCGTATCTGCGCAGGCTGTCGCGGGACTACGCTCGATCCCTATGGGTGAAGCCGCGCACGCGCACACGAACGGCCACGGAACACCCTTCGTCGAAATCGATCGGGCGACGTGGGCCGATCTGTCGCCGTCGACAGCGCTCCCCCTGAGCCCCACCGAGATCGTGGGGCTCCGCGGGCTCGGCGACGTGCTCGACATCCGCGAGGTCTCCGAGGTCTACCTCCCCCTCAGCAGACTCATCAACCTCTATGCCGCCGGCGCCAAGAATCTGCACAGGTCGACGAGCGAGTTCCTCGGACGCCGCACGCAGAGCACGCCGTTCGTCATCGGCGTCGCCGGCTCGGTCGCCGTCGGCAAATCGACGATCGCGCGTCTCCTCCGCGAACTCCTGGCCCGGTGGGACGACACGCCCCGAGTCGAACTCGTGACGACCGACGGCTTCCTCTACCCCAACCACGAGCTCGAGAGGCGCGGGCTCATGACCCGCAAAGGCTTTCCGGAGTCCTACGATCGGCGGGCGCTCCTCAGGTTCGTCAGCCAGATCAAGAGCGGCGCGACGGAGGTGCGCACGCCCTTCTACTCCCACCTGAGCTACGACATCGTCCCCGACGCGGAGATCGTCGTGCGGCAACCCGACATCCTCATCGTCGAGGGGCTCAACGTTCTGCAGCCTCCCGTGTCGGGCCGCCTCGCGGTGAGCGACCTCTTCGATTTCTCGGTCTATGTCGACGCCCGCAGCGCCGACATCGCGTCGTGGTACGAAGATCGCTTCCTGCGACTGCAGGAGGGGGCGTTCGCGAACCCGAAGTCGTACTTCCACCGCTACTCGACGCTCTCCCCCGAGGAGGCGCGAGCGACGGCGCGGGACATCTGGAACCGGATCAACGGCCCCAACCTCGCCGAGAACATCCTCCCGACGCGGTCACGCGCGACGCTCGTCTTGCGCAAGAACGCCGACCACGCCGTCGACCACGTGCTCGTGCGCAAGATCTGACGCGCCACGTCGTCGAGACGTCGGCACCGGCCGAACACGCGGCTAACGGCGACGGATCAGACGGCGATCTCGCGACGCACGAGGTCGGCGAGCTCGTGCGCGATGCGATCGGCCGTCGACTGGTCGGTCGCCTCGACCATCACGCGCACGAGCGGTTCCGTTCCCGAGGGGCGCAAGAGCACGCGCCCCGACTCGCCGAGCTCCGCCGTGTGCTGCGCGACCGCCGAGGCGATCGCGTCGTTTGCCGCGAGGCGTTCGCGGTCGACTCCCGTGACATTGACCATGATCTGCGGGTACACGGTCATGACGGATGCGAGCTCCGCGAGCGACCGCCCGGTGCGGGCCATCTCGCACATGAGCTGCAGTCCCGTGAGGATGCCGTCGCCCGTCGTCGCGAACTCGCTCATGATGACGTGGCCCGACTGCTCGCCGCCGAGACTCAGCCCGCGCTCGTTGAGAGCCTCGAGCACGTAGCGGTCGCCGACCTTCGTCTCGACGACCGAGATGTCATGCTCGGCCATCGCGACCTTGAGGCCGAGGTTGCTCATGACCGTCGCGACGAGTGTGTCGTCGGTCAGGGTGCCGTTCGCTTTCATCGCGAGGGCGATGATCGCCATGATCTGGTCGCCGTCGACGACGGTGCCGTCGGCGTCGACGGCGAGACACCGGTCGGCGTCACCGTCGTGGGCGATGCCGAGGTCGGCGCCGTGCTCACGGACCGCCGCGGCGACGGCCTCGAGGTGGGTCGAGCCGAACCCGTCGTTGATGTTCGTGCCGTCGGGGTCCGCACCGATGACCGTGACGCGGGCGCCCGCATCCGTGAAGACCTCGGGCGACACCGCCGCGGCGGCACCGTGCGCACAGTCGAGAACGACGTGGAGCCCGTCGAGGCGGGTTTTCACCGTTCCGAGCAAATGCACGACGTAGCGGTCTTCCGCATCCGCGAAACGCGTGATCCTCCCGGCTTCGATGCCGGTCGGTGCGAGTTTCGTGTCGGCGAGCGCTTGCTCGATGCGATCCTCGACGATGTCGGGCAGTTTTGTTCCGCCCTGCGCGAAGAACTTGATTCCGTTGTCTGCGGCCGGGTTGTGCGAGGCCGAGATCATGACGCCGAAATCGGCCCCCACATCGCCGATCAGGAACGCGGCAGCGGGAGTCGGGATGACCCCCGCGTCGAGGACGTCGACACCGGAACTCGCGAGTCCCGCAGACACCGCGGCGGCGATGAACTCACCGGAGACGCGCGGGTCGCGCGCGACCACCGCGACCGGTCGGCGCCCCGAAGCGCGCCGACCGTCGGCGATGCGTCCCTTGCCGAGCACCACCGCTGCTGCCTGAGCGAGACCGAGCGCGAGCTCGACAGTGATGTCGCGATTCGCGAGTCCCCGAACACCGTCGGTACCGAAAAGCCGTGGCATGTGATGCCAGTCAGCGGAGCGCGATTAGCGCTTCGAGAACTGGGGTGCCTTACGCGCCTTCTTGAGTCCGGCCTTCTTGCGCTCCTTGACGCGAGCGTCGCGGCTGAGGAAGCCCGCCTTCTTGAGCGTGGCGCGGTTGTTCTCTTCGTCGATGAGGTTGAGCGACCGAGCGATGCCGAGACGCAGGGCGCCGGCCTGGCCGGAGGGGCCACCGCCGGTGATGCGGGCGATCACGTCGTAGCTGCCCATGAGGTCGAGCACCTTGAAGGGGTCGTTGATGAGCTGCTGGTGGAGCTTGTTCGGGAAGTACTCGGCGAGCGTGCGGCCGTTGACGACGAACTCGCCGGAACCGGGGACGATGCGCACGCGAGCGATGGCCTGCTTGCGACGACCGACCGCGGCACCGGGAACGTTGAGAACCGCGCGCGGGGCGCGGGGAGCGTCGTCGGCCGGGGTCTCGGTCGAGTAGCTGTCGGGGGCAACCTCACCGAGGGTGCTGGAGTCGAGAGAGTCTGAGATCTTCGCCATGAGTGGGAATCCTTTGATTGCTTCTGGCGGCGCTACTGCGCGACCTGGGTGAGGGTGAAGGTCGTGGGCTGCTGCGCAGCGTGAGGGTGCTCGGCTCCGGCGTAGACCTTGAGCTTCGTGAGCTGAGCGCGACCGATCGAGTTCTTCGGGAGCATTCCGCGGACGGCCTTCTCGACGGCACGCGTCGGGTGCTTCTCGAGCATCTCCGCGTAGGTCGTCGCCGTCAGTCCGCCCGGGTAACCCGAGTGGCGGTAGGCCTTCTTCTGCGCGAGCTTCGACCCCGTGAGGGCCACCTTCTCGGCGTTGATGATGATGACGAAGTCTCCGGTGTCCATGTGGTTGGAGAAGATCGCCTTGTGCTTGCCGCGCAGGAGCGAGGCGGCGTGGGTCGCGAGACGACCCAAGACGATGTCGGTCGCGTCGATGATGAGCCAGTCGCGCTGGATGTCATCGGGCTTCGGGGAATAAGTGCGCGTCACGGTAGGACTGCTTTCTGTCGAAATGAGGTGTTCGTGAATCCCACTCCGTGGAACGTTCCCGACGGGAACCTTGCCGGTGGAGGGCTCAACTTCGGGTGTCGCACTGAGATAAGCGCAGGCACCAAGGGTAAACACTAGACCACGGTCGCGGCACGGTCAACCGACGGGCGATGCCTCCGGGGCATCGAGAGGGGGCCGGATGGCCCGGGTCTGCTCCGCCCGAGCAGCGAGCTCATGATCGGCCGGATACCCGACCTCCATGAGGGTGAGCCCCTTCGCTGGCACGACCTTGAACTCGCTCGTGCGTTCGAGCTGCTCCCTGATCTCGATCATGCGCTCGGGGGTCATCTGCCCCGCCCCCACCGCGAGCGACGCCCCCACGAGTGCGCGCACCATGCTGTGGCAGAACGCGTCGGCCTGCAGGCGCGCGACCACGACACCGTCGACCGCGCGGTGCCACGAGAAATCCTGCAGAGTGCGGATGCTCGTGCCGAAGTCTTTGGGCTTGCAGAAGGCCGCCCAATCGTGGAGACCCAGAAACCGCCCCGCGACGGTGTTCATGCTCTCCACGTCGAGCGCGCGCGGAATCCAGAGGGTGCGATTGCGCTCAAGGGGGTTCCTCGGCCCGCCCTCGTCGGAGACCCGGTATTCGTATCGCCTCCAGACGGCGCTGAAGCGAGCGTCGAAACCCGCCGGGGCGCGGCTCACGCGAGAGACGTAGACGTCGCTCGAGAGTCCGGCGATGCCGTTGAGTCGTCGGGCGAGCGCCGTCACGGGGTCGAGCTTCGCGCGGCCGGACGGCCCGCGATGGGGTCTCTCGAGGCTCGCGAGCTGCTCGCTCGTCAGATCGAGGTGGGCCACTTGCCCGAGCGCGTGCACGCCGGCATCCGTGCGCCCGGCGACCGTGAGTGTCGGCGCGTCACCGTGCCGCGAGAACACGGTCGCGAGGGAGGCTTCGAGCTCCCCCTGCACCGTCCGCAGGGAGGGCTGGCGGCTCCACCCGGTAAACTCTGTGCCGTCGTAAGCGATGTCGAGCCGCAGTCGCGTGAGCTCCGTTCCCGGCTCGCGAGCGGTCGCTTCAGTCGTCATTCCGACGATTCTAGGCGCGCCGAATCGAAGGGAGACCCGCCGTGTCCGTGGGCACTCCCCTCCCTCCCGATCCGACCGTCGTCCCTGCGCCGGGTGGGACTGCGTCGGCCGCCGCCCGGCCGCGCATCCCCGCGCTCGATGGCCTCCGCGCGATCGCGGTGATGGCCGTGGTCGTCTACCACGTGTCGCCGGGCGCTCTCGCGGGCGGATACATCGGGGTCGACGTGTTCTTCGTCGTGAGCGGTTTTCTCATCACGGTTCTGCTCGTGCGCGAGCACGCAGCGACCGGGCGGATCGCTCTGCGCCAGTTCTGGATGCGTCGCGCGCGTCGCCTCCTCCCCGCCCTCGCCGTCCTGGTCCTCGTGACGAGCTCGGCCGCCCTCGCCGTCGGCGGTGACGCTCTCGTCGGGCTCGGCAGGCAAGTGCTCGGCGCCGCGACGTTCAGCAGCAACTGGCTCGAACTCGCCTACGGCAACGACTATTTCGACAACACCTCGGCCGACCTCTTCCGCAACCTCTGGTCGCTCGCGGTCGAGGAGCAGTTCTACCTCGTGTGGCCCCTCGCGGTCCTCGCGCTCGCCTCCATGAGCAAGCGCTCGTGGCGCGTGGGCATCGTCGTCGCCATCGCCGCCGCGTCGGCACTCGCGATGGCGATGATCCACACCCCGGGCAGCGACGCCACTCGCGTCTACTTCGGCACGGATACCCACAGCTTCGGGCTCGCGATCGGGGCCGCCCTCGCCTTCGCCCTCGTCGGCCGCTCCCCCGCCCTCGACCCCGGCGCGGGGGCATCGACGGCCGCCGGTTCGCGCGTGCGGGCACGGTTCGCCGACGTGGCGGCCGGAGCACTCCTCGCCTCGGTGCTCTCGGCATTCGTCGCCCTCCCCGCCGACGACGACCTCGTCTACCGCGGTGGCCTCGTCGGAGTGGCCCTCGCCGTCGCCGGGATCATCGCCTGCGCCCTCGTGCGGGGCTCCGTCATCGCGCGCGCCCTCGATAATCGTCTGTTCCGATGGATCGGCGAGCGCTCGTACGGCATCTACCTCTGGCACTGGCCCGTCTTCATCCTCGTCGTCGGCCTGCTCGACTCAGTCGACCGTTCCGGTGCGAGCGGGTGGGGTCTCGGCGGCATCGCGGCGGGTGTCTCGGTCGCGGCGGCCGCGCTCTCGTTCCGCTTCGTCGAGCGACCGATCCGGCGCCACGGTTTTCGCGGTGTCGTGCGCCTCGTGCGGCGTGCCGCCCCGACGACGCGGCCACGACTCGTGGCCGGGAGCATCGCGGTCATCGTGCTCGCATCCCTCATCGGCACCGCGACGGCCATCGCGGTGAGCCCCTCGACGAGCGACGCGCAAAGCGAGATCCAAGAGGGACTCGACGCTATCGCGACCGCGCCTTCGGACGTGTCGGCCCCGGGAGAACAAGCGCGAGACGCTGCGGCGGATGCGGGACCGCCCCTCTCGACCGACCCGATCACCGGCGACCAGATCACGGCGATCGGGGACTCCGTCATGCTCGCGTCGGCCCCCGAACTGCAAGCGGCGTTCCCCGGAATCGCGATCGACGCCGCGGTGTCACGCCAGCTGTCGGCGGCGCCCGCGATCATCGACGAGATGGTCGACGCCGACACGCTGCGCCCGATCGTCGTGCTCGGACTCGGGACGAACGGACCGATCGACGACGCCACACTCGACGAACTCCGCGACCGGGTGGGGCCCTCACATCGGATCGTCGTCGTCTCCGTCTACGCCCCGCGCGGCTGGACCGACGGGGTCAATGCCACCCTCGACTCATTCGCTCGCGAATACCGCGACGTCGAACTGTCGGACTGGCGCACAGCGATCGCCTCGCAGACCTCGCTTCTCTCGAGCGACCAGGTGCACCCCGGAGCCGCCGGGGGCGAGGTCTACGCCGACGAGCTCCGCGCCGCGCTGCAGCGGCTCTCCGAAGTGCCCCCGCTCCTGCGCCCCAACGACTACGGCCTCGCACCGCGCCCCGAATAGCGACAGACGAGCGTCGAGCGACGGGCGGGTCAGCACAACGAAGAACGGCCCCGCTCGAGGAGCAGGGCCGTTCCGGTGAAGCGCGAGACTACTTGGCGTCAGCTGCCGCGGAATCGTCGGTGCTGTCGGTCGTGACGGTCTCGTCAGTGCTGTCGGCGCCATCGGTCGCGACGGTCTCGTCGGCGACGGTCTCATCAGCGACGGTCTCGTCAGCGACGGTCTCGTCCGTGCTGGCGTCGTCGACGGGCGCGGCGACCGGAGCGGCCTTCGTCGAGGCTTTCGCCTTCGGCTTGGCGTTGACGGGCTCGAGAACGAGCTCGAGCTGCACCATCGACGCGTTGTCGCCCTTGCGGAAGCCGAGCTTCGTGATGCGGGTGTATCCGCCCTCACGGTTCTCGACGAGTGGCGCGATCTGCGTGAACAGCTCGTGCACGACGGTCTTGTCGCCGATGACGCCGAGAACGCGACGGCGCGCATGCAGGTCGCCGCGCTTCGCGAACGTGATGAGACGCTCGGCGAGCGGACGCACGCGCTTGGCACGCATCTCGGTGGTCTTGATGCTCTTGTGGGTGAACAGCGCAGCGGCGAGGTTCGCGAGCATCAGGCGCTCGTGAGCAGGACCTCCGCCGAGGCGGGGACCCTTGGTTGGCTTAGGCATTGTGTGTTGTCTCCGGAATCTTCAGGTAGTGAGGGGCGTCGATGACGACGGCTCTAGTTGGTCTCTTCGACGTCGTCGTAGCCGCTGTAGAAGTGGGCTCCGTCGAAACCGGGAACCGTGTCCTTGAGCGAGAGGCCCATCTCGACGAGCTTGTCTTTGACCTCGTCCACCGACTTCTGTCCGAAGTTGCGGATGTTCATGAGCTGCGTCTCCGACAGCGCCACGAGCTCGCTGACGGTGTTGATGCCCTCGCGCTTGAGGCAGTTGTAGCTGCGCACCGAGAGGTCGAGGTCTTCGATCGGCATGCTGAGTTCCGACGACAGAACGGCGTCGACGGGAGCCGGGCCGATCTCGATGCCCTCGGCCGCGGTGTTGAGCTCGCGAGCGAGACCGAACAGCTCGGTGAGGGTGCGGCCGGCAGAGGCGATCGCGTCGCGCGGGGTGATCGCCGACTTGGTCTCGACGTCAACGACGAGGCGGTCGAAGTCGGTGCGCTCACCGGCACGAGTCGCCTCGACGCGGTAGGTCACCTTGAGCACGGGCGAGTAGAGCGAGTCGATCGGAATCTGACCCGCTTCGCTGAACTCGCTGCGGTTCTGCGTGGCGGAGACGTATCCACGACCGCGCTCGATCGTGAGTTCGAGCTCGAACTTGGCCTTGTCGTTGAGCGTCGCGATGACGAGCTCGGGGTTGTGGATCTCGACACCGGCGGGAGCGGAGATGTCGGCGGCCGTGACCTCGCCGGCACCCTGCTTGCGCAGGTACGCCGTGATCGGCTCGTCGTTCTCGCTCGAGACGACGAGTCCCTTGATGTTCAGGATGATCTCGGTGACGTCTTCCTTCACCCCGGCGATCGTGCTGAACTCATGCAGAACGCCGTCGAGACGGATGCTCGTGACTGCCGCGCCGGGAATCGACGAGAGCAGGGTGCGGCGGAGCGAGTTGCCGAGGGTGTAACCGAAGCCGGGTTCGAGGGGCTCGATGACGAACCGCGAACGGAACTCGGAGATGTTCTCTTCGGTAAGAGTTGGACGCTGTGCAATCAGCACTATTGATTCCTTTCGGCGAAGTGTCCGCTATTTGACACTTGGGAAATGTATTGAGTTGTCCTATGCGCCGATGTCACACCGGCCGCGAGGCGGCCGGTGTGACGAGGCGATCATGATCCGCGTGAGCGAGCTCCCGCGACGGGGTGCGTTAGACGCGGCGACGCTTGGGCGGGCGGCAACCGTTGTGCGCCTGCGGGGTGACGTCGTTGATCGAACCGACCTCGAGGCCGGCGGCCTGGAGCGAACGGATCGCGGTCTCGCGGCCCGAGCCCGGTCCCTTGACGAAGACGTCGACCTTCTTGACGCCGTGCTCCTGAGCCTGGCGCGCGGCCGACTCGGCGGAGAGCTGCGCGGCGAAGGGGGTCGACTTACGCGATCCCTTGAAGCCGACGGTTCCCGACGACGCCCAGCTCAGCACGGCCCCGGTGGGGTCGGTGATGGTGACGATGGTGTTGTTGAAGGTCGACTTGATGTGGGCCTGGCCCACGGCGACGTTCTTCTTCTCTTTGCGACGCGGCTTACGAGCGGCCGATTTTGGTGCTGCCATGATGTTCTCCTAAAACTGTTATGGCGATACGAGCAGTGCTCGCTATCGGGCCTTCTTCTTGCCGGCAACGGTGCGCTTCGGGCCCTTGCGGGTGCGAGCGTTGGTCTTGGTGCGCTGTCCGCGCACGGGCAGGCCGCGACGGTGACGGACACCCTCGTAGCTTCCGATCTCGACCTTGCGTCGGATGTCGGCAGCCACCTCACGGCGGAGGTCACCTTCGACCTTGTAGTTGCCTTCGATGTTGTCGCGCAGAGCGATGAGCTGGTCATCGGTCAGATCTTTGACGCGGATCTCTCCGCTGATCTCGGTCTCGGCGAGGACTTTGAGTGCCCTCGTGCGGCCGACACCGTAGATGTATGTCAGTGCGACTTCAACGCGCTTGTCGCGCGGGATGTCGACGCCGGCTAGACGTGCCATGGTGGCTTCTCCTGGTGTTTCGTGGAGGTCTGTAGCGATCCCTGTGCAGCGGCCTCCGCCCACTGGTGTCCCCGCGTAGCCCGGAGGGCATCGACGGTTCTGGTATCGCTAGTTCTGTATTCAGTTGTGGTGCTGGTGCAGCTGGATCAGCCCTGGCGCTGTTTGTGGCGCGGGTTCTCGCAGATGACCATGACGTTGCCGTTGCGACGGATGACCTTGCACTTCTCGCAGATCGGCTTGACGCTGGGGTTGACCTTCATCGTGTTTTCCTTGTGTTCGCTGTCGTCGTGCCCTCGAAGAGTCGAGGGCCGTTACTTTCCAGCACGCGCTACTTGTAGCGGTAGACGATCCGGCCGCGGGTGAGGTCGTAGGGGCTCAGCTCGACGATCACGCGGTCCTCGGGGAGGATGCGGATGTAGTGCTGACGCATTTTGCCCGAAATGTGGGCGAGTACTTTGTGGCCGTTGGTCAGCTCGACGCGAAACATCGCGTTGGGCAGCGCTTCGACTACAGCACCTTCGATCTCGATGACACCGTCTTTTTTCGCCATATCCTCTTCGTCGCTAAAAGTTATTGTTTGCTGGTCGTGCGGTGGATGTGGCGTCTCTCGCGCTTGTGACAAGCGAGAACCGGGCACGACAGAATCGGGCCAAGACACCAACGATCGAGCTTAGGTGATTTCCGGGCGTTTCGCCACCTGCGCCGTATACTCCGCGCCGGTCGCCGATCAGAGGTCGGCTTGAACGGCCGAGACTCTCGTCGACACCGCCGCGAACAGTGGCGACCCGGAGTCGATTCCGGTGACTCTCTCCGTGACGGTGTCGGCATCCTCGGAACGCAGCAGCGCCTGCAGTTCGACACTCTCCCGGTCCTCCGGAACGTCGAACTGCACGGCTGCCCCCATCGCACGCACGAGCGCGTCGAACGATCCGCCGCGCTCCGCGATCTGGCGGGCGGGCGAGACGAAGCGCTCGTTGCGACCGAGTTTGCGCAGCGGCTCCCGGCCGACGCGCTCGGGGGTGTCGGGAAGGTCAGCGTTGGCGAAACGCACGAGAGTGCGCTCGACGTAGGCGTCGTGGTCGGCCTGATCGAGCAGGTGCTTTCGCACGAGGAGATCCGCCGTCTCGGCGAGGACGGCCTCGACTTCGGCTCGGACCGCGGGGATGGCGATGGCCTCGGCGAGCGTTGCGGCGCCCGCGAGGAAGCCGTGATAGGCCGTCGTCGCGTGCCCGGTGTTGACCGTGAAGAGCTTGCGCTCGATGTACGGCTCGAGGTCGGGAACGAAGTGGGCATCGGGGATGACGGGGACGTCGCCGTCGAACGACGATGTCTCGATGGCCCACTCGAAGAAGTCCTCGACGGTCACGTCGAGCGACTCGGGGTCTGCTTGCCCCGGGACGATGCGGTCGACGGCCGTGTTGGCGAACACCGCGCGCCCGTGCAACCATGCGGCGTCCCGATCGCCGAGAGCCTTCGCCACCTCCGCCGCGAGCAGATCGGTCGCGTTGATCGCGTTCTCGCAGGCCATGACCGTGAGCCGGCCGGCGTCGTCTGCTCGCTGCTCGAGGGCCTTCGCGATCACCGGCGCGATGAACCTCAGCACGTTCGGACCCACCGCGGTCGTGACAACCTCGGCAGTGGCGATCTCGGCGATCACTCCCGCCTCGTCGTCACGACTGTTGATGGCGCGATAGCCGTCGACGGACCACGTGCGAGGCTCCGCGCCGACCTCGTGCACCTCGTAGCTCGAGCTCGCCGCGAGCTTTGCGATGAGCTCCGTCGCGACATCCGCGAAGACGATCTCGTACCCCGCGCGATGGAGGATGAGGCCGACGAAACCGCGACCGATGTTTCCGGCCCCGAAGTGAACGGCCTTCACGCGGCGTTGACGTCGCCGAGCGCGGAGAAGAGCTCGTCGGCCGAGCCCGCGTCGAGGAGCTTCTGCACCTCGTCCTCGTCGGAGAAGATGATCGCGATCTTCGACAGGATCTCGAGGTGCCCGTTCTCTTTGCCCGCGATACCGACGACGAACCGTACGTCGTTGCCGTCCCAGTCGATCGGGGAGTCGTACCGCACGAACGAGAGCGCAGACTTCAGGATCGTGTCCTTGCCCTCGTTCGTGCCGTGCGGGATGGCCAGGAGATTGCCCATGTACGTCGACGTGACCGCTTCGCGCGCGTGCATGAAGCCAAGGTAGTCCTCGGTCACCGCACCCGCCTTGACGAGGATGGCGTTCGCCTCCTCGATCGCGGCGTCCTTCGTCGTCGCTGATCCCGACGCGACGATCTGGTCTCGTTCGAGCACGTTCTCGCTCATGGTTCCTCTTCCTGTTCTGGCCGGTGTTACTTCTGCTGGTCCGCGACCCGCTCGACGACCTCGTCGTAGCGCGGGCTGTTCATGAAGTTGTCCACCGAGACGTGCTCGGCGTTACCGTTCTTCTCGCGGGCCCGATCGGTCAACTCACGCTGCGTGATGATGAGGTCTTCTGAACCGTCGAGGTTCGCGATCGACTTGTTCGTCACCGTGATCCCGTCGATTCCGGCCTTCTTCATCTTGTTGCGCAAGACACTCGCACCCATGGCGCTCGAGCCCATACCAGCGTCGCACGCGAACACGATGTTCTGCACGCGCGCGGCCGTTCCGACAGAACCGGCGGCAGCCGACGTCGACGCTGCTTCGCCCTTGAGTCCGGTCGTGTAGTCGCTCTTCTTTCCCTTGAGCTCGTCCATCTTCGCGGCGGCGGCGGCGAGGTCGTTCTCTCCCGCGGCTTCGGCCGCGAGGTCACGCTTGCGCGTCGCCCGCAGGATGATCGACGCGATCACGAAGGTGACGGTCGCCGAGATGATGACCGAGAGCACGACACCGAGGTGGCTGCCGCGCGCCGTCTGAGCGAGGATCGCGAAGATGCTGCCGGGCGATGCCGGGCTCACGAGTCCCGACCCGAAGATCACGTTCGTGAGGATTCCGCTCGCGCCACCCGCGATGAGGGCGAGGAGCAGGATCGGCTTCGCGAGCACGTAGGGGAAGTAGATCTCGTGGATTCCGCCGAAGAACTGGATGATGATCGCGCCGGGAGCGGTCGAGCGGGCGACGCCCACACCGAACACCGAGATCGCGAGCAGCAGTCCGAGTCCGGGGCCGGCGTTCGCCTCGAGGAGGAAGAGGATCGACTGCCCGGTCTCGGCCGACTCGGCGGCACCGAGCGGCGTGAGCACACCCTGGTTGATGGCGTTGTTGAGGAACAGCACCTTCGCGGGCTCGATGATGATCGAGGCGAGCGGGAGGAGGTTCGCGTCGGTCAGGGCGCGGACACCACCACCGAGAACGTCACTCACGGCCTTGAGCACGGGGGCGACGAAGAAGAACCCGGCGAGCGCCACGACGAACGCGACGAACCCGCCCACGTAGTTGTTGACGAGCATCTCGAATCCGGCGCGGATCTTGCCGTCCCAGATCGAGTCGACCTTCTTGAGGATGTACGCCGTGAGCGGCCCGACGATGAGCGCACCGAGGAACATCGGGGTTCCCGCGGCGCCGATGATGACACCCATGGTCGCTGCGGCACCGACGACTCCACCGCGCATGCCGTAGACCATGTGGCCACCGGTGTAGGCGATGAGGAGCGGCAGGAGGTACGTGATCATCGGTCCGACGAGGCCGATGTTCGGGTCACCGGCGGCGTTGGTTCCGAAACCGCCGAGTTCCGCAACGGGAACCCAACCGGTCTCGATGAAGAGGGCGGTGATGAGGCCCCACGCGATGAAGGCGGGGATGTTCGGCATGACCATGCCGGAGAGGAAGGCACCGAATTGCTGAATGCGAACGCGGACCCCCTTCTTCGTCGTGGTCTGAGGTGACGTCGTCGTCATGACTGTGCTCCGTTTTCGTGAGTGGTGGGTGGTGGCGTGGTGCGAGGTGCGGTGATGCGGGTGCTGCGGTGCTGTGGTGCGAGGGGTGGGTTTGAGGGGCGACCGATCATTCGGCGTCCATGTCTGTGGCGAGGAGCGCGACGAGCTCGGCGACGACGTCGTCGGCCGACTCGCCTTCGGCTCCCACGGTCACTTCGTCATCGTGGTCGATTCCGAGGGAGATCACTCCGAGGATGCTCGCGGCGTTCACGGACTTGCCGTTCTTCGTGATCGTCACGGGGATGCCCGCTCTGGCTGCCGCCTGGGTGAAGAGCGAGGCGGGTCGCGCGTGCAATCCGTGAGCGGATGCGACGACGACGTTCTGTTCAGGCATGGGTTTCTCCAGAGGGGGATGCGGGCGAGGAGGCGCCGCGGACGAGACCGCGGTCGAGAAGGGGGCCGAGGGCCGCGTAGGCCGTGCGAGCACCGGCGGAGTCGAAGCCGACGGGCTCGAGCAGAGCCGATGCGACACCCGCACGCACCGCGGAGTCTTCGAGAGCGGGATACACCGCGGCGAGGTGATGCCCGACGAGGAGCACGTCGACATCCTCGAGAGCCGTGTCGATGTCGTCGATCGATCCGGCATCGAACCGGATGTCGTCGGCGCGGGCGGTCGCTTCACGCCGGAGCCAGTGGACGAGGAATGAGCTGGATGCGCCCGCACCGCAGACGACGAGAACTCGCTGCATCGCACGCCTCCTTGCGCTCACAAACCTTGTTCGACCATCCTCCCTCCCGTGCCAAGCACTGCGCCAGCAGGCTTGCTTCCGCACCCCCGGAAACGAAGGCCTAGGGTGGAGACGATGAGCGACAGACACGAACGGCTGCTCGCCTACCTCCGATCCGACGCCGGGTGGGTGACCGCGAGCGAGCTCGCCGACCACCTCGGGGTCACGACACGCAGCGTGCGCAGCTACGTCACCGCGGTGAAGGGCCTGGCCGCTCCGCTCGAGGTCATCGAGTCGTCGACGAACGGGTATCGGCTCGATCGTGAGGCCTACGCCTCCTTCCTCTCCGCGAAGCCGACCTCGCCGGGCGACACGGGGTCGCCGAGCGACCGGATCTACCACCTCGTGCGTCGACTCGGCGATGCGCCCGAGGGTCTCGACCTCTACGACCTCGCCGACGGGATGTTCGTGAGCGAGTCGACGATCGAGTCGGACCTGCGCAAACTCCGCCCCGAAGTGGAGTCGGCCGGACTGCGCCTTCTGCGTCGCGACAACCGTGTCGTCCTCGACGGCCCCGAGCACCGACTCCGTCGACTCATCAGCCGCATGTTCCGTGACGAGGGGGCGCAGGGTTTTCTCGAGATCGACAGCATCGAGAGGGAGTTCGCGTCGTCGGATCTGCGCGGGTTCAAGACCGATCTCATCGCCATGCTCGACGGCCACGGGTATTTCGTCAACGAGTACGGCATCAACAACGTGCTCCTGCACGTCGCCATAGCGGTCGATCGCGCCGCCAAACGGCAGTTGCCGTCGTCGGCGGAGATCGATGCGCGTCACGAATCCGTCGCGGGAGTCTCGACCGAGCTCGACGCGCTCATCGTCGCCCGATTCGGGGTCGCACTATCGCCGACGGACCTCTCCTACCTCGCATCTCTGCTGACGACGCGCGTCATCACGCGCGGATATACCGCGACGCAGACGGATGTCGCCTCGCTCGCGGTCGACCGCGAGCTCGCGCTCGTGCGCTCCATCGTCGAGCGCGTCGCCGAGGAGTATCTCGTCGATCTGCACAACGAGGAGTTCATCGTGCGGCTCTCGCTGCACGTCAGCAACCTCATCGCCCGCGCGCACGATCAGTCGTACTCGCGCAATCCGATGACGAGATCGATCAAGACGGCCTACCCCCTCATCTACGAGATCGCCGTCTTCATCGCGAGCGAGATCCAGCGCAGCGAGCACGTCGCCATCAACGACGACGAGATCTCCTACATCGCCCTGCACGTCGGCTCGTATCTCGAGAGGCAATCCAAGCGCGAGGAACGCGTGACGTGCGCGATCGTGTGCCCGAACTACTACGACATGCACACGATCCTGCGCGAGCGACTCGAAGCGGCGCTCGGAGATCAGCTGCACGTCGAGATCGTCATCACCCGCACCGACATCGACTGGCACGCCCTCGCGACGGACATCGTCGTGACGACGCTGCCCGACGTGCGCACGACCGACGACACCGTCGTCATCCAGCCCTTCCTCACCGACGACGACGTCGACGCGGTCCGACGCGCCGTGCGGCGAGTGAGGCGGCAACGCCGCCGGTTGCGACTCAAAGACGACCTCCTGCTGTTCTTCGACGAGTCACTCTTCGTGCGCAACCTCGAGGTCGACGGCCGCGAGAACATCATCCGGGCGCTCGGTGAGCGCATGGTCGCCCTCGACATCATCGACACCGACTATGTCGCTCACGCGATCGACCGCGAACGCATGTCGTCGACCGCGTTCACCGACAGCCTCGCGGTGCCTCACGCGATCGGGATGACGGCCCAGCGCACCGCGATCTGCATCGCTGTCAACGAGTCGCCGATCGAGTGGGGCGACAACAGGGTCAACGTCGTCGCGCTCATCGCGTTCAGCGCGTCGGATCGAACGACCTTCCAGTCCCTCTTCGACCAGTTCGTGTCGGTCTTCGCCGAGCGCGACGATGTGCACCGCATCATCCGCGGATCCGCCGACTTCCCCTCGTTCATCGAAGAGCTCGTTCGGAGCATCGACAAGTAGGCACTCTCTCGCGGTGTGTCAGGCGAGCGGGGTCGGCACGACCCCGAAGGGCGCGAGTCCGGCACGACCGCCGTCGGGAGCCGTGAGCACCCAGACGCCGTGCGCGTGGACCGCGACCGAGTGCTCCCAGTGCGCGGCGTCGGAACCGTCGCTCGTCGCGACCGTCCACTCGTCGTCCCTCACAACGGTGTCCGACGACCCCGCGGTGACCATGGGCTCGATCGCGACGACGAGGCCGGGTTTGATCGCGGCGCCCCTCCCCCGCACGGCGTAGTTAAACACCGACGGCTCTTCGTGCATCGCGCGGCCGATCCCGTGACCGGCGTAGCCCTCGACGATCCCGTACTGTCCTCGAGCATCGACAGCCGCCTCGATCGCCTCGCCCACCGCGCCGAGGTGCTTGGCCGACGCGAGAGCGGCGATCCCCGCCCACAACGATCCCTCGGTGACCGCCGACAAGCGCGACCGCGACCGCACGCGGGACTCCTGACCGTCATCCGGAAGCACGACAGTGAACGCCGCGTCGCCGTTCCACCCTTCGAAGAGCGCCCCGCAGTCGATCGAGAGGATGTCGCCCGCCTCGAGAGGGCGATCAGTCGGGATCCCATGCACCACATCGTCGTTGACCGACGCGCAGATCGTGTGGCGGTATCCGGGCTCGAGGGCGAAATTCGGCTCGGCCCCGGCATCGCGGATGACCCCTTCCGCGATCGCGTCGAGTTCGAGGGTCGTGACACCGGGGCGGATCGCGTCCCGGACTGCAGACAGCGCGGCCGCCGTGATGCGGCCGGGTTCGAGCATCGCCCGCATCTCGGCCGGCGACTTGTAGATCGACCGGGAACGCACGGTTCTCAGCCCGCGGTGGGTGCCGACTCTTCGACCGGCACGGTGACACCGCGCTCGAGCAGAGCCGTGCTGATGCGCTGACCGACCTCGTCGATCGCGCCGAGCCCGTCGACCTCGACGAGGAGGCCACGCTCCGAGTAGCCGGCGACGATCGGCGCGGTCTCGCGAGCGAACACTTCTTGACGGTGACGGATGGCGTCTTCCGAATCGTCGAGCCTGCCCTGGTCGACGGCGCGGCGGCGCAGACGGGAGACGACCTCATCGGTGTCGGCGACGAGCTGCACGACGGCGTCGAGCGCCTGGTCCTTCGACGCGAGGAGCTCGTCGAGGAACGTCACCTGGTCGAGCGTGCGCGGGTAGCCGTCGAGGAGGAAACCGTCGAGGGCATCGGGTTCCGTGAGTCGCGCCGCGACGAGCTCGTTCGTGAGCTCGTCGGGAACGTAGTCCCCCGCGTCGACGATCGCCTGGACCTTCTGGCCGAGCTCCGTCCGGTTCTTGATGTTGTGACGGAAGATGTCGCCCGTCGCGATCGCCGGGATCCCGTAGGTCCGTGCGATCTGCGCGGCCTGCGTGCCCTTGCCCGCACCGGGCGGGCCGACGATGAGGAGCCGGGTCACCGGAGAAGTCCCTCGTAGTGCCGCTGCTGCAGTTGCGAGTCGATCTGTTTGACCGTCTCGAGACCGACGCCGACGATGATGAGGATGCTCGCGCCGCCGAACGGGAAGTTCGCGTTGGCACCCACGGTCGCGAGAGCGATGAGCGGGATGAGCGCGATGAATCCGAGGTAGAGCGAACCGGGCAGGGTGACCCTCGTGAGCACGTAGTCGAGGTACTCGGCCGTCGGACGTCCCGCGCGGATGCCGGGGATGAATCCGCCGTACTTCTTCATGTTGTCGGCGACCTCTTCGGGGTTGAAGGTGATCGCGACGTAGAAGTAGGTGAACCCGACGATGAGCAGGAAGTACATGAGCATGTACAGCGGGTTGTCGCCCGTGCGCAGGTTGTCGGTGATCCACGTCACCCAGGGTGCGGGCGGGCTTCCGTCTGCAGGCTGGTTGAACTGCGCGATGAGCGACGGCAGATAGAGCAGCGACGATGCGAAGATCACGGGCACGACGCCGGCCATGTTGACCTTGATCGGGATGTAGGTGTTGTTTCCACCGTAGGTGCGTCGCCCGACCATGCGCTTGGCGTACTGCACGGGGATGCGCCGCTGAGACTGCTCGACGAAGACGACCGCGCACATGATGACGAGGCCGACGGCGAGCACGAGGAGGAAGACCTCGAAGCTCTGCGCGAGGGCGATGCCCCAGAGGGCGCTCGGGAACGTCGCGGCGATCGAGGTGAAGATGAGGAGCGACATGCCGTTACCGACGCCGCGCTCGGTGATGAGCTCGCCGAGCCACATGATGAGGCCGGTGCCCGCGGTCATCGTGATGACCATGAGGAGCGTGGCGTACCACGACGGGTCGGTGATGAGGTTGCTGCAGGCGGGGACGCCGGTCGTCGACGGGAACAGCGCGCCACTCCGGGCCACGGTGATGAGAGTCGTCGACTGGAGGATCGCGAGCGCGATCGTCAGGTAGCGCGTGTACTGGGTGAGCTTCGCCTGCCCGGTCTGGCCCTCCTTGTGGAGGGTGTCGAAGTGCGGGATGACCACACGCAGGAGCTGCGTGATGATCGACGCCGTGATGTACGGCATGATCCCGAGCGCGAAGACCGAGAGTTGGAGCAGAGCGCCACCGCTGAAGAGGTTGACGAGCTCGTAGAGCCCCGTCGTTCCGTCATTCGAGGCGATGCACTCTTGGATGTTGCCGTAGTCGACGTACGGCGCCGGGATGAACGACCCCAGCCGGAAGATCGCCACGATGCCGAGCGTGAACCCGATCTTCCTGCGAAGGTCGGGCGTGCGGAAAATCCGCGCGACAGCTCTGAACACGAGGTCCTCCTGGTTGCTCTGAAACAGCCGAGCGGTGGCCCTTTCGGGCCACCGCGGCTGGATGGTGCTGGTTCGACCTGTTACTTGATCGAGCCGCCCGCGGCGACGATCTTCTGCTCTGCTGAGCCGGAGACCTTGTCGACCGCAACAGTCAGCTTAACCGCAATGTCACCATTGCCGAGAACCTTGACCTTCTCGTTCTTGCGAACGGCGCCCTTGAGCACGAGATCCTGCACCGTGACGTCTCCGCCCGACGGGTAGAGCTCGGCGAGCTTCTCGAGGTTGACGACCTGGTACTCGACGCGGAACGGGTTCTTGAACCCGCGCAGCTTCGGAGCACGCATGACGAAGTTGATGTTTCCACCCTCGAAACCGGGGCGCATCGAGTAACGGGCCTTGGTTCCCTTGGTTCCGCGACCCGCGGTCTTACCCTTCGAGCCCTCACCACGACCCACGCGCATGCGGTCCTTCTTGGCACCGGGCGCGGGGCGGAGGTGGTGCATCTTGAGCACCTGCGGACGCACGACGACGTCGGCCTGAGCGGCCTTCTTCGCCGGAGCGGACGTCGTCGACGATGCGGCGTCAGCCGAGGCATCCGCCGAACCGGGCTTCTTGGCTGCAGGCTTCTTCGCGGCGGGCTTCTTCGCGGTGGCGGGCTTGGTGTCCGCCTTCGCGTCGTCGGCCTTGGGCGCGTCTGCCTTCGCTGCGGGCTTCTTGGTCGCGGGCTTCTTCGCGGCCGACGTGGTGTCGGCAGCAGCCTTGGCCGGAGCCTTCTTGGTCTTCGCGGCGGTCTCGGCCTTGGGGGCCTTCTCCGCCGGAGTGGTGTCTTCAGCCATTAGTCAATCTCCTCGACCTTGACCAGGTGAGCGACGGTACGGACGTAGCCGCGGTTCTGCGAATTGTCTTCGCGAACCACGATGTCGCCGATGCGCTTGAGCCCGAGGCTCCGCAACGTGTCGCGCTGGTTCTGCTTCTCACTGATTTTCGATTTGATCTGGGTCACCTTCAGGCGCGCGGCCATCAGACACCTGCCTTCGCGTCAGCCTGGGCACGCAGGAGGCGAGCAGGCGCGACGTCCTCGACCGACAGACCCCGGCGTGCGGCGACCGCAGCGGGCTCCTCGAGCTGCTTGAGGGCAGCGACGGTGGCCTGGACGATGTTGATCGTGTTCGACGACCCGAGCGACTTGCTCAGGACGTCGTGGATGCCGGCGCACTCGAGCACGGCACGGACGGGACCACCGGCGATAACACCGGTACCCGCGGATGCGGGGCGCAGAAGCACGACGCCGGCGGCAGCTTCACCCTGCACGGGGTGCGGGATCGTCTGGGCGACGCGGGGAACGCGGAAGAAGTTCTTCTTCGCCTCTTCGACGCCCTTCGAGATCGCGGTCGGAACTTCGCGAGCCTTGCCGTATCCGACGCCCACGAGACCGTTACCGTCACCGACGACGACGAGAGCGGTGAAGCTGAAGCGACGACCACCCTTGACGACCTTCGACACGCGGTTGATCGTGACGACGCGCTCGAGGAACTGGCTCTTCTCGCTGTCGCGCGAGCCACGCTGCTGGTTCGGGTTGCGCTCACGGCCACCGCGACGCGCTTCGCGCGGCTCGGTCGTCGCGCTGTTGTCCGTACCGGCTGCCGTCTCGACGACAGCGGTCTGAACGACTGCCGTCTCCGTCGAGTCGGGCTCCACGGCCTTGGTCGGCTCCACGGTCTGCTCCTTGTTGGTTGTTGCGTCGCTCACAGGTCCAACCCGCCTTCCCTGGCTCCATCGGCGATCGCGGCGACGCGACCGGCGTAGCGGTTACCACCGCGGTCGAAGACGACGGCGTCGATACCGGCGGTCTTCGCGCGCTCGGCGATGAGTTCGCCGACGCGCTTGGCCTTCGCCGTCTTGTCACCGTCGAAGGTGCGCATGTCCGACTCGAGAGTCGACGCCGACGCGAGGGTAAAACCCTTGCTGTCGTCGACGACCTGCACGAAGACGTGACGCGCCGACCGGGTGACGACGAGGCGCGGACGCACCTCGGTTCCCACGACCTTCTTGCGAAGGCGGGTGTGTCGGCGACCCTTGGCGGCCGACTTGCTCTTGCCTCTAGTTCCGAGAGCCATGATCACTTACCACTCTTTCCGGCCTTGCGGCGGACTACTTCGCCTGCGTAGCGCACACCCTTGCCCTTGTAGGGCTCGGGCTTGCGCAGCTTGCGGATGTTTGCGGCCACTTCACCGACGGCTTGCTTGTCGATTCCGTGGACGGTGAGCTTGTTGTTGCCCTCGACCGCGAACGAGATGCCTGCGGGCGGGGTGACGACGACGGGGTGCGAGAAACCGAGAGCGAACTCGAGCGTCTCGCCCTTGGCTGCGACGCGGTAACCGGTACCGACGATCTCGAGGCCCTTGGAGTAGCCGTTCGTGACGCCGATGATCTGGTTCGCGATGAGCGTGCGGGTCAGTCCGTGGAGCGACCGCGACTCGCGCTCGTCGTCGGGGCGGGTGACGAGCACCTGGCCGTCTTCGAGGGCGACCTGGATGGGGCTCGCGACGGTGAGCGAGAGCTCACCCTTCGGGCCTTTGACCGTGACCGCTGCGCCATCGACGGTGATGTCGACGCCGGCAGGCACGGGAATGGGAAGTCTTCCGATTCGTGACATGACGGGTTACCACACGTAGGCGAGGACTTCCCCACCCACGCCTTTCGAGGTTGCCTGGCGGTCCGTGAGGAGGCCAGAGGAGGTCGACAGGATTGCGACACCGAGACCGCCGAGAACGTTGGGAATCTCGGTCGACTTCGCGTAGACGCGGAGGCCGGGCTTCGACACGCGCTTGATGCCCGCAATCGAACGCTCACGGTTGGGGCCGTACTTCAGGTCGATCGTGAGGGTCTTGCCGACGCGAGCGTCTTCGACCTTCCATCCCGTGATGTAGCCCTCCTTCTGGAGGATCTCGGCGATGTGGGTCTTGAGGTTGCTGCTCGGAAGCGACACGGTCTCGTGAAAGGCCGAATTCGCGTTGCGCAGTCTGGTCAGCAGGTCTGCGACCGGATCTGTCATTGTCATGAGTTGATTCCTTTATCTCGTCTGGTTTCGGCATCCGTTACGCGGACATGCCGACCTGGTCGATCGGTGATGCGTGAGGTGTTACGGGGTGTTCTGGGCGTTGCGGAACGGGAAACCGAGCGCCTTGAGCAGCGCGCGACCCTCGTCGTCGTTCTTCGCGGTGGTGACGACGGTGATGTCGAAACCACGCACGCGGTCGATCTTGTCCTGGTCGATCTCGTGGAACATCGACTGCTCGGTGAGACCGAAGGTGTAGTTGCCGCGGCCGTCGAACTGCTTGTCGCTCAGTCCGCGGAAGTCACGGATACGCGGAAGCGCGAGCGACAGCAGACGGTCGAGGAACTCCCACGCGCGGTCACCACGGAGGGTGACGTGGGCGCCGATGGGCTGGCCCTCGCGCAGCTTGAACTGAGCGATCGACTTGCGCGCATTGGTGACGACGGGCTTCTGGCCTGTGATCGCCGTGAGGTCCTTGACGGCCCCGTCGATGATCTTGCCGTCGCGAGCGGCCTCGCCCACACCGGTGTTGACGACGATCTTCACGAGACCGGGCACCTGGTGCACGTTCGTGAAGCCGAAGTCCTTCAGCAGCTGGGCCGAGATCTCGGTCTTGTACTTCTGCTTGAGGCGCGGCTGCACCTTGACAGCCGTCGCGGCAGTAGTTGTGTCGGTCATTACAGGTCCTCACCTGACTTCTTGGCGTAGCGGACGCGGACGGTCTTGGTGACGCCGTCCTTCTCCACCTGCTCGTTGCGGAAACCGACGCGTGTCGGCTTCTTCGTTGTGGGGTCGACGAGGGCGACGTTCGAGACGTGGATGGGTGCCTCGTGGGTCTCGATGCCACCCGTCTTCGAGCCGCGCTGGGTCTGTCCTACGCGAACGTGCTTGGTGACGAAGTTGACACCCTCCACGACCACGCGGTTCTTCTCCTTGAGCACCTCGAGCACGCGACCCTGCTTGCCACGGTCACCGCCACGCTCTTGCTTGGCGCCGCTGATGACCTGCACGAGGTCACCCTTCTTGATGTTCGCCATGACTAAATAACCTCCGGGGCGAGCGAGATGATCTTCATGAACTTCTTGTCACGAAGCTCGCGGCCGACCGGTCCGAAGATGCGGGTACCGCGGGGGTCCCCGTCTGCCTTCAGGATGACGGCGGCGTTCTCGTCGAACTTGATGTATGAGCCGTCGGGACGACGGGTCTCCTTCTTGGTGCGAACGATGACGGCTTTGACGACGTCACCCTTCTTGACGTTGCCGCCCGGGATGGCGTCCTTGACGGTCGCGACGATGACATCGCCGAGACCGGCGTAGCGACGGCCTGAGCCGCCGAGGACGCGAATCGTGAGCAGCTCTTTGGCGCCGGTGTTGTCAGCGACCTTGACTCGTGATTCCTGCTGAAGCATCTGTATCTCCTACTGAAAGCAAGCGCGGACGCTTACTTGGCCTTTTCGAGGATCTCGACGAGGCGCCAGCGCTTCGTGGCACTGAGCGGACGGGTCTCGCTGATCATGACCAGGTCGCCGACGCCGGCGGAATTCGCCTCGTCGTGGACCTTGACCTTGGATGTGCGGCGGATGACCTTGCCGTAGAGGGGGTGCTTGACGCGGTCCTCGACCTCGACGGTGATCGTCTTGTCCATCTTGTCGCTCGTCACGTAGCCGCGACGGGACTTGCGGTAACCGCGAGCAGCCTCATCCTTGACGTCGTGAGCGGCGTGCACGGTGGTGTCGGACGCGGTCTTCGTGTCTTTCGTTGCCATTACTTCGCCTCCTCATTCTTCTCGGTGGATGAGTCCGCCGGAGCGGTCTCGTCGGTGGCAGTGTCTGCCTTGGCCTTCTTCTTGCTCGCCTTGGCGGGCTTCGACTCGACCTCGATCGGAGCGGGCGTGGCACGGATGCCGAGCTCGCGCTCACGGATCACGGTGTAGATACGAGCGATGTCGCGCTTGACCGCGCGCAGACGCCCGTGGCTCTCGAGCTGGCCGGTGGCCGACTGGAAGCGCAGGTTGAACAGCTCTTCCTTGGCCTTCTTGAGTTCGTCGACGAGCCTGTCGTCTTCGAAAGTGTCGAGCTCGTCAGGGGCGAGCTCCTTGGAACCGATCGCCATTATGCGTCGCCCTCCTCGCGCTTGATGATGCGTGCCTTGAGGGGCAGCTTGTGAATTGCACGAGTGAGAGCTTCGCGAGCGACGGTCTCCGAGACACCGCTGAGCTCGAAGAGCACGCGACCCGGCTTGACGTTCGCGATCCACCACTCGGGCGAACCCTTACCGGAACCCATGCGGGTCTCGGCGGGCTTCTTGGTGAGCGGGCGGTCGGGGTAGATGTTGATCCACACCTTTCCACCACGCTTGATGTGACGCGTCATCGCGATACGAGCTGCCTCGATCTGGCGGTTCGTCACATATGCGGGAGTCATGGCCTGGATGCCGTACTCACCGAACGAGACCGTCGTGCCACCGGTCGCCTGGCCACTACGGCCGGGGTGGTGCTGCTTACGGTGCTTGACCTTGCGGGGAATCAACATGATTACGCCTCTGCTCCTACTGCTGCCGGAGCAGCCTCGGTCCTCGGGGCTCCGCTCGCGGGTCCACGACGCGCTCCGCCGTCACGACGGTCGTCGCCGCGACGCTCGGGGCGCGACGACTTCGCGTTGGCCTGCTCGCGAGCGAGCTCCTTGTTGGTGATGTCGCCCTTGTAGATCCAGACCTTCACGCCGATGCGGCCGAACGTCGTCTTGGCCTCGTAGAAGCCGTAGTCGATGTTGGCGCGCAGGGTGTGCAGCGGAACGCGACCCTCGCGGTAGAACTCGGAACGGCTCATCTCAGCACCACCGAGACGACCGGAGACCTGGATGCGGACACCCTTGGCTCCGGCGCGCTGGGCGCCCTGGAGACCCTTGCGCATCGCACGACGGAACGCGACGCGAGCGCTGAGCTGCTCCGCGATTCCCTGTGCCACGAGCTGAGCCTCGGCCTCGGGGTTCTTGACCTCGAGGATGTTGAGCTGGATCTGCTTGCCCGAGAGCTTCTCGAGGTCGGCGCGGATGCGCTCGGCCTCGGCGCCACGACGACCGATCACGATGCCCGGACGGGCCGTGTGGATGTCGACGCGGACGCGGTCACGGGTGCGCTCGATCTCGATGCGTGCCACACCGGCACGGTCGAGGCTCGTCTTGAGCAGGTTGCGGATCTTGACGTCTTCAGCGACGTAGTCGCTGTAACGCTGGCCGGCCTTCGTGCTGTCGGAGAACCAACGCGACACGTGGTCGGTCGTGATTCCCAGACGGAAGCCGTAGGGGTTTACTTTCTGGCCCATTACTTCTTTCCTGCCTTCGTCGTTGTGGCTGAGCCCGTCGAGGCGGCATCCGCCTCGTCCGGCGTCGCCAAGACGATCGTGATGTGGCTCGTGCGCTTCAGGATCTGAAACGCGCGACCCTGTGCACGCGGCTGGAAACGCTTGAGCGTCGCGCCCTCGTCGACATAGGCCGACGAGATGAACAGGTCATCGTCGTTCAGGTAGCTGTTGCTGGCATCCGCCTTGACTCGCGCGTTGGCCATGGCCGACGCGACGAGCTTGAAGACGGGCTCGCTCGCACCCTGGGGGGCGAACTTCAGGATGGCCAAGGCCTCCGTCGCCTGCTTGCCGCGGATCATGTTGACGACACGACGAGCCTTCGTAGGGGTCACGCGGATGTGTCGCACACGTGCGATCGACTCCACCATTTCTCTCCTCCTTACGCCACCGCGTTAGCGGCGACGACCCTTCTTGTCGTCCTTCTCGTGTCCACGGAAGGTGCGGGTGGGGGCAAACTCACCGAGCTTGTGCCCAACCATCGTCTCGGTGACGAACACCGGGATGTGCTTGCGACCGTCGTGCACCGCGATGGTGTGACCCAGCATTGCCGGGACGATCATCGAGCGGCGCGACCAGGTCTTGATCACGTTCTTGCTGTTGGCCGCGTTAGCGCCGACGACCTTGCGAAGCAGGTGGTCGTCAACGAAGGGACCCTTCTTGAGACTGCGTGGCATCCTCTACAACTCCTACTTGCGCTTCTTGCCGGCGTTACGGCGGCGAACGATGAGCTGATCGCTCTCTTTGTTGGCGTGGCGGGTGCGGCCCTCTTTCTGGCCCCACGGGCTGACCGGGTGGCGTCCACCGGAGGTCTTGCCCTCACCACCACCGTGCGGGTGGTCGACGGGGTTCATGGCGACACCACGCACGGTCGGGCGGACGCCCTTCCAGCGCATGCGGCCGGCCTTACCCCAGTTGATGTTCGACTGTTCGGCGTTGCCGACCTCGCCGATCGTGGCACGGCAGCGCGCGTCGACGTTGCGGATCTCACCCGACGGCAGACGAAGCTGCGCGTAGGGACCGTCCTTGGCGACGAGACGAACCGAAGCACCGGCGGAGCGGGCCATCTTGGCGCCGCCGCCCGGCTTGAGCTCGATCGCGTGGATGACCGTACCGGTGGGGATGTTCTTGAGCGGGAGGTTGTTGCCCGGCTTGATGTCAGCCGATGCACCCGACTCCACGATGTCGCCCTGCTTGAGCTTGTTCGGCGCGATGATGTAGCGCTTCGAGCCGTCGAAGAAGTGCAGGAGCGCGATGCGTGCCGTGCGGTTGGGGTCGTACTCGATCTCGGCGACGCGAGCGTTCACGCCGTCCTTGTCATTGCGACGGAAGTCGATGACACGGTACTGGCGCTTGTGGCCACCACCGATGTGACGAGTCGTGATGCGACCGGCGTTGTTACGACCACCGGTCTTGGAGAGCGGACGAAGCAGCGACTTCTCCGGGGTCGAGCGGGTGATCTCGGCGAAATCTGCGACCGAGGATCCCCGACGACCAGGAGTCGTGGGCTTGTATTTGCGAATAGCCATGTGTATTCCTCTATGTCCCTTAGCCGACAGCCGTGAAGATGTCGATCGAACCGGACTTGAGCGTCACGATCGCGCGCTTGGTGTCTTTGCGCTTGCCGATCCCGAACTTGGTGCGACGGGTCTTGCCCTTTTTGTTCAGGGTGTTGACCGAGGCGACCTGCACGCCGAAGATCTTTTCGACGGCGAGCTTGATCTCGGTCTTGTTCGAACGGGGGTCCACGACGAACGTGTACTTGCCCTGGTCGATCAAGCCGTAGCTCTTCTCGGAGACGACGGGCGACAGGATGACGTCGCGCGGGTCTTTGTTGATTCCGGTCATGCTGAGACCTTCTCCTTCTCGGCGGCGGCACGCTCGGGGCTCACGCGCTTCTTGCTGGGCGCGCCGTCGACATCCGTCGACTTCGGCTGGGCCGCAGCGGGTCCGGCGACGAAGCCATCGAATGCCGCACGCGTGAAGACGATGTCGTCGGAGACGAGAACGTCGTAGGCGTTGAGCTGATCGAACGGCAGCACGTGCACCGACGGGATGTTGCGGACGCTCTTGGCGCTCAGTTCGTCGTCACGCGTGAGCACGATGAGAACGTGCTTGCTCGTGGCGATCGAGTCGAGCAGGGCGACGATCGTCTTGGTCGAGGGGACGTCTCCGACCGAGAGCGAGTCGATGACGTGGATGCGTCCACCGCGCGCGCGGTCGGAGAGCGCTCCGCGGAGGGCCGCAGCGATCATCTTCTTCGGGGTGCGCTGCGCGTAGTCGCGCGGCGTGGGCCCGTGGACGATTCCACCACCGGTCATCTGGGGAGCACGGATCGAGCCCTGGCGAGCGCGACCGGTTCCCTTCTGCTTGAACGGCTTGCGACCTGCGCCGGAAACCTCTCCGCGGCCCTTGGTCTTGTGCGTTCCCTGGCGCGCTGCTGCACGCTGGGCGACGACGACCTGGTGGATGAGCGGCACGTTGGTCTGCACGTCGAACGTCTCGGCGGGCAGCTCGACGGAGTCGACCTTGGCGCCCTTCGAGTCGATGACGTCGAGCGTGGCGTTGGCGTTGTCAACCATCGGTTACGCCCCCTTCACTGCGTTGCGAACGAATACGAGACGGCCACGAGCACCGGGAACGGCACCCTTGACCAGGATGAGACCCTTCTCGAGGTCGACTGCCTGGACCTTGAGGCTCATCGCGGTCACGCGCTCGCCACCCATACGACCGGCCATGCGCATGCCCTTGAAGACACGGCTGGGGGTCGACGAAGCACCGATGGAACCGGGCTTGCGGTGGTTGCGGTGTGCACCGTGCGATGCGCTGACGCCCTTGAAGTTGTGACGCTTCATGACACCGGCGAAGCCCTTGCCCTTGCTCGTGCCGACGACGTCGACCTTCTGGCCGGCTTCGAAGATGTCGACTGCGATCTCCTGGCCGAGCGTGTAGTCGGCGGCATCCGCAGTGCGGATCTCGGTCACGTGACGGCGCGGCGTGACGCCGGCCTTGTCGAAGTGACCCGACTTGGGCTTGTTGACCTTGCGAGGGTCGATCTGCCCGTAGGCGATCTGGACGGCCGTGTAGCCGTCGACCTCGGGGGTGCGCAGCTGCGTCACGACGTTGGGCGTGATCTCGATGACGGTCACGGGGATGAGCTTGTTGTTCTCGTCCCAGACCTGGGTCATCCCGAGCTTGGTGCCGAGAAGGCCCTTGCTCGTCTTGGTTGTCTGGCTCTGTGTAATAGGCATGCGGATTCCCGTTAGAGCTTGATCTCGATGTTGACGTCGGCGGGGAGGTCGAGGCGCATGAGCGAGTCGACCGCCTTCGGCGTCGGGTCAATGATGTCGATCAGGCGCTTGTGAGTGCGCTTCTCGAAGTGCTCGCGGCTGTCCTTGTACTTGTGAGGAGAGCGGATCACGACGACCACGTTCTTCTCCGTAGGAAGGGGCACCGGTCCGACGACGGTCGCGCCGGCACGGGTCACCGTGTCGACGATCTTGCGCGCCGAGCTGTCAATGACCTCGTGGTCATACGACTTAAGTCGAATGCGGATCTTCTGTCCCGCCATGTGTGACTCACTCTCTTTGTTCCCTTTGCGCGTCCTGTCGGACACACACGCTGCTCGAGCACTTCTGCTGTCGCACCACTGTTTTTCTGTCAAAAGCCTGTCGCGTCGTCCGACCCCCGCACTCGGGCGTGTCGCGTAGTTCGACATACCCGATGGTGCGCACGCCGATAGCGTGGGTTCTGATCGGATTTCTGCAGTTCTGCTACCCGCGGCCTAGACCCGGGCCCGTGGCCTCAGATCTATGCACTGCCTGGCAGTGATCCAGACGCATTGCCCGGAATGTTGAACTAGACGAGTTTGCCACACCCCGACACAGGCTGCAACCCGGGCGTGTCACGTTGGGCGTGTCGCGTTCCGGAGGCCGCGCGGGGGCGTGCGCCGTGCATCCCGCCCCCGAGAGTACGCAGTTTCCGCGAGCGTACGCCGGATCGGACTACCGCTCGCGGAAACTGCGTACTCTCGGGTGGGGTTTTGTGGCGAGACGGGCACGCGAGGCACGGATGCCCGCCCGCTCGAGCTTGCGGAAGAGCGGCTGTGCCTGCATCGCGTCGTCCCATCCCCAGCGAACGAAGCCTCGCACGCACGAGCGGATGGCGTCCTCCCGCTCCTTCTCCTGTGCGAGAGCCTCCTCAGGCGTCCGCCCGCGCAGGAACACCGGGTCGCGGTACTTGCCTCGGCCATCGGATTCGCCGACCACATCCTCGTGCTCGAAAAAGAAGTCCGCGAAGTAGACCGCCCCGTCGACCTCGAACCTGGCCTGCTGCTCCGGGAGCGGAAACCCGCCCTCCCAGAAGCGGACCATGCTGAGCGACTCGAACGGCGACTCCGAGAGCCCCGTCGCGAACTCGACGACTCGCGCCGCGCGGGTCGAATTGCGGAACGGACCGACGTGGCTCAACCTCTCGAGGAGGTCGCGGCGACGAACACCGTAGATCTCGGGTCGTGCCAGCACGTGGTCGAGCGACACGACGCCACTCGCGAAGTCCCGGCTCCCGAAGACATCGATCAGGGTGCGCAGCGGCGACGTGCAGAGAAAACCCTCCGTCTCGACCACGTCTCCCGCGAGGTCGCCTGTGTGCCAGATCACGGCGTTCGTGCTCCGACGGGGGCGAAGGAAATCGGATGTCGCGTGCGGACGCGAAGGCAACGCACCGAGCACCGGAATGCCGAGGAGTCCCGCTGCGGACTCGTGCGAGAAGACCATCGCACGCTTCGCGGCGGCCTGAGCGGCGACGACGAGAGCGTAATGCCTCTCCTCAGGTCGCGCAGCGAGCCAGTCGACAGTCTCGGCATACGCCCCCTGCCGCACGCGCGTGAGTTCGCCACGCTCGGCGGCCCGCTCGAGAGGATCGTTCGCGACGCCCGAGCGTCGGGCAGCCGCGGAGGTGATGAGGCGGGGGACGGAGTCTGCGGACATCCGGCCACTGTCGGGCAGCCCTGAATCGCAGGGGCGTGCCCTCACGAGTCGGTGGGTGGATGATGAAGCCGCGCCCCCGGGGAGGACGGGCTTTCGCGCCCAAGCCGCCGCCACTGTACACAGTTTCCGCGAGGGTATGTCGGATCCGACGTACCCTCGCGGAAACTGTGTGTTCTGGGGCGGGCGGGCGGGCAAGCAGGCAGGGCTGGCAGCGCGGGGGCGGCGGGCGGCGCGGGTCAGGCGTAGAGCAGGGCGCGCAGCTCCGACTCGGCGGCGTGGAGGCGGTCGCGGGAGATGGTCCGGCCGTGCTGGTAGTGGTCGACGACCCGAGGGTCGACATAGCTCGTCTTCGCGATCGACGGGGTATTGCCGAGCACCTCGGCCGCGTCGCGCATCGCCTGCGCGAGCGCGCGAGACCGCGCCGACTTCTTCTCCTCCGGCCCGTGCTTCGCGAGACTCACCGCCGCGGCGATCGTGCCGTGCAGGGTGCGGAAGTCCTTCGCCGTGAACTCTCCCCCGGTCTGCTCCCGAACGTAGGTGTTGATGTCCTCAGGCTGCAGGGGGTGCCACCCGCGTTCGTCGCGATAACTCAGCAGACGGGCCGTGGGCCCCCGGCGCTTCAACGAACGCACCGACGTCGCGAGATCCGCGTCGCTGATCTCGCTCTCCCACTCCTGCCCGCTCTTCGCGGGGAACTTGAGGGCGACGGTGGAGCCCCGCACAGTCGCGTGTGAGCACAGAAGCGTCGACAGACCGTGGCTGCCGTTCGACTCCGCGTAACGCTCCGAGCCGATGCGCAACGAGCCCGTGTCGAGCATGCGGAACGCCGTGGCCAAAGCTCGCGTGTGCGTCGCCCCCTCGCTCCGCAGGTCGATCGTGACCCGCCGCCGCGCGGTCGGGAGCGACTCGGCGAGACGCAACGCGCGATCGAACTTGATGCGGTCCTTCTGTTCGCGCCACGTCGGGTGGTAGATGTACTGGCGGCGCCCCGCCGCGTCGACGCCCGTCGCCTGCACGTGCCCGTTCGGGTAGGGGGCGATCCAGACATCCGTCCAGGCCGGGGGGATCGCGAGGTGCTCGATGCGGGCCCGCAGATCGGGATCACGGATGGCGCGGCCGTCGGCGTCGCGGTAGGAGAACCCGCGACCGGAACGGACCCTCTTGAGACCGGCGCCCGACGAATCACTGCGGCGGAGACGAGGCATTGCCCTATCGCACCACACGCGGGAGCCCGACGACGCGACACGAGCGGATCTCACGGCAAAACGAAAGCGGGGCCGGCTCCGAAGAGCCGACCCCGCTAGCGGTGGAGCAGGTACTACTTGAGGATCTTGACGACCGTGCCAGCACCGACGGTGCGGCCACCCTCGCGGATAGCGAAGCGGAGGCCCTCCTCCATGGCGATCGGCTGGATCAAGTTGACCGTCATCTCGGTGGTGTCACCGGGCATGACCATCTCGGTGCCCTCGGGCAGCGTGATGACACCCGTGACGTCCGTGGTGCGGAAGTAGAACTGCGGACGGTAGTTCGCGTAGAACGGGTTGTGACGGCCACCCTCATCCTTCGAGAGGATGTAGGCGTTCGCCTCGAACTCGGTGTGCGGCGTGACCGAACCGGGCTTGACGACGACCTGACCGCGCTCGACGTCTTCACGCTTCGTTCCACGGAGCAGGAGACCGACGTTCTCTCCGGCGCGGGCGTCGTCGAGGGTCTTGCGGAACATCTCGATCGCGGTGACGGTCGTCTTCGACGACTTCTCCTTGATTCCGACGATCTCGACCTCGTCGTTCGGGTGGAGGATTCCACGCTCGACACGACCGGTGATGACGGTTCCACGACCGGTGATCGTGAAGACGTCCTCGACGGGCATGAGGAAGGGCTTCTCGGTCTCGCGGACGGGCTCGGGAACGAACTCGTCGACCTTGTCCATGAGGTCGGCGACGGTGTCCGCCCACTTGGCGTCACCCTCGAGGGCCTTGAGCGCCGAAACCTGAACGACGGGGGCGTTGTCGCCATCGAAGTCCTGGCTCGAGAGCAGCTCGCGAACCTCGATCTCGACGAGCTCGAGGATCTCCTCGTCGTCGACCATGTCGGTCTTGTTGAGAGCAACGACGATGTAGGGCACGCCGACCTGGCGAGCGAGCAGCACGTGCTCACGCGTCTGGGGCATAGGGCCGTCGGTCGCCGCAACCACGAGGATCGCGCCGTCCATCTGCGCAGCACCCGTGATCATGTTCTTGATGTAGTCCGCGTGGCCGGGGGCGTCGACGTGAGCGTAGTGACGCTTCTCCGTCTGGTACTCGACGTGCGAGATGTTGATCGTGATTCCACGCTGCTTCTCTTCGGGCGAGTTGTCGATCTGATCGAACGCCGAAGCAGTGTTGAGATTGGGGTACTTGTCATGCAGCACCTTGGTGATAGCCGCGGTCAACGTGGTCTTACCGTGGTCGACGTGACCAATGGTGCCGATGTTGACGTGCGGCTTAGTCCGCTCGAACTTTGCCTTCGCCAATGGGTCCTCCTCAGGACTTCGTTGTAAGAGCACACGACCGAAGGATTTCGATCGCTCGTCTTACGGGGATTTTGGGGTGATGTTCATGTTACTAGAAGTGCGTTTTTAGTTTGAATTGGGGGCCACCGGATCGTCTGTCCGGCGGCCTGCGAGCGGCTCGCATACCGCGTGCCGCTCGCAGCCGATCTTCGCGCCGGCGCAAGCACCGGAGCTCAGACCGCGAATAGCGAAGCTATTCGCCCTTGTTCTTCTGCACGATCTCGTCGGCGACCGCGCGCGGCACCTCCGAGTAGCTGTCGAAGCTCATCGAGTAGACGGCGCGACCAGAGGTCTTCGACCGGAGGTCTCCGACGTAGCCGAACATCTCCGACAGCGGGACGTTCGCCTTGACGACCTTGACGCCCGTGGCATCCTCCATCGACTGGATCTGTCCACGACGCGAGTTCAGGTCGCCGATGACGTCGCCCATGTATTCCTCGGGCGTGCGGACCTCGACGGCCATGAGCGGCTCGAGGAGCACGGGATCGGCCTTGCGGGCCGCTTCCTTGAACGCCATCGAACCAGCGATCTTGAACGCCATCTCCGAGGAGTCGACGTCGTGCGCAGCACCATCGAGCAGGATCGCCTTGACACCGACCATGGGGTATCCGGCGAGAATACCGACCTGGAGGGCGTCTTGGATTCCGGCGTCGACCGACGGGATGTACTCGCGAGGGATGCGGCCACCGGTGACCTTGTTGTCGAACTCGTAGATCGTGTCTGCCGTGACCTCGAGAGGCTCGAGCGAGATCTGGACCTTCGCGAACTGACCCGAACCACCGGTCTGCTTCTTGTGCGTGTAGTCGTGCTTCGCAACGATGCGGCGGATCGTCTCGCGGTAGGCCACCTGGGGCTTACCGACGTTGGCCTCGACGTTGAACTCGCGCTTCATGCGATCGACGAGGATGTCGAGGTGGAGCTCGCCCATTCCCTTGATGACCGTCTGACCGGTGTCCTGGTTCTGCTCGGTGCGGAACGTGGGGTCCTCTTCAGCGAGCTTCTGGATGGCGACACCCAGCTTCTCCTGGTCGGCTTTCGTCTTCGGCTCGATCGCGACCTCGATGACGGGCTCGGGGAACGTCATCGACTCGAGAACGACCTGAGCTGACGAGTCAGAGAGGGTGTCTCCCGTGGTCGTGTCTTTGAGGCCGATGACCGCGTAGATGTGACCGGCGGTGACGCTCTCGACCGGGTTCTCCTTGTTGGCGTGCATCTGGAAGATCTTGCCGATGCGCTCCTTCTTGCCCTTCGTGGAGTTCATCACGCCCGATCCGCTCTCGATGGTGCCGGAGTAGACGCGGATGTAGGTGAGGCGACCGAAGAACGGGTGAACCGCGACCTTGAACGCGAGAGCCGCGAACGGGTCTTTCGGGTCGGGGTGACGTTCGATGACGACAGTCTCGTCGCGCACGTCGTGTCCTTCGACAGCGGGCACGTCGAGCGGGGTCGGAAGGTAGTCCACGACGGCGTCGAGCATCGGCTGCACGCCGCGGTTCTTGAACGCCGAACCGCAGAGCACGGGGTAGATCTGGCTCGAGATGGTGAGCTTGCGGATCGCAGCTTTGATCTCGGCGACCGTGAAGTCGGTGTCACCCTCCATGAAGCGCTCGAGGAGCGCGTCATCGGTTTCGGCGACGACCTCAATGAGCTGCGCGCGGTACTCGTTGGCCTTCTCGACGAGGTCGGCGGGGATCTCCTCGATCTCGTACTTCGCGCCGAGCGCGACGTCACCCTTCGAGTCGCCGCGCCACGTGAGGGCGCGCATCTCGACGAGGTCGACGATGCCCTCGAACGAGCTCTCGTATCCGATCGGAAGCTGGATGACGAGGGGCTTCGCGCCGAGGCGCTTCACGATCGTGTCGACCGTGTAGTAGAAGTCGGCTCCGAGCTTGTCCATCTTGTTGACGAAACAGATGCGGGGAACGTCGTACTTGTCGGCCTGGCGCCAGACGGTCTCGGACTGGGGCTCGACGCCCTCCTTGCCGTCGAACACGGCGACCGCACCGTCGAGCACGCGAAGCGAGCGCTCGACCTCGACCGTGAAGTCGACGTGGCCCGGGGTGTCGATGATGTTGATCTGGTTCTTGTTCCAGAAACAGGTCGTGGCGGCGGACGTGATGGTGATGCCGCGCTCTTGCTCTTGCGCCATCCAGTCCATCGTGGCTGCGCCGTCGTGGACTTCACCGATCTTGTGAGTGATACCCGTGTAGAACAGGATTCGCTCGGTGGTTGTGGTCTTACCGGCATCGATGTGAGCCATGATGCCGATGTTGCGGACCTTGTTCAGGTCGGTGAGCACGTCTTGTGCCACGGAGTTCCTCCGAAAAGTTGTGGATCTGGATGTCTGGACTGCCACACTTCCGCGCCGGTCGGCCCGAGTCACCTCGAAGCCGACCGACGCGGTGAGCGCGATAGTTACCAGCGGTAGTGCGCGAAGGCCTTGTTGGATTCGGCCATCTTGTGAGTGTCTTCACGACGCTTGACCGCGGCACCGAGGCCGTTGGACGCGTCGAGGATCTCGTTGGTGAGGCGCTCGGTCATCGTCTTCTCACGACGACCCTTCGCGTACGTGGTCAACCAGCGAAGCGCGAGAGTGTTCGCGCGGTGCGGCTTGACCTCGACGGGCACCTGATAGGTCGAGCCACCGACGCGGCGGCTCTTGACCTCGATGGTCGGACGGACGTTGTCGAGCGCCTTCTTGAGCGTGACGACGGCATCCGCACCGTTCTTCGAGGAGACTCCGGCGAGAGCGTCGTAGACGATCTTCTCGGCGAGGCCTTTCTTGCCGTCAAGAAGGATCTTGTTGACGAGCTGGCTGACGATGGGGGCTCCGTAGACCGGGTCCGCGATGACGGGACGCTTCGGTGCTGGTCCTTTACGAGGCATTACTTCTTGTCCATTTTCGCTCCGTAGCGGCTGCGAGCCTGCTTGCGGTTTTTGACTGCTTGGGTGTCGAGCGCGCCGCGCACGATCTTGTAGCGCACACCGGGGAGGTCTTTGACTCGACCGCCACGCACGAGCACCATCGAGTGCTCCTGGAGGTTGTGGCCCTCACCGGGGATGTAGGCGGTGACCTCGGTGCCGTTGCTGAGCTTGACTCGGGCGACCTTGCGCAGAGCCGAGTTCGGCTTCTTCGGGGTGGTCGTGTAGACGCGGGTGCACACGCCGCGCTGCTGGGGGTTGGCCTTGAGGGCGGGCGCCTTGGTCTTGACGACCTTGGGGCTGCGGCCCTTCCGGACCAACTGCTGAATAGTTGGCACTGATTACTCCTTGTGATGACTGCACGGTGACAGGTGTTGCTTGCATTCGACCGTGCCCGTCACCGGGTGAGTCGAGTTCAGATGGACCCACCTCGCTCTCGGCACCTTCTCTCGCGAGAGGGTCGAGCGGCGTGAATGGTGGGTATGCCGTGGGGGCTCCTGCTCCTCGTGGAGCAGCGGGCCCAACATCGATCAGTGGATCCCGTGCGCTTCTCCGTCTTTCGACGGTGCGGGCGCACGACAGAACACACCTCTGCCAACTGTAGCCCGTCGACTCGGGACGGTCAAATGTCGGCGGTGTCTCGAGCCTCGTCAGCGACGGGCGTCGAGGTGGCCCGCGACGAGGACGACGAGGCCGGCGACGACACCCGACGACAGCACGAATGGACTCACGACGTAGTTGGCGAAGAACACCGGAATGACGGCGATCTGGGTGCGCACGAGCGAGTAGACGATCGCTCCGACGGCGGGTCCGATGAGCACGGCCGCGACTCCCGCGCCGATCGCGCGGGTTCGGATCGACTGTGCGCGCGGTGCGCCGACGGCGCGTGCCACGACGGCGAGCACCGCGACGAACATGAGTGGCCCGGTGAGCGTGCCCGCATCCGCCTGGGTGATCACGTCGCGATCGAAGATCAGGCTCTCGAAGCCGTAGACGAACACGAGGAGTGCGGCGGTGAGCACGACCGCCATGACGGTGAGGATCGGGCGGGCGGGGATCGGGGATTCCGGGCCGCCCGGCCGACGGTCGTCAGGCGGAGGCGTAGCCGCGCTCATACTCCGCCCGGTGCTGGGCGGCGGCACGCTCGTATTCGTTGCGCGCCTCGATGTTCTTGGCCTTGACGCGGCGTCCGCGCGAGCTGATGGCCGCACCGATCCACATCGAGACCTCGCGAGCGACGAGCCCCGCGGCGATCACATAGGGGTTGACGGCGTAACCGACGAACCGAGCGGATGCCTGCGCCGGAGTGTCTTCGAGCACATTGTCGAGCAGCAGCTGAACCCCGATGGTGCCGAAGTAGACGAGGGCGCCGACGAAGAGGCTGCCGAGCACGAAAGCCCACCAGCTCGCGCGGTTGACGAGGAGAACGACGATGACGAACCCGACCACGAAGAAGAGAACGGGAACGTAGAACAGAGGCTCGACGAGGAAGAGCGTGAGCGCCTCGGTGACCGACTGCTGCGGTGCGGTCACGGCGACGATGAGCATCGTGACAGCCACGTAGATGGCCGCGAAGATCACGACCGAGAGCACCGCGATGAGCGAACCGAGGCCGCGGTTGCCCTTCTTCTTCGGCTCGACGGGCGGTGGGATGAACGAGCGCTGCGGCGGCTGCTGCTGCTGCTGCTGAGCGTAGGGGTTGCTCTGCGGTGGCTGCTGAGCGTAGGGGTTCGGCTGCTGCGCGTAGGGGTTCGGCTGCTGCGCAGCGGCGGGCTGAGCGGAGTAGTCGGGCTGCTGATCGCGCGCGACCGGTGCGGGCGCGCTGGCCGCGACGGGCACGGCGACGGGCGGTGGCGTCGCCGCAGACACCGGCGTGGTCTCAGAGACCGGCGTGGCCTCGGGGGCGGATGCCGTGGCCGCGGTCGTCGCCGACTCGTCGTATGCCGTGGTGTCGTAGGCGGCCGTCTCGGTCACCGCGGCCTCGTTCGCGGCGGTCTGGTTGACGGCACTGTCGTGTGCGGCCGCATCGGTCGCCGCGGCATCCTGCGCGGCGCTGTCGTCTGCGGTCGTGTCGCGTGCGGGGGCGTCATCTGTGGCAGGCGCCGGGGTGTCTCCCGGCTCGACGAAGAGCGGCGTGTCGCTGCTCGCGGGGGTGGCGTCGGTCGACGTCGTGTCGTTGGTGGTCGCGGTGCTGTCGTTCGACCGCACGGGCGGCGGCACGAGCGGGGGTGGGCCGTCTTCGGGGCGCTTGTCGTCGAATTCACTCACGGGGGCACTCCTCAGGAAAAGTCTCGGCGGCTGGTCCGTCGCCGACTTCACCCTAGCAACGGGCACCCGTTTGGGCCGTGGCTGCGCTAGGCGAGTCCGACGAGAGCGAGATATCCGGATGCGAGCGGTCTGCCGAAGAAGATTCCGAGGAACGCTCCCAGGATCATCCAGGGGCCGAACGGGATTCCCGACTTGCGGCCGGCGCGCCCGCTCGCGAGGAGCCCGAGCGAGAAGAGGCCGCCGAGGAGGAAGGCGCCGAAGGCCCCGACCGCGAGGGCGTCCCACCCGATCCACGCGAGGTGGAGGCCGATGACGAACGCGAGTTTGACGTCGCCGAGACCCATGCCTCGAGGCACGGCGAGCGCGAGAACGAGGTAGAAGACGAAGAGCGCCGCCGCGCCGATGAGGGCGCGGATGAGGGCATCCCACTCCCCCGCGAGCGCACTCGCGCCGCCCAGCAGCACGACACCCACGACCCACGACGGCAGCACGATGACGTTGGGCAGGCGACGGGTGTCGAGGTCGATGAGCGCGAGCGCCACCGAGACGGCCGCGAAGTAGAGGTAGGCGGGGAGGGCGAGAACACCGGGCGTCTCGAGCCCGAACCGCAGGGCCACGAGAACGAAGAGCACACCTGTGGCCGCCTCGACGACCGGGTAGCGCACCGAGATCGGTTCGCCGCAGTCGCGACACCGGCCACGCAACAGCACCCATCCGAGAACCGGGATGTTGTCGTGCCAGCGGATGCGGTGGCCGCACCGGGGGCACGCGCTCGGCGGGCGGCTGAGCGATTCGCCGCGGGGAACACGCCAGATGACGACGTTGAGGAAGGAGCCGATCGCGAGCCCGAGGAGCCCGATGACGACGAGGAGGTATGCGGCGAGCACGGGTCGTCAGTCGGCGGGCGCGGCGTCGGCCGGGGTTTCGCTGGCGACGTCCTCGTCGATCGCCGTCGCGCCCGCCGAACCACGCACAACGAAGAGGTGTCCGGTGACGGTGCCTGCCGCCCCGTCCCCGCTCGAGAACGTGACGTTCGTCACGAGGGTAAGCCGCGTCGACTCCTGCACGGCGGCGGTGAAGTCGAGGATCTGCTGCGGGGAGCCTTCGAGGCTGATGGTGATGGGGATCGTGAACGTGCCGGTCGCGGCCACCGTGGGGTCCGCGGGCGCGGCGTCCCCCTCTGCTTCGCTCGCGTAGGCGAGCGCTTCGGAGGCCGTGAAGCCCGTCAGCGCCACGCCTGCGTCACTCGCGAGGCCCACGATGTCGTCGAGGAACACATCGAAGTCTTGACGAGGCGGGATCTGCGATTCGAGTTCGGAGAGCTGATCTTCGAGCACGTCCATGTTCTCGAACTGGTCGCGCAGCTGGATGAGCGCGATCTCTTGAGCAGCGTTCTGCTGCTCGACCCCCTCTTTCTCGGCCCTCGCCTCATCCGCGGCCGTGACCTGGGGCGAGATTCCGAGCAGCCACCCGAGTGCGACGATCGCAACGATGAGAAGTGACGCGCCGATGAGCCAAATGCGTTCGGTCATTCGCCGTCCTCGCTTTCGGCCGCGGGCTCGACAGCGCCCTCGACAGGTGCATCCGCGCCGTCAGACGTGGCATCGTCGGGCTCCCCGCCTTCGGAATCCGCGCCGAAGCGGCCAGACAGGGCGTCGGCGTCGACGGTCACGGCGATGGTCGTCGAGTAGACACCGTCGGCGTAGGTGAGGATGTCGGGGGTCGCGTCGGTGAAGCCGGTGAGCGCCGACATCCGCCTCACGAGGTCGGTGACGTCGATGACCGAGGCGCTTTCGAAGACGATGCTCATTCGGGCGACGTGCGCGTAGCGCAGCGGGCCGGCGGGCACGAGTTCTGCCTCCCACGGCGCTCTCGAGGTGAGGGTTCCTGACGACAGCGTCACGCCGTCGGGCAGGTAGCTCACGATCTGGTCGGTGAGGTCTCCCCACAGCACCTCGGTCGAGACGGCCAGGGTGCGAGCGTCGCTCACGGTCGACACGAGTCCCGCGATCGTCGTCGCGTCGGCGTAGAGCAGTTGCTCGGCGAGCAGCTGGGCGGTGCGCTCCTGTTCTGCGGCGAGCTCCATCTGGGCCGAAGCCGTTCGCAGGGTCGCGGCGGCATAGGTTCCCCCGACCGCGGCGAGCGCCGACACGACGGCGATCGCGAGCATCTGCCTCGTGCGCCGTGACTTCGCGCGAGCGTGCACTTCGGGAGGGAGGAGGTCTGCGCGCGGCACTCCCCCGAGCACGAGGGCGGTGTTCGTCTTCTTGCTCATGCTGTTCCCCCCGCGACCAGGCTGTATGCCGTGAGCATGCCGTCTCCGCTGTTCGCCGCACCGCGGTCGGTGCGTGCACCGGCGAGCGCGTCGGGACGCTCGACCGGCACCGAGGCGAGCTCGGTGAGCGCGTCGCCGAGACCGAGCATCTGCGCACCTCCGCCCGACAGCAGGATGCGCTGCAGGGGGTTGCCGGGTTTGGTGTTCGTATAGAAGGTGAGCGTGTTGCGGATGCTCGTGAGCAGTTCTCCGACCGTCTCGTAGACGATCTCGAGAGCGAGTCGGCGCTCGGGCGGCACCACGCCGGCGCCGAGGCCCATCTCGCGTTTGATTGCTTCGGCTTCCGGGGCGCTGATCTCGAGTCGACTCGCGAGCGCCCGTGTCGTGTCGTCGCTTCCTGCGGCGATGATGCGCACGAACTGCGGCACGCCGTCGAGCACGATGACGACGTTGGTCGTGTTTGCGCCGATGCTCACGACCGCGGAGAGGCCGGACACCGTCGCGGGCGCGAGACTGCGGGCGAGCGCGAACGGGATGAGGTCGACTCCGACGGGGGTGAGCCCCGCTCCCGTGACCGCGGAGATGTTGGAGGTGACCGCCTCCTTGATCGCAGCGACGAGCAGGCCCCTCACAACGGGTCCGTTCTCGTCCTGCGCCTCGGAGATGGGGTAGAAGTCGAGCAGCGTCTCTTCGACGGGCACGGGCAGCATGTCTTGCACGTGGAAGGGCAGCGCCTCGCGGATCTGCGCGAGCGGGGTGCGGGGCATCTGCAGGTCGCGACTGAGAACACGCGGCCCACCCATGCCGATCACGACGTTCTTGCTCGAGAATTTGCCCGTCGACCAGAGTCGCTTGATCGACTCGGTGACGGCGGATGCCTCGATCACCTCGCCGCGCCTCACCGACCCCTCGGGGAGCGGCATCTCGTGCTGTCGCACAATCGTCGGCTTCGCTTTTCCGGCCTTCTTCACTTCGACGGCGCGCACGCTCGTCGCTCCGATGTCGATGCCGACGACGTTCGCGCTCATTGGACTCTCTCGATTGACAATGCTGCGCCGTCACTCATCAGACAGATCACGGACTGAGGTCGGCTGCCGGTAGGTGGATGCCCCGGCAGGGGGCTCTTCGCCGGCTCCTTCAGAGAGGTTGACTCCGGGGAGTCCGATGGGCACATAGTTCAGGGTGATGCTTCCGTGCATGACAACTTCCTTCGCGTACATCTGGCCTCGCCACGTCGTGCTCGAGTTATGAATCACACATGGCGTGTACACGAGGGCGGCTACGGACGTGGAGATTCTGAAGCCCGAACTGAAGACGAAGTTACTCCCGGGGCACGTTCCCGGGGGGCTCCCATCCTTCACCTCGTCGGGCGAGATGAACCACAGCTTCTTCGAGTCTGACGTTCGCGAACTCCAGACGTTCGAACCTCCGTCGAAGCCTTTCGCGAAGATTACGAGGTCGCTCGTGAGTTTGGGGTTCTCCGGGAAATACATGCTGACTTGACACGCGCGCGCATCCAATATCACCGGTCTGGGCGAAGCGAGGGCCTGGCGAAGCTTGGCGATTCCCGGGCTTCCCTCCCACGACCAGTTACAGTCGGTCGACGCAACCGATATCACTGCGTAGGGAAGTCCGTCCGACGCGATCCACTTGCTCGGGTCGTAACCAAAATCAACCCACTCAGGCACAGGTGGACGACTGGGAACGACTAGCCCTGTCCGCCCAAAGGTGCCCACCCCGCCGAGGCGCGAGGCGGACTTGAGCGTGCTCACTACTTGCGCCGAGGTGCAGGACGCACAGGTCTCCAAGTAGAGCGTGCCTGCGACGGTGAGGTCTCCCCCAATTCGAGTCGTCCCGGTCATGCGAGACGAGCCTCCGGTCGGGCCGGCAACGATGTCGCCAGTAACCGTTCCCCTCACATGAACGGGGCCCGCGGTGATGACGTCGCCACCAATCGTGGACCCCTGATTGTCCTGCTTGAAGCTCAGGCCACTTGCGACCCCAGCTGCGATGACAGTCCCCCCGACACTGCCCGTGCTCTCGATTGTGACCGCACCTGCAGCGATGAGGTCGCCCTCGATCCGACAGTCCCCACTCAGGGTCGCTCCACCGGTGTCGACAGTCACGCTCCCCCTAATGAAGGTGTTTCCCGCGCAGATGAAGTTGCCGTTCTTATACGTCACGCCTGGCACGTTTCCGTCCACCGGGTTCAAGGTGAACCCGTTCATCGAAACGCCGCTCGAGTGGTTATAGACGGCTGGTCCGGACGCGTTGAGTGACTCTTCTTTCTCTACCGCGAATATCGCTTCGACTACCGAGACATCGTTACCCGCGCTGGTCACACCGCTCGATTGCGCCGTTCCAGACGACTTCAGTCTCACCTCTGTCGCTTGGACCGTCGGACAACCGTCAAGCCACTCGCCGCCGTCGGTCACCCGATAGGTCACGACGACGGAGTACTCGGGGTCGGCCCCGGAGTACGTCCCTCCCGTGCAGTTGCCTGTCATGAGTTGCGACTGGGCCTTGGCAAGGCCCGCCTCGGCCGCAGCTTGCGATTGCATACCGGCGCGAGTGAACGAGGTGAAGCCCACCGCGCTGGTGACCGAGGCGAGGATGAGCGACGTCACGATGAGACCGAGCACCATCACACCGATTACGGCAACGAGCGCGGCTCCTTCGTCGCGGCGCCGTGTTATCGCCTCAGCGAAGTTCGAACGGATGCTCAAAAGCACGCTCCACCATCCTGTCCGGGTGTTCTCTGACTGACTTCGCTGCGAATGAAAGATTTCGGGGCGTCTTCAGACGTGATCCCCATGTCGATCACCACGGTTCTATTAGAGGCCGCGAAAATTCTGCCTCCCACGACTTTCGGCGTCACGCCGCTCAGCAGGAGCGTCCAGCCGTCGGTGGTGCCCGTCGCCGACGGATCGCTGATTGCAGCGGCAGAACTCCGCTGCCAGAGCTTGCCCCCACCAGCCGGGGCGTAATACCAGGCCGTGCAGCGCCAGTCCAATACTTCTTCTCCCCCGGCAGTCCGGGCTCGAAGCAATTCATTCGCGCCGCTCGTCGTCAATTCGAAAGCCGAAGCGTTGCGCACACCCGAGTCGAGGGATGACACGGCCACCTGAAGCTCGGTCGTCGACGTTGTTGAGTGGCGGACTTCCTGCTCCACCCTGTTCGAGCTGAGGTAGATACTCACCACGATGGTGACGACGATGGAGAGCAGCAAGCTGTAGACGAGCAATTCGATGAGAGTGAATCCACGCTCATCACCCATCGCGTCACGACCACGGTCGCGTCCGTCTTCGAGCGTCACGTTCATCAGTTGGCCGCAACGACGAGGATCAACGTCGTCGCCTCCGCGAGGAGGCTGTCGGCGTCGTCCGCCCGCGACACCTCGACACTCAACCGCACGGTGTTGGGGTAGCTCATCGAGCAGGTACCTGTTTCTGCCACCGTCTCGATGACGTACGACACTCCGCGTGCGTCTGCCGCGGCGTCGGTGGTGGTAGTTCCTGTCCGCAGCTCCAGACCCTCGCAGGTGTCGACGCGGCCCGCCTCTTCCATCTCGCGCTGCACGTACTGCGTCGCTGTCGCCAATGTTGCGTTGGTCACCGAAAGCTTCATTCCCTGGACCAGAAGGGGCAGGAACGCCAGGGCGAGGATGCCGAGGATGAACATGGCCACAACGATCTCCGCGAGTCCCATGCCCTCTTCGTTTGAGGCGACTTGCTCGTGTGCAGTGCTAGCCATGCGATTGAGCCCCCTCGGATCGGATGTCGGGTGGTGGAACGTGAAGTGGGGCGCCGCGTCAGCGGCGCCCCACGAGTGTCACCAATGTGACGAGATCACTCCGGAGTTACGGGCTCCACTGCGCCACATTCTGCTTCGGCGACGCCCGAGTCGTCGGTGATGCTGAAGACGGTGTCAGTCTCGGATGTTGCTTCGAGGCAGAACCCATCCGAGGACGCGCTGTCAATGATCAGCTCGACTCCCTCAGTGCCCTCGTATCCGTAGTCGTCGAGGTCTCCGACGGTCGTCGTGTATTCACCGTTGTTCGACGTGGCGTACGACACGAGAGCAACCTTCGCGCTGCCGAGGTCGGACTTCGCTGCGCCGTCGCGCGCCTGGTTCTGCTGCCCGAGGAACGCGGGGATCGCGATGGCCGCGAGGATGCCGATGATGAGCACGACGACGAGGAGCTCGATGAGGGTGAATCCCTTGTCTTCGTTCTTGAGTGCGTCGCGCTTGGCTGCCATCGACTTGTGGATTGCTGTGATCATGATGCGTGTTTTCCTGTCCGTCCAAAGTGAGTGGAGAGGAGGTCCCCCGTGTCGTTTCGACCCCCGCAGACCATGTTTCGCTACGGCCGCCATCCTGGGAATCACCCGAACGGGGGGACTTGGCCGAAAACGCACCCCCATTGCGAGGGGTACAGAAGTTGCCAGAAGGGGTACGCCCCGGCGACACGCGCGGGAGGGTCAGCCGACCTGCTCGAAGATGGAGAACACGGGCATGTAGAGCGCCACGATCATGCCGCCGATTACCACACCGATGACCCCGATCATGAGCGGCTCGATGAGCGCCGTGAGTTGCTCGGTCGTCGACTGCACCTCGTCGTCGTAGAAGTCGGCGATCTTGTGCAGCATCTGTTCGAGCGCGCCCGAATCCTCGCCGACGGCGATCATCTGCGTGACCATCGACGGGAACATCGGCTCCTCGGCGAGCGGTTCGGCGATCGTCCTGCCCGAACGCACCGACTCGGCGACATTCTGCAGGGCCTTCTCGATGACCCAGTTGCCCGACGTGTCGCCGACGATCGCGAGCGACTGCAGCACGGGCACACCCGACCCCGTCATGGTCGCGAAGTTGCGCGTGAACCGGGCGATCGCCACCTTGCTGAAGAGGTCGCCGAAGACGGGCATCTTGAGGCGCCACGGGTCGACGATGCTGCGCACCCGATCGGTGTTCTTGTTCTTGCGCCACCAGAAGACGAACGCGACGATGAGCACGACGAGCAGCGGGCCGAGCCACACCATCGCCTTCGAGAGCACGACGAGAACCTGGGTCGGCAACGGCAGCTCGCCACCGAGGTCGGCGAACATCTGCTCGAACACGGGCACGATGAAGATGAGCATGCCGATGACCGCCACGACGGCCATCATGAGCACGACCACGGGATACGTGAGCGCCGACTTGATGGTCGCCCGCAGTTTGACGTCGGATTCGAACGTCGCGGCGACCGACTCGAGCGCCTGGTCGAGGAAACCGCCGGTCTCCCCCGCCTTGACGAGGTGCACCATGAGCGGCGGGAAGACCTGCTTGTGCTTGCCGAGCGACTCGGAGAGCGACGACCCGCCCTCCACCTGCCCGCGCACCGCCACGAGGGTTTTGGCGAGAGTCTTGTTCTCGGTCTGCGCGGCGAGGATGGAGATGGCACGCAGGAGCGAGAGTCCCGCCGACATCATCGTCGCGAGTTGACGACTCATGACCGCGAGGTCTTTGAGCCCCACTTGCTTCTCGAAGGCGCCGAGGGAGATCTCCCGGTTGAGGCCCGTGCCGGCCTCGTCGATCGACACCGGCGTGAGGCCCATCGTGCGCAGTCGCGAGACCACGACGCTCTCGCTTGCGGCATCAATTTTGCCTTTCACGAGCTTGCCGCTCGCATCCCGACCCTTGTAGCTGAACGACTGGACGGTGACCGTCATCAGTAGCCCGCCCCGAGGTCGTGGTTGAACCCTGCGGAGCCGAGCGACGAGCCGCCCATGCCGCCGCCCGCACCGCCGCCCGACGGCGACCGTCTCACGAGCTGGGCGAAACTCGCGGTGTCGCTCACCTTCTCGATCGCAGCCTCGTGGGTCACCTCTCCCGAGTTGACGAGGTCGGCGAGGTGGTTGTCCATGGTCTGCATGCCGATGCTGCGCCCGGCCTGAAGCGCCGAAGGGATCTGGAAGGTCTTGCCCTCGCGGATGAGGTTCGCGATCGCGGGTGTCGACACCATGATCTCGGTCGCCACGACACGGCCCTTGCCGCTCGCCTTCTTCACGAGCGTTTGGCAGATGACCCCCTGCAGCGTCGCGGAGAGCTGCGTGCGCACTTGCCCCTGCTGGTGGGGAGGGAACACGTCGATGACGCGGTCGATCGTCTGCGACGCCGATTGCGTGTGCAGGGTCGCGAACACGAGGTGGCCGGTCTCGGCGGCTGTGAGCGCCACCGAGATGGTCTCGAGGTCGCGGAGCTCGCCGATGAGGATGACGTCGGGGTCTTGCCGCAACACGTGCTTGAGCGCGTTTGCGAAACTGTGGGTGTCGTTGCCGACCTCGCGCTGGTTGACGACCGACTTGTGGTTCTGGTGCAAGAACTCGATCGGATCTTCGACCGTCATGATGTGGTCGGCCCGCGTGCGGTTGACGAGGTCGACGAGCCCCGCGAGCGTCGTCGACTTGCCCGACCCGGTCGGGCCCGTCACGAGCACGAGCCCGCGTGGCAGCTCGGCGAACTGGGCGACGGCATCCGGAACACCCAGATCTTTGAGCTGCTTGATCTCGGTGGGGATGAGACGGAACGCGGCACCCATCGCGTCGCGCTGCTGGTAGAAGTTCACGCGGAATCGCGCGTTGACCGAGAGGGTGAACGCGAAGTCGAGCTCGAGCTCCTCGTCGAAGGTCGCCGCTTGCGCCGGGGTCAGGATGCTGCGGAGAGCCGACGTGACCTTCTCGCGGGTCCACACCGGGGTGTCGGGGAGAGGCGTGAGCCCGCCGTCGACGCGGAGCATGGGCGGCGCTTTGACCGTCACGTGGAGGTCCGACGCCTTGAGTCGCAGCACCTCTTCGAGCGCGAACAGCAGGTCGGGGTCGGGAGTCGAACTCGAGCCGCGGGGGCGTCGGGGCGCATCGACGCCCGGGTCGATCGTCGACGGTGTCGTCGGGCGGTCGTAGTCGGGGTCGAGCCGAGGAGCCGGCGCCGGAGCCGCCGCGCCGCGCGGTGCTTCGGCGAACGAGCCGGGGGCGGGCACCGTGGGCGCACCGCGCTCGACCGTCGACTGCTCGGCAGCCCTCGCCGCCTGCTGCGACACCTCCCACAGGTCGCCCTGGCCCCCGCCGGTGACCGGAATCTCGTAGATCGGATTCGTCATTCGTGCTCCCCCCGCGTGGTCACGCCACGACCCTCAGAATCTCTTCGATCGATGTGTGCCCGAGCTTGGCCTTGGCCCAGCCGTCTTCGCGGAGCGTCAGCATCCCCTGTGACCGCGCGACCGCGCCGATCTCGGCACTCGACGCCCTCGCGACGGCGAGGCGCTCGATGTCTTCGGTCACGAGCATGACCTCGTGGATGGCGATGCGCCCGCGGTAGCCCGTGTTGGAGCAGTGCGTGCATCCGACCGGTCGGTAGAGCACGGGCGGAGGCGCCGCGGGGTCGAACCCGACCCGGAGGTTGAGCAACTCGCCGGCATCGTGCTGGTAGGCACCCTTGCAGCGACTGCACAAGCGTCGCGCGAGTCGCTGCGCGACGACACAGTCGAGGGCCGAGCCGACGAGAAACGGCTCGATGTTCATCTCGGTGAGTCGCGTCACAGCGCTCGGGGCGTCGTTGGTGTGCAGGGTCGAGAGCACGAGGTGGCCCGTGAGTGACGCCTCGATGGCGATCTGCGCGGTCTCGTGGTCGCGGATCTCACCGAGCAGCACGACGTCGGGGTCGGATCGCAGGATCGACCTCAGCGCGCTCGCGAAGGTGAGCCCCGCTTTGGGGTTCACTTGCACCTGGTTGATGCCCGGCATCCGGTATTCCACCGGGTCTTCGACCGTGATGACGTTGATCTCGGGGCGCGAGACGGTGTGGAGCGTCGTGTAGAGCGTGGTCGACTTGCCCGACCCTGTCGGGCCCGTGACGAGGATCATGCCGTAGGGCTTCGTGTACGAGCTCCGGAACGCTTCGGCGTTGTAGTCGAGCAGACCGAGGTCGCTGAGCTTCATGTCCGACTCGGCGTTGTCGAGGATGCGCATGACGATCTTCTCGCCCCACACGGTCGGCAGGGTCGCGACCCGCAGGTCGATCGTGCGGCTCGCGTGACGGATCGACATCCGACCGTCTTGGGGGCGCCGGCGCTCCGAGATGTCGATGTCGCTCATGATCTTGAGCCTCGAGATCACACCGTTCTGAATCGATTTGGGTGCACGTTGCATCTCGTGCAGCACACCGTCGATGCGATAGCGCACGCGCAGGTCGTGCTCGCTCGGTTCGATGTGGATGTCTGAAGCCCGGTCTTGGATCGCCTGACTCACGATGAGGTTCACGAACCGCACGATCGGGGCGTCGTCGTCTGCGGTCTCCCCCATCGAGAGTTCGGTCTCGGCCGGAGTCGAGTCCTCTTCGATCGCCGAGGTGAGGTCGCTCAGCTCGCCGTCGGCGCGGTGGAAGCGGTCGATCGCGGCGAGGAGGTCGCCGCGTTCGGCGACCACGGGAGTGATGTTCATGCGTGCCGCCGAGCGCACGTCGTCGAGAGCGAAGACGTTGCCGGGGTCGACCATCGCGAGGGTCAGGCGGTCGGATTCGATCGCGATCGGGAGCACCCCGTAGCGACGGCAGACGGCGGCGGGCACGAGCGAGATCGCCATGCGATCGACGGCGTACTCCGTCAATTCGACGAACGGCAACCGGAGCTTCTCCGCGAGGGCAGACGCGAACTGGAGTTCGGTGACAACCCCGCTGTCGACGAGAGCGCGCACGGCGGCCATCTCGTCTTCGTCGCGACGAAGCGTGTCGAGGTGTTCGATCGGCAGGACGCCGCGCACGATGAGAATGTCGGTCAGATTGGCCACGGAACCCCCCTCCGGGCACATCGGGCGGCACGCAGCTTGACGATGCGGCACGGCAGTAGGCCGACCCCGTCCCCGGCCAGCGTGCTCAGTCAATCCCATCGAGCATGGCCCGACCAGTCCCCCGTGCGGGGGCTGCTCTGCCGCACGCACCTGTGGGGAGAATGGGAGCACCGGCGTCTGGCCTGGTCTGCGGATGGGGACTTCTCCCCATGGTGTGTGGTGTGGTGCGACCGTAGGGTCATCGTGGAGGTGGTGCGACCGTGGGAATGATGTTGCCGAACGAGCTCGTCTGGGTCATGGAAAAACTCGGATTCGAGTGGC
>NZ_JBKIWO010000004.1:0-134269 GCF_046600695.1 Marisediminicola sp. LYQ85
CGCGGCGAGCCTCGCTTCGTCGCGTTGCACGAGTTGAAGGTCATCCAGGAGCGCGTCGCCGCGCTCGATCTCGGCCATGGCAGGGTCGAGCTCGACGTGCAGCAGGTGACTGTCGCCGGATAGCGAAACCTCCAGCTGACCAGTCAGTTCCTCGAACTTCATGCTCCAAGACAACACCCGACCACCGACATTCGACGCCTCGATCACGCCAGTCGGAAAGCCTGAACCAGACCCCGTATCAGCGCCCCGAAAACATCCGTTCGGCTCAGTTCAACCAGCGCCACCAGCGCGAGGGACCACCGTCGGATGTCGGGGTCTCTCCGAGTGCCTCCGCTGCGCCGCCGAGGTCGCCCGCCGTCAGCGTCACCACCGCGTCGCGGTCGAGATCGTCGAGGCCGCGCTCCCCGTCGAGCGACAGTCGGAGGGCCTGACGATTGATCGCCTGCTCGAAGAGCGTGCGAGCGAATCGTGCGTTTCCGGAGTCCTCACCGGCGTGGAGTCCGGCGAGGATGCGCCGCAGCACCTGGTCGGCGCCCGGCTCGAGCGCGTATTCATGCTGGCGCAGGGTCGTGCTGAAGATCGCTTCGAGCTCGCCGACCGAATAGTCGGGAAAGGTGATCTCGCGCGCGAACCGCGAGCGCAGACCGGGGTTCGAGAGCAAGAACGACTCCATGAGCCGGGGGTAGCCGGCCACGATCACGACGAGTCGGTGGCGGTGGTCTTCCATGCGCTTGAGGAGAACCTCGATCGCCTCGGGGCCGAAGTCCATCCGGCCGTCCTCGGGCGAGAGCGCGTATGCCTCGTCGATGAAGAGCACTCCGTCGAGCGCGCGACGGATGACCCGATCCGTCTTGATCGCGGTCGCCCCCACGAATTGCCCGACGAGGGCGGAGCGGTCCACCTCGACGAGGTGCCCGCGCTGCAGCAGCCCGACCGCGCGATACATCTCCGCGAGGAGCCTCGCGACCGTGGTCTTTCCGGTGCCGGGGTTGCCGAGAAAGACGAGGTGCTGAGATGTGGCCACCTCGGGAAGCCCGTGCGCTTTGCGGCTCGCTTGCACCTGCAAGAACGCGACGAGCGTCTGCACCTGCTCCTTCACGGTCTCGAGACCGACGAGCGCGGCGAGTTCGGCCTGAACCTCGGCGAGCGGCCGTGTCGACCGCGGTCGCCCGGTCACGAGTTCCTCGACCCGCTCCGAGCCCGGAACGTTGAGCTGCCCCGCGAGCTGGCCCAGAGATCCGCGAATGGCGTCGATCGGTTTGCGGCTGGCAGCCATGTCTCTCCTGTGCGACGGGGGCGGATGTCTGCGGCTACGCGCTCCGCCCGGGGAGAGCCATTATGCGCCCCGCGCCCGCCACTCCCCGGGGAGCGGCGTGCCGCCGTGAGCGTCGAGCGCGCGCTCACCGTCACACCCCGTAGATCCGAACCGCCTCGGGGGCGATCGAGAAGGTCGCCGTCATGCCCGCCGCGAGGCCGAGGTCGACGATCACGGAGGGCGCGACGTCGGCGGAGAGCAGCGCCGACCTCACGCGCACGAGGCCGCCGCGCGGTTCGAGGTCGATGATGCTCGACGTCACCGACGACCCGGCGTCGTTCCCCGATGCCCCGGCGTCGCTCGCGGGGGCGCCGACGGTGACCGTCACCGCCGTCGAGCGGATGGCCGCTGCGGCGGCCGCACCGTCGTCGAGCAGGTCGGCGCCCTCGCCGCGGATGAGCGTGCCGTCGTCGAGCCGCAGGCCCCGCGGTGTCGCGGTGCCGAGCAGCAGGTCGAGTCCGGCGAGGTCCGCGGAGAACCGCGTCCGCGGGCGCTCGAACACGTTCCGCGTGGGTCCCTCCTCCACGATCGATCCTCCGTCGAGGATGATCACGCGGTCGGCGAGCAGGAGGGCGTCGAGGATGTCGTGCGTCACGATGAGGGCTGTGCGGTCCTCGAGCTCGGCGCGCAGCATCCGCCTGATCTCCGGCGCGGCCGCGACGTCGAGAGAGGCGAGGGGCTCGTCGAGGAGAAGCAGGCGGGGATCGGATGCGAGCGCCCGCGCCACCGCGACGCGCTGAGCCTGCCCGCCCGAGAGTGAAGCGGGCGCCCGGTCGGCAAGCGCCAGCCCGTCGACCTCACCGAGCCACTCGCGAGCGATCTCCCGGGAGCGTCGTGCACCGAGACCGGCACTGCGCGGACCGAACGCGACGTTCTCGAGCACGCTCAGGTGCGGGAACAGCAGGGCGTCCTGCCGCAGCACCGAGACTCCGCGCCGGTGCGACGGGAGGTCGACTCGAGCTGCGCGGTCGCCGCCCTCGACTCTGCCACCGGAATCGACGAGGGTCGACCCGTCGAGGCTGATGCGACCGTCGCTCGGGGAGATCAGCCCGGCGACGAGGTCGAGCAGGGTCGACTTGCCTGCCCCGTTGGGCCCGACGACGGCAAGAGTCTCGCCCTCGGCGACCTCCACGGCCACGTCGAAGCCTCGGGAGTCGAGTCGAGCGTCGAACGAGAGCGTCACCGAAGCACGCTCCCACGCAGCGCTCGCGTGCCGCCCGCCCCGTGGGTGACCCCGACGATCACGAGGGCGACGGCGATGAGCACGAACGAGAGGGCGACGGCGGCGTCGGGCGAGGTCTCCCGCTGCAGGTAGATCTCGAGGGGGAGGGTTCGCGTGGTGCCCTGCAGGCTTCCCGCGAAGGTGAGTGTCGCACCGAATTCTCCGAGCGCTCGCGCGAACGACAGCACGGCGCCCGACACGAGCGCGGGAGCCACGAGCGGCAGGGTGATGCGACGCATCACCGTTGTGGGGCGCGCCCCGAGGGTGGCCCCGATGGCCTCGAATCGCGTGCCGACCGTGCGCAGCGCGCCCTCGAGGCTCAGCACGAGAAACGGCAGGGCCACGAAGGCCTGAGCGATCACGACCGCCGTGGTCGAGAACGCGATGTCGATGCCGAGCACCTCGAACGTCGACCCGAGCAGCCCCTGCCTGCCGAAGGTCGCGAGCAGCGCGATGCCGCCGACCACCGGCGGCAGCACGAGCGGCAGCAGCACGAGCGCTCGCACGACCCTCTGCCCGGGAAAGGTCGAGCGCGCGAGCACGAGCGCGAGCGGAACCCCGACGACCACGCACAGTCCGGTGGCGGTGATGGATGTCCGCAGACTCAACCCGAGCGCTGCGAGCGACGACTCCGAGGTCACGAGCGCCCCGAACCCCGCCCAGTTCACCCGCACCGTCATCGCGACGAGCGGCAGCACGACGAAGAGTGCGCCGAGCGCGGCGATCGCCCCGACCCAGAGCGGCACGGCGCCGAACCGCGCCCGCCCCCGTGATTCTCGGCTCACGGTGCCGCCCCGAAGCCAGCGTCACGCAGAACGGACTGCCCGGCGTCGCTCGCGACGAACGTCACGAAATCGCGCGCGAGCACCACGTTCTGCGAGCCGGCGACGGCGGCGATCGGGTAACTCGTGATGGCATCGGCTGATTCGGCGAACGACACCGCGTCGGCCGCACCGTCTGCGCCCCGCACATCCGTGACGTAGACGACTCCGGCATCGGCTTGCCCCGATGTCACCTTGCCGAGCACGTCGGTGACGGACGACTCTTCGCTCACCGGGCGCAACTCGACCCCCGACACGTTCTCGACTCGTTCGGTCGCCGCCCCGCACGGAACCGCGGGTGCGCACACGACGATGTCGAGTTCGGCGTCGTCGAGGTCGGCGAGCGAGCCGATCGAGGCGGGGTTGCCCGGCTGCACCGCGATCGTGAGCTCGTTGGTCGCGAACACGACGGGAGTCCCTATCGCGAGGTCCTCCTCGATGAGGCTCTCCATGGTCCGCTCGTCTGCCGACGCGAACACGTCGGCGGGGGCGCCCTCGATGACCTGCGTCACGAGAGCCGACGACCCCGCGAACGACAACTGCACGCTCGTTCCCGGATGCTCGCTCTCGAACCTGTCGGCGAGCTCCGTGAAACTCGCGGTGAGCGACGCCGCCGCGAACACGGTGATCGACCCCGACGGCTCAGTGGTGTCGTCCGATGCGCTATCGCCGGACACCGCCGACGAGCATCCTGCGAGGAGAAGTGCCGCACCGGCGGCACACGCGACACCGATGCCCCCGCGCGTGCCGCGTGTCATCCGCGTCACGGCGTCTCGCCGCGCGGCGCCTCGACCATGACGGTCGTCGCCTTCACGACGGCCACCGCGACCGAACCGAGTTCGAGGCCCAGTTCGCGCACGGCCTCGCTGCTCATGAGCGAGACGACGCGGTGGGGGCCGCACTGGATCTCGACCTGCGCCATGACGGTGTCCAGGATGATCTCGGTCACGATTCCGACGAACCTGTTGCGCGCCGAGCGGGCGACGTCGGTCGGGTCGGCGGGGATTGCGGCGTTCGAGCGCGCGAGGCGCGCGAGTTCGAGCCCGTCGACGACGGTGCGCCCCGACTCGTCGCGCCTGCTTGTCAGGAGGCCGCCGTCGACCCACCGTCTGACGGTGTCGTCGCTCACGCCGAGAAAGACTGCGGCATCACGAATCCGTATGTGCGGCATGAAAGCGAGTCTAGACACTCACCTGCGGCGCAACTCGACTCTTTGTGCTGCAATCACGAGGCCCCGCGCCCCGCGTTGAGCACCAGATCTATCGCGCCGAACTTGTCGAGGTGGTCGGGGTAGTGGCGCCCGGCGTGCTCACCCGACGGGTCGGTCGGGTCGCTTCGCGTGTTCGGTATCGCGACCGACGACTCGCGAAAGAGGTCGGCGAGCAACAGTCGCGACGGCTCGTCGAGCACGCGACGCCGAGTCGAACGCAGCCTCACGAGGGCACGCGGTCGCGGGCTCGCGCCGAAGAGCAGCGAGACGTCCTCCCCCGAGCGCGAGAGCCCCCGCACTCTCACCGCCTCCCGCACCTCGGAGTAGTCGAGCACCTGGAGCCCGACCCGCAGGAGTCGCCCAGACGGGTTGATCGCGGGAGGACCCGCGCGCAGGTAGGCGCCGGCCACGAGGATGAGCGCGACGACCGCATAGACGCCCGTCGCGAGCAGCCCCATCGTCGAGTCGCCGAACACCGACGTCGCGATCTGCGGCACGATCGAGAAGGTCGCGAGCGCCGCGTAGATCGTGAAGCCGAACCCCGCGTTCGCGGTGCGGAAGAGCCGTTCGACGAGGGTCACGTGACCGAGGGTCACCCACTCCTCGCGAACATCCGTCATGCCGTCCATGAAACACCATCGGCGGGTGCCGTTCGACAGGGTGCGAGGCGGCCGCGGCGACCGAGAGCGCGACGGACGGCGCGCGGAACCCGCGGTGCCCTAGAAGAAGTCCGGGCTCGGGGTCGACGCGTAGCGGATGGAGACGTCGGCGTGCCTGTCGAAGCGGTAACCGACACCCCGCACGGTGCGCACGATGTCTTCGTAGGCGCCGAGCTTCGACCGCAAGCGGCGCACGTGCACGTCGATCGTGCGCTCGTTGGGTGCTTCGTCGTCGGCATCCGACCACAGGGCGGTGATGAGCTCGGCACGGTCGATCGTGCGACCCTCGCGCAACACGAGGTACTGCAGGAGCTCGAACTCCTTGTAGGTGACGGGCGCGACGGTCTCGTTGAGCACGAGTCGCTTGCGCGAGATGTCGATGACGACACCGTCGCGGGTCTCCTCGGGTTCGGGCTCGACCGCCTGGCGGTGTTTCGCGAGCGCCGAGGGGTCTTGCAGGGCGAGCCGCACGACGTCGACGTCGCGGCCCCCGGCGCCGGCCGGTGCGAGAGCGACGGCGGCGTGGGTCTGGGCGGCCGGTGCGAGCTGGGCGGTGAGCAGCTTGAGCTGCTCGACGATGGAACCGAGGTCGGTGCCAGCCGCCGCCGCCTTGGCGTCGTCGATGCCGACGTAGAGAACGAAACCGCGAGGTTCGGTTCCGGCCGGAACAGCGCGCAAGTGGCGAGTGGTCGGGGCCGCCGGAGCGTGCGCGACGGCGGGCTCGGAGGCGGAGGTGAGTGGGCGTACGGAGTCGACAGTAGCGAGAGACATGAGTGTGCGGGGTCCTTGGAAGAGTGAAGGGCCTCTAATGGTGAGGGTGTGATCCTTCGGGAGATGCGGGGTGAAGCGAACGGGTCGGCTCCGTTATGAAGGAGACGATCCGGGGAGACCGGTCCGCGTTAGCGCGGAGGTCTCGGCAAGGATTCGGCCGTTAGGCACACATTCGACAACACGCGGCGACGCTGGTCGGCATCATCATGCCGGCCGCTCCCGATACCTCGCAGGAGGTCAGGGCGTGCGCGATGTCAGTCATAGCGTCAAGCTTCCGTTACGTGCGGTTCGCGTGTCAAGCGCGAACCGCGATCTGCCAGCGTGCGGGTCAGACGGTGCCGTAGAGGCGGTCTCCCGCGTCTCCGAGCCCCGGCACGATGTATCCGACCTCGTTGAGTTTCTCGTCGAGTGAGCCGAGCACGATCGTGACCTCGCGCCCCTCGGTGGCTTTCTCCACCGCGGCGAGACCCTCGGGTGCGCCGAGGATGCAGATCGCCGTGACGTCGACGGCACCGCGATCGAAGAGGTACTCGATCGCGGCGATGAGTGACCCGCCCGTCGCGAGCATGGGGTCGAGCACGAAGCACTGGCGGTTGGAGAGGTCGTCGGGCAAGCGCTCCGCATAGATGTCGGGCTGGAGTGTCTCCTCGTTGCGCACCATGCCGAGGAAGCCGACCTCGGCCGTCGGAACGAGCTTGACCATGCCCTCGAGCATGCCGAGACCGGCACGCAGGATGGGCACGACGAGCGGGCGGGGCTGGCTGATCGCGAGACCCTCGGTCGTGGCGACCGGTGTCTCCACGGTCACGGTCTCGACGCGCACGCTGCGAGTGGCCTCGTAGGCGAGGAGCGTCACGAGCTCCTCGGTGAGGGCGCGGAACACGGGCGACGACGTCGACTTGTCGCGGAGCACCGTGAGCTTGTGGGTGATGAGCGGGTGGTCGGCTACGTGTACTCGCATAGGGTCAATCTATCGGGGGCGCTCGCATGTCGTGTGCCCCACCCGACGAGACCGGAGGGCGCACGGTGGCCGAATACGACGAGTGGATGCGCGCCGCCCTCGCCGATGCGCGTCTCGCCGTCGAGACGGGCGACGTTCCCGTCTCGGCCCTCGTCTACGCGGCCGACGGCACGATCCTCGGCCGGGGGCGCAACGAGAAGGAGCTGCGCCGAGATCCGACGGCGCACGCCGAGATCCTCGCGCTCCGCGAGGCTGCCGCGGCGACCGGCGACTGGCAGTTGCCCGGCACGACGCTCGTCGTGACCCTCGAGCCGTGCGTCATGTGCGCCGGCGCCATCCTCGCCGCCCGGGTTCCCCGAGTCGTGTTCGGGGCGTGGGACGACAAGGCCGGAGCGGCCGGGAGCGTCTACGATGTGCTGCGCGACCGGCGACTGCACCACCGGGCCGAAGTCGTCGCGGGCGTGCTCGAGGCGGAGTGCGGCACCGTGCTCAGGGAGTTCTTCGCCGCGAGGCGCTGACCGGCGGCAGCGCCCCGCGCCCCGCCGCCCCACGGCCCCGACGCGGGCTCACGGAGGTCAGAGGCGGTCGAGCCATTCGCCGAACATCGTCCGACCGGCATCCGTCATCTGGGCGCCGAGCCTCACGCGCTGCTCGCGGATGTCTGCGGGGTCGATCTCTTCGGCAGCGAGTTCGGCTCCACTCGAGGCGATCCAGTGCTCGAGCATGGCGTCCGTGACCTCGGGGTGGAACTGCACCGCGAGAGCGAAGTCCCCCATGCGGTAGCCCTCGTTGCTGTAGTCGGCCGAGCTCGCGAGGCGCGTCGCCCCGGCGGGGAGGCGGAAGCTGTCACCGTGCCACTGCATCACGGGAACGCCGTCGAAGTGTCGCAGCGGGGAGTCTCGACCGGCGTCGGTCAGCTGAACGTCGCGGAACCCGATGACGGTCGCCTTGCCTTTGCTCGCGCGCGACCCGAGCGCCTCGGCCATGAGCTGTGCGCCCAGGCAGATGCCGAACGTGGGCTTCTCCGACTGCAGCCGATCACGGAGCGCCTCGAGTTCGCCGGCCAAGAACGGATGCTCGTCGACCTCGTACGCGCCCATCGTGCCGCCCAAGACGACCACGAGGTCGGCGGCTCCGACCGCGCTCGCCGTGAGCTCCCGCGCGTCCACGGTCTCGATCGTCCAGCCGCGCTCGAGAAGGGGCTCGTCGAGACTGCCGAGATCGACGTTCGGGGAGTGGTGGACGACGAGTGCGGCTTTGCCGTCGCGAAGAGAGGTGGTCATGACGCCTCAGTCTGCCGCCTTGATGACGATCGCGTCGGTCGGGGGGTAGGCACCGCGTGGCGGAACGTAGATATCCGGCTCGATGTAGATCACTCGCGCGACGGGAACCGCCTCGCGGATGCGCGCTTCGACCGTATTGATGGCGGCCGCGACATCCGACAGTCTCTCCTTGCCCGCGAACGCGACCTTCACGGCGACGAGCATCTCCTCGGGACCGAGGTAGAGGGTTTTCATGTGGATGACGGACTCGACGTCGTCGGACGACTGGATCGCGTCGCGGATCATCTTCACGTCTTCGGGGGTCGCGCCCTCCCCCACGAGGAGACTCTTGGTCTCGATGCCGAGCGCGATCGCCACGACGATGAGCAGCACGCCGATCGCGAGCGTGCCGAGACCGTCGAAGACACCGTTGCCCGTGACGATCGTGAGCCCGACCCCCGCGAGGGCGAAGACGAGGCCGAAGAGCGCCGCGACGTCTTCGAGCAGAACGACGGGCAGCTCCGGCGCCTTCGAGCGGCGGATGAACTGCGTCCAACTCTGCGTGCCCCGCACGCGGTTCGACTCGCGCACCGCGGTGCGCAGTGAGAACGACTCGAGCACCATCGCGACGGCCAAGACGACGATCGGAATCCACGCGTTCTCGAGCGGGTGCGGGTTGCCGATCTTCTCGATGCCCTCGTAGATCGAGAACATGCCGCCGACGCTGAAAAGGATGATCGACACCACGAAGGCGTAGACGTAGCGCTCCCGGCCGAAACCGAACGGGTGCTCGGGCGTCGCGAGTCGCTTGGCTCGCACACCGCCACGCAAGAGCAGCACCTGATTGCCCGAGTCGGCGAGGGAGTGCACGCCCTCGGCGAGCATCGAGCTCGACCCCGAGAACGCCCACGCCACGAACTTCGTCACCGCGATGCCGAGGTTCGCGAGCAGTGCCGCGATGATCGCCTTGTTTCCACCCGATGCGCTCATGCGGTTCATCTTATGACCGCGTGCTCGGGGCGCCGGAGGCCGCGCGCGCCGGGCGGGCGGGCAGGATGGGGGAATGATGACGAGCCCCTCCACGACCCTGCCGACCACCGCCATCCTCGGGGCCGGGTCGATGGGCGGCGCCATCCTCGCGGGGATGCTCGCACCGAGCGTGACGGTGAGCGGCGGCATCCGCGTGACCAACCGCACCGAGGCGAAAGCCGCCGCGGTGCGTGCTCCGGGTGTCGAGAGCCTCGCGACGGAGACGGTCGCCGACGCGAACATCCGGGCCGTGCGCGGGGCGCGCATCGTGATCGTCGGCGTCAAACCGCACATGGTCGCCGAGCTGCTCTCGGAGATCGCCCCCCACCTCGAACCCGACGCCGTCGTCGTGAGCGTCGCGGCGGGCGTGGCGATCGAGACGATGGAGGCGATCGTCACGGGGTCCGTTCTCCGGGCGATGCCCAACACCCCGTCGACGATCGGCCTCGGTGTCACGGGTCTGAGCGGGGGCACTCGATCGAGCGACGACGACATCGCCGTCGTCACGCGACTGTTCGAGACCGTCGGGAGCGTCGTTCCCGTTCCCGAGACGCAGATCGACGCGCTCAGCACGATCTCGGGGTCGGGGCCCGCCTACGTCTTCTTTCTCGTCGAGCAGCTCACGAGGGCCGCGGTCGGTCTCGGATTCACGAGGGAGCAGGCCGACACGATGGTCGTCGGAACCTTCCGGGGCGCGTCGGAACTGCTCGCGCGGTCGGGGGAGCCCGCCGACGAACTGCGGCGTCGCGTGACAAGCCCGAACGGAACGACCGAGCGCGCGATCGCCGTGCTCGAGACGGCTGACCTCGCCGACGTGTTCGACCGCGCGACTGCCGCGGCGCTCGCGCGCGCTGTCGAGCTCTCGAAGGGGTAGAGCGCGGGGAAGTGCCCGCCACCCTCGACCTTTGCGCTAGGTCGAGATCGCCGCGAACTTCTCGATGTCGAGGGAGTTGCCGCTCACGATGATGAGGTCGTGGTTGGAGATCACGGTCTCGGGCGTCGCGTAGGTGAAATCCTTGCCCGGTGCTTTGACACCGACGACGGTGATGCCGTACTTGCGGCGCACGCCCGACTCGGCGAGCGTGATGCCACGGATGGGTTTCGGCGGATACATCTTCACGAGCGCGAACGCGTCGTCGAACTCGATGAAGTCCAGCATGCGACCCGACACGAGGTGCGCGACGCGAGTGCCGGCCTCCGCCTCGGGGTAGATCACGTGGTTGGCGCCGATGCGCGCGAGGATCTTGCCGTGCGACTGGCTGATGGCTTTCGCCCAGATCTGGGGGACCTTGAGGTCGACGAGGTTGGCGGTGATGAGCACACTCGCCTCGATCGACGATCCGACTGCGACGACGGCGACCGAGAAGTCCTGAGCGCCGATCTGGCGCAGGGCGTCGATGCTGCGCGCATCCGCTTGCACCGCGTGGGTGACGCGCTCCGACCACTTCTGCACGAGCCCGGCGTGCTCGTCGACGGCGAGCACCTCGCGATCGAGGCGATCGAGCTGTCCCGCCGCGGCTGCGCCGAAGCGCCCGAGGCCGATGACGAGCACGGGAGCGTTGTGGGGAATGCGATCAACCAACGATCGGCCTCTCTTCTGCTCTCCTGAACAGCTGACGGCGTTGACTGGCGGCGAGTGCCGCGGCCAGCGTCACTGTACCAACCCGCCCCGCCCACATCGTCGCCGCGAGAATGTACTTGCCCGAGTCGGGCAGCGATTCGGTGAGCCCGGTGCTGAGCCCGCATGTCGCGAACGCCGAGATGACATCGAAGAGAACGAGCCCGAGGGGCGCCTCGGTGACGCGCAGGATGGCGATGGATGAGGCCGCGACGATGGTCGCACCCCACAGCGTGATGCTGATGGCGAGCCGCAAGACATCGGTCGGGATGCGGCGGTCGAAGGCCTGCATGTCGTTGTCGCCCTTCGCCTCGGCGAGAGCGGCGAGAAAGAGCACCGCGAGTGTCGTGACCTTGATGCCTCCCGCCGTGGAAGCGGAACCGCCTCCCACGAACATGAGCATGTCCATCGCGAGGAGGGTCGACCCGCTCATCTCGCTGATGTCGATCGTCGAGAAGCCCCCTGATCGCGTCATGATGGAGAGGAACGCCGCGGTCATCGGCCTCACGATGTCGTCTTGACCCCCCAGGGTGCGCGGGTTGCCCCACTCGAGAACGAGGATGGCGAGGGTGCCGAGGACGAAGAGGATGAGGGTCGTCACGAGGGTGAGTTTCACGTGCACGGAGAGGCGGGTTCGCCGCTTCCAGAACCGTGCGAGCGCGAAGATGACCGGAAATCCGAGGCTTCCGAGGAAAACCCCGACCGCGATCGCCGAGAGCATCCACGGGTCGGTCTCGAACTGCGAGAGCCCCTCGATCGTCGGAACGAATCCGGTGTTGGTGAAGGCGGATGCCGCGAAGTAGAACCCCTGCCAGGTGGCGGCCCACGGGTCGAACCCCGCCACGAGCAGTCGCGGAACGATGATCGCGGTGAGGGTGAGTTCGATGATGGCAACGCTGATTGCGACGGTCGCGAGCAGACTGCCGATGTCACCGAGGCGGATGGCCTGCGATTCGGCGACCGGGCCGACGTGGATGCGGGAGGGGTTCGTGTCACTCGCGGCCATGAGTTTCTGCCGGAGGCCGAGCCGTCGGGACACGGCGAGGCCGAGGATGCTCGCGAGGGTCAGCACGCCGACGCCTCCGACCTGCAACCCGATGAGAATGGCCACGTTTCCGAAGGTGGACCACTGGGTCGCCATGTTGACCGTGGTGAGCCCTGTCACGCAGATGGCAGACACGGCGGTGAAGAGGGCGTCGACGAACGGCACGCCGTTGCCGTCGCGCGAGGCGATGGGCAACGCCAGAATGACTGTGAGCCCGAGGATCAGGGCCGTGAAGATGAGGATCGCGAATCGCGCGGGGCTCGACGCGACCAAGAAGTCGGTGACGTCGCGAATGCGGCTCAGAAAGCTCCGGCGCTCGCCGTGTGCTTCGAATCGCCGAGCGGGTTTGCTGGCCACACCTGCCCTTTCCTCGCGGAGCGTTGTCATGGTACTACCCGCGAGCTGCCCGGTAATCTATGGTCATGGCCGACATCTTCGACGTGATCGCTGACCAGACCCGCCGCGATCTGCTCGGTGCTCTGCTCGATCGTCACCTCGCCGCCGAGTCCGGCAGCGGTGAACTGAGTGTGGGCGAGCTCGTCGAGAAGCTCGGTCTGAGCCAGCCGACGGTGTCGAAGCACCTGAGGGTGTTGCGCGACAACCACCTCGTTCGCGTGCGCGAGGAGGGGCAGCACCGCTACTACAGCGTCGACTCGGCACCGCTCGCTCAGGTCGAAGACTGGCTCGTGCCGTTTCTGAGCTCCGCATTCGATGCGAACGGTGACGGCGGAGCCGCGGTCTTCGCGGCGTGGTCGGGCGCCGGAGTCCCCGCGCCGCTCCGTCGAGCCGCCGAGTCGCTCCAGCACACCAACGAGAAGGGTGCGTCGATCGGTCGCAAGATGGCCGACGCCTCGTTCCAGGCCCGGCACGCGTTCGAGGATGCGAGCGCCGAAGTGCAGGCCCGCGTCATCCGGCCGATCCGCAAGGCGCTCGGCCAGAGCACCTACAAGTAGCGACGGGCTCCGCGGTCTCGCACCCCGCGGCGGCCCGCATGGTGCACCGCTATTGCGCGCGGGTCACTCGAGCCCCTAACGTTACGATTCAGCACTCCCGCCACAACAGTCACAGCGGGCCCTCACGAAGGCGGAAGCGATGTCGGACGATCTCTCGGGAGTGCGATTTCTCACGGTCGCCGAGGTAGCCGACATGATGCGCGTCTCGAAGATGACGGTCTACCGTCTCGTGCACTCGGGGGAGCTCCCCGCCATCCGTTTCGGACGCTCGTTCCGCGTGCCCGAGTCTGCGGTCGTCGCCGCCATCCAGTCGCACGTCGCCGACACGGAAGCCGGCTGAGACGGCGCTGCCACCCCCTGATGCGACCCGGCACACACGCCCCGGGTCGAGGGAGTAGACTGCTCCGAGGCAATTTTCCGAGGTTCTGAACGGACCCGGTCACCCGTTCAAGAATCAGTGAGGTAACTATGGGTTCCGTAATCAAGAAGCGTCGCAAGCGGATGGCGAAGAAGAAGCACCGCAAGCTGCTGCGCAAGACGCGCCACCAGCGTCGCAACAAGAAGTAGACCCTACTTCGCACGACAGAAGCGCCGGCCCCGAGGGGCGGCGCTTTTTGTCGTGCCGCCGGCGGTCTAACCGCCTCGCTTGACCTCGCGCGCCTCACGCCGCACCTTGCGGCGGAAGGCACGGATGCTCGCGGGCTTGAGCTCGAGCGACGACCAGCCGTTCGCCCTCGCGTGCTTGGCGAGCCGAGCGTCGGGGTTCACGACCACGCGGTTGCCGACGAGGGCGAGAAGCGGAACGTCGTTGATGGAGTCGGAGTACGCCCAGCAGGCCTCGAGGTCGGCGCCGAACTCGAGTGCTTGCGCTTCAGCAGCGACCGCTTTGTGCGGACCGTGCATGAGCGGTCCCTCGAGCTGGCCCGTGTAGACGCCGTCGACGCTCTCGAGTCTCGTTCCGATCGCCCCCGTCAGTCCGAGTCGCTTCGCGATGACGTCGGCGACCTCGACGGGCGTTGCGGTGATGAGCCATACCTCGTGGCCCTTGCGCAAGTGCTCCCGAGTCAGTTCGACGGTTTCGGGCCACAGCCTCGGAGCGATGAAGTCGTCGTAGACCTCGTCGGCGATCGACTCGAGCACGTCCTCCGTGTGGCCCTCGATGAGTTGGAGTGCCCGCGCCCGCGCCCCGATCATGTGGCGCCCGTTCTCTCCCACGGCCGTGAAGCGGGCCTGGTGCCACGCGAACCGGATGATGTCGCGCAGAGTGAGAACGCCGCGGCGGCGCGCTCCGCGCCCGAGGTGGTAGACGCTCGCGCCGCGGAGGAGAGTGTTGTCGACGTCGAAGAAGGCGACGACGGGCGCATCCCCGGGGCCGTCGGGGGCGGTGTCGAGGCGTGCATCGTCGTCGGGCATGGCGGCCAAGTCTAAGCAGACCGAGCCGAGCGGTCCATGGACGACCGGACGACGGGACGACTGGACGACCGGTGCGACGCGGTGCGACGCGGTGCTTAGGCTGGTGGCGTGTCTTCCGTCACCCTCACCCTGCTCACGCGACCGGGGTGCCACCTGTGCGACACGGCGCGCGAGATCGTCACGCTCGTCGTCGACGGTGTGGCGGAGCGCGACCCCGACCGCGACATCCGCGTCGTCGAGAAGTCGATCGACGGCGACGCAGACCTCACCGCGGCCTACAGTGACCAGGTGCCCGTGATCCTCATCGACGACCGCGTGCACACCTACTGGCGGGTCGATTCCGCCCGCTTGACGACCGCCCTCTTGGAGGCCTGAATGATCCGCCACATCATCTGCTGGAAGCTCGCCGCCACCGATCCCGCCCAGCGGGCCGAAGACGCCTCGGTCATCTCGTCGGAGCTCAACGGCCTCGTATCGCTCATCCCCGAGATCTCAAGCCTCACCGTGTCGACGAACGCCGTCGACATCGACGGCAACTGGGACCTCGCGCTCGTCATCGACTTCGCCGACGAGGCCGCGCTGCGCGTCTACGGACCGCACCCCGAGCACCAGCGGGTCGTCGAGATCGTCAAGCCGCGCGTGTCGGAGCGGTCGGCGATCGACATCCTCGTCTGATCGTCCGGGTGCCGATGCGCTGCTGAGTGCGCCGCCCGGCGCGTCAGTCTCCCGAGTGCCTGCGGGCTGCGGCTTCAGCCTCGGCGCGCGAGCCGTAGACGGGCTCGTCGAGCACGAACTGCAGCGACTCGTCGGGGTCGACGAGCAGCAGGTCGGTCGACTCGTCGGCATCGGAGAAGTCGTCGGATGTGAGCGGCTCACGATTGAGGTGCACCGTGATGAGGCCGCTCCCGGTCTCGAGCGACGCGACCTCGAGGGCGGGGATCGGCTTGCCCCCCGCCCGCTCGAGGAGCGTGTGCACGGCGCCGCCGAGACCGGTGCCCGCCGCGAGGAACGCCTTCTCGTCGACGACCGTGTAGTCGTAGCGCGTGCGCACGGTGAAGGTCAGGTCGTCGGGCTCGTCGTCGTCGGGCTCGTCGTCGTCATCGTCGTCGCCGTAGAGAACGTCGAGCGCATCGCCGTAGGCCGCGACGGCCTCCCAGAGTGCGCTGTCGGTCTCCTCCGAGACCTCTCCGGCGTCGGAGCCGCCCGCGACCTCGTCGATGTGGGTGCGGAGTCTCGCGAGGAGGTCTTCGCCGGCATCGACGGCGGCGGAGCGGGCGAGGGAGGCGGCATCCGTGTTCATGGTCGTCACGGTACCAGCCGCAAGGGGGGCGCGACCGGCGCGGCCCCCGGTGTACGGTCCAGGGGACCGCACGACCATCCGAGGAGACATCAATGACCGGAATCGTCCATTTCGCCATCGCCACCGAAGCAGAGAAGAGCGCCGATTTCCGACGCGTGCTGTGGACGGGCGAGTACACCCAGCTCGTCATCATGACCATCCCCGTCGACGGCGAGATCGGTGCCGAGACGCACCCCGACACCGACCAGATCCTCACGATCGTGAGCGGCGTCGGCGAATCGACCGTCTCGGGCAACACGCGCAAGATCCAGGCGGGCGACCTCGTCGTCGTGCCCGCGGGCCTGCACCACAACTTCGTCAACACGGGGCCGAACCCGCTCGTGCTCTACACGGTCTACGGTCCGCCTGAGCACGCCGAGGGTGCGATCCACGCGACCAAGGAAGAAGCCGACGACCTCGAGGAGTCGGGCAAGGACGAGCCGCCGGCCTGATCAGCCGCATCGACGACAGCAGCGCCCGGGCCGAGCCCGGGCGCTGCTGTCGTGTGTGCTGCGTGCTGTGCCGTCTAGGGCAGGAGCCGCGTCGGTCCGCGGAACAGATAGGTGGCCTCGCGCAGGTTGGGCAGGCCGAGCAGCAGCATGAGCACGCGCGAGAGGCCCATGCCGAACCCCCCGTGCGGCGGAACGCCGTAGCGGAAGAAGTCCAGGTAGAAGTCGAGCTCCTCCGGGTCCATCCCCTTGTCGCGGGCCTGTTGCTCGAGAACCTCGATGCGGTGCTCGCGCTGCGCCCCGGTCGAGATCTCGACGCCGTTGAAGATGAGGTCGTAGCTGTTCGTGAGCCCCGCGTCATCCGCGTGACGCATGTGGTAGAACGGCCGGATGCTCGAGGCGTAGTCGGTCAGGAAGACGAACTCGTGCCCGAACTCCTCCTTCACGTAGGCCGAGATCTGGCGCTCGCCCTCCGGGTCCATGTCGTCGTCGGCGCGCGGCACCTCGTAGCCGCGCTCGGCGACGATGCGCTTCGCCTCGGCGAGCGGGATGCGGGGGAACGGCGTGCTCGGCACGACGACGTCGATACCGAACTGCTCGAGTATCGCGTCGCCGTGCTTCTCCTTGATCGCGGTGAGACCCGCGACGAGAAGCGACTCGTGCATGCGCATGACGTCTTCGTGGCTGTCGATCCAACTGATCTCGGCGTCGACGCTCGTGAACTCGGTCGCGTGGCGGCTCGTGAAGCTCGGGTCGGCACGGAACGCCGGGCCGATCTCGAAGATGCGGCCGAGTCCGGCCGATTGCGCCATCTGCTTGAAGAACTGGGGGCTCTGCGCGAGGTAGGCCTTGGTCTCGAAGTAGCCGACCTCGAAGAGCTCCGCTTTCGACTCGCTCGCGCTCGCCATGAGCTTGGGGGTGTGCAGCTCGACGAAGTCGTTGTCGATCCACCACGTGCGCATCGCGTGCTCGAACGTCGTCTGCACCTTGAAGATGAGGGAGTTGCGGGGCACGCGCAAGTCGAGGAAGCGCCAGTCCATGCGCTTGTCTATTCCCGAGTCGTCGGCGATGGGCGTCTCGGCGATCGCGTGAGCGGCGATCGTGAGGGAGTCGGTCGGCGCGAGCTTGATCTCGACGCCGCCGAGCTTCACGCGCTCGTCGTGCTTGAGCTCGCCCGCGGCCGTGAGGAACGTGCCCTGGCTGAGACCCGAGATGACGTCGCACAGCTCGGTGTTGTCGTCGGTGCGCGGGTTGACGAGTTGCACCGCGCCCGACTCGTCGCGCAGAACGACGAACTGCACCTTCTTCTGATCACGCACGGTTTCGACCCATCCGGACACCGAGATGGGTCCGTCGTCGGCAGCGGCAAGGTCTCTGATCAGGGTGCGTGTAGTCACGGGGCACGAGTTTAGCGCTCCGCCCTCGCGCACCCGGCTCTCGGCAAACCGGCAGGGGGGTCGACCGTAGACTGGGGGCCGTGGCAGCCTCCTTCATCCACCTCGTCCGGCACGGCGAAGTGCACAACCCCGAGGGTGTGCTCTATGGCCGTCTTCCGGGCTATCACCTGTCGGAACGGGGCACGCGCATGGCCGCGGCCGCGGCCGCGCATCTCGCCGGTCGGCCCGTCACGGCGCTCTACGCGAGCCCCCTGCACCGGGCCCAGGAGTCTGCGGCACCGTGGGTCGACGCGTTCGGCATCGGCGTCACGACCGACCATCGTCTCATCGAGCCGCACAACAAGTTCGAGGGCGAGAAGTTCGAGTTCGGCCCCGCCATCCTCACGAAGCCCCGATCGTGGCCGTGGGTCGTCAACCCGTTCCGTCCGAGCTGGGGTGAGCCCTTCACGAGCGTCGCGAGTCGGATGATCGCGGCGATCGACTCGGCCTGGCGCGCGGCCCCCTCAGGCGACGTCGTCATGGTGAGCCACCAGATGCCCATCGTCATGGTTCAGCGGGCGGTGGCCGGGGTGCACCTCTGGCACGACCCGCGCCAGCGCCGGTGCTCCCTCTCGAGCGTCACGACCCTCGAGAGGGTCGAGTCGCCCGTCGACGGCGCCCCGCGCTACCGCGAGGTCGCCTACGCGGAGCCCGCGGCAGACCTGCTCGACGGCGCCATCGACACGGGAGCGGTGTAGTGGCGATGCGGCCGCGTCGTCACGCGGCGATCGCGCTCGCCCTCGTGGGTGCGGCGATCCTCGCGGGGTGCTCGAGCGATCCCCTCGCCGAGGACTACCTCGACGGGGGCAACTCGGGCTATATCGCGGGCGACGGCATCCTCGAGGTCGCGCCGGACGACCGCGGTGAGCCCATCGACTTCGCGGGCACGACCGACACGGGCGAGGAGCTCGCCGTGAGCGACCTCGACGGCGACGTCGTCGTCGTCAACTTCTGGTACGCCGCGTGCGCGCCGTGCCGTGCCGAGGCGCCCGATCTCGAAGCCCTCTCGCAGCAGTACGACGGCGAGGGCGCCTCGTTCGTCGGCGTCAACATCTACGACGGCGCCGAGCGGTCTCTCGCCTTCGCCCGCAACTACGACATCACCTACCCCTCGCTCCTCGACGCCTCCGACGGCACCGTGCGGCTCGCCTTCGCGGGCGACATCTCGCCGCAAGCCGTGCCGACGACGTTCGTTCTCGACAGCGAGAGGCGCATCGCCGCTCGCATCCTCGGCCAGCTCCAGGAGCGGTCGATCCTCGACACGATCATCCGCGACGTGCTCGCCGAGGATGCTGCGTGATCGACTCGATCGGCGAGATCGTCGGTGGCGGCACCCTCCTCCTTGCACTTCCCATCGCCCTGCTCGCGGGCCTCGTGTCGTTCGCGTCACCGTGCGTTCTGCCCCTCGTGCCCGGGTATCTCGGGTACGTCGGGGGCTTCGCGGGGTCGGACGAGCGCGGCAGCCGGAGGCGTCTCCTGCTCGGCGTCGCACTCTTCGTGCTCGGCTTCAGTGTCGTCTTCGTCGGATTCAATCTCGCGTTCTCGATCGCGGGGCTGCTCCTTCTGCAGTGGGTCGACCTCATCACGCGCATCGCGGGCGTCATCGTGATCGTCATGGGCCTCGTCTTCATCGGGCAGTTCACCTTCCTGCAGCGCACGATCAAGCCCTCGTTCACGGTCGCGACAGGGCTCGGCGGGGCGCCCCTGCTCGGCATCGTGTTCGGTCTCGGGTGGGCGCCGTGCATCGGCCCGACCTTGGCCGTGATCCTCAACCTCAGTCTCACGAGCGGGTCGGCCGGTCGCGGCGTTCTGCTCGGCATCGCCTACAGTCTCGGCCTCGGCATCCCGTTCCTGCTCGTCGCGCTCGGGTTCGGATGGGTCACGGGCTCGGTCGCCTGGCTCAAGCGCAACATCCGCACGGTCAACATCGTCGGGGGATCGATGCTCATCCTCCTCGGCATTCTCATGGTCTCGGGCGTCTGGCAGTGGATCATGTCGAACCTCACGGGGGTGATCCTCGGGTTTGAGCCGGCCATCTGATCACTACGACTCCCCGACCCCGCCCCCCGCGAGTGGCAAGGGTGACGGCATCACGCAACCGCAGCTCGGTTTCGCGGGATACGTGCGCTTCTTCTGGCGCCAGCTCACGAGCATGCGCACGGCGCTCTTCCTCCTCCTGCTCCTCGCCATCGCGGCCGTGCCGGGGTCGCTCGTGCCGCAGCGGTCGTCGAACCCCAACGGCGTGCTGCAGTACTTTCGCGACAACCCCGACCTCGCCCCCGTGCTCGACAGCTTTCAGGCGTTCGACGTCTACAGCTCGGCGTGGTTCTCGGCCATCTACCTCCTCCTCTTCATCTCGCTCATCGGGTGTGTCATCCCCCGCACGCTCCACCACCTCAAGGCTCTCCGCACGCCGCCGCCGCGCACTCCCGCGCGACTCGAACGGCTCGAGGGTTTCACGACCTCAGAGGTCGCGGCGGGCGAGACGACCGCGGCCGAGGCCGTCGAGTCGGCTCGCGGCATCCTCAAGCGCAGCGGATACCGCGTGCGCCTGTTCGACAACGGGCGCGGGCAGCTCTCGGCGAGTGCCGAGCGCGGCTACATGCGCGAGACGGGCAACCTCGTGTTCCACAGCGCTCTCGTGGGAGTGCTCATCTCCGTCGGCATCGGGGGCGGGTTCGGATACAGCGGTCAGAAGGTCATCGTCGAGGGCGACTCGTTCGCCAACGTGCTGCTGTCGTACGAGTCGTTCCTGCCCGGTCGGTTCTTCGACGACGGCGTGCTCGAGCCCTACCGGCTCACCCTCGACGAGTTCGACGCGGTCTACGAGCAAGAGGACCTCGGCGCCTACGGCATGCCCATCGACTACACCGCGAGTGTCACGGCGCACCTGCCCTCCGACGACGGAACCGAGACCGAGGTGCCAGCCGAGATCAAGGTCAACGACCCTCTGCGCATCGGCGGAAACGACATCTTCCTCCTCGGCAACGGCTACGCCCCCATCATCACCGTGCGCGACGGCGACGGCGAGGTCGCGTTCAGCGACGCGGTGCCGTTCCTCCCGCAAGACTCCAACCTCACCTCGCTCGGGGTCATCAAGGTTCCCGATGCCGTGCCCGAACAGCTCGGCATGATCGGGTTCCTCTACCCCACGCAGACCACCCTCGACACGGGCGCCCTCACCTCGAACTACCCCGACCTGCTCAACCCCGTGATCAGCCTGCAGGTGTTCACGGGAGACCTCGGGCTCGACGCGGGGGTGCCGCGATCGGTCTACGAGCTCAACACCGACAACCTCACCGAGGTCGCGGGGCGCAACGCCGACACCGAGTCCATTCAGCTCCGGCCCGGTGAGACCGTCGACCTCCCCGACGACCTCGGCTCGGTGACGTTCGAGAACGCCGCCCCGGATGCCGCCGCCGGCGACTTGAGCGACTCGGTTCCGCGGTTCGCGAGCCTCGACATCCATCGCGACCCGAGCCAGGGCTTCGTGCTCGTGTTCGCGATCCTCGTGGTCGCAGGTCTGCTCACCTCGCTCTTCATCCCTCGCCGCCGCGTGTGGGTCAAGGCGATGGAGCGCGACGACGGTGGGGTCACCCTCGAATACGCTGGCCTCGCTCGCGGCGACGACCCGGGCCTCGAGCGTGCCGTGCACGACATCGCCGAGCGTCACGGCCAGCAGGTGAGCCCCAGCAAACCGGGCATAAACTGACCGCGTGACCGATCAGCTCGTCTCCCTCTCCCTCGTCGCCGTCTATTCGGCGATGGGCGTCTACACGATCGCCTTCATCATGTTCACGCTCGACTTCGCGAAGCGGTCGGCGAAGGCGCAAGCGCCCGTGGCGGTCGAGGCCGAGGCGGGGTCGGCGAGTGCCGCTCGCGGCGGCACCGCGGTTCTCGATCGGGTCGAGGTCGATGCGCCCCGATCGGCGGTGTCGTACCGATTCGAACGCATCGCGTTCGCCCTCACGATCCTCGGCTGGCTCATCCACGTCGCTGCGACGGTCATGCGCGGCATCGCCCAGGGCTACGTGCCGTGGTCGAACATGTTCGAGTTCTCCCTCACCGCGACAGCCATCATCGTGGGTGTCTTCATCGGCATCCAGCTGTGGCAGAACCTGCGTTTTCTCGGGGCGTACATCACCGGCTTCGTCGTCATCGCGATGGGTATCGGGGCCGTCAACTTCTACGTCGACGTCAAGCCTCTGCCCCCGGCCCTGCAGTCGGCGTGGCTCGTCATCCACGTGTTCGTCGCCGTGCTCGGCACCTCGTTCTTCGCGCTCGGAGCCGGTCTCTCGATCGCTCAGCTGCTTCAAGCGCGCCGTGCCGCCGCGGCGGGTGCGGGACTCCGCCTCCTGCGCACACTCCCCGGTGCCGCGACGCTCGAGAACCTCGCCTACCGCGTCAACGTCGTGGGCTTCGTGTTCTGGACCTTCACCCTCATCGCGGGAGCGATCTGGGCAGAACGGGCCTGGGGTCGCTACTGGGGATGGGACACCAAGGAGGTCTGGACTTTCATCATCTGGACGATCTTCGCGGGATACATCCACGCGCGCGCGACTCGCGGTTGGCGCGGTTCGCGTTCGGCGTGGCTCGCGATCATCGGCTTCGGTGCCGTGATCTTCAACTTCACGATCGTCAACCTCTTCTTCGAGGGCCTGCACTCCTACAGCGGGCTCACACCGCAGTAGGCCTCACGCCTGCGCTCACGCGTGGCTCATCATGATCTCGAGCTGAGCGTGGCACCTCTCCACTCGGTCGAGCCACCACGCGGTGCGCTCGGCGTCGGCGGAGAACTCGTCGAGGAGTGCGGCGTCGGGTTCGACCCGCCTCACCTCGATGTGCCCGTCGACCGCGAGGAGAGGCTCGCTCGTGACATCCGCGGCGAGGAGGGAGGCCGTGCCGAGCCCGCAGTCGAAATCGAGTTCGGGCAGGGCGGCAGCCAGGTGGGCACCCATCGAGAGACCGATCGACGTGTCGAGTGCGCTCGAGACGACGACGGGGAGCCCGGTGTTCGCCGCGATCGCGAGGGCCGCTCGCACGCCGCCGAGAGGTTGCGCCTTGACGATGAGGATGTCTGCGGCACCCAGTCGCGCGACCTCCAACGGGTCGCTCGCCTTGCGCACGCTCTCGTCGGCCGCGATGGGGATGCCCATGTAGCGCACGCGTTCCCGGATCTCGCCGAGCTCGTCGACCGTCGCACACGGTTGCTCGACGTACTCGAGGTCGAACCCCGCGAGGGCGTGGATGGCGTGCTCGGCCTCGTCGACGTTCCACAGACCGTTCGCGTCGATGCGGATGCGACCCTCGACGCCGAGGTGGTCGCGCACGGCGCGGACGCGGGCGACATCGTCGGCGAGGGTCTGCCCCCGTTCGGCGACCTTGACCTTGGCCGTGCGGCACCCCGCGAACGTGTCGAGCACGCCGGCCACCGCCTCGGGGGCCACCGCGGGCACCGTCGCGTTGACCCGCACGGTCGATCGCGTGAGCGCGGGGTCGGCTGCCCACGCGAAGTCGATCGCGGCGGAGAGCCACGACGCGGCCTCGACGTCGTCGTACTCGACGAACGGTGAGAACTCGGTCCACCCGCGCGGCCCCTCGAAGACGAGAGCCTCGCGGAAGGTCAGCCCGCGAAAGCGCTGGCGCAGCGGCAGGTCGACGACGCGCGCGGTGGCGACGATGTCGCTCAGGGAGGGGAGCATGACCCCAGTCTGCCGCTCGGTGGGGCGACGCGCCCGTGTTCGCGGTGACTCGCGCGATAAACTCGCGAGCGTGGCTGCGACCGAGTCTGTGCCTTCGCCCCGCTCCGAGGAGCCGGTCGGAGGTGTGCCGGTTGGTGATGCGCCCGCGACCGCGCCGCCGACCACGCCGACCCCCATCGCCTCGCCTCCTCGCCCCGCCTGGCGTGGGTGGCTCGGGTTCGCGTCGCTCGCAACCGCTGTGCTCGCGTTCGTCGGCCAGGCCGTCGCGATCTCGATCGCCTCGTCGGGTGGATACCTCGCCGGAACGATCCTCGCGATCATCCTCATCGCCGTGACCGCGGCGTCGTTCGTCGCGGGCGTCGTCGCGGCGATCACCGGCCGCGGCCGCGCCCTCGGGGTCACGGGGGCGATCGCGAGTCTCGCGGCGAACCCGCTCGTCTCGGTCGCCGTGCTCGGCGCGCTCTCGGACTGACGCCGCACGCGCGCATCCTGGGCTCCCGTCGCCCCTCATACACTGGGCACATGAGCACGGTTTCCGAGATCTTCGACGCGGATGTCTGGAGACCCGTCGACGGGTTCGACTCCCTCACCGACATCACCTACCACCACGACGTCGCCGGCCGGGTCGCGCGCGTCGCCTTCAACAGGCCCGAGGTGCGCAACGCGTTCCGCCCGCAGACGGTCGACGAGCTCTATCGCGCGCTCGAGCACGCGCGCCAGAACCCGCGCATCGGTGTCGTGCTCCTCACGGGCAACGGGCCGAGCCCCAAAGACGGCGGCTGGGCGTTCTGTTCGGGCGGCGATCAGCGCATCCGCGGGCGCGACGGCTACCAGTACGCCGACGGCTCGAGCTCGACCGGCAGACTTCACATCCTCGAGGTGCAGCGGCTCATCCGGTTCATGCCCAAAGTCGTCATCGCGGTCGTTCCCGGCTGGGCTGCCGGCGGCGGGCACTCGCTGCACGTCGTGTGCGACCTCACGATCGCGAGCGACGAACACGCGCGCTTCAAGCAGACGGATGCCGACGTCGGTTCGTTCGACGCCGGCTACGGCAGCGCGTACTTCGCGCGCCAGGTCGGGCAGAAGTTCGCGCGCGAGGTCTTCTTCCTCGCTCGGGAGTACAGCGCCCAGCGCGCCCTCGAGGCGGGAGCCGTCAACGCGGTCGTGCCGCACGCCGAGCTCGAGGCCGCGGCCTACGACTGGGCGAGAGAGATCATGACGAAGTCGCCCACGGCCATCCGCATGCTCAAGTTCGCGTTCAACGCGGTCGACGACGGGCTCGTGGGCCAGCAGGTGTTCGCGGGGGAGGCCACGCGACTCGCCTACGGCACCGACGAAGCCGTCGAGGGTCGCGACGCGTTCCTCGAGAAGCGCGAGCCCGACTGGGCGCCGTACCCGTGGCAGTTCTGACGCTCGACCCTCTCGACGAGACGCGCCGGTGACCCGCGAGCTCGCGCGCTTCGACGCCTCCCGACCGCTCGAAGTTCTCGAGGCGCTCCGCCGCGCCCTCACGGCCGACGGGCCCGCGGTGTTCGTGCGGACGCCTCGGGGTGGGGCGGCGGCGAGCGGTTCGAGTGCGGCATCCGTCGTCGCTCTTCCCGAGGCCGTGCACCAGCGCATCGCCCTCGTCGTCGAGACGAGCGGGTCGAGCGGTGCACCCAAGCGAGTCGCCCTCACGGCTGACGCCCTGCTCGCGAGCGCGGCCGCCTCGGAGGCCGCACTCGGCGGTGCCGGTCGCTGGATTCTCGCGGTGCCCGTGCACTACATCGCGGGGCTCAACGTGCTCGTGCGCTCGATCACGGCCGGGTTCGATCCGATCGTCACGTCGGGACCGTTCGACGCCGACACGTTCGTCGACGCCGTCGATCGCGCTGTCGCCCTCGGTGGGGCCGAGCGTCTGTTCACCTCGCTCGTTCCCGTGCAGCTCGCGCGCCTCGTCGACGCGGCGCGCGCCGACGGTTCGGGCCGGCTCGCAGAGACCCTCCGTCGTCTCGATCGCATCCTCGTCGGCGGACAGTCCACCCCTCCCGCGTTGCTCGACGACGCCGCCGCGCTCGGCCTCGCCGTGACGCGCACCTACGGCGCGAGCGAGACCTCGGGAGGGTGCGTCTACGACGGGGAGCCCATCGGCGCGACCGACCTCCGCATCGTCGACGGCGAGGTGCGCGTCGCCGGGCCGACGCTCGCGGAGGGCTACCTCGACGACCCCGACCGCACCGGCGCGGCCTTCGTCGTCGACGGGGGCACGCGCTGGTATCGCACGGGCGATGCCGGAACTCTCGAGGGCGACATCCTCACCGTCACCGGTCGCCTCGACCGCGTGATCGTGTCTGGCGGGGTGAAGGTGTCGCTCGACGCCGTCGAGAGGGTCGCGCGCGGCATCCGCGGAATAGCGGATGCGGTCGCGGTGCCCATCGCGAGCGAGGAGTGGGGAGACGCGTTCGTGCTCGTCGTCGAGGCGGAGCGCGGTGGAGTGGCGGAGCCCGGTGGTGGGGTCGAGGCCGGTGGTTCGTCAGGCCTCGAGGTCGTGGGTGGTGCGGTCGAGCACGCGCTCGGCCGCCCGGCCCGCCCGGTCGCCGTCGTGGTCGCAGACATCCCGCGGCTGTCGAGCGGCAAGCCCGACCTCGTCGCGGTGGCCGCCGCCGTCCACGCGTCTCCCGGGCCTCCGCAACCCTCCGAATAGCAGGAGTGCGCGGGGTCGACCCCGCAGAACCTCCCGCGAGAGGTGCTCGCGACGCAGAACCTCCTGCGACGGCGACGGCGACGGCGACGGCGCGGGGTGGGGTCGCGGCGGGCGAGTGTCTGCGCGCGGAGCGGGGGCAGAGATCGGCGCAAGTAAGATCGGCGCGTGGCCACGCGAAACAAGCCGACCCAGCGTCGGATCGACCCCAAGAAGACCGCCGCCGCGGCGAAATCCCGCAGCGGGAAGCCGGGGGGTCGCCCCCCGAAGGCACCGCCCATCCCGCAGGCGACAGCACGCGACTGGATCGGGGGGGCGCGGTTGCGCACCCTCCCGCTCGCCATCGCGCCCGTCGCGCTCGGCACGGGTGCGGCCTACCTCTACGACAACGACGAGGGCTGGCACTGGGTCAGGGCGCTCCTGTGTCTCGTCGTCGCCGTCGCGCTGCAGATCGGCGTCAACTACGCCAACGACTACTCCGACGGGATCCGCGGCACCGACGCCCACCGTGTGGGGCCCTCGCGTCTCACCGGGTCGGGTGCCGCGAAGCCGCGCACCGTGTTGACCGTCGCGCTGGTGTTCTTCGCGATCGCCGGGGTCGCGGGCATCCTCGTGAGTGTTCTGAGCGGGCACCCGTGGCTCATCGCGGTCGGGGCGGTGTGCATCGTCGCGGCGTACTTCTACACGGGCGGCAAGCATCCGTACGGCTACTACGGTCTCGGCGAGGTCTTCGTCTTCGTGTTCTTCGGCCTCGTCGCGACCGCGGGCACGATGTTCGTGCAGGTCGGAACGGTGTCGTTCGAAGCCTGGCTCGCCGCCGTCGCGATCGGACTCCTCGCGTGCGCGGTGCTCATGGTCAACAACATCCGCGACGCCCGCCAAGACGTGCTCGCGTCGAAGCGCACCCTCGCGGTGCTGCTCGGCGACATGCCGTCGCGCATCACGTTCGCCGTGCTCACCCTCGCGCCGTTCGGCATCCTCGCCTACTTCGCGGTGTTCCTCCCACTCGCGCTCTACGTGTTCTTCGCGCTGCTCGCGGCGGTGCCCGCGGTGATCATCACCCTCACGGCCAAGACGGCGCCCGAGTTCATCCTCGCGCTCAAACTAACGAGCCTGACGGCGCTCCTCTTCGGTGTCGGACTCGGAGCGGCCTTCGCCTTCTGACGCGGACGTGTCTGTGGCAGCTGCGGGGCTCGAGGCTGGGTCCGCGGCGGCGTCCGGCGCAGTCGCGCTCGTGACGACGACATCCTCGTCGTGCTCCACGAGCTCGTCTTCGACGTCGGCGTCGGCGTCGCGAGGCCCGGCCGTGCGGTACTCGTAGAACGACGTCACGACCTGCTCCCGCTGGCGCGAGAAGAAGATGTAGGTCACGCACAGCCCGACGACGGCCGCAGCGATAGCCGACACCCACGGTTCGAGCCCGATGAGGAGGAGTGCGGTGAGCACGACAGCGAAGATGCCGAGCCTGATCACGGTGTAGAGGATCCAGGGGCGCGTCGATTTCACGCCACCCAGTTTAGGCGAGCGGCGCTGAACGCCCACCGGGCGCACGCGCGGGCGGTGTGCCGGGGGCGCGGGCAGCTTTCACACAGTCGGCGCGCCTAGAATCGACGCATGCCTAGGGTCTACATCGTCGTGGGACTCATCATCGTGGCGCTGTCTGTTTACGCGACAATCGACACGATCATGACCGACAAGTCACGAACCAGGGGTCTCCCCAAGATCCTCTGGGTGCTCGTGATCCTCCTCCTCCCGGTCATCGGTGCAGCCCTGTGGTTCACCCTCGGAAAAGACCGCGGCAAGCGCGGCGGTCGGGGTCGAGCGGTTCCCCGCACGACGGCGCCCGACGACGACCCCGACTTCTTGCGGCGCATCAACACCGAGAAGGAACAAGAGGAGCGCATCCGTCGTCTCGAGCAAGAGCTCGCCGACCTCGATGACGACCCCAAGCCGAACGACGGATGACCGGGGCGCCCGCGTCGAGCGAGTTCTCCCTCGCCCTCCTCGCGAGCCTCACCACGCACGGGGTCACCGATGTCGTCGTGAGCCCGGGGTCGCGGTCGCAGGCCCTCGCGCTCGCGGCCGCCGCACTCTCTGACGCCGGAGCACTGCGACTGCACGTGCGCATCGACGAGAGGTCGGCGGGGTTTCTCGCCCTCGGCCTCGCCGTCGAGTCGGGTGTGCCCGCGGTCGTCATCACGACCTCGGGCACCGCGGTGGCGAACCTGCACCCCGCGGTGCTCGAGGCGCACCACTCGGGGGTGCCCCTGCTCATCGTGAGCGCAGACCGCCCTCCGGAGCTGCGCGGCATCGGCAGCAACCAGACGACCGTGCAGCCCGGGATGTTCGGCGCGATCCCCCGGTGGAGTGCCGACGTCGACGCCCCCTCGGGTGATGCGCCCGCCGAGCGCCCCCGCGCGGCGGAGCTCGCCGCGCGCGCCGTGGCCGCCACCTCGGGGGTGACTCCCGGGCCGGTCCACCTCAACATCGCGTTTCGCGAGCCCCTGTCTGGCGCGATCGACAGCGATGTGCTCGATCAGGCGATGCGCGCCGCGGCGTCCGGACCGGCGGGTTCCGTCGAGGGTGAGCCCGGGCCCGCTGTCGATCCGGAGCTCGACCTCGAGCCGCGCGACGGCACCGTCGTGATCGCCGGTCACGGCGCCGGGCCGCACGCCGAGTCCTTGGCCCGTGCCCTCGGCGCTCCCCTCCTCGCCGAGGTGAGCAGCGGCGCCCGCTTCGGGCCGAACCTCGTCGTCGCCTATCGCGAGCTGCTCGACGACGCCGACTTCGGCGGCGCCGTCACGCGAGCGGTCGTGTTCGGGCATCCGACACTGTCGCGCCAGGTGCCCCGCCTGCTGCAGAGCGACGCCGTCGAAGTGATCGTCGTGCGGGGGCACGCGGGCGAGGCGTACGACCCCGGCCGCCGAGCTCGTCGTATCGTGCGCGAGGTGCGCTACGCGGGTGAGCCGGCACCGCGGTCGTGGGCGGGGTCGTGGGTGCACGCGAGCAGAGCGATTGTCGACGGCGGGCACTTGAGCGGTGCGGCATCCGCCGCCGTCCCCCTGCCGAGCGGGGACAAGGAGCCCTCGCTCGCGCGCGAGCAGCTCGCGGTGTTCCGCCAGGCGATCACCCGGCGTTCCCTCGTCGACGCGGTGTGGCACGCGACCTGGCCGCACGATCGACTCGTCTTCGGTGCCTCCCGGCTCATCCGCGACGCCGACCGCGCCGTCTCGGGCAAGAACATCACGGTGCACGCCAACCGCGGTCTCGCCGGAATCGACGGAACCGTCGCGACCGCGACCGGCATCGCCCTCGCGAGCGAGGCGGCCGGCTCGACGGGCGTCACGCGCGTCGTGGTCGGCGACGTGACGATGCTCCACGACGTCGGATCCCTTCTTCTCGCGCCGGGTGAACCGTGCCCCCGACTGCAGGTCGTCGTCGGCAACGACGGCGGGGGCACCATTTTCGACTCGCTTGAGGTCGCGGGCGACTCCGACCCCGACGCGTTCGACCGCGTGATGTACACCCCGCACGCCGTCGATCTGCGCGCGCTCGCCGCGGCCTACGGGTGGGAGTACCGCCGTGCCGACAAGCGCGGGGAGCTCGACGAGGCGCTCGCGGCATCCGGTTCCGTCGTTCTCGTCGAGGTGCCGCTGCCGCGCCACTGAGGTGGGTGCGTAGGTGCGGGCGTGGTGCGCGTGCACGATGCACCGCACACCGCACACCGCACACCGCACACCGCACCCGGACGGTCGTCCGCCGCCGGTTTCGGCGTTCGCCCCCCACATTTGACGCGCGAATGCGGATGTGGGCGGCGGACGTGGTCGCCGCGGTGGAGGTGCGGCCGCGAATCGGGCGCCGACGTCGTGACGGGAGGCGGAGCATCTGGGCTGGGGCGTGCTCGCGACCGCGAACCCGCCGCGCGCCATCCGCCTGCCTCCTGCAGTGCACCACACGCCATCAGTCGCGCATCGCGCACCGCGCCCGGAGGGCCGTCCGCCGCCCATTTCGGCGTTCGCCGCCGACATTTGACGTGCGGATGCCGAAACGGGCAGCGGATGTCGCGGCGGCTGGGCGAATGGCGCGGCCGCCCGCGCCCGGCTTCAGCCGAACGCGTCGACGATGGGACGGAACTTGAGGCGGGTCTCGACGAGTTCGCGCTCGGGAACCGAGTCGGCGACGATCCCGGCTCCCGCGTAGGCCGTGACGGTTCCGTCGGCGGCGATCTGCGCCGAGCGGAGGGCGACGGCCCACTCTCCGTCGCCGTCCGCGCCGATCCAGCCGACCGGCCCCGCGTAGCGCCCGCGGTCGAAGGGTTCGAGGGTGTCGATGAGGTCGAGGGCGACGCGCGTCGGTGTTCCCGCGACGGCTGCGGTCGGGTGGAGTGCCTCGACGAGGTCGAGCGACGTCGACCCGTCGGTGAGGATGCCGTCGATGTCGCTCGCGAGGTGCCACAGGTTGGGCAGCTTGAGGGTGAACGGCGCTTCGCTCGCGGTGACCGTCGGGCTGTGCCGGCGGAGCGACGCGAGAACGTTCTGCACCGCGAACTGGTGCTCGTCGAGGTCTTTCGTCGAAGTCGCGAGGGCGGCGGCCGAGTCGGAGTCCGAGACGGCATCGGTGCCGCGCGCCGCACTGCCCGCGAGAACCCGCGCGGTGACCGTGCCGTCGGCCACCGACACGAGGGTCTCGGGGCTCGCGCCCACGAAACCGTCGATCGCGAACGTCCAGCAGTCGGGGTAGCCGAGCGCGAGGTCGCGCACGATCGTGCGCACATCGCTCCCGGGGGTGAGGTCGCCGACGAGGTCGCGCGCGAGCACGACCTTGCTCACCTCGTGGTTGCGGATGCTCCGCACGGCGCTTGCGACAGCGTCGCGGTAGTGCTCGCGCGACATCGTGCCCGGATGCAGCGGCACCGAGACATCCGCTCCGTACGGTCGCGCTGGCGGGCGTCCGGTCCCGGGCGGCGGTGTCGCTGCCGGCGGTGTCGCAGCCGGCGGTGTCGCGCGCGACGCGGCCTCGGTGCGCGTGACGCGCGTGATCCACGAGCGCGACGCCGAACGCCCGACGATGATCTCGGGCACGATGAGCACGCTCGTGAGCGCCGAGGTCTCGGCGAACGCGAAGGTGCCGAGGGCGACGAGGCCTGTGCCGGGGAGGCCGACTGCGTCGGTCACGGTCGCGGCGGTGGCGAGTCGTCTCCACGCGGCGGCCGCGTCGCGGATGCGGTCGGGGCCCGTGAACTCGAGTCGCACCGCTTCGCCGATCCCGGCGAGCCCGAGCCCGCGACGCATCCAGAGCAGCGGGGACCGCTCGTCGAGGAGGGGGATGAGCGGGCCGAGGTCGGCGCACTCGGAGGTGTCGACCGTGAGTGCGGTGATGCGGCCGTCGACGTTTCGCACGCGTCGAGCTTATCGGCGCCACGTGCGCGGTTTCCGAGCGTTCGCCCGGCTCGCGGGGCGTGCGCCGCGACGCAACTAGACTCGACGAGTGGCCAGGGCGGATATGAGCAAGCAATCGAGCGAGGTCTCGTCGATGTTCGACCAGGTCGCTCGCGGTTACGACCGCACCAACGCGATGCTCTCCCTCGGCAACGACGCCCTGTGGCGCGTGGCGACGGTGCGCGCTGTCGCCCCCAAGCGCGGTGAACTCGTCCTCGATCTCGCGGCGGGAACGGGCACGAGTTCGGTGGCCCTCGCCAAGACCGGGGCGATCGTGACGGCCGCCGATTTCTCGCCCGGCATGATCCAGGTCGGTCGCACGCGGCACCCCGAGATCGAGTTCGTCGAGGCGGATGCCACGGCTCTCCCGTTCGCCGACGCGAGCTTCGACGTCGTGACGATCTCGTTCGGGCTGCGCAACGTCGACCAGCCGAAGACGGCTCTCGCCGAGATGTTCCGCGTTCTCAAGCCGGGTGGTCGACTGGTGATCTGCGAGTTCAGCACCCCCAAGCGCGCCGTCGTGCGCGCCGGCTACTCGATCTACATGCGGTTCGTCATGCCCAACGTCGTCAAGCTCGCGAGCTCGAACTCGGCCGCATACGACTACCTCGCCGAGTCGATCCGCGAGTGGCCAGACCAGGACACCCTGAGCCAGTGGCTGAGGGGCGCGGGTTTCACGCGCGTCGCCCACCGCGACCTCACGGCGGGGGTCGTCGCGTTGCACCGGGGGCGCAAGCCGTCGGGTCTGCCCCGCGGTCGCCGTGCTCGACCGGCCATGCCGCAGTCCGTCGACCCGGGTACTCCGAAGCCCTGAGGGCTTCGACCGTAGATTTCGAGAGGTGCACACAGTGAACGCGAGCCGTCCCGGTGGCCGCAGAACCCGCAGTCTGAGCGCGACCTTGGGTTTCGGCGACAAGCTCTTCGCCTCGTCTGACGAGCGTCGCTTCGCGGCGGCCGTCGAGGAGGGCCTCGAGGTCGTGGAGCAGGGGCTGTCGCGCGAGATGTCGTTCGCCGACAACCTCGCGGATGTCACGAGCCGCTACCTGCTCGACGCCGGCGGCAAGCGCGTGCGCCCCACTCTCGCGCTGCTCACCGCCCAGCTCGGTGACGGCAACACCTCTGCGGTCATCGCGGCGGCCGAGGCTATCGAGATCACCCACCTCGCGTCGCTCTACCACGACGACGTCATGGACGAGGCGCAAATGCGTCGGGGCGTGCCGAGCGCGCAATCGGTGTGGGGCAACTCGGTCGCGATCCTCACGGGCGACCTGCTGTTCGCTCGCGCAAGCAAGCTCGTGGCCGGTCTCGGGGAGCGCGCCATACGCCTGCAGGCCGACACGTTCGAGCGGCTGTGCCTCGGCCAGCTGCACGAGACGATCGGCCCCTCCGACGACGAAGACCCCATCGAGCACTACCTGAGCGTTCTCGCCGACAAGACCGGATCTCTCATCGCCGCTGCGGCCCAGATCGGCGTGCTGCTCTCGAACGCGCCCGACGAGTACTGCGAGCCCGTGACCGTGTTCGGGGAGAAGGTCGGCATCGCGTTCCAGCTCGTCGACGACGTCATCGACCTCGCGCCGCCCGTCGAGGCGACCGGCAAGACCCCCGGAACCGATCTGCGATCCGGTGTCTCGACACTGCCGCTGCTCTACTTGCGCCGCCTCGCCGAGACGGATGCCGACGCCGACGCGCTGCTCACCCGCATCGAGCGAGACGTCAACATCGCCCACTACGGCGACTCCGACGACGACGACCTCACGGCCGCGATCGCCGAGTTGCGCGAGCACGATGTGACGCGCCAGACCGTGGCCGAGGCACAGCGCTGGGCTCGCGAAGCCGTCGAAGCGATCGCCCCCCTGCCCGACGGGCCCGTCAAGAAGGCCCTGACCCGTTTCGCCGACTCGATCGTCGAACGCAGCAACTAAGCACCTAAAGGAACCGCAGTGACCAAGCTCAGACTGGCCATCGTCGGCGCCGGCCCCGCCGGCATCTACGCCGCAGACATCCTGCTCAAGGCAGAGCGACGCTTCGATGTGTCGATCGATCTCTTCGAGCACCTCCCCGCGCCCTACGGCCTCGTGCGCTACGGGGTCGCCCCCGATCACCCGCGCATCAAGGGCATCATCACGGCACTTCGCGACGTGCTCGACACGGGTCGCATCCGCCTGTTCGGCAACGTGCTCTACGGTCGCGACATCACGCTCTCCGACCTCAAGCAGCACTACAACGCCGTCATCTTCGCGACGGGCGCCGTTCGCGACGCCGACCTCGACATCCCCGGAATAGACCTCGACGGGAGCTACGGTGCCGCCGACTTCGTGAGCTGGTACGACGGCCACCCCGATTTCCCGCGCGACTGGCCGCTCGAGCACCGCGAGGTCGCCGTCATCGGCAACGGCAACGTCGCTCTCGACGTCGCGCGCATCCTCGCGAAGCCGGCTGACGATCTGCTCGTCACCGAGATCCCCTCCAACGTCTACGCGGGTCTCACTCGGTCACCCGTGACCGACGTGCACGTGTTCGGTCGCCGCGGGCCCGCGCAAGTGAAGTTCACCCCCCTCGAGCTGCGCGAGCTCGGCGAGATGAACGACGTCGACATGATCGTGCACGACGAGGACTTCGAGCTCGACGAGGCGTCGAAGGTCGCGATCGAGACGAACAAGCAGATCTTCGTGCTCAACAAGGTGCTCAACTCGTGGCGCGGGCGCGAGCAGACGGGAGCATCGCGTCGACTGCACCTGCACTTCTGGGCGAACCCCGTCGAGATCGTCGGCGACGGCGGAAAGGTCGCGGCGTTCCGTTACGAGCGCACGCGGCCCGACGGCGAGGGTGGTGTCACCGGCACGGGCGAGATCCGCGAGATCCCCGTGCAGTCGGTCTACCGCGCGGTCGGCTACTTCGGCTCGCCCCTCGACGAGATCCCCTTCGACGACCGCCGCGGGGTCATCCCCAACCGCGAGGGTCAGGTTCTTGACGACAACGACGATCTCGTGCACGGTGTCTACGCGACGGGGTGGATCAAGCGCGGCCCCGTCGGTCTCATCGGGCACACGAAGAGCGACGCCATGGAGACCATCAAGCACGTCATCAACGACCAGGCCAACTGGTGGATTCCCGCGTCGCCCGACGAGGAGTCGGTCCTCACACTCCTCGACGAGCGCGGGGTCGAATACACCGACCTCACCGGCTGGCACAACCTCGACGAGCACGAGCAGGCCCTCGGGCGCCCGCACGGGCGGGCCCGGGTCAAGGTCGTTCCTCGCGACGACATGGTCGCGATCTCGCGCAGCACGCCCCTCGAGGTCGACTCAGCCCACTGACATGGGGCACGCGTAGCGTCGCCCTTCGCTCGACCGCTCGAGCGACGACCTGAAGGAGTGCGGATGTCTCGAGGAATCGCTGTTGTCACCGGAGGGTCGGCCGGGCTCGGGCGGGCGATCGTGCGCGAGCTCGCCGATCAGGGGTGGGATGTCGCGGTCCTCGCTCGCGGGGCCGACGGTGTCGCCGCAGCAGTGAGCGACGTCGAGCAACGGGGTCGACGGGCCCTCGGAGTGCCGACCGATGTGGCCGACCGCGAAGCCGTCGAGAGCGCCGCGAGCCGCGTCGAGGCCGAACTCGGCCCGATCGACCTGTGGGTCAACGACGCGATGGTCGGGGTGTTCGGCGAGTTCCTGTCGACGTCGCCGGAGGACTTCGAGCGGGCCACGGCCGTGAACTACTTCGGGTTCGTCAACGGAACGAGAGCGGCTCTGTCTCGCATGGTCCCTCGGGGCAGCGGACACGTCATCCAGGTCGGGTCGGCTCTCGCGCACCGCGGAATCCCTCTGCAAGCGGCCTATTGCGCGGCGAAGCACGCCGTGCAGGGGTTCACCGAGTCGGTGACGACCGAGCTCATCCACCAGAAGAGCCCCGTGCGCATCTCGACGGTCGACATGCCCGCGCTCAACACCATCCAATTCAACTGGGTCAAGACCGAGCTGCCCCATCACCCGCAGCCCGTGCCGCCGATCTTCCAGCCCGAGGTCGGTGCGCGAGCCATCGCCGCGGTCGCTCTCAAGCCCCGCCGCCGCACGTGGGTGGGCGAGCCGACGGTCATGACCGTGCTGGGCAATCGTTTCGTCGCGGGGTTCATGGACTGGTACCTCGCCAAGACGGGCTACGACGGCCAGCAGGCTCCCGACAAGTCCGAGGCCATGTGGGAGGACAACCTCTACGCGCCCACCCCGGGGGACCACGGAGCGCACGGCATCTTCGACGACCGAGCGCGGACCTCGAGCCCGCAGGTCTGGTATGTCGCGAACCGCGGTCTCGCGCGGGGCCTCCTCGCAGCAGCCGCGGGTCTCGGTGCGTCGATCGCTCTCGTGTCGCGTCGCCGCTGACGGGGTGTCGCGAGCCGCATCCTCACTGCACCGCTGAGGTGAGCCTCGCGAGGTTGTCCAGCACGCGCGAGCGGGCCGGGCGGGTGAGCCACTCGTCGAGCGTGAGTTCGCGGCTCGTCGAGCGGTAGTCCTCTTCGATCTCGCGGAGAGCGTCGACGAAGCGGTGGCTTCGGATCATGACCGAGATCTCGAGGTTGAGGCTGAAAGAGCGCATGTCCATGTTGCTCGAGCCGATCACGGCGACCTCGTCGTCGATCGTGAAGTGCTTCGCGTGCAGCACCGTCGGCGCGGCGTAGAGCCAGATGCGCACGCCCGCGCGCAGCAACTCCTCGTAGTAGCTGCGCTGCGCGTGGTAGACGAGCGGCTGGTCGGCGACCTCCGAGCAGAACAGTTGCACGTCGAGTCCGCGCTGAGCCGCCGTCGTGATGGCGTAGAGCATCGACTCGTCGGGAACGAAGTAGGGGCTCGTGATGATCACGCGCTCACCGGCGTTATAGAGGAGCGCGTTGAAGAGCCGCAGGTTGTTCTCGCCCTCGAACCCCGGTCCGCTCGGAACCACTTGCGCGTCGAGAGCGTTCGGCTTCGGGTCTTCGAGAGGTGGCTGGGTCTCGCGCAAGAGCAACTCGTCGGTCTCGCTGTACCAGTCGGTCACGAAGAGAGCGTTGATCCCCGCGACGATCGGCCCCTCGAAACGCACCATGAGGTCTTTCCACACGAGACCACGACGGACGTTGCCACGCTTGTTGTAGCTCGAGTCCACGAGGTTCTGCGACCCGGTGAACGCGATCTCGCCGTCGACGACCACGATCTTGCGATGGTTGCGCAGGTCGGGCCGCTGGTAGCGGCCACGCCAGGGCTGCACGGGGAGCATGAGCCGCCAGTCGACCCCGATGCGGCGCAAGGTGCGGATGGTGCGCAGATAGCGGGGCGACCGCACACTCGCGATGTGGTCGAGCAGCACGCGCACCGTCACGCCGCGTGCGACCGCCGCCTCGAGGGCGTCGAAGAACGGCTTCGTCGTCGAGTCGAACGAGACGATGTAGAACTCCACGTGCACGTAGCGCGTGGATTTCTCGACGGCCTCGGTCATCGCCGCGAGCGACTCGTCGTATGCCGTGAAGATGGTCGCGTCGTTGCCGCCGACGAGCGGCATCGCGCCGAGGGTGCGATTGAGTTCGACGACGGGCTGCAGCCACTCGGGCCAGGGGTTCTCGCGAACGACCCGATCCATTCCGTGGGTGGTCTCGATGATGTACCTGTTGATCTCGACCTGCTTGTCGCGCCGCCCCTTCGGCAGCTTCGCGCTCCCGAGCAGTACGAAGAGGATGAATCCCACGTAGGGGATCAGGAAGATCGCGAGCAGCCACGCCGTCGCCGTCTGAGGTCGCCGGTTGATGGGCACCACGATGAGGGCGAAGACCCGGATCGCGATGTCGATCACGAGGGCGATCACCGCAACGACGGTCGTGGACCACACGGCATCCATCACGGGGATCGTCGAGACGTCAGGGGTTCTTGCGACTACCGGAAGTTGACGAACTGCAGGGCCACGTCGAGGTCTTTTCCTTTGAGTAGGGCCATCGTCGCCTGCAGGTCGTCCCGGCTCTTCGACGACACCCGGAGTTCGTCGCCCTGGATCTGGCTCTTGACGCTCTTGGGGCCCTCGTCACGGATGATCTTCGAGACTTTCTTGGCGTCGTCCGACGAGATGCCGTTCTTGAGACCGACCTCGATGCGGTACTCCTTGCCCGACGCGTACGGCTCGCCCGCGTCGAGGCTTCGCAGGCTGATGCCGCGCTTGATGAACTTGGCCTCGAGAACCTCGAGCACCGCCTTCACGCGCTCCTCCGCGCTCGCCTTGAGGAGGAGCTTCTCGCCGCTCCACTCGACCGAGGCACCGACCCCCTTGAAGTCGTATCGCTGGGCGATCTCCTTCTGCGCCTGATTGACGGCGTTGTCGGCCTCCATCTGGTCGACCTTGCTGACGATGTCGAAAGTTGAATCTGCCATGCACGCAGTTTAACGACCGGCGTCCGGCGCGGTGCGCGCGGCGCCGGTTCTCGGGTGCTGCGCAGCCGAGAACGACGGGCTGGGGCGGGGCGGCACGGGTGGTTCGCGGCGGCGCCCGCGGACTGTATTCTGTATCCGCGCCTTCGGTTGGTGATCACATTCGGTCGAGTGCGCATCCGGCAAGTTACCCAAGCGGCCAAAGGGATCTGACTGTAAATCAGACGGCTCAGCCTTCACAGGTTCGAATCCTGTACTTGCCACACGAGAGGGCCCGGCATCCGCCGGGCCCTTCGTCGTATCGCCCGCGTTCGTTCGTTCGAATCACCACACCGTTCGAATCAGAGGAGAAACCGTGACCGCACCCCACCTGCTCACGATCGCCCGGGACATCGCGCTCGCCGCGGCCGATCTCGCCGACCGGCGGCGGCGCGAGGGCGTCGAGGTCGCGGCGAGCAAATCGTCGCCCGAGGACGTCGTGACGCACGCCGACCGGGAGACGGAGCAGCTCATCCGCTCGATGATCGCGGATGCGCGGCCCGACGACGGCTTCTACGGCGAGGAGAGCGGCGCCGAGACCGGGACCAGCGGTCTCACCTGGATCGTCGACCCGATCGACGGCACCGTCAACTACCTCTACGACATCCCGCACTGGGCCGTGAGCGTCGCCGTCGTCGAGGGCGAACCCGACCCCCTCACGTGGACCGCGCTCGCCGGTGCCGTCGTGAATCCTCGAGCGGGTGAGGTGTACTCCGCCGCCCTCGGTGCCGGGTCGTACCTCGGCGAGCGGCGTCTCGCCGTGGCGGAGACCGAACTCCCGCTCGCCCTCGTGGGAACGGGGTTCTCCTACTCCGCCTCGCGGCGGGTCGAGCAAGCGCGGGACCTCGTGGGCCTCGTGGAGAGGGTGCGAGACATCCGTCGGATGGGAACCGCCTCTCTCGACCTGTGTGCCGTCGCCGCGGGTCGACTCAACGCGTATTTCGAGGAGGGGCTGAAGCCGTGGGACCACGCGGCGGGTGCCCTCATCGCCGCGGAAGCCGGGGCGACGGTCACCGGGCGCGACGGCGCGACGGCGGGCGGAGAGTTCCTTCTCGCCGCGCCGCCGCAGCTCGCCCTGCACCTCGAAGAGGCGCTCAGCGCTATTCACCGGTGATAGCGCGGGTGGCGCGACTCGCCCTTCTTCGATAGTGTTTATCCGTTCGTTACCTAATCGGGGTCAGTCCCCGGTCAGTCCATCGTTTTGCAGTCGGACCAGCCGCTCATCGAGCTGGTCGAGAGTTGAGACCACGAAACGCCCATCGAGGTGTGCGCGCGTGTTCCCAAACCCCCGGCTCGATCAACCCGAGGTTCGATAGTTAGTGCAGAAATCTAAGCGGAGAATTGCCCGTCGCGGCAGGGTCCAGTCATCAGCTGGCGTGAGCGCACCGTCGCCCTCCGAGGCGAACGCCCCGACCGCCACTGCACCCTCTTTCTCCGCAGCAACGCCTGACTCGACGAACTCCGCCGCTCAGCCACTCACTCGCCGCGAAGCCCGCGAGCGCGAAGCCCGCGCCGCTCAGGCGTCGGCTCCCGCCGGGCGCGCGCCCCGCCGCCAGCTCTACGACGCCGCTCCCGCACGAGCACGCACCTCGCGCGCATCGACCGGTCCGCGCACTCGTCGCTCAACGGCGACGGGCCCCACCGTTCCCGCGACGACATCCATTGCGACGATCAAGCCGAAAGCGGCCGCGGTCAAGCGCCGACTGCTCTCCCAGTTCGCGACCTACGGCGCCATGGTCGGAATCGGCCTCATCTTCATCTCGACGACCGTTCCCGCCAACGCGTTCGTCCGCCCCGATGCCGCCACCGAGTCGTCGGTCGTCACGGCCACGGGCGAGCCGAAGACTCAAGAGCTCGAAGTGTCGGCCGCTTCAGTGCCCGCCGTCACCCGCGACAACTACTCGGTCGTCTCGGTCGTGCGCCAGATCCAAGCCGACTACAGCGGTCGCGTTCTCGACTTCACGAACAACCCCAGCGGAACCGTGCAGTGGCCGTTCAGCTCGGCCGTGCCGATCACGAGCGGGTTCGGAGCCCGCCAGGTCGCCGGTTGCGGGTTCTGCTCGACCAACCACCAGGGAGTCGACTTCACTCCCGGTGCCGGAGCCCCCATCCAGTCCATCGCCGATGGTGTCGTCAGCAAGGTCGAGGTATCGGCGGGTGGACTCGGCAACAGCGTCGTCATCGACCACGTCATCAACGGCCAGAAGGTGCAGAGCGTCTACGGCCACATGCAGTACGGATCCATCGCCGTCGCGACCGGTCAAGAGGTCGAGGTCGGACAGCTCGTCGGGCTCGTCGGCAGCACGGGTGCATCCACGGGCGCACACCTGCACCTCGAGATCCACCTCGACGGCATCCCCGTCGACCCGTTCGCGTGGCTGCAGGCCAACGCGAACTGATCGCACCGCACTCACGCGTGAGGCGCAGGCCCCCAGGGGACCTGCGCCTCACGCGTTAAGCGGAGCCCCGTCGTGCGCGACGGGGCTCCGCGCTCAACTCGTGAGCCACACGGTCGTGTCGGCGGGGAGCGAGCGGCTGTCGAGCGGGCCCGACGCGAGCGCGACGGTGCCGGCGGGCAGGTCGACGGCATCCTCTCCCGTGTTGGCGACGACGGTCAACCCGCGATTGCGGAACGCGACGACGTGCTCGCCGAACCCGTCGAGCCACTCGACCGAACCGAGGCCGAGATCGTGCGCCTTGCGGGCGGCGAGAGCGGCGCGATAGAGCTCGAGGGTCGAGCCGTCGACACCCGCTTGCGAGTCACGGGCGTATGGCGCCCAGTCGTCGGGTTGCGGAAGCCAGCTCGTCCCTGTCGCGTTGAACCCGTAGGCGGGGGCGTCTGCCTCCCACGGAATCGGCACGCGGCATCCGTCGCGACCGTATCGCTCGCCGTTGGTGCGGAACCAGGTCGGGTCGAGCCTCGACGCGTCGGGAAGGTCGATGACCTCGGGGAGGCCGAGCTCTTCGCCCTGATAGAGATATGCGCTGCCCGGGAGCGCGAGCATGAGCGCCGTCGCGGCGCGCGCGCGGGCGAGACCGAGTTCCCGCACCGGTTGCCCGGGTGAGTCGGGGCCGATGCCGTGGCCCTGGGGGTTCTCGGCCGTGAGGGCGAGCCGGCTCGCGTGGCGCACGACATCGTGGTTCGAGAGCACCCACGTGCTCGGCGCGTCGACGCCGCCGAAAGCGGCGATCGACGTGTCGATCACGGCACGCAGTTCAGGGCCCGACCACGGGGTCGCGAGGTAGGCGAAGTTGAACGCCTGGTGCATCTCGTCGGGCCGCACCCAGCGCGCGAGCTTCGCGGGCGGGTCGACCCACGCCTCCGCGACGAGGATGCGCTCGTCGTATTCGTCGAGAACGAGCCTCCAGTCACGGTAGATCTCGTGCACACCCTCTTGTGCCCAGAACGGCGGGGTCGGGTCGTCTGCACCGGACTCGATGTCTGGCTCGAGGCCGACGGCCCCTCCGCCCATGCTTCCGCCGTTCGCCGGCGGGGTGTAGTCGGGCAAGCCCTCGACCTTGATCATGCCGTGGGCGACATCCACTCGGAAACCGTCGACGCCCCGGTCGAGCCAGAACCTCAGGATGTCGCGGAACTGCTCGCGCACCCGCGGATTGCGCCAGTCGAAGTCGGGCTGCGACGAGTCGAAGAGGTGCAGATACCACTGGCCGGGCGTGCCGTCCGGCTCGGTGACACGAGTCCAGGCGGGTCCGCCGAACACGGACTGCCAGTTGTTGGGTGGCAGCTCGCCGTCGGGGCCGGAGCCGTCACGGAACAGGTAGCGTGCGCGCTCAGGGCTCCCGGGCGCGGAGGCGAGCGCCTCGCGGAACCACACGTGCTCGCTCGAACTGTGGTTCGGCACGAGGTCGACGATGACCTTGAGGCCGAGGTCGTGGGCGACGTTCTCGAGAGCCGCGAAGTCGTCGAGGGTGCCGAACGCCGGATCGACGTCGCAGTAGTCGGCGACGTCGTAGCCGCCGTCGTTCTGGGGCGAGACGTAGAAGGGCGAGAGCCACACCGCGTCGACGCCGAGCTCGGCGAGGGAGGGCAGCCGCGCGGTGATGCCGCGGAGGTCGCCCACGCCGTCGCCGGTCGCGTCGGCGAACGAGCGCGGGTACACCTGGTAGATGACCGCGTGGCGCCACCAGTCGCTCGCGCCTTCGGGTGTCGCGCGTGAGGGGTCGGGGATGTCGGATGTCATCCAAGAACGCTAAACCATCGGGTCGACGGGGAGGCGAGGGGTGTGCGCGCAGGTGCTAGTCTCGTACGGTGCTGATGCGGCGTGCCCACGCGGGCGGCCGCCTACACGCCCCCTTAGCTCATTGGTAGAGCACTTCCTTGGTAAGGAAGAGGTAGTGGGTCCGATTCCCACAGGGGGCTCACGCCTCCCTTTCGGTAGGTGGCCCGGCGGGGTAGCTCAGGTGGTTAGAGCACACGGCTCATAATCGTGGTGTCGCGGGTTCGAGTCCCGCCCTCGCTACGACGAATGGCGCCCCAGTTTTTCCGGGGCGCCATTCGTCGTTAACGACGGCGGATCGAGAAGACGCTCTCGCGTGGGCCCCCGCTGAGCAGTCCGGCGGGCCGCGAAGCGGTCTGGCGGCGGCTCAGTAGGGGAGTCGAGTCCCGCCCTCGCTACGACGAATGGCGCCCCAGTTTTTCCGGGGCGCCATTCGTCGTTAACGACGGCGGATCGAGAAGACGCTCTCGCGACCGCGGCTCTCGCTCAACATCGGGTGGAGAACGATCGTCGCGACGCGGAGGGCAGACGCCCGCGACGTAAGCCGAGCGCTCGGTGCTACTTGCTGCTGTCGTCGTTGGCGCGTGAGCCCGATTTCGCGAGTCCGCGGCTCACGAGGTAACCGACGGTGACGAAGGCGACGTACATCCAGGCGTGGTCTGCGCCGAATCCCTGGCCGTCGTCGCCGTTGTCGGTGACGGCGGCGGCGATGAGGATTCCCGCGGAGACGAGGAGCCAGATGTAGAACTCGGTGGTCTTGAACGAGGGCTTCGTCTCCGTCGTGCGACGGGTCGCGACGATCGGCTGGTTGGGGGTCTGGTTGGGGGAGTGTGCAGCGTTAGACATGGGTGTGCTTTCTGTGTTGAGGGTGCGGGCGTAGCCCGGGCGGAGACGGGGCGCTGCACCCACCGGGAACAGGGGTGGCGCTGCGAGACATCCGCGGTGGCGACGTTACGTTCTCGAGAGGATGTCTGCGCGGGGGTTGCATATCGCCGCAGAATCTGTCGGGTTCGGGCTAGCGCGGTGCCGGTTCGGGGTGGTCGTGAAAGCGCCGATAGCTGTAGACGATCATCCCGAGGGCGAGAGCTCCCGAGGCGATGAGGGTGACGCCTGTTCCCCACCCGCCCGCGAGCCACCACCCGTCGTCGAGCGGCCACCACTCCGGCACCGCGATCCCCACGCCCCACACGATGCCGACCGCGACGAGCGCGAGTGCACCCGCGACGCTCGATGCGATCCGCGGCCACGATTGCACCCCCTCCGACGCGAGGAGGAATGCCTTGGCGCGCACGGGATGGAGCAGCCTCTCGGCCCAGCTATAGCGGAGGGACAGCACCGCGAGGCCGGCCACGAGGCACAGGAGCCCCGGCCCCGGCAGCACGAGGGCGGCGAGACCGGCGACGATCAGAATCCACCCCGCCACCTCGATGGCGCGGCGTTCGACCCACCGGGGGATGATCCGCCTCGGTCCGTTCTCTGCGCGCACTGTGTCCCGTCCGTTTCGGCACAGTGTGCGGGTGAAGGCTGACCGCGCGCTGCCAGGCGCACGCATCGTGGCCAGAACTGCGGGTGGGCGTGCGCGGAATGGCGAGACGGCTCGGCGGCGACAGTCGACCCTGTCATCATGGGGTCATGACGATCAACGAGCAGAACCACCCCATCGAAGACGGTTCGGAGAGCGCGTCGCACGAGGAGCGCCTCGACGGGATCGTGGAGCAGGTGACGCAGGACGTGCGGCTCGGCCACACCGACGATGCCGCCGCCGAGCTGCGTCAGAGGCTGGGTGACAGCGGTATCGAACTCGCCGACAGCGACTTCGATCGCCTCGTCGAACGCATCGACAGCGCTCGCTGACCCGGGTCGCCGTGGTGACGCGCGCCGTGTCGACGGGCGCTCGACCTCACGGAGGTCACGGCGACGGCCGCGAGCCACACCGGGGTCCACGCGGCGAGGGTCATCACCGTCATGATGAGGTGGAAGCCGTGGTTGGTCAGATCGACGGGAGAATCGGATGTTCCCGTGAGCTCTCTCGACCCGCCCGAATCGTTCGATGCCGCCGGGGTGGCCGCCGGAAGTGATTCGGCGACGACAGGGAGCACGGGAGCGTAGTAGTCGGTCCACGAGCGACCGTCGAACCAGCGCCTCACGCCGTGAGACACCTCGTACCAGCCCGCGGGGGCGGTGGCGATGATGAACAGGTCGCACAACGACGCGGTGGGGTCGAGGTCGTCGGCACCGGTCATCCGCTCGCTCCCCTTCCGTGTGACTTCAGGGTACGTCGACGCGACGCGCCCGAGACAGTCCCCTAAACGCGGGTCGAAAACAGCAGATTCTCGGTCGTGCGCGCCGCAAACACGGGGCGCACGCTCGAATCGGCGAGAAATTCGCAAAACACTAGATGTAGTGGAATGACACAGCTGTCATTACCGTTATATAGTGAAGGACCGCGAGGGCGAGATGGCGACATCTCCCGGCGAAACGGAACCGCACGGCGGAGACGTCGGCCGGATCTCGCGGGGAATCACTCACAGACCACTAGGAGGCACACATGGACAACGACAGCAACGTAGGCGGCTACGACGTACCGGTCGACCCCATGGATCTTCTGCAGTGTGACAGCTGCCAGTAGGCAGTCACGCTCGACAGGCATCTGTGCCACTTCGACAGAATCGAAGCGGAACCGGTAGCCCGTAACTACTCTTCCGGGAGCCCGCGCACAGCAGTGCGCGGGCTTTCGACGTTTGCGGGGGCGCCCCGCCTGAATCGCTAGTCTTGGTCGGTGCCAGTCAACCCAGACCTCCCGGGCCGTCGGTTCGATCCCGTACCGCCCTACCTCGTCGGCCGTGAGAAAGTGCGCGAGTTCGCTCGTGCCGTGCAGTCGACCAACCCCCTCCACCACGACGTGGGCGCCGCGGTCGCGGCCGGATTCTCGGATGTCGTCGCACCCCCGACCTTCGCGGTCGTCGTGCAGGAGGCGACCCTCGCCCAACTGCTCGCCGAACCCGATGCGGGAATCGACTTCAGCATGGTCGTGCACGGGGAACAGCGCTTCCGTTACTCGCGGCCCATCGTCGCGGGAGACAAGCTGACCGCGACCCTCACGGTCGCGAGCGTCAAGACTCTCGGTGGCAACGCCATGGTCACCGCCGAATCATCCGTCGTCGACGCGGCGGGCGACCACGTCGTCACCGCGACATCCACTCTCGTCGTGCGGGGTGACTCGTGAGCCCCGCACTCGACCTCGCGACCCTCGAGGTCGGTGAGGTCGTCGCCGAGCGGACCGTGGAGCTCACGCGCGACTCGCTCGTTCGCTACGCGGGGGCGTCGGGTGATTTCAACCCCATCCACTATCGCGACGACGTCGCGGCCGAGGTCGGCTTGCCCGGCGTGCTCGCGCACGGGATGCTCACGATGGGCATCGCAGTGCAGCCCGTCGTGGACTGGCTCGGTACCGCGGGGTTCGTGAGCGAATACGGGGTGCGGTTCACGCGACCCGTCGTCGTCGATCCCGGCGAGGGGGCGACGCTCACGATCGTGGCCACCGTCGGAGCCGTGGACGCCGACACCGGGGAAGCGCGCATCGATCTCACGGTGAGATCCGCCGACGCGACGGTTCTCGGCAAAGCCCAGGTGCGCGTGCGGGCGCTTCCGTGACGGAGAGCGCGAACGTCCTCCGCGCGCGCACGACCCTCGAGGTCGGAGGTGAAGCGCGTGAGCTCGTGGTCGCGTCGACTCGCGAGGAGCTTCTCGCGGCGGCGAGCGACCTGACCGTCGATCGCGACGACTGGGTCGTGCTCGGGGGCGGGTCGAACGTCGTCATCTCCGATGACGGCGTCGACGGCACCGTGCTCGTCGTGTCGACGCGCGGCATCACTCGCGTCGCCGATGCCGATGCCGGGAGCGAGGACGCCGGCGAGACGGTTCTCCTCCGGGTCGAAGCGGGTGAGCCGTGGGACGACCTCGTCGCTCACACGGTCGAGCTCGGCCTCGCCGGTCTCGAAGCGCTCTCGGGAATCCCCGGGTCGACGGGGGCGTCGCCCATCCAGAACATCGGGGCGTACGGCGCCGAACTCGCCGACACCCTCGAGTCGGTCGAGTTCGTCGACGCCGAGACGGGTGAGCTCGCTCGGATCCCGGCAGACGAGCTCGGGTTCGGATATCGCACATCGATCTTCAAGGAGGGCCGCCGCGGGGTGATCGTCTCCGTCGACTTCCGCTTGGATGTCGCGGTCGACGGCCTCTCGCGCCCCATCGCCTACCCGCAGCTCGCGTCCGCTCTCGGGGTCGACCTCGGAGCGCGAGTGCCGATCGGCGACGTCCGCTCGGCGGTGCTCGCTCTGCGCGCGTCGAAGGGCATGGTGCTCGACGCGGGAGATCGCGACACCTACAGCGCGGGATCGTTCTTCACCAACCCGATCGTGAGCGAGTCCGCTGCGCGGTCGATGCCCGCCGACGCTCCGCGGTGGCCGGCCGACGAGGGGCGCGTCAAGCTCTCTGCGGCGTGGCTCATCGAGCGCGCGGGCATCCGTCGGGGGTTCGCTCTGCCCGGGTCTCGCGCGGGAGTGTCGACCAAACACACTCTCGCGATCACCAACCGCGGCGGCGCGACCGCGAGCGACATCGCCGAACTCGCGCGCTTCATCGCCGAGCGTGTGCGCAACGAGTTCGGTGTCGAGCTTCGACCCGAGCCGAACTACATCGGGTTCGACTGAAGACTGCTGGCGTGCTGGCGTGCTGGCCTGTTGGCTAGCTGCGCTACCGGGCTGCCCCGCGGTGGCGGGGCCGCTGGTGGTGCGGGGCCGCGTGCCTAGGTGACGTCGCGCTTCCAGCTCACGAAGTAGCCGCCGACGGCCGTGACCGCGGCGTAGGCGACGAGCACGAGCCCGCCCTGCCACCACTCGAGCGACTCGGCGTTACCGCCCGCGATGGTGAAGAAACTCGAGCCGACGAGGGCATCGGATGCCGCGCCCGGGAGGTACTGCCCGACGGTCTCCGTCCAGTCGGCGAACGACGCCGCGAGCCTGAGGACCGGTTCGATGAACTGCGTGAACGCGAGCACGATGACGATCGACGCGACCTGGCTCGGCACGAGGGCGCCGAGACCGACGCCGATGACCGCCCACAGGCCCATCGCGAGGAGGGATCGGGCGATGAGAGCCCACGTGTCGGGGTCGTCGAATGCGGTGTCGATTCCCGCGAGAGACAGCACGCCGCCGCCGATGCCGACCGAGGCGACGAGCGCGACGGCGCCGAGCAGAAGCCCGATGACGAAGAGCGCGATGACCTTCGCGGCGAGCACGTCTCCGCGTCGCGGATTGGTGAGAAAAGTGGGGGTGAGTGTCTGGTGCCGGAACTCGCCCGTGGCGGCGAGGGCGCCGAGAAGCACCGGGAAGACGTAGCCGACCGACGAGGCGAAGCTGTAGATGAGGGGCGCGAGGCCCGTTCCGCCCTCCGCACCTCCGGTGCCGAAGGCATCGGAGGCGCCGTCGACGCTCCCGATGAGAGCACCGAGTCCTGCGGCGAGGGCGGCGATGTAGAGGAAGAGCACGATCGCGAGAATCCACCATCCGCGCGTGCTGAAGATCTTGGCGAATTCTGCGGCGATGGCGCGGGCGAACGAGGTCACAGCGATCCCCCCTCTCCGACGAGTGACAGGAACGAATCTTCGAGCCCCGACTTCTGGCGGTGCAGAACGCTAAGTTCGACACCGGCCGTGAAAGCGAGGTGGCCGATCGCGGCGGGATCGGCCGAGGCGACGAGGAGCCCCGTTCGGCCCGGGGCGAAGGTGAGGCCGTTCGCCGTGAGGGCGGCGCCGAGCGCCTCGCGGTCGGGCGAGTCGACGACCACTTGCGGTGCGACATCCGTGTCGAGGCTCGCGAGGGTTCCGCGATGCACGAGGGTGCCTTTCGCGATGATCACCACCTCGTCGACGCTCTGCTGCACCTCTGAGAGCAAGTGCGAGCTCACGAGCACGGTGCGACCCTCGGCGGCGAGGCTGCTGAGGAACCCGCGAATCCATTTGATGCCCTCGGGGTCGAGACCGTTGATCGGTTCGTCGAGGATGAGAACGCCGGGGTCGCCGAGCAGCGCGAACGCGAGGCCGAGCCGCTGGCGCATGCCGAGGGAGTAGCCCCCGACGCGGCGGTCCGCGTAGTCGAGCAAGCCGACCTTCTCGAGCACGATGCCGACGCGCTCGCGCGGGATGCCCGTGGCGGTCGCGTAGACACCGAGGTGGTTGCGGGCGCTGCGGCCGGGGTGGAAACTCGCGGCCTCGAGGGCGGAACCGACCTTCTCGAGCGGGCGGGAGAGTTCGCGATAGCGCGTTCCGCCGATCGTCGCGGTGCCGCTCGTGGCTGCCACGAGACCGAGCGCGATGCGCAGGGTCGTGGTCTTGCCCGCACCGTTCGGCCCGAGGAACCCGGTGACACGACCCGGTTCGACGGTGAACGAGAGGTCATTGACGGCGTTGACCGACCCGAAGGTCTTGGTCACGTTGGCGAACTCGATCACCGAGCCTTCCGGCATGTGCGGCCCCTTTCGGCTTTCTCCCAGCGTATCGGCATGACACGGATCCTCGCGGGAGGTTCGAGGGCCCGCCCTGTCGTGCGCCCTGTCCCGGGCGCCTCGCCCGAGCGCGACGGTTCAGCGCGCGGTGCTGATTCCCGCCGCGCGCTGAGCGGCGGCGTACTGCTCGCGGATGATCGGTTGCTCGGGCGAGCTCTCGACGTCGGGGTCACCGACGGTCCACTCGGGATACACCCCCGTGAGCGCCCACGCGGCACCGCGCGCGGCGCCGTCGGCGACGTATTCGCTCTCGGGGGGTGTCGTGACATCCACTCCGAAGACCTGGGGGGCGATCGCCCGCACCGCGGCGTTCTTGGCCCCGCCGCCGATGAGCAGCACGCGCCTGACCTCGACGCCCTGGTCGGTGATCGCGGCGAGCCCGTCGGCGAGGCCGCACAGCAACCCCTCGATCATCGCGCGCGCGACGTTCTCCGGGAGGGAGTTCGCGAGGGTGAGGCCCACGAGCGACCCTGTCGCGTCCGGGAGGTTCGGGGTGCGCTCGCCCTCGAGGTAGGGCAAGTGCACGACGCCCGCGCTCCCGGCGGGGGCGGCGAGCGCGAGTCGCGACAGCTCGTCGTTGTCGACCCCGAGGATGCGGGTGGCCGCCGTCATGACGCGCGCGGCGTTGAGCGTCGCGACGAGCGGCAGGAAGCGCCCGGTCGCGTCGGCGAAACCCGCGACGGTGCCGCTCGCGTCGGACACGGGGTCGTCGGTCACGGCGAAAACCGTGCCCGACGTGCCGATCGAGACGACCACGTCGCCCGCACCGGCGCCGAGCCCGAGGGCCGCACCCGCGTTGTCGCCCGCGCCCGCGCCGACGACGATCCCCGCGGGGATGCCCTCGACCGAGCCGTCGGTGGTGCCCGCGGATTCGGCGGGGCCGAGCACCCGCGGGAGGGTCACGGTCTTTCCGAAGGCGTGCTCGAGCAGGTCGGTGCGGTAGTCGTCACTCGCGGGCGACCAGTACGACGTGCCGCTCGCATCCGATCGGTCCGTCGTGAGGGCGCTCAGGTCGGCGCGACCGGGGCCGTAGCCGAGCAGTCGCCACGTGAGGTAGTCGTGGGGGAGGGCGACCGCGACCGTCGCGGCGACCGTCTCGGGCTCGTTGTCGCGCACCCAGCGGAGCTTGGTCGCGGTGAACGACGCGACGGGGACCGCGCCCGTCGCCTCGGCCCACGTCGACGCCCCGAGCTCGGCGACGAGGTCGGCGGCGGAGGAGGCCGATCGCGTGTCGTTCCACAGGAGCGCGTCGCGCACGACGGTGCCGTCGTCGGCGAGGCACACGAGACCGTGCTGCTGGCCGGCGATCGAGACGGCGGCGACATCGTCGAACCCGCCGGCGTCGGCGATCGCGGCGAACATCGCCGTGACCCACACCCCCGGGTCGATCTCGGTACCGTCGAGGTGGCTCGCGCGCCCCTCGCGCACGAGAGCGCCGGTCTCCGAGTCGCGGATCACGACCTTGCAGCTCTGGGTGGACGAGTCGATTCCTGCGACCAATGACATACCGTCTCCTTCGTCGAGTGTCGGCACCATCATATGGTGCCGACCGCAACAAATTGGCTCCCGGGCGTGGAACCGCGCTGCTCAGGAGTCTCGGCGGATCCAGCGGAACGTCACCCTCGCGAGGATGAGACCGATGACGAGCCACAGCGCCGTCGCGATCGCCACACCGGGCAGGTTCCAGCTCTCCCCCTGCTCGAGCACCTCGAGCGTGTCGGGCAGGAACACCGCGCGCATGCCCTGCGCGAGCCACTTGAGTGGAAACACGCTCGCCGTGTTCTGCAACCACTCGGGCAACTGATCGAACGCCAGGTAGACCCCGGAGATGAACTGCAGAACGAGGGTGATCGGGATGATGACGGCCGTCGCACTCTTGCCCGATCGCGGAAAACTGCTCAGCGCGATGCCGAGAATGGCGCACGTGCTGACCCCGAGAAGGAACACCCACGCGAACGTGACCCACCTCTCCGGCTCGGTCGGAAGCTCGACGCCGAACACCGTCGCGGCGACGACGAGCAGGAGGACGGCTTGAGCGAGGCCCGTCACGAGCACCTGCCCGATCTTGCCCATGAAATAGCTCACGACGGGGAGCGGCGAACCCGCGAGGCGCTTGAGGGTGCCGTCGCTCTTCTCCACCGCGATGTCGACAGCGAGATTCTGCAGGCCGCTCAAGAGCACTCCCGCCGCGAGCATCGCGGGCAGATAGAACTCCGCCGCGCCGATCTCACCGCCCGACCCGTCGGGGCCGAACGAGGTCTCGCTGAACGCGACCGAGAAGATCGTGAGGAACACGAGCGGAAAGAGAAAGGTGAAGAACACCGAGTCGCCCTGGCGGAAATACGCGCGCACCTCGTATGACACGCGGCTGAGCCCGAGACGCACGGTGCGGCCCCGAGCGAGTCGGGCGCCCGGTGCCGTCGCGGTGCTCACTCGGCACCCACGAGCCGCAGATAGACGTCTTCGAGACTCGGACGGATGATCTCGATCCCGCGCGGCTCGACCCCGCCCGCCTCGGCGACGAGACGCGCGACCTCGAGAGCAGGCTCGGCGGTGCGGATCTCGTGCACGCGAGAGCCGTCACGCCATCGGACGATCGGGATGCGGGCATCCGCCCCACCCACCTCGTCGACCGTTCCGATGTCGATGAGGGTGCCGCGCGCGATGATCCCGACGCGGTCGCTCAACTGCTCCGCCTCGTCGAGATAGTGGGTGGTGAGCAGGATCGTCGTGCCCTCGCGCTTGAGGGAGTGGATGAGCTCCCAGAAACTCCGCCTCGCCTCGGGGTCGAACCCCGTCGTCGGTTCGTCGAGGAAGAGCAACCGGGGGCGACCGACGATGCCGAGCGCGACATCCACCCTGCGGCGTTGACCGCCCGAGAGGGTGCGGATGAGTCGACCCGCGTGCTCCTCGAGACCGACGCTGTGCAGCACCTCGTCGACGTCTCGCGGGTGGGGGTAGAACGAGGCGAAGTGGCTGAGCTGCTCGCGCACTGTGACCGCACCGCTCTCGCCCGTGCTCTGCAGCACGATTCCGAGTTCGGCCTTCCAGGCCACCCCGCCGTTCTGGGGGTCGACGCCGAGAACCTCGACCTCGCCGCCCGAACGGGAGCGGTATCCCTCGAGGATCTCGATCGTCGTCGATTTTCCGGCACCGTTGGGGCCGAGGAGAGCGAAGGTCTCGCCCGACTCGATGTCGAAACTCACGCCGTCGAGCGCCGTGGACGTGCCGTAGGTCTTGCGGAGGTCTCGCACGCGCACGACAGGGTCACTCGGGGTCATGGCTCCATGCTGACACCAACCGCGCGTGAGTGGCTCGTGCAATCTGGCTGGACGCCGCCGACGCGATCAGGCGAAGAGGCGCTGCAGCCGCTGCACACCCTCGAGGAGGGCGTCGTCGCCGAGTGCGTAGGAGAGGCGCAGGTATCCGCTCGGGCCGAACGCCTCACCGGGAACGACGGCGACCTCCGCGCGCTCGAGGATGAGGTCGGCGAGCTCGAGCGACGTCGTGGGCGTGACACCGCCCCACTCGCGACCGAGCAGCCCCGAGACATCCGGGTACACGTAGAAGGCCCCCTCGGGCATCGGGCACACGACGCCCTCGATCGCGTTGAGTTCGCGCACGATCGTGCGGCGCCGGCGGTCGAAGGCCCGACGCATCTCGTCGACCGCGTCGTGCGGCCCGGTGAGGGCGGCGATCGCGGCGCGCTGCGAGATGTTGGAGACGTTGGACGAGAGGTGCGACTGCAGGTTCGCGGCCGCCTTCGCGGCGTCGACGGGAGCGACCATCCAGCCGAGCCGCCATCCGGTCATCGCGTAGGTCTTCGCGACGCCGTTGACGAGGATGGTCGTGTCGGCGAGGGCGGGAACGGCTTCGACGATCGAGATCGCGCGCGGGGCCTCCGAGCCCGGCTCGGCATCGATCGAGGGGTAGACGAGGTTCTGGTAGATCTCGTCGGCGACGACCCAGACGCCGTGCTCGAGCGCCCACTCGCCGATCGCGCGGGTCTGCTCGGGGGAGTAGACCGCGCCCGTCGGGTTGGAGGGCGAGACGAACAAGAGCACCTTCGTGTTCTCGGTGCGCGCGGCCTCGAGCTGGTCGACCGTGACGAGGTAACCCTGGTCGGCCCCCGCGAAGACCTCGACGGGCACGCCGCCCGCGAGCCGGATCGCCTCGGGGTAGGTGGTCCAATACGGCGCGGGCACGATGACCTCGTCGCCGGGGTCGACGATCGTCGCGAACGCCTGATAGACCGCTTGCTTGCCCCCGTTGGTCACGACGACCTGGCCGGGGTCGACGGCCCAGCCGCTGTCGCGAGCGGTCTTCTCGACGATAGCCGAGCGCAGGTCGGGGAGTCCGGCGGCGGGCGTGTAGCGGTGGTTCTTGGGGTCGATGACGGCGGCCGACGCGGCCTCCACGATGTGCGCGGGGGTCGCGAAGTCCGGCTCGCCCGCGGCGAAACTGATCACAGGACGCCCCGCGGCCTGCAGGGTCTTCGCCTTGGAGTCGACCTTGAGAGTCGCGGACTCGGCGATGGAGGAAATGCGGCGGGAGATGCGCGGAAGCTCAGTAGTCACCGTGCAAGAGTATCGAAGCGGCATCCGCCCCTCGTGAAGCGCGGCGTCGCTCAGCTTTGCACCCCCGCGAACGGTGACCTACACTGGGGCCGGTAGTAGAAATCTGCCATGCTTTTGTGTGCCCTTTTGTGGCCGACATCCGTCGCTCGAATCGCTCAGAACGCGTGGTTATTTCTCTGCGAAGGGCGGTGGCTCAATTGGTAGAGCAGCGGTCTCCAAAACCGCAGGTTGCAGGTTCGAGTCCTGTCCGCCCTGCAGCTCGATTCGCACAGTCCCTGTGCGAAGCAGCACGAGCCGACGGCCCCCCGGGCACGTCGGCCGGTATCGGAAGGTAGAACAGTGGCGAGAAACGTGACCGACGAGCCCAGCGAGGACATCGTCGAAAACGCGAAGAAAGACCGTGCCGGTCGGCGCAGTCCCTTCGCCCGTATCGCGCTGTTCATCCGACAGGTCATCAACGAGCTCAAGAAGGTCGTCACCCCGACCCGCAAGGAGCTCTTCAGCTACACCGGAGTGGTCCTCGCCTTCGTCGTCATCATGATGGCGATCGTGTCGGGTCTCGACTTCGTGTTCGGCCTCGGTGTCGGCTACGTCTTCGGTGACCCCGAGTAATTCGCCGACCGGCTCTCGCAGCCGTACGTCACCGGGCTCGGCTGTGAGCTGATCGCCCCGAACGTGACCGGAACCCTCGCCGCGAGGTGAGCGCCGGAGCAATCTAAGAAACGGAAATGGAATCCAGTGTCTGACACACAACGCGACGATATCGACCTCTCGACTGCCGCCGAGCAGTCCTCGGAGGTGGAAGAGGTTCAGGAGGGCAACACGCTCGACGAGGCCACCTCGTCGATGGAGCCCGCCGAGCACGCGGCCGTTCACGTCGAGTCCGACGGCGACGTCGAGGCAGACCTGACCGCAGCGCTCGACGCCCTCGAGGTCGCATCCGACCCCGAAGCCGACGAGATCGTCGAAGACGCCCTCGACATCGACTCCCCCGATGAGGCGGATGCCTCGGTCGCCGCGACCGACGACGAAGCAGACATCGAGGCCGAGGTCGAATCCGAGGAGGAGCCCGAGGTCGCTCCCTACGACGGCCCCGAGCTCGGTGCCGACAACGAGGCTGACGCTGACGCTCCCGTAGACATCGACGAGGCGCTCGACGCCGAGGCGGCCGACGAGGTCGAGGTCGACCCCTACGACGCGTTCCGCTCGGAGCTGCGCGCCAAGCCGGGCAAGTGGTACGTCATCCACTCCTACGCCGGCTTCGAGAAGCGCGTGAAGCAGAACATCGAGAACCGCAAGGTGTCGATGTCGATGGAGGACTACGTCTACCAGGTCGAGGTGCCGATGGAAGACGTCGTCGAGATCAAGAACGGCCAGCGCAAGCTCGTCAACCGCGTGCGCATCCCCGGATACGTGCTCGTGCGCATGGACCTCAACGAAGACAGCTGGTCTGTCGTGCGCCACACCCCCGGCGTGACCGGGTTCGTCGGCAACTCGCACAACCCGACGCCGCTGCGTTTCGAGGAGGCCTTCTCGATGCTCAAGAGCCTCGTGCAGATCGTCGAAGCCCCGGTCAAGGCCGGCGCCAAGGGCAGCAAGACGACCGCCCGCTCGATTCCGCAAGAGGTCGACTTCGAGGTCGGCGAGACCATCACCATCAAGGAGGGTTCGTTCGCGGGCCTTCCCGGTTCGATCAGCGAGATCAAGCCCGAGAGCGGCAAGCTCACCGTGCTCGTCTCCCTCTTCGAGCGCGAGACCCCCGTCGAGCTCAGCTTCGACCAGGTCACCAAGCTCTAGGTTCCACCATGCGAGAGGGCCCCGTCGGCATCGTCCGGCGGGGCCCTTCGTGCGATCGCCACTCGCCAACGCGCACAATGTGGCGTAAAGTAGGGAAGTTGCTCGCGGCAGTTCTCTGCTGCAATCACCGCATCCGGGCCCTGTTCGCCGAACAGTCCCCGTCCGGATGACGGGAGCGTTCTCTCGAGAACACGACAGAAAAGGAAGAAACATGGCACCGAAGAAGAAGGTGACGGGTCTGATCAAGCTTCAGATCCAAGCCGGCGCCGCCAACCCCGCACCGCCCATCGGGCCGGCGCTCGGACAGCACGGCGTCAACATCATGGAGTTCTGCAAGGCGTACAACGCGGCCACCGAGGCTCAGCGCGGCAACGTCATCCCCGTGGAGATCACCGTCTACGAGGACCGCTCGTTCACGTTCGTGCTCAAGACCCCGCCCGCCGCAGAGCTCATCAAGAAGGCCGCCGGCGTCGCGAAGGGTTCGGGAACCCCCCACACCGTCAAGGTCGCGAAGCTCACGCAAGAGCAGGTGCGCCAGATCGCCGAGACCAAGATGAGCGACCTCAACGCGAACGACATCGAGGCCGCATCCAAGATCATCGCGGGCACCGCTCGCTCCATGGGAATCACGGTGGACGCATAATGGCTACGAAATCCAAGGCATACCGCGAAGCGGCCGAGAAGCTCGAAGAGGGTCGTTTCTACACTCCCTCCGAGGCTGTCGCCGTCGCGCGCGAGACTGGCTCCAAGAAGTTCAACTCGACCGTCGAGGTCGCGCTCAAGCTCGGTGTCGACCCCCGCAAGGCAGACCAGATGGTGCGTGGCACCGTCAACCTGCCCCACGGAACCGGTAAGACCGCCCGTGTCATCGTCTTCGCCACGGGACCGGCTGCCGAAGCCGCTCTCGCCGCGGGCGCCGACGAGGTCGGTGGAGACGAGCTCATCGAGAAGGTCGCCGGCGGTTACACGTCGTTCGACTCCGCCGTCTCGACCCCCGAGCTCATGGGCAAGGTCGGTCGTCTCGGAAAGGTCCTCGGACCCCGCGGCCTCATGCCGAACCCGAAGACCGGCACCGTGACCCCCGACCCGGCCAAGGCCGTGACGGAGATCAAGGGCGGAAAGATCGAGTTCCGCGTCGACAAGCACAGCAACGTGCACTTCATCGTCGGCAAGTCCGGTTTCGACCAGACCCAGCTCGAAGAGAACATCAAGGCCGCGCTCGACGAGATCTCGCGGGCCAAGCCCTCGAGCTCAAAGGGTCGCTACATCCAGAAGGGCACGGTGTCGACCACGTTCGGCCCCGGCATCCCGCTCGATGTGAACGGTCTGTAAGCAGCAGCAGCAGCAGCAGCACCAGCACCAGCACCACCAGCAGCAAGGGAGAGGCCCGCTTCGGCGGGCCTCTCCTGTTTTGCGAAACCGAGAGGAGCACCGTGATCGAGATCCGAGAGGCGACGATGGCGGATGCCGCGGTCTTGCACGAACTCGCCGCCGCGACCTTTCCGCTCGCGTGCCCGCCCGAGTCGACCCCCGAAGACATCGCCGCGTTCATCCGCGACACCCTCTCGGAGGAGCGGATGCGCGACTACGTCGCCGACCTCGCGCGAACCGTGCTCCTCGCGATCGACGGGCCCCGGGCGGTCGGCTGGGCGATGACGGTCGAGGGGGAGCCGACCGACGCCGACGTGCGGCGCGCGGTCGTGCCGCGGCCCGCGGTCGAGCTCAGCAAGCTCTATGTGCGCCCCGACCTCCACGGCGCGGGACTCGCGCGCAGACTCGTGGACGCCTCACTCGACGACGCGCGGTCGCGGGGGGCCGCCGTCGTGTGGCTCGGCGTGAACCAGCAGAACGGCAGAGCCAACGCGTTCTACGCGAAGAGCCAGTTCGAGAGGGTCGGCACGAAGCACTTCGTCGTCGGCGCACGACTCGAAGACGACTACGTGCGGGCGCGGGTTCTCGAGGCCCCCGGGGAATAGCGGGGCACCGAGCGAGGTTCGGGGCAGGGATGACTTCTTCCACTGCAGCCCAGCCCGCACAGCCTGCCCAGCCGACACCGTCCGCCCAGCCGACCGCGGCCTCGCCCGTGCCGTCGCGCACCGCGCTCGTCGTGGGGGCGAGCGGCATCAGCGGTTCTGCGCTCACCGACCAGCTCCTCGCCGACGGATGGAGCGTGCTCGCGCTCTCCCGCCGACCCGGCGTCGCCCGGCACGGCGTGCGATGGATCTCCGCCGACCTTCAGTCGCCCGCCGACCTCGAGCGAGCCCTCGAGGGCGAGCGGCCGACACACGTGTTCTTCACGGCGTGGCAGCGGCGCGCGACCGAGCAGGAGAACATCGACGTCAACAGCGCGATGGTGCGCAACCTCCTCGGTGTGCTCACAACGGCTCCGCTCGAGCACGTCGCGCTCGTCACCGGACTCAAGCACTACCTCGGCCCGTTCGAGTCGTACGGCGAAGGGGACATGCCCGACACCCCGTTCCGTGAAGACGCCCCGCGGCTCGACGTGCCCAACTTCTACTACGCGCAAGAAGACGAGATCTACGCGGCGGCGAAGACCCAGGGCTTCACGTGGTCGATCCACCGATCGCACACCGTGCTCGGTCACGCCGTCGGCAACCTCATGAACATGGGGCTGACCCTCTCGGTCTACGCCTCACTGTGCCGCGCCCTCGACGCGCCGTTCGTCTTCCCCGGGAGCGAAGCGCAGTGGAACGGCCTCACCGATGTCACCGACTCCACGATCCTCGCCGACCAGATGGTGTGGGCCGCGACGCACGAGAACGGTGCGAACGAGGCGTTCAACGTCGTCAACGGCGACATCTTCCGGTGGCGCACCATGTGGCCGACACTCGCCGCACACTTCGGTGTGGAGCCGGTCGGGCCGAACGCCACGCCGCAACCCCTCGAGGAGCAGATGGCGGGGGTCGATGCCGCGTGGGAGCGACTCGCGATCGAGCACGACCTCGTCGAGCGTGACGTGACGAAACTCGCCTCGTGGTGGCACACCGACGCGGATCTCGGGCGCACGATGGAGGTCGTGACCGACATCTCCAAGAGCAGGCTCGCGGGGTTCACGACTCACCATCGCACGGCCGATTCGTTCGCCGGGCTCATCCAGCGCTACCGCGACGAGAGGCTCATCCCGGGCTACGCGCCCCCGGCTTAGAGCCGGGCGCGTCAGCTCTCGCTGACCCTCAGCACGATCTTGCCCCGGGTGTGGCCCTCGTCGATCGCGGTGTGCGCCTTCGCGGCGTCGCACAGGTCGAATACCGAGTCGACGGTCACGCGCACGTCGCCCGAATCGATGAGTCGCGCGATCACGCTGAGGGTCGAGGCATCGGGAGCGACCTTGTATGTCGTGGCGCGCACCCCCGCGGCCGCGGCATCCTCGGCGAACGTCGGCCAGCTGCCGGTCGGACCGTTGACGATGAGGCCGTCTGGTCGAAGCACGCCGAGCGAGCGGGTTCCGGTGTCGTCGTGCACGTTGCCGATGAGATCGATGACGGCGTCCATCGTGCCGACGACATCTTCGAACCTCACGGCGGAGTAGTCGACCGCCTCGGCGGCACCGAGCGAGCGCAGAAAGTCGAGGCTCGACGCCGAGCCCGTCGCGGTCACCCTCGCGCCGAAGTAGCTCGCGAGCTGCACCGCGAAGTGCCCGACGCCACCGGCACCGGCGTGCACGAGTATCCGCTGGCCCTCGTGGGCTTTCGCCACGTCGACGACGAGGCCCCACGCGGTGAGTGCCGCGAGCGGGATGCCCGCGGCCTCGACGTGCGAGATCGTGCGCGGTTTGCGCGCGACGCTGAGGGTCGACACGGCCACGAACTCGGCGTAGCTCCCACCCGACCGCGGCACCGACGTCATGCCGAACACCTCGGTGCCGGGTTGGAGGGGGTGAGCCTCGTACGGGGCTTCGACCACGACCCCGCTGAAGTCGTAGCCGAGCACGGCGGGCCACGCGGTGATGGCGCTCGACACCCCGCGCCCCGACCGCGTCTTCGAGTCGATCGGGTTGACCCCCGCAGCGACGACCCTCACGAGAACCTCGGAGTTGACGCGCACGGGGCGCTCGAGTTCGGTCTCGACGAGCACGTCGGGTGCGCCCGTGGTGTCGATCGTCATGGCTCGCATCGTCGTCATGGCTGTGGCCTCCCCGCCCCTGTGCAGACAGTCAATCCCGCGCATGAGTCGACGGTGTTTCGAGGGTGTCTCTCTGAGGAAAAAGGTCTAGGCCCGACTCATGAGCTCGAGCACACGGTCGGCGAGACCGATGAGCACGTGGATCTCGTTGTCGTCGCGGTCGACCCAGCGGCACTGCGGTTCGGCGTGCAGGGGAACGAAGTCGGCGTGCTGCTCCCACACCACGAGCGTGCGCTCGGCGCCGAGCACGTACTGCTGCCACCAGACCTGCCGGAGATAGGACCGCGGGATGCTGCGCCACACCGACATCGTGGTCTTGATCTCGCACAGCTCGAGCGCCGTTCCCTTCGACCGGATCCCGTCGGGGGTCGCGAGGTGGGTGCGGTTGCCCTCGGCGTGGAAGAGGGCCGTGCTCGGTTCCATGCCGTAGACCCCGCGAGCCCAGCGCGCGATCTCGGGCTCGCGAACCCGACCGTGATCGGTGTAGGCGTTGCCGCCGAACCGCGACCCGACGATCTTCTCGAGGGCGACGGCATCCGCGGCCTTCGTGCTCGACAGGCGGGCGACATCTGTGGCGGTCACGCCCATCGCGCGCGCTTTGAGCCACGCGAACCTGTTGGTGGAGTCGGCGACGATGCGGTCGAGGTGCCTGCGCGGGGTCGGCTCAGGCTCATCCCACAGGGAGAGCATGGGCTGCACGAAGGTCACGACACCATTGTCGTCGATAGCGCCGTCAAACCGCCCGGGCGCGCGCGAGCGAGCCGAGCCCGCGCGCGTCGGTCGGCGAACGGCGTTCGAGCCGCACACGGCTGGTTCATCGGCGCCACAGGGCGGATCCATAGAAAACTGGCGAGAATCGGAGCATGGCCAATCCTTCGAGCGCGTCGCAGCCCACCATCGCCCACGCCGACGGGAGCCCCGTGCGCGCCCTCGTGGTCGACGACGAGGCGGCCCTCGGCGACCTCCTGCAGATGGCGCTGCGCTACGAGGGGTGGGAGGTGGAGACGGCGGACAACGGGCACACCGCCCTCACGATCGCCCGCAGCTTCGAACCCGACGTCGTCGTGCTCGACATCATGATGCCCGGAATCGACGGGCTCGAAGTGCTCAAGCGATTGCGCGCTGGCGGGCGCGACGTTCCCGTGCTCTTCCTCACCGCGAAAGACTCCGTCGACGACAGGGTCGTCGGGCTCACGGCGGGCGGAGACGACTACGTGACCAAACCGTTCAGTCTCGAGGAGGTCGTGGCGCGGTTGCGCGGGCTCATCCGGCGCAGTTCGACGGTGCTGCAGGCATCCGTCGATCCCGTGCTGCGCGTGGGCGACCTGAGCCTCGACGAGGAGAGCTACGAGGTGCACCGGGCGGGAACCCGCATCGAGCTCACCGCGACCGAGTTCGAGCTGCTGCGCTACCTCATGCGCAACCCGCGCAGGGTCCTCAGCCGGGCTCAGATTCTCGACCGGGTCTGGAGCTACGACTTCGGCGGCAAATCGAGCATCGTCGAGCTCTACATCTCCTACCTGCGCAAGAAGATCGACAGCGTCGGAGAACCGCTCATCCACACGGTGCGAGGGTTCGGATACACGATCAAGCCCGCGTCGTGAGTGCCGGGGGGCGCCGCCCGTGGTCGCTGCAGGTGCGGCTCGTCGCGGGCATCGTCGCGTTGCTCGCACTCGTCGCGGTGATCATCGGGAGCGTGAGTACCGCGGCCCTCGGTCGTGCGCTCACCGCGAGACTCGACGAACAGGTCGTCGCGGCCTTCACCTCGATCGCCGGCCCCAACACGCCCGGCTATCCGGCGAGCGGATACCGTCCGTCACCCGACGACGCGTTGCGTCAGGGTGCCCTCGTCGTGTTCGTGAGCGGCGGCGACGTGACGACCGCGGCCTACCTCTCGGCCGAGGGAGCAGTGGCGCTCGATGCCGACCAGCAGAAGCGTGTGCTCGGCCTCGAGGTCGACGAGCGCCCGACGGATGTCGCGGTCGGCGGCGAACTCGGCGACTACCGCGTCGTCGCGCAGACCCGCGGCGACGACAGGCTCCTCGTGGGACTGCCCCTCGCCGAAGTGCACGCGACGACCAACCAGTTGCTCGTGATCATCGCGATCGTCACGGCCGTCGCCCTCGTCGCGACCGCGGGGGTCGGCACCCTCGTCGTGCGACTCGCACTGCGACCGCTCGGCCGCGTCGTCTCGACGGCGACGCGCGTCTCCGAGCTCCCCCTCGATCGTGGCGAAGTGACCCTCGCCGACCGGGTTCCCGAAGTCGACACCGACGAGCGCACCGAAGTCGGCAAGGTGGGGGCCGCCCTCAACAGGCTGCTCGGCCACGTCGCGTCGGCGCTCACGGCTCGCGAATCGAGCGAGCGGAAGGTGCGTCAGTTCGTCGCCGATGCGAGCCACGAACTGCGCACGCCGCTCGCATCCATCCGGGGCTACGCCGAACTCACGCGTCGCAGCGGACACGACCTGCCCGACGACGTCGTGCGCTCGATGGCGCGAGTCGAGTCCGAGGCGAAACGTATGACGAGCCTCGTCGAAGACCTGCTGCTGCTCGCTCGACTCGACGAGGGTACGGAGCTCGACCGTCGAGCCGTCGACCTCTCGCGCATCGTCGTCGACAGTGCGAGCGACGCGCACGCCGCCGCCCCCGACCACCGGTTCCAGGTCGACGTCCCCGAAGAACCCGTCGAAGTGCACGGCGACGATTCGCGATTGCGGCAAGTCGTCGGCAACATCCTCGCCAATGCGAGAGTGCACACACCGCCGGGCACTCTCGTGACCCTCGAGCTCTCCGAGAGCGACGGCGAGGCGATCCTCGCGATCACCGACGACGGCCCGGGCATCCCCGCCGAGGTCGCGCCCGTGCTCTTCGAGCGATTCGCCCGCGGGGATGTCTCGCGGTCTCGGGTGGCCGGCAGCACGGGTCTCGGGCTCGCGATCGTCTCGGCGATCGTCGCGGGCCACGAGGGCGAGGTCGGCGTCGAGAGCGCACCGGGCGCGACGAGGTTCGTCGTGCGCCTTCCCCTCGCGCGACCGGTCGCCGCCACGGCACCCGGCTCGGCCGCCGAAGTGTGAGACTGGACTCTCTCGAACAAGGACGTGACATGAGAATTGCTGTGACCGGAGCGAGCGGAAAGCTCGGAAGCGTTGTGACCGCCCGATTGCGCGACGACGGCCACTCCGTCATCGCCCTCGACACGACGGGCGAACGCGGCGCGGGCTTCACGCGCATCGACCTCACCGACTACGGCCAGGTTGTCGACGCCTTCTCGAGCATCGACGACAGACACGACGGTCTCGACGCCGTGGTGCACCTCGCCGCCTCGCCCGCGGGCGGGATCATGCCCGACTCCGCGACCTTCCATCACAACATCGCCGCGACCTTCAACGTCTTCCAAGCCGCCCGCCGCTCAGGGATCTCCACGATCGTCTACGCCTCGAGCGAGACCGTGCTCGGCATCCCCTTCGAGACGCCACCGCCATACATCCCTCTCGACGAGGAGTACGACACGCGCCCCGAGAGCATGTACTCCGTCGTCAAGCACCTCGAGGAGGAGCTCGCGAAGAAGCTCGTGCGCTGGGATCCGGAGCTCAGTGTCAGTGCGCTGCGGTTTTCGAACGTCATGCACGTGAGCGACTACGCGGCGTTCCCCTCCTACGACGCCGACCTCGCATCCCGCCGCTGGAACCTCTGGGGGTACATCGACGCGCGGGACGGCGCCCAGGCGGTCGTCCGAGCGCTCGAGGCACGCATCCCCGGATTCGAGGCCTACGTCATCGCGAACGCCGACACGGTCATGAGCCGGTCGAGCGCGTCGCTCGTCGACGCGGTGTTTCCCGGGGTCGAGGTGCGTCGCGAACTGGGCGAGCACGAGACACTCCTGTCGATCGACAAGGCCAGGCGGATGCTCGGGTACGAACCCGAGCACAGCTGGCGCGACCATGCCCGCCCCGGCCCCGAGTGAACGCAGTTTCCGCGAGGGGATGCCTGATCCGGCATTCCCTCGCGGAAATTGCGTACTTTGGGGTGGGTTTGCAGGGGGCCGTGCCGTGCCGTAGTCTTGCAGAAGCCAAAGACCGCCGGTTACCGGCACGCCATCGCGAGATGAGGTGCCAGTCGAAGGTTCACGAGAGTGAAGACCAGCGCAGGTGTGTGAAGTAGTCCCTCTCTGGGTTCGCTCCGTGCGCTTGCGCCGGAGCTTTTTTCATTCGCGAACCAGGGGCTACCGGCACAACGATCATCAAGGAGTGCCATGGCGAACAAGGAAGCGTCAGTCGCCGAGCTCACGGAGAAATTCCAGAGCTCGAACGCTGTCATGCTCACCGAGTATCGCGGACTCACCGTCGCCCAGCTCAAGCAGCTGCGGACGTCGATCAGTGAGCACGCAACATACGCCGTGGTGAAGAACACGCTCACCAAGATTGCGGCCAACAACGCGGGGATCACGTCGTTCGACGACGAACTCGCTGGTCCCTCCGCAATCGCTTTCGTTCACGGAGACACTGTCGCCGTGGCGAAAGCTCTGCGTGACTTCGCCAAGGCGAACCCTCTGCTCGTGATCAAGGGAGGTTACTTCGACGGTAACCCCCTCACCGCAGCAGAGGTGGGCAAGCTCGCCGATCTCGAAAGCCGGGAGGTGCTGCTGGCCAAGCTCGCCGGTGCCTTCAAGCAGTCGCTGTTCGGCGCGGCATATCTCTTCAACGCACCGCTGTCGAAAGCCGTTCGCACGGTCGACGCGTTGCGCGAGAAGCAGGAGTCCGCGAGCTGACAACCCGACAGGGTTCAGACGCGCGGTTAATCGATTACAGGAACACAAGGAGAAAACACCATGGCAAAGCTCACCACTGACGAACTGCTCGACGCATTCAAGGAGCTCACGCTCATCGAGCTCAGCGACTTCGTCAAGAAGTTCGAGGAGACCTTCGAGGTCACCGCCGCGGCCCCCGTCGCCGTCGCCGCTGCTGGCGGAGCTGCTGCTCCCGCCGAAGAGGTCGAGGAGAAGGACTCGTTCGACGTCGTGCTCGAGGCCGCCGGAGACAAGAAGATCCAGGTCATCAAGGAGGTCCGCACGCTCACGAGCCTCGGACTCGGCGAGGCCAAGGCAGTCGTCGACGGCGCGCCCAGCACCGTTCTCGAGGGCGCCAACAAGGAGACGGCCGAGAAGGCCAAGGCTCAGCTCGAGGCTGCCGGCGCGACCGTCACCCTCAAGTAGTCTGCGCCCCCACGGGGCACAGTAGCGTCACCAACAAAGCCCCCGGCCTCATGGTCGGGGGCTTTGTCGTGCGCTGCTTTGGCTAGGTGTCGCAGCGCTTGCCGGCCCTCACCCGGCGACGCTTCGGGCGGCTGTGCGGATGTGTGGGGCCGGGGGTGGCGCGGGGGGTGACGTAACCACTCGTCACACCCCGCGCCTGTATCGCCTCGACCGGGAGGGCTCGGGATCAGGGACGAGCATCTCGGTCGTTCTACGAGGTGGTCCGGCGACGGAAACCACCCCGGGTCGGGGGGAAGGTGTTGCGTCGACGGATGCGGGGGCATGCCGCCGACGCTGTGCTCGGCCGCGGCTGCGCTCGGGTAAACGCGTGCTGCCGGGTGGGCACGGTGTGACTGATCCTGTCGAGGATTCCGGTCGGCCTGGTGGCCGCTCGCGGGGATGAACCCTCGCTGTCAGTACAGCACTGTCGTGCCGAGTGCGTAAAGGCCGGGCCGGGGTTAGTCGGGGGTGATCTTGCGCACCTCGAGCGCGGGGTGGTCGCGTGTGACCTCGTCGACCGGGAGCTCGGTGCGCGGCGGATCCTCGCGTGCAGGCTCGTCGGTGCCTTTCGCGAGCCCGAGTTCGCGCACTCTCCGCACGGCCTCCTTGCGATTGGATGCCGCGAGCTTGCGGTAGATGCTCCGCACGTGGGTCTTGACGGTGTTCGTCGAGATGAACAGAGCCCCCGCGATCTGGCTCACCGTCTTGTCGTGGAGCAACTGGGCGGCGATATCGAGCTCGCGGTCGCTCAGGGGCTCGAGCGCACCGTGAGGTGTGGTGCCGGCATCCGCGCTCACGGCGTCGAGGACCGCGTGGACCCTCACGGGCTGATTGCGATCGGCCGCCCGCGAGAGCAGTCGACCGAGGGTCGCGGTCGACACGAGGAGGAACCCGGTGCGGATGCTCGTTCCCGCGGCGGAGAGGAGAGCGCGGTCGAACGCGAGGTCGCTCGCGACCGTGTCGCCGAGGTCGAGGTGTGCGGCGGCGGCGAGCACGTGCACGTCGACGACCGTCGTCGCCGAGTGGGCGTCGCCGAGGTCGAGGCACGCGGCGAGGGCGGCGAGGCACCCCTCGTAGTCCCCCGCTTTGTAGCGGATGCCCGCGACGAACCGCGCGGGGCACACCGCGTGGAGGGCGCTCGGGGTCACCGTGTCGAGGGTCGCGAGCGCGGCCCGGAATTCGCCGAGCCTCATGAGTAGCTCGCCGCGGAGCACGCGGGCGTGCGTGGCGAGGAAGGGTGCGCCCGCCCACGAGGAGAGGGCCTCGAGGGTGCGACGCACCTGGTCGAGCCCCTCGAGGTGCCCGCCCCCGATCACGGCGAGACACGCCGACGCGTAGTGCGCGAGGGGGTTCCAGTCGGTGTCGAAGGCGGCGTCGAGTGCGCGCGGAGCGAGTTCGCGGGCGACAGCGAACTCGTTGCGCTCGACGGCGACGAGAGTCTCGACGGCGAGCGCGCCCGCGCCGAACTGGCTGTCGAGCAGTCCGGAGCCCTCCGCCGTCGACCGCGCGCGATCGACGTAGGTCGATGCGGCGTCGAGGTCGCCCGCGAAGAACGCCGCGACGCTCAAGCCCGACAGGCATTCGACGACTTCCGACCGCGTGAGTGCCGTGTCGGCGAGACCGAGGGCGAGCCGCAAGACCTCGACGGCGTCGGCCCAGCGCCCCTCGTGCACGCGCGCGAGCCCGATCTGCACGGCCGCCGAGGCGTGCGCACGGATGCGGCGCGGGGGCACGCCGTCGTCACCCTCGAGGATGTCGAGGGCGGATTGGGCGGTGCGCGCGGCGGCGTCCACCCGGCCGAGGGAACGCAACGCCGCCGCGTGGTGCGTGAGGATGTCAGCGGTGTCGACCGAGGGCGCCCCGCGCTCGCGCGCCTTCGCTTCGGCCGCGCGGAACCAGGGGAGGGCGGCCGACCGGCTCGGTGAGCCCACGGAGCGATAGCTCGCCCCCATGGCCGCGAGCATCCGCGGGTCGTCTGCCCACAGCGACTCGGGGAGCTCGCTGATGATCGAGCGCACCCGCGCGCCCTGCGTGGTCGACACCGAGGTCCACCGCGACGCGATGAGTTCGGCGGCGGTGGCGACTTCGCCCGCGCGCACGAGCTGTTCAGGCGACCTCTCGAAAGGGTCGGGTTCGGGGTAGGGGGAGCGATGCACGGCAGGCCTGACTGCCGTATCGGGTTGCTCCCGGCACCGGGGGATGTCGGGAATACGGCTTTCGCGAACTTCCGCCTCGATCGCTCCGGGGGTGAGCTCGAGTGGACATCTGCAGGCGGGGATCGCGAATATCAGAGTATTGCGTCGCGGGCGAGGAGTCCACCATAATGAGGACACCCCCCACCTCGAACCCCTGTTCTCCGTACCGCGGCCCCGACTGCGTGTACCCCTGTAGTGCGCGTCTAGACAGCCTTACCCTCTGGCTAGCCGGAGAGAACCGCACCGGATCGGGTTGCTTGACCGGCGGACGCACTCTCTGGTGACGGACCGCCGGTCAGGGGCCTCACTGTCGGGGCGACACCCGCGCCGCTGCCCGTCTCGATCGGCGGCGCCGTGGTCGACCCGCGCATCGCGAGGGTCGCGGGCATGACCCTGCGGGCCGTGTCGCCCGGTTCACCGCCCGCGAGCCGGTCGAGCACGTGCTCGACGGCGAGGAGACCGTGCGCCGCGGGCTTCTGCTCGAGGGTCGTGAGGGCGAACATCTCGGCGAGGGGATGCCCGTCGATGCCCACGACCGAGAGTCTCGACGGCACGCTGATGCCGAGTTCGCGCGCGGCGACGATGACGCCGATCGCGATCTCGTCGCACGCCGCGACGATCGCGGTCGGACGCGTTGCGGGGTCGGCGAGAGCGGTGAGGGCGCCGCGGTACCCGCCCTCGATCGAGAACGGGACGAAAGCGACCGAGGCGTGGGGTCCGAGCCCGGCACTGGCCATCGCGGAGCGGAACCCGGCGAGGCGCTGCTCGTGCACGCGCACATCCATCTGCTCGATGTGCTCCCCGCCCAGGTGCAGGATGCGCGAGTGCCCGAGCCCGATGAGATGATCGGTGACGAAGCGGGATGCCGCGACGTCGTCGATGCTCAGCGTCGCGACGCCGGGGATGTCACCGCCGATGCCCACGAGCGGTTTGCGCAGCAGCCTGAGCATGCGCACCTCGTCGCTCGAGAGCTCGATGCCGATCGCGATGACGGCATCGACCCGTTTGCGCACGAGGAAGTAGTCGAAGATGCGTCGACGCTGCTCGTCGTCGCTCGTGAGGCGGTAGAGCGTGAGGTCGTAGCCCGCGCCGATGAGGGCCGCTTCGATGCCTTCGAGAACGTCGCCGAAGAACCAGCGGTTGACGTAGGGCACGACGACACCGACGTTGCGCGTGCGGCCGGTGACGAGGCTCGCGGCGTTCGAGGAGACGACATAGCCGATTTGCGAAGCCGCCGACTCGACGCGCGAACGGGTTTCTGGCGACACCGCACCGCGCCCGCTGAGTGCGCGGGATGCCGTCGACTTCGAGACTCCAGCGAGTCTGGCGACGTCGGCGATAGCGCTCACAGGGTCTCGACCTCCATTGGTTCGTGTCCTGAACCGTCAGCCTAGGCCGTGACCGAAGCGGATGGAACCGATCCCATAAGGATCGGGCGACGTGACGCAAACGTTAGGCGCCGACGCCCCGAGAGTGCTTGCCGACCGATCGGCCGTGCCGTAGCTTGAGCGGTGGAACCGGTTCCAGCGTCGAGTGCTCGACGCCGGCGGACCGCGACCGATCGACCACCCGGACCCGTGACGGGTCACAAACCTCAATGAGGAGGAGCAATGCGTTCACCCCTGCACCGCCGTTTCACAGCCCCACTGGCCATCGCCGTCGTCGGAGGGCTCGCGCTCGCCGGTTGTTCGAGCGAAGGCGGTGGCGCGTCATCCGGCCCCGGAGACTTCGGAGACGCCGACGGTGTCGTCACCGTCTACGGCACCATCATCGACACCGAGGCCGAACTGCTCGAGGAGTCGTGGGCCGACTGGGAGGCCGAGAACGACATCGAGATCCAGTACGAGGGAAGCCAGGAGTTCGAAGCTCAGATCGGCATCCGCACCCAGGGCGGCAACCCGCCCGACCTCGCGATCTTCCCCCAGCCCGGGCTCCTCGGCGACCTCGCGAGCCGCGACCTCGTTCAGCCCGCGCCCGAAGGTGTGGCGGCGAACGTCGACGAGTTCTGGTCCGAAGACTGGGCGAGCTACGGCACCGTGGGCGACACCCTCTACGGAGCGCCGCTCATGGCGAGCATCAAAGGCTTCATCTGGTACTCCCCCTCGCAGTTCGAAGAGAACGGCTGGGAGGTGCCGACGACCCTCGACGGACTCCTCGAGCTCACCGAGCAAGCGGAGTCCGACCTCGGCGCCCCGCCGTGGTGTGCAGGGTTCGGTTCCGACGCCGCGACCGGATGGCCGGGAACCGACTGGGTCGAAGACATGGTCCTGCGTCAGGCGGGCCCGGATGTCTACGACGACTGGGTGAGCCACGACGTCGAGTTCAGCGACCCGCAGATCAAGGAAGCACTCGACACGGTCGGCGAGATCCTCCTCAACCCGGATTACGTGAACGCGGGCCTCGGCGACGTGCGCTCCATCAACACGACCCCGTTCGGTGACGCCGCCCGCGTGCTCGGCACCGGCGAGTGCGCTCTCCACCACCAGGCGTCGTTCTTCGACGGCTTCATCCAGGACCCCGACAACGGCAACGCGACCGTCGGACCCGACGAAGACATCTGGGCCTTCATCACCCCGGCCGTCGAAGAGGGCAGCAACGCGGTGACCGGTGGCGGCGAGATCGTCGCGGCGTTCTCGAACGACGAAGACACCATCGCCGTGCAGGAGTACCTGTCGAGCCCCGAGTGGGCCAACAGCCGCGTCTCGCTCGGCGGAGTGATCAGCGCCAACACGGGACTCGACCCGGAGAGCGCGTCGAGCCCCATCCTCCAGGAGGCCATCGGCATCCTGCAGGACCCCGAGACGACCTTCCGATTCGATGCATCGGACCTCATGCCCGGTGCTGTCGGTTCGGCCGCGTTCTTCACGGGAATGGTCGACTGGATCAACGGTGCGTCGAGCGACGAGGTGCTCTCGGCCATCGACGCCGCGTGGCCCTCGGGCGAGTAGCGAGAGCAGTCGCCTAAACGAGTGATCCGGGGCCGGGGGAACGCGAGTTCCCCCGGCTCCCGACTCTCGAACCGGAGTGGTGCCACCATCGGAGGTGGGCGACCACCCCACCATCAGAGTCCAGCGTCGTGCTCGAAAGGCTTTTCATGTCAGATTTCCTCCAGTGGGTGACCGGGCTCCCGTCACTCGCCCAGATCCCCGTCGTGGTGATCGCGTTCCTCGCGGTCATCTCACTCCTCGTCTTCCTCATCGACATCGCGCCGCGGTCCGGGAAGCTCTACACGGGCATCCGCCTCGCGGTGTGCGTGCTCGCCCCCGCCGTGCTGTTTCTCGTGCTCGGGTCGATCGTGCTCGCCGCAGCCGTCGCCGCGGTACTCGGAGCCGTGTTCTTCTGGCTCGACTACCGGTCGAAGAAGGGGTCGGGTTACCTCTTCCAGCTCGTCGGCTTCCTCGCCCCCGCCATCCTGCTGCTGGCGATCGGGCTCATCTACCCCACCGTCAAGACGACGATCGACTCGTTCTTCTCGAGTCGCGGCAACTTCGTCGGCCTCGACAACTTCATCTGGATCTTCACGCAGCCGTCGGGCATCCGCACCGTGCTCAACACGATCGTGTGGGTTCTCGTCGCGCCGCTCGCGTCGACGATCTTCGGCCTCGCCTACGCCGTCTTCATCGACAAGTCGCGCGGCGAGAAATACTTCAAGATCCTCGTCTTCATGCCCATGGCGATCTCGTTCGTCGGGGCGTCGATCATCTGGCGTTTCGTCTACACCGCGAGGCCGGAGGGTCAAGAGCAGATCGGTCTGCTCAACCAGATCGTCGTGCTCTTCGGTGGCCAGCCCATCGCGTTCCTCTCCGAAGCTCCGTGGAACACGTTCTTTCTCATCGTCGTGCTCATCTGGGTGCAGACCGGGTTCGCGATGGTCATCCTCTCGGCGGCGATCAAGGGCGTGCCGGTCGAGCAGCTCGAAGCGGCCGAGCTCGACGGCACGAACGCGTGGCAGCGCTTCCGCAACGTGACGGTGCCCGGCATCCGATCGTCTCTCGTGGTCGTTCTCACGACGATCTCGATCGCCTCGCTCAAAGTCTTCGACATCGTGCGCACGATGACCGCGGGTGCCAATGACACGAGCGTGATCGCCAACGAGATGTACACCCAATTCACGACCTTCGAATACGGCAGGGCATCGGCGTTCGCCGTGGTGCTGTTCCTGCTCGTGCTGCCGATCGTCGTCTACAACGCACGTCAACTGAAGCTGCAGAGGGAGATCCGATGAGCGCCGCGACACCCGTCACCATTCCCGTCGACGCGCAGACCAAGCGTCGGCTCGAGCGCGGTGTCAAGGCCGACACCGCCACCGCGAGCGGGCGCACCAAGAAGCGGCTCACGAGCCGGGGCGCCACGATCGCCGCGCTCATCATCGCGCTGCTCTGGACGCTCCCGACGTTCGGTCTGTTCGTCTCCTCGTTCCGTCCCGCCGGTCTCGTGAACTCGACGGGGTGGTGGACGATCTTCCAGAACCCCGGGTTCACGTTCGACAACTACACGGCGGTTCTCGCGGCGGGCAACAGCCAGCTCAACCTCGCGGGGGCGTTCATCAACTCGCTCGCGATCACCATCCCGGCGACGATCTTTCCGCTCATCATCGCGACGCTCGCGGCCTACGCATTCGCGTGGATCGACTTCAAAGGCAAGAACTGGATCTTCATCGGGGTCTTCGCTCTGCAGATCGTGCCGCTGCAGATGGCACTCATCCCGTTGCTGAGCCTGTTCTCGCGGGGCTTGAGCGTCGGCGACTTCCAGATCTTCGCGGGGCTCGGGGCGAGCGGCGGATACGCGCAAGTGTGGATCGCCCACACGATCTTCGCGCTCCCCCTCGCGATCTTCCTTCTCCACAACTTCGTCTCGGAGATCCCGGGCGAGGTCATCGAGGCGGCGAGGGTCGACGGCGCGAGCCACGGACAGATCTTCTTCCGTATCGTGCTCCCGCTGAGCATGCCCGCTATCGCGTCGTTCGCGATCTTCCAGTTCCTGTGGGTGTGGAACGACTTGCTCGTGGCGCTCATCTTCGCCGACGGCGCGGTCGCTCCGATGACCAAACTGCTCGCCGAGATCACGGGAAGCCGGGGTCAGGACTGGAACCTCCTCACCGCGGGAGCATTCATCTCGATCCTCGTGCCGCTCATCGTGTTCTTCGCGCTGCAGCGGTACTTCGTGCGCGGACTCCTCGCGGGGTCGACGAAGGGCTGATCGCGGGGCGGCGCCGCGCGGTCGCCGCGCGCATCCGCTGGTCATTTCGGCACCCGCCGCGCAAATGTGGGCGGCGGGTGCGGATAGGGGCGGCGGATGTCGGGCGGGGCTCGTAACGCGACGGGCGGGTCGTCCGGCGTGGACGGATGCGGCGCGGGTGGTCGCTCGGCGGGTAGCCGGCGCATGCGCTCGTTGTTTCGGCACCCGCCGCGCAAATGTGGGCGGCGGGTGCCGATAAGGGCGGCGGATGTCGGGCGGGGCGCGCAAGGCGACGGGCGGGCGGTTCGGCGTGGACGGATGCGGCGCGGGTGGTCGCTCGGGGGGTAGCCGCGCGCATCCGCTGGTCGTTTTGGCATTCGCTGCCTCAATGTGGGCGGCGGGTGCCGATGGGGGCGGCGGATGTGGGTGGGGCGCGCAGCACGACGGGGGCGGGCGCGCAACGCGACGAGCGGGGCGCGCTCTCGGTGAGCGTGCGGCGCCGCCCGCATAGGGTGACGGAGTGAGTGGAATGCGAGGCGGTAGCCGCGGGGGTCGGGTGAGCGGCGGGGATGCCGCGGCGCAGCGTGAAGAGAACGCGAGTGCGCCCCGCATCCCACACCTGCTGCGCCGCATCGGGACCCTCTTCGCGCCGCACAAGCGGGCGCTCGCCCTCACGATCACCCTCGTGATCGTCGGTGCGGGACTCACGGTGCTACCCCCGCTGCTCACGCAGCGCGCCTTCGACGAGGGGCTGTTTCCGGCCGGCGGGCCCGACGTGCCGCTGCTCGCCGAACTCGTCGGGCTCATGATCGCGATCTACATCGCGAGCGCCGCCCTCGGTGTGTGGCAGACCTGGCTCACGGCGACCGTCGGCAACGCCGTGATGGGGTCGCTCAGGGTCAAACTGTTCAGCCACTTGCAGCGCATGGAGCTCGCGTTCTTCACCAAGACGAAGACGGGCGTCATCCAGTCCCGACTGCAGAACGACGTCGGCGGTGTCGCGGGCGTGCTCACCAACACCGTCTCGAGCGTGCTCGGCAACACCGTGACCGTGATCGCGGCGTTCATCTCGATGCTCGTGCTCTCGTGGCAGCTCACGCTCGTGGCCGTCGTGCTCATGCCCGTGCTCGTGATCGCGCAGCGTCGCGTCGGTCAGGTGCGCGCTCGCATCGCGACGAAGACGCAAGAGTCGCTCAGCGACATGACCGCGATCACCCAGGAGACGCTCTCGGTCTCCGGCATCCTGCTCGCCAAGAGCTTCACGCAGCAGCGCGCCGAGATCGCGCGCTACAGCGGCGAGAACGACACCCAGGTGGGCCTGCAGGTGCGGCTGCAGATGAGCGGCCAGTGGTTCTTCGCCCTCGTGCAGATCTTCCTCGCCGTGATCCCGGCGATCGTCTACCTCGTCTCGGCGTTCCTGCTCCTCGGCGACGTGCCCATCACGGCCGGCACGATCGTCGCATTCACGACGGTGCAAGCGAGACTCATGTGGCCGCTTCTCGGCCTCATGCGCGTGGCGCTCGACCTGCAGACGTCGTCGGCTCTCTTCGCGCGCATCTTCGAGTACCTCGACTTGCGGCCCGCGATCGTCGACCGGCCCGGTGCGCGCGACGTCGACGAGTCGCAGCTCGGCCGTGTGGTCTTCGACGACGTCGTGTTCACCTACCCCGACTCGGGCGACGACACGCCGCCGACGCTCAAAGGCCTGAGCTTCGACATCGAGCCCGGACAGTACGCGGCCTTCGTCGGGCCGTCGGGCGCGGGCAAGACGACGGTCTCCTACCTCATCCCTCGACTGCACGAGGTGTCGGGCGGTCGCATCCTCTATGCGGGCGACGACGTGCGCGACCTCACGCAGAACTCCCTCGTGTCGACGATCGGGATCGTGAGTCAGGAGACCTACCTGTTCCACGCGTCGATCGGCGAGAACCTGCGATACGCGAAGCCGGATGCGACCGACGCCGAGCTCGAGGCCGCCACGCGAGCCGCGAACATCCACGCGACCATCGCGTCGTTTCCCGACGGCTACGACACGGTCGTGGGCGAGCGCGGCTACCGGCTGTCTGGCGGGGAGAAGCAGCGCATCGCGATCGCGCGCGTGCTGCTCAAAGACCCCGCCGTGCTCATCCTCGACGAGGCGACGAGCGCCCTCGACTCCAACTCGGAGCGCATCGTGCAGCAGGCTCTCGACACTGCGGCGCGGGGGCGCACGACGATCGCGATCGCCCACAGGCTCTCGACGATCGTCGAGGCCGACGTGATCTTCGTTGTCGACGGCGGCCGCATCGTCGAGCGCGGAACGCACGACGAACTCGTGAGGCTCGGCGGCGTCTACGCGGGGTTGTACCGCCAGCAGGTGCCGAGCGCGCCGAGCGCGCCGAGCGCGCCGAGCGCGTCGGAAGGCTGAGGTGAGGAGCGAGACCGTCGAGCTGCGATTGCCGGGCGCGCTGGCGCGGGAGGCGGGCTCGTCGGGTCAGTCGTCGGCTCAGTCGCCGGTGTCGCCCGGGTTCCGCTCGAGAAGCTCGGTCATGTAGTCGAGCTCGCCCTGCTGCACGAACACGATGCCGCGGGCGAGGGGCAGCACGACGGGGTTGGTCGAGCGATCGAGCACGGCGTTGGCCATCTCGATACCGCCCTCGTGGTGCGCGATCATGAGCTCGAGAAAGAGGGTGTCCGCCTCGTCTCCCTCAGCTTCGGAGAGCTCGACGATCTGGTCTCGCGTCGCGAGCCCCGGCATCGGTTCGCCCGGAACGTGCTCGGCGTCGTCGGCGCCGTGATCGTGGGCGTCGCCGTCGAGGGCGGGTCGCGTCATCCAGGTCATCGACGGTTCGGGGGATGCCTGCGGCAGATCCCACGACGCCAACCAGCCGAACATCTGCCCCGCCTGCTGCGCTTGCGAGGTGGCGATGTCGTACGAGAGTGAGAGCACAGCGGGGTCGTCGCTCTCCTCGCGGATGATCATCGCCATCTCGACGGCCTGCTGGTGGTGGGTCTGCATGTCGCGCGCGAAGCCGGCTTCGGCACTCGTCGTCGTGGGGGTCGCGGCGCCACCCGCGGTCAGGCGACCGATCGCGAGACCGCCCGCGAGCAGGAGAGAGCCGGCGATGACGGCGGCGAGAACGCGGCGACCGCGGCCCGACGACGCGGCCGGGCGGGTGTCGTCGGCGGGTCCGGGGTCGACCGCGACGGGAGCTGTCGGGTCGGTCACGCGATCCGACCGGGCGCGTCGACGCCCTGGACACACGCCGCACCGGGCTCGGGGGCGTCGGGCGACTGCCAGAACTCGTCGATGAAGTCGTCCATGCGCGGGTCGTCGACACCGTCGAGTTCGAGTTGCGCACCCCACGCCGAGATGACCACGGGGGAGGGGAGGCCGTCGAACGGCGAGAGCACGGAGTAGGTCTCGGGGACCGCCTCGCGGAGGGCCTCGATGTCGCCGGTGCTGAGGGCATCCGCATCGTAGGTGACCCACACGGCACCGTGCTCGAGGGAGTGCACGGCGTTCTCGTTCGGAACCGGCTGCTCGTAGATGCCGCAGTTGAGCCACGCGGCGTTGTGGTCACCGCCGGCCGGAGGGGTCTGGGCGTAGTCGACCGTGCCGTCGACGTGGGTGGCGGTGAGGTCGTCGAACGTCTGCACGCCCGCGATCGGTTCGTCGGGACGCCCGCTCGTGACGACGGAGGTGATCACGAGGCCGAGCACGGCGACCGCCGCGACGGCACCGACCGTGATGCCGATCGTGCGGTTGCGCTTCTCTTTGGCCTGCTGCTTCTTGAGCGCGGCGACCTTCTCGGCCCGCCGTGCTTCGCGTTGCTGCTTGACGGTGAGGTCTTTGCGGGCAGACGGCGGGACGGGCGTTGAATCGTTATCGCGAGAAGCCACGGAGAGAGGTCCTGTTCGAAAGACGGAAAGAATTCGGTTGCCATACTGCCCTATTCGGCTGAGGCCGTTCTGAGCGGTCACCCCGCGGGAGTGCCGCCGCCCGTGCCCGCCCGGCCCGCGCCCGTGCCTCCTGTGCCTGTGCCCCCGAGGCCGGAGAAGGAACCCGCGTCGCCGTCGCTCGCCTCTCCCGACTCGATCGGGGCGTCGAGGTCGGCGAGCACGACGGTGTCGCCCGCGGCGATGCCGTCGACGATCTCGACGGTGTCGGTGCCCTCGGCCCCCGTTTCGACCTCGACGGATTCGACGACGTCGCCGTCGAAGACGTCGACCGTGGTCGACGACCCCGAGGTGTGCACCGCGGATGTCGGGACCGTCACGGCGTCATCCACGGTCTCGACCGCGACGACGGCGGATGCGCTCGCGCCGTTCAGGAGGGTGCCCGCGTCGGCAGGCTCGAGGGCGAGGGTCACCTCGTAGCTCGTGGTGCTCGCATCCGTCGAGACATCGGAGAGACCGATCGCAGAGACCGTGCCGGGGAGGTCGGTTCCGGAACTCGCGAGCGAGACATCCGCGGTCTGGCCGACCTCGAGGCGGTCGATGTTCGCGAGCGTGACGGTCGACTCGACAACGTATCCGGTGTCGCCGAGGATCTTGACGACCGCGTCGGTCGAACCCGCGCTCACGGAATCCCCCTCGGCGAGGGAAACCGCGGCGACCGTTCCCGCGATCGGGCTCGTGAGGGTCGCGAGCGCGAGGTCCGCGGTCGCGAGGGCCAGTTCCGCTTCGAGAGCGTCGACGGCGGCGCGGTCGGCGAGGATCGTCTCCGCCGATGCGGCCGTCGTCGAGCCGCCAGTCGTCGAGCCGCCGGTTGTGGCGTCGTTCGACTCCGTGCCGGGGTCGTCGAGGGTGACGACGGATGTCGCGAGGGTCGCGGTGGCGGTGGTGTTCGTGGTGGTGGCAGTCGCGCTAGCGGACGTTGCATCGAGACCCCCGCTCGCGCCCATCGCCTCGTCGGCGTAGGCCGCGAGGAGCGCGGTCACCGCGTCGTCGAGGGAGGCCGCGAGGTCGGGGATCGCGTTCTGGGCATCGTCGACCTCGTGTTGACCCGCGAGCACGAGTTCGATGGCGGACTGACACTCGGCGAGGGCGCCTTGCGCGGCGATGAGGGCTGCATCGGCGCCGTCGTCGCCGGGCGCCTCGTCTGCGGCCCCACCCCCTTCGGCCCCGTCGCCCGTGTCGTCGCCGGCGTCTTCTTCCGGCTCGAGGGTCGCGTCGAGAAAGGCGGAGCACGTCGAATCGCTCGAGACGATCGTCTGCTCCGTCGTCGCGAGTGCTGTTGCGGCCTCGTCGACCGCAGCGAGGAGGGCATCCTGCGCCGCGGTGACGGCGGCGGTCGCCTCGGTCACTACCGCGGAGGGTTCGGCAGACGTATCCGAGGCCTCGGGTTGCTGAGGCTCTGACTCCTCCGGTTGCTCGGGTTCAGGGCTGGCGGGGGTGCTCGGGTCGGCCGGGGTGCTGGAGCTCGCCTGGCCGGTCGTGCCCGTGTCGCCGCTCGAGGTGTTCGACACCGTTCCGGTCTGCGACGCGAGGTCGTCGGCGAGGGTCTGCTCCGCGGCCGCGAGAGCGGACTCCGCGCTGGCGACCGCGGCGTCGAGACCCTCGGGGTCGATCGTCGCGAGGGTGTCTCCGGCAGCCACGGTGTCTCCGACCGCGACGTCGACACTCGCGACGGTGCCGTCGACGCCGAACGACTCATCGGCCAGGTCGGCCGAGGCGACGGTTCCCATGAGAGCGAGCGACTCGCTGACCGATCCGATGGCGGCGTCGGCGGTGCGGTAGTTGCCCGCCGAGTCGGAACCGAGGGCGAGGGCCACGCCACCGCCCGCGGCGAGCAGCACTCCGGTCACGGTCGCGATCGCGACGATGCGGGAACGCGTCCGCCCGGCGGTGGCCCGCTGCCTCGCTGACCGCGGTTCGAGAGGTGCAGCGGGCGGGGGAGAGGTCTCGTCGCCACCGACGGGGGTCGCGTCACTCATCGCCCGCCTCGTTCTCGCTCGAGCCGTTCTCGCTGAAGCCGGGTGCACCGGGCATGTCTCCCGGGGTGCCGCCCATCGGGGCGCGACCGGTGCCCAGTGAGCATCCGTTCTCCGTCGGGTCCGACACCGTCATGCTCACCGCCGCGAGACCGCCGGAGTCGTCGGACTCGCCTTGCGCGGCCACGCACTGGCCCACGACGAGGGCCGAGGCATCTGTCGACACGGTGACGGTGAACGCCGTGCTGTCGTCGACGCCGATGCGCGCCGAGGCGACTCCGCCGTCGGCGTCCGTCGTCTCGACGGTGATGAGTCCCGCTTCGGTCGCCGTGACGAGCCCCGACGTGGGGCCGCCCACGCCGGAAGCGCCCGGGGGGCTCTCCTGGCCCTCCGGAGGTTCTTGGCCTTCGGGGGCGTCGCCACCGAACCCGCCGCCGAACCCACCCGCGCCGAAGCCGCACTCGCCGTCGGTCGCGGCGGTGATCGCGATCGTGCCGAACGCGGCGGTGTCGGCAGCGGCCGTGTCGCCGTCATCCGCTCCGTCGTCGCCCGACCTCTCGGCTCCGGGCTCCCCGGCAGGGAGGGCCGTCACGCACGACCCGACGGTGACATCGTCGAGCGACCCGTCGGTCGTCGCCGTGATGTCGGTGTCGTCGGTGTAGGCCACGGCCGTCTGCGACTCGGTGTCTTGCACCTGAAGGACACCGTCGGATGCCGCCGCGATCTCGCCCGAGATGCCTCCCCGGTCGCTCGAGTCGGGGAGCGTCTCGGGCGAGGTGTCTGCGCCGTCGGGGGATGTCGCGGCTGCCGCGCACGACGAGAGCGCGAGCATGCCTGCGACCGCGAGCGTGATCGCGACGGAACGCCGTCGCGTGCGGTGACGAAGGGTATTCGAGGTGAGGCTGAGGGTCATGGTGTGCTCCTGGTGAAAGGGGTGAGGGTGGTCATTCGCTTCTGAGGGCGTCGATCGGCGCGAGCCGCGCCGCCCTCGTGGCGGGGTAGACCCCGAACACGAGGCCGATCGCGACAGCGACGACGATCGACAGGGCGACGGCGGGGCCGGAGACGACGATCGAACTGTTGATGACCGGGGGGAGGAGGAGGGCGGCCGCGATCCCGAGCGCCGCACCGAGAAGACCTCCCGACAGACCGAGGATCGCGGCCTCGACGAGGAACTGGCGGCGGATCGCCCACGGCGGGGCGCCGAGCGCCTTGCGAAGCCCGATCTCGCGCGTGCGCTCGGTCACCGAGACGAGCATGATGTTCATGACCCCGATGCCGCCGACGAGGAGAGAGAGCCCCGCGACGCCCGTGAGCAGGATCGTGAGCGTCTCGTAGACCGCCGTCGCCGTGCTGACGAGCGCGTCTTGGCTGCTGATCGTGAAGTCGGCGCTCGCCGCATCGGTGATGCCGTGCCTGCTGAGAAGAACCGCTTCGGCCTCCTGGTACGCCGCCGACAGTTGGTCGGATGACGCCGCCTGCAGGTAGATGGTCGAAACGCTCGTGGTCGACGAGCCCCCGACGAGCAGGGCCGCGTTCGTGGTGTGCGGCACGACGGCGACGTCGTCGAGGTCGGTCGACGAGTCGGATCCGGCAGACGCGAGCACGCCGACGATCTCGAACGCGGTGCTGTCGATCGTGACGGACTGACCGACGACGTTCACCCGGCCGAACAACTCGTCGGCGGTCGTCGACCCGATCACGACGACCGCGTCGGACGCGGTGTACTGCTCCTCGTCGAAGAACTCCCCCGAGACGAGGTCGCGATCGCGCACGTCGAGCCACGACGTCGTCGTGCCCGTGACCGAGGTGCTCCAGTTGGTGTCGCCCGACTCGAGGGAGAGCTGGGAAGTCGATTCGGGGGCGACCCCGGTGATGTCGGGGGTGCTGACATCCGAATCGAGAGCCTCGGCATCCGCGATCGTGAGAGTCGTCGCCGTGCCGAAACCGCCGCGCAGGCCGGCACTGTCAGTGCTCGAGCCCGGCGTGACGATGAGCAGGTCGCTTCCGAGCGAACTGATCTGCTCGCTCACATCCTTCTGCGTTCCGAGGCCGAGCCCGACCGTGAGGATGACCGCCGCGATCCCGATGAGGATGCCGAGCACCGTGAGCAGCGACCGCAGCGCGTGCGACCGGATCGCCCCCCAGCTCATGCGGAGGGATTCGCACCAGTTCACGAGTCGACCGCCCCGCGGCCGGCGACCGCGGTGTCGACGACGGGCTCGTCTCGCAGGATCTCGCCGTCGCGCACCCAGACGATGCGCCTGGCGCGTCGAGCGACCTCGAGTTCGTGCGTGATGAGAACGATCGTGCGGCCGAGCTCGTGCAGCTCGTCGAAGAGATCGAGCACGTCGTTCGTCGACACCGAGTCGAGGTTTCCGGTCGGCTCGTCGGCGAGGATCATCGTCGGCTCCCCGACGAGGGCGCGCGCGATCGCGACCCTCTGCTGCTGGCCACCCGAGAGTTCGCCCGGTCGGTTCTCGAGACGAGACGCGAGCCCGACCCTCTCGAGAGCATCGATCGCGCGCTCGCGACGCTCGTCGCGCGCGACGCGGCCGTAGAGGAGAGGCAACTCGACGTTGCGCCACGCGGGGAGAGAGGGGAGCAGGTTGAACTGCTGGAACACGAACCCGATGCGACGATTGCGGATCTGTGCGAGATCGATCTCGTCGAGCTCGCTCACATCTGCCCCACCGAGGCGGTAGCTGCCGGTCGTGAGGGTGTCGAGACACCCGAGCACGTTCATGATCGTGGACTTCCCCGACCCTGACGGGCCCATGATGGCCACGTATTCGCCCTCGGCGATCGCGAGATCGATGCCCTTGAGGGCTTCGAACTCGAGAGAACCCGACCGGTATGTCTTTCGCGCACCGGCGAGCTCGATGACCGTGTCTCGAGCCTCCCGTGCGACGTCGCGTGCGAGGGAGCGGCCGGAATCGCGGGCGGTGGCGGCGGGCGATTGCGTGTGCTGCGCCATCCGTCAGCCCTCCGTTCCCGGTCCGAAGCCGCCCGTCGGGAGATCCCCGCCGGGGAACCCGCCGCTCGGAAGCTCGACGCCGTCCGGCGGGGTCATGCCGCCCCCGGGGAAGTCGCCGGTTCCGCGCTCGCCCGACTCGACACCCGGCTCGCTCCCCGCAGGGGTGAAGACGGTCACGACCACCTCGTCGCCCTCGACGAGGCCGTCGACGATCTCGACGAGGTCACCGACCGTGTCGCCGACCGTCACGGGAGCCTCGCTCTCGACCCCGTCAGCGTCGACGAGAGTGACCGTCGAGAAGTCGCCGTCGGTGGTCACGGCCGCCGACGGCACCGCGAGAACGTCGGTGCGACGCTCGTAGACGATCGAGGCGTCGGCGGTCACGCCGTCGTGGAGCCCCTCGGCGTCGCCCGTAACGGCGATCGTCACGGGGTAGGCGGCCGCTCCGGAATCGGTTGCGGGAAGGAGGCCGACCTCGGCGACGGTACCGAAGAAGGTGCTTCCGTCGGCGAGGGTGAGCTCGACCTGGTCGTCTGCGTCGACGAGCGGCACATCGGTCTCGCCGATGGTCGCCGCGACGGTCCAGGAATCGGTTCCGACGATCGTGAAGGCGGCTGAAGATGTCGCGGTGTCCGACGTCGCGGTCGACGTCGCGGCCGGTGACGCCGCCGAGCCGCTCACCGAATCGGCCGAATCGGCCGCGCCGACACCGTCGGTCGACCCCGACGCGGTCGCCGTGATCGAGTCGCCCACCGCGACCCCGACCGAGGTGACGACGCCGGCGACCGGGGCGACGAGGGTCGTGGCCCCGAGCGCGTCCTCGGCGTCGGAGACGGACTCCTCAGCCACACTCACCGCTGCCTCGTCGGCGGCGATCCGGGCGAGGGCCGCCGTGCCGCCGTCGCTCGAACTCGTGCTCGAGGCGAGAGTCGCTCGAGCCTCGGCGAGGCTCGCTCGGGCGTCGAGCAGCGCCGACTCCATCGTGAGCGTGTCGAGGCTCGCGAGAACGTCGCCCTTCGCGACGACGCTTCCCTCGGTCGCCTCGACCACGGTGACGGTTCCGGATGCCTCGAACCCCACCGACTCGTCGACTGCGGAGCTCACCGTGCCCGACGTCTCGACGGTCCTGTCGAGGGTCTCGAGGCTCGCGGTCGCCGTGACGGGGGTCGCGCGACTTTCGGCCGTGGATGCGGGAACGGCCACGCCGAACCAGTAGACGCACCCCGCTGCGAGGAGGATCGCGAGGCTCGCGGCCGCGATGACCCGGGTTCGTCGACGCGACTGGCGCATCCGTTCTCGAATGGTCATGGTGGGGCTCCTGTTCGGGGTGCTACTGCGGAGGCGGAACAATGGTCGGTCGTTGCAGCGAAGGTAGAAACGGCGTCTATGCAGCGGGCAAGACGAGCTGATGAATCCGCTATGACGGCGGACTACCGCGGCCCTGCCCCGCCCGGCCCGCGCCCGCCCCGTAACACTCGGGGGCCGCTCGGTAGACTCGGCAGCCGGGTCACCGACCCGACATCCCCGCTCCTGAGTCCGACCGAGGTCCCCTGTGAAATACGCCGAATCCGTCGTCGACCTGATCGGCAACACACCCCTCGTCAAGCTCACCAAGGTGACCGAGGGCATCAGCGCGACCGTGCTCGCGAAAGTGGAGTACCTCAACCCCGGCGGGTCGGCGAAAGACCGCATCGCGACGCGCATCATCGACGCCGCCGAGCGCGACGGGCTGCTCAAGCCCGGCGGCACCATCGTCGAACCCACCTCGGGCAACACGGGTGTGGGGCTCGCGCTCGTCGCCCAGCAGCGCGGATACCGCTGCGTCTTCGTGCTGCCCGACAAGGTCGGCGAAGACAAGCGCAACGTGCTCACGGCCTACGGCGCCGAGATCGTCGTGACGCCGACCGCGGTCGCGCCCGACAGCCCCGAGTCGTACTACTCGGTCTCCGACCGCCTCGCGCGCGAGATCCCCGGCGCGTTCAAGCCCGACCAGTACTCGAACCTCAACGGACCGCTCAGCCACTACGAGACGACCGGTCCCGAGATCTGGCGGGACACCGAGGGCAAAGTGACCCACTTCGTCGCGGGCGTCGGCACGGGCGGAACGATCAGCGGTGTCGGGCGCTACCTCAAAGAGGTGTCCGACGGCGCCGTGCAGATCATCGGCGCCGACCCCGAAGGCTCGGTGTACTCCGGAGGAACGGGGCGGCCGTACCTCGTCGAAGGGGTCGGCGAAGACTTCTGGCCGAGCGCCTACGACCCGAGTGTCGTCGATCGCGTGATCGCGGCATCCGACGCCACCTCGTTCGCGTTGACCCGCAGGCTCGCTCGCGAGGAGGGCCTGCTCGTGGGCGGATCGTGCGGGCTCGCCGTCGCGGCGGCGCTCGAGGTCGCTCGCGAGCTCGGGCCCGACGACGTCGTCGTCGTGCTGCTGCCCGACGGCGGCCGCGGCTACCTCGGCAAGATCTTCAACGACACCTGGATGCGCTCCTACGGCTTCTCGACGGCGCCAGACGGGGCGACCGTCGCGTCGATCGTCGGCGGCAAGACCGGAGCCCTGCCCGACCTCGTGCACGTGCACCCGTCGGACACGGTGCGCGACGCCATCCAGATCATGACCGAATACGGCATCTCGCAATTGCCCGTGCTCACCGCCGAACCGCCCGTCGTGATGGGCGAGATCGTCGGTGCCGTCGACGAGCGCGGGCTCCTCGAGCTCGTCTTCAGCGGCGAGGCACAGATGACGGATGCCGTCGGGGCTTTCATTCAGCCGCCCCTCGGCCTCATCGGGGCCGGCGAATCGGTCGCGGCCGCCCGCACCGCCCTCGGCACGGCCGACGCCCTGCTCGTGACCGACGAGGGCAAGCCCGCCGCGGTGCTCACGCGCCACGATCTGCTGAGCTACCTCTCGGCGTGAGCCGGCCACTCCCCACCCCTGCGAACGCTTGCTGAAAGACGACATGACCTCCGACTCTGCTTCTCGCGACTCCGCTGCTCGTGACTTCGCGACGCGCGCCATCCACTCCGGCCAGACCCCCGACCCCACCACGGGCGCCGTCATCCCGCCGATCTACCAGACCTCCACCTTCGTGCAAGACGGCATCGGGGGTTTCCGCAACGGTTACGAGTACGCCCGCGGCGGCAACCCCACGCGCACCTCGCTCGAAACCCTCCTCGCCGACCTCGAGGGGGCGAAGCACGGACTGTCGTTCTCGTCGGGCCTCGCCGGTGAAGACGCACTCCTCCGCGCGCGCCTCGCGCCGGGATCGCGCATCGTCATGGGCAACGACGTCTACGGCGGAACCCACCGCCTCGTCAACAGGCTCTTCGTGCCGTGGGGCGTCGAACTGCAGACCGTCGAGATGACCGACCTCGACGCCGTGCGCGCTGCCGTGACGCCCGGCACGACGGTGCTCTGGGTCGAGACCCCGAGCAACCCGCTCATGAAGGTGAGCGACATCGCGGCGCTCGCCGACATCGGCCACGCGGTCGGTGCGACCGTGGTCGTCGACAACACGTTCGCCTCGCCCTACCTCCAGAACCCGCTCGCGTTCGGTGCCGACGTCGTCGTGCACTCGACCACCAAATACCTCGGCGGTCACTCCGACGTGCTCGGCGGCGCCGTCGTCACCAACGACGACGAGCTCGCCGAGAAGGTGCAGTTCGTGCAGTTCGCCGCGGGCGCCGTGGGCGGACCGATGGATGCGTGGCTCACCACGCGCGGCATCAAGACCCTCGCGGTGCGCGTCGAGAAGCACTCCACGAACGCGCTCGCGCTCGCCGAAGCGCTCGTCGGGCATCCCCGGATCGAGCGCGTGTACTACCCGGGACTCGCCGACCACCCCGGACACGAGATCGCGGCACGGCAGATGCGTGCCTTCGGTGGCATGCTCTCGCTCAAGGTCGCGGGCGGGGCATCCGCTGCCCGTCGCCTCGTCGAATCGACGGAGGTCTTCCTGCTCGCCGAATCGCTCGGCGGGGTCGAGTCGCTCATCAGTTACCCGTCGGAGATGACCCACGCGTCGGTGCGCGGCACGGCGCTCGAGGTGCCCGACGACATCGTGCGCCTCTCGGTCGGCATCGAGGGCGTCGACGACCTCGTCGGCGACATCCTTCAGGCACTCGAGCGGTAGCGCCGGTCAGGGCGGGGTCAGAACCTCGACGCCGGCTTTCTCGAGCGCTCGCGCCAGTTCGGCGGGCGGAGGGACATCCGTGATCAAGTAGTCGGCCTCCGCGAGTTCGGCGATCTGCGCGAACAAGCGCCGATCGAGCTTCGACGAATCGGCGAGGATCGCGACCTTCGCCGCGCGATGCATCATCCCCCGGAGCATTTGAGCTTCGGCCAGGTTGCTCGTCCAGTAACCCCCGTGTGCGGAGACCGCTCCGACTCCGATCAACGCGAGATCGCTCTGGATGTCGGCCTCGCTGCCGTCGCCGAGGTGCGAACCGACGATGGGGATTCCGACGGGCCCGACTGTCGCCTGCGCCGTGAACCTCACTGACCCGCCGAACACATAGAGGTCACGAATGGCCTCGGGGGCGATTTCGTCAGGCAATCGCAAGCTGTTGGTGGCGATCGTCAATTCCCGGCGATCTCGGAGATTGCGGGCCACAGCCAAGGCTGTGCTGCCGGCGTTGATCATGAGAACCATTCCGTCGCGCACCAGGCCGGCGCCGATGATGCCGATCGCCTCTTTCGCCGCCGGTTGCATCCGGATCCGCACGTCGAGACCGAACTCGGGGCGCGGCACGGCCGACAGGCTCACCGCGCCACCGTGCGTGCGGATGACATGGCCGTCAGCGTCGAGTTGGTCGAGGTCCCGCCGGATGGTGTCGACCGACACCTCGAATCGCTCCGCGAGTCTGGCCACCGTCACCTCTCCGGACTCGGCCACGAAGGAAGCGAGCTCCGCTTTTCTGCCCGCGGGGAGGCGCCTGCCCGAATCTTCTGTAGTCACCCTTCGATTATTAGCCATTTCGGGCCACAAGATGCACGGACATATTGACGAGATGCCGTTTTCTCCTTATCGTGACAGAAAGAAACCGCAGATAAACGCAAATAACTGCGAACGCGGAGAAGATCTCAATGAGGAGAGACATGAGCAACGTTGCTCGGCGGCGGATCCTGTTGATCGGGGCCACAGTATCCATCGCTGGAATGACCATGACCGGTTGCAGTTCAGGTGGTGCATCGAGCGGGGACGGTGGTGACGTCACCATCGAGTTCTCGCAGTGGTGGGCGCCCGAACTTCCGGAGGGTGCACTGCAAGAACTCATCGACGGGTTCGAAGACGAGAACCCGGGCGTGACCGTCGAGATGTTGAGCGGTCCATACGCGTCTGTGCAGGACCAGACCTTCACCGCCGCGGCGTCGAACACCATGGCGGACGTCGTCGGACTCGACGGCGCCTGGGTCAACGACCTGCAGAAGCAGGGCGCGCTTGCGAACATGACCGATCTGATGGCTGACGCCGACTACGACGACAGCCAACTCGCGAGTCAGGTGCAGGTGGACGGTGGCACCTACATGATTCCGGTCGTCAACTTCATCTACCCGATGTTCACGAACGACGACCTGCTCGCTGAGGCCGGCGTCTCGTCGATCCCGCAGACCCGCAGTGAGTTCGCGGACGCCGCCGCCGCGATCAGCGACATCGATTCCACGACCAAGGGATGGGTCATCCCGCTCTCGACCGAGAATCCGAACGGCATTCAGAACGACCTCATGTCGTGGGTCTGGGCGTCCGGTGGAAGCATGCTCGACGACGAGGGGCAGCCAGACCTCACGAACGCGGCGGTGACGAGCGCGACCACCTTCGTCAAGGACCTCTACGAGGCCGACGATGTCACCCCGGGTGCTCTCACGCTGCAGGAGCCCGACAAGGTGACCGAGTTCATCAACGGGCGGGTGGGAATGATGATCGACTCGCTGTCGCGCATCGACACGATCAAGGAGGCATCGCCCGATCTCAACTTCAGCATCTCCGCCATCCCCGCCGAAGACGGCTACGAGGGCGAACGGGGCATCCCCTACGCCTCGTGGGGTCTCGGTGTCTCAGCGCAGTCGGAGAACCCCGAGGAGTCGTGGGCGCTCGTGTCGTACCTCATGAGCGAGAGCGTCAACTCCGAGCTCTCGACGCTGGCGAACGCGTTCCCGGGCAACACCGCCTCGACCCCCGACTTCTCGGACGCCGACCCGCTATACGAGGACGCCTTCGAGATCTACCAGAGCGGGTACCCGGCGAACGAATTCGTCGGACTGCCCACTGCCGACTCCCTGATGCGGACGTTCGATGAGCAGTTCCAGCGAGTGTTGACCGGCGACCAGAGTGTCGAGGAAGCGCTCGAGACTTCCCAAACGGAGTGGCTCAGCGAGTTCTGATCCATCGCAGCACGGGTGGTGCACCACGGCTCCGGCTGTGGTGCACCACCCCGACAAAGGAGTCACCGAATGGTAGTCATCACACCGAGTACGCTTCGTGCGCGTCCACCAACGCCCACAAGCCCTCGCCCGCGAGTCAAGCGCGGAAGCGCCGCCCCCTACTGGTTCATCACCCCGACGGTGATCCTCCTGCTCGTCCTCATGATCGTTCCGGTCGTGATCGTGATCGCGAACTCGGTGCTCTCGGATGTCATAACGCGACCCGGGTCTGAGTTCGTCGGACTCGACAACTACGTCGCCGTCCTCGCTGAGCCGAACTTCTGGCCGGCGACCCTGAACACGGCGATCTTCTCGGGGTCGAGCGTCGCAGCCCACCTGGTGATCGGTCTCGCTTTCGCGCTGCTTCTCAACAGTCCGGTGCTCGGCAGATTCTCGAAAGGGGTCTTCCGCACGATCCTGATTCTCCCGTGGCTGTTCACGGCGGCCGTCATCGCCGTGCTCTGGCGACTCATCCTCGCCCCGAACGGCGTCATCAACTTCTTCCTCATCACCGGCGGAATCCTCGAGGAGGGTCAGGAATGGTTCGGTGACCCGGCGACCGCCCTCTTCGCCGTCACGGTGATGAACATCTGGGCGGGCTACCCGTTCTTCATGATCAGCTTGCTCGCCGGTCTGCAGGGCATCCCCGGAGAACTCAGTGAAGCGGCCACCGTGGACGGCGCGAACGCGGTGCAGCGCTTCTTCTGGGTGACTCTCCCGCAACTGATGCCGATCGTCGTCAGCATGGCGATCCTCGACCTCCTCTGGACGACCCAGCAGTTCGCGCTCATCTGGCTGACGACCGGGGGCGGACCGCTGAACGTCACCGAGATGCTCAGTACGTTCACCTACAAACTCGCCTTCGGCGACTTCGAACTGAGTCAGGCGTCAGCCAGCGCCGTGCTCGTGTTGTTGTTCTCTCTCGTCGTGGCGATCTTCTACGTGCGCCAGCAGCGGAAGGCGGCAGATCGATGACGATGACGCGTGCGACCCGACTCAGGGTGACGAGAACCGGCACGATCGCGGCATTGCTCGGAGCAGCGGTGCTCGCGGGCTTCCCGATCTTCTGGATGGTGGTCAGCTCGTTCAAAACCAACTCCGAGGTTTTCGAGTCTCCCCCGACCCTCATAACCGAGAACTTCTCGCTGGATGCGTACACGGCCGTGTTCACCGACCCCACGAAGTTGAGATTCTTCGTGAACAGCTACGTCGTGGCGATCGCGGTGACGCTGCTGACTCTTCTCGTCGCCATCCTCGCCGCATACGCCTTCAGTCGATACGACTTCAAGATGAAGGGGCTACTGAGCATCATCATCATCGGTGTCCAGGCCGTCCCGCCGATCACTCTGCTCATCCCGTACTTCACTCTCATCGTCGCGCTGCGTCTCTACGACAGCTACGCAGGGCTCATCCTCACCTACATGGTGTTCACCGTCCCCTATGCGGTGATCATGATGACGGGCTACTTCAACACCATTCCGCGCGAACTCGACGAGGCAGTCAAGGTCGACGGAGCGGGGCCCCTCACGGCACTGTTCCGTGTGATCGTGCCTGTCGCCATGCCGGGCATCGTGTCGGTGGGGGTGTACACGTTCATGATCGCGTGGAACGAGTACCTCTTCGCCCTCACCCTCACGCGCACAGAAGAGATGCGCACTCTGCCGATCGGCATCCAGCTCCTCCTCGGCCAGGCCAATCAGGAGTGGGCCCAGCTCATGTCGATGAGCCTGCTCGGGATGCTCCCGGTTCTGATCCTCTTTCTGTTCTTTCAGCGTCACTTCATCGGGGGGCTGACCTCCGGTGCGGTGAAGAGCTGACCCGCACGACACCGCACCACCTACGAAAAAGGAGAACCATCACCCATGCTGCTTTCGGGAAAAGACCTGCTCGACGTCGCGAATGAGAACAGCTTCGCGATCCCCGCCTTCAACATCAGTGACTGGGCCATGCTCAACGGTGTGATCGCCGTGAGCGAGGAGAAGAAGTCCCCGGTGATCCTCGCGATCCACCCCGATGAGCTCAGCCACATCGGCGTCGACATGATGCCTGGTGTCGTCGCCCGCGCCCGCAATGCGAGCATCCCGGTCACGATCCACCTCGACCACGGCGCGACCTATCAGCAAGTGCTCACGGCGATCCAGCACGGATTCACCTCGGTGATGATCGACGGTTCGATGCTGCCGTTCGACGACAACGCCACACTGACAGCGAAGATCGTCGAAGCGGCGCACTCGGTCGGACTGTCGGTCGAGGGGGAACTCGGAACCATCGGCAAGACCGATGACGAGGCCGAGGCCGGCACCGCCGACATCATCTACACCGAGCCCGCGGAGGCGGTCCGCTTCGTCGAACTCACCGGCGTCGACAGTCTCGCGATAGCCATCGGGACCCGCCACGGGATCTACCCGTCGCACCTCAAGGCCGAGCTGAGACTCGATCTGCTCAAGGAGATCAAGGCCGCCGTGTCGATCCCCCTGGTTCTTCACGGCGGATCAGACAACCCGGACGACGAGATCGGCCAGGCGGTCAAGCTCGGTGTCAACAAGATCAACATCTCGAGTGACATCAAGGTGGCCTACCACCGAAAGGTGCGCGAGATCCTGGCGGATGCGACCGTGCGGGAGCCGAACACAATCCAACCTCCCGCCATCGCGGCGATGAAGGTCACCGCAGCGCAGAAGATCGACCTCTTCGATGCGGCTGGTCGTGCACGCCACTACTAGGTCCGACTCCTGTGCCGCCGAGGTCGTTCTCGGACTCGGCGGCACGGTCGACCTCGAAGTGGGATGGGATGCAGACACGCTGTCGATGCTCGCCGCCGAGTACTGTCTCACCCCCGCAGATCTGGTCGCGCCCCGTGCACTGAAGACGGAGCGCGACGTTCTCTGTGCTGTTCTCTCGCACGTGCCCGAGGGGACCGGCGGCGAGTACTTCGTCGACGAACCCGACGCGCTCGGCTCGTTCACCGATCGATTCGCGAGTGTCCGGACCTTGGGCGGCACACCGGTGCGCGCCGCCATAGCTATGGACCGCATCGGAATGCCCTCCACGGTGCACCTCGTGAGCGTCGACGACACGGTGCGGCGCCTGATGCCGCCGACGGTCGAGATCATCTCCAGTGCCGATCACGATTCGTTCGACCCTCACGTGATCGTGCAGTTCCCTGCCGGAGCCACAGTCCGCGTCGGCTCTCACGACTTCGTCACCCCTCATCCGAACCGCGTGATCCTCTCGAACGATCTGCCGAACCAGCTGATGGTCATCAGTGAAGAGCTGGGAGACGCCGTCGAAAAAGCCCGCGTCATCATGGTGTCGGGATTCAATTCGATGCGAAACGTCGAGCTTCTCGAGAGGCGTCTCTCGGACGTCACTCGACATCTCGCCCGCCGCAACCCCTCGGCGATCGCATGGTACGAGCACAGCGGATTCCACGTGTCCGGCTTCTCGGATCGGGTCCGGATGGCACTGGGCCAGACGGTCGACATCTGGAGCTGCAACGAGGATGAGCTCGCGGTGCACCTCGGGCATCGGATCGACCTGCTCGACCCGAAAGCGGTGGTCGAGGCCGTTCGTCGACTGCACGCCGATGTCGGATCGCCGACGGTCGTCGTGCATTCCCGGCACTGGGCACTGGCTGTCGGCGGGGATTCCGCTGTGCAGCTCGCGGCCCTCGACGGCGGGATCGCGAGCGCGAGCGCGCGCTACGCCTTCGGCGACCACGTCGACCGTTCCCGTCTCGACACTCTCGCTCAGTGGCCCCGGCAGCCTGACGCTGTCCGATTCGTCGAGGAGCTGGCCTCGATCGCGGGACCCCCCATCTCGGCCAGGCCGGCTTTCCTCATCCCGGTCGATTCACCGACCACGATTGGCCTCGGCGACACCTTCGTCGGCGGGGCTCTCGCGGCCCTGCGGGAACTGAGGTCGGGAGAAGCGTGAATCGGTGAGCGGGTGTTAGAAACGCCACCGAGCCCGCTCAGACGCGGCGGCTGGCGCTCACGCTCGATGCGCCATACTGGACCGGTTCACGAAATGTGAACGTACACATCGTCAATGAAGCCGGGTTCGACATCATCATGGAACCACCGAAGGGCAGAGCTCCCAACATCCGGGACGTCGCTCGCCTCGCCGGAGTGTCGTACCAGACGGTGTCTCGAGTGCTCAACAACTCCGAGAACATCAAGCCGAGCACCAAAGAGCGCGTTCTCGAGATCATCGGTGAGATCGGGTACCGCCCCAATCAGGCCGCGCGGGCCCTCGTCACGAGCAAGTCGAGGACTCTCGGGGTGCTCACCGCACAGACCGCGCACTACGGCCCGAACACGAGCCTGCGCGCCATCGAGGATGCCGCGCGTGAGGCCGGATACCTCGTGAGCACGATGAGTCTCGCGACGAGCGACTACGCCTCGATCACCGGCGGCCTCGAGCACCTCATGGCGCAAGCCATCGAGGGGCTCGTCGTCATCGCCCCGCAGGTGCGGGTGTTCGACGCGTTCAAAGCACTCGAGCTCACGATCCCGCTCGTCACCCTCGACTCGACGGGGCGCGACGCCCCGCGCAGCCTCTCCGTCGACCAGATCGCGGGCGCACGTCTCGTCACGCGGCACCTCATCGATCTCGGGCACGCCGACATCCTGCACCTCGCCGGACCCCAGGACTGGATCGAGGCCGAAGCGCGGATGCGCGGCTTCCTCGACGAGATCGACCGTGCCGATTTGCGGCTCTTCCCTCCCATCCTCGGCGACTGGACAGCCGACTTCGGATATCACGTGGGGGAGGAGGTCGTGCAGTTCCGTGACTTCACGGCCGTGTTCGCCGCGAACGATCAGATGGCTCTCGGTCTCATGCACGCGTTCCGTGATGCGGGGCTCGACGTGCCGGGAGATGTGAGCGTGGTCGGCTTCGACGACATCCCCGAGGCGCGGCACTTCTGGCCGACCCTCACGACGGTCCGACAGGATTTCGCCGAGCTGGGTCGGCGCTCCGTCGCCCTCCTCGTCGGCGAGATCGAGGGGGAGACTGGGCTCAACCACGATCAGATCCTGCCCGAGCTCGTGGTGCGGGAGTCGTCGGCCGCACCTCCGCCCCGCATCGACAAGTGGGCGCCCCGGCGGTAGGCTCGGGGCAAATGTGAGCGCTCACATTCCGAAGCGCCGCGCCACTGAACCCCACCAGTGAACCCCATCCCCAGACGAAGGAGTCGCCCGTGAGCACTGCGCCACCGGTCCATTCGCCCGACGATCAGTTCGTGATCGGCATCGACTACGGCACGCTCTCGGGCCGCGCGCTCGTCGTGCGGGTATCCGACGGTGCCGAGCTCGGTTCGGCCACCCACGAGTACAGCCACGCGGTCATGGACACGACCCTCGCGGCGACGGGCGCACCGTTGCCGCCCGAGTGGGCTCTGCAGGTGCCGTCGGACTACGTCGACGTGCTCAAGACCGCGGTCCCCGCCGCGATCCGGGCGACGGGCATCGACCCCGCGAAAGTCATCGGCGTCGGCACCGACTTCACCGCGAGCACCCCGCTGCCCGTGCTGAGCGACGGAACACCCCTCAACGAGCTCCCCGAGTTCGCCGACCGCCCGCACGCCTACGTCAAACTGTGGAAGCACCACGCCGCCGGGGGACAGGCCGACCGCATCAACGCCCTCGCCGCCGACCGCGACGAGTCGTGGCTGCCCCGCTACGGCGGGCTCATCTCGAGCGAGTGGGAGTTCGCGAAAGGGCTCCAGCTTCTCGAAGAAGACCCCGAGCTCTACGAGCGCATGGACCACTGGGTCGAAGCGGCCGACTGGATCGTCTGGCAGCTCACCGGCACCTACGTGCGCAACGCGTGCACCGCGGGCTACAAGGGCATCCTGCAAGACGGCGCCTACCCGAGCCGCGACTTCCTCGCGGCGCTCAACCCCGACTTCGCCGGGTTCGCCGACGACAAGGTCGCACACGAGATCGGCCGTCTCGGGGATGCCGCTGGCACCCTCTCCGCGCAGGCCGCCGAGTGGACCGGCCTCCCCGAGGGCATCGCCGTCGCGGTCGGCAACGTCGACGCTCACGTGACGGCCCCGGCCGCGGGGGCCGTCGAGCCCGGCCAGATGCTCGCGATCATGGGCACCTCGACGTGCCACGTCATGAACTCCGACCAGCTGCGCGACGTCCCCGGAATGTGCGGCGTGGTCGACGGCGGAATCGTCGACGGGCTCTACGGCTACGAGGCGGGCCAGTCGGGTGTCGGCGACATCTTCGCGTGGTTCGTCAAGAACCAGGTGCCCGAGCGCTACACCGCGGCCGCGGCCGAAGCAGGCTTGAGCATCCACGAGCACCTCACCGAACTCGTGCGCGACCAGCCCGTCGGCGGCCACGGACTCGTCGCACTCGACTGGCACAGCGGCAACCGCTCCGTTCTCGTCGACCACCAGTTGAGCGGCACCGTCGTGGGCATGACGCTCACGACGCGCCCCGAAGAGGTCTACCGCGCGCTCTTCGAGGCGACGGCCTTCGGCACGAGGGTCATCGTCGAGGCTTTCGCCGAGAGCGGTGTCCCCGTGACCGAGTTCATCGTCGCGGGCGGACTGCTGCGCAACAGCTTCCTCATGCAGACCTACAGCGACATCCTGCGCATGCCGATCTCGATCATCGCGAGCGACCAGGGACCCGCGCTCGGGTCGGCGATCCACGCGGCCGTCGCCGCCGGGGCCTACCCCGACGTGCGTGCGGCTGGCGAGGTCATGGGCAAGGTCGACCGGGCCGTCTACACGCCCGACGAAGCGAGGGCGGATGCCTACGACCTCCTGTTCGACGAGTACGCCCTGCTCCACGACTACTTCGGTCGCGGCAGCAACGACGTCATGCACAGGCTCAAGGCCATGAAGCGGGATGCCTACGGCACCCCGAAAGACGAGAGCGGTGTCAGCGACGCCGCCGAAAGGGAGGCAGACGTATGACATTCAGCCCAGACATCCAGATCGCCATCCAGAAGGTCCGCGACGACGCCTCGAAACTGCACGAGCAGCTCACGCGCTACAACCTCGTGATCTGGACGGGTGGCAACATCTCCGGGCGCGTGCCCGGCGCCGACCTCTTCGTGATCAAGCCGAGCGGTGTGGAGTACGACGACCTCGCGCCGTCGAACATGATCCTCTGCCACCTCGACGGCACCGTCGTCGAGGGCTCGGAGGGAAGCGAGCGCAGCCCCTCGAGCGACACGGCGGCTCACGCCTACGTCTACCGCAACATGCCCGAGGTCGGGGGAGTCGTGCACACGCACTCGACCTATGCCACGGCGTGGGCGGCGCGCGGTGAAGCCGTGCCGTGTGTGATCACGGGCCAGGCCGACGAGTTCGGCGGCGAGATCCCGGTCGGGCCGTTCGCGATCATCGGCGACGAATCGATCGGCGAAGGCATCGTCGAGACCCTCACGGGCCACCGCTCGAGGGCCGTGCTCATGCAGAACCACGGGGTGTTCACGATCGGCTCGAACCCGCGCGACGCCGTCAAGGCCGCCGTGATGGCGGAGGATGTCGCGCGCACCGTGCACATCGCCAAGCAGCTCGGCGACACCATCCCCATCCCGCAGGACAAGATCGATTCCCTCTTCGATCGCTATCAGAACGTCTATGGACAGAAGGCGACATCATGACCCGCAGCATCATCCCCGAGCTCTCCGACTACGAGGTCTGGTTCGTCACCGGCAGCCAGAACCTCTACGGAGACGAGACGCTCAAGCAAGTGGCCGAGCAGTCGCAGGAGATCGCGACTGCCCTCCAGAACGCGACGGGCATCCCGGTCGCGGTCACGTGGAAGCCCGTGCTCAAGGACTCCGACTCGATCAAGAGGCTCGCTCTCGACGCCAACGCCGACGACCGGGTCATCGGTGTGATCGCGTGGATGCACACGTTCAGCCCAGCCAAGATGTGGATCACGGGTCTCGACCTGCTGCGCAAGCCGCTGTTGCACCTCCACACCCAGGCGAACGTCGAACTCCCCTGGTCGGAGATCGACATGGACTTCATGAACCTCAACCAGGCCGCCCACGGCGACCGGGAGTTCGGATACATCCAGACCCGCCTCGGTGTCGCCCGCAAGACCGTCGTCGGTCACGTGTCGAACCCCGCCGTGGTCGCGCAGGTCGGCACCTGGAGCCGCGCCGCCGCAGGGTGGGCCGCGACCCACGAGCTCAAGCTCGCGCGCTTCGGCGACAACATGCGCTTCGTCGCCGTGACCGAGGGCGACAAGACCGAGGCCGAACTGCAGTTCGGCGTGCAGGTCAACACCTGGGGTGTCAACGATCTCGTCGAGACGGTCGACGCGGCGAGCGAGACGGATGTCGACGCTCTCGTCGCCGAATACGAGGAGCTCTACGACGTCGTTCCCGAGCTGCGCTCCGGAGGCGACCGCCACGAGTCGCTGCGCTACGGCGCACGCATCGAGCTCGGCCTGCGCTCGTTCCTCGAGGCCGGCGGGTTCAGCGCGTTCACGACGAGTTTCGAAGACCTCGGTGGGCTCCGCCAGCTTCCCGGGCTCGCCGTTCAGCGCCTCATGGCCGACGGCTACGGCTTCGGCGCGGAGGGCGACTGGAAGACGGCCGTGCTCGTGCGTGCCGCGAAGGTCATGGGCTCGGGTCTCGCCGGTGGCGCCTCGCTCATGGAGGACTACACCTACGACATGACGGCGGGCGAGGAGCTCATCCTCGGCGCCCACATGCTCGAGGTCTGCCCGTCGCTCACCACCTCGAAGCCCCGCCTCGAGATCCACCCGCTCGGCATCGGCGGGCGCGAAGACCCCGTTCGCCTCGTCTTCGACACGGATGCCGGCCCCGCCGTCGTCGTGGCCCTCTCCGACATGCGCGACAGGTTCCGTCTCGTCGCGAACGTCGTCGAGGTCGTCGACCTCCCGCACCCGCTGCCCAAGCTCCCGGTCGCCCGGGCGCTGTGGAAGCCCGAGCCCGACTTCGCGACGAGCGCGGCAGCCTGGCTGACCGCGGGGGCCGCGCACCACACCGTCATGAGCACGGCCGTGGGCATCGAGGTCTTCGAGGACTTCGCCGAGATCGCGCGCAACGAACTCGTCGTCATCGACTCGTCGACGACGCTGCGCTCGTTCGCGCGCGAGCTCAAGTGGAACCAGGCGTACTACCGCCTCGCCCGGGGGCTCTAGAGCGCGCGTGGCGGCCACGATCACGGACGTCGCGAAGCTCGCGGGGGTGTCGCACCAGACGGTCTCTCGCGTGCTCAACGACGGAGTGAACGTGCGGCCGGCCACGCGCGAGCGCGTCGAGCGCGCCATCAGCGAGCTGCGCTATCGCCCGAGCGCGGCGGCGCGCGCACTCGCGACACGCAAGACCCGCACGATCGGCCTCATCATGACGGGCGGGCCTCTCTTCGGACCGAGCAGCACCATGCTCGCGTTCGACGAGAGTGCCCGCCTCGCCGGCTACCACGTGTCGATCGCGACGATGTCGACGATCGACAGGCAGTCGATGATCGACGCCGTCGACTTCCTGCTCGCGCAAGAGGTCGAGGCGCTCGTTCTCGTCGTCGCCGACGAGGTCGTCTTCGACGCGATCGCGGGGCTCGACATCTCGGTGCCGCTCGTGACGGCCGAGAGCAGCCATCGGTCGGGCTTCCACAGCGTCGCGATCGACCAGTACTCGGGCGCGAGAGCGGCGACCGCCCATCTGCTCGACCTCGGCCACGACCGCGTCGTGCACGTGGCGGGCCCCCGGTGGTCCGTCGACGCGGCGGAGCGGGAACGCGGATGGCGCGACGAGATGGTCTCCCGCGCACTGCCGACGCGCTCACCCATCGTCGGGGACTGGAGCCCCGCGAGCGGGTTCGCGATCGGGCAGGAGCTCGTGGCGACAGACGCCCTCGCCGCCGGGGGCAGGCCCTCGGCGATCTTCTGTGCCAACGACCAGATGACGGTCGGGCTCATCAGGGCGCTCTCGGACGCGGGGGTGCAGATACCCCGGGATGTGAGCATCGTCGGGTTCGACGACATCCCCGAGTCGAGATTCCTGCGCCCCGCCCTCACGACGGTTCGGCAGGACTTCACCGACCTCGGGTCGCGTCTCATGGCCGCGGTCCTCGCCGCGCTCGAGGGGGATCAGGCGCCGCCCCCGAGCGATTCTGCGACGCGACTCATCGTGCGCGGGTCGACGGCCGCCCCTCGCCGGGCCGATGCGCGAACCCCGTTATCGAACCGTGAATCACGGAGTTGACAGGCGCGATCGTTTTAGGGCTAGCATGAGGTCGTCCATGTGACCGTTCACATTGGCTCGCAGCACCCGCACCCGCACCAGCACCCCGCACCTGTACCGCATGACGAAGAGGTCAAGCATGAACACCCATTCCCTCGGCCCCGTGTCGCGCGACATCGTCGCGTCGGGCGGAGCTCTCCCGCTCCGGTCCTCCTCCGTGCGCCCGGCCCGAGCCGCGCACTCTGCGCTCGCGCTCACTCCGAGCGCCCGCTGACACCGCCCCCACCACTCCGGTCGGCCGCACTCGGTGCCGTCGATCGGTCCCCTCTCTCTTGAGACCACGAGAAACAACGAAAGGAACACAGTGAAGAAGAAGCAACTCCTCACCGGCATCGCCGCCGCGGGAATTCTCACCATGACACTCGCCGGATGCAGCGGCGACCGCACCGGAGGCGGGGGTGGCGAGGGCGCAAGCGCCGAAGACATCACCGTCGGAGTCGCCATGCCGACGCAGCAGTCGGAGCGGTGGATCGCCGACGGCGACAACGTCGAGGCCGCACTCGAAGAGCTCGGCTACTCGGTCGACCTCCAGTTCGCCAACGACGACATCCCCACCCAGGTCTCTCAGATCGAGAACATGATCTCGACCGGCGTCGGAGCACTCATCGTCGCCTCGATCGACGGCACGACCCTCACGAGCGTTCTCCAGCAGGCCGCAGACCAGGGCATCCCGGTCATCGCCTACGACCGTCTCATCAACGGAACCGAGAACGTCGACTACTACACGACCTTCGACAACTACGAGGTCGGCGTGCAGCAGGCCACGTCGCTCCTCACGGGTCTCGGTGTTCTCGACGAGAACGGCGAAGAGACCGGTGAAGAGGGTCCCTTCAACGTCGAGCTGTTCGCCGGTAGCCCCGACGACAACAACGCCAACTTCTTCTGGGATGGCGCTATCGACACCCTCCAGCCCTACCTCGACTCCGAGGTGCTCAACGTGCCCAGTGGCCAGTTGAACTTCGAGCAGGCCGCGATCCTCCGCTGGTTGCCCGAGACCGCGCAGGAGCGCATGGAGAACATCCTCACGATCATCGGTGACGAGCAGATCGACGGCGTGCTGTCGCCCTACGACGGCCTCTCGATCGGCATCATCTCCGCTCTCACGAGCGGTGGATACTCGGCGAGCGACCTGCCCATCATCACGGGTCAAGACGCCGAGGTCGGCTCGGTCCGCTCCATCATCGCGGGCGAGCAGTACTCGACGATCTTCAAGGACACGCGTCTGCTCGGTGAGCAGGCCGTCGCCATGGTCGACGCCGTGCTCAACGACGAAGAGCCCGAGGTCAACGACACCGAGACGTACGACAACGGTGAGAAGGTCGTTCCGTCCTTCCTCCTCGAGTCGGAGATCGTGACCGTCGACAACTACGAAGAGGTTCTCATCGGCGCGGACTACTACACCGCCGAAGACCTGGAGTAATCGAGGTCGAGGCCCGACGCGCACACCGCGCGTCGGGCCTCTTCCCCGTCGTCACCCCACCACCCGAACGACCCGACAAGGCAAAGCGAGTAACGAATGACCGAGAGCATTCTCGAGATGCGCGACATCACCAAGACGTTTCCCGGCGTCAAGGCGCTGCAGAACGTCACCCTCGAGGTGGCGGCGGGTGAGGTGCACGCGATCTGCGGCGAGAACGGCGCAGGCAAGTCCACCCTCATGAAGGTGCTCTCGGGCGTCTACCCCTACGGCAGCTACGAGGGCGAGATCGTCTTCGAGGGCAAGACCGTGGAGTTCAAGGACATCCGCGACAGCGAAGACAGTGGCGTCGTCATCATCCACCAGGAGCTCGCACTGAGCCCGTTCCTCTCGATCGCCGAGAACATCTTCCTCGGCAACGAGCAGAGCAAGAACGGGTTCATCGACTGGACCAAGACGAATGCCGAGGCGGCCAAGCTGCTCGCGCGCGTCGGTCTCAAAGACAACCCCGTCACCCCCGTGAGCGAGATCGGTGTCGGAAAGCAGCAGCTCGTCGAGATCGCGAAAGCGCTCTCGAAGAAGGTCAAGCTCCTCATCCTCGACGAGCCGACCGCCGCGCTCAACGACGAAGACTCCGCCCACCTCCTCGGACTGATCGCCGGCCTCAAAGACGAGGGCATCACGTCGATCATCATCAGCCACAAGCTCAACGAGATCAAGGCGATCGCCGACAAGGTCACCATCATCCGTGACGGTCGCACGATCGAGACCCTCGACCTCGCGAAAGACGAGATCTCGGAGAACCGCATCATCAAGGGCATGGTCGGTCGTGACCTCGAGCACCGCTACCCCGACCGCACCCCCAGTGTCGGCGACGAGGTCATGCGCATCGAGGACTGGACCGTGCACCACCCGACCGAGTCCAATCGTGTCGTCATCCACGGCGCCAACCTCACGGTGCGCGCCGGCGAGGTCGTCGGCATCGCGGGACTCATGGGCGCCGGGCGCACCGAGCTCGCGATGAGCGTCTTCGGGCGCTCCTACGGCACGGGAGTGAGCGGACGCCTCTTCATGCACGGCAAAGAGGTGCAGGCGCGCACGGTCTCCGAAGCGATCAAGAACGGCATCGCCTACGCGACCGAGGATCGCAAGAAGTACGGTCTCAACCTCATCGACGACATCAAGCGCAACGTCTCGGGCGCAGCTCTCGACAAGTTGGCCAAGTACGGCTGGGTCGACGGCGACCGCGAATACACGATCGCCGAGGACTACCGCAAGAGCATGAACATCAAGGCGCCCTCGGTCGTCTCGGTCACGGGCAAGCTGTCCGGCGGCAACCAGCAGAAGGTCGTTCTGTCGAAGTGGATGTTCTCCGACCCCGACGTTCTCATCCTCGACGAGCCGACGCGCGGCATCGACGTCGGTGCCAAGTACGAGATCTACACGATCATCAACCAGCTCGCCGCAGCGGGCAAGGCGATCATCGTCATCTCCTCCGAGCTGCCCGAACTCCTCGGCATCTGCGACCGCATCTACGCGCTCTCGGAAGGCCACATCACCGGTGAGGTTCCCATCGAGAACGCCACCCCCGAACTCCTCATGCAATTCATGACTCAAGAAAAGGAAAGCTGACTATGGCGGTCATCAAAGACTCGATCGACTTCCTGGCCTCTCGGCTGCGACAGATCGGAATCTTCCTCGCGCTCATCGCGATCGTGGTGCTGTTCCAGATCCTCACCAACGGTGCCCTGCTCACCGCGGGCAACGTCTCGAACATCATCGTTCAGAACAGCTACATCCTGATCCTCGCGATCGGCATGGTCATGGTCATCATCGCGGGCCACATCGACCTCTCGGTCGGATCGGTCGCGGCGTTCGTCGGTGCCATGTCTGGCGTCATGATCACCTCGTGGGGGTTCGAGTGGTGGATCGCGATCATCGCGTCGCTCCTCATCGGCGCGATCGTCGGCGCGTGGCAGGGCTTCTGGGTCGCCTTCGTCGGCATCCCCGCCTTCATCGTGACCCTCGCGGGCATGCTCATCTTCCGCGGTCTCACGCAGATCGTGCTCGGTAACCGGCAGATCACGCCGTTCCCGAACGAGTACCGTCAGCTCGGCGGAGGCTTCGTGTTCCCCGGCCTGTTCCCGGCCGCGACGTCGCCGGCGGAGTGGATCACGGTCGGACTGGGTGCGCTCGCCCTGGTGTTCTTCCTCGTCCAGCAGTTCCGTGGTCGCCTCACGCGCGTCAAGGCGGGACTCGAGACCGAGCCCAACGCGTGGTTCATCACCAAGCTCGTCTTCATCTCGGCGCTCATCATCGGCATCACGTACCTCCTGGGTGTGGCCCCCGGTTCGCGCGGAACGCCGATCGTGCTCGTCGTGCTCGCCGTGCTCATCCTCGTCTACACGACGGTCATGAACCGCAGCGTCTTCGGTCGCCACGTCTACGCCCGTGGAGGAAACCTCCACGCCGCGCAGCTCTCGGGCATCAAGACGAAGTGGGTCGACTTCTACCTCTTCGTCAACATGGGCACCCTCGCCGCTCTCGCCGGTCTCGTGTTCACGGGTCGACTGAACTCCGCGGGACCCGGCGCCGGAAACCTCTTCGAGCTCGACGCGATCGCGGCATCCTTCATCGGTGGAGCCGCCGTCACCGGCGGAATCGGAACGGTCATCGGCGCCATCACCGGTGGTCTCATCATGGGTGTGCTCAACAACGGCATGTCGCTCCTCGGTGTCAACACCGACTACCAGCAGTTCATCAAGGGTCTCGTGCTCCTGCTCGCGGTCGCATTCGACGTCTTCAACAAGCGTCGCGCCGCGAACTCGCGCAAGTAGCCCCTCCCCAGTACGTCGTTTCCGCGAGGGTGTGCCGGTTCCGGCGCACCCTCGCGGATTTTGCGTACAGTGGGCGTGCCTGTCACGCCGCATCGCGTGGCCGTCGCCCGTCGTCGTCTGGAGAGCACCGTGGCCCTGTTCGATCTGCCCCTCGCCGAGCTGCGGGACTACCGCCCCGTCATCGCGGAGCCGGAGAACCTCGACGCCTTCTGGGCCGACACCCTCGCTGAGGCTCGCGGTTTCGACCTCGACGCGGTCTTCGAGAGGGTCGAGAGCGGCGTCACCCTCGTCGACACGTACGACGTGACCTTCTCGGGGTTCGGGGGCCACAGGATCAAGGGCTGGTTGCACGTGCCCGCGGGAACCGTCGGTCCGTTGCCGGTCGTCGTCGAATTCCTCGGATACAGCGGTGGCCGCGGGCTCGCCCACGAGCGCATGTCGTTCGCCCTCTCCGGCTATGCCCACCTCGTCATGGACACCCGCGGTCAGGGCTGGGGGTGGACGACGGGTCACACCCCCGACCCGACCGCCGACGCCGGGCTGGGCGGCATCCCCGGGGTGATGACGCGCGGCATCCTCGACGAGAGCACCTACTACTACCGCAGGCTCTACACCGATGCCGTGCGGGCGATCGACGCCGCTCGGGCGTCGTCGCTCGTCGACCCGTCGCTCGTCGTCGTCGCGGGCACGAGTCAGGGTGGCGGTCTCGCCATCGCGGCGGCGGCCCTCGGTGACGACGTCGCGGGTGCCCTCGTGGATGTCCCGTTCCTCTGCCATTTCGAACGAGCGGTGACCCTCACCGACTCGAACCCCTACAACGAGGTCGTGCAGTATCTGCGGCGCCATCGCGATCACGTGGAACGCGTCTACCGCACCCTCAGTTATGTCGACGGGGCCGCTCTCGCCTCGCGGGCGACCGCCCCCACACTCTTCTCGGTCGCTCTCATGGACCAGACCTGCGCGCCCTCGACGGTCTTCGCGGCCTACAACCGCTGGGCCGGGGCGAAGAGCATCGACGTCTATCCCTTCAACGACCACGAGGGCGGGCAGGAGTTCCACCACCTCGCCAAGACGAGATGGTTGGCGGCGCTCTTCTCGCGCACCGAATGACGTCGACCGCGAAGGCCCTCGAGGTCGTCGTCGCACCCGACTCGTTCAAGGGCACCGCGACGGCGGCCGAGGCCGCAAGCTCGTTCGCGTCGGGGTGGCGGTCGGCGCGGCCGCACGACTCCCTCGTGCTCGCGCCCATGGCCGACGGGGGTGAGGGCACCATCGACACCCTCGCCGCGGCGGTGCCGAGGGGGCGGATGCACGCGGTCACGGTCGACGGACCGGTCGACGGTCCCGTAGACCCCGCACCCGGCCGCCCCCTCGAGGCGCGGTGGCTCGAACTCCCCGGAGACACACACGAGGGTGGCGGCGGTGCCGGCTCGATCGCGGTCGTCGAACTCGCCGAGTCGAGCGGCATCACCCTGCTCCCCGAGCTCGCCCCCCTCGACGCGCACACGCGCGGGTTCGGGCAGGTCATCCGCGCGGCACTCGACTCGGGTGCGCATCGCGTGCTTCTCGCGATCGGCGGCAGCGCGAGCACCGACGGGGGTGCGGGGATGCTCTCCGCCCTCGGTGCTCGATTGACGCGAGACGACGGGCTGCCGATCGCGCCGGGTGGTCGCGGTCTGGCGGATCTCGCGAGCGTCGACATCCGCGATCTCGTGCCCCCGCCAGCCGGGGGCGCGGCCATCCTCGGGGATGTGACCAACCCTCTCCTCGGTGTCCACGGCGCCGCCGCGGTGTTCGGGCCGCAGAAGGGGGCGGATGCGCGCGACATCGCGCACCTCGACGCGGGCCTCGCTCGGCTCGCGGGCCATCTCGGTTTTGCCGACCCGTCGACTCCGGGGGCGGGCGCCGCGGGCGGCACGGGGTTCGGCTTGATCGCGTGGGGGGCGACGATGACTCCCGGTGCGCGGGCGGTCGCCGACGCGATCGGGCTCGCGGGCGCCATCCGATCGGCCGACGTCGTCGTTACGGGGGAGGGGCGCTTCGACGGCCAGAGCGCCGACGGCAAGGTGCCTTCTGTCGTCGCCGAGCTCGCCCGTGCGGAGGGGGCGCGCATCCTCCTCGTCGCGGGGAGCATCGACGCCGACGCGTCGGGGTTCGACGGTGCCGTGTCGCTCGCCGAGCTCGCCGGATCGGGGCCCGCGGCGATGGATCACACCCTCGAGTGGATCCGCGCCGCGGGTCGCACGCTCGCCCTCCGCAGCGCCCTCGCCTAGGTGCTCTTCGGTTTCCGACTCGCGAAGCGCTGCTGCAGGAGCACGGCGACGACGATGATGAGACCTCTCGCGATCGCTTGGACCGAGGTGTCGAGGTTGTTCTGGGTGAAGATGTTGGTGAGGATGGAGAAGATCAGCACCCCGAGCACGGTTCCGACGATCGTGCCGCGACCTCCCGCGAGCAGCGTCCCGCCGACGACGACCGCAGCGATCGCATCGAGCTCGTAGAGCGTTCCGTGCGTCGAGGTTCCCGACATCGTGCGCCCGAGCATCATGACGGCGGCGATGCCCGCGGTCGTCCCGGCGAGCATGTAGAGGTACACGGTGTGGCGCTCGACCTTGATGCCCGCGAGGCGAGCCGCCTCGCGGTTGCCTCCGATGGCGACGGTGCGGCGACCGAAGGTCGTGCGGTTCAGTAGAAACCACCCGCCCGCCGCAACGACGGCGAAGAGCCAGATGAGCACGGGGATGCCGAGGAGGTCTCCGCGAGTGAAGGCGAGGAAGTCGGTGTTGTTCACGATGAGGGTCCGGCGGTCGGAGACGAGTTCTGCGAGACCGCGGGCACCCACGAGCATCGCGAGAGTCGCGATGAACGCGACGACTTTGCCGTAGGCGATCACGATTCCGTTGATGAACCCCGCCGAGGCCCCGACACCGAGGGCGACGACGACCATGAGCAGCCACGTCGACTGGGTCGCCGCGAGCTGCACGGCCGCGAGGGTCGTCACGACGCTCGCGAGTCCCATGACCGAGCCGACCGAGAGGTCGATTCCGCCCGCCGTGATCACGAAGGTCATCCCCACGCTGATGACGCCGATGATCGAGGCGTAGCGCACGACCGTGAGCATGTTGTCGACGGAGAGGAAGCGGTCGCCCGCGGTCACCGTTCCGACGACCACGAGGAGCGCGAGGGCGATGACGAGCCCGAGGTTGCGCCCCACCGAACCCGACAGGAGTTTCTTGGCTGCGCCCGGGTTCTCGCTTCGCGGCGACGCCGGGGTCGGGTCGGACGGGGTCGTGGCTGTCGTGCGCTGTTCGCTCACGCTGCGGTTCCTCTCATGATGGTGTCGAGCACGCCGTGCTCGTCGATGTCTGTCGTCGCCGTCGTGGCCAACACGTCACCCTCGGCGATGATGAGCACGCGGTCGGCGAGGCCGAGCACCTCTTCGATCTCGCTCGAGACCACGACGATGGCGGTGCCCGCGTCGGCGAGGCGGCGGATGAGGGCGTAGATCTCCGCGCGTGCGCCGACGTCAACTCCGCGCGTCGGTTCGTCGAGCAGGAGCACCTTGGTTCCGTGCACGAGCCAGCGGGCGAGCAGGATCTTCTGCTGGTTTCCGCCGGAGAGTGTGCGGGCGGGGCGGTCGGGGTCGGCGGGGCGCAGTTCGAGGGCCTCGAGCTTCTCGCGCGCCGCCGCGCGCTCCGCGTTCTCGTCGAGCATGCCCGCGCGAGCGAAGCGTGAGAACGTCGAGAGGGTCACGTTGCGGTAGACGGGCTCGTCGAGGATGAGTCCCTGACTCTTGCGCTCCTCGGGAGACAGCCCGATGCCCGCGGCGACCGCTCGGGGCACCGAGCCGGCCGAGACGACGGATCCGTCGACCGTCACGGTGCCGCTGCTGGCTTTGCGCGCGCCGTAGATCGTCTCGAGGATCTCCGACCTCCCCGACCCGACGAGCCCGGCGAGGCCCACGACCTCGCCCGCGCGCACGTGGAAACTGACGTCCGAGAACAGACCGTCGACCGCGAGGGAGTCGACGTCGAGAAGCACGGGGGCGGATGCCGCGACCGGCGTGCCCGCAGGGAACACGTTGCTGACCTCTCGCCCGGTCATGAGCTTGATGAGGTCGGGGGTGGGGGTCTGCGACGCGCTCAGGCCCGTCGCCATGCTGCGACCGTCTTTGATGACCGTGATGCGGTCGCCGATGCGTCGGATCTCTTCGAGGCGGTGCGAGATGTAGACCACGGCGACCCCTTGCGACGTGAGCTCGTCGATGACCCTGAAGAGGTTGCCGACCTCGGCCGAGTCGAGCACGGCGCTCGGTTCGTCCATGATGATGAGTTTCGCGTCGCGCGAGAGGGCCCTCGCCATGCTCACGATCTGCTTGTTGGCCGCCGAGAGGGTGCCGACTTCGGTCGACGGCGAGATGCCGCCGTGGCCGAGCCGGTCCATGAGTGCTCTCGCCAGACGATTGGCGTGACCGACCCTCAAGACCCCCGCGGTCGAGTGCTCGTGGCCGAGGAAGATGTTCTCGGCGACGGAGAGTCCGTCGACGACATCCAACTCCTGGTACATCGTCGCGATGCCGAGGTCGAGGGCCGCGTCGGGGTCGGTTATAGAGACCGCGCCACCCTGCCACGAGATCTCGCCGGCATCGGGCTGGTGCACCCCCGAGAGTGTCTTGATGAGGGTGGATTTTCCCGCACCGTTCTGGCCGAGAACGCAGTGCACCTCGCCCGCCCGCACGCTCAGGTCGACACCGTCGAGAGCCTGAACTCCGGCGAATGCCTTTCGGATGCCGCGCACGTCGAGTAATGACTTCTCATGGTCGCCTTCGATCATGGCGGAAACATAACACACCGCAACCCGCGCCCGACAGGGCCTCGAGCGGATGTGATCCGCGCTCGATGGCGTCGCGTGTGCGTGGGAATGCTGACGCTGCCGGGCGCCACGAGTGATCCGGGCTTATGACGAATGACAAACATAAGCTGTTCACAAGCTGTGTCATTCTGCTACGGTGAGCCTCGTCAGCGTTGACAAGAAAGAGGCTCCATTCGGCACGGCTCACCGTGCTCTTCTCCTCGCTGGCGTGAAAGTCCGATCACGTTACCTAGGGAGAAATCACATGCTCGCTGTCCACACGATGAGGCGCAGACTCCTGGTCGCCGCCGGCGCATCGCTCGCCGTCGTCGGTCTCGTCGCCGGCTGCACGCCCGGAGACACCACGGGAGACGACGCTCAACCCGACAACGCGACGGTCGAGGGCAACGAGGAGTCGGGCGACACCGTCGTCATCGGGTTCTCTGGCCCCGCCGCCGACCACGGCTGGCTCGGTGCCATCAACTCCGCCGCGCTCGCCGAAGCGGAGAAGTACGACGACATCGACTTGAGGGTCGCCGAGGGCACCAACGACGCTAACCTCCAGATCAGCCAGGTCGAGGGGTTCATCAACGACGGGGTCGACGCGATCGTGTTGCTGCCGACGGACGGTGCCGCGCTCACGGGTGTCGCGACCCAGGCCATGGAGGCGGGCATCCCCGTCATCAACGTCGACCGCGAGTTCTCGAGCACCTTCGCCGCGCGCACGACGATCCTCGGCGACAACTACGGCATGGGAGTGAGTGCCGGTACGTACATCTGCGAGGAGCTCGGCGACGACTCGGATGCCGTCATCGCCGAGATCGCGGGCATCGATTCGCTACCGCTCACGCAAGACCGCAGTCAGGGCTTCGAGGACGCCCTGGGGGACTGCGGCCTCGAGGTCAGCAACCGTGTCGCAGCGGACTTCACCGTGCAGGGGGGAGAAGCGGCGACATCGCAGCTGCTCTCGGCGGCTCCCGAGATCGACGCCATCTGGAACCATGACGACGACCAGGGCATCGGAGTGCTCGCGGCGATCGACGCCGCGGGTCGCGACGAGTTCTTCATGGTCGGCGGCGCGGGTTCGGCCAACGCCATGCGCGAGATCGAGTCGGGCGACAGCGTGCTGCAGGCGACGGTCATCTACCCGTCCACGCAAGCGGCCGACGGAATCAGGCTCGCGCGCCTCATCGCGCAAGACAAGGCGATGAGTGATCTCGTCGAGATCGAGGTTCCGAGCCGCATCGTGCTCAACGCCCCGGTCGTCACGGGCGACAACGTCGACGAGTATCTGCCGACCGCGTTCGAGTCCTGACCCGCGTGAGAGAGGGTGCGTCGCGCACGGGAGCGACGCACCCTCTCCCTCGCCTGCCCGCGCCATCCCCGACACCCGCGACGACTCCTGCACCTGCGACGAGAGAGTGAAACGACGATGACTGCACGCCCCCTCCGCATCGCGATGATCGGACACGGATTCATGGGGGCCGCCCACTCGCAGGGCTGGCGCACCGCTCCCCGGTTCTTCGACCTCCCCGCCGTGTGCGACATGGCGCTCGTCGTCGGCAGGGACGGCGAGTCGGCGGCGCGAGCAGCAGAGGGTCTCGGGTGGGCGCGGAGTTCGACCGACTGGAGGGCCGCGATCGAGCGTGACGACATCGATGTCGTCGACATCGTGACCCCGGGCTCGTCGCACGCCGAGATCGCGATCGCGGCCCTCGACGCCGGCAAACACGTGCTGTGCGAGAAGCCTCTCGCCAACACCGTGGACGAGGCGCGCGCGATGGCGGATGCCGCGCACCGCGCGGCCGCGCGCGGCATATTCGCGATGGTGGGTTTCACCTACCGCCGAGTGCCCGCCGCGGCGTTCGCGCGCGACCTCGTGGCCGCGGGGGCGGTCGGCACGGTTCGCCAGGTGCGCGCGTCGTACCTCCAGGACTGGCTCGTCGACGAGTCGTCGCCGATGACGTGGAGGCTCGCGAAGGACTCCGCGGGGTCGGGGGCGCTCGGCGACATCGGTGCGCACGCCGTCGACCTCGCCGAGTTCATCACGGGTGACCGAATCGCGAGTGTGAGCGGAACCCTCGAGACCTTCGTGTCTCGTCGCCCGCTCGGGACCGCGTCTCGCGGGCTCACGGCCGAGGCCTCCGCGACCGAATACGGCGAGGTGACCGTCGACGACCTCGCCCTCTTCAGCGGGAGGTTCGAGAGCGGAGCCGTGGGGTCGTTCGAGGCGACGCGCTTCAGCACGGGGCGCAAGAACGCCTTGCGAGTCGAGGTCGCGGGAGCCGCGGGCGCGCTCTCCTTCGACCTCGAAGACCTCAACTCCCTCGGATTCTTCGACGCGACCGCACCGCCCGAGCGGCAGGGGTTCACGAAGATCCTCGTGACCGAACCCGAGCATCCGTACGTCTCCGCGTGGTGGCCCGCCGGCCACATGCTCGGCTACGAGCACGGCTTCTCGCACCAGGTCAAGGACTTCGTCGAGGCCATCGTCTCGGCCACCCAGCCGACGCCGTCGTTCGCCGACGGACTGCACGTGCAAGAGGTGCTCGCGGCCGTCGAGGCGAGTGCGCTCGCCGAGAGCGTGTGGACCCCCGCGGAACGTCGCGACTGAGGGTCGAAGCCGAGGGTGGCGACGTGCGGCGGCAGCTAGACCGCCGTCGCCCTCTCTCCGAGAGCCGCGACCATCGCTTCGACGCGCTCGGGGGAGAGCGCGAAGTGGATGGCGAGGATGCTCGCGCCGAGCACCGCCGCGTTCTCTGCCGCCTTCGACTGCACGATCTGCAGGTGCTGCGTCGCGAGAGGCATCGAGCGCGTGTAGACGATCTCGCGCACCCCCGCGATGAGGTGCTCGCCGGCCGCGGCCATCGCACCCCCGATCACGATGACCGACGGGTTGATGAGGCTCACGCACGCCGAGAGCACTTCGCCCATGTCGCGCCCCGCCTGACGCACCGCTTGGATGGCGTCGATGTTGCCGCGCTTCACGAGCTGCACGACGTCGAGACTGCTCGAGGCCGCGAGCCCCCGCTCGCGCAGCGCCGTGGCGATCGCCGGCCCCGACGCGAGGGCTTCCAGGCAACCGCGGTTGCCGCAGTGGCATGCGACATCGGAGCCCCTCGGCACGTGCACGTGTCCGATGTCACCCGCGATTCCCTGGGCCCCGCGCTGGAGATACCCGTCGGAGATCACCCCCGAGCCGATGCCCGTGGCGACCTTGACGAAGATGAGGTGGTCGGCGTCGGGCCACGCGAGGTCGCGCTCGCCGAGAGCCATGATGTTGACGTCGTTGTCGACGAGCACGGGGATGCCGAGGGCGGCGCGCATGCGGCCGGGCACGTCGAAGCGATCCCAGCCCGGCATGATCGGGGGATTGATGGGGCGGCCGCTGCTGTGTTCGACGGGGCCGGGGAGCCCGATGCCGATGGCGAGCACATCCGACATCGACCTGCCCGCCGTGTCGACGAGGGATCGGCTCGAGGAGATGATCGCGTCGATCACGGGTTCGGGGCCCTCGGCGATGTCGATCGTCATCGCGTGCTCGGCGATAGGGGAGCCCAGAAGGTCGCTCACGGCGATGTGCACGTGGGACGCGCCGACGTCGACCGCGAGCACCGTCTTGCCTGTGGCGTTGAGGGTGAACTGCGAGGAGGGGCGTCCCCCCGTGGATGTCGCATCCGACGTCGGGGCGACGAGCCCGAGCCGCATGAGGGCGTCGATGCGGATGGCCACGGTCGACCTCGCGAGGCCGGTGATCGAGGCGAGTTCGGTGCGCGTGCGCGGTCTGCCGTCGCGGAGGATCTGGAACAGGTCGCTCACGGCCGAAGCTCCGAGTGCCGGCGCGCGACTTATGTCGATCATCAGGCAATTCAATCACACCTATCGCCTCAAGGGGTCGAGCCCGTGACCGAGCGGCAGCGAAAAGGCCGGTGCCCCGCGCGACCCGAGGATCGCGCGGGGCACCGGCCCTGTGGTGCGAGAGGTCAGCGCGCTCCGAGGAGGTGCTCGGTGGCGAGCTGCTGCAGACGCACGAAGCCGAAGCCCTTGCCACCGAAGTAGGCGTCGGAGTCGAAGTCCTCGTAGGCGCTGCGGTCGGCGATCAGGTCGTCGTAGCTCTCGCCGCTCGACAGCGTCGGCTGCGCGAGCTCGAGCACGCGGGCTGCGGCGAGCGCCTCCTGCACCTCGGGGTCGGCGCGGAACGCCGCGGCGCGCTCCTTGAGCAGCAGGTAGGTCTGCATGTTGGCCGACGCCGAATCCCACACGCCCGTGATGTCTTCGGTGCGCGAGGGCTTGTAGTCGAAGTGGCGCGGGCCGTCGTACGAAGGGCCGCCGTCGGGGCCGCCGTTCTCGAGGAGGTCGACGAGCGCGAAGGCGTTGTGGAGGTCACCGTGACCGAAGACGAGGTCCTGGTCGTACTTGATGCCCCGCTGGCCGTTGAGATCGATGTGGTAGAGCTTGCCCTGGTAGAGCGCCTGGGCGATTCCGGCCGCGAAGTTGAGGCCCGCCATCTGCTCGTGACCGGTCTCGGGGTTGACGCCGACGAGCTCGGGGCGCTCGAGCGTCTCGATGAACGCGAGGGCGTGACCGAGGGTCGGGAGGAGGATGTCTCCGCGGGGCTCGTTGGGCTTGGGCTCGATCGCGAAGCGGATGTCGTAGCCCTTGTCGGTGACGTAGTCGCCGAGCAGGTTGACCGCTTCGCGGTAGCGCTCGAGTGCCTGGCGGATGTCTTTCGCGGAGTCGTATTCCGCACCCTCGCGGCCGCCCCACATCACGAAGGTCTTGGCGCCGAGCTCGGCGGCGAGGTCGATGTTGCGCAGCACCTTGCGGAGGGCGAAGCGACGCACCGCGCGGTCGTTCGACGTGAATCCGCCGTCTTTGAAGACGGGTGCCGAGAACAGGTTGGTCGTGACCATGGGGACGATGAGTCCCGTGTCGGACAGCGCGCCCTTGAGGCGGTCGATCTCGGTCTGGCGGGCGGCGTCGTCGGAGCCGAACGCGAAGAGGTCGTCGTCGTGGAAGGTCAGGCCGTAGGCGCCGAGCTCGGCGAGGCGCGTGACGGCCTCGACGACATCGAGGGCGGGGCGGGTGGGGCCGCCGAACGGGTCTGCCCCGTTGTATCCGACGGTCCAGAGGCCGAACGAGAACTTGTCGTCGCGTGTGGGAGTGAGGGTCATGACTGCACTGTCTTTCTCATCGTGGATTTGTTGCTGATGCAAACATATTAGCGCGCGATCTCGGGAGCGCAATGAGCGACCCGGATGTCGCGACCGCGGCCGACTGCGGAGCCGACTGCGCAGCCGACCGCGGATCGGTGGCGACGCGCGGTCGAACGTGACAGAGTGAAGAGAATGTTGCCCTCGCGAACATAAGCGGTCGCGGCAGCGTGAAAGCCGATCGATGGAGACCCGGACATGAACGACGCCACCCCGACCCTCAACGTCGCGATGATCGGCGGTGGCTTCATGGGAGCCGCGCACTCGCACGCGTGGCGCACCGCCCCGCGCTTCTTCGACCTCTCGGCCGCCCCGCGGATGGCCGTGCTCGTCGGGCGAGACGATGACCGCGCCGCGGCGGCGGCGGAGAAGTTCGGTTGGGCCGAGAGCGCGACCGAGTGGCGCTCGGTCGTCGAGCGCGACGACATCGACATCGTCGACATCTGCACCCCCGGCGACACCCACGCCGAGATCGCGCTCGCCGCGCTCGCCGCCGGAAAGCACGTGCTGTGCGAGAAGCCCCTCGCGAACTCGGTCGGCGAAGCCGAGCAGATGGCCGCCGCCGCCCGGCAGGCGAGCGCTCGAGGCGTCTTCTCGATGGTGGGCTTCAGCTACCGCCGCACACCCGCCCTCTCGCTCGCGCGCGACATCGTCGCCTCGGGGAGGCTCGGCGACATCCGCCAGGTGCGCGCGCAGTACCTGCAGGACTGGTTGTCCGACCCCGAGGGCCCGATGACGTGGCGGCTCGACAAGGCCAAGGCCGGGTCGGGGTCGCTCGGCGACATCGGCGCCCACGCGATCGACGCCGTCGAGTTCATCACGGGGGCGACCCTCGCGAGCGTGAGCGGCACGATGGAGACGTTCGTGACCGAGCGTCCGCTGCTCGGAGAGTCGATCGGACTGAGCGGAACGGCGAGCTCCGAGCGTGGACGCGTCACGGTCGACGACGCGGCGCTCTTCACGGCGCGGCTCTCGAACGGTGCGCTCGGGGCCTTCGAGGCGACGCGATTCGCCACGGGCCGCAAGAACGCCTTCCGCATCGAGATCAGCGGCTCGACCGGCGCCCTCGCCTTCGACTTCGAGCGCATGAACGAGCTCGAGTTCTACGACGCGACGGATGCCGCGGGCGAGCAGGGTTTTCGCACGATCCAGGTCACTCAGCCCGAGCATCCCTACATGTCGGCCTGGTGGCCCGCCGGACACGGGATCGGCTACGAGCACGGATTCACGCACCAGGCGCGCGACTTCGTCGAGGCGATCGCTTCGCGCACCGAGCCGAGCCCCTCGTTCGACGACGGGCTGCACGTGCAGCGCGTGCTCGCGGCCGTCGAGGCGAGCGCGACAAACGGCAGCGCCTGGACGCGCACCGAAGACCAAGGCTGACGACACACACCACACCACGACACCTGGAGGAAGCAATGGCGCGACCGATCACCCTCTTCACCGGCCAGTGGGCCGACCTGCCCTTCGAGGAGGTCGCGAGGCTCGCGGGCGAGTGGGGCTACGACGGCCTCGAGATCGCGTGCTGGGGTGATCACCTCGACCCCGACCGCGGTGCGACGGACGACGACTACATCGCCGATCGTCTCGCGATCCTCGAGAAGAACAACCTGAGGGTGTTCGCGATCTCCAACCACCTCAAGGGCCAGGCCGTGTGCGACGACCCGATCGACGAGAGGCACCGCGACATCCTGCCCGACTCGGTGTGGGGCGACGGCGACCCCGAGGGCGTGCGGCAGCGCGCGGCCGAGGAGCTCAAGAACACCGCGCGCACGGCCGCGAGACTCGGCGCGAAGACCGTAACGGGGTTCACGGGCTCGTCGATCTGGAAGTACGTCGCGATGTTCCCGCCCGTGCGGACCGAACTCGTCGATGCCGGCTACCAGGATTTCGCCGACCGGTGGAACCCGATCCTCGACGTCTTCGAGGAGGTGGGGGTGAGGTTCGCCCTCGAACCGCACCCGAGTGAGATCGCCTACGACTTCTGGACCACGAAGCGCGCGCTCGAAGCGATCGGGCACCGACCGTCGTTCGGTCTCAACTGGGATCCGAGCCACATGGTCTGGCAGGACATCGACGCCGTCGGGTTCCTCCTCGAGTTCCAGGAGCACATCTTCCACGTGCACTGCAAAGACACGAAGAAGCGACTGAACGGTCGCAACGGACGCCTCGGTTCGCACCTCGAGTGGGCGGACCCCCGCCGAGGGTGGGACTTCATCTCGACGGGCCACGGCGACGTGCCGTGGGAGGACGCCTTCCGTATGCTCAACGCGATCGGATACGACGGTCCGCTGTCGGTCGAGTGGGAGGATGCCGGGATGGATCGTCTCATCGGTGCTCCCGAAGCCCTCGGTTTCGTGAGGTCGCTCGCGTTCGATCCCCCCGCCGCGGCCTTCGACGCGGCATTCAGCCAGACCCGGTGAGTCTGCGCTCGCCCGACCCTGTCGGGCGAGCCGGACTCCCCTCGACGAACGGACACGACCATGACCTCAGGCAGCCCCGACTACCGCGACTCCGCGACCTTCTCCGACGACTTCCTCTTCGGGTCGGCGACGGCGTCGTACCAGATCGAGGGGGCCGCGAGGGAGGACGGCCGGGGGGTCTCCATCTGGGACACCTTCAGTGCGACGCCGGGTCGCGTCGTGCACGGCCACACGGGAGACGTCGCCGACGATCACTACCACCGGGTGGACTCCGACCTCGACCTCATGTCGCGCCTCGAACTCGAGGCGTACCGGTTCTCGATCGCGTGGCCGCGCATCCAGCCGACCGGGTCCGGCCAGGTCAACGAGCGCGGCGTGGGCTTCTACTCGCGCCTCGTCGACGGGCTCCTCGAGCGCGGCATCAAGCCCATCGCGACGCTCTACCACTGGGACCTCCCTCAGCAACTCGAGGACCGCGGCGGGTGGACCGACCGCGACACCGCCTACCGCTTCGCCGAGTACGCCGCGGTCATGGGCGAGGCCCTCGGTGACCGCATCGACACGTGGACGACCCTCAACGAGCCCTGGTGCTCGGCCTACCTCGGCTATGGGTCGGGCGCGCACGCCCCCGGCATCCAGAGCGGTCGTGCGGCGCTCACGGCCGTGCACCACCTCAACCTCGCGCACGGGCTCGGCACCACCGAGTTGCGCCACGTCGTCGGCGACGCGGCGAAGTACTCGGTGACCCTCAACTTCCACGTGCTCCGCGGGGGCGGCTACGGCGACGACGACGCGATGCGCCGCATCGACGCTCTCGCCAACCGCGCGTTCACCGGTCCGATGCTGCGCGGCGAGTACCCCGCCGACCTTCTCGAAGACACCGCGCCCGTCACCGACTGGGCGTTCGTGAAGCCGGGCGACCTCGAGCTCATCCACCAGCCGATCGACGTCCTCGGCGTCAACTACTACTCGACCGCGACGGTGCGCCTGTGGGACGGCGCGTCACCGCGGCAGACGGCCGACGGGCACAAGAACTCGGGCGGGTCGCCGTGGCCGGGAAGCGAGCATGTCGAGTTCATCGAGCAGGAGGGCCCGTACACCGCGATGGGCTGGAACATCGCGCCCGACGGCCTCGAAGAGCTCCTCGTGTCGCTCTCCGAGCAGTTCCCGGAGCTCCCCCTCATGATCACCGAGAACGGGGCGGCGTTCGACGACGAGGTCGTCGACGGTCGGGTCGCGGATACCGAGAGGGTCGACTACCTGCGCAGGCACTTCGTCGCGGCATCCCGCGCGATCGATCGCGGCGTCGACCTGCGCGGCTACCTCGTGTGGTCGCTCCTCGACAACTTCGAGTGGGCGTACGGCTACACGAAGCGGTTCGGCATCGTGCACGTCGACTACGAGACCCAGGAGCGCACGGTCAAAGACAGCGGGGAGTGGTTCGCCGAGGTCATCCGCACCCGCCGGATCGCGGAGTGACGACGGAGGGCCAGCGCAGCGGTCGCAACAACGACAGTGTGCGTCGCGACAACCTCGCCACGGTGCTCGGCCTCGTGCACCGGGAACGGTCGCTGTCTCGATCGCAATTGACCCTGCGCACGGGGCTCAACAGGTCTACGGTCGCAGCCCTCGTCTCCGAACTCGTCGAGCGACGGCTCGTCGTGGAGGCCGAACCGACGGTCACTCGTCAGGTCGGGCGGCCGAGCCCGGTCGTGAGCCCCGACCCCCGCACCGTGGCCGTCGCGGTCAACCCCGAGATCGACGCGATCGTCGTCGCGCTCGTCGGGCTCGGCGGTGCTGTGGAGCGGCGTGTGCGCGTGGAGCAGAGCACCGTGCCTACCGTCGAGACGACCGTCGACACGGTCGCGCGTGTGGTCGCCGATTTCGTCGCCGACGGCGCGGCCCCGGTCGGTGTCGGGGTCGCGATGCCGGGTCTCGTGCGGGCATCCGACGGTCTCGTGAGGCTCGCCCCGCACCTCGGGTGGACGGATGCGCCGATCGCCGAACTCATCGCCGCCGCGACGGGCCTCGAGGCTTCGGCAGCCAACGACGCGGGTCTCGGCGCGAAAGCGGAGCACCTCTTCGGCGCGGGACGCGGGATGACCGATCTCGTCTATCTCAACGGTGGCGCGAGCGGTATCGGGGGCGGCATCATCGCGGGCGGTGTGCCCGTGCGCGGTGTCGGGGGGTTCGCCGGCGAGTTCGGGCACACCCTCGCGACCGATCGGCGCGACCGCGACCGCACGGGCGCTCCCGGCAGCCTCGAGCTCGAGGTGCGTCGCTCAGCCCTCCTCGACGTGCTCGGACTCCCCGCCGTCGAGCCCGACGTGCTCGAGCACGCGCTCGTCTCGTCGACGTCCGCCGAGGTCGCCGCCGAGATCGACCGTCAGCTGGGGTACCTGAGCCTCGTGCTGCGCAACGCCGTCGACATCCTCAACCCTCAGCTCATCGTGCTCGGCGGGTTTCTCGCCTCCCTCGATGCCGCCGCGCCCGGGCGACTGCACCAGCTCGTGCGCGAACAGTCGCTCGCGGCATCGTTCGAGGAGGTGCGCATCGCTCGGGCCGAGCTCGGCTCCGATCTGCTGCTCATCGGTGCGGCCGAGCTCGCGTTCGCGCGCGTTCTCGCCGACCCCGCGCGCGTCGACGTGTCGACCTCTTCGCCCCGAACGGGAATAGTCGAGCCGTCGTCGAGTTGATCCCAGAGGCTGTGCTGCGCTCGAGGGCCCTCACGCCCCCTCCATCCCCACCCGCTAGGACTCTCCTTGACCACTGTCATGCACCCCGGTGATGCGCTCAGCCGCCGGCAACGCCTCGTCTACATCGTGGTGCTCGGAGCCCTCGTCGCTCTCGGGCCGTTCACGATCGACCTCTACCTCCCCGCCTTCCCCGTGCTCGAGACCGACCTCGGGGTCTCGCAAGCGGCGGTGCAGTTGACGCTCACCGCGACGACGGTCGGGTTCGGCCTCGGCCAGCTCATCGTCGGGCCGTGGAGCGACCGTGTCGGTCGCCGCATCCCCCTCGTCATCGCGACGGTCGTGCACGTCGGTGCGAGCATCGGCGTCGCCCTCGCCCCCGACATCGTGTGGGTCGGTGTGTTCCGCGTGCTGCAGGGCATCGGCGCCGCCGGCGGTGCCGTCGTCGCGATGGCGACGGTGCGCGACCTCTTCGGCGGCCAGCCGCTCGTGCGCATGCTCTCGCGCCTCGCGCTCGTCACGGGTGCCGCGCCCATCCTCGCTCCGCTCATCGGGTCGCAGCTCCTGCTCGTGCTCGACTGGCGCGGCGTGTTCTACTTCCTCGCCGCCTACGGCGTCATCATCGTGCTCGCCGCCGTGTTCTTCATCGTCGAGACCCTGCCCCCCGAGAAGCGCAGGCAGCAGGGGCACTCGACCGCGCGCGACCGCTACCGCGCCATCTTCACCGACCGCATCTTCGTCGGCGTCGCGCTCATCGGAGGCATGTCGTTCGCGGGCCTCTTCGCCTACCTGAGCTCGTCGCCGTTCCTGTTCCAGGACGTCTACGGGCTCGACGCTCAGCAGTACGGCGTGCTCTTCGCGGTCAACTCGCTCGGAATCGTCATCGGAACCCAGACGGCGGCGCGGCTCGCGAGGCGATACGGCCCGCAATACATCCTCGGGGCGTCGACGGCGGTGATGTTGCTCTCGGCGATCGCGATCGTCGCGCTCGACGCGGCCGGCGCCGGGCTCGTCGGCATCCTCGTTCCGCTCTTCTTCTTCATCACCGCGGTCGGCTTCGGTTTCCCGATGGTCCAAGTGCTCGCGCTCGCGGGCCACGGCGACGAGGCAGGCACCGCGGCATCCGTGCTCGGGGCTCTCAACTTCGGTCTCGCGGGAGTGATCTCGCCGATCGTCGGTCTCTTCGGCATCACCGACGCCATCCCCATGGGAGCCGTCATGGCGTGCACCTCGGCTGTCGCCGTGGCATCGCTCTGGCTCATCGTCAAGCCCCGCTCGGTTCCGAGCCTCACCGACTGACCCACATCCCGCCCGCGCTAGCGTGAACGGATGTCTCAGACCCGACCCCGCACGAAGGCCGCCGCCGACGCCGAGCGACGGTCCGCCGCGGCGAGCCGTCGCTGGCCACTCATCGCGGCGCTCGTCGGTGTCGGGCTCGTCGCCGTTCTGGGTGCCGCGATCGCGTATCGCGGAAGCAACCTGCCTCTCGCGTTCGACACCGAGTGGATGAACGAGATCCTCGACAGCAGGCACCCCGCGCTCGAGGTGCCCGCGCAGATCATGGACGCCGTCGGCGGGCACCTCATCGGCATCGTGCTCGTGCCCGTCGCCATCATCGTCGTGCTGTGCTTTCTCAGGCGGTTCTGGGCCGCCCTCTACTTCACCGTCGCGACCGTGCTGAGCGCGGGGCTCGTGCAGTTGCTCAAGGGCATCTTCGACCGGCCTCGCCCCGAAGACATCCTCGTGGTCGCCGACATCGGATCGTTCCCCTCCGGACACGTCGCGAACGCTGCGACCATGGCCGTCGTCATCGGTTTCATCGCCGAGAGAACGTGGGTCTGGGCGGCGGGTGTCGCCTACACGCTGCTCATGATGCTCAGTCGCACCTATCTCGGAGCGCACTGGGTGAGCGACACGGTCGGGGGACTCGTGCTCGGCGCCGCGGTCGCGGTGATCGTCTGGGCTCCGTTCGCGCACCGCATGCACCGCGAGCACGAGAGCCGTCGTGCGATCGCCGCGAGCGAGCGGGTGCGCCGCAACAGTGCCGCGAGGGAACACGCGACCTGAGCGCGGGGTCGGCACTACTGTCGACGCATGAGAATCCTCCTCGTCGGTGCCGGCGGAGTCGGCGACGCCATCGCGAAGATCGCCGCGCGGCGCCGGTTCTTCGACCTCATGGTCGTGAGCGACTACGACCTCTCTCGGGCCGAACGCACGATCGCGTGGATCACCGCGCGGCACGGTGACCAGAACGGGCGATTCGTGGCCGCGCGCATCGACGCGTCGAACCCCGACGATGTGACGGCAGTCGCGCGCACCTACGGAGTGACCCACGTCATGAACGCGGTCGAGCCCACGTTCGTTCCGACCGTGTTCGCGGGCGCGCTCGCCGCCGATGCCGACTACCTCGACATGGCGATGAGCTTGAGTGAGCCGCATCCGACCGACCCCCACCGCGAAACCGGGGTCAAGCTCGGCGACGATCAGTTCGCCGTCGCGCCCGACTGGGAGAAAGCGGGTCGCATGGCTCTCGTGGGCATGGGGGTCGAACCGGGGCTGAGCGACGTGTTCGCGCGCTACGCGGTCGACCACCTCTTCAGCGAGGTCGACGAGCTCGGCACGCGCGACGGCGCGAACCTCGTGGTGCGCGACGCGAGCGGGGTCGAGATGTTCGCCCCCTCGTTCAGCATCTGGACGACGATCGAGGAGTGCCTCAATCCTCCCGTCATCTGGGAGCGGGAGCGCGGCTGGTTCACGACGGCACCGTTCTCGGAGCCCGAGACCTTCACCTTTCCCGAGGGCATCGGCGAGGTCGAGTGCGTCAACGTCGAGCACGAGGAGGTGTTGCTCATGCCGCGCTGGCTCGATGCCAAGCGCGTGACCTTCAAGTACGGGCTCGGCGACGAGTTCATCGGCATCCTCAAGACCCTCAACCGGCTCGGTCTCGACAGCGTCACCCCCGTGACCGTGCGCTCGGAGCAGGGGCCCGTCGCTGTCGCGCCGCGGGATGTCGTCGCCGCAGGCCTCCCCGACCCCGCGACGCTCGGTCCGCTCATGACCGGGAAGACGTGCGCGGGGGTGTGGGTCATAGGGACGGGAACGGATGGGCGGCCGCGCGAGGTGTATCTCTATCACGTGGCCGACAACGAGTGGACGATGGCCGAATACGAGGCGCAGTGCGTCGTGTGGCAGACCGCGCTCAACCCCGTGATCGCGCTCGAACTGCTCGCGAGCGGTGTCTGGTCGGGGCTCGGGGTGCTCGGTCCCGAGGCGTTCGACGCGGTGCCGTTCCTCGACCTCATGAAACGGTCGGAGTCCGCCGGGGGCTACGGCCAGGACTGGGGCTTCGAGGATCGCCTCGCATGAGGCTCGACGCTGTCGAGGTTCACCTCGTGGGCATGCCCCTCGTGCGATCGTTCGAGACCTCGTTCGGCGTGCAGACCGAGCGAGCGGTTCTGCTCGTCCGGGTTCTCACGGACGAGGGCGAGGGGTGGGGGGAGTGCGTCGCGGGCACCGACCCCGTGTACTCCTCGGAGTACGTCGGGGCGGTCGCCGGTGTCATCCGCGACTATCTCGCTCCGACGCTCCTCGGCCTCGAGTCGATCACCGCCGCGGGCGTCGACGGCGCACTGCGTTACGTCGTCGGGCACCGCATGGCCAAGGCCGCGCTCGAGGCCGCCGTTCTCGACGCCGAGTCGCGCGCCGCGGGGGTGAGCTTCGGTGCCGTCTTCGGAGCCACGCGCACGTCGGTCGAGTGCGGTGTCTCGGTCGGCATCGCGCCGAGCATCGACGCGCTCCTCGACGAGGTGTGCGGCTACGTCGACGCGGGCTACCGGCGCATCAAGCTCAAGATCAAGCCGGGGTGGGACCTCGAACCCGTTGCGGCGGTGCGCGCTCTCCTCGGGGCGGACGCCCTGCTGCAGGTCGACGCGAACACGGCGTACACACTCGCCGACGTCGACCACCTGCGGAGGCTCGACGACTTCGGTCTCGTGCTCATCGAACAACCGTTCGTCGAAGAGGATGTCGCGGCGCACGCCGTGCTCGCTCGCGCGATCTCCACCCCCGTGTGCCTCGACGAATCCATCGTCAGCACGGCGGTCGCCGTCGACGCGATCGATCGCGGTGCCACGAGCATCGTCAACATCAAGGCGGGTCGGGTGGGAGGCTACCTCGAGGCCGTGCGCATCCACGACGCGTGCGTCGAGCGCGGCGTGCCGGTGTGGTGCGGGGGCATGCTCGAGACGGGAATCGGGCGCGCGGCGAACGTCGCGCTCGCCGCGCTCCCCGGGTTCACCCTCCCCGGAGACACCTCGGCGTCGGATCGCTACTACGCCGACGACCTCACCGAACCGTTCGTGCTGCGCGACGGACACCTCGACGTGCCCACGACTCCCGGCTTCGGCCTCGAGGTGCGCACCGACCTCGTGCGCGCGTGGGCGCTCCGGGAGCCCGAGACCCTGGTGCACCGACGCCACTGAGCGTGGCCCCGGGGTGTGTTCAGGGTCGACAGACGTACGCTGGAGATCGGGCGCGAATCGGCGTCCATGATCCGCGGAGGTAAGACATGGCTATCGACGACGACGACATCACGACAACAGGTTCGACCGGCGAAGAGGGTACCGCCGACGGCGGCGCGAACCCCGGTGGTCACGACGGTGGAGCCGACGGTTCCGCTGTGGCAGGCGAGGGCACCGCTGACGGCGGCGCCAACGCCGACGGTCACGACGGCGGAGCCGACGGCTCGGCCGACGCGGGAGAAGGCACCGCCGACGGCGGCGCCAACGCCGACGGTCACGACGGCGGAGCCGACGGCTCGGCTTGAGCGACTCCCCAACGAGTGACGGCGTGAGCGAGCGCGGGTCGGCAGACCGACCCGCGCTCGCTCGCCTCGTCTCCCTCGACACCACCGCGTTCGCGAGCGAACACTGGGGCTCCCGCCCTCTCCTGTCTCGCGCATCCGCTCTCCCCGGAGACTTCGCCGACCTCTTCTCGGCCGACGCGGTCGACGAGCTCGTCGCCCACCGCGGCATCCGCACTCCCTTCGCCCGCATGGCCAAAGAGGGGTCGGTGCTATCGCCCTCGCGCTACACCGCCTCGGGCGGGTTCGGCGCCGAGATCGGTGATCAGCTGTCATCGGAGCGCGTGCTCGCCGAATTCGCCGACGGCGCGAGTCTCGTGCTGCAGGGACTGCACCGCACGTGGCGACCCCTCACCGACTTCACGCGGGAACTCGTCGGCGACCTCGGGCACCGGTGCCAGGTGAACGCCTACATCACGCCCGAGTCGTCGCGCGGATTCGACCCGCACTACGACGTGCACGACGTCTTCGTCATCCAGATCTCGGGCACGAAGCACTGGACGATCCACGAGCCGGCCCACGTCGACCCGCTCGCCTCCCAACCGTGGTCGAGCCGGCGCGCGGATGTCGAGGCGCGCGCCGCGGGCGAGCCCGCGATCGACGCGGTGCTCGAACCCGGCGACGTGCTCTATCTGCCGCGCGGATGGATCCACTCGGCCACGGCGCTCGGAGGCACCTCGGTGCACCTCACGATCGGCGTCTCGGCCTACACGCGCGACGACATCCTCGAGTCGATCATCGAGCGGGCCCGCGACGACGTGCGGTTGCGCGCATCACTGCCGCTCGGTATCGATCTCACCGACCCCGATGCGCTCCGTCCACTCGTCGACGAGATCGTGAGCGACCTCGCCGACGCCCTCGCGACGGCGGCGACGTCGCCGGAGCTCGCGGATGCGGCATCCGCGAGCCTCACGCGGCGATTCGCCGGCGCCGTGAGAGCGGAACCCCTCGCTCCTCTCGCGACGATCGAGGCTCTCGGAGCCCTCGGCCCCGACACCGTCGTGTCATGGCGACGCGGGGCGACCGCGTCGACGCGCCGAGACGGTGAGGTCATCACGATCCGCTGGGGCGACTCGACTGTCTCGCTGCCGGTCGAAGCGGCCGATGCCGTCGAGGCTCTCGCAACCGGTGCCGACCACACCGTCGGGAGCCTCCCCGGCCTCGACGAGGCGTCCGCCCTCGTCGTCGTGCGACGACTCGTGCGCGAAGGCATCCTGGTCGTGCGATGACCGAGCCGAGCGACACGGGCTGGATGCCGTGCAGCGACCGGTCGCTCGAGCGTCGTGACCCCCTCGAGGGAACAGCGGGCTACGGCGAGAGATGGTTTCTCGTCGAGATCGACGGTGCGTGGGGGCACCATGCGATCCTGCAGTCACGCCTGCCCCCCGAGATCGCGTCGACCCTCGTGCGACGCGTCGAACGAGCCGGGATGAGACCCCTCGCCATCCGCCGCACCGGTCGACGCGCCGACGAGCGTCGCGCGCAGCGGGAGTGGTCGTGGGCCGTGGTCGACTGCCGACCCGGTCGGGAGTCGATCATGCGCGGAAGCGTCACTGACCCCGCGCTGCTTCTCGAGGTGCCTCTCGACGGATCGACGGGAACCCCGTCCGACGAGCCCATCGTCGCCGTGTGCACGCACGCGCGCCACGACCAGTGCTGCGCGGTGCGCGGGCGCCCCGTGGTCACGACGCTCGCTCACAATCATCCGGAGATCACGTGGGAGTGTTCCCACCTCGGCGGTGACCGATTCGCGGCGACCCTCGTGGTGTTCCCCCACGGCCTCTTCTTCGGCCGGGTTCCCGCGGCCGAGGCGCCCGCCGTCATCGCGGGGGTGCGGGAGGGGGTCATCGACCTGCGCTACTTCCGCGGGCGCAGCTCGAGCCCCAACGCCGTGCAAGCGGCGGAGGCCTTCGTGCGCGAGCGCTCCGGCGACACCGCGATCGACGCGTTCGGCGACGCGACGGCCACGCGTGATGACTCCGGAAGCTGGACGGTCGCTCTCGACCATCGCGGCGAGACCCGCACGGTTCGTCTCGCGGAGCAGATGTCGGCCCCGCTGTTGAGCACGTGCTCCGCCACGCGAGCGGCGCCCGTGCGCGAGTTCGAGCTCGAGTCGATCGACCCGCCCCCCGCCGCGGTAGCCCCCGCGGGGCGCTGAGCCGGCCTCAGGCGAGCTGGGTCATGGCGCGGCCCGCGTCACACCGGCCTCAGGGCATCCACGCGAGCGAGACATCCGTCACGGCCATGAGGCCCACCATGATCGCGAGCGAGGCGACGACGATCGTCGAGATCGCCGCGACACCGAGAACCGGCTTGGCCTCGAACCAGTACGAACTCCCCGGATAGGTGCGGAACAGGTCGCGACCCGTCATGGGCCCGGGGTTGGGTTGCATCCCCACACCGATGAGCGACGTGAGCTCGCGCATGCTCGACTCGCCCCAGAACGCGCCGTGCAGACGCAGGAGCCGCGTGCCCGCGACGTCGCGCACGAGCAATCGGGGTGTCGTGTCGCTCGCGTTCCAGCGATAGGTCGCCACGATCACGACGGTCGCGATGTCGGCGCGATCGATGACCGTGCGGCGACCGGTCAGACCGCGTGCGGTCACGGTCGATCGGTCCACGGTCACGTGCGCGGAGCGGTAGAGGAAGAAGCACGCGAGAGCCACGATCGTGACGACGACCTGGCCCGCGACGACGATGTCGGCGGTGCCGAGCGGCACCGTCAGGAGGTAGAGCGACCCGAAGAGCGTCACCGACCCGAGCAGAAGGGTGAGAAGTCCGTTGCGCAGCAGGTCCCGGCGGGGCCGGATGCGCCGTGCCGCGGGCGTCGGGGCAGAACGATCGGCAGCGTGGTCAAGCCCAGTCATCGCCGATCCCCCCGGATGATCCGCAGCCCACAGCGCGGAGATCGATTCGGGCGATCACCGCGTGAGCGACGGAGAACAGTGCCTGCCCTCATCGGCAGTCTCGGCGGAGGATGGGGGATTCGAACCCCCGAGGGCTTTCACCCAACACGCTTTCCAAGCGTGCGCCATAGGCCACTAGGCGAATCCTCCAATGGATCCTTCACGGCGAACCGTGGACCGAAAGCATTCTACCGTCATGCCCGCCGTGCTCGGCGACACACTCCCAGAACCGCCTCGCAATGCAGGCCTAGGCTGGTCGCGTGTCGACTCGAATCTTCATCACGTCAGCCGAAGGCCACACCGGCAAGTCGTCGATCGCGCTCGGCGTGGTCGAGACCCTGAGCCACCAGGTCGAGCGGGTGGGGGTGTTCCGACCGATCGCGAGGTCGACGACCGAACGCGACTACGTGCTCGAGATGCTGCTCGGTCACGCGAGCGTCGACCTCGACTACGACGAGGTCGTCGGCGTCGACTACGAGCTCGTGCACACGCACCCCGATCAAGCGCTCAGCACGATCGTCTCCCGCTTCGCCGCCGTCGAGCGGCAGTGCGACGCGATCGTCATCCTCGGCTCCGACTACACGGATGTCGGCAGCCCCACCGAGCTCGGATTCAACGCGCGCATCGCCGCGAACCTGGGCGCACCCGTGCTGCTCGTTCTCGGCGGGCGACGCAGCGACGGCGCGGGGGAGCGCACGCCCGACGACATGCGCCAGATCGCCGAGCTCACGACCGCCGAGCTCCGTCACGCGCACGCCGGTCTTCTCGCGATCATCGCGAACCGCTCCGAACCGTCGGCGCTGCGCGAGATCGAGGAGTCGATCACGTCGGCGTTCGACGACGCCGACTCCGCCGTTCCCGTGTGGGCGATCCCCGAAGACCCGTTCCTCGTCGCCCCGTCGGTCGCCGCGCTGCTCGAGGCGACGGACGCGACCCTCATCGCGGGCGACGAGGCGCTCCTCGAGAGGGAGGCCGTCGGGGTCGTCGTCGCGGCGATGTCGATGGAGAACGTGCTCCCGAGGCTCACCGAGGGCGCGATCGTCATCATCCCCGGCGACCGGTCGGATGTCTTGCTCGCCGTGCTGCTCGCACACGCGTCCGCGACGTTCCCCTCCGTCTCGGGCGTCATCCTCAACGGCGGTTTCGCGCTCTCGCCCCAGGTCGAGTTGCTCATCGACGGGCTCCACTCGACCCTGCCGATCGCGCGCAACGACCTCGGCACCTACGACACGGCGCTGAAAGTGACTCAGACACGGGGTCGCCTCGCCGCGGAGTCGCAGCGCAAGTACGACACGGCGCTCTCGCTCTTCGAGAAGCACGTCGACGGCGAGAGACTCCTCTCGCTCCTCGAGGTGAGCCCCGCGGATGTCGTGACGCCGCTCATGTTCGAATACGGAATCCTCGAGCGCGCCCGCGGGCAGCGCAAGCACATCGTCCTCCCCGAGGGGAGCGACGATCGCATCCTCAGGGCCGCGGCCACCCTCCTGCAGCGCGAGGTGGCGCAGATCTCGATCCTCGGTGACGAGAAGGCGGTGCGATCTCGCGCGACCGAGCTCGGTCTCGACCTCTCGGACGCCGCCGTCATCGACCCCTTCGACGAGGAGCTGCGCTCGCGTTTCGCGGAGGAGTACGCGCGCGTGCGAGCACACAAGGGCATCACCGTGCAGCAGGCGAGCGACACCGTGACCGACGTCTCGTACTTCGGCACGATGATGGTGCACCTCGGTCTCGCCGACGGAATGGTCTCCGGGGCGCAGCACACGACGGCCCACACCATCCGCCCGGCATTCGAGATCATCAAGACCAAGCCCGACGTCTCGGTGGTCTCGAGCGTCTTCCTCATGGCGCTCGCCGACCGCGTGCTCGTCTACGGCGATTGCGCCGTCATCCCCGACCCGACCGCCGAGCAGCTCGCCGACATTGCGATCTCGTCGGCCGGCACCGCGCAGCAATTCGGCATCGAGCCGCGCATCGCGATGCTGAGCTACTCGACGGGCGAATCGGGCTCGGGCGCCGACGTCGAGAAGGTGCGTGCGGCCACGGCGCTCGTGCGCGAGCGGCGCCCCGACCTGCTCGTCGAGGGTCCGATCCAATATGACGCCGCCGCCGACCCCACCGTCGCGGCCACGAAGATGCCGGGCTCCGAGGTCGCCGGTCGCGCCACCGTCTTCATCTTCCCCGACCTCAACACGGGCAACAACACCTACAAGGCGGTGCAGAGGTCGGCGGGAGCCGTCGCCGTCGGCCCCGTGCTCCAGGGGCTCAACAAACCCATCAACGACCTCTCGCGCGGCGCTCTCGTCGGCGACATCGTCAACACCGTCGCGATCACCGCGATCCAAGCAGCACCCTCGGAAGGCGCCACACCGTGACCCAGATCTTCGTCGTCAACTCGGGATCGTCGTCGATCAAGTACCAGCTCATCGACCTCGACACCGAAGCCGTTCTCCTGAGCGGACTCGTCGAGCGCATCGGAGAACCCGGCTCCGACGTGCCCGATCACGAGGCCGGTGTGCGCGGTGTTCTCGAGCAGCTCGGGTCCGGTCGCGAGATCGTCGCGGTCGGCCATCGCGTGGTGCACGGCGGCGCGCTCTTCACCGAACCGACCGTCATCGACGACAGCGTCGAGGCCGGCATCGACGAGCTCTCCGCGCTCGCACCACTGCACAACCCCGCGAACCTCGAGGGCATCCGCGCCGCGCGAGTGGCCCTCCCCGACGTGCCCCACGTCGCGGTGTTCGACACGGCGTTCCACCACACGCTCCCGCCCGCGGCCTACACCTACGCGATCGACGCGGCTCTCGCCGCCGAGCACGGCGTGCGACGCTACGGATTCCACGGCACCTCGCACAAGTTCGTGTCGGAGCGCGCCGCCGAGTTCCTCGACCGCCCGCTCGAGTCGCTCAAGACGATCGTGTTGCACCTCGGCAACGGGGCATCCGTCGCCGCGATCGACGGGGGCAGGTCGATCGAGACGAGCATGGGGATGACCCCGCTCGAAGGACTCGTGATGGGCACACGGTCGGGAGACATCGACGCGGCGGTGCTCGTGCATCTGCACAGGCAGGCGGGTCTGAGCATCGACGAACTCGACACGATGCTCAACCGCAAGAGCGGACTGCTCGGGCTCACGGGTAACGGCGACATGCGCGACGTGCAAGCGGCGGCATCCGACGGCGACGACATCGCCGAGGCGGCGCTCGCGGTCTACCGCCATCGCATCCGGCGCTACGTCGGCGCGTACATCGCGCACCTCGGGGGGCTCGACGCCATCGTCTTCACGGCCGGCGTGGGCGAGAACAACAGCCTCTTGCGTCGTCGTGTGCTCGCGGGGCTCGAGTTCCTCGGCATCGAGGTCGACCACGACCGCAACGAGGTCGCGTCGAAGACGGCCCGCTACATCTCGCCGGACGGGGCCGCGGTCGCCGTGCTCGTCATCCCGACCAACGAAGAGCTCGAGATCGCGCGGCAGACCGCGTCCGCCGCGCTCTAGAGCCGCGCGGCCCGGGAGCCGCGCGGCTACCGCTGTCTAGAAGGCGTCGGCGACGGCGATGCTGCCCGAGACGACCTCGAACTGGCGCCGCACCGCAGCGCCCGAGGTGAGGACGTGGGCGATGACCGCGGCGACGTCGGCCCGCGGAATGGTGCCGCGCTCGACCGTTTCGCCGACCTCGACGCGGCCGGTGCCGTCGTCGTCGGTGAGCCCGCCGGGACGCACGATCGTCCAGTCGAGGTCGAGCGCGCGCACTGCGGCATCCGCCTCGCTCTTGGCCCGGAGGTAGACCTGCATGACGTCGTCGGAGTCGGCATCGAAGTCGTCGGTCCCGATGGCCGAGACGACGACGTAGCGGCGCACATCGGCGGCGACGGCGGCGGCTCCGAGCAGGATGGCGCCGTCACGGTCGACCGTGAGCTTGCGCTCGGCTCCGCTGTTGGCGCCCGCTCCCGCGGCGAAGACCACGGCGTCGGCACCCGCGAGAGCGGTCGAGACCGAGTCGACGTCGCTCGACTCGAGGTCGAGCACCACGGGCTCGGCACCGGTCGCGCGCACCTCGGCGGCGTGAGCGGCATTGCGGATGAGGCCGACCGGGTGGTGACCGGCGGTGGCGAGGATGCTCGAGAGGAGGAGGGCGATCTTTCCGTGGCCGCCGGCGATGACTATGCGCATCACCCCACGATAAGCCAGGTAAACTGAACACCGGCTCCTCGCGTGGCGCCATCCAGGCCAACTCCCCCAGGACGGAAACGTAGCAAGGGTAACCGGGCTCTGGCGGGTGCGCGAGGGGTCTTTTCTGTGCCCGCGTACTTCTGCGTGCGGGGTTCGCTCGAGTCGTTGCTCAGACCGTGGCGCGGGCGCGCAGCTGCGCTCGAGAGGGTGCGCCGAGTTTGACCCTCGCGTGGTAGATGTGCGACTCGACGGTGCGCACGGAGAGAAAGAGCGCTTCGGCGATCTGCTTGTTCGATTTTCCCGCGATCACGAGGTCGACGATCTCCTGCTCGCGGCCCGTCAACGCCTCACCCTCGGAGTCGGATTCGGAACCGGCGCCCGCGGAGTGCACCGAGCGGGCGAATGCGCGGGTCGATGCCGCGGCGACCCGCATGCCCCGACGGGCGAACATCGTCGCGGTGCGCTCGGAGGCCCGACTCGCGAGGAGGTGGAAGCCCACCGCGCCGAGTCGTTGGGCGCTGTCGCACGCGGCGGCCGCATCGTCGTCGGCGACCGCGATCACGAAGTCGGCCATGGCGACATACGCGGGGAGGTCTGTCTCGGCACGGAAGGCGCGTGCCTTCTCGGCGACAGACGCCGCGACGGGCCCTTCATCCACGTCGGCGAGCACAGAGAAGAGGAGCTGGTAGATCGCTCCCGCGGTGTCGAGAGTCATCCCGGGAATCATCTCGGAAGACTCCTCGCCGCTCGCGGCGCCGCCCAGAGGTTGCCTCGCCCAGTCGGTATGGCTGTGACGCCACCGGGTGTCGCACCACGGCCAATTGCTGAGACTCTCGATGACCGCGTCGGCGTCGCGCGCGCGCCCGCGATGACGGAGTACGCGTGCGAGAAGGGCCTGGGTCCAGACCTGCCAGCGCGCGTCGGGCAACACGGTCTGCCTCGCCGCCGCGGCTGTGAGCTCGGATTCGCTCGACTCGAGGTCGCCTCGACACATCTCGATGTAGCCGACGAGGAACCCCGCGATCGCGACGCGAGCGGAATCACCGCGCCGCACCGCGCGATCGACGAACTCGGCGAGACGGTCGCGCACCCCGATGATGTCGTCGGCCGCGATCGTGCGCGCGAAGCACGCCGAGGCGCGATAGTCGTCGATGTCCCGTCGGGCGACGAGGTATGCGTCACTTCCTATGGGAAGACGAGCGAGTCGCACGAGCTCCTCGCCACGGGCGATCGTCGCAGCGAGTTCGGCGCCGCGGCCCAGGAGGGCCGAGGCGATGCTCGCGATGCCGTTCGCGGCGAGCCGCGACGAGACGTCCGCGGTCGGCTCGTCGAGAACCGCGTGCGCGTGGGCCCTCGAGGTGCGCCACTCCATCGCGAGCATGGCTTGCATGGCGAGGTCGAGTTCGCGGATCACGGTCGTGTCGGCCGCGGTGAGCGCCGCCGCGAGCGACTCGAGAGCGTCGGGAACCCGTCGCTGCGGCGCGAGCCACGTGTCGAGCTGCACGCGCCACCGCATGACGGCGAGGGCTTCCTCGCGACTCGGCTCGAGAACGGCCGTCGTATCGAGGAGCTCCGACGCGCCCGCGAAGTTGCCGATGGCACCGAGCGCGCGAGACTCCTCCACGATCGCCGCGACGCTCGGGCTCGACTCGAAGGAATCCCGCGCGAAACGCGCGGCATCGTCGGGAGCGCCGCTACTGAGCGATTTCGCCGCGGCGACGAGACACAGGCGGGCCCACTCCTCGGCCGTCGCACCCGCGCGGTCGACCTCGGGTGACGTGTCGCGGTCGAGATCGGGCCCCCCGGCGTGGGTGGCACCCACCGCGAAGAGGTGCTCGAATGGGTCGAGAGCGACCCCCCTGCGGAAGGCCGAGACGATCTCCCGTCTCACATGCTGTGCGAGTCTCCGGGCCCGCGCTCCGTCGGTCGTCGTGCTCAAGACCGACGTCTCGATGCGGTGGGTGTGCGTGACCGTGTTGATCCCGGGCCCCGACCGGATGAAGCCCGAGTCGAAGAGACGAGAGAGGGTGTCGTTGCCGACGTAGCGCGCCGCCCGATCGACGGGGATGCCGTCGAGGCGACCGAGCACGAGCAGGGCGACACGTTCGTCTGCGGTCAGGGGCCGCATCCTCGACAACACGATGTGGTTGATGCGTCTCGTCGTGCGTGCCCCGACAGCAGCGAGCGGGCCACCACCCGCCGCGACGCGAGAACCCGCGACGGCGGCGTTGGCGAGCTCGGTCACGAGCAGCGGCAACCCTCCGCTGTCGTGGTGGATAGCCGCCCGGGTGGCGACGTCGATGATTCTCTCTCCGAGAATCGAGCGGATGAGATCGTCGGTCTCGGCGCGTGAGAGCGGCTCGAGGTCGAGGCGGTCGGCGTCGCCGTCGAGCCAGAGGTCGAGGAAGACGTCGAGCAGCGGATGCGCGATGTCGGTGTCGTCTGCCAGGGTCGCGAGCACCGTGAACCGGTGTTCGCGCGCGGCCGACGTCAACCAGCGCACATCCTCCGGGTCGATCTCGTGGGCGTCGTCGACGATGACGATCGCGTCGTCGATCGTGTCGAGGTAGGAGGCGAGAGTGTCGCGGCTGACCTGGACGAACGGCGCGGACACGCGTCGTCCGCCCCCGATCTCGGGGGAGCCCTGCTTCGGGGGCGCGGATGCCTGCCGCCACAGTAGGTCGCCGGAGTCTCGCGCCGCCGTGATGCGCACGACAGTCGACCCCGAGGCCTCGAGCGCGCGAGCGATCTCGGTGGAGACGTGCGACTTGCCCATGCCCGGCGCCCCGAACAGCAAGACACTGCGGCGCCCGCGCAGGGTGTGCACGGCTGACGAGACCACGTGATCGCGCGGCGACGGCTGCTGTGTTCTCACTACCGTTGCCATGTCACCCACATCGCGCCGTCACGCACGCGTCCACTCCGCCCAGCACAGACGGTCGAGCCCCCCTCGACCTGATCCCACTGTAGATCGTGAGAGCGCTCCCGTCGCGGTTCTCGAGTACTGGGCATTGCGCGTCCGACTACTGAGAGCCCGTGGCCACGGCGCGGATACGGCGAAACCTCGCACCTGTGCCCGCGAGCATCCGGCACGGGAACTTGTCCCGATGCTCCCTGGTTGTCGCCCCGGGACGACCGATCGTGGCAGGCAGCGACATACCTTTCCCCAGCGACCGCGCTACGAGCGCGGTCTGCGAAAGAAACGGCACCGGGGTGGATGCCGTGCACCACGACACGGGGGAATCATGGGCGCGACGAAGAAAACGACGAATCGGGCGTCGCAGCGTGGCCGGAGCGCGATGGGGATCGCACTAGCTTCGGCCACCATTCTCGCGTCGGTGGGCTTCGGTCAGGCAGCCGTCGCCGCAGAGGGCGACGGCTCGACAGCCGCCGGGCGCGTGCTTTCGGGCAGCCTCCTGTCAAGTCTCGATGCCGACGTCCTCCTCGCACTCGAGGGGGCGTCGGCATCGAGCGACGGCGTGACCGGCGACGCCGACAGCGGCGACCTCGACGCGACCGCGCTCAGCACGCTCGGTCTCACCGTCACCGACGGGGTGCAGATTCCCCTGTCCATCGCGGATCTCGGTGTACTGAGCGAATACGCCGAAGCGAACACCGACGGAAGCGCCATCGGCGCGAGCGGCGCCGTCGCCGACGACGGAACGATCGGAGCCGGCCCCGTGACCCCGGGCGCTCCGTCGGCCTACACGTTCGACCTCTCCGACCTCCTCACCGCGAGCATCACGGATGCCATCGCGGGAGCCGACCTCTCCCTCGGCGCCGTGAGCGCGCGAGCCAGCACAGACGGCACTCTCGCGCCGACCGGCACCTACGACATCGCCGCCCTCGAGCTCAACCTCGACAGCCCCGTCGTCGGCGGACTCGCCGGTTCGCTCGAAACCGTCGTCGCCGACGCGATCGCGCCGACCCTCGCCGCGCTCTCGGGTGCGGACAGCCCCCTCATCTCGGCGATCGTCGACGACACGGGCCTCGGGCTCGGCGCCGGAGCCACGGCATCGGTGACGGCAGACATCCCCGCGGCACTCGCGCCCCTCATCGGAGCGGATGCTCCTGCACTCGGCGCCGGGGGACCCATCGAGATCGACCTCGGCGACGGAACGATCGTCGTCGACATCCGAGCGCTCCTCGCGGCGAACGGACAGGATCTCAACTCGCTCGCCCCGGGCACCGAGATCCTCTCGGCCGAGGTGCTCGCGCTCATCACCGCGGGCGTCGCGAACCTCGTCGACACCCTCGTCGACGACGTGATCGACGCGGCCGAGACCGCGCTGCGCTCGGCCACGGTCACCGTCTCGACGAGCCTCACGGCGACCCTCCTCCTGACCCCCGTCGCCGTTCTCAGCGTGGGCGTCGACGGCACCGTCGCCGATCTGCTCGCCGGCACGGTCGTCCCCACGGTCACCCTCCTCAACGCCGGTGTGTGCTCAGTGCCGATCGTGGGGGGCATCGTCTGTGACAGCGGGCTCGTGTCCACCCTCGCCGGATCGCTCAGCGGAGTGATCGTCGACGAGTTGCTCGATCCCGCCGCGGGCGGTCTACTCGACACCGTCGCCGCCCTCGTTCAGTCGACCGTCGTCGTGCCCGCGCTCACCCTCCTCGACCCGGCGCTCTCGTCGGTCGTGACCGGACTCGTGTCGCTCACCGCCAACGTGCAGGAGCCGTCGCCGGGAGTCGTGGGGGAGACGTTCACCGAGACGGCTCTGCGCCTCACGGTGCTCGGGTTCACCGGACCGGAGGGAGCGCTGTCGCTCGACATCGCGCAGGGATCGGTCGGACCGCGCGCGCTCACTCCGCCGATCGCGACCGACATCGAACCGGAGCGCGGCCCGGTCACCGGAGACACGGCCGTGACGATCACCGGCTCCGGCTTCGCCGACGCGACCGGAGTGACCTTCGGGGGCGTCGGGGGAACGGACTTCGAGGTCGTCTCCGACACCGAGATCACCGTGACGTCGCCCGCGAACCCCGCGGGACCGGTCGACGTCGTGATCACCTCTCCCGACGGCCCGTCCGCACCGCTCGAATTCACCTACTTCGCGGTCACGACGATCGACAGCGTCGCCCCGGACTCCGGCCCCGAGGGGGAGGAGACGACCGTGACCATCATCGGCTCATGCTTCCTGGGGGCGACCGACGTTCTCTTCGGTGAGGATTCGGCCGTGACCTTCGACGTCATCTCCGACACGGAGATCACCGCGGTCACCCCGCCCGGAGCGGGCACCGTCGACGTGACCGTCGTCGGTCTGGGTGAGTGCGGCGAGGCCGTGCTCGAGGACGGCTTCGTCTTCGTCGCTCCCGGCGCAGCACTCGTCGACGCGATCGATCCGGTTCGTGGGCCGGTGACCGGCGGCACCGAGGTGACGATCACCGGCACCGACTTCACGGGTGCGACCGGTGTCACCTTCGACGGTGTCGAGGGCACGGAGTTCGAGGTCGTGTCTGACACGGAGATCGTCGTGACGTCGCCGGCGAATCCGGTGGGTGTCGTGGACGTGGTCGTGCTGTCGCCTGCAGGGTCGTCTGCTCCGGTCGATTTCACGTATTTCGCGGTGACGACGGTCGATGAGGTGGAGCCGGGTTCGGGTCCGGAGGCTGGGGGCGTCGAGGTCACCATTGTCG